>NZ_KB849993.1 GCF_000369405.1 Acinetobacter sp. ANC 3929
GTGGTGTAAGTCTTGTGTTTCTTGCTCATGGTAAACTCCTGATGAGTGTGTTTAGTTTACCAAGTTAAAACCTCCTGTTTTTTCAGCACACATCAATCCTCTTCAGGTGGATTTACCTCACGTTGTAACTTCAGAAGTTCAAGTTTTTTAATCTCAAGTTCTACTTCAGCTTTAGTTTGGTTCGCTTCAGAATTACCACCTTTATTATTTTGTTCCCCCTTCTTCTCATAAAACCCTTTCATGATCTTTTGTATTTGGTCCACGATCTTAATTGTCATGGTCACATTGTTTTTTTAGTCCAAAGCAAATCACTTAAAATCTTCAACTGAACAATGTCATTTGCTCCACTGATTTTATTTAGTGGCTGACTCAAATACTCTTCCCGTGTATTTTCGAAAATTTCTTTGAGTTCCTTACTTAAGTCTCTCCCAGCAAACTTTGTAGGGTCATATGACTCTACCTGCTGTCTCGAAACATCAATGTCAAATTCCTCCTTGACGAGACTTACTGTTTCTTGAGGGGTGTTAAACACAGCAAGCGATTGTACAATAAAGAGTTTCTGCTTTTTGTTTAATGTCGCCATTTCTCTCTATCCGTCAAGGTACGTCAAGGAAACATGGCAAAAAAAATGAGCCAAAAGGCTCAGGTAATTACACAGTTTCCACAGCATTTAGAAATATCTAAATCAGAAACAAACGGCGGGTTTTTAGCGACTTTAACAAGCCGCTTAACACTGTCATTAGCTCCCCAGCGCTTAACAACACCGATGAACTCTTCCACATCGTGGCCAGCTAAATAGTGCTTTGGTAAGCCAGTATGATCGCTGTAAATAATCTCACCGTCCGAATCTCGCTCTACACCAATGTGATAGAGCTCATGTTCAAACAAAGCACAAAACTCGTTATCGTTTGCCTTTTCACAAAAGCTTGCATCGATAGTGATTAAGTAAATTGGAACAAAACCGAACCAATCACGCATTTGCTGCTCTTGACGGGCTTTCTTCCAGCCGCCTTGTTGAAACATAACCTTTTCACATTGGCCGAGCACCATGCGCTTAGTTCTCGTATAAGCAGTAGAAGCCCATGCAGAAGCCAAAAACCCCTCATTGTCATGAAGCATCTCAGCGAGATGGTCATGATCTGGATTATGTAAAGGTCCACCAAGTGTAAGAAAATTAGCAACTACCCAATTTTTTAAATCAGACGCAGGTACTATGCGAATCGCTTCCTCTTCATCTGCTTGGTCAATAAAATCAGTTGGAGGAAATGGTGTGATCTGATCCATTAAATATTTGCCTCTTTAAATTTTTTAGCCATTCACTAGCGTATTCAGTCCGTAACTGCAAAGGTCCAGACTCATCAATGCGGCATCTTGAAGCTGTCTCTATGCGAACTACGGTGTAGCCCATCTCTTCAGCCACATCGTAACGATCAAGACTACAAGCTTTATTTTTAAGTTTGCCCTTACGACCGCCAGACCATGGACCACCCGCAATTTCAACTAGTATTCGATACTCAATTAAATGAAAGTCAAACCGCCAGTGCTTAGTAGACTTAAACTGAAATTTCTTTTCATATTTAATTTCCAGATTATCTAAAGTTTCAGTAAATTCTTCTTCTGCCTCTAGATATTTTTGTGTAGGCTTTGGCAGTGGCCAGCTTTTAGGTTTAGTTTTAGGTTCTTTTTTCCGAGTAAGCCAAAAGTATTCTGTAGAATCCATTATTCTTACCCATAAAAAAACCGCCCTTAGGCGGTGGCTAAACTCACAGGCAATATAGTATTACTTCTTAAAAGTTGACTTATAGAGCTTTGAATTAAAGTAATCCGTAATTTCTTTACCTTCGGTTTGAATTTTTTCCTCATTTAAAGGTAAAAAATCTAATTCAGATTTCAAGCTCATATACTCTGGAATAAATTTCTTTATAGGCGGAGGTGGTTTAGGTCCACCTTCTGTAATTTTTTCGATAAATCCAGCTAACCATAAAATATACTCACCTTCTGAATTATGAGGAGGAATCAAACTCACATCTATTTTTACTTTACATTCATCTAATGGTCTACTGAACAATTCAACAAAATCAATAAAATTAAATTTTAATTTAAATTCTGTTCCCTCAATTTCTCTGCGTATACATGTCATAAGTAAGTTCATATTTTCAATACAGTCATGTGAAAATAATTCCTCATCTTTAATTTTGTTATAAACATTTTCCGCAAACATGAGATACTGTGGCATTTCAGCAGCTCCTCATTTTTATAAAGTATTTTTTCTTAAGGTAGTCCTATTATAACAATGTTGCAACAAGAAATTTTCCATTTTTAGTTTAAGGAATTTTTTAAAATTATAAAGACGATTAGATTCAATAAATTAGTACGAATAAAAGCTAGGAAAGTTTGATTTTTCTAATGAGCTTTGAAATGGATTATTGTGTTTAGTTGATCAATTTAAAAAGCTTGCCTAGTAGGCAAGCTCCCCCTTTTTGATATTTGCGCTGATCAACAAGGTTTAGTGTTACCTACAGCAACACACTGATAATACAGAAATATTTAAAAATAAAAAAGCCCACTTCCTATTTTTTTTCAGAAATGGACTTAGCGAAAAAAAACGCTTAAACCTGAAATAGGAAATATCTATTCGGAAATATCTCCAACTTCATATTGGCATAATATTTAAGCACTAGCAATAGGGATTGAATTAAAAATATCAAATATTCATATTTAAATAGATAAAGATTTCTTTTTTTAAATGGTTTTATTTTTAGCCTACATAATTTTTTGATGTGTGCTGAAAAAACAGGAGGTTTTAACTTGGTAAACTAAACACACTCATCAGGAGTTTACCATGAGCAAGAAACACAAGACTTACACCACAGAATTTAAAGCTGAAGCCATCAAATTAATTGAAGCCAATCAAGGCAATGTCTCGGAAACAGCTAGACAACTTAGCATTTCAATGCAAACTCTTTCAAATTGGAATACCAAAGCAAAGGCTGGAACTTTAGCAGGTACAAAACAGTATTCACCTGATCTAAACGCTCTACTCGAAGAAAATAAAAAACTCAAACAACAGCTCAAAATAGCTGAAATGGAACGTGAATTTTTAAAAAAGGCAGCAGCGTACTTTGCCAAAGAAAGTCAGTAAGGTACGCCTATATGAAACAAAAAAGATATTCTTTTCCAATTACCTTAATGGCTCGATTACTTCATGTTTCAGTTTCATGTTTTTATGATTGGCTCAAGAGAGGCGTGAGCAAAAGAACGATTCAACGAAATCAACAGACGATATTGGTGAAAATAGCCCATGAGGAGACAAGGCAGAGCTATGGTTATATTCGATTAACCAAATACTTACAAGCTCAGGGTATAAAAATGAGTATGTACGCTGTACGTCAGATAAAAGCGCTGAACCACCTGTATTGTAAGCGACACAAGCGTTTTAAAAGGACTACGAATAGTGACCATAATCGAGCGATCTATGAAAACCTGCTGGAGCAACAATTCTCAATGACTAGACCAAATCAAGCATGGTCAAGTGATATTACGTACATATGGACTGTTGAAGGATGGCTGTATTTAGCAGCGGTAAAAGACCTTTACACGAAGCAAGTGGTTGGCTATAGCTTAAATGAGCGCATGACAACACAGCTTGTTTGTAATGCGCTAAATATGGCTATTCACAATCAAAAACCAACCAAAGAACTGATTGTGCATTCAGACAGAGGAAGTCAATATTGCAGCCATGAATATCGAAATATACTTGAGCAATATGGTTTTCAAGGTTCAATGAGCAAGCGCGGAGACTGTTACGATAATGCACCGATTGAAAGCTTTTGGGGAATATTGAAAAATGAGTTAGTTCATCATTACAACTATCAAACTAGAGAAGAAGCCAAAGCAGATATTATAAAATACATTGAGTTATTTTATAATCATCGAAGAATTCAAAAGGGTTTGGGTTTTAAGACACCAAATCAAATGGCCGAAGACTTTTATAAGTTGGCTGCCTAGAATCTCCCAAGGGAAAGTCTCCTGATAATTCAGCGTATATCAAACTGACTAAAAATAAAATAATTAATTTTCAATATCAATGATCATATACTGCAAAGTTAAGTATATTCCAACTTCTCCATTGTTGAGTGCCTCATATAAGTCTTCATCAACAAAATCTCCAGATTCATCATCTAGCCATTTATGAATTTGAATAATTTGTATATTCCCTTTTTTGTCTATTCTTGCTATTGGGTCTATTACGGACCGAACTATCACCTTCTTCTTCGTCTCAACATCAAGCAATGTGATAATTGTCATTTTAAAATCCTTATAAATATCCTGTATAACAACTACGCTCAATCAATAAAGATTTTTATATTTAAATTACTTAAATAGCAATCTTTTCAATCTAAAAAATAAATAAAAAACACTTTAATAGTATGTGCCTATTAGAAAAGGTACCTTAAATATTCTACTAGCAATAAAAAACCGCTTTAAGGGCGGTTCATATTATTCATCAATCTGATCATGCAGTTTTTTGATAAACTCTAATAAGCTTTTCTTTACTTGCATCATTAATTGCAACTAAACCCGTACTTGCTGCATTATTTAAAACCGCTACTGTTATATCGCTTTTCGCTTTGATTTTCGCACTTTCAACCACCGCATCATATTCAATATTATTCATTACCATTTGTTAGTTTCTCATTTTATAAAGTGAGAGACATTAATAATATGAAATCAGCAACTATTCAAGCACCTACTTAAGATCATCAGGCGTTTCCAAATAACACCCGTTTTTATTACAGAAAGCATGAATGTCGTTTAAGTATTCGGTTAATTGAACTGTACTTGCGTCTGTAGTGCTCATTAGCTCACATAGGCCACTTGCTACATCTTGGTAGAGAGGATGATTAGAATCTTTCAACTCTCTTACAGCCTTGAATGTTTTCTTGTATTGGCCAACGTCATCGCAATCATAGATTTTTGCTAAGAAGTTTTTCTTAAAGAACAGATGCTCGTAATCTTTATCTTTACCTTGACTTTTAGCCCATTGATTAAGCCAATCCAGTACAAACGGTTTTGAGCCTTCGAACGATCTTTCTCTTGTGGTGCCATCAATACAACTAACGGCTTCCCTTCATTCGCTGCCTTAGCATGATTCACATTAAGAAAGTTAGTTACTGGTGAAATGTCGCAACAAAAAACCACCCGTGGGTGGCTTGATTTTTTTTGATAAATTAATCAACAGCTCAAAAATGGGTAACTGTCAGATCGAGTTTGGACTACAACACTTTAGCTCATCGATTTACCAAAGCGCTAATCTTCACACTATTGTTTAAAATCCAGTAATCAAACTGTGATGCTAAAACTTTTAAATTCCCCTTTTTAAACTGCTTAGGCTATTTTAACCAAAGTTCATCTTCTTGCATGATTTTTAACATTAAATTAAATATAACCAGTAGAGTAACATTTTTTTTATTATGGCCAACAACTCTTTGAAAACTAAATTTAACTGTTCTCTCAAGCACTTCCAGATTGACTGGATAATTCTGTTTGTCTAAATTTAGGTGATCTCCAATAATTGGCTCTATACCAGCAATAAAATTAGCAATTTGTTGCTCATCATCTTTCTTTATGCATTGAAAATGTAGAAAGTTTTTACGTAATTTTCCAAATAATAATAATACCTTAAGTGCATTGACCACGTTCAACTCTTTAGGTATATCTTTCCCCTTATCATGTTGGTTATGCAAATCAAGGAGAGGAATTATTTCATCAGAACGTTTCAGTTTCTTAGCTTTGTTGTAAAGCTCATCAAACCAACCCCCATCTAAATTTTTATTACTAACATATTTCGTTTTTAAATTAAAATTTTTGGGGTCCATCCATTTAGTGCTCATAAATTGACATCGCTGCATCCATTCTTGTGCTTGAATATCTTCGCTTGAACGGCCATCTCTTAAACTTATCAAACGTTGAAAAGGCGTCAGAGTACTCTTCTCGATACTAAACTTCTTTTCTTGTCGACCAGCAATCATAACTGGCTGTGTTTGCTGATAAGAGTTAAACCATTTCTGCTGCTGAGTATAACGATTTAAGTTTATGTACTCTGTACTTGAATTCACTGGACCAAAACACTGTTCTAGGACTTTTTTTGAAATGATACACGGCGAATTGTAAATTCGATCGACTGCTAATAAATCCAAAACATGAAGATAATTTGAAGCCGTTTGTTCAATACTGCTATGCCCCATCCAAGAGGCAAGCACCTGCCATTTATGTTGAATAATCTCTTCATGAGCACGTGCTTTAACACCAAACAATAAATCACGCATCTTTTTTGCTTTTACCCAAGGACAATCTGTATATGTTTTAATCATTTCTTTTGAGCCCAGCAAAGTTATTGCTAGATAGTTAGCAGCACTGTGGCGCAACGTATGAAAACTAAAGCCATGATGCATACCTAATATTTGGTTAAACAACTCTACTGTAATTTTGCTGATACATTGATCCGTTAATACACGATGATTAACACTAAAAAGTAGATCATCCTGCTGATTAAACAAATATTGTTCATAACGATGTTGTATGTAATGTTGTACTACTAAAAACTCATGTTCTGACAAGGCAATTTTCAATGGTATTTGACGATTTGCACTTTGCGTTTTCAGACGGCGATATGAATTGTTCTGAATATGAAGCGTGATATTATTAAAAGCTGTATTTTCTTTTTCTTTATAAAGTAACTCTGGGCAAATAATATCTTGTATTTTAAGACAACGAACTTCATTTAATCGGAGTCCAGTTCTATAACTCAGTAAATACATCAGCTTTAAACAACTCAGATGATCGACCCACTCTGATGCCGTTGGCTCTTGACTTAAATGTTCTAGTTTTTCCAATAGCTTGCCAAATAACAAAGGGCTTACTAGGCGTGCATTGCAAATTTGTAAATGCTTAAAACTTGAATTCTGTAACACCAATACCCCTGGAGCATCATAATTCTCTATACAGAATTGATGAAAATCTTTTAGGCGACCAAAACGGTATTCTGCGCTTTGGTGCATCTTACGAGAGGTTTTTCCTTTCACCGAATCTCGTTGAACTGCTTTTTCATCACGTTCACTGCTGTATTTCAATAGCTGCCGATATAAATCCTCATAGTCATCTATGGATTGTTGCTTTAAATCTAATTTATTGAGCCAAATCTCAAATATAAATTCTTTGCCAAACGATCCTAAGTAGCTTTCAATAGTTGATAATTGAAGCCCTCGTTTTTTTAAATGCATTAACCAGTGAATTAAGCGTAGTTGAGCATCAATTAAAGACTTTTCCTCCGTATTAGCATCAACTATCTTCTCCTCTAACACCCTTCTAGTTTCTTGCCAAAAACGTAGCGTGCGTTCTTCTTTATTCCTCTTTTTATCTAAACGCTCAACTTTTTGACCTTTACGTTTCTTTTGACCAAACAACATCAACTCATACGGAATCGTTTGTAATTTGCTTTGAACAGTCGGAACTTCAGGAAGTAACTGCTCTTGTTCAAAATGAATAGGGCTATTCTCTAGTTCCATGACTTGATTACGTTCATTACTCCATAGCAATCTAAATTCGGATGGCCGTAAGGCGACAGTATTAATCTCTTGCTGAAGTACATTACTTAAAAATATATCTAGGCTAAGGTTTGGATTAAATTCAAGTACCATTTGCACATCATTAAATGCACGAAATCCACGGCGTTTAATTTGATATTGCAGATCGCCCAAACTTTTGTTTCGTCCCATGCGACTCAAGCTTTCCAGAATACAATCTTCAATTGATTGTTGCAGACGATATTCTTTATGAGTAGCTTTCAACTTTTTTAAATATTGCAAGATGAACTGAGCATATGAGTTAAAAAAAACATGCTTCCATTGGTACAACTTTCTCTGTTCTACATCGTTGCCATATTGAGAGTTTTCAACACGATAATGTAGTAACAATGGATTAGTGATTTTTTTGTAGTCCGAATGGTATAACCGAAAACAATTCAGATCTGTACCAAGCTCAACGGCCTCCTGCAATTGCTGCTGAATAGCAACCAGATGCTGTTCATCTGCACAGCCTGAAATATATATAAAACTTAAGCATAAATCCCCCCACAAATATTTAGGGTCATCCCAATATCCAAGTGAATCTTTCCAATATGCTTTCAAAGCATTGAGTACCTGGGCATGTAACTGCCCTTGTTTTAACCGTGACTCCGTACTCTCAATTTTTCTAGGCAGTACGATCCGTTTAGTATGTGGATTTAGCCTAATTCTGTATGATTTTTTATCTACATTCTGGTTGAATTGCCTTCTTCTTTTATTAAATTCATCTTCAGTAAATTGCATCAGTTTAGATTGTTCATCTCGGCTCAATTTTTGACTCAAACAATCAACACTATCTTTAATGTCATGCCATTTTTCGGCGATCTGCTGATCAAGTTTTTGCTGCATTTCTTTCGTCAATACTTCAGGTGGAGAAGGCTGTCTATCTAGCGACTTTTTCACCATTTTATGAATATCAACAAATAGATCATCTAGTTGTGGTTTTATTAGTTCTTTGATTTTTTGCATACAACTATTTTCGCTCTAAGTGTTTAATCGATAAAGATTTGACATTATCTTGCAATTGCTGGCGGGCTTGCTGTACATAGACATTCGGGATAAGTGAAGAATGCGGATGAAAAGCCTCTCGGTCACGTTGGTCATGACCATACAGGGCCTGAATTAAGTGAAAAGCTAATGCTGGTTTACCCTCTTGCTGCTCATGCATCAAAAAGTTCATGTCAAAATGACGTAACCAATTCGAATACATATTCTTTGGAAAGACTCCTTGCATATATGAATTCACCCATTTTCTCGATAAAGGGATTAACTTAATTTTCCTGCTCTGCCATTCTTTGACAGTTATCGGCAAGATATCTTTACTAAAAATGACCTTACCAAAAAGATCATTTACAGTTATCTTCTTCTTTGCAAAGACTTGTCTAAAAAATGAACCGTACGCTTCAATAATTTGTTCTAAAAAGGCAGTGTAATTTTGCAGTGTTTTTATGAAAAAATCAGATAAAGGGATAAAACGACCATCTTTTCTTGCTTTACTATTTTTTTTATCATTCACATATAAAAGCTTGAGCTCAACACAATAATCATCCAAATTCCCCAACAGGTTTTTTTTAGGCCGACTTGCCAAACTCAACAAACTGATATGCCACATCCAACACGCATATGCATTAAGTTGATTAATAATGTGCTTATCTTCTTGGATGTTTTCGTGACAATGTCTATGTAAAATATGGAATTGCTCTTTCACAAAATTGGGTTCAAGTGCCAGTTGGCTCCCTATCCTTCCTATAGATAATGCAGATTGCACTTTGAATTGTTGTTGCAATATTTTTAGTTCAGCCGTGTCTTCAGTAAAATGTGTGGAATGTGGTGTAAGTGCTTTTTCTAAAAAGGCTAGATATGTGCTACTGAGTTGAGTTTTCGGTAGCCCGCCATAATAGATACCAGGCATGTGATGCTGACTATCCCGCCCAGCAATTACATGAGCAAGATATTCATTATATGTTTCATAATATATATGAAAATATAATTGAGCCTGCAGTTTTTCTACAGTGATCGAACCTACAAACCGATTATCAAGCCAATTCTTAAGTTTCGTATTAATGTGTGTTGATGAAATTAGTGGATTCGATGCTTGTTCTATATAGTCAAACCAAGCAGAAGGTAAATGTAGTTGATGTGTCATCACTTCATTCCACCGCACATGATTTAAGCTCTTAATCTTCTGCTCTGTAATTTTAAGATTTAATTTGAGTAAATATTCGCGACGTCTACTTGAACCATTCTGGATCAAAATTCCATCTTGAATAAGCTCGTTAAAATCCATCAGTGCGACGGGTGATAATCCCGTCAAAAGTGACAATAAACATGCTGCAGCGATTGCAGCATCCCTCCAGTGCCCGGATAACTCGGTTCTCAACACATAAACAATTTGCTTCAGTATATCTGGCGCCAAATAATGTGGATTTGTAACAAAAGGAGCATGACGGCGCTGGCGATGCCGCATTAGATGCGTCGCATTATCGCTGAGTATATAATTTAAATTTTTAGACTTTTCATCTTCTGAATAAAACTCCATTTCAGGATCTAATAGATCAACTTCACCCTCTTCATCTTTGTGAAGAGCGGCATCATAA
Source organism: Acinetobacter sp. ANC 3929 (assembly GCF_000369405.1). Taxonomy (GTDB): domain Bacteria; phylum Pseudomonadota; class Gammaproteobacteria; order Pseudomonadales; family Moraxellaceae; genus Acinetobacter. The sequence continues at coordinate 10,223 of NZ_KB849993.1, forward strand.
AAACTGATCTTTGCGTTATGTCCAATATCTACTTGCTTACCCGTTTTAATTTCACGAAATTTTTTGAGTTCATTTTTCGTCGGCCATTGCAAAACTTTACTTTTTTTTGACTTACGCTGACGATGAACAACACGACGATCATCAAGTCTTTTAAAAATTATTAATAGAGCCGATAAATACTCTATGGCTTGTACTTGTTTGAAATCTTTAATATTAAAAAGTTGATTACGATCCTCCTTTTTCAAGTTACGTTCGTACATGACATAGCGATTTAGTAGCTCACTGCATTCTTGAAATAATTCAGCATGATTAGAATCCAGAACATATCGTGATACATAGCGAAAGAGATCACAAACATGTTTTTGCTTATTCTCAGCTTTATCAATTTTTGCAAATTCTTGATACTGCCGATATGTTAAAAAACTCGCTTGTAGAATCAAATAACGTTCAGACGACAGCTCTTGAGTATTACTAGTAGTCGGGCATGCAAAATAACTTAAAGAAGCTAGATAATAATATTTACCTAATTGTCTAGAACTAGATATATAGCCATATATCTGTTGTGCTTCCTTATATAGAGCATGGGCTTTTTCACGTAAATCATCTGATAGATCGACAAATTGTGTATTCACAACATGATTGCGTAATAAACAATAATCTTTTTGGAATTTTTCTGCTAAATCTAAGAATTGCTCTTCTGTTTCAATCTTTGGCATATTCGCTTTCGCTTAATTTTTTATCAAATTGCATTGGTTAAATTCATTACGATCTGAACAATTTGGTAAAAGTTGATCTTTTATTGAACTCTTTGTCAGCTTAAAAAATCTAGCAAAAAATTTAGCATCCAGCTCTTTCTGAGCTTTTCTCTCAAAGCACAAGTGTTGCTGTGATTTTTCGATAAAATCATCAAGATTATGTATCAACTGTAAGATTGCAACATAATTAGAATGTACACGTAAGCATGGCTCCGTTTGCATTAATAGCAATATTTTTTGCCAAATTTTCACATAGATTATTTTGAACTTTGCTTGTACTACTACTTTCTGGCTCTGTTTAATCTTTTTGATTTTCAGTAGTTCTGAGTTAATTTTTACTATCTTAAATTGAACATTTTGTCGCTCAAAGCAAAAGGGCATGATAAATTGCCCCATAAATATCTCTATATTTTTTACTAAATAGTCAAATTTTAACATTTTTATCGATATAAAAAATGAGCATATCTTTGTATATTAAAATTCATTTAATTTATCAACTAAATTTTCTCAAAATTACAATTATCAACAAATACATATGGTTTACTTATCATGGGTGGTCTAAATTTTAAAAATTCTTCCACTTTTTTTTAGTTTTCTGTTATTACATGAAACAATACCGTTGTATTACATTTTGAAATGCTGTGTATGCAGCATTGATCAAAAAGATTCTCTGCTATACTTACTTCACGTGTAGCATCAATGGAGTTTCGAAATGCTCAGAACCACTGAACAGAAAAAAAAATATATTCAAGCGACACGTGCGCAAAACTATCAAGCCAGCCTAAAGCTTGAAGGCATTACAACGACAGCTCAAACAACTCAACAAAGTAAAGCTGAAATCTTGCAAAAATATAAGAAGTATTCGCAACCCGAAACTTAGTCAGGTGCATGTATGGATAAATATGGGGAAATGGGTGACAGCCTGTATTGTTACCCTGGCACAAATATCCTAAAGAACAAACTCAATATTCATGATGAACAAATTTTAGAACAAGCTGAACTAGAACTGTCTGGATTGGCAAGTAACTTAATTGAATATGCTGAACCACCTTACGACTTACAATACTTAAAATCAATTCATGCGCAGCTCTTTGGCGACTTATACGACTAGGCAGGAAAGTTAAGACAAATCGATATTTCCAAAGGTGACACCCGTTTTTGTAATTTTTCCCGTATTGAAATTGAAACCAATAAACTACTCAAACCGCTTCAAGAAAAAAAATACTTTCAAGGCTTAGCACCACAACAACTGATTCCTCAACTTGCCGACTTGTATTGTGAGCTTAATGTCATACACCCATTCCGTGAAGGTAATGGACGTACACAACGGATTTTCTTTGAGCATCTGATTGCTCATTGTGGTTATGGTATTGATTGGTCTCGCATTGACTCTCAACAACAATGGATTCAAGCCAATATTGAAGGTTTTTATGGTAATTTAAATCCATTAATTAAGATTTTTGAAATATGCTTTATTCAAAATACCTAAAATTTAAGTAGTCGAAGCCCACAATCCTTAATGAGCCATCATCTTTGCTTCAATCCACTGATTAATTTCCCAAATAAACCAACAATCACGATTCTTAGAAATCTTAATACTCTTCGGGTAATTTAGGATCGTAATATTCAGATTACTTATCCAGAATTGAATAGATCGTTAACTTAGATAGACTTTTAAGCAATGTAACTTGCCGCATGTTTATCAACATATGTCTCAAAAAAGTCTGCCCATACATAGATTTATGGCGTTTAGTGCTTAAATTTCAGATTAATCTTCGTCTGATGACCTGAATGGATGTTACAGATTACATGCAGGTGAATTACTCTGTGGCTGTATCATGGCTTTTGTGCAATCCAATCCATTTGATCCGAATGTTCTCTTTTGCAATAAAGCAGCCTCTTCTGCTTTTCCTGAACCAACGAACTATGTCATTGATTTGATTCAACCGACAACAGTGATGCTGAATCAAATCTCCAAAGAAGGGATTAAATGCAAGAAATGTGGTAAGAAAAAGATAGGGGATGGAAGTTATTATCCGTCTAATTTGAACCAGCCCATGAGTCGAGATCAGTTGAGTAAGAATCATTTTAAATGAATAAGAGAAGGATGGCTTACCTCACTTCTCCGAATAACAATGCTATGCTTTTCAACCAAGGTTATAAATTGGCAACTACATTTCATTCTTCTTCATGCTGGTCCTATAGCCTGTAGACAATTACTACATCATTTGCATTCAATGCTCAATACAGCCTGTCAGCAGAACCGCAGCGATACTCTTTTTCGGGCACTGTTGCAAATAGGGATCTGAGTCAATGATTTTCCCTTCAAAAAAGCTTAGAGACCGAAAACTCTATTTACTAGCCAAACTTCTCCTAGAATATTACCGTTATAAAATAATGAAGCTTGTCCTTTGCGTAGAGCACGCATAACCTCAATTCCTTTAATTGTGGCATAAGCCGTTTTCATAGACTTGAATCCCAACGTAGCCTTGATGATCCGTTTGAGCTTGCCATGATCACATTCAATCACGTTATTCTTGTATTTAATCTGTCGATGGTCCAGGTCTTCAGGACACTTTCCTTCCTGTTTTAGTCGCGACAAAGCACGGCCATAGGTATGAGCCTTATCAGTGTTTATGACTCGTGGAATCTGCCATTTTTTGACATGATTCAAAATCTTACCAAGAAAACAATAAGCTGAATGGGTATTTCGTCTAGCAGAAAGATAGAAATCAAGAGTATGGCCACGTTGGTCAACTGCACGGTATAGATATGCCCATTTGCCATTCACTTTTACGTAAGTTTCATCCAGATGCCATAAATGTCGATCTGTAGGATTACGCCAATACCAACGTAAACGTTTTTCCATTTCTGGAGCATAACGCTGAACCCAGCGATAAATTGTGGTGTGATCAACATTCACTCCACGTTCAGCGAGCATTTCCTGAAGTTCACGATAGCTGATGCCATATTTACAATACCAACGAACAGCCCAAAGAATGATTTCACCTTGAAAGTGCCGACCGTGGAAGGGATTCATCTGCTGTATCTCGAAATAAATAAGATATTTAGCTTATCATGTCAGCCTATTTGCAACAGTGCCATAACTTGAATCATGAATTAAAAATTTAGGTGATTTTATAGAACTTTACTCGAAACTTACAAAGAAATTCTTATAAGAAATTTTATGTGAATTTAGAGTATACCCTAAAGTTACAATCTGAAAGCTCATGAAATTATGTATCATTTAAATGATTTTTAATCATAAGTAACATGTAACTTTAGTGTTAAAGAATTATAATTTACGAAATTGTTCATTTTTATCCAATTGGGGCGTGAAAAAGTGAAAGGCCAAAAAGTAGGGTATGTCCGGGTAAGTTCTGTCGAGCAAAACACTGGACGTCAACTTGAAGGAATTGAGGTCGACCGGATTTTTGTTGACCGTGCTTCAGGTAAAAATACTGACCGACCTAAATTTCAGGAAATGTTGAACTATGTCCGGGAAGGGGACAGGGTGATTGTACATTCAATGGATCGTTTTGCGCGAAGCCTAAAAGATTTGGTCACTGAAGTAGATAAACTGGTCAAACGAGGGATCGCCATCCAGTTTGTAAAAGAAAATATTACTTTTACAGCCGAATCCACCCCGATGGATAATTTGATGCTTCAAATGATGGGTGCTTTTGCACAGTTCGAACGTGAGATCATTTTAGAGCGGCAAAAGGAAGGAATAAAACTCGCCTCTGCTCAGGGGAAGTACAAAGGTCGGGTGCATAAACTAAAGCCTGACCAAGCTGAAGCTTTACGACAAGCATGGAAGGAGGGGAAGTATCCATCGAAAATGGCATTAGGGAAAGCTTTTGGGATTAGTCGTCAGGCGGTATACCGATATTTACAAGTTAGTGAATAGCTTATTGGGATTAGCAACTAAATTTAGTTTAACTTATAAAAATCATGAAACACTGTTCGAATTTTAAGCGTGGAACATGAATAATCAATAAAAAGCCGCTCTGGTGGGCTTTGTTGCACAAACCTATCTGTACAGGCTTTTTCAGCGATATAATTTTCAAATGAAGAAGCCTACACACAAAATCTACCGCACAACCAATTGGTCCGCATATAACCGAGCACTCATGAGTCGCGGAAATATTGCCATTTGGTTTGATCCTGCTACGCAATGGTATGCTCCATCAAAAGGCAAACAAGGGCGAAATCAAACCTACTCCGACGCAGCTATCCAATGCTGCTTAATGATTAAATCCTTATTCCGTCTATCTTTACGTATGGTCACTGGCTTTGTGCAAAGTCTGATTAAACTTTGCGGATTAAATTGGACCGCACCAGATTACAGTACGCTTTGTAGAAGACAAAAGCATATTGATATTGCAATCAGCTACCAAAAAAGTAGCGATGGACTGCATCTACTCGTAGACTCTACAGGCATGAAGTTTCTAGGTGAGGGCGAATGGAAACGCAAGAAACATGGAGCTGAATATCGTCGCCAATAATGACGTATAAAGTTTTATCTAATTTTTCTTTTTATCCAATTTAAAATTAGGTGCGTACACGGCCTCAACTTTCAATAAAGTATAAAAGGTGTTTGTGTAGGCAATACCCTTACTTTTGATAAGCCAAAAGAAAGCAAAAGCCTTTGTTACCCATACATAACATCCCTATTATGATGGATAACGTGTGGCATCCCTGCCACACTCGTGTATCCAAACGTTGCTTAAATTAAACTATGTAATAGTGGCGACATAAAGGTGCTCTTATCGCTATATATTAAAAACTTAGTGGAACACTGTTTCTAAAGCTTTTAAACCCACTTTGGGATCAAGTAGACCGTTGTAAATTTCAGGGATTTCACGTTCCACCCCAAAAAATTCATAAATGGCAAGCATCGCCCCACGAACTGAATATTCCACAGTAAAGACCACGTCATCTTCAATTTCCACAAACTGTCCAAGGAAAGCAAAGTTTTGTGAGCCTTGTGGAATTACCTGTGGACGATCCCCCGGTTTACGGCAGGCGAATAGGGCAGAGGCGTATGGCATCATGGCGGTAGTAACATCAGTCGTTGCCAAAACATGATCTAAAATGTCGTCAAAACCGAGCTGTTTAATCAGTTCTGTTAGGATTTCTTGCCCCGTGGCTTCGGACATTGGTTTTTTGATGTAATCGCCTATATGGTCAATTTGGAAACCGTAGCCCCATAAGGTATATAAACCTTCAGGTAAGTCGGCAAAGTGTGGCTGTGCAGGAACCACGATGGATAAATGCCAACCCGACTCATACCAAGTCATGAGTGCGCCTGTGCCTGGTTCATTGCCTGTATAGTCAATAATACGTTTAAGTAGCACGTCATCTTTCATGGTCAGAGTGAAAGACTCCCACTTATGTTCATCGACATTGCCATAAAAAGTCATTGGACGGCCAAAGTCTGGGGCTTTTTGTGCCAGCGTTTCCCAAAGCGTCCAGCCATGATCTTCTCGATTACGAATAAGGGCAGGCACGTCATGATTACCGCCATAACGTGAGTCTGCTGTAATAGAGCCTAAAGTGAAAATAGCTAAATCATTGGCTTTCAGATTAATTTGCTCTGAGCCTTCAGGCAATTGTACATATAGGCGTGAAGCGTAGCGTTCTTGAGTTTCAGCATTGGTAATGAAGTCTGCATCTGTGACATAGTGTCCAAAACGCACATCGACGCCTTGTGCGACTAACCAACGCTGTAGGGGCAGAATCATCGAGTCATATTGGTTGTACTTGGTACGTTTCACACCCGCTAAGGTATGAATGCGTGGCAATTCTTGAATAAAACGCAAGAAATAGCGTCTTAACTCTGCTGCACTGTGCCATTTTTGAAAAGCGAAAGTCGTGCGCCACATGCGCCAGAAATTGGTTTCAAAAAAGGTTTCATCAAAAAACTCATCAATGCGGCGACTGCCAATTTTTTCTTCTTTTGAAGCTAATAGGCGCAGCATCTGTGCACGATGTAGCGTATTCAGACCAAGCTTTGCTGCATCCGCAATGACATGTTCGGCATCAATCAACCGTGCATTGGCGTGGGTTTTCACTTTTTCATTAAACTCACGACATTCTTCACGCACCGAAATGTCTGGATTTTCCAAAGATGGAATACTGGAAAATAAGTCCCATAGGCACAAATAAGTTTCATCGGTCAGCATTCGCCCACCACGTGTTACCCAAGCTTGCGCGGCATGCGGTGTATGTCCACCATCCATCGAACCACCTGAAATATCGAGTTCTTCTAAAATATGGATATTTTTGGCAGGGACTTTGGCATCACGGATTGCAAATGCAGCAGCAGCCATACCTGCGATACCACCACCAATAATCCAAAGATGGGACTGTTGTGCGTCTAATGGGGTGCGCTTCTTCTTTTGCATGGTTCACCTTTAATAATGATGTTAAAAACTATGAAGTATAAAATGTGATTTAGAAAAACCTTAAAAATAGTATGACTTTTTATATATGAAAAATGTATGAAATGGGAAGCAATTTACTCATTATATTTTGTAATCAAAAAAATGTAAGTAATGGTTATTTTTAATACACATTTGTATTTTTTTTAAAATAAAATATGATTTAAGTAATTGATTTTATTATTTTATAGAGTAATCACTCTATTTTGATCATATTTGTTTGTGTCTGAAGAATGTGTTTGAAACTAGGCTTTCTATTGATCATTAAAAGATATAATTGAATAATAGATCTCTCTTTCATAAATCAAAAAACGAGCACCTTTTTGATTGATATTTGTACTCTAATTTTCTTAGCATTCGTGCATAATCTGCGGATGAAATACATTGATTCAAAGAAGCTTTCTGAAACACAGTTTAAGCGATATACAGGCATCTCATGGTCAACCTTTTATTTAAATGGTTGAGCAATTGCAGAAGCATGTTCCAGCTAAAGGCAGACCACCCAAGTTAAGTGTGGAGAATCAGGTTCTGCTCTGTCTGAGCTATTGGCGGGAATACCGAACTTTATTTCACATTGCTACGAGTTATGGAGTTTCAGAGCCTACAGCCTCAAGAATTGTACGTCATGTTGAAGATTGCCTGATTCAGTCCAAGCTGTTTAATTTACCGAAGAATTTGCCCGAAAGCGAAGGCATAGACTGGAATGTGGTGATCCTGGATGCCACAGAAATTCCAATTCAAAGGCCTAAAAAAACAGAAGAAAAACTATAGTGGCAAGAAAAAGACCCATACCTTTAAAGTACAGGCCATCATCCATTATAAAACTCAGCAAATTCTGAGTTTATGCACTGATCGCGGTACGGTGCATGATTTCGAGCTATTCAAACCAATTTAAAGCAGATTCCTTCAGGAGCTTTTATCCTTGCAGATAAAGGCTACCTGGGAATTTATGCTGTGTATCCTAATAGCCTGTTGCCGTTAAAAGCCAAAAGACGCTGTAAACTGGATCCTGAACTCAAAATCTATAATCAGGAAATCAACAAAAGAAGAATCGGGATCGAGCATGTATTTGGGCACTGTTGCAAATAACCACGAATGGTAAGCTGAAGACTGTTTTAGCTAAAGGTGCAGCATATGAATCCTTTCCATGGTCGGCATTTTCAGGGCGAAATCATTCTTTGGGCTGTGCGCTGGTATTGTAAATATGGCATTAGCTATCGTGAACTGCAGGAAATGCTGGCCGAACGGGGTGTGAATGTTGATCACACGACTATTTACCGTTGGGTTCAACGTTATGCTCCTGAAATAGAAAAACGTTTACGCTGGTATTGGCGTAATCCTACAGATCTGAGCTCGTGGCATATTGATGAAACCTATGTAAAAGTGAATGGACGATGGTCTTATCTGTATCGTGCAGTCGATCAACGTGGCGATACCATTGATTTTTATCTTTCTTCTAGACGTAATACCAAATCAGCCTATAGTTTTCTAGGAAAGATCTTCAATACGGTGAAAAAATGGCAAATTCCACGGGTCATCAATACAGATAAAGCAGCGACCTATGGCCATGCTTTATCACGATTAAAGCGAGAAGGAAAATGTCCAGTAGATATTGAGCACAGGCAGATTAAGTATAAAAATAACGTGATTGAATGTGATCATGGCAAGCTAAAGCGGATCATCAGGGCCACATTAGGATTCAAATCTATGAAGACGGCTTATGCCACAATTAAAGGTATTGAAGTCATGCGTGCACTACGTAAAGGACAAGCATCGTCATTTTATTATGGTCAGCCTCAGGGTGAAGTGTGTCTAATCAACAGGGTTTTCGGTCTCTAAGTACTTTTTAAAGGGAACATCATCGACTCAAATCTCTATTTGCAACAGTGCCTTTTTGTTGACCGAGCTTCGGGTAAAAATACCGACCGACCGAAATTTCAGGAAATGTTGAACTATGTCCGGGAAGGGGACAGGGTGATTGTACATTCCATGGATCGTTTTGCTCGAAGCTTAAAAGATTTAGTCACTGAAGTAGATAAACTGGTCAAACGAGGAATTGCCATCCAGTTCGTAAAAGAAAATATTACTTTCACTGCTCAATCTACCCCGATGGATAATTTGATGCTGCAATTGATGGGCGCTTTTGCACAGTTCGAACGTGAGATCATTTTAGAGCGTCAAAAAGAAGGAATAAAACTGGCCTCTGCTCAAGGAAAGTACAAAGGGCGTGTACATAAATTGAAACCTGAACAGGCTGAAGCTTTAAGACAAGAATGGAAGGAAGGAAAGTACCCTTCAAAAATGGCATTAGGCCAGGCATTTGGAATTAGTCGCCAGGCGGTATACCGCTATTTAAAAGCAAGTGAGTAACTCAATTAAAATGGAAAATATTCGAAATTTTCTTGAAGATAATCAAGTCAAAATCTACTTCTGTACCATCTTTATCGGAGTTATTTTTGGATTAACCATCAGTGGAGCGACGATTTTAGAAAGTTTGATTAACCCTGCACTGGCATTAATGTTATTTGCTACTTTTTTACAAGTACCTATTGCAGAAATTGGCAAGGCATTAAAAAATTTACGTTTTATTTCTGCATTACTTATTACTAACCTTATTGCCTTACCTTTAATTACGGCAGGTCTAATACAATTTTTACCTGAAAACCCACTTATTCGTTTAGCTGTACTTTTTGTTCTACTAGCACCGTGTATTGATTATGTGATTACTTTCACCCATGTTGGGAAAGGTAATGCAAGATTATTACTTGCGATGACACCTGTATTATTGCTTATCCAAATGATCTTACTACCAATTTATCTTGGTGTACTCCTCGGAGAAGAGGTAGCTCAGCTTGTTGAAATTGGTCCTTTTGTCCATGCGTTTGTATGGTTCATTGTTGCACCCTTAGCAATGGCAGCTATAGTTCAGTTCATTGGGAATAGAAATGAACAAGCAGAAAAAGTGGCTGAAAGCCTAAACTTATTTCCTGTACCTGCCACAGCCCTAGTTTTGTTTATCGTCCTAGCATCAGTTATGCCTCAAATTGGGCTTGCAAAAAGTGCAGCTCTTCAAGCTTTACCAATTTATATTTCTTTTACCATTATTGCTCCATTCGTGGGTTGGATAATTGCTCGTATTTTTCGATTAGAATCTGGCTCTGCTAGTGCTGTGTCCTTTTCAGCATCATATAGAAATTCATTTGTTATTCTTCCATTAGCTTTTGCAATTCCGGGAAGTATGCCCATAATTCCTGCTGTAATCTTGACTCAGACTATCGTTGAACTATGCTTTTTACCAATCTATATTCGTCTGATACCTCGACTATTCAAAACCTAGAGATTTAAACATTTAAGTAGTTGTTATAGTTAGATAAAAGTATTCAGAAGCCCACGCTTACATCGAGTAATTTAATAAAGGGGGGGGAGCTAGCTCCCCCCCTCTTTTATTCATTTGCTAATTAAAACTTACTCGCAACTTGATATGTGATGAATGAAAAGATGTAGGCTAATGCAAACAAATAAGTTGCCATAACGACAGGCTGTTTCCAGCTACCTGTTTCTCGTCTAATTGTTGCTAACGTGGCAAGACAATGTGGAGCAAAAATAAACCATACCAATAATGATAAACCTGTGGCTAACCCCCATCCATCCGGGCCTGAAATTTGACTTAACAGACTTTGAGTTACTGTATCTTCATCACCTGACATCGCATAAATCACCCCAAGAGCAGCAATTACAACTTCCCTTGCTGCCATAGCAGGAATGAGTGCAATACATATTTCCCATGTAAACCCAATAGGCGCAAATATAGGATGAATTAAATGTCCTAACTGACCAGCTAAACTATAGTTAATGGCCGGCATGCTTGCATTATCTGGTGGTTGAGGGAACGTGACTAGCACCCATAACAAGATAGACAGTGCGACGATAATGCCACCAACTCGTTTTAAGAAAATAGTTGCCCTATCATATAAGCCTAATGCAATATTTCTAATATCTGGAATTCGGTATGTGGGAAGTTCAAAAATAAAAATACTTTCAGTTTTATCTTTTCGAACCAATTTCAGAAACACTGAAACTAATAACGCTGAGACTATTCCCGACATATAAAGACCAAAAAGGACTAATCCTTGCAGACTTAACCAGCCGTAGATTAATTGGTTCGGAATAAATGCCGCGATCAATAAAGCATATACTGGCAATCTTGCTGAACAGGTCATCAAGGGTGCAATCATAATTGTTGCTAATCGGTCCCGTTCAGAGCTGATACTTCTGGTTGCCATAATTCCGGGAATGGCACAAGCAAAACTGGATAGCAGAGGAATAAATGAACGGCCGCTAAGCCCGGCTTTAGACATTAATTTATCTAAAAGAAATGCTGCCCGGGGTAAATAGCCTGACTCTTCAAGCATTAAAATGAAGAAGAATAAAATCAAAATCTGAGGCATATATGCAAGCACGCTACCTGCACCAGCAATTACCCCATCCACAACCAAGCTTTTTAATAGAGGATGTTGGATTAGTGGTCCAATAAAATCACTGAGCCATGCGACAAAATTTTCAATGAATTCAATAAAAGGCGTTGCCCATATAAATACCGCCTGGAACATCACAAACATGGTTAAAGTTAAGATTACTAAACCCAATACAGGATGTAGAAAAATTTTATCTAGAAATGCGGTTCTTTTATCACCACTGTCATTATTTAAAATAACTTGTTTGGTGATTTGTTTGACCTGTTCAAAATGACTTAATTCAGAATGATAACACTAAATATAAAAAAATTGGAAGAATAATTTATTAAATTATTGTTTTTATGTGGTTATTGGTGATGTTATGAATAATAATAACTTTTTCTTGATGAATTTTACCTAAAAAAATTGATCAGATAATTTTCTTTAAATGTCACGCATACATAAATTTGACAGTTTGAAGGGATCGGTATGTGCATTTTTCACAAGGTTAAAGATCGACCATAAATGTGATAAACGGCAGAGGATCATTGAAAAATGAATGGATTTAAACACTACATGTATGCACGAAAAAGGGCACTGTTGCAAATAGGCTGACATGATAAGCTAAATATCTTATTTATTTCGAGATACAGCAGATGAATCCCTTCCACGGTCGGCACTTTCAAGGTGAAATCATTCTTTGGGCTGTTCGTTGGTATTGTAAATATGGCATCAGCTATCGTGAACTTCAGGAAATGCTCGCTGAACGTGGAGTGAATGTTGATCACACCACAATTTATCGCTGGGTTCAGCGTTATGCTCCAGAAATGGAAAAACGTTTACGTTGGTATTGGCGTAATCCTACAGATCGACATTTATGGCATCTGGATGAAACTTACGTAAAAGTGAATGGCAAATGGGCATATCTATACCGTGCAGTTGACCAACGTGGCCATACTCTTGATTTCTATCTTTCTGCTAGACGAAATACCCATTCAGCTTATTGTTTTCTTGGTAAGATTTTGAATCATGTCAAAAAATGGCAGATTCCACGAGTCATAAACACTGATAAGGCTCATACCTATGGCCGTGCTTTGTCGCGACTAAAACAGGAAGGAAAGTGTCCTGAAGACCTGGACCATCGACAGATTAAATACAAGAATAACGTGATTGAATGTGATCATGGCAAGCTCAAACGGATCATCAAGGCTACGTTGGGATTCAAGTCTATGAAAACGGCTTATGCCACAATTAAAGGAATTGAGGTTATGCGTGCTCTACGCAAAGGACAAGCTTCATTATTTTATAACGGTAATATTCTAGGAGAAGTTTGGCTAGTAAATAGAGTTTTCGGTCTCTAAGCTTTTTTGAAGGGAAAATCATTGACTCAGATCCCTATTTGCAACAGTGCCGTCAAAACTGCAAGTATGCAGTCTTGACCAGGCATCTAGGGGTCGTCTCAGAATTCGGAAAATAAAGCACGCTAAGGCGTAGTCACCCCGTGACTCCCCCGCGCCGATGCAGCGAGCTTCGTTCCGTCTTGCAGTGACGCAATCAGCGGGCAGGAAACGTTCCCTTTCCGCGCATGGCAGGCGCACACCAGTTCAGACAGCACGGCCTCCATGCGTGCCAAGTCGGCCATCTTCTCGCGCACATCCTTGAGCTTGTGCTCGGCCAGGCCGCTGGCTTCCTCGCAATGGGTGCCATCCTCCAGCCGCAGTAGCTCGGCGATTTCGTCCAGGCTAAAGCCCAGCCGCTGGGCCGATTTCACGAACCGCACTCGTGTTACATCCGCCTCGCCATAGCGGCGAATGCTGCCATAGGGCTTGTCTGGCTCCGGCAGCAGGCCCTTGCGCTGGTAGAACCGGATGGTCTCCACATTGACCCCGGCCGCCTTGGCAAAAACGCCAATGGTCAGATTCTCAAAATTAATTTGCATATCGCTTGACTCCGTACATAACTACGGAAGTAAGCTTAAGCTATCCAAACCAAATTTGAAAGGACAAGCGTATGTCTGAACCACAAAACGGGCGCGGCGCGCTCTTCGCCGGTGGGCTGGCCGCCATTCTTGCGTCGGCCTGCTGCCTGGGGCCGCTGGTTTTGATCGCCTTGGGGTTCAGCGGGGCATGGATCGGCAACCTGACGGTATTGGAGCCGTATCGGCCGATCTTCATCGGCGCGGCGCTGGTTGCACTGTTCTTTGCCTGGCGGCGCATCGTCCGACCGACCGCAGCCTGCAAGCCGGGCGAGGTGTGCGCGATTCCGCAAGTGCGCACCACCTACAAGCTCATTTTCTGGTTCGTCGCCGTGTTGGTCTTGGTCGCGCTTGGTTTTCCCTACGTCATGCCATTTTTCTACTAATCAGGAGTTCATCATGAAAAAGCTGTTTGCCTCCCTCGCTCTCGCCGCTTTCGTTGCCCCCGTGTTCGCCGCCACTCAGACCGTCACGCTGTCCGTGCCTGGCATGACCTGCGCCTCTTGCCCGATCACTGTCAAGCACGCGCTTTCCAAGGTTGAGGGCGTGAGCAAGACCGACGTAAGTTTCGACAAGCGCCAGGCCGTCGTCACCTTCGACGATGCCAAGACCAACGTCCAGAAGTTGACCAAGGCGACCGAGGACGCGGGCTATCCGTCCAGCCTCAAACGCTGATCCGTTAACCGAACTCGGGAGCGACACATGGGACTCATCACGCGCATCGCTGGCAAAACCGGCGCGCTCGGCAGCGTCGTTTCCGCGATGGGCTGCGCCGCCTGTTTTCCTGCCATCGCCAGCTTTGGCGCGGCCATCGGACTGGGCTTCTTGAGCCAGTACGAGGGGCTATTCATTGGCATCCTGCTGCCGATGTTCGCCGGCATCACGTTACTCGCCAATGCTATCGCTTGGCTCAATCATCGACAGTGGCGACGCACGGCGCTCGGCACGATAGGCCCGATCTTGGTGCTGGCAGCGGTGTTTTTAATGCGGGCTTACGGCTGGCAGAGCGGTGGACTGCTCTATGTCGGCCTGGCCTTGATGGTTGGGGTGTCGGTCTGGGATTTCATCTCGCCAGCACATCGCCGCTGCGGGCCGGACAGCTGTGAATTGCCAGAACAACGTGGCTGACGGCAACAGCCGTAGCCACCACAGAAAAGGAAAAATACATGACCACCCTGAAAATCACCGGGATGACCTGCGACTCGTGCGCGGCTCACGTCAAGGAAGCCTTGGAGAAAGTGCCCGGCGTGCAATCGGCGCTGGTGTCCTATCCGAAGGGCACAGCGCAACTCGCCATTGAGGCGGGCACGTCATCGGATGCGCTGACTACCGCCGTGGCCGGACTGGGCTACGAGGCAACGCTTGCCGATGCGCCACCGACGGACAACCGCGCCGGCCTGCTCGACAAGATGCGCGGCTGGATAGGGGCCGCTGATAAGCCCAGTGGCAACGAACGCCCGTTGCAGGTCGTCGTCATTGGTAGCGGTGGCGCGGCAATGGCGGCAGCACTGAAGGCCGTCGAGCAAGGCGCGCACGTCTCGCTGATCGAGCGCGGCACCATCGGCGGCACCTGCGTCAACGTCGGCTGCGTGCCGTCCAAGATCATGATTCGCGCCGCCCACATCGCCCATTTACGTCGGGAAAGTCCGTTCGACGGCGGTATCGCGGCGACTGTGCCTGCGATTGACCGCAGCAAACTACTGGCCCAGCAGCAGGCGCGCGTCGAAGAACTGCGCCATGCCAAGTACGAAGGCATTCTGGACGGCAACCCGGCCATCACCGTTGTACATGGTGAGGCGCGTTTCAAGGATGAGCAGAGCCTGGTCGTCCGTTTAAACGATGGTGGCGAGCGCGTGGTAGCTTTCGACCGCTGCTTAGTCGCCACGGGTGCCAGCCCGGCCGTGCCGCCGATTCCGGGCCTGAAAGAGTCACCCTACTGGACTTCGACCGAGGCCCTGGTCAGCGACACCCTTCCCGAACGCCTAGCCGTGATCGGCTCGTCGGTGGTCGCGCTGGAACTGGCGCAAGCCTTCGCCCGGCTGGGCAGCCAGGTCACGATCCTAGCTCGCAACACGCTGTTCTTCCGCGACGACCCGGCCATCGGCGAGGCCGTTACAGCCGCGTTCCGTGCCGAAGGGATCAAGGTATTGGAACACACGCAAGCCAGCCAGGTCGCGCATGTGGACGGCGAATTCGTGCTGACCACCGGGTACGGTGAAATACGCGCCGACCAGCTGCTGGTCGCCACTGGCAGGGCACCGAACACGCGCAGCCTGGCATTGGAAGCGGCGGGAGTCGCTGCCAATGCGCAGGGGGCCATCGTCATCGACAAGGGCATGCGCACCAGTACGCCACACATTTATGCGGCTGGCGACTGCACCGACCAGCCTCAGTTCGTCTATGTGGCGGCAGCGGCCGGCACCCGTGCTGCGATCAACATGACTGGCGGCGATGCGGCCCTGGACCTGACCGCAATGCCGGCCGTGGTATTCACCGACCCGCAGGTCGCCACCGTGGGCTACAGCGAGGCGGAAGCACATCACGACGGGATCGAGACCGACAGTCGCACCTTGACCTTGGACAACGTGCCGCGTGCGCTTGCCAACTTCGACACACGCGGCTTCATCAAGCTGGTCATCGAGGAAGGTAGCGGACGGCTCATCGGCGTGCAAGCGGTGGCCCCGGAAGCGGGTGAACTGATCCAGACGGCGGTGCTCGCCATTCGCAACCGTATGACCGTGCAGGAACTGGCCGACCAATTGTTCCCCTACCTGACCATGGTCGAAGGGCTGAAGCTCGCGGCGCAGACCTTCAGCAAGGACGTGAAGCAGCTTTCGTGCTGCGCCGGATGAGGAAAAGGAGGTGTTCAATGAGCGCCTACACAGTGTCCCGGCTGGCCCTTGATGCCGGGGTGAGCGTGCATATCGTGCGCGACTACCTGCTGCGCGGATTGCTACGGCCGGTCGCGTGCACCACGGGCGGCTACGGCTTGTTCGATGACACCGCGTTGCAACGGCTGCGCTTTGTGCGGGCTGCCTTCGAAGCGGGTATCGGCCTGGACGCACTGGCGCGGCTGTGCCGGGCGCTGGATGCTGCGGACGGTGACGGTGCGTCTGCGCAGCTTGCCGTGTTGCGGCAACTCGTCGAGCGTCGGCGCGAGGCCCTGGCCAGCCTCGAAATGCAACTGGCCGCCATGCCAACCGAACCGGCACAGCACGCGGAGAGTCTGCCATGAACAGCCCAGAGCACTTGCCGTCTGAGACGCACAAACCGATCACCGGCTACTTGTGGGGCGCGCTGGCCGTGCTCACCTGTCCCTGCCATTTGCCGATTCTCGCCATTGTGCTAGCCGGCACGACGGCCGGCGCGTTCATCGGGGAGCACTGGGGTATTGCAGCCCTCACGCTGACCGGCTTGTTTGTCCTGTCTGTGACGCGGCTGCTGCGGGCCTTCAAGGGAAGATCATGACCGCTTCCCAGCCAGCCGAGAGTGGGCAGCTTTGAGCTTCGCTACCAATCTGGAGGAGTACCACCATGAACGCAAACGCCCCGAACACTGCCAGTTGCACCACCTGCTGCGTATGCTGCAAAGAAATTCCGCTCGATGCCGCCTTCACCCCGGAAGGCGCGGAATACGTCGAACATTTCTGCGGGCTGGATTGCTATGAACGCTTCCAGGCACGCGCCAAGGCCGCGACAGAATCTGACATTGCGCCTGTCCCTGGCGGTTCGCAGCCGTCAGATTGAAGCATGGTCTATTAATACATTTATTATTAGATCACTCTGCTAAAAATTTTAGTTAGACCACCTAAGCAATTTAAGTTTAATAAGTTTAATAAGTTTAATAAGTTTAATAAGTTTAATAAGTTTAATAAGTTTAACTGCTATAAAGTGGTATTGTTCACTAGTACACTCATTTATGAAGGATTAAAGGTAACCATCCGATAAAGCACCCAACACATCCCTCGCTTCAGTAGCTTTGCAGTAAGTACTAAATTCAAATCCCGTATGTAGATATATTCGCCTTTTGGATGGAGAACAAGCTCTGCACCACCAAAGCCCACATTTATTACATTGCCTTACCCTGCAACGTTTAATCCATCCATTACAGCAATACTACCCGTTCACATTACTTTATCTCGGCTGATAATCAGCGTAGTAACTTTAGCCAATCTCGCTGCAATTTCCATGTCAGGAATTTGTCCACTTATTCCAATGATGATGAGAACTGCAGCATTGACTTAGATCGCCAGTGCTCAGTACTGGCCATCATGTAGCTTTTATCGCTTTAGCGCCTTAACTTATTTAAGTGGCGTAACTTGCATAACTTATGCATCCTATTTAAGTGATGTAAGTTATAGTATTCCGTGTCAGGAATCTGTCTACTTATCAGCGTCCGCGGAACTGCAGGATTTCTGCTTTGTTGTTCGCAACGAGGGCTAATTCTGGAGTTCCGTATAAGGCATAATCAATAACGACGCCTGATGCGAACATAGCGATTGGGCTGAAACGGAAGGTATCAGGAGCAATCGCTTTGGCAGAATTCCCCAAGGTGCTCACAATAAGATTCACATTGATGAAATCTGGCTTTCTACTCAGCCCATGGATATGCGAGCAGTTACTTATACTGCTCTTTCTCATGTCCTAAAAGCCTTTGACCATGTCAAATCGCAACATTGAGGTTATCTTGTTTTGGAATAAGCGTGGTCATTGTATGAAAGTGTTGATACATGATGGACTGGGTATTCAAAGCTCTACGGTTGAAACAAGCAACATTTCACTGGACTCAAACTCATCATAGTGAAACAATTACAAGCATTGATTCAGAGTTTCGCTTGATAAAGAATTTGACAATGTGCATCAAACATCATGACATCAATTCAGTCAGCCAAGCTGAATAGCCTAGATCCGTGTCTGTGCAGAAAAGGACGCCTTCATATAAAATAACTCAAATAGATAAATTACCACCACACTGCTAGAGCCTGAGCTGAATTTAAAAATATCTATAGGGTTCACCGGGGACTTACAGTAAATTTAACTTGGATAAAAAATATCCCCCTTAAAAAAGTGGGATATTTTTAATTTATTTATTTAATATTTCTTTTAATTCATCTGCACTATATGTCGATAAATTTTCTATAGCTGCTCGAACAATACTTGAACGATTTATTCTTGCATTTTGCCCTTTTACAACCAGCTCATCAATTAGTTTACTAATATCTTCATTGAGAGAAAAAGTGTAACGAATAAATTTTTTTTCACTTGATTCTAAAGCCTTTACCCTCTTTTCTGCACCAGATATAAATGCATCTAACATTTTATCTTGTTCAGTAGGTTCAGGTTTTTTGTTTAGCCCAGTTAAACCAGCCATAGTTATACTCCTAAAAACTCTCTTGCAATACTTTCAATTTCAGCTTTCGCTTTAGGATCACTATTTACTTCAAAAACCGAAAGCCCATTTTCATCTGCATCATCATAAACATTTCGATTTGTTGTGATTGAATTCAATGCATCAATACCAAATGATTTGCATGCCTCTTTTGCATCTAAAATTCTTTGAACTTGAGAAGGAAGAGTTGGACACTGAGTAATAATTGCTCTAGCTTTCAGATTTGGATTTACTGTCTTTGCTAATTTTAAAACTTGTTCCATATGATCTAAAGTTTTTAGATCTCTTCGTTTGGGTCTAAACGGCAATAACATATGTGTAGCTATAGTCATTGCTGAACGTAATGCTTCAGAATCCTGTCCACCTGCATCAATGATAATATCTTGGTATCTTTTATCTAAATCTTTTAAAACTGAACGTATATTCCCTGATGCTTGTACTGATGGAATATTATTTAATTCATCGTTTTCATCTCTTTCTTTGACCCAATCTGTTGTTGTTCCTTGAGGGTCAGCATCTAATAAGAGGACGTCTCTTTGACTTTGTTGTAAGTAAACTGCAAGATTTTGAGCTAAACAGCTTTTACCAGCACCGCCTTTTTCACCACCAACTAAGATAATCATAATTTATGTAAGTTACGTAAGTTTGTTTGTGTATAATTTAACGGTGATTTATGAAGTAATCAACTATCATGAAAAAAAAAATTAAAAAAAAGTTATCCACAAAAGAATGGTCTTTTTGAATTTATATATATTTATTTAAATTTATTATTTATATCTCTGCTCAAAGCTTGACTAGCAAAGGGATACAGGAAGTATATGTTGACAAATTCCTACCAATAAGTTGACTTTTTCCTGTTTCTGAGTTGACATATTCCTACCAATAAGTTGACTTTTTCCTGTTTCTAAGTTGACAAATTCTGTGCATAAGTTGACAAATTCTTTTATTAAAAATACTTTCATTTGTGGACGTTAAGTAGTATTGTCAATATATCTATTTATAACATTTTCCTTAATATATCTCCCTATGAGTAACATAGTATATAAAGATAATAATTTGGTTGAAGCATCGTATTCACTAAATCTATCTGAGCAAAGGCTAATATTAATTGCGATCATTGCTGCTCGAGAAATTGAGAAAGAACTTACTTCTGATACTATACTTACGATTCATGCTTCTGAATACATGAAACAGTTTAATTTAGGACGTCAAGCATCTTATGAAGCGTTACAATCTGCATGTGATAATCTTTTTGAACGGCATTTGAATTATAAAGCAGTAGATCCTATAACTGGAAAAATAGGAATATACAAAAGTAGGTGGGTTTCAAAAGTTGGTTATGTTAAGGAAGAGGGATGCGTCCAACTAATTTTTGCACCAGATATTATCCCCTTATTTGTAAAACTTGAAGAAAAGTTCACAAGATATGAACTTAAACAAATCTCACCACTTACAAGCATTTATGCTATTCGCCTGTATGAGTTACTCATACGTTGGAGATCAACTGGTAAGTTATATATTTCTATAGATGAGCTTAGATCAAAACTCGGATTGATAGAAGATGAATATAAAAAGATGGGAGACTTTAAAAAAAGGGTTCTTACCGTAGCTTTAAATCAAATTAACAAATTTACGGATATTACTGTTTCTTATATACAAAAAAAGGAGGGAAGAAATATTTCAGAATTACATTTCATGTTTGAAGAAAAAGAACAAAATAAAACGAGTACAAGTGCTCCTTTAGAGCCAACTTATAAATTGACAGCTAAGCAATGTATATTCTTTGCTAAAAAGCTATGTGATATTACTAACTATCCAAAATTTGGTAATGATTTCGCACATCGTGGAGAGACTCTAGAAGACTTTCAGGAAAGGATATCAAGTGATCTTCTTGATAGCGATAATGTTAGAAAGTATTTTTCTTATTTGTTAGAAGTTGGTTATGCTCCTAAATACAAGAAGTAACCCTTTAGTTAATTGTCACTTTAAACAAAAGACCACGCCCTCTCATACTAAGTTTTTAATTAAGATTGCTTTCATGTGATTTTAATATGAATTAGCATAAGTTACATAACTTATGCTGGTTAAGTAACCACCTATCCTGCCTTTATAATTTATTGCTGCAGTTCTCATCATCATTGGAATAAGTGGACAGATTCCTGACACGGAATACTATAACTGAGGTCACCTAAATAGGATGCATAAATTATGTAAGTTACGCCACTTAAATAAGTTAAGGCGCTAAAGCGATAAAAGCTACATGATGGCCAGTACTGAGCACTGGCGATCTAAGTCAATGCTGCAGTTCTCATCATCATTGGAATAAGTGGACAAATTCCTGACACGGAATACTATAACTGAGGTCACTTAAATGGGATGCATAAGTTATGTAAGTTACGCCACTTAAATAAGTTGATGTGCTAAAGCGATAAAAGTGGCACTGTTGGAAATATAGATTTAAGTCGATGATTTTTCCTTTAAAAAAAGTACTTAAAGACGGCTTTGTTGCACAAAGCTGTTTGTAAGGTCTGATTCAGCAATATAATTTCCGAATGAAGAAGCCAGCAACTAAAATCTACCGTACAACGAATTGGTCCGCATATAAACTCAGTGCGAGAAACTTTCAGAGCCAAGTGAATGAGATAACACTAAATATAAAAAAAATGGAAGAATAATTTACTAAGTTATTGTTTTTAAGTTGATCCTTGTTTTATATGGGGGTGATAATAACTTCTGATTACTAGTTTTTACCTTAAATATACCGATTGAAAGATTCATTTAAAGGCTATGAATACATGAGTTTTACAGTTTGGCTAGGTCAGCATGAGTACTTTTCACAAGATTTAAGATCGACCATGAACGTGATTAAGGGCACTGTTGCAAATAACCACGAATGGTAAGCTGAAGACTGTTTTAGCTAAAGGTGCAGCATATGAATCCTTTCCATGGTCGGCATTTTCAGGGCGAAATCATTCTTTGGGCTGTGCGCTGGTATTGTAAATATGGCATTAGCTATCGTGAACTGCAGGAAATGCTGGCCGAACGGGGTGTGAATGTTGATCACACGACTATTTACCGTTGGGTTCAACGTTATGCTCCTGAAATAGAAAAACGTTTACGCTGGTATTGGCGTAATCCTACAGATCTGAGCTCGTGGCATATTGATGAAACCTATGTAAAAGTGAATGGACGATGGTCTTATCTGTATCGTGCAGTCGATCAACGTGGCGATACCATTGATTTTTATCTTTCTTCTAGACGTAATACCAAATCAGCCTATAGTTTTCTAGGAAAGATCTTCAATACGGTGAAAAAATGGCAAATTCCACGGGTCATCAATACAGATAAAGCAGCGACCTATGGCCATGCTTTATCACGATTAAAGCGAGAAGGAAAATGTCCAGTAGATATTGAGCACAGGCAGATTAAGTATAAAAATAACGTGATTGAATGTGATCATGGCAAGCTAAAGCGGATCATCAGGGCCACATTAGGATTCAAATCTATGAAGACGGCTTATGCCACAATTAAAGGTATTGAAGTCATGCGTGCACTACGTAAAGGACAAGCATCGTCATTTTATTATGGTCAGCCTCAGGGTGAAGTGTGTCTAATCAACAGGGTTTTCGGTCTCTAAGTACTTTTTAAAGGGAACATCATCGACTCAAATCTCTATTTGCAACAGTGCCGTCCATTGCAACTCTTTTCATAGCTAATTTGAATATCAATATGCTTTTGTCTTCTGCGAATGGTTGAATAATCCAGAGCTGTCCAATCTAATCCGCAAAGTTTAATCAAGCTTTGGACAAAGCCAGCCACCATGCATACAGAAAGACGAAATAAGGATTTAATCATGAGATAGCACTGAATGGCTATGTCAGAATAAGTTTGATTTCGACCATGTTTTCCTTGTGACTGCGAATATCATTGAATCTTAGTATCAAACCAAATTGTAAAATTACCATGATTGATCAAAGCATGATTGTAGGATGACCAATTCGGTGTACGATAAATTTAGGTGTAGGCTATTGCTGTATAAGACCTTATCGGT
The DNA here is from genome assembly GCF_000369405.1 of Acinetobacter sp. ANC 3929. Classification (GTDB taxonomy): domain Bacteria; phylum Pseudomonadota; class Gammaproteobacteria; order Pseudomonadales; family Moraxellaceae; genus Acinetobacter. Next base: position 33,292 of record NZ_KB849993.1, read on the forward strand.
AGGTTTGCGCAACAAGGCCTCAAAATCCCACCTTAAAATGCAAATAGCAAAAAAACTCTACCATTCGATTGATTTCATTTTAGAAGTAATGAAATTAGTATCTGTTTGTAATGATATTTTATAAAATTCAATATTAGATCTGCAGAGAAAAACTTATCAAACTAAGTATTGGCTAGTCTTTTTCTTCGAAAAACTTATCAAACGAAGTATTAAGTTAATCTTTTTCTTCAACTTCTTCCTTAAACTCAAACAAATCATTCATCGTACAGTTAAAGTACTTACACAACTTATCGGCGACTGGTAATTCAATACGTACAGCACGGTCATAATACATACTTGTGAGCGTGTTGCGATTGATACCTGTTGCATGCACCACTTCACTTAATTTTAAAATTTTTCTATCGCCCATGAGGCTAGATAACTTACAAGTAATCATATTTAAATTAATTTACAAAAAATAACTTGCTGTGGGTTATTTGAAGTTGTTGACTGAGTAATACTTTGCTAAAATTAACCTACAGCAGGTTATTACAACTTATAGAAAGTATATTTTATCCATTTCAACTAAATTATAACTTTTTAAATATAAGGATTGAACCTGCATTAGATTATTTTGTGGAGATGACCGCCGTGTTACCAAATGAGTTATTGATCAGCCAGCAAGCTCGTGACTTAGGAAATCAATTAATTAAAGAAATGAACATCAATAGAAGTTATGGAATGGCTAATTTTCTTGGAGTAAATACTTGCTATGATAATCATCAGGCTGTACTTATTTGGACATTTCAACTGCTTGAAAGGGAACCTGCCTTAAATGAATTAGCAGAAATTAAAAAATATTTTCTTTTAATCTTTCCAGATAGTGTTTATCAATTAGCCTAAGTTGTTTTTAAAATTAATTTATTAAATAAAAAGCACTAAATCAAAGAAAGCTTTATTTAAAAATACCTATTAATTCAAAAACATACCATTTACTGAATATATGAAGCATAGGTTCCTGCTCTATCACTCACTCGTACTAAAATTACATCGCTCTTTTTACTGATACTAAACAATTTATGTCCACGCCACGTTCTGCGGCTTCGAGGGCTAGTTTTTGTTGAACCACTGAGAACAAGGACAACAAACTGCCTACTATATTTTCCCGGAGAGTGGTGTAGGAACTTTTTCATTATTGCTAATCATATCAGCGACAACATCAGCAACGAGCTCCTCTATTCCTGAGAATGCTTTAGACTGATCCGCATCAAGCCAAGACAATGATGGAAACTCAGCACACAACCCAACATACTCATTATATTCTGCTGACCATGTAACACGGCAAGTATATTGTTTACTATCCATTTGAAACCCCATAATGTTTTAAGTCTATGTATAAAAGTACGATTTTCACTTAGCAGTACTTAAATAATCACCCCACCACTGCATCATTTCAGTCCGCTGGGCTAAATAGTCAGCGTGATTATAGCTGGCACGGGTACGGTTCTTATCAATATGTGAAAGTTGTGCCTCAATCCAGTTATCCTGGAACAAACCTGAGTCATTCAAAATGGTACTAAAAGTGGAACGTAGTCCATGAGAGGATAATTGATGTTTTCCATAGCCCATCTTACGTATAGCCATATTTAATGTATTAAAATGAATCGGTTGATTATGTTTCCGTGGGCTAGCAAAAATGTACTTTTCACCGTATGACCATTGCATGACGTCTTTTAAAATATCTAAAGCCTGATCTGAAAGTGGAACTAAGAAGTCGGGAATCTCATGGCCTAATATGACTTTTCGTCGAAACTGTTTAATATGCAAGGCAGGTATTTTCCAGATTTTTTCATTTAAATCAAAATGATGAGGCTCAGCCAATAACAATTCAGCCCCTCGCACGCCAGTATGTAATTTGAACAGCAGTGCTTTTTTAATAATCGGATGGGCATCCAATTTTAATAAATTTTTCTTAAAATCTGATATATCCTCCGCTTTCAAATACGGATAATTCTTCTTGATTTTACTGTTAATGGCGATTTTATTTAAACCATGCGCGATGTTGAATTCACAATAACCCATCGCTACAGCGTAGTCATAAATTTGGTTCAAATAACTACAAGCTTTCTTGACAGGTTCTTTTACTTGGCGTCCCTCTATTTTTTTGATTACTGAAACCAGGTCATAACGCTTGATGTTTTGAAAAGGTAAATCCTGAAGGTCTGGATAAATATCTTGCTGTAAACATCTTTCTGCTAACTGTAGTACACCGCAGCGGGGTGAATCATTAAATGCATTTTTCAGTTTGAACTGCAGCCACTCCTCCCCGACCTTACCAAAGGTGATGACATTAGAGACAGTATCATGCTCAAAACAATAATTATTGTCTTTAAAGTCATCTTTGACTTGTCGTGCCTTTTTCAGCGATAAATCAGGATAAAGCCCCAACTGAATGCGGCGACGTTTTTTTGTTTGTGGATCTGTATAGCGATAGCACCAAGATTTTCTTCCAGTCGGCTCAATCTTCAGGCTAAGTCCATCTTCATCGGATAAAAAACAAGTTTTTTCCTTGCAATGAGCTTGGCGAACTTTAATTTCAGTAAGACTCATGAAATTTAAATGAAACCTATCAGCGGATTGACGAGATCCATTATATCAAAATAGAAGAAAATATATATGATGCGTATGATACGCATCACATATTTTTATAAGTATTTGTTAAATAAAGTTTATATCTAGATTGGCTATTCCTTAGTGACCAATTAATTAACCATTGATTTCGCAAGTCTTAAATTAGCATTTGAAGTGCAACTCTATGTTATGACTATTCACAGTTCTGTTCCATGATTCATGGTTACTTATTACTTATGTTACTATGTCAGGGGCGATACAAGAATTAAGGTAACCTTATGAAAATAGCGAATACGAAATTACTAGCTGGTGCTTTTATGGCCCTAACTTTAACTATGCTTAGCCCAGCCGTACTTGCAAATGATAACAATGAAATACGAAAGACTGTTGTAGTTAAGTTTGCAAAAAAAGCTTACTCTGCAAATTATTACGGAAGGATAGAGGGATACAAGTATGATTCCTACAAATTTTATGCTAAAAAAGGGCAAAAGTTAAAAGTGAAGTTGACTGGAGGAAATGTTGAAGCTTACTTATGGGGTAATCAATTAAAAGACTCCATCAATATTGGAGAATATTCTCCAGAGCTTGATGATAATGGTATTTATATTTTACCTGCTTCAGGTGAGTATGAAATTAGAGTATTACAACCTAGATCACAGGCAAGAAAAGATAAAAAACCTCAATACTGGATGAGTATTAACATTAAATAAAGACTTGCTAGATTCTTTTAAGCTTTTATACGAGGGTTCAAAAACTATTGTCAGTTAAGCGGGGCGTGATTTTTACGCATATGTGTTTATGTTATTAAAATGATATAGATTACTTGTTTAATACCCCAAGGAATAATTTAATCTTGCTGTGCGTTAGTCACTTTTCTTTCAAAAGTTGATTATATCTTTCAACGTAACCGTCGTGATATTCAAGCCCTTTTGATAGGAATTTGAAGGGGAAGAATAGGCGAAACTTGTCTTAAATAATGGTAATTCCTTATCTTTAAAATAGAGAACGCCCGATGAAATTGATTAGGCGTTTACTTTAAATAAGTGTCAGCTTATTTTATAATCATATGTACTTGTCAATCATGATTCTTTTTCTCAATTGCGTTAAAAAAACAATTTTGCTATTTTTGACTTTTCACACCATTTTGTTCAATTTGTACTGCGACTTGCCAGCTAGGTAGTTGGCTTAAACCTGCTACATAACGTTGGATATGGGGATAATTTTCACCTTGTCCCATATGATAAACTAAAGCATGTAGTCCAAAGCCCATCATAAAGTCAGCACCAGTTAAACGGTCTGCCACTAGAAATTCTTTATCTTTTAAATATTCATTTAAATGGCCAAATACCTTATCGAACTCAACTTGAGTATAATTTTCTAGAAATACCAACTTCGTGCCTTGCTTGGTTTCTATCGCATTAAACGTTTTTAACAAAAATGGCAGCATGGCAGAGCTTTCTGAGAAATGAATCCACTGTAGATAATCGACATAGGTAGGTTCATCCATATCTGGTGCTAAATGCGGCGCAAGTTTCTGAATTAATAACTCAACGATTGCGCCTGACTCTGCAATAACTTTGCCATCCCATTCCAATACTGGAGATTTCCCTAAAGGATGGATGGTTTTTAAAGATTCAGGGGCCAAATGCGTGCTTGAGTCACGATAATAGCGTTTCAGCTCATAGGGCTGCTTGATTTCTTCAAGTAACCACAAAATGCGAAAAGAACGTGATTGATCTAAATGATGTAGTGTAATCATGATAATTCCTATTTTTTTAAATTTTTACAACCACTTTGCCAAAGTTTTCGCCTTTTAACATACCATTGAAAGCATTGATCGTGTTATCTAAACCTTGCACCATATGCTCTTTATATTTGATTTTTCCGTCTTTCAACCAGTCAGACATTTGCTGATTGAATTCCGGATACTGACTGCCATAATCATCAAAAATAATAAAGCCTTGCATGCGAATACGCTTTTTTAAAAGGGTGGAAATAAAGCCCGGTAAACGGTCTGGCCCTTGTGCTTGCTCGGTAGCGTTATACTGGGAAACCACACCACACACCGGTACACGTGCCGCAGAGTTAAGCAATGGCCATACTGCATCAAACACTTTACCCCCTACATTCTCATAATAAATATCAATACCGTTGGGAACTGCTTGTTGTAATTGTTCTGCAAAATTTTCATCATGATGATTGATACAAGCATCGAAGCCGAGTTCTTCTACTGCATAACGGCATTTTTCAGCCCCACCTGCGACGCCAACCACGCGACAACCTTTAATTTTGCCAATCTGTCCAACCGTAGCACCCACAGGTCCCGTTGCAGCTGCAACGACTAAAGTTTCACCGGCTTTAGGCTGACCAATGTCCAACAACCCCATATAAGCAGTAAATCCTGGCATTCCCAAAATACCCAATGCCCAAGATGGATGTTCAGGTTGCATACCTAAGCTTTGACAGGCAGACCCATTAGAAATTGCGTAGCCCTGCCAGCCATTTCCGGAAAGAACCCACTCGCCTTCTTTGAATTTTGGGTTTTTAGAGGCCACCACTTGACTGACTGTTCCACCGACCATCACTTCGCCAATTTCAACCGGTGCTGCATATGAAGGAGCATCACTCATGCGACCACGCATATAAGGATCGAGTGACAAGTAAATGGTTTTTAACAATATCTCGCCTTGTTTAAGTTCATTGAGTTCAACTTGCTCAATACGAAAATCGCTGTGTTTTGGCTCACCCACTGGCCGTTTAGCTAAAACGATGCGTTGATTAATAACTGTTTTCACACATATAACTCCATGTTTTATTTGGAAGTATTTCTCTTCACAATCAAAAATTATGATTAAAATTTCTTTACATCCATTGTAGATGAGTTATAATAAAAAACAATACGACTGGTCTATTTTTTATAATAGAGTAAATAATTAATATGAAGCCTAATACTATTAAAAAGTCTGAAGCGAAGCGTTTACACATTCTTAACACCAGTTCAGACCTGATTTTGCATAAAGGTTTTACTGGTGTAGGATTACAGGAAATTTTACAGAGCTGTGAGATCCCCAAAGGCTCGTTTTATCATTATTTCCAATCCAAGGAAGCTTTCGGATGTGAATTGGTACAGCATTATGTGGATAATTACCAAGTCCGTTTAAATGATGTATGGCGTAGCGATAAATCTCCTTATCAAAAGCTGATTGAGTATTTTAATTTATGGATAGAAGATCCTGAAACACAGTGTGGTTGGGCGGATAGTTGTTTAATTGTGAAACTTGCCGCAGAAGTTGCCGATCTATCTGAAGATATGCGCTCCATTATGTCCGCTGGCGTGGATGATGTAATCGAGCGTATTGCTGGTTTAATTGATTTGGGAAAACAGGATCAGTCTATCCAAGCAGATACTGAGGCCTCGACTTTGGCACAAGTACTTTACCAAATGTGGTTAGGTGCAGCATTATTGAGTAAGTTGCAAAAAGATAAAACACTATTACATCAAGCTCTGAGAGCAACTAAATTTCTATTAAAAAGTGAAGTTTCGCAAAAATTAGATTAAATATCAATTACATAATTAATGACAGCAGCCCAATGATTACTTATTATGTGTTGCTATTAGATCAATTTACAATCCATGAGTATAGCGCACAATGAATTCTCCTTCTAAAGCCCTCATGACTCGTATTTTAGTCGGATATTTAGGCTTATATCCCACACTATTACTGGTACTCACTTTATTAAAGCCAATTACTCAGCATCAAAGTTTCCCGATGATGGTGTTGATTGAAGTCATAGTATTAGTGCCAGTAACGCAACTGATTTCTTTCCCACTGGCAGGTTGGCTCATTACACGGCTAAAAAATTTTAAGAATTTGTTTTAAGAAGAAATTGTGCTGGCAACAGCAATCCTAAGTCGTTATTTTGCCAACCACAAAGGTTGGCAAAATAACTCATTAAGTCAATATTAATCTGCGTAAGCTGGATAATCAATATAGCCTTTTTCCGTCCCACCATACATAGTGCTTGCATCTACTGCATTCAATGGCCAGCCATTGGCGATACGATCGGGTAAATCTGGATTCGCAATAAATGGGCGTCCAAATGCAATTAAATCGGCCAGACCTGCCTCTAAAATTCGAGTCCCTCTTTCTGCCGTATATCGACCTGCATAAATAATCCGACCACTGAAAGTGTCTCTGACATCTTTACGAAAATCATGAGGAAGTTCTGGTGCATTATCCCAATCAGCTTCTGCAATAGATAAATAGGCAATCCCAACTTCTTCAAGTATCTTTATTGCCTCAATATAAGTGACATGTGGATCATCTTCAACTAACCCCATGTAAACACGATCTTCCTCTGTACTTTCAAATAACGGGGCAAAACGCACTCCTAAACGATCTGCACCAACCACCTCAGCAACTGCCTCTACTACTTCACGTAAAAAACGCAAACGATTGTTTAGTGATCCACCATATTCATCTTCACGATGGTTACTATGTGCAGAGATAAATTGGTTCACCAAATAACCATTTGCACAATGAATTTCAACTCCATCAAAACCAGCAGCCAAGGCATTACGCGCTGCTTGAGCATAGAGTTGCACTAATTCTTTTACTTCTGCATTGCTTAAAGCACGTGGCATTGAAGGATCAGCCAAGGCCCCCGCATTGGGCCCGGTCTCAATAAAGACTTTAACATTACTATCAGCCCTAATAGCCGAAGGCGCGACCGGTGATGCATGATCGGGTTGCAAAGATGTATGTGAAACACGCCCAACATGCCAAAGTTGTGCAAAAATAATGCCTCCTTTAGCATGCACTGCTTCCGTCACTTTACACCATCCAGCAATCTGTTCAGGGCTGTAAATACCGGGAGTCCAAGCATAGCCTTGACCACGTGGCTCGATTTGCGTACCTTCGGTGACCATAAATCCTGCCCCGGCACGCTGTTGATAATAGGTTGCCATCAGTTCATTTGGAATATTCCCTGGCTGAGTACTGCGCGACCGCGTTAATGGTGGCAATACAATACGGTTTTGCAAAACATAAGGGCCTAAGCTTAAGTTTTGAAAAAGTTTGCTGGCTTTCATTTCATTGTATCCAAGTCATCATGGCTTAATTGATCTAAATTAAAAAATAACCTTCCTTCCTGTATATAGAAAAATAAAGAAAGGAAAGCTATTCGCTCAGGCCCTTCACCATTAAGTGAGGGTTATTTTGCTTATTGCGCCAGTTGCTCAGAGTCAGAAGTTTATTCGCTGCTAAGCACCACAACAAACACTAGCTACTCTTTATTTCAACAATTGAAGTAATGCTGTAGCGGTTGCAGCAGAAGATGCTGGATTTTGTCCAGTAACCAGCAAGCCATCTACTTGAACATATACTTGCCAATCATCCACTTTAGAATAATGACCACCGTTTTCTTTAAGCATGTCTTCAACTAAAAATGGTACAATTTCAGTCAAACCTACAGCGGCCTCCTCAGTATTGGTGAAACCAGTCACTAATTTACCGCTAACTAAAGGCGCTCCATTACTCGCTTTCACATGACGAAGAACACCTGGGGCATGACACACTGCTGCAACAGGTTTGCTAGACTGAATCGCCTGTTCAATCAGAGAAATTGAAATCGGATCTTCTGCTAAATCCCACAATGGGCCATGCCCGCCTGGATAAAACACTGCATCATAATCAGTTACAGAGATTTCGCTAAGTTTATGCGTCTGTGCCAATGCTTGCATTGCAGTTGGATCAGCTTCAAAACGATGAGTGGTTTCAGTTTGCGCATCGGCTAAATTACTTTTCGGATCTAGTGGTGGCTGCCCACCTTGAGGTGACGCCAGCGTAACTTCAGCACCAGAGTCAATAAAGGTGTAATACGGTGCAGCAAGTTCTTCTAGCCAGAAACCTGTTTTCTTACCAGTATTGCCAAGTTGATCATGTGAGGTTAAAACGATTAAAATTTTCATGTTATTTCTCCGATAATTTTCAGGATTGAGGAGCATTGTTGCATGATCATTTGCCGTGTGGCGTGAGCATGCCAGATACACGCATTTAGCTTAGATGCTCGTCGCGAGAATTTGGCGACTGATCTCTAATGAAACAGTTTTATGTTCGCCTAGCTGTGTAAGATTGTGTGATTTAAGTTGCGTAATGATGATCTCAATATCTGTCTCCCCCAGTCCATAATCGCTAAGACGAGTCGGCAATCCAAGTTGCTCAAAGAAGGCTCGAGTACGAGCAATAACAGTATCAATACGTTGTTCTTCATCACCTTCGACAATCTGCCAGACACGAGCTGCATACTGTAGTAATTTTTCTCGCTTCTCTTGACGACGCACTTGTAGATTGGCCGGCAACACAATGGCCAAGGTACGAGCATGATCAATACCATGTAAAGCCGTGAGCTCATGTCCAATCAAATGGGTTGACCAATCTTGTGGTACACCAGCTCCAATTAGCCCATTCAGTGCCATGCTAGCAGCCCACATCAAATTCGCACGCGTGTCATAATCTGCTGAATCGTCCAAGATTTTCGGTCCAATCTCAATCAGAGTTTGCAATAGACCTTCGGCAAAACGATCTTGTACTTGTGCATTGACAGGGTAAGTTAAGTACTGTTCCATGACATGAATAAACGCATCGACCACGCCATTTGCTAACTGGCGCGTCGGCAAGCTAAAAGTTTTATTCGGATCGAGTACGGAAAATTGCGGAAAAACATAAGGACTGCTAAATGACAATTTGGCTTGGGTCGATTTTCTGGTGACTACCCCACCGCTATTCATTTCTGAACCAGTTGCCGGAAGGGTGAGTACACTCGCAAAAGGCAAAGCTTGAGTAATTTTAGTACCATGGGTTTTTAAAATCTCCCATGTATCCCCTGTATAATTGACTGCTGCTGCAATAAATTTAGTACCATCAATTACCGATCCACCACCGACAGCCATCAAGAAATCTATCTTTTGTTCTCGAATCAGCTCTACAGCTTTCATGAGGGTTTCATAACTCGGATTCGGCTCAATTCCGCCAAATTCATGAATTTCTCTTGCACCTAATGCTTCACGCACTTCAGCTAAAGTACCATTCTTACGTGCACTTTCACCACCAAACAACATTAACACTTTTGCTTCTGTAGGCACATAGTCATTGATTTTAGCTATTGTATCGCCACCAAAAATAATACGGGTCGGATTATAAAAGTTAAAATTCAGCATATTTTTATCCTAGGATAATCAGTTAATTGATTTGAAAAACCACCGTTATTCATCAAATAAACTTTAAAAAATTGGACAACACTGCGGCTTTTGACTGCACCATGTGCTAACTATACATAAAAATAGACCAGTCGTCTATTTTTATAAAAATTATTTCAGCTTGGCGACTTTAGTGATGGTTAAACACATTCAGGCTTGTTCTATACCACTTTTATTATTGATGTATTTTCACGAGCGATTGTTGGATGGAAGGTATCAACATGTATGACTATTGACATGGTCGTGAACGCATTGGCTGAAACAGTGAATGGCACATACAAAATAGCAATGATTAAATATTTTAAAAGCAGATTGGCACGGTTTAGCAGATGTACAAATGCGACAGTAAATTAGATAGATTGGTTCAATATAAAGCATGTAAATAGTTGCATTCGTTTATTTACCTTGCCCTGTTCTGGATATTGACCCATTTAAATGATGAGATTAAGCCAATAAATAAAGTAGCCCAACTTGAATAAAAAGCCTCTGACAAACCTCACAGGGTTGAAGTGCTGCCTTTCATTCAAAATTTCAGGCAGCACACTCATACATTTAAGCGTCGGTTTAAGCTGGTAGTTTACTCGCCAAAACATCTACTTTTTCAATAGACGGTGGCTCTGAAAATAGCTCTTCGGCCTGAGCCATCAAAGCAGCTGCAACCTTGCCAGATAAATGCGCTTGGCGACCCGCCTCATCAGGAAATGCATCAAAAATACCAAATGTTGTAGGTCCAAGACGTAAGCCAAACCACGCAACTGTCGCAGGTTCTTCCATTACAATAGGTAAACCGGCTTTAAGGAAAGCTTCCACTTCGTCTTCTTTACCTGGTTTAGCTTCAAGACGGACATATAAAGCTGTTTTAATCATGACTAAAACTCCACAATTGATTAGAATTCAAACTGATTCTGACATTGCTAATGTATGCATGTCAGAAAGTTTTGTTGCATAAAAGTTAAAAAAATTCCCATAGCTGAGCCAAAATCTGGGTTTTTATTTCGACATAATGCTATGAATTTATTCAAGTTAATATCATTAACATTTGAATCAAAAAATTAAGATATGAGATGATCAAATTCAATCTTAGTTATATAAGGATCAATTGGCTCTACCTTAGATTTATAAGCTGACCTCTTCATCTGGAAATTATATTGCTCAAGAAGCATTCAAGAACAACATTGTACATCCTCATATCTATGAAAGTTATTTAGCTAGGAATTTGCTGTGAAACTCTATATGTTTCTCTATAAAGCTCGCAATGAAGTAATAGCTATGGTCATACCCTTCTCTTAGGTTAAGTGTAAGAGGATATTCTTGTTCCAAACAAATATTACTAAGAAGCTTAGGCCTTAACTGTTCTTCAAGAAAATCATCAGCTGTTCCCTGATCGACTAAAATAGGTAAATGAACTTCCGCGTTTTTGATTAATTCAATCGCATCATAGCTTTTCCATAAAGTTTCGGTTTCACCTAGGTAGTGTGTGAAAGCCTTTTTCCCCCAAGGTACTTGGCTAGGTGCAACAATTGGTGCAAAAGCAGAAATACTTTTATACAGCTCAGGGTTTTTTAAACCAATTACTAATGCACCATGACCACCCATGCTATGCCCCATAATGCTTTGGACTTGATTGGTCGGAAAATTCAGGTCAATCAGATTTCTGAGCTCTTCCACAATATAATCATACATTTTGAAATGCTGCGACCAGGGTGCTTGTGTTGCATTCACATAGAATCCTGCGCCTTGGCCTAAATCATAATCTGCATGATCTGGTACATCCTCTCCACGTGGGCTGGTATCTGGTGCAACAATAATGACTTTATGTTCAGCCGCATACTTTTGTGCTCCGGCTTTAGTAATAAAGTTCTGTTCGTTGCAAGTCAATCCTGATAACCAATATAACACTGGCAACCGCTCATCTTTGTCATGAGGTGGCAGATATATTGAGAATTTCATTGAACAGTTTAATGCTATTGACTGATGGCGATACACTTCTTGCGATCCACCAAAAGAAGCATGCTTCTCAATTATTTCCATAATCAATTACCTATGTTGAGCAAGACTTCATGAGAAATCAAGTAAACAAAGAGTCTTACATTCTCCACAGAGAATAGTGATAAAGATTTAAAATGTAGGCAGGTTTATTGAACCTATACACGATGCCTACACAGATAGATCTGTTTTACAGATGATGTGCCGTTTTAGAGGATTCCATGCATGTCATTCATGATGCACATGCATGGAAAAGTATAAGGTCTGACGCGATTATTCGTAATGAATTACAGTACGAATTGACTTACCTTCATGCATTAGATCAAAGGCTTCATTGATCTGATCCAAGCCCATCGTATGTGTCACAAATGGTTCTAATTGAATTTTACCTTTCATGGCATCTTCAACCATTCCTGGAAGTTGCGTACGACCTTTTACACCACCAAAGGCAGAACCTAGCCATTTACGACCAGTAACCAGTTGGAATGGACGGGTAGAGATTTCCTGACCTGCGCCAGCTACACCAATAATTACGGATTGTCCCCAGCCACGGTGTGCACTTTCAAGGGCTGCACGCATCACATTCACGTTACCAATACATTCAAATGAATGATCTACACCCCAGCCAGTCATTTCGACAATTACTTGCTGGATTGGTTTATCGTAATCTTTAGGGTTCAAGAAGTCCGTTGCACCAAACTCTTTTGCCAGCGCAAATTTATCTGGATTCATGTCAACCACAATAATACGCCCTGCTTTAGCTTGACGTGCGGCTTGTACGACTGCCAAACCAATACCACCTAAACCAAAGACCGCAACACTATCACCTTCTTGTACTTTAGCCGTGTTATGTACTGCACCGATACCCGTTGTTACCCCACAACCCAGTAAGCAGACATGTTCGTGATTGGCTTCAGGATTGATTTTAGCCAATGATACTTCTGCCACTACAGTGTATTCACTGAACGTTGAGCAGCCCATATAGTGGTAAATCGGTTGACCATTGTAGGAAAAACGAGTGGTACCATCTGGCATTACGCCTCTACCTTGAGTTTCGCGAACGGAAATACACAAGTTCGATTTTCCAGATTTACAGAATACGCACTCGCCACATTCAGCAGTGTAAAGTGGAATTACATGATCACCTGGTTTGACGCTAGTCACGCCTTCACCAACCTCAACTACAACACCAGCACCTTCATGCCCGAGAATAGCGGGAAAAACACCTTCAGGATCATCGCCAGATAAAGTAAATGCGTCTGTATGACACACACCGGTATGGGAGATCTTGATTAATACTTCACCTTTCTTCGGTGGTGCAACATCAACTTCAACAATTTGAAGAGGTTGACCAGGACCAAACGCAACAGCAGCGCGTGACTTCATGGAATAATTCCTTATACAGATCTATTTTAAATATGATTTTAGAATCTTGGCGATTTCAGCCAATTCTTCTTTTCGTTGTTGTTCTGTGGTTTCACCTGATACTAAAGTGTCCTTTAAATGTACCTCCAACATCTCATTCATTAAACCATTAATAGCACCACGCACAGAGCATATTTGTTGCAGAATTGCACCACATTCCACATTGTCTTCTAACGCTTTTTCAATCGCTTGCGTCTGACCTTTGATCTTTCTGACGCGTAGAAGAATCTTTTTTTTGTCTTCAACCTGATTAGGCATCAGACCTCCTTACTTGCTAGCATTAATACTATAGTACCCCATAGTATAAAAAAAGCAATTTTTTTTTATAAATCGAAAAACAAAAAGATCTTTAGCGAAAATTTTCTATCTCTGTTTTTAGTTTTTTTAAATTAACATCATAGAGCTTATGCGAAAGTAACAAAAAAAATGGGACATTTAGCTCCCATTTTTTTATTTTGGCTCATGTTCTTTGTAATGCTTTGACCTTTTAGAATTATGTTTCAAATTTTAGCCACTTTGTAGATATTTTGAACGTTTCAAGCCTTGAAAATACTACCGACAGTTTAAATTAAACTGCCTTTACAGACTGTACTAGAATATTTTTAGTGAGCGAATGATATTTATTATTCATTATTTAGGAATTATTAAATCCTATAAATATCATTTATTGGATTATTTTACTTTGATACTGTGCACATCATCCCCCAGTTAAGAATAAGGAACAACTATGAATAAGATGATGAATGCTCTTATCCTAGAAAATTTTGGTGATCATGAATTTAAACGTGTAGAACTCCCTATACCTCAACCAGAGGCTGGGCAAGTTCTAGTACGTATTCATGCTAGTGGTGTAAACCCTATTGATTATAAAATTCGTCTTGGTGAAGCACCATATGCTATGCCAGAGCTTCCTGCCGTGTTGGGAACAGATATGGCTGGGGTTGTAACTGCTGTTGGTGAAGGTGTCACCCACTTCAATGTCGGAGATGAAGTTTACGGTCTGATTGGTGGCGTTCGTGGTCTTCAAGGATCTTTAGCAGAATATGTTTTAGCAGATGCTGATCTGATCGCATTAAAGCCACGCAATATCTCTATGCGCGAGGCAGCAGTACTACCATTGACGTTCCTCACGGCTTGGGAAGGTTTAGTGGATAATGCGAAGGTCCAGCCAGGGCAAACTGTACTGGTTCAGGGTGGTGCTGGTGGCGTTGGTTATATGGTTGTTCAGCTTGCAAAAGCACTTGATGCAAATGTTTGGGCGACTGGTCGTACAGCTGATCAATCACTGATTTCAGAACTCGGTGCAACACCTCTCGATTACACAACAGCATCTTCCGATGACATTATTGCTGCAAGCCCTGAGGGTCAAGGTTTTAACATTGTTTACGACACTGTGGGTGGTCCAGTACTCGAAGCTTCACTTTCCATGACAACTCACTATGGCCACATTACCAGCTGTGCTGCATTTGGTAATCATAATTTAGCGAGTTCATCTCTACGGTGTGCCACAGTGTCTGGCGTATTCGTCCTAATGCCGATGTTAACAGGCAATCGCCGTGCTCATCATGGTGATATCCTTAAGATCGCGACTCGTCTCGTTGAGGAAGGTAAACTGCGTCCTATTGTTGATCCTCGTCATTTTACTCTAGACCAAGCGATTGAGGCTCATGATGCTGTTCAAGATCGCTCTGCCAATATTAAGGTCGTGATTGATGTCATTTAACGCACTTCAGGCCAAGACTTGGCGCTTCAATAGTATTGGAGATACAGATGTTCTGACATTAGAAACACTTCCTGTTGCTTTACCAGCAGCAGGAGAAGTTCTAATCCAGATGAAAACGATCGGACTCAACCGGGCTGATGTAATGTTTCGGCGTGGTACTTATATTCAAAAGGCAGTATTCCCTTCTCGTCTGGGATATGAGGGAGCAGGCATAGTTCTGGCAATAGGTGAAGGTGTACGCCAATTTTCTCCAGGAGATGCAGTATCGATTCTTCCGACTGACAATCTAGCCAAATATGGGACATACGCGGACAAGCTTCTGATTCCAGAAACTTTTTTAGTTCACAAACCCGATAGTTTAAGCTGGGAAGAAGCTTCTTCAATCTGGATGCAGTATTTGACGGCTTGGGGTGGTGTAATCAATGCTGGTGGAGTTTCGAAAGGAAAAACGATCTTGATCACAGCAGCTTCAAGTAGCGTAGGACTAGCTGCGATACAGATAGCTGAAGCAGCGGGTGCTAAGGTCATTGCAAGTACACAGACGATAGAGAAAAAGCAACGTTTACTGGATCTCGGTGTTAAAAATGTTATAGCCACTGAAGATGAACCAGATTTGTATGAGGCGCTTGTTTTACGTTTAGGTGGAGAACATCTTGATGTCGCCTTCGATGCTGTAGGAGGGCCTCATATTGAACAGATTGCAAAAGCGATGTCTGTAGGAGGAACTATGGTTATGCATGGTGCACTTAGCCCTGAGATCACACCATTTCCCCTTAAAGTTGCATTACGCAAGAGCTTAACCATGCGAGGTTTTTTGTTCCTTGAGGTTCTCCATGATCCTGTTCTAAGGGAGCAAGCCAGACGATTTATTCTTAGCAGTATAGGTGCAGGATATCTTCGTCCAGTGATCGACTGTTGCTTTAACTTTGAGGACATGCATGACGCTCAGCGCTATCTTGAATCAAATCAGCAAATAGGAAAAATTGTAGTTACTCTAAATACATGATGGTCTTATCTGATTTCTACTTTCTAGAAAAAAGTTAGTTCCATCTGATTCAGGTTTCTATATGGCCCAACACTTCCGCTAAGTAATCAAACAATGCTCGGATTCGCAAAGGTGTCGGGCCCCGCTGTGGACGATATAAATACAGGCGCCAAACGGGAGAGGTTTCCTTATGAAGTATCTGAATGAGCTTACCACTCCTAAGCCACGGCAAAACTAGAAATCCAGGCATGTGTCCGAATCCAACTCCAGCGAGAATAGCTTGAAATTCAGCTTCTAGATCATCTGTAATAAAACGAGGCTTTGATGGCGTGAAGCTTCGACTTTCGGTGAATGTCCATGGCCAGTAACGCCCTGTTTTATGATCGAATAGTGCTGTTAGAGGGTATTTATCAAGGTCAATAATTTTTTTAGGCATTCCGACCTTATCAATTAACTCTGGCGTACCCACAGAATAAAAGTTCACTTTAGCCAATTCCCTTGCCACATATCGATTGTCCGGCAAAAATCCAAATCTGATCCCGATATCTATCCGCTCATCGATCACATCCGAGTGTGAATCTGTTAGCACACAATCCACGACAATATCTGGATAACGTGTGGCAAATTCTGCTAGTGCGGGTACTACCAATTTGCGCCCTAACACAGACGACACAGTAAGACGGACAGTCCCATGCATTTCATCTCGTTTTTCCTTGGTGTCTTTTACAAACAAAGCATCGATCGATCCCACCGCAAAACGTGCTTGCTTTGCCAGACGCTCACCATCAGCGGTAATTTTAATTTGTCGAGTACTCCTGTAAAACAGGATCTCTCCGCGCTGCTCTTCTAGTTCTTTTATTGCCCGTGTCACTGCCTGTGGGGAAATACCCAGCTGAGTTGCTGCCTCTTTAAAATTTCGAGACTCTGCTGCGACACAAAAGATACGCATCATTTCCAATTTGTTATGCATGTCCAATCCTGTGTTATGGCAATTATTCCGTAAATAGGAATTCTGAAAGATAATATTATTCATTTATTATACCTAACAAGGCTGTAATACTTAACCCATCAAATATGATTGACAGATAGGTTTAAGGTTACTTGTATGAATAATATAGAAAATAAAGTTGTTGTTATCACTGGTGCAAGTAGTGGTTTAGGTGAAGCTACTGCTCGCTTACTTGCTAAAAAAGGTGCAAAAGTTGTACTTGGTGCTAGACGTACTGAAAAATTACAGGCTATTGTTCACGACATTCGTGCTGAAGGTGGTCAAGCTGAATTTATTGGTATGGATATAACCAAACCACAGGAAGTACAAGCACTTATTGAAAAGGCATTAAGCGCATTTGGTCAAATCGATGTATTGGTAAACAATGCTGGATTAATGTCTATTGCACCATTAAGTGAGCTAAAAGTTGATGAATGGGATCGTATGATCGACATTAATATTAAAGGTGTTCTTTATGGTATAGCAGCTACACTGCCTGTTTTCCAAAAACAAAACTTTGGACACTTTATTAATCTTGCATCTGTTGCAGGGATAAAAGTATTTAGTCCAGGAGGTACTGTTTTGATATACGCTGAATTATCAGGAGACTTTCCCTTGGGAGATTCTAGGCAGCCAACTTATAAAAGTCTTCGGCCATTTGATTTGGTGTCTTAAAACCCAAACCCTTTTGAATTCTTCGATGATTATAAAATAACTCAATGTATTTTATAATATCTGCTTTGGCTTCTTCTCTAGTTTGATAGTTGTAATGATGAACTAACTCATTTTTCAATATTCCCCAAAAGCTTTCAATCGGTGCATTATCGTAACAGTCTCCGCGCTTGCTCATTGAACCTTGAAAACCATATTGCTCAAGTATATTTCGATATTCATGGCTGCAATATTGACTTCCTCTGTCTGAATGCACAATCAGTTCTTTGGTTGGTTTTTGATTGTGAATAGCCATATTTAGCGCATTACAAACAAGCTGTGTTGTCATGCGCTCATTTAAGCTATAGCCAACCACTTGCTTCGTGTAAAGGTCTTTTACCGCTGCTAAATACAGCCATCCTTCAACAGTCCATATGTACGTAATATCACTTGACCATGCTTGATTTGGTCTAGTCATTGAGAATTGTTGCTCCAGCAGGTTTTCATAGATCGCTCGATTATGGTCACTATTCGTAGTCCTTTTAAAACGCTTGTGTCGCTTACAATACAGGTGGTTCAGCGCTTTTATCTGACGTACAGCGTACATACTCATTTTTATACCCTGAGCTTGTAAGTATTTGGTTAATCGAATATAACCATAGCTCTGCCTTGTCTCCTCATGGGCTATTTTCACCAATATCGTCTGTTGATTTCGTTGAATCGTTCTTTTGCTCACGCCTCTCTTGAGCCAATCATAAAAACATGAAACTGAAACATGAAGTAATCGAGCCATTAAGGTAATTGGAAAAGAATATCTTTTTTGTTTCATATAGGCGTACCTTACTGACTTTCTTTGGCAAAGTACGCTGCTGCCTTTTTTAAAAATTCACGTTCCATTTCAGCTATTTTGAGCTGTTGTTTGAGTTTTTTATTTTCTTCGAGTAGAGCGTTTAGATCAGGTGAATACTGTTTTGTACCTGCTAAAGTTCCAGCCTTTGCTTTGGTATTCCAATTTGAAAGAGTTTGCATTGAAATGCTAAGTTGTCTAGCTGTTTCCGAGACATTGCCTTGATTGGCTTCAATTAATTTGATGGCTTCAGCTTTAAATTCTGTGGTGTAAGTCTTGTGTTTCTTGCTCATGGTAAACTCCTGATGAGTGTGTTTAGTTTACCAAGTTAAAACCTCCTGTTTTTTCAGCACACATCATTTATAGCGGTACTAAGTTTGCTGTAAGAGCCATCTCTGAAGGACTTCGTCATGAAGTTGGGGGAACAATTAGAACTACTACTATTGAGCCTGGTGCAGTTGAGTCAGAACTAAAATTCGGTTCTTCTCATAAAGAAAGTTCAGAGTTTGTTACTGATTTCTACAAACAAGCCATACCAGCTGACTCAGTCGCTCGAGCAATTGCTTATGCAATTGAACAGCCTGCGGATGTAGATATTAATGAAATTGTTTTACGCCCAACGAGCCAAGAGTTTTAATGATTGAATAACAAAAAATGGGAGCACCTCGCTCCCATTTTTACTATATTTTTTAAAGTTAAGGACAAATCTATGAAAGCCGTATCGTATGTTATCAATAACCATGATGATTTTAAAAATTCATTGGTAGATATTGAAAAAGCGAAGCCTACGCTTAAGGAGCGGGATGTACTGGTAAAAGTTCAGGCAATCTCTGTGAATCCAGTTGATACCAAAGTGAGAAAAAATTCGTCTGAAGCAAATAATCGTATTTTAGGTTGGGATGCCGTTGGGGAAATTATTGAAGTTGGCTCAAAAGTTACCTCGTTTAAAGTAGGAGATTCTGTTTGGTATGCTGGCGATTTAACCCGAGATGGTAGTAATGCTGAGTTTCAAGCAGTCGATGAACGAATTATCAGTCTTAAACCCATTACAGTATCTAATGCAGAAGCAGCAGCATTGCCATTAACTGCAATAACGGCATGGGAAATGCTGTTTGATCGGTTTCAAATTTCAGAAATAGAAGTTGGCAGTATTTTAATTATTGGTGGTGCAGGTGGTGTAGGATCAATCGCTATCCAACTCCTAAAAGCAAAAACAAATCTGACCGTTATAGCAACAGCTTCACGTGAAGAAACGAAATCTTGGGTGGAATCACTTGGTGCCGACCATGTCATTGATCATAGCAAAGATTTAAATGCACAAATCGAAGCACTATGTATTGAAAAACCAAAATACGTATTCTCTACAAATCATACAGAAACATATACCAAGCAAATAGTTTCTCTGATTGCACCACAAGGCAAGCTTGGATTGATCGATGATCCACAAACATTTGATATTATGCCGTTTAAGACTAAATCTATTTCTATCCATTGGGAGTTGATGTTCACCCGTTCAATGTATGAAACCGATGATATTGAAAAGCAAGGTGATCTATTGCAACAGGTTGCCCAATTAGTTGACCAGCAAAAAATTAGAAGTACCCTGAACCAAAATCTAGGCAAAATTAACGCTGCAAACTTGGAGAAGGCGCATAAGTTGCTTGAATCAGGTAAGTCAAAAGGCAAAATTGTACTAGAAAACTTCTAAACAAATTAAAGGTGAAATAATGACTATTTCAGTAATTGCGAACTTTAAGGCAAAGTCAGATCAAAAAGAGAAGTTAGAAGCGCTTTTAAAAAGTGTAATAGAGCCTACACTTAACGAAGAAGGATGCTTGAAATATGAGCTTTATATTAGCGAAAATGACTCGAGTAGATATTTCTTCTTAGAAGAATGGCGTAGCAGGGAGGATTTAGATATCCATATAGCGTCTGATTATATTCAAAGTTTATTTGATAATATCCAATCGCTCATTGAATCAAGTGATATTGTAGAAATCAAAAAAATATAGCTGTATTCGGACGTTATGATGAAGTATTCTTCAAATTAACATAGGGACTTAGAAAGCTAACAAAAAATGGGAGCTCTAAACTCCTATTTTTTCTGATTTTTTAATAGTAACCTAGGATTCAACAAATTATGCCCCTAAGGGGAGCCACCCATACCCTGCATTTTGACAATAATGTCATCGTTTAGAGGCAGCAAATTTACGAGCATCAGTCGGTACGACTGGTGATTCATATGATATTGCTTTGGCTGAAACGGTGAATGACTTATACAAAACAGAGGTGATTGAATATTTAAAAGCAGATTGGCAAGGTTTAGCAGATGTACAACTTGCGACACTAAACTGGGTAATCGAGAATAAGCGAATTCCTATTCCTGAACACGTACAGCCTGAACCGGAAAAAAGAGGCTTTGGGAGCCGATTCTTTAAGCCGTATGGCTGATTTGATTGTTCACTTGGGCTTATTTGTATTAGTTCAGACTTGATCGTACATTCTTCTTGAAAAAGAGAAAGTTACCCGTACTTTCTCGCTATTCCAGCACTTGATTTCAAAGCCATCCGATGAGAAGCACTGCTTCGTAAAGCGGCTATTTGACGTGCATACAACAACCTGACCGTCATGCGTCCGGTCATTCTTTAATGGCTCAGCTCAATATGTTTGGCAATCAGCTTTCACGACTACCTGAATTTTCAAACTTAGCAAATGGTAATGAGAGCTATGATAGCCTAGCAGCAAAAATCAAAGAAATACTGAGAGATCTAATACAACAAAAGCACTTCTTACCCCATCTAAAGAACCTAGGCTTTAAAGCTTGAGTGTATTGAAGAATACACATATTGTATTCTTCAATACAAAATCAAAATACACCTGAATACACAGATAAAACAGTTGTAGAACTCAAAAGCCAAATCGATTTTTTAAAAAAGCAGTTAGAAAAAGCCGAAGATCGTGAAGCCAAGGCAAACGCTCGCATAGATACACTGCTGACCCTCATTGAAATGAAGCCTCCACAATCCAATATGACTACGTTTACCGATCAGAAACCAGACCCGGATATAGCAACATATCCTCGGTCAGAACTTGAGCCGAAAGATGACGGATTGACTACTCCGGAGCAGACAGAAAATAAGCGGATTCCAGTGCCAGAGCACGTTGAACAGGAACCGGAGAAAAGGGGCTTTTGGAGCCGTTTTTTTAGACCCTATGATTAACCACGATTGTTTAACTAATATGAACAAAGTCGTGAAACATTGGTCAAAGAATAGGCGTGGAACGTGAAAAATCATAAAAAAAGCCCGAACAGGGATGCTCGGGCTATAAACTAGAAACTACAGCATTGATTTCTATAGATAATTATAACGCATTTCGTATAAGGTGTATTATGTTAATTTTAAAAAATTAATTATTTGGGAAAATGTATGTCGACCGTTTATATAGATTCTTTAAATACCTTTTGCCAAAAATATTTTATAGATAGGGGAGTTCCTTTAAGTCCCCAAGATAAACTGTTAATAAAACATAGAAAAACGAATGTAGATTCAGAAATTTTTGAAAATTTAATGCTATATGATTCGGTGAATTTCAAAGTTTATGGTGAAAATGTACCTTTAGCTTACTTAACTACTGCATTGGGATTAAAAGGAGTTGAAAGACTCATAGAAAGACAAGCACTAAGTTTCACGTTATGGACACCGAACATCATGATGGGAGTCGATAATATCGATGGGCTAGTTCCTATTATGCATGGCAGAATTAACTCACCAGCTCACTGTGATCCCGAGGAATCCACTACTATTGGTCTTAATTTCATGGCCAATAAACTATCATGTAAGCAAATCAAAACTCTAACTTACAAAATTAGAGACTCTTATGTAATACCCAAAGAAGGTCTTGAAAGTGATGCTGCGGCTGTAGCCTTATCGGCATATAAGAAAAACAAGTTCAAGCTTCTAGGTTTTGATACAACAGATCTTGATATATATAATCTGAATAAAGACCAAAAAACCAAACTCTTAAATTGTGCAACCACTTGTTTAGATTATAAATTTTTAATCAGTCAAAACTTTATAAGCCATACAAATAAAAAACTTAATCTTTTATTTGAAGATTCTTTTAATTCGATTACACAAAATACGGTTCGAGATTATTATTCAAAAATAACAACTATAGAAAATTTTCCTGACCTATTCTCTCTAGCTAAAGATCTAAAAGATCCTTTAAAAGATATAGCTATTTTAAGAGATAAGCAAAATATTAAAAAATTCAGACAATGGATTACTGAATCTATGGAAACATCTAATTTAAAAGAAATTACAAAGTTGTATATCGATGAAATTCAAAATGCTAAAGGTTTCTTTCAAACAAAAAAAGGAAAAGTATCAAAGTCATTCTTCATGTGGAGTGTGGGTGCTGGTTTAGGCTCATTTATTGGACCAGAGGGTGCACTAATTGGAGGTGCGCTAGGGGCTGCTGTATCTCCTCTAACGAGTGTAGGTTTAGATATGCTGGATGAATATATGATTAACGAGATGACTAAAGGCTGGACACCTAGAATGTTCTTTGATGAATTAAGAAGCCTTGAGAAAAATGATAATTCCTATTCTATTTAACATAATGGGCGTTATACGAAATGAACAAATTGAAACATATAAAAATCAAAAACTTATGCTATAAATAATTTGCTCGACGATGTCGAAAAGCCGACTTGGAAACAAGTCGGCTTTTTTATGAGCAGTTTTGATATATTTTGCCAATAAAATTGGTTAAAAAACGATCAAATCGTAATTTCCTTCCGATTCCTTAAGGCTTCCATTTCTGAATTTATCCCCATTTCTTGCGGATAAGCTTTGGGATAATTTTTGATGATTTTTTGTACGCTTTGGCTTACAGCATTTTACGAAATTGTTTGTATCCAAGCACCAGTGAAGTCCCTATGATCGATCTATATAAACAAGATGTTCAATGACTTAAAACAAGAATAATCAGTCAGACACCATGACCATTAGGTAGTCAGCCCTACCTATGCGCTCCACCCCGAAAAATCCCGACATGACGTCGGGATTTTTTATTGTCATTTGAATAATAATTCAATTAAGCATAAAATATAGATTGTAATCTATATTATGGTTGTAATATGTGGACAGTCATTACAACGGATCTGTTTAACGAATGGCTTGCACAGCAAGATCAATCTACACAAGAGAAAGTACTCGCAGCGTTGGTCGTTCTACAGCAACAGGGACCAAGTTTAGGTCGTCCTTTAGTAGATACCGTCTATGACTCCAAATTTACCAATATGAAAGAGCTACGTGTTCAGCATCGAGGTAAACCACTGAGAGCCTTTTTCGCGTTTGATCCTTTACGACAAGCTATTGTGCTGTGTATCGGTGATAAAGGCGGTAAAAAGCGTTTTTATAAAGAGATGTTAGATATTGCCGATCAGCAATACGAAATTCATCTTTCAACTTTAGGAGATCAATCTAATGGCTAAGACCCTACAAGAATTATTGGCTAATCGCTCTCCAGAGAGTCAAGCTCGTATTCAACAAATGGCGGATGAATTATTGTTGGAAACTCAGCTTCACCTTATTCGTGAAGAGTTAGAGATTTCTCAAAAAGAATTGGCTGCAACCCTTGGAATCAAACAGCCTTCATTGTCAGCAATCGAAAATCGTGGTCATGATCTTAAAATTTCAACGATGAAAAAGTATGTCGAAGCAATGGGCGGAAAACTTCGTATTGATGTAGAGCTTCCAACAGGAAAACACATAGGATTCAATGTCTAATAATAAACCTTTGAAAAATAGTAGTAAATTACTTGTTAACTTGGACAAGTTTATATTTTTAGTCAATGCTGCTGATAGCCTAGAGGAAATTGAAATTATTAGAGATTTATGCTGTGACTATTTTTCACATTGTAAGAAGTCAAGCTATTACACTGATATTTTCGACAATGCTTATTGGATAAAATATTACGAAATAACTTAATCTTTCCAGATTCGCATAAGAGATTTTATGCTAAATAGATATGAGAAAGGCCATAAATTGTGACTTTCTCATATACGAAGAGAGAGCTGAGAACTTTCGTTTTATTGATTTATTCAAAATGAAGCTGATATTGATGTGTGGTGATTTTAATTTTTAGTTGCTTATATTTTCTTTTCGTAGCGCTCAGAGCTGAATTAGACACTTCTGTATAATGATATACGCTGAATTATCAGGAGACTTTCCCTTGGGAGATTCTAGGCAGCCAACTTATAAAAGTCTTCGGCCATTTGATTTGGTGTCTTAAAACCCAAACCCTTTTGAATTCTTCGATGATTATAAAATAACTCAATGTATTTTATAATATCTGCTTTGGCTTCTTCTCTAGTTTGATAGTTGTAATGATGAACTAACTCATTTTTCAATATTCCCCAAAAGCTTTCAATCGGTGCATTATCGTAACAGTCTCCGCGCTTGCTCATTGAACCTTGAAAACCATATTGCTCAAGTATATTTCGATATTCATGGCTGCAATATTGACTTCCTCTGTCTGAATGCACAATCAGTTCTTTGGTTGGTTTTTGATTGTGAATAGCCATATTTAGCGCATTACAAACAAGCTGTGTTGTCATGCGCTCATTTAAGCTATAGCCAACCACTTGCTTCGTGTAAAGGTCTTTTACCGCTGCTAAATACAGCCATCCTTCAACAGTCCATATGTACGTAATATCACTTGACCATGCTTGATTTGGTCTAGTCATTGAGAATTGTTGCTCCAGCAGGTTTTCATAGATCGCTCGATTATGGTCACTATTCGTAGTCCTTTTAAAACGCTTGTGTCGCTTACAATACAGGTGGTTCAGCGCTTTTATCTGACGTACAGCGTACATACTCATTTTTATACCCTGAGCTTGTAAGTATTTGGTTAATCGAATATAACCATAGCTCTGCCTTGTCTCCTCATGGGCTATTTTCACCAATATCGTCTGTTGATTTCGTTGAATCGTTCTTTTGCTCACGCCTCTCTTGAGCCAATCATAAAAACATGAAACTGAAACATGAAGTAATCGAGCCATTAAGGTAATTGGAAAAGAATATCTTTTTTGTTTCATATAGGCGTACCTTACTGACTTTCTTTGGCAAAGTACGCTGCTGCCTTTTTTAAAAATTCACGTTCCATTTCAGCTATTTTGAGCTGTTGTTTGAGTTTTTTATTTTCTTCGAGTAGAGCGTTTAGATCAGGTGAATACTGTTTTGTACCTGCTAAAGTTCCAGCCTTTGCTTTGGTATTCCAATTTGAAAGAGTTTGCATTGAAATGCTAAGTTGTCTAGCTGTTTCCGAGACATTGCCTTGATTGGCTTCAATTAATTTGATGGCTTCAGCTTTAAATTCTGTGGTGTAAGTCTTGTGTTTCTTGCTCATGGTAAACTCCTGATGAGTGTGTTTAGTTTACCAAGTTAAAACCTCCTGTTTTTTCAGCACACATCA
>NZ_KB849994.1:0-4326 GCF_000369405.1 Acinetobacter sp. ANC 3929
CAGCAACGGATTCAGGCAGAACAAGCCACTTTAAAAAAAGCCACAGCCAATCTCAATGTTGACCTTGGACGATTGGAGGATGCCTTAAATTATTTGGCTTACCCAATTGCGATCAATGTACTTAGTCCATCCAGTGAAGATTCAGCCCAATATGATGCGGATCGGCAACTCATGCACATACAGGCATCCAGTACCAACACTGCGGGCTACTACGATTCGACCGTATCCAAGCTCAATCTAGTATTTAGTGCTTCGCCCAAGGATGCTGAAATCATTTTAGGCAATCTACGAGATGAACGAGATAAGCGGAATTATCTTGGTTTTATCTTGAGTATGCAGCAAGGGCAATTGGTTTTAGAACAAGCCATCCTCTATCAGCACAACAACAATGATGATCGCTATCTACGCCTTGCAACGATTAATCCGTCACAACTGTATTTGACCACCCGACCATTAAATGCAGATGAGTCAAATAAGAATCTCAATGCTGAACAGCCATACCCACTCCAACAAAAACTGCCTTTCCAGTTTGGGCTTAAGCATTACCGTAATCCTGAACAGCAACAAGCTGAGCCTGAACTCGAAGTTCGACTACCAACTGAAGAAGAACGGACACAACTCAGCTTAAATGCTGGGGCAAGTGATATCGAGGGGGCACTGTAAATGTTTGAGCTCTTTAAACATAAATCCGTTCGAAATATCCAACTCCTGTGCAGTCTGTTGTTACTTGGCAGCCTGTATGGATGTGGCAGCAAAGACATGCCAACTGAACTTCCCAAAGCAGATGCGGTGCTTCAGCTATTACATGCTCAAGATGCCTCAGTGATCCAGATCAAGTTACAGCAATGTCAGGTCGGCAATTTATTTGCAGGTCAAGAAGGCACCAGTGCCAAGTACGACATCTATCGCTGTCAGATCACGGTTGAACGCTTTGATGATGAATATAAGCAATCCTTCCTCAAAAATCAGGTCATTGATTTACGTCCTTATGATTCAGAGACAGGCTGGCAATTGGTTGCATCGAACTAAGTGCAATCACAAAGATGAAGAGCAAAATAATGATGGACTTTAATCAATTTAAACAACAGTTCCCGCAGTTAGATTTATTACAGGCTGATCCTGCTATTTTCCTAGCACCCCAAATTCCTATGAATAAGATTCTGGGAGCAATGAGTTATTTGCCTCCCCAAACCAAACCTGAACAGGTATTGATCTTGGTGGATGAAACGGTATTTGGTCATGGCAAGAATGGATTGTGTCTCACCACACAAGGCATCTATTTCAAGGAAGCCTTTGCCAATGCAAATGTCTATCCGATGAAAGCAATCACTTCAGTGGGTTATGCGATGGGAATGCTCAGTAAACAGTTAGTGATCAATGGCACAGTTAAAGTGACCTTGGCTCAGCCCGAAAAAGCGGGGTTAAGGCTATTGGCAGATTTCCTAAACCAATATTGTGCGCTTTATAAAACACAGACTAATTCATTGTCATCTGCATCTACACAGCAACAATATCAACAAAGCCAACCCACAACGATCCCAAACCTACAACCGATCATCAAACTGTATGCCTATTTATTACTGGGCTGGCGAGGTGAGTGGAGCAATCAGGTGAGGGCGTTGATGCGTCAGTTATTCGATCGTGAATTTGTCCATCCACAAGATCAGGCATTTCTAGAACGATTGATGCAACAAGATCAGCAGTTTAATTTTTTTGACCTCCTTGATGAAGTCACTGCGATTCAAAACAGCCTGCCACCCCAACTATGTCACAGCCTGCTTGAGGAAGTGTTGGTCTTGATGGAAAAAAGGAATTTTGAAGTTGAAACAGCACGAAGCCATTTCTTTCAGATCAGTAGCGCTTTAAATGTTGATCAAGCAACCGCCACAAGTATTCTTGCTCAATTTCCAGCATTTATAGCAGGGAATACTTAATCAAAATAAAGAAATTTCAAATACATATTACCTCTGTGAAGACCCAGTACCCAGTTAAGACACAAGCTGACTTGGTGCTGTTTAACATTCAAGAACGTAAACCGAATAAAGGAAAAATAATTGTGAAACGATTTTATAAATTGATACGGCTTTGTTGCACAAACCTATCTGTAAAGGGTTTTTCAGCGATATAATTTTCAAATGAAGAAGCCTGCACACAAAATCTACCGCACAACCAATTGGCCCGCATATAACCGAGCACTCATGAGTCGCGGAAATATTGCCATTTGGTTTGATCCTGCTACGCAATGGTATGCTCCATCAAAAGGCAAACAAGGGCGAAATCAAACCTACTCCGACGCAGCCATCCAATGCTGCTTAATGATTAAATCCTTATTCCGTCTGTCTTTACGTATGGTCACAGGCTTTGTGCAAAGTCTGATTAAACTTTGCGGATTAAATTGGATAGCTCCAGATTACACCACGCTTTGTAGAAGACAAAAGCATATTGATATTGTAATCAGCTACCAAAAAAGTAGCGATGGGCTGCATCTACTCATGGACTCTACAGGCATGAAGTTTCTAGGTGAGGGCGAATGGAAACGCAAGAAACATGGAGCTGAATATCGTCGCCAATGGCGTAAACTACATATTGGTATAGATGCCAAAACCCTACAAATACGCGCTATTCAGCTCACAACCAATAATGTCTGTGATTCACAGGTGCTTGGTGATTTACTTAATCAGATTCCACAAGATGAGCAGATTGACTCTGTTTATACCGATGGAGCTTATGACACCAAGCAATGCCGTCAGGTCATTGCAGATCGGCAAGCACATGCGGTGATTCCACCTAGAAAAAATGCGAAACCATGGAAAGATACAAAGAGTAGCTCGCTAGAGCGAAATGAATTACTTCGAACAATTAAACGTTTAGGTAGGACACTATGGAAAAAATGGTCAGGCTATCATCGGCGAAGTTTGGTTGAAACTAAGATGCATTGCATCAAATTATTAGGAGATAAACTCAGTGCAAGGAGTTTTGATAGCCAAGTGAATGAGATCCATGCACGTGTAGCAGTCCTTAACAGATTTACGGAATTAGGTCGCCCACTTACCCAAGTTACGCCTTAAATTTGGCTCAATTAGGGGCGCTTTGCATTTCAAATCTTTGTGCAACAAAGCCGAAACATAAAGCAAATGCCAAAGTTGGGAAAATAATATCTGCTGGTCATCAACGTTTACAAGATGTACTAAATTTAATGTCTCTACAATATTCAGCAGGTGGGGATATCACTTTTATTCAAGAGTTATATCCATATTTACTGCATTGGACTGAAGAATATGCTGAATCCAGTCATCTTTACAACTTAAGCTCTGATGCTGGTGGGCGCTATGTCTGGCATATTTCTTTAGGCACTGAGGATTATTGGTATATCGCTTTGCGTTTAATTTGCTTAGGTTTATTAACAGGTTATGCAGATCAAATGGATCGCATAATGCTCATCATTGATTACACAGAAGCAAGCCCTGAAGGACAAGAGAAAGATGGACTGATAGAACGTTTGATTGCGCCTTTTGTAGCAGATAGAGGGACGCCACCCAATGAAGCAAGACGCCATTTACCTTATCGAAAACTAATTAAAGTATTTAATGCTGAACCTGAGCATAGGTCTGCTTTAATTTTACAGTATTTAGAAGACTGGTATGAAGCCAGCCGTCGTGAACCCTACTATGATCAACATCCTCAAACTGATATTAATGAGGGTTTTTCATTTTTTGGTTATTGGTCATGGGAAGCTGCTGCTGTGACATGGTTATTGGGTATTGATGATACAAGCTATCGAGATCATCAATTCTACCCTAAAGATTTAGTGGATTTTGCACGATCACAAGGGAAGCAAGATACCACTGAGCCTGAGATTGAAAGGATTAAAGTAAAAGGTGGAGAAAAGTGTAGCAAAACTGGCTATTGGACTACGCCAGCACAACCTGAAACACGCCCTTACTTTAACCAAGGTGAGATTTTACCAACACTCCCTCACATGGATTGGGGTGAGGTTTATTGGTATTTTGATGGTGGTGAGTGATTGCTGTAAAAGGCAGGTTTATGAGAGTTCGAAAACTGATTTATTGTATAATTGGAATCGAACTCAAATATGTGTAAATATATGAGATGTAGTGTTGAAACAAGTAGAAACAAAGAAAACATAATGTAGTAAAAATAGTAGTAAAAAATTAAGTATGAAATTTTATTATTATTAAATATTAAGAACTTATTACTCTGATTGGACTGTCACCGCTTCCGCCAAATATTTAAATAAGCCCTTGTTTTTACAAGGGCTTGTTTTTTATCTATGATTTTACCCCTCAACCTACCCCTCATCAAACA
>NZ_KB849994.1:12506-13117 GCF_000369405.1 Acinetobacter sp. ANC 3929
TACATCCCTAATACGTATTAACTCGTTATACAGATTTGGGAAAGTTGCTTGAAACTCTCTTGCTTTTACAGCTTGCTTTACTAATTTTTGCATTACAGGGTGAGCTATTCTGTAAATTTCATGATCGAAGACGGGATTACTCATTTAAATACGCTACTTAACAATTGTGAATCTTGTTTTGCTGATGTTTCTGAGGATTCTAGAGCATATTTATATCCGAAGACATCCACATCAGGTTTAAATCGGAGTAAACAATGCAAACCTCAGAAACCAAAAAAAATCAGATTCTTAGAATGAAAGGAGTAACAGAATTAGTCTGTTTAAGTAAATCAAGTCTGTATGACAAAATGAACCCGAAATCCAAGAGATATGATTCGTCTTTTCCTCGTCCGATTAGATTGGGACTATCAGCCGTTGGTTGGTTAGAGCAGGACATAATTGATTGGATCAATTCAAAAAAAAGCTAACCAGATTAGCAAGATATCTTTACAACTCTCACATACCCTATTAACCCTTATAACACTGTAATTCCTTGATTTCGAGGTCATGGGATTACAGTGATTTTTACGCCTGACCATTTGTGTTACTTATATGATCAGTATATCTAATAA
>NZ_KB849994.1:16432-244412 GCF_000369405.1 Acinetobacter sp. ANC 3929
ATTGCTCGTGTCGATTTTCGTTATGGAAAAACACAAAACCCTGAACTTGCCCAAGTCAAAGCAGATTTAATCACATGCCTTCGTTATTTAAAGCGTACTTCAAATTTACGTATATTGGGCTATCTATGGAAATTGGAATTTGCCGAAAAAACGGGCTATCACTACCACTGTTTTTTCTTTCTCGATGGTCGTAAACACTCACAGGACATTAAGTTAGCACAACAGATTGGTGAGGTCTGGAAAAGAGTGATTGGTGATGAGGGGACTTACTATAATTGCAATATTGATGCTCACAATGGCAAATACAAAGATGTCGGTATTGGCACCTTACATCGCAGTGATAAACAAAAATACGAGTATTTGATTAAAGCCATCCGTTATATAACCAAAAGAGACCAATTCATTGTGCATAAAAGGATTAAGCAGGATGAAGAGAATGAGCAAAACCTTAGAAATGATAAAGCCTACTTCATACGTGTATTTGGTAAAAATATTGCTAAGGATGTTGCGATAAAAATGGGTAAATCTCTTAAAAATACTGGTCAAAAGGAGGCATGAAATGACTCATTATTCAGCGACTCCTCAAGCACACTATATACCGCAGACACCAATTATCCCATTCATGCTGGATGTTAATACTCATTTGTTCTTAGGACAGAGTATTCAAAATGCAGCTCAAATTGAAAATGGGAAACTAGCGGTTATGGATAAACGATCACCCAAATGTTTGGATAAGAATTATCGTATATTTTTAAATTCTCTACCTTGGCTGCATTATCACCGTTTGGTATTACATGGATTTCAACTAAATCCTTATTGGGCTGCAATCTTTGATACAGTAGGCTTTTCTCATTACGGTAATATGAATTACCTTGTAGAGAATGCAGAGCTTATTCATGATCAATTTAAACATAAGTTTCTGAAACGACGGATTGCACTGGAATATACAAAATTTATTGAACCAATTAATGAAAGTATTAAATTCCAAAAGGCATTGTTTAAACGTTGTCTAGACAAACATAAGCAGATCAATTGTATGATCTATGATTTACCTTGTATGTTTACTATTCCCTTACAATTTGATGCCGAAGTTAAATTACCAAAACTTGCTAGTAAATGGCTGGAAAGATTACATCAATCCGAAGAATTAGCTGGCAAGCTGTATGATGTGCAATGGCGTATTGTGAAATCACTGAATGGATTTTATTCAGTCCATGCCATCATTTATGTGATTGGTGATGAGTGTAAATATTCTGATTTTATCTTACGGGTATGGAGAGGGGCTTGTTTACACAAGGGACATGAGCTTGTGCAAGGATCACCTTATTTGGTTTGGGAAAAACACTGTTACTTTGCGGACAGTGATATGCGTAGCTACTGGAGTAAACAGCTTGAGTTTCTAAATGGCCCCCTCAAACTTTATCGGTATATGAGTCAGCATATTTCCTATTTATGGCAAAGCTATACAGGGAATATCCCTGCTAAGTAAACTTTTCAAATATAAGGCGCTTTGATTAGAACGCCTTTTTTATGCTTGTATAAATCGCTGTGATTAAATCTCTAAAAATTATAGGTATAGGTCAAACCACTGTTGGTGGTGATGGTCACTTCACGGACATATTCAGCGGAACAGCCCAAGTAGACTTTTGCCACTGAGCCATAGCGCATATTTTGGTAATCGTAAGTGCCTTTGCTTCTGCAATTACCACGGTTGATTAAAACCCCTGTGATGGTGGTTGGCGCATCGTTCAAGGACATGATGTTTAACAAATCGGTATAGCCTGTCATGGAGTATTGTGATTCTTCACGACGGACACGGACTTCAAATTGTTCTTGTACAGTGGGTTCAGTCCCTTCCTCAGCATTATATGACTCATCTTCCAGAAAGGATTTATCAACGGCTGGAAAATCATCTTCAGATTGAGGCGGAGTTTCAGTCGCATCAGCAGTGCTATGCTCACTTGTTTGAGTTGGGGTATCCTTTGGTTTTGGTGCATCGTTACCTGAATTACACGCAGTTAAAGTCAGTAGCAACACACTGGATAAAACAATCGATGGAATAAAATTCATTACACATGCCTATATTTAATCGAATATTGTGATCTACAGGGTTGGGTGAAAGCCCAACTCTGTGTATTTAATTGTTTGGTCAATCAATTTTTTACTTTTTATAAAAGTGGGAATTACTCATCGATCTTTTTAAATACCTTTTCGATCGGCGTGTAGTTTTCCAAGCTAAAATCAAAAGGAATTGGCTTTTTCAGTGTCACATCAAATTGCTTTAATCGAGCATTTTCTATGCCGTTGAAATGTTTGCGTTGAAAGGACATGGTGCTCGGTTCAAGGATGGCAATCGGTTCATTCGCAGAATCAGCTTGAGTGTTGTTGGCCTGATAAATGACTAAGCTCTCTAATTCCAATTTATGATTATTGAAGTTAAAAATGTAACCGACATACTTCTGTCCACCAGCCGTAATAATATTTTGTGCTAACTCTGGCGTGGATGGGGCTGTGAAATTCACAATAAGATCAGATGCGAAATTCATATTCTCAAAATGTAATTGTTTCGAATCAGCATCGTAATAAA
The DNA here is from genome assembly GCF_000369405.1 of Acinetobacter sp. ANC 3929. Taxonomy (GTDB): domain Bacteria; phylum Pseudomonadota; class Gammaproteobacteria; order Pseudomonadales; family Moraxellaceae; genus Acinetobacter. The sequence continues at coordinate 19,020 of NZ_KB849994.1, forward strand.
CAAAATTATCAATCGGACCATTTGGTCGATCATTCGGTGTATAGCTGCTTGGCATAAACAGACTTTGACCAGACGTAGCATTTAAACTGAGTTCTAAAAGCTTCAAGTCATAATTTAGATGGGCATTTTTAGTATCCAACTCATTTTGAAGTGTCTGAATACGTTGTTGATATTGTTCTGTACTCTCAAATTGATCTTTTTGTGGTGGAGTCACCTGCATTGTCGATCTTATATAATTGATTGCCGTATCATGCGCTGCACGCAAAGAATAGTCATCACCTAAAGCAAAAGTGAATGCAGGAAACTGTTGATCAGTATGTCCGATCACTAAAACTTGATTGTTTTTTAAAGCCAGCACATTTCTTAAATCATTGAGAATGGACTGGAAATACACGCAGTTTGCACAATAATCTGCAACATCGTCATTTTCAGCAAACATCTGCAATCCATAGATGGTTTTATACGGTGGATAAAAGGAAAAATACCCCTCATCTTTGATGAGTTCCTGAAAGTCTTCTCCAGTCTTTGTTAGCGGAGGTGTAATTTTATTGCGAGCGATAATCAAAGGAGAAGAAACAGCCTGTGCAGGGACAGCATCATTCAATGACATGTTTTCAATCTTTTGAGATAGTTCTTTATTCTCTACATCATCTTGTTGTGGTTTTGAGCAGCCGACCAACGCAAGGCTGGTGAGCAGCGCAATTGAAATGTATTTCATCCTATTATTTTCCCCATCCAATATTTTTTAAGTTTTTAAAAATGAATTATGAAATTGCCTGTAATTTCAAATACATTTTGCTTGGCTGTCATAGGCTCTAGCGATGCTGTTACTGAGCACAATAAGGACAACCAAAATAAGCTGTGCGATGAATTTCATGATTTTTATCCAGCACAAAACACCACTGACCAAAATGGATGCAGCAGTTAATTGATGCCTTGAGTCAATCAGGACACAGTGAAAGCGTGTGATAAATGAATTGGAATAAAATGCCTGAGAGGCAGAGAAAGTGCAGGGGAATAATAAAGCACAGTAAATTGCGTCATGGTTGACTCCTAGATGAATTAGAAGTTCTACCGAATCACTGTCAATTGATTATGGTGGCAGAACGAAAAGGGGTTGACAGACTGGACATCTAGAACCAGCACGCGCGAACGCGTCCCCCTCCCGTTCTACCGCAAAGGGGGACGAGAAGGTTTTTACACATACAAAGAATACTCAGATGAATAAACTCCGATGCGCTAGATGAGCGGTCTGTCAAAACCGACTGACAATGTAGGTCAGCCCTTGCATCATAATCGCTGCTAAAAAACAGGTCAATTGATCTGTTTAATCATCATTCAAAAATTGCCTAAAACTGATGAAAAAAAACGCATTCTAAAAAAATACAAATACATAGCATCTAATTGAGAACAGTGTTTCTCCATTTGAGATAGCACCAATACATGCTTCAGCTACATTGCAATCATTTTGCCTGCTTCCCCAGCAGGTTTTTTTATTCATTTACAGGAAATACCACAATGAGTTTGCCATGTCCTTATTGCCAGTCCCGAGAGACGGTACTGCTTGAATCAACCCAACATTTACCCAGTACCTCAACCAATAACCCCATTTCCAATAGTGTGATGTCACCGATGGCACTTGCCACATTAGGAGTGAGTGTTTCCAAAAGCCTGAATATTCCTCCAATTGCAGGTGCAATCGTTGGGGTACTGATTGGCGGTATCTGGATGTTGATCACTGAAGATGAACAGCAACAACCGCTTCACCCAACTTATCGCAAACAGTATTACTGCAACAACTGTGACCGCAGCTTTAGCCCGAATTTACGCAATTAAGTATTTAGCAAAATTTAAATCGAACCCTTTTACCCATTCAAAATCGATACAGGAATTATTCTTATGGCACATTTAGTTGAAACTATGGCATTCACTGGACAAACCCCTTGGCATGGGTTAGGCAATGAACTCACACCAAACCAACCCATCGAGGTTTGGGCACAACAAGCAGGCATGGACTGGCGGATAGAATCCTCGGATGTCAATTACATGGCACAGAATGAACGTGGACAAAGCATCATCATGCCTTTTGAAGAACAACGAGTGCTTTACCGTTCAGATACGCATGCACCTTTATCCGTGGTCAGCCAACGCTTTCAAGAAGTCCAACCGATGGAAATCCTACACTTCTACAAAGACCTGACGGAGCAATCAGGCTTTGAACTGGAAACCGCAGGGGTACTGAAAGGTGGCAAGAAATTCTGGGCATTAGCCAAGACTGGACAGACTTCAGCACTCAAGGGTAAGGATGTGAGTAATGGCTATATTCTACTAGCGACGGCTTGTGATGGCACTCTAGCAACCACTGCACAGTTCACCAGTATCCGGGTGGTATGTAACAATACTTTGGCAATTGCTCTCAAAGGACAAAATACCAGTGCAGGTGTGGTTAAAGTCCCACACAGCACTCGTTTCGATGCTGAGAAAGTTAAACAACAGTTGGGTATTTCAGTCCGTGCATGGGATGAACACATGTATGAAATGAAACAACTGAGCCAGCGTAAGGTAACTCAGCAGGAAGCAGCAGCCTTCTTTGATGCGGTGTTTAACAATACCAACCTAACTATGGCTGAACAAGATGAAAGCATCATTCAGTTCTATCGAAATGCTGCTATGCCAAACCAAGGCATCAACACCCCAACCAAAGCGGACAATAAAACCGAGCCAAATGGACGTGCCATGTCGAAAGTCATGACCATGTTTAACGGACATGGACGTGGTGCAGAACTGAGTTCAGCCAAGGATACCGCTTATGGATTATTGTGCAGCATCACCGAGTTCTGTGACCATGAACGTCGAGCGATGAGTACCGATCATCGACTCGATTCAGCATGGTTTGGTGCAGGGGCTGCCATTAAACAGCGTGGTCTGGAACAGGCATTGAGAATGATTGCCTAAATTCAGTTTCAATTAAGCCAGCTCCATTAGCCTAAGCATACAGTAACACCGTACAAGCACAGCAACACCTTTAGCCGCACCCTCATGCGGCTTTTTTATGCCCAAAATTCAGCTTTTACGATTTTATCGATACAGGAATAATTGCAATGAATAGTCATACTCAAATTCAAAACACGCTAAATAACCCACCACTACAACCCTATTTACCGAATCTAAATCAATCCATTCAGCAGATTGAGGTGGGAACCCGAACCAAACGAGATCGACCGAATACGCAACCACGAAAGACCAAAGCCCTTACAGCAAAAAGACTTGCCAACACCAAACAGATGAACTATCAACAATGGTTAGAAGTCAGAAAACAGGGTATTGGCAGCAGTGATGCAGCAACGGCCTGTGGACTGAATCCCTATATGTCGATGCTGGAACTGTGGATGATCAAGACAGGGCGGATGCAACAAAACATCGAGGATGAAAGTGCAGGTTACGCACCCTTGTACTGGGGAAAAAAGCTAGAACCTTTGGTGGCTGAATACTACAGCATGCACACCAATCATAAAGTCCGTCGAGTTAATGCAGTATTGCAACACCCTGATGAAGACAAACAGTTTATGTTGGCGAACTTGGATTATGCTGTAGTCGGTAATGAAGAAGTGCAAATTTTGGAATGTAAAACCGTGGGGGAATATGGCGCAAAACTATGGCGAGATGGCGTGCCTTTATATGTGCTGTGTCAGGTACAGCATCAATTGGCAGTGACAGGTAAACAGGCAGCGCATATTTGTGCCTTGATCTGTGGGCATGAAACCAAAATCTATAAAGTGACTCGTAATGAAACTGTGATTCAGCACATCATTAATGCGGAACGTCATTTCTGGCAATGTGTCGAAACAGGTATTCCACCCAGTGTAGATGCTTCGGATTCAGCAGCTAAAGCCTTGCAACAACTTTATCCTGAACAGATTCCATTAACAGTAGAAGACCTGACCCAAAATGAACAAGCTAATTATTTGTTTAATCAGTTACTAGAGGAGCGACATAAAGTTGAACAACACCAGCAGTATTTTGATGAACTGAAACATCAACTACAAATGATGATGAAAGAAGCAGAGCGAGCGGTATTTACAGGTGGTTCAGTCACATGGAAGAAATCACAAGACTCAATCAGCCTAGACAGTAAATCATTGCTTAAACAGCATCCTGAATACCTACAGCAATTTCCCCAAACCAAAGCAGGAACACGACGCTTTCAGATTTATCCGAATGGTGGATAGGGCTGATACCCAAGTAACCCATTTCAATTTAACTAACACCCCAACCAACTGATCCCATACCCCAAACAAGTATGGGATTTTTTATGCCCAAAATTTATTTATCCAAATTTAAACGCCATTTCAACATCTATATAGAGTACATCATCATGATTAAAGGTTTAGCTATTACCCCACCTGTGTTGGGGCGTATCAGTATCGGCAAAATTGTCGAAAAGAATGGAAAACGTCTGCCTGAAAAAGATGATCAATTTACCATTACCAGCCAAATCCAAAATAAAGATGGGTGGGTCAAACATCCACTGGATGAGCAACTACGTGCCAAAGCGCCCAATCAGAACCAAAAGCTGAGAAGCATTCCAGTCCGCATGATCTTCAATGATCCCGATCTCAACTTAAGAGCAGAGTACAGCCTATTTGACCGCCAAACTGGACGTTTAATCTGTTCAGGCAATGGCGAAAGCTGTCAGCGACTCGGTCAAAATGGCATTGAACAACATCCTTGTCCATCCCCTGATTTATGTCCATTGGCACAGGGTGGATTATGCAAGCCCTATGGCAGACTCTACGTCAACTTAGATGAATCAGATGAGTTTGGTACTTTCATCTTTAGAACCACAGGCTTTAACAGCATCCGCACTTTGGCAGCTCGACTTCGTTACTATCACGCAGCATCGGGTGACTTACTTTCTTGTTTGCCATTGCAATTGACCTTGCGAGGTAAAAGCACCACACAAAGTTACCGTACCCCGATCTACTACGTGGATCTGACTTTACGTGATGGCACAAACCTGAAAGATGCGATTAGTTCAGCCAAACAGATGGATGAACAAAGTAAGACAGCAGGGTTCTATCAGGAGGCTTTGGATCATGTGGCACGGCAGGGTTATGGTAATGCCTGCTTTGAGGTGGGAGGTGAAGAGGGTTTGGATATAGTGGAGGAGTTTTACAGCGTTGAATCTCAAACAGAGCATCAGCAAACGCATGATCTCACTCATGTTCAAGATATTCAGAAAGGCTTACAGCAGTCGGTTCAAGCTCTGAATTAAATACTGTTGGGGGCTAAGAAGCCCCCAACAGTAATATTGCTACTATTTTTTATTAAAAAATTTGAACTACTTATTGAATCAATAAACATTACTTAAGTATCGTTTATTTGGAGGGCGGTAGTACGTTAGGCTTTTGTAACATTAATCCATTTATAACTTTTTGTTGTCTACTATCTTCATTACGTAGTTGTTTATCTTTAGAATGATGGTCTTTATTCTCTTCGACTTTGGTGTCGCCATGATTATGATCAGTGATATTACGTAATTCGGTATCATCTAAGGAGCGAATCGTTTTTGAAGTGCTAGGTTCAGCCCATGATGTCGTATTCAAAAAAATGAAAAATAATAAATTGTACTTCATCCATGAAGTCATAGCGTGATCCTTTTTTACTCAATACCGACTACAGTGGTGATATAACCAGTGGCTAAAAGAATTGATAGACCTAATGACATCTCAAATAAAATGGCATAGCCCAATTGTTTCGCAAATTTCGGGTCTTGTAAGCGAGGTGTGAAATACCATTTGTTAAAGGCTGCTAACAATAAAATACTTAGGACAAATAATATTTTAATAATAAATCCATGCCCATAAGGTGTATTGATTAGAGTATTAAAATCTTTAAAGAGTAATAAAGCAATACTAAGACCACAAGCGATGAGTATTCCTACAATAAAGGCTGCTATTTGCCCAAATAGATGCATACGTTCTTTAAGTGGTAAGCCATTAATTTTTTTGCTTGTTTTCCATAATGGATAAAGCGACCCCATCCATAAGGACATTACAAGTACATGTATTGATAACAAAGCTTGAGCGAATAAGGGTAAATTCGTGACGTGTCCGAGTTGTGAAAAACTTAAAACGATTGGTGTGAGCAGTATGGTAAAGATTGCTCCTTCAGTTTTGGAAATATCAATCGTCCCTTTACTAAGTTTGACTATCATAAATATGAGTAAAAGTGCAAAACTGATTGATCGAATGATAGAGACATGTCCAGTAGGAGTATTGACTAGTATATTTATATAGTTGCTATCCCACATACCTGAAAGGCCAGTGTTGGCAAAACTTCCTATAAGAATGAAGAAGCCGAGAACACTTGAAAAAAGGCCTAAACCTGTACCAATAGTCATGTATTTTAGAATAGTCTCCTTGATTTCAACATAACGTCCAAGTAAGAAATAGCAGAAAGCACCGCCAATAACAAATGCAATCCCTAAATATAAAATGACTTTAACCAACCATGTTGCATATATCCAAGTCTCAGGAATCATATTTTTCTCCCTTTATTATAGCAACATGCCAGCAAGCTGCTGGCATGTTGACTATTTTCACTCATTGTTATTTTGCCGATTTAATAGTGAAATTATATTCACCATTCATGTTATGGCCATCGGTACCCATTGTGGTCCAAACCACCGTATATTTTCCTTTTTTTAGTTTTGGAACCGCTACGTCAAATGATTTTTTCATATCATGAGTTATTTGGTAGTTCAAAGGGATATCCTTACGTTGGGCATCAAGTAACTTAACGTTCATTAGCATGACTTCTTCACCAAAATTGAGTGTTATGTTTTTTGGTTGACTTGCTACAGAAGCATTGATCGCAGGAATTGCACTTTCAAGTTTCACGTGTGCAAATGCACTTGAAGCAGTAACAATCAGTGTTGCACCTACGAGAGTGTTACGTAGAGCTGACATTTTATTTTTGAAAATTTTCATTTCTTCATCCTCTTTAAACTAATCTTGGGCTCAGTAATGACCGAATGAAATGCATCAATTGGTTGCTTGGTCATCACCTTTCTCATGCTTATTATTAAAGGATGAGAGAAACATCCCGATGACTTCAAAATTACATTTTTGTCATTTTAAAAATTAAAAAACCACAAGTGGTACACTGGCTTTAAAGAAAACAATGATCACTAAACAAACTAATAAGAGGGAGTCTATTTCCATCTTAATGAAATTATTAATTTAAAAAATTAAATATGAAGGAGGCTTTTATGGACCATCATCATGAAAACAAAGTACTCAATAACAGACTTACTGACCCTGTCTGTGGTATGACAGTTACAGAAGCATCCAAGTTTTATGAAGAAGTTAAAAATAGAACTTTTTACTTTTGTAGTGAGAAATGCCACATAAAGTTTAAAAGTGATCCTCATTTTTATATTACTAAAGTTGAGAATGTAGTTACGTTAAAAGAACCACAAAAGAGGGATGGTGAGGATTCAAATGAAGTTAATCAGCCTGCTCATGTTAATACCTTCACGATATACACTTGTCCAATGCATCCTGAAATTAGACAGAACCATGCGGGAAATTGTCCGATCTGTGGTATGTCGTTAGAGCCTTTACTTCCTGACTTAGATGACGCTGATGAAAACCCAGAACTCAAGAATTTTAAGCATAGATTTTGGTGGACCTTACCGCTAACCATTATTGTAGTTTTCTTAGCAATGTTTGGTCATCAATTGAACTGGTTCGAAATGCAGGTGCAAAGCTGGATGGAACTGGTACTGACTTTACCAATTGTTTTGTGGGCAGGAATGCCATTTTTTGTGAGATGTTGGCAGTCAATCTGGAATCGGAGTCCAAATATGTGGACCTTGATTGGAATAGGTACAGGAGCTGCTTTTATATACAGCCTTGTTGGAACAATAGTACCTCAAGTATTTCCAGACTCATTTGTATCTATGGGGCGTGTTGCTGTGTATTTTGAGGCGACCGCAGCGATTATTTCTCTCACATTGTTAGGTCAAGTGCTAGAGTTAAAAGCACGTTCCCAAACTTCAGCGGCAATTAAATCCCTACTTGGGCTAGCACCTAAAACAGCAAGAAAAATCAGTGTTGATGGTATAGAAGAAGATATTCCACTATCTCATGTACACGTAGGCGATTTATTACGGATACGCCCCGGTGAAAAAGTTCCTGTTGATGGAGTCATTACAGAAGGTTCAAGCTCTGTAGATGAATCGATGTTAACTGGTGAACCTGTGCCAGTTACAAAACGTGTGGGTGATCAAGTCATTGGTGCAACAATGAACATGAATGGTTCATTGGTGATGCGATCAGAAAAAGTTGGATCATCAACCGTACTTTCTCAAATCGTGCAAATGGTTGCTCAGGCTCAACGTTCAAAAGCACCTATGCAGCGGATGGCGGATCATGTTGCAGGACGATTTGTTATGGGGGTTATAGGTATTGCTGTTCTAACTTTTTTGGGGTGGGGGCTATTCGGACCTGAACCTAGTTGGGTTTATGGATTAATCAATGCAGTAGCTGTTTTAATCATCGCATGCCCATGTGCTTTGGGATTAGCTACGCCAATGTCAATTATGGTAGCAACAGGGCGAGGTGCATCAAATGGAGTACTTTTTCGAGACGCTGCCGCAATAGAGAATCTACGTAAAATTGATACATTGATTATTGATAAAACAGGAACTTTGACAGAAGGACAACCATCATTCAATAAAGTAGTAGCCACTTCAGGATATGAAAAGAATGAAGTCCTCCGTTTAGCTGCGAGTTTAGATCAGGGCAGTGAGCATCCTTTAGCAAATGCAATTGTACGTGCCGCCCGTGAGCGAAATCTTACTTTAAGTAAACCTACTTCATTTGAATCAGGTTCAGGTATTGGTGTTAATGGAGAGATAAACGGACAAAAATTAGCGCTAGGCAATACGGCACTGATGAAGCAATTAGGGATATCTGTTAACACTCTTATTCCACAAGCAGAGGTATTAAGAGCTGAAGGTGCCAGTGTTATGTATTTGGCAGCCGATGGAAAACTGCTAGGTCTTCTGGCAGTTTCAGATCCAATCAAAGCAAGCACTCCAGAGGCCCTTTTATCGTTGGAAGACTCAGGTTTAAGAATCATCATGGCAACAGGTGATGGGCTAACTACAGCAAAATCAGTTGGGGCTAAGTTAGGAATTAGTGAGGTTTATGGTGAGGTTAAACCTGCTGATAAATTAGATTTGGTCACAAAATTGCAAAAAGAAGGGAGAATTGTTGCTATGGCTGGTGATGGAATTAATGATGCACCAGCCTTGGCTCAAGCTGATATTGGAATCGCAATGGGCACGGGTACTGATGTAGCAATGAATAGTGCCCAAGTTACATTAGTAAAAGGTGACTTACGTGGTATTGAAATTGCTCGTTCTTTATCAGAGGCAACTGTTAAAAATATGAAACAAAACTTGATGTTTGCTTTCCTCTATAATGGATTAGGTATCCCTTTGGCTGCTGGTGTACTGTATCCATTTACTGGCTGGTTACTCTCGCCTATGATTGCTGCATTAGCAATGAGCCTAAGCTCAGCATCGGTAATTGGTAATGCCTTACGATTACGTCATCAAAAATAATCACGACTTACCACTCATTAGCGTAAGTTAATGAGTGGTAAGCATCATTAGAATGAGTGCTTAATAACCGAGATATCACTAATTTTTAAAGATAATTTTAAAAGAAATATGTCCCTCGTTATAAGTCGCTTGAATGGAAGCTCCATGCACATCAAGAATAGATTTGGTAATTGCTAAACCAAGGCCAGTACCTTCTTCAACTCTCTGTCTAGATACATCTGTTCGATAAAAACGATCGAATAACCGATTAAGTTGTTCTGATGATAGTGGGGAGCTTTCATTTTCAATGATGAATGTTGTTGTATCAAAGTTTTGTTGGCATGTGATTTTGATGACCGAATCTGATTTGCCATATTTAATTGCATTCGATAACAAATTACTTAAAGCGCGGCGTAGCATTAAAGGATCACCTTTTATACTACCTGAACCACTCTGTTCGAGTGACATTCCCTTTTCAGCAGCGATAGCATCATAAAAATCAAATAATGCTGAAACTTCTTTAACTAAATTAACCTGTTGTAGGTTAGGTAAATGTAGACCATGTTCTGCTTTTGCCAAAAATAGCATATCAGAGACCATGCGAGCTAAATGCTCAAACTCTTCTAAATTTGAAAATAGAACTTCCTGATAAGTATTAATATTTCGACTACGAGATAAACATACTTGAGTTTGAGTCATCAAATTGTTAATAGGTGTTCTTATTTCATGAGCAAGATCAGATGAAAAATCTGAAAGTTTTTCTACTGCGGCTTCTAGCCGATCTAACATATCATTAAAAGCGACAGCCAGTGATTTAAGTTCGGTTGGAGTATTTTCGACTTCTAAACGTTCAGAAAGATGTTGGGCTGAGATACCCTCTGCTACTTTTGCCATTTGTTGTACTGGACGTAGCCCTCGCCATGCTGCGAACCACCCTAAGAACATTAAACAAATTGTACCCACAAATCCAATGTATAAAAGTTGACGTCTAAAGTCATTTAAGAAATGTAGATGCTCAGAGGTATCGATTCCAACAATAATCTGAGCTGATATAAACGAGTCATTATGATCAAAAGTCTTTTTATAAATTAAGCCACGATAAGTCTTATTTTTAATTTTCCATTCAAGCCATGGATCTTGTTTTGATTTGTTGAGTGCTTGGGGATGAATTACTGATGGTGCTGAGCTAAAAATAACTTGACCTGTTGGACGTTCAATCTGAACAATCAGATCGTGATGTCCAATTAAGGCATCTTTTAAATATAAATTTAGTTCTTGAGAGTTAGATGGGTTCTGTTCAAGTAGATTCTCTATAAGTTGAATTTTGCCTTCTAATTGAGTTCGGTCTTGAGCTTCAAAATGATGCATTACGAGCTTGTGAATAACCAACCCCATAATCATTAAGATGATAACAGTAGAAAGAGAAAAGATGATTGCTATACGAAAGCTGATTGCATTAAACAATTTACGAGTCATCTTCTACCTCTAAAACATACCCCATTCCACGTATGTTCTGTATCAGCTTTGGGCTAAAATTACTGTCAATTTTACTGCGCAAACGTTTGATAGCGACTTCTACAACGTTGGTATCACTATCAAAATTCATGTCCCATATTTGAGAGGCAATGAGCGTACGAGGTAATATCTCACCACGTCTACGCATAAATAATTCCATCAGCGCGAATTCTTTAGCTGTTAAGTCAATACGTTGCCCAGCGCGAGTGACGCGGCGTTTACGAAGATCAAGTTCAAGATCAGCAATTGTAATAAGGTTACTATCTTCTTTTTGTTGTCCCCGTCGGAGTAAGCTTTTAATTCGTGCTAATAACTCAGCAAAAGCAAAAGGCTTGACTAGATAATCATCAGCACCTAAATCCAAGCCTTTCACACGATCTTCAATTTGATCACGTGCTGAAAGAAAAAGAATAGGCATAGTTTTGCCACTTTTTCGGATATCATAAATGATATCCCAACCATCTAGCTTTGGAAGCATCACATCTAAAATGATGAGGTCATATTCTTCGGAAAGCGCTTGATGTTTACCAGATAATCCATCCGTTACCCAATCCGTTATATACCCAGCTTCAGATAGACCTTGTTTAAGGTAGTCACCGGTTTTTTGTTCATCTTCAACTAGTAAGATTCTCATTGATAAAAATCCCATATCACTCATTAAGAACATAATAACGTTATAAATACGTGATTCGTTGTAGATTACAAAAATGTCATTTTCATGTCACATAGATGTTTAGTGAAGGCCTTTAAGGTATTTACATAAAGTTAATTTTTGGAGCAAAACATGAAAACTCTATTCAGCCGTAGCTTAACCACTCTTATGTGTGTTGGTACTTTAATTGTAGGAACTCAGTCTTGGGCAGCAGATGTGAAACAAGGAACTACAGTTGTGTCTGAAATTAAAGCCGATTCAAAGACGCAAGAGAAATGTCAAAAACCTTGTAATATGAAGAATGATGATAAAACCCAACAGGATCATAGTCAGCATGAGCATGGTAACATGACGGATATGTCTCAGATGGATCATTCTAAGATGATGAATATGGGGCAATCTAAAATGAGTAATATGGATAATTCCAGTATGATGAACATGGACCACTCAAAGATGAACATGTCAAATACATCAAATAAATAACAAATACGATAAATGAAAGATCGGGGGAAATTAAAGCGAATAATAGGTTTGCTTGATTCTCCCATCCTTATATTAGATAGGTGAAATAAATGTCTACAAAATTAACGCATGTCCTTTTAATAGGAGTCGGTTTATTTTCATCAACTTGGGTTGTGGCAGCAGTTAAAGAATATGATTTAACAATCGCTGAGCAAACGGTGAATATCACAGGTAAGCCTTTAAAACGAATTACGGTTAATGGGAAATTTGTTGCACCTCTTCTTGAGTTTGAGGAAGGTGATGATGCTATTATTCGTGTCCATAACAAGCTAAAAAAACAAGATTCTTCTATTCATTGGCACGGGTTAATTCTACCGGGCATCATGGATGGCGTACCCGGATTTAATCAGTTTGACGGTATTGCCCCTAATAAGACCTACGAATATAAGTTTAAGGTACGCCAAAATGGTACCTATTGGTATCATTCGCATAGTAAAGGTCAAGAACAAGAGGGCTTGTATGGTCCGTTAGTCATTTACCCCAAAAATAGGACACCTTTAACTGTAGCTGAGAAAACAGATAAGGATTATGTCGTATTACTTTCAGATTTTCATGATTCAACTAGTGATAAAATCATGAATAATCTAAAGAAAGAAGCTGACTATTATCAGAACCGTCGTGAAACTGTTTTTGATGTTTTTAAACAAATTAAAAAAGATGGTTTAAAAGCAACATGGCAAGACCGTTCGATGTGGAACCAGATGCGAATGCTCAAGACAGATATGTCTGATGTGACAAAATATACTTTTTTGATGAATGGTAAGACTCCAGAACAAAATTGGACTGGTAATTTTAAGACGGGTGAAAAAGTACGTCTTCGGTTTATTAATGCCTCAGCAATGTCATTCTTTGACGTCAGAATCCCTAACTTGAAAATGACGGTAGTCAGTGCAGATGGGCAACCAGTGAAACCTGTTCCGGTTGATGAATTCAGAATAGGGACGGCTGAAACGTATGATGTTATTGTAGAACCCAAACAATCAAATTATCAAATTGAAGCAGAATCAATTGATAGGAGTGGTTTTTCAGTTGGTTCCTTACATGATGAGAATACTCCTCCAATAAATCAAATCAAAATGCCGAAGTCACGTCCTCGTTCTTTATTAACTATGGAAGATATGGGGATGGGGCATGATATGTCTTCTATGGCGGGCATGAATCACGACATGTCTTCAATGAAAGGCATGGATCATGATATGTCGCCTATGACAGACAGCTCAAAAGATCAGTCAATGTCTGGAATGAACCATGACATGTCTTCAATGAAAGGCATGGATCACGATATGTCGTCTATGACAGACAGCTCAAAAGATCAATCTATGTCAGGTATGAACCATGGCATGCAAATGACTACATCTAATGCACCTACACAAGAAAAGAATGGTGATGTTGTATATGGCTGGGCAAATGCTTCAACACCTGTTGGTCAAAAAGCACTTCAATATAGTGACTTACAATCTTTAAAGCCTCAACCAGATACTCGTGCCCCTGAACGTGAAATGGAAATCCGTCTTGGTGGGAACATGGAGCGCTATATTTGGACAATTAATGGTAAGAAGTTTAATGAAACAGAACCATTCAAAGTGAAATACGGGGAACGTATACGCTTGAAATTTGTGAATGACAGTATGATGGCTCACCCAATGCACTTGCACGGTATGTTTATGCAGCTTGAAAATGGTCAAGATCCAAGTAATATGCCAAATAAACACACGATCATTGTGCCACCGGGGAAAACAGTTACAACTTTACTTACTGCTGATGAATTGGGTGAATGGGCTATCCACTGCCATTTGTTATATCACATGGCAGCTGGAATGATGAACAAACTCATTGTGGCAAATGTAGATAGCAATGATGATGATACGAAAAGTATCGTTGCCCAACCTCAAACTAGCCATGAGGGAGTGAATCAACATGCACATCACTAAACAGTTATATTCAAAAACAATTTTATCTGTTGCTTTAATTGGCTTAGCGGGTATGGCATTTGCGAATGATAATTCGACTGAAAATCTAAATAAGAGTACGTCAAGTATGAGTGTGCTTTTACGCGAATCAGGCGGATTAGGCTATGTTGAACGTAATACTGATCAAAAGTCTTCAAACAGCAAAGGGTCTGAAACTTTAGCTTTTAGCCAAAATCATATGAACGAGCATGGTGGGCAAATTTATCAGACAACTAAATTTTCCAATGAGTGGATAGTTGATAAAGATGGAAAGGGCAGCTTAGGTTCGAGTTTCGAGGCATTGATTGGAACAGATGAAAATCGAATGTTTGTTGAAGCTAATATGAATAAAGCGGAGAGTAATGATCCCAAATATGATGTATCAGCTCTTTACAGTAGAAATGTTGCACCATTTTGGGATGTACAAGCTGGGGTAAGGTATAGTGAGGACAAAAATAACCGTAATAGTAATCGCATTGATGGCGTTATTGGATTATTAGGCCTTGCACCTTATTTCTTTGAGACAAAAGCCTACCTTTATGGTGGTGAAAATAATTTTTGGGGAGCCAGTTTTGAGTTTGATCGAGATCTATTACTCACTCAAAAGCTAATTACTCAGCCATATATTGCAGCAGATATTGTGTTTAATGATAATTCTGATTTTGCTACAAAGTCAGGTTTGTCTGAGTTAAAGACAGGTCTAAAAACTCGTTACGAGATTAATAAGCGTATAAGACCATTTGTTGATGTCGCTTATCAATATGAAAAAGGACAGAAATTAACAACTTTTCAAGAAGCTACAAATTCTGAAAAGGGGTGGTTATACGGGGCAGGTATTGAATTAGTTTTCTAAATATTTTATTAAGAATGAATAATGGTGATATTCCATTATTCATTCTTAATTATTTTAAACTTACGGATAACCCTTCAAGTACTTTACAAGAGTTAATTTCCAAAAAACCAGAGCATTTGCTTCTTAAATCAGAAAGTTGTTGCTTAAGCTGAATCTGTTTTTGGATATTCTGCTCTAATTGATGAATATGTTTATCAACTAAGATGTTAATAGAACTACAGTTTCCACAAGGTTTGTCTTTGTATGCTAATAAAATTTTTATTTCGTCCAAGCCCATATTCAAAGTTCGGCAATTAAGAATAAATAGAAGTCGCTCTAAGTGGTCTTTGTTATAAAGTCGATAATTAGCTTCCGAACGATTAGGGGCTAGTAATAAAGCTTCTTTTTCATAAAACCGTATTGTAACAACAGGGCAACCGGATAGCTGAGATAATTCACCAATTTTTAAGTTCATTTCAAGTCACCTGATCTATTGACTCTATAGTAGCTATAGGGATTTTAATATGCAATACGTGAAGATATGACTATAGGCACATCAATGAGTGGTTGCGGTTGTAATCAAGAAAGTTCTTGTGAAGACACTAAGCAAAAACAAAATGAATCAAAAACAGATTCTTGTAAAATTAAAGATTTAGCTACAGAAGAAAGTGAAAGTTCTTGTTGCGATAATGAGGTACAGCAAGAACCTAACCCTGATGAAAAAGATTCATGCGGTAGTAAGCAGTCGAATTCATGCTGTGGTTCGGATTCGATAACTTCACCTGAAAAGATTAGGGGGAGTGAAGATACAGCGACTTTCATCAGTGACTATAGCATCCCGAAAATGGATTGTTCCGCAGAGGAACAAATGGTTCGGATGACTTTATCTTCATTGGTAGATGTTAAGAGCTTGGTTTTTGATTTGCCGAACCGAAACCTAAAAGTTCTGCATAATGGTGAAAGTAATGAAATCACTGCAAAACTTGAAGCTCTTGGATTTGGGGCAAAATTAAATAAAACTGAAGCTTATGAAAATAAAGAACAAGCACAAGAAGCTAGTACTTTTCTGATTCCGAAGATGGATTGTTCGGCAGAAGAGCAAATGGTAAGAATGGCACTTTCTCCCTTGCATGAAGTTAAAGGTTTATCTTTTGATTTGTCGCAAAGACAGTTAGTTGTTTTCCATACCAATGGGATTAATGAAATTACCACAAAACTTGAAGCCCTAGGTTTTGGTGCAAAGCTCGTGGAAACAGTAAAAGCCACTGGGGAATTGCCTGAAACACCAGATCCGACTAAGCAGGCGAAAGTCCTTAAATTATTACTAGCGATTAATGGTGTTCTTTTTTTTATTGAGTTCATAAGTGGAATTATTGCCGCATCGACGGGGCTCATTGCGGACTCTCTTGATATGTTTGCTGATGCGGCCGTTTACGGTATAGCACTTTACGCGGTAGGGAAAGCGGCTAAATACCAATTAAAAGCAGCTCATTTTGCAGGATGGATTCAACTTTTATTAGCTTTGATCGTTATTATTGATGTTGTCAGACGTTTCATGTTCGGTAGTGAACCAGAGTCAGATTTGATGATCATTATTGGCTTCTTAGCACTTATTGCCAATGTGACGTGCTTGTATCTCATTTCTGGGCATAGAGATGGCGGAGCCCATATGAAAGCGAGTTGGATCTTTTCAGCTAATGACGTAATAGTAAATATGGGGGTTATTTTAGCAGGTGTACTTGTTGCATGGACTGGTTCAGCTTACCCAGATTTGATTATTGGTATTCTTGTTTCACTGTTTGTACTGAATGGCGCTCGAAAAATTTTGGCGTTGAAGTAGGGTGCTGACAATGAATTTATTTCAAGTAAAGCAAGACCAGACTGTAAAAATCATTGATCTTAAAAAGGGTGAACAGTATCAAGATAAAAATGATCCTGTTCTGGAGCGTTTAGAACTGCTGGGCTTTAGAGTAGGTGAATCCTTACAAGTGCTTGCGAAAGGGCTTTTTGGTGGTGATCCTGTGTTGGTTCAAATCGAAACCTCACGTTTCGCCTTAAGAAAAAATGAAGCAGAACGAATTTTTGTAGAGATTACCAATGGACACTAAAAATATTGCACTTGTTGGTAATCCTAATTGCGGTAAAACATCACTTTTTAACACCCTCACAGGGACTCGTCAAAAAGTTGCAAATTATGCTGGGGTAACGGTAGAACGGAAAGAGGGATTTTTTAAACTGCCATCTGGTGATACCGTTCGAGTATTGGATTTGCCTGGGACTTATAGTTTAAAACCGAGCAGTTTAGATGAGGAGGTAACTAGAGCAGTATGCTTTGGTGAATTAAAAGGCGAAGTTATACCTGATATTTTTGTATGTGTTGTCGATGCTACGAATCTTCATCTTCATTTAAGTCTTGTACTTGAAGTCAGGGCTTTAAACAGACCAATGTTACTTGTTCTTAACATGATGGATGAGGTTAGAAAGCGTGGGATTTCAATTGATACAACGAAGCTATCTCAGCTTTTAGGTATTCCTGTTGTTGAGTCAGTAGCTGTAAAAACAAAAGGCATTCAGGGGCTATTGACCCAATTGGATCAAAAGAATTTGTTTGTTGCCCCTTATCATTCTGATCTGAGTCACTTTGACCAAATCAAATATATTACAAAACAAGTCATCTTGAAAAATGATAATGGTGATAAACGAACGGCTTTCTTGGACAAAATATTCTTACATCCAGTTTTTGGATTATTAATATTGACCTTTACCATGTTTGTAATGTTTCAGGCTGTCTTTATTTGGGCTCAACCGTTAATTTCCTTTGTTGAGGATTCGATTTCATGGTTTGGTGGGGCGATAGGACCTCTGATTACTCATCCACTTTTAAGAAGTTTGGTCGTTGATGGTGTAATTGCAGGTGCTGGTAGTGTACTCGCGTACATGCCTCAAATTCTGATCTTATTTTTCTTTATTTTAATTTTAGAAGAATCGGGATACTTACCTAGAGCTGCTTTTTTGTTAGATAAGCTGATGTCTAAAGCTGGTTTAAGTGGGCGTTCATTTATTCCACTACTTTCGAGCTTTGCTTGTGCAATTCCCGGAGTCATGGCGACTAGAAGTATTAGCTCTGAAAGAGATCGTTTAGCAACGATTATGATTGCACCTTTAATGACGTGTTCTGCACGACTACCTGTATATGCTTTGCTGATCGCTGCATTCATTCCAAACAAGTTGGTTTATGGTTGGCTCAGTTTACAAGGTCTAGTTCTGTTCGGGCTTTACATGTCAGGAATCGTATCCGCTTTATTGGTTTCTTTATTCCTGAAATTAGTCAGAAAAGATAAAACTGAAAGTATTTTCATTTTTGAATTACCTACATACCGTATTCCAGATGTTCGAAATGTAGCTTTGGGGCTTTATGATAGAGCAACTATATTCTTAAAAAGAGTTGGTGGAATTATTGTCGCACTTTCTATTTTATTATGGTTCTTGGTAACGTTCCCTTTACCACCTGATAATCCAACAATGCCACCAATCAATTATAGTATTGCTGGACAGTTAGGGCATCTAATCCATCCAATATTTGCTCCGATTGGATTTACTTGGGAAATTTGTATTGCTTTGATTCCTGCAATGGCAGCTCGTGAAGTGATTATTGCTGCGTTAGGGGTGATCTATGCAATGTCTGGTGATGAAGATGCAGTTACCCAGACTTTATTATCTCAAATATCTGGTCCGGATGGATGGGGGCTAGCGACAGGTATGTCATTGTTAGTTTGGTTTATCTTTGCCCCGCATTGTTTAGCAACACTAGCGACCATTCGAAGAGAAACAGGGAGTTGGAAACAACCAGTCGTAATGGCTGTATATCTCTTTTCATTGGCTTATTTATTTTCCTTTATAACTTATCAAGTTATAAGTCGGTTTTAATTTAGAAGGCGGTTGTTGATATAAACCAACAACCGCTGTTTAATGAATTAGTTTAATTAATTATAGGATTGTTATTTACAGGATAATCTGTAAAACTAAAAAGGTTAAATTTTGGTCTTGATGTTATGCACTTGTTAAGGACATGCTTATCGCTGTTTTTATCTTTTGCTATCCTAATTGTAGGATCGGCAGCAGCTGCTGCATCTGTACATAGCCCATGTTTAATGTCATCTCAAGATACACAATCCATGCAAATGATGAATTCTGAAGATCATGAAAAAGCAAGTGCTATGCACATGGATTGTATGAAAGCTGAGGTAAAGATTAAGAAGCAATTACATGATCCATCATGTATGTCTAAGCAAGATTGTATTATGTCATTTTCTAAAATTGCATATACATCTACAGCGCTGGATGTTTTGCAGTCGATGATTTTTTTACCTGCGGAACAGTCTACTTTTTCTCCATTAAATCAAAATTTCATCTCATCTGATCTTTCCAATTTATGGAAACCCCCACGCTTTAACTAATTTGATGATTCTTCATCATTCATAGAGTTTTCTATGGGTGTTCTGCACGTGCGCGTGTACATCATTTTAGAGCTAAAAATATGAACTTTAATAAAGGAAAGCTGTCCCTAAAATGGGGTGGATGCTCGATTGCGACGATCTGTTTTTTCTTGAGTTATGGACATGCTTATGCCCAGCCACTGACTTTGGATACAGCATTGAAGCTTGCTGAGCGATATGCGCCTGCTCTAAGAGCTAATAGTGCTCAGATTGAAGGTGCTGAGAATATAGTTTCAGCTTCAGGTATTTTGCCCAATCCTAAACTATTTGTGGGTCTCGATAATTACCCTGTATCAGGTGATGCTGCATGGTCTGTCACACAAGAGGGGATGACGATGCAAAAGATTGGCATCATGCAAGATTTTCCAAATCGTGCCAAAAGATTAGCTGAAGTTGAATTAGCAAAAGCTGAATTGGGTTCAGCAAATGCTCAAACAGAAATTCTGCGAATTGAGTTACGTCAAAAAGTAGCATCGGCATGGCTTAAACGTTTTTATCTTGAGCGTAAACTGGCGTTATATGATGACCTTCTTTCAGAAAATGGATTGCTATCCCAGATTACACAAACACAGGTTGCGTCTGGTCGAACCATGGTTGCTAATACAATTTCCCCTAGGCTGGACAAAACTATTTTGCTTGATCAAAAAGATGATTTGCTTCGAGATATAAATAAGGCAAAACTAGAATTACACCGATTAATCAGTGAGGATTCTAGTGGTACAACTGAAATAGAAAGTTTGCCTACCCAAGAACCTATAATTAATTTTGATACATCACGTTTATATCATCATCTGCATCAACACCCTGAACTAAAAGCATTCCAAGCAGAAAAGCAAACTGTTGAAGCAAAGCTTAAGCAAGCCCAAGCCCTTCAAAAACCAGATTGGGGTATTGAGCTTGCCTATCAGCATCGTGCTCCTGAATTTGGAGATATGATTGGTGTACAACTGACAACAGAACTACCAATATTTTCAAAAAAACGTAGTGGTCCGCTCATTCAGGCAGCATTAGCTGAACAAAATCGGATTACAGCAGATCAGGAGATAAAATACCGCGACCATCTCACCATGTTAGATGAGGGGCTATCGGATTTAAAAGCTCTTGAAAGACAAATCCAACGTACCGTTCAAAGTACACTTCCTTTGGCTAAAGAAAAAGTAACTTTACAGTTAGCAAGTTATCAGGCTGGTAAAGCCAATTTGTCAGATGTCATTGAGACACGACAAGCATTACTAAATCAGCGATTACGTCTCATCGATTTACAACAACAGCAAGCAATGATCAAAGCCCAGCTCTATTTTTCTTTTGTAGAACCCACCTTAAACCATGCTGAGGAGTCAAGATAATGTTAAAAAATAAATTGGCATTTGTAATTGCTGGCTTGATTGTGGGCAGCTTGGGAGTCGGTAGTGGGATTGGATATTGGTATGCGCATCAAAATGATGAAAAGCAAACTGTAAGTGATCAGGCAACTGCTAAAGTGTTGTACTGGTACGATCCAATGAAACCAGAACAGCATTTTGATAAGCCAGGGAAATCCCCTTTTATGGATATGCAGTTAGTCCCTAAGTATGCGGATGAAAGTACTTCTGGAATAACTGAAAGTGCAGGAGTAAAGATTGATCCAGCTCTTCAACAAAATCTAGCCATTCGTTATGCCACAGTCGAACAGGCTGTAATGGGCAATACCTTGTTAACCAATGGCATATTACAAGCGAATGAACGACAGGTAGCAATTCTGCAAACACGAGCAAGTGGTTTTGTTCAGCGTGTTTATGGCCATGCAGTCGGGGATATAGTGACTCAAGGGAGTCCGATTGCTGATATTTCAATCCCTGAGTGGACTGGGGAACAGACTGAGTTTTTGGCAGTACTTAAAATAGGAGACCGTTCTCTTATTCAAGCAAGTCGACAACGCCTACAGCTTCTGGGAATCCCACCAAATGTGATCCATCAAGTCGAACGGACACATCAAGTACAGTCTAATATGACTTTGAGTGCTCCTTTGAGTGGATTCATTGACTCACTAGAAGTTCGTAGTGGAATGGCTTTAGCTATGGGGCAAACACTTGCCACCATTAAAGGCGTGAATCCAATTTGGTTAGAAGCAGCAGTGCCTGAAACGCAAATTGCTGGGATAAAGCGAGGAGATAAAATCGAAGCAACTTTTGCTGCGTACCCTCAAAAAGTGTCTGGCAAAGTCATTGATATTTTACCGACATTAGATACTACAAGCAGAACCATAAAAGTTCGTATTGAGTTACCCAATAGAGAGGGGCAACTCAAGCCCGGAATGTTTGCTTCTGTCAAATTTTCCAACAATCCTCAAAGCAGTTTAGTTGTGCCAGAGCAAGCTGTTATACGTACAGGTACTCGTAATATTATTATTGTCGCACATGAAAAAGGGCGTTTCGAACCTGTTGTTGTACAGTTAGGACAGAGTGACGGAAATAAAATAGCAATTCTACAGGGTTTGAACGCTGGTCAGAAAATCGTGATTTCGGGACAATTCCTAATTGATTCTGAGGCCAATTTACAGGGTGTACTGGATAAGCTGAACACTGGACAATCGATTACATCATCTCAAGTGACTAAGGCATCAATATACCAAGGCATTGGTAAAGTGGAAAAAGTTACAGCTCAAGACATTACCATTTCACATCATGCAATTGCTGAATTGGGGTGGGGGGCTATGACCATGAGCTTTAAACAACCAGTACAACCATTTACCCAAATTCAGCAAGGCGAGCAGGTCAGTTTTCGTTTTACACGTGTTGGGGATGCTTATGTTATTTCTGACATTTCCAAGATGTCTATGACATCTATGCAGAACTAAACGGGAGAACCATTATGATCGCCCGTATTATTCGTTTTTCAATTACAAATCGAGTATTTGTCTTATTAGCTGCTGTAGTTCTTGCCGTTTGGGGAACTTGGGCTGTCAAGAATACTCCGGTTGATGCTTTGCCAGATCTGTCTGATGTACAAGTGATTGTGCGAACTAATTTTCCCGGTCAAGCACCACAAATTGTTGAAAATCAGGTGACTTATCCTTTAACAACGACCATGTTATCAGTACCCGGTGTTAAAGCTGTTCGGGGCTATTCTTTTTTTGGTGATTCGTTTGTTTATGTCATTTTTGATGAACATACTGATCTTTATTGGGCACGTTCTCGTGTATTGGAATATCTCAATCAAATACAAGAAAGAATGCCTGCAAATGCAAAATCTTCATTAGGACCAGATGCTACAGGTGTTGGTTGGATCTACGAATATGCTTTGGTTGATCCAACAGGGCAACATGATCTCTCACAACTGCGAAGCATACAAGATTGGTTTTTGAAGTATGAACTGAAGACAGTACCAAATGTGGCTGAGGTCGCCACAATTGGGGGGATGGTTAAACAATATCAAGTTGTTTTAGACCCAACCAAAATGGCAGCATTCGGTATAACTCAGCGAAGCATAATTGAAGCAATTCAAAAGGCAAATCAGGAAACTGGCGGTTCAGTCCTAGAAATGGCTGAAACTGAATATATGGTGAGAGCTTCAGGTTATTTAAAAACATTAGAAGATTTTCGGCAGATTCCGTTACGTACAAACGATTTAGGTGTTCCAATCACTCTTGGAGATGTTGCAATGATTCAACTCGGTCCTGAAATGCGTCGTGGAATTACTGAACTCAATGGACAAGGGGAAACTGTTGGAGGTGTTGTGATTTTACGTGCTGGTAAAAATGCACGTGAAACCATTACTGCTGTAAAAGAAAAACTTGCTGAATTACAACAAAGTCTACCGAAAGGTGTACAAGTTGTTTCTGTGTATGACCGCAGTCAATTGATTGATCGGGCGGTAGAGAATCTCAGCCATAAATTAATTGAAGAGTTTATTGTAGTGGCTTTGGTTTGTGGGCTATTCCTCTGGCATTTACGTTCAGCAATGGTTGCGATTGTTTCTTTGCCTTTGGGAATCTTGTCAGCCTTTTTATTGATGTATTATCAGGGACTAAATGCCAATATCATGTCATTGGGTGGGATTGCAATCGCGATTGGTGCTATGGTTGATGCATCTGTGGTTATGGTCGAAAATGCACATAAGCATATCGAAGCTTGGCAACATGAACATCCTGATCGAGTTTTAGAAATACAAGAGCGTTGGGACATCATTACACGTTCTGCCAGTGAGGTTGGGCCTGCTTTATTTTTCTGTTTACTCATCATTACTTTATCCTTTATTCCCATTTTTACTTTGCAAGCACAAGAAGGACGATTGTTCTCTCCATTGGCATTTACTAAAACTTATGCCATGGCTGCTGCTGCGGGGCTATCTATTACATTGATTCCAGTTTTGATGGGATACTGGATTCGCGGGAAGTTACCATCTGAACAACGGAATCCATTAAACCGTTTTCTCATCAAAATATACCGTCCTATGTTAGATAAAGTCTTAGCTTATCCAAAGACAACGTTATTAGGTGCGTTACTCATTTTTCTTATCAGTCTTTTTCCTTTAACGCAATTAGGTGGAGAGTTCCTGCCTAATATGGATGAAGGTGATTTACTGTATATGCCTTCAGCTTTACCGGGATTGTCCGCAGCAAAAGCTTCTGAATTACTTCAACAGACTGATCGAATGATTAAAACTGTTCCAGAGGTTGCCACTGTATTTGGTAAAGCTGGGCGAGCAGAGTCGGCTACAGATCCTGCACCTTTAGAAATGTTTGAAACCACGATTCAGTTTAAACCACGATCTGAATGGCGTTCAGGTATGACACCAGATAAGTTGATAAAAGAACTGGATAAAGCTGTTCAAGTACCGGGTTTAACAAATATCTGGGTGCCGCCTATTCGTAACAGAATTGATATGTTGGCGACCGGGGTTAAAAGCCCAATCGGGATCAAGATTTCAGCAAATGATTTGCAAGATATTGATCGGGTAGCACAACAAATTGAACAGGTTGCCAAAAAAGTGCCCGGTGTTAGCTCAGCTTTAGCTGAACGACTCACTGGTGGGCGATATGTTGATATCGATATTAATCGAATGGAAGCTGCACGCTATGGTCTCAATATCACCGATGTACAGCAAATTGTGTCATCAGCAATTGGTGGGGAAAATATTGGTGAAACTGTTGAAGGGTTAGCAAGGTATCCTATTAATGTACGTTATCCGCGAGAAATTCGAGATTCACTTGAGGCATTAAGAAATTTACCAATTCTGACTGAATCAGGTCAGCAAATTGTTTTGAGTAGTGTTGCCAACATTCAAATCACAGATGGTCCTCCGATGTTAAAAAGTGAGAATGCTCGTCCAAGTGGTTGGGTCTATGTTGATGTACAAGGACGTGATTTAGCCTCCGTTGTTCGGGATTTGAAACAGTCTATTGACCAACAAGTGAAACGCTCTGCGGGTATGAGTATTAGTTATTCAGGTCAATTTGAATTTATGGAAAGAGCAAATGCTCGCCTAAAGGTAGTAATACCAATCACTTTGATGATCATTTTTCTATTGCTGTATCTGATTTTTAGACAAGTACAAGATGCTGCTCTGATTATGCTGACTCTACCATTCGCTTTAATTGGTGGTATTTGGGCAATGTATTTCAGTGGTTATAATTTCTCAATTGCCATTGCAGTAGGCTTTATTGCACTTGCCGGTGTTGCCGCAGAGTTTGGAGTGGTCATGTTGTTTTATTTAAAGCAGGCGATAGAACATGCTCAACAAAATTTATCATCTTTAACTGAGCAGCAACTCAATGATGCCCTTCGTACAGGGGCAGTACTACGGGTTCGCCCTAAAGCGATGACTGTAGCTGTCATTCTGGCGGGTTTGATTCCTATCCTTTTAGGAACTGGAACGGGCTCTGAATTGATGAGTCGTATTGCTTTACCTATGGTTGGGGGCATGATTTCAGCTCCACTTTTATCAATGTTTGTTATTCCCGCTGCATATCAGCTTTTAATCAAAAGAAAACTATCAAAATCTTGATAGTTTTCTTATTTCGTTCAAAGAGGTTTTATTATGTTTAAATTTATTAAAATTGTCGCTCTTGTTGCCACTGTTACTGCGTTAAGTGCATGTAGTAAAAATGAGGCGTCAGAGCAAAAGAAAGCGGAAGCGCCTATGGAGCAGATGAGTAAAGAATCATCTACAGCAACGACAACTCAAGCAGTTGGAGTGATTACGGCTATTGATACGAAAGAAAATATTTTGACACTCGATCATGAGGCAATTCCTGCGATTAAATGGCCTGCGATGACCATGGGCTTTAAAGTTGCTGATCCTGCATTATTGAATGGGCTTGCAGTAGGGCAAAAAGTTGATTTTGAATTAAAGGCTGAGGGAGAAACATACACAGTCGTAGCTGCTAAGTTAAAAAAATAGGATGATTTAGTAGATAGAATTTTGATAGTAATGAGGTTCTTTTCAAAAGAGCCTTATTCTCTAATAAAAAACAAAACATATGGTATTGCATATATATGGTAATTCGAATATAAAGATATTATAAATTATCAAAAGAGCTCAATTCGATGACAACTTCATCAACTGTGACGATTTATCACAACCCAGCTTGTGGGACATCTCGCAACACTTTGGCTTTGATCCGTAATACAGGGATTGAGCCAACTGTGATTGAATATCTCATTACACCACCTAGTCATGACGAATTAGTTAAATTGATTCAGGATGCAAAATTAACAGTAAGAGAGGCCATTCGCCAGAATGTAGATCCTTATCGGGATTTAGACCTTGATCGTAGTGATTTGAGTGATGAGCAGTTACTTAGTTTTATGCTTGATCATCCAATATTGATTAATCGACCATTTGTTGTTACTGAATTAGGCACTCGCTTAAGCCGTCCTTCTGAAGTTGTCTTAGATATTCTACCATTACCTCAGAAGGGTGCCTTTACGAAAGAGGATGGTGAAAAAGTGATTGATGAAAATGGTCAACGAGTGAATTAAAAATTTTACTTTTTGTATGTGATTATCCGCATATCCAAATAAGTGAATGGGAGTTAAGAATGGACCAAGTTAATTTTTTTAAATGCTTATCAGATGAAACTCGACTAAATATCGTGACTTTAGTCGCTGAGAATAAAGAATTATGTGTTTGTGATTTGACTGAAAAGTTGCAACTGAGTCAGCCAAAGATTTCTAGGCATTTAGCGTTATTGCGTTCTTCTGGTCTCTTACAGGACAGGAGACAAAGCCAATGGGTGTATTACAGCATTAATCCGCAATTACCAATGTGGTGCCATGACGTTCTGAATCTTTTGGTAAGCAGTCAAACCATAGTAAATAAAGATTCCCAAAATATCCAAATAAATAGCTATTGTGAGTAATAGAATATGAAATTTCTTTTTTTGTGTACTGGAAATAGTTGCCGTAGCATCCTCTCAGAAGTCCTTTTTAACAGTCGTGCGCCTGAAGGATGGAAAGCATACAGTGCAGGTAGTAAGCCATCAGGGCAAGTACATCCATTGACTATAGAAACTTTAGAAAATCTTGGTCTCTCAACAGATGGTTTGTGGAGTAAAACCATTGATGACTGCGAACAATATCAACCTGACGTCGTGATTACTGTTTGCGATTCAGCAGCTCAAGAAGCGTGTCCACTTTATTTAGGTGGAGCGATTAAGGCACATTGGGGCTTGGCTGATCCTTCACATTTAGATTTGCCGAAAGAAGAAAAATTAAAAGCATTCCAAGTTACTGTTGATCATATCAACCGCCGCTTAGACGCTTTATTGGCACTAGATACAACTCATATGTCTCGCCCAGATTTGATTGCAGCAATCAATCAAATTTCGCATATTGAATGAGAACATCATGGCTCAACAAAGATTATCTTTTCTAGATCGTAACCTCACTCTATGGATTTTTATCGCCATGGCATTGGGGATTGCGATAGGTGTGTTCTTTCCGCAAGCTTCCGTTACTTTAGACAAAATGAGTGTGGATTCCGTCAATATTCCAATTGCGATTGGTTTGATTCTGATGATGTATCCACCTTTAGCCAAAGTGGACTATGCTACTTTGCCACAAGTGTTTAAAGACAAGAAAACCTTAACTTTGTCTTTGGTGCAGAACTGGGTGATTGCGCCTGTATTAATGTTTGCATTAGCAATTATTTTTTTACATAGCTATCCAGAGTACATGACAGGCTTGATCCTGATCGGTTTGGCTCGCTGTATTGCAATGGTCTTGGTGTGGAATGGTTTAGCCTGTGGTGATAACCAATATGTAGCAGCGTTGGTGGCATTCAATAGTATTTTCCAGATTCTGTTTTTTAGTACCTATGCTTGGCTGTTCCTCACATTCTTGCCACCCTATTTCTGTATTGCAGGGCAAGTGATCAATGTTGATTTCTGGACGATTACCCATGCGGTGTTGGTTTACTTGGGGATTCCATTTCTTCTTGGTTTCTTGACTCGTTTGGTTTTGGTCAAAGCCAAAGGCTTAGATTGGTATCAAAATGTCTTTTTACCCAAGATCAGCCCACTCAGTTTATTGGCACTTCTTTTTACCATCGTGGCAATGTTTAGCCTAAAAGGTGGTGATGTAGTGAGCTTACCATTGGATGTTCTGCGTATCGCAATCCCACTCACGATTTATTTTATTGTGATGTTTTTCATCAGCTTCTTTATGAGTAAATGGATGGGCAATGACTATCCTAAAACCACAGCAATTTCTTTCACGGCTGCTGGTAATAACTTTGAGTTGGCTTTGGCTGTAGCGATTGCAACCTTTGGTTTGGCTTCACCTGTGGCATTTACCACCGTGATTGGTCCTTTAGTTGAAGTACCTGTATTGATCGCTTTAGTGAGTGTGTCTCTATGGCTCAGAAAAAAGTATTTTAAATCGGTGTAATTGTAATGAATCTTCCTAATGTTGATATGGAGCTACTTGAACAGCCAACTTTGGAAAAAGTTCAAGCTAAATCGTTAGATCATGCGCCACGTATTTTGTTGTTATATGGTTCTAACCGTGAGCGTTCGTATAGTCGTTTAGCCGTGATGGAAGCAGGTCGAATCTTGGAACAGTTTGGTGCTGAGGTTAAAATTTTTCATCCGAAAGGGCTACCTTTGCCAGAAGATGCGGATATGGAACACCCAAAAGCAAAAGAACTACATGAGCTTTTGGCATGGTCAGAGGGCATGGTGTGGTGTTCGCCTGAACGTCACGGTTCAATGAGTTCGATCTTTAAGTCACAGATAGATTGGATTCCATTGGCAGGTGGTGCGATTCGTGCCACTCAAGGAAAAACACTGGCACTAATGCAAGTCAGTGGTGGTTCGCAATCTTTCAATAGTGTCAATCAAATGCGTATTTTAGGGCGTTGGATGCGGATGATCACGATTCCGAATCAGTCTTCAATTCCAAAAGCATTTTTAGAGTTTGAAGAAGATGGGCGAATGAAAGCATCATCGTATTACGACCGTATCGTGGATGTGATGGAAGAGCTGTATAAATTCACCTTGCTGACACGGGGGCAAAGTCAGTATTTAACTGATCGTTATTCTGAGCGTAAAGAATCTGCTGAAGAATTATCAAAACGTGTTAATCAGCGAAGTTTGTAGAATGCTGGAGAAAATTAAATGCAAAATCAACATTCTCGTTTAATTATTTTAGGTTCGGGACCTGCGGGTTATAGTGCAGCCGTATATGCAGCTCGTGCCAACCTCAAACCAACATTGATTGCTGGACTACAATTAGGCGGGCAATTAACAACAACGACTGAAGTTGATAAT
The DNA here is from genome assembly GCF_000369405.1 of Acinetobacter sp. ANC 3929. Lineage (GTDB taxonomy): Bacteria > Pseudomonadota > Gammaproteobacteria > Pseudomonadales > Moraxellaceae > Acinetobacter. The sequence continues at coordinate 48,353 of NZ_KB849994.1, forward strand.
TGGGTTGGCGATGCTGAGGGCTTAACTGGTCCTGTACTCATGGAGCGTATGCAGGCGCATGCAGAACGCTTTGGTACAGAAATGGTCTATGATCACATCAATGAGGTGGATCTCAAAACTCGCCCATTCGTACTCAAAGGTGACATGGGTGAATATACTTGTGATGCACTGATTATTGCAACAGGTGCAACGGCTCAATATCTAGGTCTTGAGTCAGAGGCAGCTTTCATGGGGCAGGGTGTGAGTGCCTGTGCAACCTGTGATGGTTTCTTCTATAAAAACCAAAATGTCATGGTGGTTGGTGGTGGTAACACTGCGGTTGAGGAAGCTTTATATCTGTCAAATATCGCTGCACATGTGACACTGGTACACCGTCGTGACAGTCTGCGTTCTGAAAAGATTTTGCAAGACCATCTTTTTGCCAAAGAAAAAGAGGGCAAAATCAGCATTATTTGGAACCATCAAGTTGATGAGGTTTTAGGTGACAACACAGGTGTAACGGCGGTACGTATTAAATCCACTCAAGATGCAAGTATCCAAGATGTTCAAGTGCAAGGCTTGTTTGTTGCGATTGGACATAAACCCAATACAGGAATGTTTGAAAGTCAATTGAACCTACGTGATGGCTATATCCAAGTCCAAAGTGGAACTACGGGTAATGCAACAGCTACATCTATCGAGGGTGTATTTGCTGCGGGTGATGTGGCAGACAGTATTTATCGTCAAGCGATTACCTCGGCTGGTTCGGGTTGTATGGCAGCATTGGATGCTGAAAAGTATTTAGACAATCAAGAATAATCAATACATTCACTGAAATAAATCAAGCTAACTCCACCTCTCATGGGTGGAGTTAGATTTTCTATATTGTTTTTTTATTTAGCTACTTATAGTGTTACGCCAGCGTTTCTCTATTTCGGATTCGCTTACTTAAAGCGAGTGTGGGATAAGTAAGCAGATCCTTTTTAGTAATTGGTATGCTCATTACAAATTCTTTTGGGAACATCAAATTAGTTGGATGGATGAGCAATTAAAATTCAGATTTATAAGAGATAAAATTCCTTTATCTCTTATTTTTATATTAAGTGTTTTTGTAATTGGGATTGTACTTTTTTGAGCTGTACCACATGGCTTCAGGCTATTTGTGCATGATATATGTTGCCCAATCAGCCATTAAGCCTTTACGTTTTTCTAAATAGCCTCCACGTAAATAAGAAGCTTCAACCTTATCTGGAAGTTTGTGTGCGAGAACATGTTCACACACTTCTCTACGGTAATCTGTTTTGTCTGCCGACCAATCACGGAAAGTAGACCGAAAGCCATGCGTTGTAATGACTCGGTTTTGTTTGGGATCAATATAGCCTAAGCCATTTTCTTTAAGCTTTTGCTCATGCAGTCGTTTGATTAGGGTCGTCAAAGACATATCAGAAAGCATCTCACCACTCCGTGGCGCAGGGAAGATGAAATCTTGAATTAGAGTATGATTTTGAATTGATTCAAGCAAACTTATCGCTTCTTTCGACAAAGGCACATGATGTTCCTTTTCTGCTTTCATACGTTCTTTAGGAATAATCCAGACTTTATTCTTAAAATCAATTTCCTGCCATTTCGCCCCAAAAATCTCACCAGAGCGACAGGCGGTTAAAATTGCAAATTCCAGAGCTTTTGGTGAAATTCCTTTTTTCTGTCTTAAGTGTTGGATAAACTCAGCAACCTGTTCATAGGGCAGGGATGGGTGAGGGCGTGATTCCTGCTTTAAATTACCTAATATAGGTTCAAGATTGCCTTTCCATTCGGCAGGGTTGTCACCCTCAAAATATCCCATTGCTTTGGCATAATCAAAAATGGTTTCTATACGACCACGGATACGTTTGGCTGTTTCGTTTTTCTCAACCCAAATAGGTCTTAAAACTTCAGCAATATCGGCTTTGGTAATGTTACTAATAGTAAGATTGCCCAAAGTTGGGTAAATATAAGTTTCTAGTGTTGATGACCATTGTCCAATATGTTTTTCATTTTTGAGTTCACGGGTTTTATTGGCAATAACAACTTTTGCACATTCCATGAATGTTTTGTTCCGTAGTTGCTGAACATGAAGCTTTGCAAGCTGTTCCTGTTGATGGACAATTGGATCAATACCACTTCGTATTTGTAATTTTAATTCAGTGGCTTTAGCACGAGCTTCAGCTAAAGAAACTTCAGGGTATGGACCAATACCAATATCACGTCGATGAGGTTTTAATTTTCCATCTTTATCCAGATGTTTTCCCACCACCGCACGTAAAATCCAGACACGGGAAGTTCCTTCGACGTTTAAACAAAGACCATCAACACCACCTACGTGATATCGACCAGTCTCTTTAATTTTTGCTACACTAAGCGCAGATAGCTCTTTAGCTTTCTTTGGCATGTTATTGTCTACCCCTCAAATTACCCCTCATAAAATACTGGAAATAGTCGGATTAGACAAGACTGAGTTGGATGGGTGTAATTGTAATTAATTGAAAAATATTAATTTATAATATTGGATTGGACTTCTTAGGATTGGTGTTAGACGGACACCGCTTCCGCCAAATACGAAAAAGCCCTTATGCAAATAAGGGCTTTTTTATTTTTACATAATTAACTTGGTAGCAATTGCCCACATCATAATTCCAACCAAAACATCTAAAACTCTCCAAGAGCTGGCTTTTTTGAACAAAGGCAATAAAACTCTTGCGCCATAGCCCAAAGCGAAAAAGAACAGCCAAGATGAAAGGATGGTTCCAGCAGCAAATAAATAAAGGTCATCTGCAAATTGAACTGAAATCGAACCAACTAAAATCACAGTGTCTAAATAGACGTGTGGATTTAGCCACGTAAAGGCGAGACACATGCCAATAATTTTAAGTAAGGAATCTTTTTCTATTTCACTTGGATTGAGTGCGGAGCTATTGTTTATGGCTGAGTAAAAGTTTCGAAGTCCATAAAAAAATAAAAAAGCAGCACCAAAATATTTGGCAATGGTCACGATCAAGGGGAAGTCGACCACGATTTTCGAAAAGCCCGTGACGCCAAGATAAATCAGAATAGAATCTGAAAGTGCACAGATCAAGCAGACCCAAAAGACATGTTGCTGCTTTAAGCCTTGTTTTAGAACAAAAGCATTCTGCGCACCAATCGCTAAAATTAAAGAAAAGCCAATACCCAGTCCATAGAAAAATGCAGTCATGTTTGAGTTCCTCAATCGTATAGGGGGGGCTGTGTTGGCTTTGGATGGAAAAAGAATTTATAGATGGCTTTAGATAAAGGCTGTCTGTCTAACCACTTGAATGAAGTGTTAGATGCTTTTTCCATTAAAAATTTACTGTTTGCTATTATCTTTCTTTATTTATAAAAGTCAGTAAAATTAAGATTGTTTTGGATTGGCTAAATTTTTTTTAGGTTGTTTGAGGGATAATGTAAAGTATTTTTTTTGCTGTGTTGAATTGGTGTATGGGGGCGGTTTACGCAACAACGCTGCTTAAATAATTGTTGTCCGAATTACCCCCCTTATTTTTCAATTATTGCCCTTATTTTCAGAATCGTTTTAGATCAAAATTCAAAATAATCGACACCGGAAGTGTTCGAAGAAATATCCAAGCACATATTTAAAAATAATGAAGTGAGTCAGGCATGGACCTCAATCATAATATTCAAGATGTAAACAACCTAATGCTCGGCAAAACGAGGAAAGTGATTGCGCTTGGGTTTGCGACACAAGGTCTTGGCTATGCGACCGTGATGACAGCACTTCCTACGATAAAAGGTCGATTTAGACTTTCAGAAGATCAGTTATCGCTGATTATTCTGGGTGTATGCATTGCAGCAGCGCTCGGTTCAATTTTAGCTGATCGTATAGCGGTCAAACTTGGCTCACGACTTGCTATTGTGACAGGTTTTATTTTTGAAGCCATCGGAATAGCAATTGCTGCATTTAGTCCAAATATGATTCTCATGATTGCGAGCTTTTTGCTTTATGGACTTGGACTAGGCTGCTTAGATGCAGCACTGAATATGCAAGCGGTTATGATGGAACAACGGCTTGGTAAAAGTGTATTTGGTGGTTTCTTTGCTTGTTACACAGCAGCTGCATTTTTAGGGGCATTAATCATGTCTGCGACTGTTTCAACTACGTTTGGAGCAACGACAGCATTATGCATTGCGGTGGTGCTTGCATTCATCACCTCGCAACTTTCCAGAAAATGGTTATTTGAACAAAAACAATGTGCAGAATTACATCCGCAAACGAAACCAGCGATTCCATATCAACAACTTTTGATTTTTGGGCTGATTATTCTGATCGTGTTTACAGTCGATTCTGCAATCAGTACATGGAGTTCAATTTATCTCAAAGATGTTTTAGCAAGTTCTGCAACGGTTGCTCCTTTAGGTTATGCAGCTTATCAAGTTGGAATTTTACTGACACGATTAAGTCTTGATTATTTACTGCAATTTAAAACAGCGACATGGGTGGCTTTGGTCACTCTCCTGATTGGAGCATTCGGATGTGTATTATCTGGAATAAGTCATTCATTAATTACAGTTATTTGGGGTTTTGCATTGGCTGGTGTTGCTGTAGGAGCATTGGTCCCGCTTACATATTCTGCTGTGGGGCGTTTAGATGAAAGTCGACGAGATGAAATTATTGCTCGCGTTAATATTTTTAATTATGGCGGTGCGGTCGCAGGTGCTGTCATCGTTGGGCTGTTAGCAACGCCTTTTGGTTATGCTCCGTCCTTTATCGGTTTAGCGTTTGCCTTACTCGGTCTTATTTATTTGAGAAAAAGGCTGGTTTAATCGACATCAATCAGGACAAAGGCATTTTGTGTTGATCATGATCAGAGTGACCTTAGAAAGCCAGTGATGCAAAGGCAAATAGAATTGTACCTGAAAGTATGCAGATTTATTGCCGAACAGAATTGGAAGTTTTTTCAAATAGAACATTTACTGATTGTGATCATCTTTTTTTATTTTTAAAATTCAGTAAGATTAAGCTTATTTAAATTTTCCTAAAATTTTTTAAGGTTTTTATGCTGGACAATAAACAATGTGAAGCATTTTTTGCGGTTGCTGAAAATGGTAGCTTTGAACAAGCAGGTGCCAAGCTCTGTATTACTGCATCAGCGGTGACATTAAGGGTGCAGGCACTTGAAAAAGAATTGGGACAACTGCTGCTGATTCGGGGTCGCCCTTGTGTCTTAACACAAGCAGGTCAGCAGATATTCGAACATATACAGCACATCCGACGTTTAGAACAAAACTTGCTGCATGGTTTGACGGGTGGTGGGGAGTCACACTTTTTTAAGACTGTGATTGGCTCAAATGAGGACTCTTTAGCGACATGGTTACTTCCTGCATTAAAGGGAGTGTTGCTGAAAGAAAAGATTGTGATTGAGCTGAGAACGGATGATCAGTCTCATACCTATTCATTGTTAGAAAAAGGGACGGTAAGTGCCTGTATTTCGATTGAAGATCAACCCATGCGCGGTTGCCGTGCGGAATATTTAGGTTTGATGCGTTATCAAATGATGGCGACAGAGCAATTTGCAAGGAAATGGTTTGCTGAAGGCGTTCACCGAGAAAGTTTACGTGCTGCACCAGCCATTATATTTAATGAAAAAGATCGGATGCATTTTGATCTTCTTGAAAAAAACTATGGGTTGATGAAAGGTACTTATCCTTGTCATTTAATTCCATCATCAGAGTCTTTTGTGACAGCCATTAAATTGGGGTTAGGCTATGGCATGGTGCCCGAGCTGCAACTGAATAATGACAATAAAGCAGAAGTATTGGTTGGGTTATTACCTGATATTAGAATTGATATTCCACTGTATTGGCATCATTGGGATCAACAATCAAAGCCATTACAGCTTTTAACAGAGCATATTGTAAATCACGCTCGATTAATTTTGGCCTAAGTGAATAGGATAACAATAAAAACTATTATATCGTATATAGCCTAAGAATTTTAAATACATGAGTTAACATTGCTTCTAAATCATTTAATGAGCGAAATTAAACCTAATGAATTTTTAAAAGCAATGTCAAAACTAAATCAAGCCTAAATATTTTATTGGACTACAGTGATTAGAAAATTCTAGAGCTTTCAATATATTGTTTAGAGACATTATTTAAGGCTGTTAATATAAGGGCAGCATCTTTCGTGCTCAATGCTTCATTGAGCTCATGCATATAAGCTATAATTTGTGCTTTTACTTTGTCTGCGAAAACTGGTGTGACAGCTTGATCTTCATAGAGTAGGACATAGTTTTTTGCAAAACCATAAATGAGAAATAAAGCGTTGTATTCAAGCGGATGCTCAGCAGCAGCAATGGCTTGTTCACATTGATTTTTTAATTGTTGGTAGGCATCTGTTCCATTCGGAAGAGTTTGAAACGTTTCAAATATAGATTGGAAATTCATTTGAATTACTCGTTCAAAAAGAAAATCTACAGATGATTGAGCTAAAAATCAAGAAAAATTTATTATTTTTGATGGTTAATTATTTATGCCATCATTCAGATTATTTTGCATCAAAGAATTAAATATTTTATTGGTAGATGTATTTTTATCTCGTACAAAATTTGAATATAGCTGTGGTATCACAGAATTATTTAATGTTTTTACATTTCTGATACTAGTCATATACATGCTGTACAAATCAAAAAAGGCCTTAATATGGGAAAATGATAACAATTATTTGATTTTGATCGTTTTAGGTGATGGTTGTGAAGCATATTTTATTACCCGCTATTTTGGTATTTGGTTTGGTTGGCTGTACTTCAATCACGACAATGTCTCCTGCTCAATTTAACCAACTCAGCACAACACAAATTCCATTTTCAGGAAATTGGACGGGGGAGGTGGGGGCTGCATCTGTTGCGTTAAATCTGAACCGTCAAGGCCGCGGGATGCTGTGTATGGATGACCGTAAGGAAGTCATGTCTTATCAGGTAAAGTTGGTTGATAACACGCTGTACAGTGATAAAGGGGTTAAGTTTAAAGTCAAAGAGCTGAATAACAGCAAGGCCAACATTCACATGAGTTTATTGGGGCTAGGGGTTAATCTTGATCTGAATAAAGATGATTCGTTAAAGAATGCCACTGTAAGTTGCAAACAAGCCCTAAATTAATTTTGTATGCGATTCTAAATTTTGCCTGTGATTACAGGCATTTAAAATTTTCCGCAGATTAAAGAGACTGTTATGTTTTCTCCTTATATTCATGCGTTTGCATTATTTTTCTCATTGCTTAATCCCTTTCTGATGAGTGTTTACATGGTCGGGATGATCCGTAATACCGATGCAAAGGTATTTAGTAAAGCCTTGATACAGGGGAGTGTGATTGCCTTTGGGGTGTTTATTCTATTTGCCTGGGGTGGTGAGAATATTTTTAGTCGTTATTTGAATGTTCGTTTCGAATCTTTTCAAATTTTTGGTGGCTTAATTTTCTTGGTGATCGGTTATCGTTACGTATTCCAAGGTGCGGAAACGATCGGAGAAATGCGTGGTGCGCCTGAGCATCTGGCGGGTACCATCGCGATGCCATTTATGATTGGTCCAGGCACAATTAGTGCAGCGGTGGTCACAGGAGTGAGTGTACCTTTTACAGGTGCCATGGCCGTGATTGCAATTACCTTGATTTTAACCTGTAGTATTTTGATCCTGATGAAGTTTGGTCATGATCATTTACGCTATAAGCATGCAAAATATATCGATCGATATTTTGATATTGTCGGACGCTTATCAGCTTTGCTGATCGGTACGATTGCAATTGATATGATTGTAAACGGTATTATTGGACTGATTCGTTCAGCCAATCTGAGTTGAATGGTATAAAGTCCAGATTTTCACGTCTCAAGTATTTTATTTAAACATTCTCTTTCTTATGAGAACGCACTGAATCAAAAATACTTGGGATGTCATTATTTTGAATTAAACTATAACAAGATCATAAAAAGAATTGATGATGTTTTATCGTTTTGCGCATATGTTTATACCCATGAATAAACGATAATAATCATGTTGTATTCTCTATGAGCTCTTCCCATGTATCAATTAGATCAAGCAAACCAAGCACCTGATGACCAGTCAGAGCTTACAATGACCGTTTTGATGACACCTGATATGGCCAACTTTTCAGGTAATGTTCATGGTGGAACGATTTTAAAGTTACTTGATCAAGTAGCTTATGCTTGTGCAAGCCGATACTCAGGCAGCTATGTTGTGACTTTATCAGTGGATCGCGTTAATTTCAAAGAACCCATTTATGTGGGAGAGCTGGTGACATTTTTGGCTAGCGTGAATCATGTTGGGCGTACTTCGATGGAAATCGGTATTCGTGTTGAAGCACAAAACATTCAGAAGCGTACCATCCGTCATACCAATACCTGTTATTTCACCATGGTTGCAGTCGATGAGCAGCGTAAGCCAAAAGAAGTGCCACAATTAAATTTAGATACTGAATGGAAACGTTGCCGCTTTGAAGCAGCAGAGCAGCGTAAGGCAACACGCTTGCAAGAAGTTCATCAACCTTCATGCAGTATGTTTAAAAAAACAACGCAGTGTTAATTTTTTCATACATTCTTTCTCCAAAAATAAAAGATCGAACCGCAGCATGGTTCGATCTTTTTACATTTGTAATGAAATAAATTTTAAATCATTACAAATGTTGGTCTAAAGGTCTGGAGGAACCTTAAGATCTGATTAGTTTGTTGGCGCAGGTGTAGATGCAGGTGCTTCAGTTGCTGTTGCATCAGTTGCAGCTTGACCTTGAGTTTCAGGTTGCTCTTGAGTTGAAACAACAACCTTTTCTTCAGTTTGTTGTTCTACTGGTGCTGCAAATGTAGAAGCTGCTGCAAGAGTAAGTGTAGTTGCAAGAACAGTTTTGATAAATTTCATTTTAGGCATCCTTATTTCATTTAAAATAACAACCTCAATAGGAGGGTTGGTTAATTCCAATCTCTCAATTTCGGCATGAGGTTCATGCTATGTGCCAAACGTATTTGCGGCAATGTTCTTAACAATCTATTACGCCTATCTTAACAATATGAAATATTGAATCGCTTTATGTAGTTGCTATGTAAAACAGCATGAAGAAATTAAGGATTAAAATGTATGGAAATATGTTTTTGTGGTTAGAAAATAACCTATAATTTTACGTGTTTTAAACACTAGCCTTAATTTTCTAAAAAGTTGTTAATTGAATAAACCATTTATATTTTATTTTTAAATAAAATTTTTAGATTGAATGTGTGATGAGTGTCTCTTTATTTTTATTTAATAGCTTTTGAGTCCGATTATACGAAAAAAACATTCTTTATTTTATTTCATCGATTTTTCTCTTTAGAATGAAATAAATTCCGAATTAGAGTGTGTCGTGAAACTTCTTGCCCCCAAAACTGTTGCTACACATATTATTTCTGGCTTTTTGGGCGCAGGTAAGACCACATTATTACAGCATTTACTGACTCAGAAGCCTGAAAATGAAGTATGGGCCGTTTTGATGAATGAGTTTGGGCAGATTGGGGTTGACCAACAACTTATTAGCCAGCAGCAAGGCTATGCGGTGAAAGAGCTATTGGGAGGTTGTTTGTGTTGTAGCAGCCAGTTGCCAATGCAGATTGCACTTTCTCGCTTACTTAGTGAAAGCAAACCTGATCGTTTATTTATCGAGCCCACAGGTTTGGGGCATCCTGCGCAATTATTGGAACAACTGACTGAACCGCATTGGCAGAGCAGTTTGGCAATGCGCGCTTTGGTGATTGTTGTGGATGGGAGTCGCCTGCATGATCAGGATTGGGTGAAACAGAATCTATATACCGATCAATTAAAAGCAGCACAAATTGTTGTGTTGTCGCATATCGACTGTATGACAGCAGCAGATCATCAAGCTTATGCAGATTTAAAACAGGAGTATGAAACTTATGTTCAGTATTGGATTGAAGCTGAAAATGGACAAGTGGATATTCAACAATTGGACATTCAACAACAACCTATACAACGTAAGATTCAACCTTTATTAAGATTGCAACAAACGCAAGCTGTAGAGCAAAAACCAGAGATAAAGCAACTCCCTTATCATTATGTTGAAACAGCTCAGGGTTATACAGTCGCGGGTTGGAAATTGCCGAAACGCTGGCAGTTTAATTTTCATGATTTATTGGATGTGTTGTGTGAGCAACAAGACTGGGTGCGAATTAAGGGTATATTTAATACCGATCAAGGTTGGAAAAGTTTTAATTTTAATCCGCAGCAATTTAACTATAAGTCGGCGGAAGAGAGTATTGATAATCGAATTGAAGTGATTTGTCAGTCAGCACATGACTGGCTCGCTTTTGAAACACAATTATTGCAGTGCCGTATCGATCCGATTAATGATCAAATCGCACATGCTTCTTGGTAAAATAGAGTATGCTTAGCGCCAAATTTGAGAACACTGTATTTAAGAGTTTAGTTTATGGCGTTAAAAGCAACAATATATAAGGCAGACCTCAATATTGCCAATATGGATGAGCATATCTATGCAGATTATCAGCTCACTCTTGCTCAGCACCCCTCTGAAACCATTGAGCGTTTAATGGTTCGTATTCTGGCTTATGCTCGTTTTGCCGATGAACGTTTAGAGTTTACCAAAGACTTATTTGAAACAGATGAACCTGCGTTATGGCAAAAAGACCTGACAGGGCTGTTAGAGAAATGGATCGAAGTCGGTTGTCCATCTGAAGATAAAGTGAAAAAGGCGAGTGCGCGTTGCAAGAGTGTTGCAGTTGTGACTTATGGCTCTCAATCGGATGATTGGTGGCAGAAGAATACCAAGATTAAAACCTTAAGCAATGTGCAAGTGTGGCAATTGGCCCCACAAACCACGCAAGCACTTGAGGGTTTATGCGAACGTACTATGCAATTGCAGCTGAATATTATGGATGGAGAATGGACATTGTTAAGCGACAAAGGTCAGGTCGACATTCAATGGCAACAATTGCAATAATTTAGCTTGAGTGATTTGGAGAGATAGAGATGAGTACAGAATTAGAAATTATTGATTTGAAAGTAGGCGAAGGTAAAGAAGCGGTTCGTGGTGCTTTGATCACGACCCACTATACGGGTTGGTTAGAAGATGGAACCAAGTTTGATTCGTCACTTGATCGCGGTAATTACTTTGAAACGGTGATTGGTACTGGACGTGTGATTAAGGGCTGGGATCAAGGTATCATGGGTATGCGTGTGGGTGGAAAGCGTAAATTGATTGTCCCTGCACATTTGGCGTATGGCTCACGTAAAATGGGCAAGATCATTCCAGCCAATGCCAATCTGACCTTTGAAATTGAATTATTCGATGTAAAAACACGCGACGAATAACCATTTTGGTCGTCAAAAACAAAGCGGTTTGGTCGATTTTTGGACTAAATCGCTTTAAAATCATAAGCATAAAATAATATCAATAAACCTATAATAAAGTTTTGATTTTTAAAAATATTTCTTTCATCTGAATTTTATTGCAGCCCAGGAAAAAAATATTGATTCTCTATATACAGTCCTGTATATCTTTGAGTTAAAAGAGCAATTTTTCTGAAAGCCTTCATTTTTTGAATCACAAGTGTTGATTCTAAGGTCATGAAAGTTTGCTCTTTAGGTCACTATAAGGCGATCGGGGAAGATGTCACTTATAGTTTATCCATTATAAAAATGCGGCAATAAGCAACGATAAAAATTTGAGTGTATAGAGGTCGATATGAATGATTATTTGGATATCACGGCATCGGAATTGTTAAGAGAGTTAGATCATTTTTTTCTGATCGATACTCATGATGGCGCACAAACGGGTTTTTGGGTGAATGAAAAGGCCTTGATCGATAAGCATTACTGGATTGATGGTGACTATAAAATTGAAATTCTCAGGTCGTTACAGCCTTCACATCAGTATGCACCGCATGACTATAAAATAACGCGCTTAGCGGCAGGTGAGAATGATAGTAATGTTGTACTGCTGGAATATGATGGTGTGCATAAAAAGATACTGACTTTCCGCCGTGGTGAGTGGGTGAATCGTCTGAATAAATATTTTTATCAAAAAGAGCGTCACTATTTACAGCAACTTGCAGATGATCCTAATTTTCAGTTAATTCAGTATTAATCATTCAAAAATTGTTCAAAGCCCCTGATCTAAAAGATGGAACAGGGGCTTATTATTTTTTGACAAAAAATATTCAGTTAAAATGTGATTGATATCATAAAAAATGCATTTAAGTTTATTTTCAGTTTTTAAAATTATAAATACAATCCGTACTTCCCGCTGACCATTCAAAAACATCTTATTTATCCATAAAACTGTAAGATGGTATAGGCATGATCTGCGATCAGCGAATTTCTAATCTTGAGACGATATCTCTATGACAACACGTTTAGTGTCCCCGACGTTAAAAACTTTTTTAGGTCTTGTGTTTGGGGTGGTTGCCAGCACCACAACTTTTGCGGCAAATCCAAAAATCGATGCGACTACATTGACCGTCATTGGGTATCACGAAATTACAGATCGCAAAGATGCACTGATTCCAAGCTATGCAGTGACTGCGAAGCAGTTTGGGGAGCATATCGACTGGTTACAAAAGAATGGTTATCACTTTATTAATGTCGATCAACTGATCAAAGCGCATCAAGGTAAATATAAATTACCGAGTAAACCTATTTTGTTGACGGTTGATGATGGTTATCAGTCTTTTTATCAAAATGCGTATCCGATTATTCGTGCCAAAAAGATCCCTGTGGTTTTGGCTGTAGTTGGTTCATGGTTAGAGCCCAAAGCAGGTCAAAAAGTTGATTTTGGTGGTGAGCCGATTGAGCGCAATAAAATCTTGAGTTGGGATGAACTCAAGGAAATGCAAAACAGTGGTTTGGTTGAAATTGCCAGTCACAGTTATCATCTACATCAAGGGGTTAATGGTAATCCACAAGGAAATTCAGAACCTGCAGCCATCACCCGTATTTATGATCCGAAAACCAAGAGCTATGAAAGTGATGCAGTGTATCAAGCACGGGTTTATCAAGATTTAAAAACCAATAATGATCTATTAAAAGCACACGGTTTACGTTCACCACGCGTGATGGTCTGGCCTTATGGTCGTTATAATATGCAATTGGTGCAAACGGCTAAGCAGTTAGGTATGCCGATTACCATCACCTTGGATGATGGGGCAGACCACGCCAAACAATCGCTACAAAATATGAGCCGTATTTTGATTCAGGGCAATATGTCGACCAGTGCTTTGGCGCAAGAGATTAAGAATCGCGAATTGAATTTGAATGATAACAATCGACCGCAAAAAATTATGCATGTCGATTTAGACTATATTTATGATCCAGATACCAAACAGCAAGAACGTAATCTAGGTCATTTGATTGACCGTATTAATGGCATGGGTGTAAATACCGTATATTTACAAGCTTTCTCTGATCCAGATGCCAATGGTTCTGCCGATATGGTGTATTTCCCAAATCGTCATATTCCAATGCGTGCAGATTTGTTCAATCGTGTGGCTTGGCAGATTCAAACCCGTACGCCAGTGCAGCGTTTATATGCATGGATGCCACTTTTGGCTTGGGAACTGCCTAAGACTGATCCAGTGTCGAAAGATTTAGTGGAAACCCAACAAGCAAAAGTAGGTGAGCACTTAAATATGGGCTATCTTCGTCTCAGCCCATTCTCGCCAGAAGCACGTCAGACCATTAAAGAGATTTACCAAGATCTTGCTAAATCAACGCCGTTCGATGGCTTGTTGTTCCATGATGATGTGACTTTGTCAGATTATGAAGATGCCAGCCCAGATGCATTAGCGGCTTATGCAAAACAAGGTTTACCAACAGATTTAGCGAAGATCCGTGACAACGATGCAGATTTGCAAAAATGGACAGCGTTTAAAACACGTTATCTAGATGATTTCGCCATGGAGCTTGCAGGAGAGGTGCGTCAGTATCAACCATTCCTTGTGACTGCACGTAATCTTTATGCGCAGGTGGCTTTAAATGCCTATGCAGAAAATTGGTACGCGCAATCTTTGGAACAATCGCTGAATCGTTATGACTTTACAGCGATTATGGCGATGCCTTATATGGAACAATCGGACAATCCAGCTAAGTTCTATTCCGATATCATGAATCGTGTGAAGCAGTATCCAAATGGGATTAAAAAGACCGTGATGGAGTTGCAGGCGGTGAACTGGCGCAATGACCAAAAAGTACCGTCTGAAGAAATGGCGGCGACGATTAAGTCTTTATATGAGCAAGGTGCAATGCATGTAGCGTATTATCCAGATGATCCGATCAAAGGGCATCCAGATGTAGAAACTATGCATAAGGCTTTTAGTCTAAAATCATCTCAATTAGTACCATAGTCGAGTAATGTAGATGAGTTGGATTGCTTTATTGTGGTCATATGCCATTAAGTTTGTTTTTTACTATCCATTATTTATGTCGTATTTATGGATGGTTGGGGCAATTATTTTTTACTGGAAAGAGCGTCAAGATCCACCCTATCAGCAACCTGTAGCTTTGCCCGAGTACCCCAAAGTCGCGGTATTGGTGCCTTGTTTTAATGAAGGGGATAATGCTGAAGAAACGATTAGTCATGCACTCAAATTGGATTATCCTAATTTTGAGGTCATTGCGATTAATGATGGTAGTTCAGACAATACGGGTGAAGTACTAGATCGATTAGCGACGCAGTATGAAAAATTACGTGTCGTACATTTGGCACAGAATCAAGGCAAAGCAATGGGGCTACAAGCGGGTAGCTTGATGACCAATGCTGAATTCCTGATTGGGATTGATGGCGATGCTCTGCTTGATCCACATGCTGCCAAATGGATGATACGACACTTTCTGGAAGATCCAACAGTCGCGGCTGTAACAGGTAATCCACGTATTCGGACACGTTCGACTTTACTTGGGCGAATTCAAGTGGGGGAATTCTCTTCGATTGTCGGCATGATCAAACGTGCACAACGAACATTTGGACGCTTATTTACCGTATCGGGTGTGATTACGGCCTTCCGTAAAAGCGCAGTGCATCAAGTTGATTATTGGTCACCGAATATGTTGACTGAAGACATTGATATCACATGGAAATTACAACGTGCAGGTTGGGATGTACGCTTTGAGCCAAATGCGCTGGTTTGGATTTTGATGCCTGAAACCTTAAATGGTTTATGGAAGCAGCGTTTACGTTGGGCCATGGGTGGGGCGCAGGTGCTGGTTAAAAATATTGATGTGTTTTTAAAGCCTAAACTTAATTTTTTATGGCCTTTGATGTTTGAACTGTGTTTGACACTCATTTGGTCATATTTGATGCTTATTATGGCGGTGATCTGGTTATTGCATTTTATCTTTGCAATTCCAGCTCTCGCTGTGGTGAGTTCACCATTTTTACCATACGGTAGTGGAATTTTATTAGGTGCGACCTGTTTAATTCAGTTTGCTTTAAGCAAATGGATGGATAGTCGTTATGAGCCAAGCCTAGGGAAAAATTATTATTGGATGATTTGGTACCCGTTTGTGTTTTGGTTGATCACGATTACTGCTACAATCGTCGCCTTTCCAAAGGTGCTGTTGCGTAATGATGAGAAACGTGCCCGTTGGATTAGCCCAGATCGTGGAATTCGTTGAATCGGAAAGATTCATTTTGCTGAGTAATAAGCAATGAAAGCTGACAGTTTAATTATTGATGTACGTCGCCAACTCCCATGGCATAAACGTTATTTTTCAACTACAACCACCGCAATGATGTGGGCGGGATGGTTATTGTTATGGCGTCCATTTATTTTAGTATGGGTGTTGGTTGAGCTGCAAAAGACCCATATTGCACAGCGTTTAATGTCCGCATTTAGCGATGGCATTGAGCATGGGGTGACTGCATTATTTATGTGCGCGGTTGCATTGTTGTTGTGGGGGCTGTTACCTGCCAAACGTGTACATAAAAAGCATGCTGTTGAAAAGACCTTGCCAGATTATGCGCGTTATTTCGAATTACCTGAGCAAGAGATTCAGGTAGGACGTCAGCAGAAAGTGAGCATCGTACATCATGATGAGAATGGTAAAATTATTCGCGTAGAATAATTACGTATTGTTCTAAATCAAGAATATCAAATGCCTTAATTTTTTAATTAAGGCATTTTTTTGTGCTAGACCTTAAATTTCAGACATAAAAAAACCAGCTTACGCTGGATTTTTATGTGCACCATATTTCATTAGCTGAAAGATGGTGCCCGAGGCCAGACTCGAACTGGCACGCTTTGTGGGCGGGGGATTTTAAATCCCCTGTGTCTACCGATTTCACCACTCGGGCATGTGCGCAATAATAGAGGACACGTTAAAACTTGGCAAGAGCAAAACTTGCTATTTGCTTTCTTTTCAATCAATTCATGTGCTTATCTGATGAAAATTAAGCATTGTCATCATATTTTCATGATTCTTTCATCAAATTGAGATCAAAGCTTCATCTAAGCCCATTAATTTCAATCATTTACTTATAGTGATAAAATTAAGGTAGCTATCCAAATGACAGCAAAAATTTCACGACGGGAACTCATTCAAAAAAGTCTATTCGGTTTCGGGGCGTTGTCTTTATCTGCGGGATTTACAGGCTGTAATGACAGTTCAGACCAAGAGACAGCAGCATTACAGGTGAACTTTGAACATGGGGTGGCCAGTGGCGATCCATTACAAGATCGTGTGATCTTATGGACGCGTTTGACACCGAATGATAGCAGTGCACGTTTGCAAGTGACTTGGGAAATCGCGTTAGATCAGCAATTCAAGCAAATCATTAAAACCGATAAAGTCACGACAACTGCAGCGTACGATTTTACTGTAAAAGTCGATGCCACAGGGTTAAAACCAGATCAGTCTTATTTCTACCGTTTTATCTTTGGTGATAAAGTTTCACCCGTGGGTCAAACCAAGACATTGCCAAGCAGCACAACGCAAGTCAGCTTTGCAGTATGTTCATGTTCTTATTATCCCGTGGGTTATTTCCATGTGTATCGTGAAATGGCCAAGCAAAATGTCGATGTGGTAATTCATCTAGGGGACTATATTTATGAATATGGTGAAGATGGTTATGCAAAAGATGAAGCTGTTCGTAAACTTGAGGCAGACAACAATACAGAAATTATCAAATTAAATGATTATCGCAAACGTTATGCGCTTTATCGTAAAGATAAAGACTTACAGGCCTTGCATCATCGTCATCCATTTATCGTAATTTGGGATGACCATGAGTTAGCCAATGATGCATGGCGTGAAGGGGCTGAGAATCATACGGAAGAAACACCAGAAGCAAAGAATGAAGGTAAGTTTTTAGAAAGAAAGCTAGCGGCTTTACAAGCTTATTTTGAATGGATGCCTATCCGTCCTGTTGATGATCAGCACACCAAGATTTATCGTCAGTTTGATTTTGGAGGGCTAGTCAATTTAATGATGTTGGATACCCGAATTATTGCGCGTGATGAGCAATTGGATTATGCCAAGTATATGACAGCGAATGGTTTAGATATTGCAAAATTCCAGACAGATTTGACCGATCCTGCTCGTACTTTAATGGGAGATACCCAACGTGATTGGTTATTGGGGAATAAAGAAAAAAATATAGTAGGTGTCTTACAAAGTTCAACCGCAACTTGGGATGTTCTGGGACAACAGATTCTAATGACCAAGATGTTGGTTCCTGCTGAGCTGCTACTTGCTTTGGCAGAAATTACTTCGGGGAATCCGAGTGATGAAACTTTAGAAAAAATGAATGCTCAAATCACTGAATTGGTGGCTCTCAAAATTCGTTTATTACAAGGCGACCCTCGTTTAACCGCACAAGAAAAAGCACGTGTTCTAACCGTTGCACCTTATAACCTAGATGCATGGGATGGTTATCCTGTTGAGCGTGAGATTGTGTATGGCACTTTAGCGCAATTAAAGAAAAAAGTGGTGGTGTTGGCAGGGGATACTCATAATGCATGGTCTTCTAATCTATATAACAAAGATGGTGCATTTGTTGGGGTTGAGCTGGCAACCAGTTCAGTATCTTCACCAGGCTTAGAAAAATATTTAGATATTCCGCTGGCACTGTTGCAACAGTTTGAGTTTGCATTCACCACATTGATTGATGAGTTGAATTACTGCAATTTGAATCAAAGAGGTTATTTGGTGGTGCAGTTTGATGAAGCTCAAGTGCAATCACAATGGATTTATCTGGATTCAGTCAAAAAGCCTGAATATACACTTGATAAAACACGTGGCTATCAATTGAGTTTGGATAAAAATTTATTGCCAGTGAAAACAGGGCAGCAAGTGGCTTAAATTTAAATAGTGAGGGAAAAGGTCAAGTCGTCGTGCTTGGCTTTTTTATTGTGATCCAAATTCTAGGCATAAAAAAACCAGCTGACGCTGGATTTTTATTTGCACCATATTTCATTTGCTGAAAAATGGTGCCCGAGGCCAGACTCGAACTGGCACGCTTTGTGGGCGGGGGATTTTAAATCCCCTGTGTCTACCGATTTCACCACTCGGGCTTTACCAATGGAGGCGGAGGTCGGAATCGAACCGGCGTACACGGAGTTGCAGTCCGCTGCATGACCACTCTGCCACCCCGCCATCTCTTGGTGATGCACATATTAGCAATCTTTAAAAAAAAAACAATAGTGTTTATAGCGAATATGCACATAAAAACAACATCTAAAAGAATATTGCTCAAATTATCATGTATTATTTACGCAATTGATTCATACCCACTTTGGAGATGCGCTGTGGCATTGGTTTTAGACGGTCGTGCATTAGCAAAACAAATTGAAACGGATTTGTTGGTACGTGTAGAAGCATTAAAAGCAAAATCGGGGCGTACCCCAATCTTGGCAACGATATTGGTTGGTGATGATGGTGCATCTGCAACTTATGTGCGTATGAAAGGCAATGCTTGTCGCCGTGTGGGCATGGATTCATTGAAAGTTGAACTTTCAAAAGAAACCACAACTGAACAATTATTGGCTGAAATTGAAAAATTAAATGCCAATCCAGATGTACACGGAATCTTGTTACAACATCCAGTACCTGAACAGATTGATGAAAGAGCATGTTTTGATGCAATCTCATTAGCAAAAGATGTCGATGGCGTGACTTGTTTAGGTTTTGGCCGTATGGCAATGGGTGAAGCGGCATATGGTTCTGCAACACCTGCTGGTATCATGACCATTTTGCAAGAAAACAAAATTGAAATCGCGGGTAAACATGCAGTTGTCGTGGGGCGCTCTGCTATTTTAGGTAAACCAATGGCGATGATGTTATTACAAGCCAATGCAACGGTGACGATTTGCCATTCACGTACACAAAACCTGCCTGAATTGGTGAAGCAAGCTGATATTGTTGTGGGTGCGGTGGGTAAAGCTGAATTGATCCAAAAAGATTGGATTAAACAAGGTGCAGTTGTGGTTGATGCAGGTTTCCATCCACGTGATGGTGGTGGCGTCGGTGATATCCAATTGGTCGGTATCGAAGAGATTGCTTCTGCTTATACACCTGTACCAGGTGGCGTAGGCCCAATGACGATCACTACGTTAATTCGTCAAACTGTAGAAGCTGCTGAAAAAGCATTAGCGTAAAGATGATTAATAACCCCTCGTGAAGAGGGGTTTTTTTAGAACTAAACAGATATGAGCTGTACTTTTCAATTTGCCAAAGCACCCGAGCAATTGCTTAAAGCCTTGCATGAGGTGATTCCAAACACGGATCTGTTGGCACAACAGTTACCAGAAACACCGATTTCGCTTTGGTTGATTCCACCAGTGTTCCCAACAGATCGCTTAGACGATGAAGTGATTCGACGGATTTGGAATGAAACGCCGTATTGGATTTTTTGCTGGGCTTCGGGTCTAGCGATGGCACAATGGCTATTGGCCGAGCCTCATCATGTAAAAGATAAAGTCGTTTTAGACTTTGGTGCTGGTTCAGGCGTAGTGGCGATTGCGGCAAAAATGGCAGGCGCAAAACGGGTGATTTGTTGTGATATTGATCCAATCAGTCTCGCATCTTGTCGTGAAAATGCTTTATTGAATGATGTTGAACTTGAGTATTTGGACGATTTGTATCAGTCCGAGCAAGTTGATGTATTACTGGCTGCAGATGTATTGTATGACCAATCCAATCGCTTCTTTTTGGATGAATTCTTAAAGTTTGCGCCTGAAGTGTGGGTTGCGGACAGTCGAGTCAAAAATTTCAGCCATCCCCAATACCTTAAAATTGATGAGCGTAGTGCAACGACTTGGCCAGACTTGGATGAAGCCAAAGAGTTCAGAAACGTCAGTTTTTATCGCACCAAATAAAATAAACAATTTCTATCAAAAATACATTGTGTTGTGATTATCAAATCTCAACACAATCTCCTCATTGCACATGCTAAAACATTCAAATGAAATAAATAGATGGTCTTTGGTGGCTATTCTTAAAGATATTGTTTTGATGGAAAAAGGGAAAGTGTATGGGTATTCAACAGGTTGATGATGGAAAACATGGTGCATTTAAGCTTTTTGAGGGCGAGGTGCTCGCGGGGGAAATGGCATACACTTGGGCAGGAGATAGTATGCTCATTATTGATCATACTGATGTGAATGATCAATTTCGTGGGCAAGGCGTAGGGCGCAAGTTGTTAGACGAACTGATTAAATTTGTCCGTGAACGTCAAGTGAAGGTGATTCCTTTATGTCCTTTTGCAAAATCCGTATTTGATAAAGACTTATCTATTCATGATGTTTTAAAGGGATAAAATAAAATGGATGTATTCCTGATGATGGAATACATCCATTTTTAGTCGTCAATCTATTCGATTAAGAGCAGGTATAACGAACCACTTTCAGTGTGGTTGGGCGAGTTTCAAGTGCCTGACGGGTTGCATAGCCTTCACTATTATTTAAATCAGGTGAATTTGATAAGCCAAAAGTTGTCCGACTGTTGCCTAATTTGACACCGTATTGTTCTTGTTGGGTTGGGTTCATGATTTCATTGACACTGAGTACTGCAAGTTTATAGGTTTTGTCCGCACCTAAAATTTGCTTACATGCATGTTGTAATTTTTTCTCATCCAAATCGCTATTACTGCGTGCGGCGAGTGTATAAGCAACAGTTGCAGATGTGGCAGTTTTATTTTCGATTTGATAGCCCGTTGTGCCATTGTATTGATGTGGACTACTTTGACAGGCTGCAAGAACAAGAGCACTGCTCATAATTAACAATAAATAGGTTTTTTTCATATCAATGGTCCTGTTATTTCTGGTTTCAGTATCGCATAAAATAAGTTTTTTATTGTGAGGAATCTTTAAAACACAGGCTATTCATCGATTTTTAGCTTCAATTTTAAAGAAAGAATTTTCGTTTTCGAACAATTTTGCATATAATCTGCCAAGTTTTTTATTTAATACAGAAGTCATTGCTTTTTTGCAGTATTGGAGCCCGTTTTTTAACGGGCGTTTAATTTATTGCACTATACATAAGCAAGTCTGGATAGGTATGTCATGATCTCTACAGATAGTCAAAAAAAATACGTGGTTGCATTTGACCAAGGTACAACGAGTTCACGTGCGATCGTATTGGATCACGATGCGAATGTCATCAGTATTGCTCAGCGTGAATTTACGCAAATTTACCCACAACCAGGTTGGGTTGAGCATGATCCAATGGAAATCTGGGCGACTCAAAGTGCAGTGTGGGTTGAAGCTTTAGCGCAAGCCAGTATTTCTAGCGAACAAATCGCAGCGATTGGGATTACCAACCAACGTGAAACCACTGTCATCTGGGATAAAAAGACAGGTAAACCTATTTACAATGCAATTGTATGGCAAAGCCGACAAAGCAATGAAATTTGTAATCAACTGCGCCAAGATGGCTGGCAAGATTACGTTCATAAAGTCACTGGTCTGGTTCTTGATCCATATTTCTCTGCAACTAAAATTAAGTGGATTTTGGATCGTGTTGAAGGCAGCCGTGAACGTGCAGAACGTGGCGAGCTTTTATTTGGTACGATCGATACATGGTTGCTTTGGAAATTGACCAATGGCCAAGTGCATGTGACTGACTATACCAATGCATCACGTACGATGTTATTCAACATCGAAACGCTTGAATGGGACGATAAACTGCTTGAAGCGTTAAATATTCCTAAAGCGATGTTGCCTGAAGTTCGTGGTTCTTCTGAAGTCTACGGTTATACACATACCATTAGTGGTCAAGAAATTGGGATTCCAATTGCGGGTATCGCAGGGGATCAACAAGCTGCATTGTTTGGACAAATGTGTGTTGAAGCGGGTCAAGCCAAAAATACTTATGGTACAGGCTGCTTCTTGCTCATGAATACGGGTAAGCGCATTGTTCAATCTGATCATGGTTTATTAACTACGATTGCATGTGGTCCACGTGGTGAAGTGAACTATGCATTGGAAGGTGCAGTGTTCAATGGTGGTTCATGTGTGCAGTGGCTACGCGATGAACTGAAAGCGATTAATGATTCGCATGATTCTGAATATTACGCAACCAAAGTGAAAGACAGTAATGGAGTCTATGTTGTACCTGCCTTTACAGGTTTAGGTGCGCCGTATTGGGATCCGACAGCACGCGGTGCGATCTTGGGTATTACTCGTGGTGTAAGTATCGAACATATTATTCGTGCCACACTAGAGTCGATTGCTTACCAAACGCGTGATGTATTAGATGCTATGCAGCAAGATTCAGGTGAGAAATTACGTACCTTGCGTGTCGATGGTGGTGTAACCGCCAATAATTTCTTGATGCAATTCCAAGCCGATATCATGGGCACTTCAGTAGAACGCCCTGCGATGAAAGAAACCACGGGGATGGGTGCAGCATTCTTGGCGGGTTTGGCGGTCGGTTTCTGGTCGGATTTAAATGAATTGAAGAGTAGAATGACCATCGAAAATACCTTTGTGCCAGAGTGCAGTCAGGATGTGACTGAAAAACTCTATAAAGGTTGGTTAAAAGCAGTCGGACGCACTCGTGATTGGGCTGAAGATTAAGCTAAAATAGACCTTTTAGTATGACTTAAAACAACACAGGATGGATGAGCATGAGCTTGATACTACGCCAACAAAAAACCCTCGAATTAGTGAGAGAGCGTGGCTATATCAGTATTGAAGAACTTGCTCAGCATTTTGATGTGACGCCCCAAACCATCCGTCGTGATATTAATCAATTGGCGGATGAGGGGTTGTTACGGCGTTATCATGGTGGTGCAGCGCATGATTCGAGTGTGGAAAACACTGAATATACGATGCGTGTGGGGCATATGTTAGAAGAAAAGAGACGAATTGCTGCCGCTGTTGCAGCAGCCGTTCCAGATCATGCCTCTTTATTTATCAATATTGGGACCACAACCGAAGCAATTGCACATGCGTTGTTGAACCATACTGGTTTAAGAATCATTACCAATAATCTTAATGTCGCCAAAATCCTCAGTACCAAAGAGGATTTTGAGGTATTGATTGCCAGTGGGCGCGTGCGTCCAGATGGTGGGGTAATTGGTCAGGCCACAGCAGATTTCTTTAAGCAATTTAAAGCAGATTATGCCTTGGTCGGGATTAGTGGGATTGAAGAAGACGGTACTTTGCTAGATTTTGATTTCCAAGAAGTATGTGTATCCCAAGAGATTGTATCCAGTGCGCGTCAGGTATTTTTGGCTGCGGATAGCAGTAAATTTGGTCGTAATGCCATGATTCGTTTAGGTTCTCTGAAGCAAGTGGATTGTATTTTTACCGATCAACAGCCGAGTGATGAATTTGTAAAAACCATCCGTGATTTGGATGTTGGGTTAATTGTTGCGACATAAATCTTCATTTTCGAAAAATTGTTACTTTTCTTGAGCTGAGTGCTTTTAGCTCAAGAATCATTAAATAAAAATAATGCTATAAGCTTGAGCAGCCTTCGTGTTGCCAGACGATCATCGTTTTAATCCTTTTATTTTCAATTTTGACCATTTATCTAAAAATGTCTATAAATTGGCATTTCTTTGACTGTTTTTTATTGTTTATTTTCATTTTAAATGTTTAAATGTTCGTTATTGAACAATAATGAATATTTGCGGTGATTTATGCAAACTTCTCCTCAGTCAAATGACAAAATTTATGACCTTGCTGTGATCGGTGGTGGTATCAATGGTGTTGGTATCGCAGCAGATGCTTCGGGTCGTGGCCTATCGGTATTCCTGTGTGAAAAAGATGATTTGGCCAGCCACACATCTTCTGCAAGTAGTAAGTTGATCCATGGTGGTTTACGTTACCTTGAACACAAAGAGTTTCGCTTGGTACGTGAAGCCTTGGCTGAACGCGAAGTATTGTTAGCAAAAGCACCCCACATTATTCGTCCCATGCGTTTTATCATGCCGCATCGTCCACATTTGCGCCCAGCGTGGTTGATTCGTACAGGTTTGTTCTTTTACGATCACTTGGGTAAACGTGAAAAATTATTGGGCTCGAATAATGTCTATTTTAAAGATGATAGTCCATTAAATACTGCAATCACACGCGGTTTTGAATATTCAGACTGTGCGGTGGATGATTCACGTCTGGTTGTGCTGAATGCAATGCATGCGCGTGAAAAAGGTGCTGATATTGTGACACGTACTCGCTGTTTGTCGGCGCAACGTGAAGGCGAATACTGGGTTGTTGATTTGGAAAATGCACAGGGTCAATTCCAGATTAAAGCCAAGGCTTTAGTGAATGCGGCTGGTCCTTGGGTTGCGCAATTCATCAAGCAGGATTTACAGCTTAAATCACCATATGGCATTCGCTTGATTCAGGGTAGTCATATCATTGTGCCAAAGCTGTATGAAGGTGATAAGGCGTTTATTATGCAAAATGATGACCGTCGTATTGTGTTCGCCATTCCGTACTTGGACCAATATACAATGATCGGAACCACGGATCGCGAATATCAGGGTGATCCTGCACAAGTCAAAATTACCCAAGAAGAGATTGATTATTTAATTGAAGTGAGCAATGCACACTTTAAAAATCAATTAACGCAAGCCGATATTATTTCGACTTTTGCGGGTGTACGTCCATTATGTGATGATGAATCAGATAATCCATCGGCCATCACCCGTGACTATACTTTGGCTTTAACTCAAGAGTCTGCTGATCAAGCACCATTACTTTCAGTGTTTGGTGGTAAATTGACAACTTACCGTAAGTTGGCAGAATCTGCAATGCAGCAGCTCAAAGCATTTTTCCCAGAAATGAAAGGCAGTTGGACAGCGACAGAAGCTTTACCGGGCGGCGAAAATATGGAGTCGGCTGAACAATTGGCGAAAGAGATTCGTGCACAAATCACCGACGCATCTGAGGCTTTGGCAAAACGTTGGGCATCTGCTTATGGTTCACGTATTTGGAATATCTTAGGTGAAGCAACATCAGTTGAGCAGTTAGGTCAGTATTTTGGTCAAGGTTTGTATGCGAAAGAAGTGGATTATTTATGCCGCTTTGAGTGGGTAACGACCAGCCAAGATATTTTGTGGCGACGTTCAAAGCTAGGTCTCAATTTTGCACCAAGTGAAATCGAAAGCTTAAATGTGTATTTAGCAAATAAACCAAATAGCACGGTTGCTGCTTAAAAGCTCTCAATAAAAAAGCCCCTTTGAATAAGGGGCTTTTTTATTGGTCTTAATTAGTACTTGAAGCGGAATGCAACGGTGTAATTCGCAGGTGCTCCGTAGAAGGCTTGCCCATCGGTAAAGCTATTTAAATATTTTTTATCAGTCACGTTATTGGCATTGGCTTGAATAGAAAGATTTGAACTAATGTCATAGCTTGCCATCAAATTCAGCAAGGCATAATCACTTTGTTTGAGGTAAGTGCTATAGCTTGGGTCAAAACGTGTGATTTTACTTTGCCATTTTACACCTGCACCAACTTTCAGTTTTGGTAGCTGAGTGGGGGAATAAGTCGTCAATAGATTAAAGCTTTGTGTTGGGTTGTAAGTTCTTGCAGCCCCACCATTCTTTAGATCTTGCAGGCTAAACTGGGTATAGCCGAGTGAAACATTGACTTGATCTGTTAGTTGTCCAGCCAGACCAACTTCTACGCCTTGCGAACGCAAATCGCTAATTTCAACTTTACGATTGATAGAGGGGTTATCCGTTGAGCGAAGCGGGTAGTTATTTTCCTCGGCTCTAAATACGGCCAGTGTCCCAGTAAGCTTGTTATCTAACCAAGAACTCTTAAACCCAACCTCATAGCTTTTACCTTCAATGGGATCCGCAATTTTGCCCGTTGCTTTGTCAACGGAGGTTTGTGGGCGGAAAATTGAGGTATAACTCATATAACCTGTATATTCAGGGCTAAAGTTATAGGTAAGACCTGCATAAGGCGAAACTTTACTTTCATCATAGACCATTGGTGCATCATAACTTGTACCTTCACTCTTGGCTTGAACGTAGTTTGCACCTAGGGTTAATTTTAAATCGTCATTGACGTGTAGGCGAGTTGCTGCATAAAGCGATTGATTACGTTGTGTATAGTCTGCTGTTTTTGCGAATGAACCCCAAGACACTTGGTTTGGTGTCCAACTTGCCCAGTCTGTTGTACATTGTGCATTATAGGTGTTTGGACTTGTACCACGAACACATGTTCCAATATTGCTGTCTTGAATATCACCCACAATTTGAGCGTCATTTTGTTTGCTCTGAGTAAAGCTGTAGCCAACAATTGCTTCATGTTGCTGACCAAATAATTCAAACTTTCCATTTAGGTTGAGGTCAACACTGTGCTGTTTATTTTTTTCACTAAAGCCTTTAGCAGTCAGATCGACATCAGCTCCGTTTGCCGTCGGATAGCCATAATAATATAACAGTCGGCTGTCACGGTTCTTTTCATTGTAGTTATAGCTTAGGTTAGCAGACCACATGTCTGAGAGTTTTTGTTTAAGCTCAAAAAATGCATTGCGCGAAGTATTGTCCCAATAGGCCCAATCAGGGTTTGGATTGTAAGAGCGATCATAATTGATTTGTTGACCTGAAGAATCCATGAGGGGTAAAGCACCCCAGTTATTGGCATTGGGTTTATTTTTCTCCTGACTCGCACCAATGGTAAGCAATGTGCTATCTGTAAGGTCTGCTTCTAAGACACCTGCAATCCCATTTTTCTCAGAACTATAACGATCTAGGTGTGAATTGCCTGTTTGTTGAAAACCTGAAACACGGCCACGAAGACGACCATCTGATACGAGGCTGCCTGAAGCATCTGCTTCATAACGTTGCGTATCCCATGAGCCATAGCTTAGACCCGCATTGGCTTGGAACTCTTTAGTTGGGCGTTTACGGATATAGTTGATGGTTGCACTTGGATCGCCAAATGCATTGGTCAGTGCATCAGCGCCTTTAATGACTTCAATTCGATCATAAAAGTAGCTGTCTGGATTGGTGTCATTATAATTCCATTCACCAGAAGGGAAGCCGACGCCATCAATCAGAATGTTTGATATTTCAAAACCGCGTGCCATATACACTGAGCGTTCAGTTTCCAGCGAATTGACAGTCACACCAGGGGTATTGTTTAGTACATCTCTAGAGCTGGTAAGGCCAAAATCTTCAATTTGCTGGCGTGTTACCACATTGATGGTTTGTGGAATTTCTTTGGTTTCAATATTCAGTTTGGTTGCGCTTGAGCTATTTTTAATACTGTATGCTTTGGTTTTCTCACTGATGTCGCTGTCCTGAGTTGCTTGGACTTTGATGGCTGGAAGTTGCTGTGATCCCTCATCAAGTGCATAACTATAAGAACTGATACTGACTAATGTTGATATAGCTAAAAAGAGTGGAGTGTGTTTAAACAGAGGGGATGAACTCATACCTACAACCATGTAAATGAGAAATATTATTATTACAATTATTATTAGTATTCATTAATTTTGCAATTTATTTTGTCTAAAGCTTAATGGGAATAGTTAGGGCTAAGTGGGGGATTAATAGAAAATTTCGAAAGGCCATTAAAAAAGGCCACCGAAGTGACCTTTCTATTCTCTCTGAGTCCCTCTTTTAAAGAGGGAGGCGACAGAAATTAAGCAGATTTAACAGCTGCTAATAATTCATTTTGACGATCTTTAAGGGCTTGAGGTAAGCGAGCACCAAGTTTAGTGAATAACTCAGTGTGGCTTTCAAGTTCTTTGATCCATTGATCTTTGTCTTGTGCTGTTACTGTATTGAATTGCTCTTTAGAGAAATCAATACCATTCCAGTTCAACTGTTCGTAACTTGGAACATAACCGATTGGTGTTTCAGTCGCTTCAGCACGGCCTTCACAACGATCAATAATCCACTCAAGAACACGCATGTTTTGACCGAAACCAGGCCATACGAAGTTGCCTTCAGCATCACGACGGAACCAGTTTACGTTGAAGATTTTTGGTAATTTATTACCAGCAGCTTCAGCTTTCGCACCAACTTCTTGACCAAGTTGTAACCAGTGGCCGAAGTAGTCAGCCATGTTATAACCTGCAAATGGAAGCATTGCGAATGGATCGCGACGAACGATACCTTGTTGACCAACAGCTGCAGCAGTTGTTTCAGAACCCATGGTTGCTGCTTTATAAACGCCATCAACCCAGTCAAATGCTTCAGAAACTAAAGGTACTGTATCTGCACGACGACCACCGAAGATGAATGCAGAGATTGGTACGCCTGCTGGATTTTCCCAGTCAGCATCAATCGAAGGGCATTGACCAGCAGAAACAGTAAAACGTGAGTTTGGATGTGCTGCTTTTTCGCCTTCAACGTATGGTTGGCCTTTCCAAGTGATCAGGTCAGCTGGAACTTCTTTAGTTAGACCTTCCCACCATACTTCGCCATCTTTGGTTACTGCAACGTTGGTGTAAATCACATCTTTATGCATAGTTGCAATACAGTTCGGGTTGGTTTTGGTATTTGTACCAGGTGCAACACCGAAGAAACCTGCTTCTGGATTGATTGCATATAAGCGACCATCTTCGCCTGGTTTGATCCAAGCAATATCATCACCTACAGTTTCAATTTTCCAGCCTTCATAACCTGCTGGTGGAATTAACATCGCAAAGTTTGTTTTACCACATGCAGAAGGGAATGCTGCTGCGATGTAGTGTTTTTCACCTTGTGGGTTTGTCACACCTAAAATCAGCATGTGTTCAGCTAACCAACCTTGCTCGCGACCCATTGCAGAGGCAATACGTAATGCTAGGCATTTTTTACCAAGCAATGCGTTACCGCCGTAACCAGAACCGTAAGACCAGATTTCACGAGTTTCTGGATAGTGAACGATATATTTTTCGTTGTTACATGGCCAAGCAACATCTTTTTGACCATCTTTAAGTGGTGCAGCAACAGTGTGTACACATGGGATAAACTCACCATCAGTTCCTAACACGTCATAAACTGCTTTACCCATACGCGCCATTTTAGTCATGCTGACTGCAACGTAAGGTGAATCTGTTAACTCGATACCGATGTGAGCAATGTGGCTTCCTAAAGGACCCATCGAGAAGGGAACCACATACATGGTACGGCCTTCCATTGCGCCGTCAAATAATCCATTTAATTTTTCGCGCATTTCTGCAGGAGCAACCCAGTTGTTAGTTGCGCCAGCATCTTCTTCATTTTGCGAGCAGATATAAGTACGGTCTTCAACACGAGCAACATCAGAAGGATCAGAATTTGCAAGATAAGAACCAGGATGTTTTTCTTGGTTAAGTTTTTGCATGGTGCCGTTAGCGATCATCAAGTCCATAAGACGTTGATATTCTTCTTCGCTTCCGTCACACCATTCGATTTTTGCTGGTTTGGTTAATTTTGCAATTTCTTCCACCCATGCAATTAGCTTAGGGTGACGAACGAATTCTGGTGCGTTCACTTGGGTCATGGTGATGCCTTTTTAAAGTGTGTACGACGTACAAATTCTATCCACTGGATGGCAGTGAGACAGATGAAGTAAAAAAAGTGGCTGTATTAAAGCATAAAATCATAAAAAATATAAGACTAAAGAATAGGTGGGTGATGAAGGGTGGGAATATTGATTTGAATTTATACCATTGTTTTTTAAGTATTTTATTATTCTACATTTTGTTATTTTGTTTTTTTATATGTAATATTTTTTTTATAAATTTTTTTAATAATCAGTATTTTAGTTTGTTTTTAATTTTTTGAGAATTGTTATTGATTATATGAATAATGTTCATTCAAAATTTACATAAACTTGCTTTTATTTGTTGATTTTGTAAACAAAAATAGGCTTATCTAAAGCCTTGAGGTTGATGCGAATGAGTCAAAATTTACAGCCTTTATCTATTATTTATAATCAAAAATCAGGCTTTCATGCTACGCAGCAAGATGATGAATATGAACGTCTTATGACCTATTGGACACAATATGGATTTGAAATTCAGGTTTTTGAGTTAAATCAACAGGTTAATTTTGATGAAATGATGCAGACTGTATTTGCAAGACATCAGCAGGCAGATTCACGGGGTGTGGTGGTTGCGGCTGGGGGCGATGGAACGTTGAACGCCGTAGCAAAGAAGCTGATCCATACTGATATTCCGATGGGAATTATACCGCTGGGTACGTTTAATTATGTCGCACGGGCGTTGAATATCCCGATTGATGTTGCCCAAGCGGCAGAAGTGATTGCAACCGGTCGGGTACAAGCAGTACATGTTGCGGGAATCAATGATCAAATTTATCTCAATAATGCGAGTTTGGGACTGTATCCTTTATTTATAAAAAAACGTGAATTATACAATCAACGACTTGGACGTTTTCCGTTAAATGCCTATACATCGGGTTTGGATGTGTTACTGCGTGAATCTAAATCTTTAAAGTTGGCGGTGACTGTGGATGGTCAAAAGTATCCAGTGGCTACACCGTTGATTTTTTTTGGCAATAATCAATTACAGCTCAGCGATATGAAATTAAGAATTGCCGAGTGCGCTGCCAATGGAAAGCTAGCAGGAGTTGTAGTTGCTAAAAGTGATCGCCTCAGTTTATTAAAAATGTTATGGAAATTGATTCAGGGAAAAATTGATCAGGCTTCAGATGTGTATTCATTTTGTGCTGAACATATACAGGTTGATTGTAAAAAGCCAAAATTAACAGTTGCCGTAGATGGAGAGCTTATGGAGATGCAAACTCCATTAAAATTTTCAGTGAAAAAGTCAGCGTTAAAAGTGATGGTTCCGAATGTTATTACACCTGTCTGATCTGCATTTTGGGACGGAACGTGAAGTGTGTATTGAGGCGATCAAGCAGTTTTGTCAGCAGCATCGCCCTGAAGCTGTGATCGTGAGTGGTGATCTGACACAACGCGCACGCTTTAAGCAGTTTTATGCATGTCGTCAGTTTTTGGATGCTCTCAATCTTCCTTATCTGGTGGTGCCAGGCAATCACGATATTCCACTTTATCATGTATGGAATCGTTTCTTTTCTCCTTTTGTGCGTTATCAGGCCTTCTTTGGTCGTTTGGAGACAACGTTGGAAACGGAGCATTTTTATATTGTTGGGATGAATAGTATCCGTCGGCGCTATCATACTAGAGGACATATTTCTCTTGAGCAAATTCATGAGGCTTATGAGCAGTTAAAAAAAGCGCCACCCAATAAAATCAAACTGGTGGTTTTCCATCAACCCTTTTATACCTTTCCAAATGAGCATGGTGATAAGGATTGCCCTGTGCTAGGAAAAATTGCTTTAGAGCGCTGGGGAGAAACAGGGTTATTTGGTTTATTACATGGACATTTACACAAAGTGGCCGTCCATGATTTAAATCAAATTTTTCAATTGGGTTTTGATCATCCGATCTTTGATATTCATGCTGGAACAGCAACCTCAAATCGATTACGTTTTGGATTCTCGAATAGTTTTAATGTGATTTTGGAGGATGGTGCGATCGAACATTATTGGTTTGATGAGTCGCTTAAAACATTTGTGAAATCCCAAACTGTTGTTTAATTCGGCACCTATAGATTTCGATGTTTAAAAAAACATCTATAAGTAGAATTTTTTTTCATTTTCCCCTTGAAGCTATTTTTTTTAACCCCACAAAAGTGACATATCAAAATTTTATGTATTGCCATGAATTGGCGATACGAATTAATCAAAAAGACTAAGTCTGATGGAGTTAACTATGAGCAACATTCGTCCATTACATGATCGTGTTGTTATTCGTCGCGTAGAAGAAGAAACTAAAACGGCTGGTGGTATTTTACTTCCAGGTTCTGCTGCTGAAAAACCATCTCAAGGTGAAATCATTGCAGTAGGTAATGGCCAAATCACTGACAATGGCGTTCGCGCTTTAGACGTTAAAGTTGGCGATAAAGTATTGTTCGGTACTTATGCAGGTACAACAGTAAAAGTAAGCGGTGAAGAACTCTTGATCATGAAAGAGTCAGATATCTTAGCTGTACTTGAAGGCTAATCGATACATAACTCACAAATTAATCAGATACAGTATTTAAAAAGATTCGGAGTTAAACATGTCAGCTAAAGACGTAAAATTTGGTGATTCAGCTCGCTCAAAAATGATTGCAGGCGTAAACACACTTGCAGATGCAGTAAAAGTTACTTTAGGTCCTAAAGGCCGTAACGTTGTCATCGACCGTTCTTTCGGTGCGCCACACATCACTAAAGATGGTGTTACTGTTGCAAAAGAAATTTCTTTAAAAGACAAGTTTGAAAACATGGGTGCTCAACTTGTTCGTGAAGTTTCTTCTAAAACAAATGACATCGCTGGTGACGGTACAACGACTGCAACTGTACTTGCTCAAGCCATCTTAAATGAAGGGATCAAATCTGTAACTGCAGGTATGAACCCAATGGATTTAAAACGTGGTATCGACATCGCAGTGAAAACTGTTGTTGAAAATATCCGTACCAATGCAAAGCCTGCTGATGATTTCAAAGCAATTGAACAAGTAGGTTCAATTTCTGCGAACTCGGATACGACTGTTGGTAAACTTATCGCTCAAGCGATGGAAAAAGTAGGTAAAGAAGGTGTTATCACAGTAGAAGAAGGTTCTGGCTTCGAAGACGCTTTAGACGTTGTGGAAGGTATGCAGTTCGACCGTGGTTATATCTCTCCATACTTCGCGAACAAGCAAGATACCTTAACTGCTGAACTTGAAAATCCGTTCATTCTTCTTGTTGACAAAAAAATTGGCAACATCCGTGAATTGATTGCGGTATTAGAAGCTGTTGCTAAAACAGGTAAACCTCTTCTTATCATCGCTGAAGATGTTGAAGGCGAAGCGCTTGCAACACTTGTAGTGAACAACATGCGCGGTATTATCAAAGTATGTGCGGTTAAAGCACCTGGTTTTGGTGACCGTCGTAAAGCAATGCTTCAAGACATCGCGATCTTGACTGGCGCGACTGTGATTTCTGAAGAAGTCGGGATGTCTTTAGAGCAAGCTTCTCTTCAAGATCTAGGTACTGCACACAAAATCACTGTTTCTAAAGAAAACACAGTAATTGTTGATGGTGCTGGTAATGCTGCACAAATCGCTGAACGTGTTCAACAGATCCGTGCGCAAATCGAAGAATCTACTTCTGAATACGACAAAGAAAAACTTCAAGAACGCGTTGCTAAATTAGCTGGCGGTGTTGCAGTTATCAAAATTGGTGCAGCAACTGAAGTTGAAATGAAAGAGAAGAAAGATCGTGTTGACGATGCTCTTCACGCAACTCGTGCAGCAGTAGAAGAAGGTGTTGTTGCAGGTGGTGGTGTTGCACTGGTACGTGCTGTAAACGTATTGGATGGCTTAAAAGGCGCGAACGAAGATCAAACTGCAGGTATCAACATTTTACGTCGTGCGATTGAAGCGCCACTTCGTCAAATTGTTTCAAACGCAGGTGATGAGCCTTCAGTTGTGATCAATGCAGTTAAAGCGGGTGAAGGTAACTTCGGTTATAACGCTGCAACTGGCGAATATGGCGATATGCTAGAGATGGGTATTCTTGACCCTGCTAAAGTAACGCGTTCTGCACTTGAACACGCAGCTTCTGTTGCTGGTTTGATGTTGACAACTGAATGTATGATTACTGATATCCCAGAAGATAAACCAGCTGGTCCAGATATGGGCGGTATGGGGGGTATGGGCGGCATGATGTAAACCGCTCAATTTTATCATAACTAGTTGATATTTAAATTTAATTTAATATTAATTAGAGTGATTACTCACAGTATTACTCACATTTGGTTTTGCTGTAAGTATAAAGGCCGCTAAATGCGGCCTTTTTATTGCTTAAATTTAAGCAGTTAAATCATTAGCTTCACTATCCTGTACTTTCTTTAAAATACAAGACAGCACATAACTATTAAGCCAGACATTCTTTCGACCATCCTTAGCAGGTGGTTTTACTCGACCATCCTGAATACGAGCATAAAGTTCTTTTTCAGTAATGTTTAATCGGAAAGCAAATTCAGCTGTAGAAACTAAACGCTCAGTATTTGTTAAATCAATTGCAACGCCCATTTAAGTTTCCTCCGCATCCGCTTTTGCTTCTTTATATCCTGCCCACTGGTTGCAATTACATTTTGGGCAGTGGCCATATAATTTGACAGAGGGCTTTTCTGTTTCAGCCCAATGAAGTTTATCTAGTTTCGTATCACAAACTTCACAAACAAACTCATCTCCATCATGTTCTTTCATGTAGTCCGCATGGTCGGCTGGGTTACAAAATGGGCAAGGAATGTCCCCACCACTTGTGAAACCTTCATCATCACCGCTATCCTCATCCCATAAATAACCTTCAATACATTGTGAATCAGGATAGGACGCACCAAAATAAGAAACTGGCATTTGAACAGGGCATTGCTGAGGCTCTGTAGGTATCAATTGTTTAATCATTTTCCGCCCCTTGCTGATTCTAATGTCAGTAAATAGTCTGTTTGCAAACTCACAGCTTTTGATTCAATCCATCTTTCTTTAAAAAGTTGCATTTCAATAGCCGATAGGTTGGCGTATTCACGCGCAAGATAATTTTTTGCGCCCTGATAAATATATTCGGCACGCTTCCTTGCTAAATCTAGGCTTAATGTTTCTGGCACCACCACGCAGCCTTCAAGCTTTTGGGCTTTGGCTGCTTTCCAAAATTGCCATAACTGATGTGCATGGGTTTTCATCCACCAAATTTCATTTTTATCATCAATCGTATAAGCAAAAGGTTCTGTGTTTTGGTATGAATCTGCCCAACGCTCAACCACATAAGCTTTCATTGCTTCAGCAATGAAAAGTTCAATTTCGGCTACTAAAGCCTCTCGTTCTTTTTCAATATTCATGCTGCCACCATTTTTCTATATTCTTTATAGCGTTTCGATAATGTTCCGCGATTTACACCAATCATTTCTGCTGCTTTAGTTAAATTGCCATGAGATAACTCTAAGGCCTTTGTTGCCAGCACTTTATCTAAATGATCAGTAATGTCCTTAACGGCGTTAGGGCTCTCTTGGATAGCTTTTTCAATATCAGAAGAGCGAATCACAACATCATGGTTTTTCCGCAACGCCTCCTCATGTTTTGCTTTCAGCCACATACCCCAAGCTGTATTTACCGCCATAAGGGCAGATATCAAATCTTCCTTGGAGAGAGTCCCGCTAAAGCCAGTTAATTCAAACTTTTCATATTCAGGGTTATAGTCAACAAACTTAAAATGACCATTACTATCAAGCCATGCTTTCTTAAAGCTTTCGATTTCGTTTTTAAGGCTAATCATTATTTTCTCCAAATCGATTCTTTAAATTTGGCATTGGCAACCAACGCCGTTACTTCTGATTCATTCACATTGTCAAAAATGTGGGTCATATTGGGCCCGAATACATGGAGTATTCGGGTTAGGGTGGAGTAGTTGAATCTCATGACTTAACGCCTTGTTTAGCTAAGTTATCGATATCTTTTTTTACGGCGTTAAGGGTTTTGACTTCGATCTGCATAAGGCTATCAATGCCCAGATGCTCACAAACTGTTTTAGTATCCAATCCACGTTCATCAATGAAGCCAAGTAGCTCGTCACGTTGAGCATTAGAAATGCCTTGAAACTCAGGCTGACCAATCCATCTGTTTTGATTTTTATCAAACGTGCAACCAAGCTCTTTAGACCGAGCAAGCATGATTTGGCGCATATTTTGGTAATACATGTGGTCTTTGATAAGAGACTCAGTGAGCTGGTTTAAATCGCCTTCGTGTTCAGCTTCGGCACAGCTTTGTTGCCAGTTAGTGAGGTCCTCAACAGCTTTGGTTAAAGCCAATTGTTCAGGTGTGAGTGTGTTGATGTGGTCCTTAGCTGATTTAATAAGATCAGCAAGAAACGTTGGATTAGCTTTTAGATCAGGTACCCAAACCTCACCAGTTTCACCACCTAAGGCACCTGAGTTTTTCGCATGGTGGGTAGGTGATGGTTTGAAGCTGATAACACGGGCATTCTTACCTTCACCAGTGGTGACGGTTGTTAGATAACCCATGATGTCAGCAATGCGGTAAAGCTCATTACGGTTTTTACCACCTAGATCTGGACGATATATAACTTGATCGCCGTTTTGATCTTCTGAGGCATGAGCAATGAATACAACATCTTTGCCAAGGCTAATCAGTGTATTGATGTATTGTTTAAATGTTTGGTTAGCCAATCCCTGAGCTTTTAATTTAAGTGCACCATCTTTCTGGCGATTGTTTGCAGTTAAGAGAAGGTGAGTTTTAATGCTTTCAAGCATTGCCCCAACAGTATCGATTACCACAGTGTTATATGCCGCTAAATCACTTGGAGTTAGATCCGCAACGTCTTTCCATTGTTGGACCTGAACTACTGCACCACGGCGTAACTCACCAGTACGGTGAGAACCACGGTCAAAGTCGAATGAAATAGCCTTATCCGCAGTAAAACCTAATGATGTTTTACCTAGACCAGGATCAGCGTAAATGTATGTGATGATTGCATTAACTTGTAATGGTTGATCAGCACTAATGATATTTATAGCCATGATTACACTCCCTCAACCATTTTATTTTTTTGAATGTGAGCAGTGATGATCGAGATCATGTTGCGTATGTCATCAGCATTAGTGAAGTCGCCGTAACTACCACCATCTGGTGTGAATACCTGGTCAACAGCCAAGTTGGTTATATGAATTGTTGGTTGTTCACCACCTAAAGCACCGTTCCACTCTTCTATTAGCTCAAAGTCAAAGCTAGCGTAGACACGGAAACCATCAAGATTAACTACGGCTTGTCCTGTGGTATCAGAAGTGATTTGAACCGCTACTGGCCCGTAAACAGATTGAGTGTTCGCATAAGAGTAAACAGGTGCGGGATCCATTGGCTTGGTAACAAGTGCATAAGTACCAGTTAATACACCAACACCAAGAGCTGCAACTGTGCATTTTTTTAACAAACCCTTGCGAATTGCGTAGCTACGATTGTGATTTAAAACATTTTGTTCCATAATCTACCTCAAGTAAGTGAGAAGCCCTGTTCGCCGTCGTAAGTGTTCAGGGCTTTTTGCTGTTCATGAGATTTATTAAACCAAAGATTTAATTTATGTGCAATACATAATTAAACCAAAGATTGAATTATTTTTAAATTTTAGATTTAATAGACAAAAGAAAACCCACCGCAGGGGTGGGTTGAATGGAGTTTATTAATATGATTGGTATAACTAAAGATGGTCAAAAAATTACATTAAACAAGCAAACACCTGTTACTGGAAAAAGATTTATTGCGATCATTCTAGAGAAAGGAGAAACTAAAGTTTTGTCCACACATCTAAGCCATCTTGTGAAAGATCACCAAATTGATTTTCTAAAAGATCATCAAGTTCTCCAAGACGTTTCACATAAATATCTACATGATCATCCGTTGAATAAACAACAGTCAAAACTTCAAAAATGTAAGCATCTTCTTCAAGAAGCACTTCAATCCATTCTCCATTGCGTGGAAGTTTTGAAAACTTAAATTCGCCCAAGAGTGGCTTATCTTTTTGACTTAAATCAATTACACCAATTTGCACATTTTTCTCCACCCGATCTGTTGTCATGACTGTGTCGGGTTCACAGTTTTAGTTTTTTCCATTTTTGGAAAAGATCGGTTTACCTAAGGTGCCTTCTTCACACATTTGAATTATTTGTTCATTTGTTAATACAGGAACAAAGTATTGATCTCCAAAATCCTCAGAAACAATTTTTACTTCTTCAGCGCTTAGAGTTAGCGATTCATTTTTTAAAGCCGCTTCATTAATTTTCTTAATAATCAAATTAATGGGTAAATTATCGTTGTTTAATTCCATCTCTATCTCGTAATATTTTAAGGGAAATTGTTAAGCGCTGTACTTTTCTAAAAACTCATCAATCCAACCTTGCGCTTGATCCAAATTGCTTATATCTGCCAACTTTAGATTAGTACCTTCAGCCTCATTAAATCCCTCGATTATTGCTTCAAAAATATTTGCTTCGTTAATGACTTCCCTTGCCATTTCCGCAGCATCATAGTTTTGCTTGGCTTTCTTAAGTGATGCCACCTGCTTATCAATACCATCACCTATTTTAGACAATGCTGCTTTAAATTCCTGTTTGTTAATAGATAAGGCTGTTTTGGATTTATTGAGTGTACCGATCATGATTTTATTCCTGTAAGGAGTAGTTTGTTTTCAAAAGAGATCTAACTCCTTCTATAACTAGATATCGCCGTCAAATGTATGGGAAACATATCTGCCAATGATACTTATATGCTCAAGCTGATTGGGTTCTACAATTTCTCTTTCGTAGTTTGGATTGTCGCTATCTATGATTAAACTACCATCATATCTACGAGACAACCTCTTGATTTTTAGTTCATCACCATACCTTATTGCATATACCTTTCTATTCTGAACTTGCTCCAAGCTGTTAATAGACTTATCAATAATTACAACACTACCATTTGGAATTCTTGGTTCCATACTGTCACCATCAACATCCACCTCTACAAGATTTTTGGGTGAAACTTTTTTCTTTTGAAACCACTCCATCCGTTGTGCGCACCCAGTCGTCTTGGGTGCTGGTTCAAATTCAACCAGTAGACCATTGCCTGCGGAAAACTTCACATCGACATGAGGGATGATCATAAAAGAGTCTGGATCTAGATCGCTAGGTGCTTCCCAAGCCATAACTGGTCTATAGGTTTCATTGCTTTCATTATTATCAACAACATCAATCATCAAGCCAGACCCATCAAGTAGCCATCCAGAATTCACACCTGTTAAAGATGCTAAAGACTTTAATGTGTCTCTACCTATTTTTCCTTTTTTCCAGTTTGTAGCAGCTTGAGCGGAAAGACCAAGCTTCACAGCTGC
Organism: Acinetobacter sp. ANC 3929; assembly: GCF_000369405.1. Taxonomy (GTDB): domain Bacteria; phylum Pseudomonadota; class Gammaproteobacteria; order Pseudomonadales; family Moraxellaceae; genus Acinetobacter. The sequence goes on from NZ_KB849994.1 coordinate 87,746, forward strand.
ACCAGACCAAGATAGGCCAGAATAATCCAAAGATTTTTGAATTCGCTCAACAAGTAGATCCATAGTGATAATCATACAAACAAACCATTGGTTTAAAAGTTTAATGATAAATTTAATTAGATTGAAGCAATCGTAGATTGTATTGATATTAAATCTATGGTTTAATTTTTTAGAAATAACCAAGGGTTTAAATTATGGCTTTAATAACTTCAGAAACTGCCGATCAGTTAGAAATCAACAATCCAATTAAATTTGCATTTCAAAAAGTAGGTGGTCGCACACGTGCAGCACTTTTACTTGGTCGCTCATATATGGCAATGAGCAAAATGGAAAAGCGTGGAGTTTTGCCAAGAACGGAATACACAGGCGAAACAAATTATGCCGAAACTTTAGCAGAACACTGTGAGGGTGCGTTCACGGCTGAATGGCTTAAGGAGCGAGCTAAACCAGATCAAACATTAACAAAGGGGTGAAATCCACAATGAGAGTAATTAAGTCTGGAGAAAAGTTACTTGAACCAATGACGACACGTGTACCAGCTGAAGTTAAACAGCTAGTAGATGATTTAGCAGATGGCAATCGAGCGAAATGGTTGAGAGAGGCCATAGATTTAAAGCTACAAAGTGATTTAGGCCAATCATCAGTTGAAATGTTCAAAAAGGCAAAGAATACAAAGTATTCAAGTGAATACATGAATGTATTCAAAACAATTATTTCTGTATTCCAGATAAGCAAAAAGCCCGAAGTTGCGATTCGAGCTTTTGGCAGTGTTCACTAATCGGAGAGATCAAGAACATGACCAATATATCAAATCAAGAAACAGCGGACAAGGGCGTTGAGTTTAGACCTGGCAATGCTGTTGTGATCAAAACTCAACTTGAATTTGTAGATCGTGCAATCGATTCAGATCAGATCTTTATCGTTTTGAAAGTCAAAGACAGTGGGATAACCATTTTATCTGATGGCCTGCAATTGACAGTTGCTGAGTCTGAAATCCGCCCAGCTACACAAACTGAGCGTGAAGACAAAAAGCGCTTGAACAAGGAGGCTTTATGACAAGTCTCACTCAACAAATGAAAGATTCACGCCAACAAAGCGAAATCCAATCATTTCATGAACCTGCATTGTATTTATTTGGGCATATTTTTGAGATTAAGAAGCAAAGTTCGCTTAGCAAAGGTTATGACGAAAAGAATGCTGCTGTTTCTAAAGAGGAACTAACACATTTAATGATGCGTCAATTTCGTATCACCCAGTGGTTAGCTCAACAGATCATAGTGAGTTTAGTTAAAGCTGATCTCGTACAGGCATTTGGTGGCTATCTAAAGCCAAAGGATGATCAAGCATGAAAAAAAATCAAAAGAAAAAACAAGATGTGACTGTTTCAAAAGCACCTATAGAAACTGTTATCCCGCTTGAACAGCCAGTGAAAATCTACACGGCGAAAGAGCTTGCCGCCATGCCTTTGACTGTTATGAATGCAGCAATAGAGGCTCAAGAAAAATTTTACATGCTTGAAGAAACCACGCATATGGGGGGGGCAAGCTATAAGTGTTCGCCGTCTTATGGAAGATGGGCATTTATTGATTCAAGTAAAAGAAAAGTCACGTACACGATACAAGATCAACAACGAGTTTATTCCACCAAGAATTATTCGTCAGCTTGCATACCGTGGTTTGGTAAAGCTAGGGGGATAATTATGAGTCACTCAACCGTTTTGAACCTCACCACCTTGGAGGATCTCAGCTTTGCATTTTTGAAGAGCTTCAATAACAGCATCAATATGAGTTACATCAATATTAATTATTGCATCCTCAAACTCACCTTCACGTTGATTAAAGTGACCATCAACCTCGCATATAGAAACAAACTTATCTTCTGGATTTGCATATACATCAATTTCATTTTGTTTGCGAATAAGGGCCATTTCTTTTTAATCCTTGAAGTTTTGAAAGAATTTACACCTCTTAAGAGGGGCTTGCAAGGGGCTTCGAAGGGGGTGTTGCATGCGTGATTATGGAAAAGTCTCTCCACATTTTTGGACAGGCACTACTGGAAAAAAACTCCGCAGCAGCCCAGAGGCTGTGATTGTTGCCTTGTATTTAATGACAAGCCCGCATGCAAATATGCTCGGCCTTTATTACATGCCTATTTTATACGTTGCGCATGAAACTGGTTTGGGCTTTGAAGGGGCTTCAAAGGGGCTTCGAAGTGCATGTGAAGCGGGGTTTTGTAGCTATGACGACACTAGCGAAATGGTTTGGGTGCACGAGATGGCACGTTTTCAAGTAGCTGACTCATTAAAGCCAGCAGATAACCGTTGCAAGAGTGTCCAAAAGGATTATGACTCTTTACCGTCAAACCCTTTCCTAGCGGGCTTTTTCGACAAATATGCTACGGCGTTTTGCATGACTTCTCGCCGTGGCGAAATTGCTAAAACAAATAGCCCCTTTGAAGCCCCTTCGAAGCCCCTTGCAAGCCAAGAACAAGAACAGGAGCAAGAACAGGATCAAGAACAAGATAAATCACACACACAAAACGCGGGTGAAAATTCTTGGTCTCCAAATCCTGAAAATCTTTTGAACGTTATCCGCCAAAGCATGGGTATTCAAGCTGAGCAAGTTATCGCTATGCCTGAATTCAATTTTCACTTGGGCAAGTTCAATGCTCATTGGGAAAACAAGATGGATCTCACTGATAACCAACGCACATACAAGTTTGCTACCTGGTTGATCGATGAGTTCAAAAAACCTAAACGCAATGCATCACCGAATAACAAACAAAATCTAAACGTCAATGCTGCACATGGCCAAGTTAAGCAATACGCAACATGTGCTGATGACGTAGACACAGGAGATTCACTGTGAACGCTATGACCAACTTTTTAAAACCAGAGATTCAAAATTCAAACCGTTTTTGTGAAATCCACAAAGAGCGAATGATTTTAGTTGCTGGGCGTGATTTCTGTAAAACCTGTGCGATTAAGGCGGTGGAAAAGGCTCAATCTGAACATATGGTTTCAGTGAATACCTCAGTTCGTGAGAAACACTTTGCAGGTGCATTGCTTCCTGTTCGCCATGCTGAAAGTGGTTTTAAAAATTACAACGTGACCCATGAAGGCCAACGTGATGCAAAGGCAGCATGTCATGCATATGCAAAGGATTTTAACAACCCTGAAATCAAGCAAAAGCGCAATTTGATCATGTATGGACGCACGGGCACAGGTAAAACACATCTTGCATGTGCAGTTGCTAGAAACGTTTTAGATCAGCGTAGTTATGTTCGGTATGTCACCAGTGAAGATATGGCAAACGAGATTGCAAACGCTTGGACAAAAGCGGATGACAGTGAAGCGAGTGCAGTTTGGCGATTCACTGATTACGACTTACTAATCATTGACGAGTATGGTTTGCATGACCAACACGAAAGCCGCTTGCAGCTTGTCCATAAGGTTTTGTATTCACGCTATGACGCAAAAAAACCAACAGTTCTAAGTTCAAATTGGACTAAAGAACAACTCAAGGACAATTTGGGCGATCGACTTTGGTCTCGCTTTCAGCACGATGGGCTTACGATTGTTGAATGCAATTGGGCTGATGCGCGTGCAGGAGAAGGGTGATGAGTGCAAATATAACAATTCAATCAGAAGTGACCGAGATTTCAATAGAGCACGATGTATATAGCGATCTAACTGTATCTGTAGAACAGCACAAATTTAACGATCAAATCAAAGTCACAATTAATGATTTAGCTATCAATCTCGATGATGGCATTGCACTTGAAATGCTGCACTCATTAGCTCAGCACTTTAATTATGAGTTGATTGACAAGGAGCAAAGCCAATGAGTATCACGTTAAATGGACACCAATTAAAAAGTTTACTTGAGTTTTCTGCCCCTGATGGTGAAACCGATATAGATCAACTTGAAACAGAATTGACGATTGCATTTGTGGAGGATGGTCATAGCGGTAAAGGTTATTACTTTTGGATGTCTGAATATCCAGAGGAAGGCTGCATGTTTTTGGCTGACTTGGAGCAAAAACCAAAGAGCAAATACAACTGGTCATTAATACCTGAGCATGTTCAATTCATGGCAACTGATGAGGATGGTATGGCATGTGGTTGGTTAGTGAAGCCACAAATTATGGGAGATGCGTGGAGGAACCAGTCTCATCTATCAGCGTTTTTCAATATCAATGCCAGAGATAATTATTTGAACCATTACCGTGGCGACTGGAAAGAATCACTAGAAAAACGTCCAGAGGAACAAAGCCAATGAAATGTAGTCGATCAGATTGTCTTGTCAGTATTTCAAACGACTTGCCTTGTTTTTGGGGAAACGCTGGACCTGAGGAATGTGAATACGGTGTAAAAGTTAAAGAGCGTCCGATTTCCCGCAGACGTAAACGCAAATTAAGCAAACAGGGCAAAACCGTTTACTGGTCCAAGCATTTAGAACAATACGTGTATGTGATGGAGGATAAAGCATGATTCGAGTTGGTATCGATTGCGGCGTTAAGACAGGTTTTGCCGTAGCAGAAAAAGGGGTTTTGAACCGTGTTGAGACTTTAACCATTACCAAGGCCATGGAAGAAGTCAAAGAGCTATATGTCCAGCATCCAGATTTAATCGTCCGAATTGAAGATGCACGTTTGCGGAAATGGTTCGGATCTACAGATGCGCGACAAGCTAAGTCGGGAGCTGGTGTACGTGAGGGCGTTGGATCTGTTAAACGTGACTGCAGTATTTGGGAGCAATTCTGTAAGGAGCAGGGTATTAAATTTGATTTGGTACATCCTGCGGCAAACATGACTAAAACAAAAGATGAATATTTTAAAAAAATAACTGGCTGGGTTGGTGGAACAAGCGAGCACAGCCGCGATGCAGCAATGCTTGTTTATGGACGGTTGAAATGAGACAGAAAAATAACGATTGGTTGTTAATTATTGCATTCATTGTATTCGTCATTTTTGCAGTGGCGATTAATACATGGAATACGGTTCAAGTTTGTAAAGGTCAGGATGTGTATTGGGTTAATGGAACTCAGCACACATGCAAGTTTTTTAAGTAATAGGAGCGCAAAGTATGTTGATTGAAAAGTTTGATTTTTTAGAATTATTGCGACTAGCTATTGCTCAAAGTGAGGGTAAGGGAAAGATCACTAAAAGTATTGTTTTAGGCGAAATGGCATTGTTATCACCTGGTGCAAAGTTGTGGGCAGAATTGCTACTCGAGCGCGTTGATTTTGAGAGGATTGCAATAGTTACAGAAGCTAAAAAGATATTTGAAACAAATATCATAAACGGTGTGGAAGTAAAAAAACGTATTGATGAGATACCAGGCACAGTGGAAATTAAGAAAGGCAATATTAACTCTGCAGATTTTTTCCGTGTCCGAAATTTACTTGCTGGTAAGATTCATAAGGAAATGATTAAAAAGAATTTTAAACCGAACAATTGCCAGGGTGATTTAACCAATGTGGCCAAAGGTATCGCAGAGGTCGTTTTACGTGGTCATTTATTTGTTAAAAGTATGTGTGGTGGGTGTCAAGGACTAGGCAAGTTAGAAATATACGATTCAAAAGGATATCCATGCGGTGCGAAACCATGCAGTAAATGCAATGCGACAGGAAAGAGACCTTACACACTTTTTGAAAAAATAACGATTGCTAAATTGGATGTTTCTAAATCTGGATATTCGGAACGTTACGAGCGGTTTGAACTTATAGCTGAATCCCAAATCACAATTTGGGAGCACATCATACGAGATCAATTGAAACGATCATTTCATTATGAAGAAAGTGATTATGAAATTACTTTAGAGCAAACCAATTATATTGCAGTGACTTGACATAAACAGAACGGTTCAGTATAAGTATTTCTAAAATGGGCGTTTTATTAATTAGATGCCCTTAAAGGTTTCCAAGGCTCGCTTATGCGGGCTTTTTACGTTTCTGGTCCTACCTATTAGGGATCTTTAAGTTAATAGGCATCTTATCTGGTCAATGAGGTGAGAGAGGGGTGCGGAGTTTTGATAGATAAAACACTACCCTTGGATTGACCACCTAAAGAGGTGAGTATTTACTTGCGGATTGGCGACCCCTTAACACATCAGTCAGCCTTAAACTACGGTACCACTCAGCCCAGTTGTTCATTTTGGATAGCTGGGCTGTTTTATGTTTGGCTTTTTATTTCTGTCATATCATTATGCTATCTTGTAGAAAAACACAGGAATAACAATTATGGCAAAGTTACCAAGTCTTAAAGATCTTTCTAGGGAAGAGTTAGAGGAATTATATAAGTCTCTATATATAGATTATTTAGACCTAGAAGAAGAAAACGAGAAATTAACTTTTGTTGCGGTTGATGCTGTTAAGCAAATGAAAGATAGCAACACTCAGTTAGAAAATAATCAGCGAATTATTGACGAACTTCTTAAGTTAGTACATAAGCATATTGATCAGAGCTTTTCCCTAGACGATATTCCTAAGTTTTTAAACTAAACCCTCACTCGCATTAGCGCAATGCGAGTCACCTAGCCGAACGGATTACGGCATATGAAGCCCCGCTGACATACATGTTATTGGCGGGGCTTTTTATTTTATGTGTTAAGCTGCAATTCATAATTTCATGGATTGTTAAGATGCTTATTTGTATTGGTGGTGATTTGGATGGTGAAGTTGTTCCGAATCGTGAAAGCACATATTTTGAAGCAAGCGAAATAGATCCTAGCAAAGCATCAACATACAATCGTCAGACTTATATTGTAGGTGAAAATACATATCGATTCTGGCTTTGTGCTGAATTGCCATATGCTGAAACTACCGTTATTGCCAACAAACTTTTGGCTCAGAAATATTCTTACCTTTCTTAATATTAATACCCAATAAATTAAGCCCGCCAATTTGGTGGGTTTTTTTATGCCTGTTCGGAGGCTCTATGACTGAATTCCAAAACTTAAAAAAACAAATTAGAGACCTTCAGATTGATCTAAACCATACAGGGAGTTGCACTACTAAAGGTCTCACACAGGAAGAGATAGCCCTTTTAGACGAGCGATTTTTTTCGACTCTAAAAAATAAAAATAAAGTAATCGCCAGAATTAATAATAAACCTGAGGGATTTTTATGAACAGACCTTACCCACCAATACAAGATAATGATTGTGATGACAATATCGGCTATGCCAATACGCAAGGCTTATTACATTTTGAGCCAGCTAATAAAGATTTATGGCCTTGGATAGTAGAAACGTTCTTAGATCCAGCAAGTAAACTTTACAACAAGGATCATGATCACATTATTTGTTTCAGGCCTCCTAAGATCTCATTCCTATGGGCATATACAAAATGTGAAATGAAAGGTCGTGAAGTGATGGGAACAACTGAACAGGTCATGATTAATGTTGGTGGGTGGAAACGGGACAGACAAGAACTACAGTTAATTGATTGGTTCGGGGATGTTCCTAAATTCATTATCACGCTAGACGCTCGTAAGTGTCAGGTGATGGATGATACTGATTTTTGTGCCTTAGTAGAGCATGAGTTATATCATGTTGGTCATAAAATCAATAAGGACACCAACACTTTCGAATATAACTCAATGGGAGAACCTAAGTTATATCTACGTGGGCATGATGTAGAAGAATTTCACGGGGTTGTACGCCGTTATGGTGCTTCAGAGGATGTAAAAGAGATGGCGCGTTATGCAAATAGCAAACCAGAGATTGGCAGAGCTTCAATTGCTCAGGCATGTGGTACATGCCTTCTAAGAGTAGTTTGAATTTTTTTTTGCCATTTACGTTGATGTACGTTGATGGATTGGTGGAAATGGCACGTATTACTAAAAAGGTGAAGCTGTTCATCGTTAAGGTTCTTGCTGAGTTTGAAACTCCAACCAATACAGCAAAGCAGGTTAAAGAAACTTTTAATATCGAAGTATCACCGCAACAATGCGAAAGATACGACCCCACCAAACGAGCAGGATTTGAGTTAAGTGAAGATCTGCGAAATAAGTTTTTTGAATATCGCCGTATAGCCAATGAAGAATTAGAAGCAATCCCAATTGCCAATAAACGTTACCGACTTCAACTCCTACAGCAACTAGTCGATAAATTTCCAGACAATCCCATGTTGACACCAAAATGGGCAGAACAAGCTGCGAAGGAGATGGGCGGGCAATATACCAATAAAACTGAATTGACTGGTGCAGGTGGTGGGCCTTTGCAAAGCGAAAACACTACCTATGTGACTGCTACCGATGAGCAGGTAAGGCAGGCTATAAATGAACTCGAGAGCGAATATTGATCCTGTAAAAATCAAAGCAAAGCGGATTAAGTGTGAGGACGAGCATTTATTTTTTACCCGTGCATTTTTCTTACCACGCATGGGCTTTAAGTTCTCAGTCAACTGGCATCATGAATATATTGTCGACAAGATTGATCAGGTCATATCTGGAAAGGTTAAAAACCTTGTAATTAACGTTCCACCTGGTTCAGGTAAAACCGAATTATTAACTAATCTTATTGCCCGTGGCTTAGCGCGTAATTCACGCTCACGTTTCCTGTATTTGTCGTTTTCACAGTCACTGGTTGAGGATGTATCCGCAACAGCGCGAAACATTGTTAAATCGGTAGATTTTCAAAGCCTATGGCCAGTTAAGATCTCATCTAGTACTGACTCAAAATCAAACTGGAAAACCACTGTAGATGGTTACGATGCGGGGCATGTTTATTCTGCATCAATGGGTGGGCAGGTTACGGGCCGCCGTGCAGGTACATTAGCAAATGATGGCTTTACAGGTGCCATCATTCTTGATGACCCTTTAAAGCCTGAGGATGCATTTAGTAAATCGGCACGCAAGAAAGCTAACCGTAAGATACTGAACACGGTCAATTCACGTAAAGCTAAGTCTGACACACCAATTATTCTAATCATGCAGCGTTTACATGATGAAGATCCGACTAATTTTGTGATGACTGGTAATGTACCTGGTGATTGGGAGCAGATCTGTATTCCTGCTTTGATCGATGATGATTACATCAACCAATTACCTGAGCATATTCAAACCAAGGTACCAAGAGATGTAGAGCGTGATGAACATGGCCGTCAAAGCTATTGGCCATTAAAGGAATCACTTCAATCATTACTGCAGCTTGAAAAAGGCGGTGAAGATAAGGACGGCGCGATTGTTTCTCGTTATACATTTGCAAGCCAATACATGCAGAATCCTAAAAAGCTTGGTGGAGATCTTGTTAAGTCTGAGTGGTTTGGCCGTTATATCGAATTGCCAGTTCTCAAGTGGCGTGCAATTTTTGCAGATACGGCTCAGAAAACTAAAGAGCATAACGATTACTCAGTTTTCTTATGTGCTGGCCTTGGATACGACAATAAGCTTTACATCATTGATGTTCATCGTGGGAAATGGGAAGCACCCGAACTAATCAAAGAGGCTAAAAAGTTTATTACCAAACATAAAGTTAGTAATAACAAAATTGGCAATCTGCGTTATATGGCCGTTGAAGATAAATCTAGCGGTACAACATTAATTCAAACGGTTTCAAGGGAAACAACAATACCGATCAGGGCTATCCAACGTGGCACAGATAAACTTGTCCGCACGATGGACGTGGTCTTTTATGTTGAAGATGGAATGGTTGTATTGCCTGCTTCTGCGCCGTGGCTGTTGAATTATGTTGAAGAGGTAGAGGGGCTAACGGCTGATATGACGCATGATCATGATGACCAATGGGACCCAACTATTGATGCAATTAATAATATGGTTGTTAAGCCATATGATCTTTTAGACTAGGAGTAAGTATCTTGGAAGAGCGCAATCAAACACAAGCGCCAGTCATTGTGAATGATGGCGCTTATGTAAACTTTGTTAGTAACATCAATACAAACCGAGATAAGGCTGCTCATGGTCATTTCGCAAAGGAAACAACCCTTAACGATTATGATTTTGAGGCTGTTTATCAGGATTGGTTAGCTAAAAAAATTGTTAACCGTCCAGTCTTGGATATGCTTCGAGCTGGTTGGTATTTCACTGGGTTAGAAGATGGTCAGATCCTGAATTTGACGGATGAGGTTAAAAGACTTCGACTTTCGGAGCGATTAGCCAATCTTTTAATATGGTCGCGATTGTATGGCCGTGCATATTTGATTCTAGGTGTAGCTGATGGGCAGGCGATTGATCAGCCATTTGAATTGGATAAATTACGCTTAGGCGGTTTGCAATTCCTAACAGTCCTTAAAAAGGGCAAAGTGCAACCGTTAAATCAACAATACATTCCATTAGAGGAAAGTGCTGGTGAGCCTGAACAGCCAATGTATTACAACATCAATAACGGAAATGGAACGCAGACCAAGATTCATTATTCACGAGTAATTTGTGTAAAGCACGGCGATGAAGGTGAATCATTGTTATTGTCCATTTACTATACGCTCAGAAATTTCATTTCCACAAATTCAGGTGCAGCAAGCTTAGTGCATGAGGCAAAAGTGGATGTAATTCGCATTCCTGATTTGATGCCTAAAATTATCGATCGAGCAAAAGACTTGATGGAACGTTTCGGGGCTGCAGCACTGCTTAAAAGTATCAATGGAATGCTGGTGATTGATAAAGATGAGGAGTATCAATCTAAGACCTATACCTTTGGTGGCTTGCCTGAATTGATGCGTGAATTTGCACAGCAAACGGCAGGATCTGCTGATATTCCTTTTACGATTCTTTTTGGTCAAACAACCTCAGGGCTAAATAATAGTGGTGAGTTTGATTTAAGAAATTACTATGATCGGATCTCTACTGATCAGAACTGGATCTTGCGACCCTTACTTGATCGGCTATTTCCCGTGATTTTTAAAAGCCTGCTTGGAGCAATACCAGCAGGCTTTAATTTTGTCTTTTATCCACTGTGGCAATTAGATATTAAGACACGTTCAGAAGTTGAGAAAAACAACACTGAGCGAGATATCAAGTATTTGGAAAAAGGGATTATTACTGAGGCCATGATTGCTAAGCAGCTGCAGCAAGATGGCACTTATGATTTTCTTGATGATGCACATATAAAAGTACTTGAGCAACTGGATGGGGGCTTAGATGACGATACTGACCCACCTTAAACCGATCATGCAGCAGGCACATAAAAAAAAGCCTGGTAGAAAGTCAAAACCTCAGCCTATTTTCGTTTCAAGGAAAACAGAAATTGAATACTACAAGTCGCTATTAGCCATCAGCAATTTATGTCAAAAGGGTGTTAGCGAAGAGATTGAACCCATGTTGAGATACAACATGGGTGATTCAATTGAATTGCATGTTTCAGACGGCGTTTTTTCTAGCATTAAAAATTCAATTGAGAATTTAAAGAACAAAATCGTCAGCAGCATTGAGTTGATAGCAACTCAAGTCGCAACACAAATTGTGATTAAGCAAAAGCAGGCGAGTGATAAGCAGATAGGCGAGATTCTATTAAAAGCAACAGGCTTGGACTTTACTGGCCTTATGCGTGATGAGGATCTACAGAACGCCGTTGATGATGCGATTGCAGCAAATGTTCGGCTTATTCGATCTATACCAAGTCAGTATTTCGATTTAATTGAGGGAGCAATCCTCACAGGCCTGCAGACTGGCCAACGTGCAGAATTCATCAAGCAAGAAATTCTTAAGATTGGGAAGTCTACGGATTCACGGGCATTGCTAATAGCTGTTGACCAACTTGGCAAAATCAATGGGCGGCTAACGCAAATCAGACAGCAAAAACTAGGGATAACACATTATACCTGGTCAACTAGTCAGGATGAGCGAGTAAGGCATTCTCATCGGCTTAGGAATGGGCTTTTATTTGCTTGGGATGATCCACCTGATGATGGGCATCCTGGTATTCCCATTCGTTGTCGTTGTGTGGCCATTCCTTATACTAAGCATTTATTTGATCAGAATGCACCAACGCCTGAGCAGGTAATGGCTGAACAGAAAAAAGGTAAGTCACTTATTGAGCGGCAGAATGATGATTTACTTGGTTGGATGAACAAGAATCAAATTGGAAGAATTGCGAAAAAACTTGCCGAAGATTCTAAAATCCAACGTGTTGCAGAGGTATATGGCTTAACGCTGCCTGAACAGGTGGCTTTAAGATTCTACACAGGTAATGGCTATCGGGATTTAAACCAGATGCTTAACGGCGTTATTAAAGAAGGTGATGGGCTCTATACTGAATTGGTTGCTGCTTCCAAGGTTTTAAGTAGTGCCTTGGATCGTTTGCCTAACTGGGCTAGTCCTGTTGTCCGTAGAACTGAATTACCTGCTTCATTCCTTGCTCAACATCAGATCGGTGAAGTTGTTGAATATAACGCTTTTACAAGTGCTACATATGGCCTAGACGATGTGTTTGATTTTTACCCACATCGAATTGTGATACACTCAAAGACAGCTAAAAATGTTAACTTCATCAGTGAATATAAAGATGAAGAATTTGAAGTTGTTTTTAATCGACCTAAGAGATTTCGTGTATTAGATCGAGTTGAGCAAAATGGTGTTATTCACATTGAATTGGAGGAGCTGTAATGTCAATTTTAGATCTGCCATTAGAGCGACAGAAAGTTATTGCAGAGCAAGATGGATTTGGCAATGATGTAGATTCATGGCGTGAACACATCAAGACAAAATTAGCTGCAGGTAGAGATCGAGTGAACTTGCTTGAAGCAGTTAGTTTTAATGATTTAAGTAAGTCTGAACAATCTGATTACCGCCGTTGGGGTAACAAAGTTAATTCAGGCAATGCTGCAAAATAAATAAGTTGATCTTAGAGAAACCCACTATTAAAGGTGGGTTTTTTATTGCCTGTAGGAAAGTTACTAATGAATAAATGTCTTTGCCGAAACTGCATTTATACCAGTAAGCATGGGGGTTATATGCCTTGTTTAAATCAACCAAAAGGTGGGGGAACTATTCCACCTAAGAAACCTTAGGATGTGAAATGAAACGTTATTTGCTTCACTTAAAGTTAGGTGACTTTGCACCTGCTCAATCTACAAGAACCCTCACTCCTGAGGGTTTTTTATTGTGTAAAGATGCCCGACTTGGCAAGGCACCTCAGGTACGGCAGTACTACGCTGGTGAATTTAATGGGATCGAGGGTTATACCCCTGATCAAGTCATCAATGTCTACAGTTCTGCTGAAGAATTATTTAGACCTGAAACGATTCAAAGTTATCAAGGTGTTGATGTCACTGACAATCATCCACCTGGTAATACAGTAAATGCTGCTACATGGAAAACTCACTCGATTGGAACACTATCAAACGTGCGACAGGAGGGTGATTTCCTTGTAGGGGATTTACTTATTAAAGATAACGATGTGATCAATCAGATCCAAAGCCAAGAGCGTTTAGAGCTATCGCTAGGCTACGGCGCTGAATTGTATTTTGTCAGCGGCACTGCACCAGATGGTACGCCGTACCAAGCTGAATTTAAAAACTTCTACGGCGATCATATTGCCTTAGTCAAATATGGCCGATGTGGTGGTGATTGCCGCATTGGTGATCAAAACCCAAATCCAAACAATATGGAGAAAACAATGCAAATCATTGTAAATGGCATCCCTTTTGATGTTGCTGATAATTCTGCATTAGCTGCAGCACTAAAAAAGGATCAGGACCTTTTGGTCTCATTGCAACAGGCAGCTGATGCAAAAATCAAAATCGGGGATCAGGAATTTTCAGTTTCTGAATTAACGGCAGTTCAAGCCGTGATTGATAAGGTTGTTGCGGATTCAAAGGCCAATGCTGAAAAGGTTACTACCCTTGAAGCAAATCAAGTCACACCTGAAAAGCTTGAGGCATTAGCAAATGAGCGTGCAGCAGTTATCACTGATGCAAAAAAACTCAATGCAAGTGTGAAAACAGAAGGATGTTCATGTGAGCAAATTAAGCGCGAAGCCATCACTGCTAAAGCAGGCGATGCAATCGTTGGTGCAATCCTTGGAACAGTTGCAATTGGTGATGCAAAACCTGAGCAAGTTGACATGGTTTTCCGTGCGCTGGTTGCCACCAATGGCACACAAGGCACATCAAACCCCCTCAATACCATCCTTACAGGTGATAGCACAGCTACCCCACCAGCAGGAGGGAATGGCAGCCCATCTCCGCAGGACCAGGGCTATGACAAAACAACAGCTTGGAAGAAAGACATTTAAGGAGTTTGCGAATGCAACTTAATGCAAAAGTGGCGGTGGTAGGGCAACGCCTAAAAAGTACCCCTGAGGATGTACGCTCAATGCCTATGTCAGGCTCAGGAACGTTAAATGATGGTCAGGTTGCTTGTGATGCAGGTGACGGCGTTCGTTGTGCGGCTGTAAATGGTGTACTCCGACCAGTAGGCATCATTGTGCATCAGCACATTGGTAAAAACGGAACTGACGCAAATGGGAAAGAAGCATATAAGCAATTCGATGTGCCGCCTGTAATGCGTGTTGGACGAATTTGGGTAAAACCTGCAGTACCAATTACAGCCACTGGTGGGAAAGTTTATGTGCGTACAGCAAACGCCACTACTAATAACCCAATGGGCTCATTACAAGCCAGTGCAACAGATGGTACCGAATTGGTTGGTGCAACTTGGGACAGCATTACAAGTGCTGATGGCATGGCTATTGTTCAATTACGCGGGGCTTAATACATGAATCGTGAACAACTTATTAATCGAAAGCTCGCCCTGTTTGGTGGTGTAGCACCAGTGATGCAGGCTCAAGTAGGCGATGCATTTAATCTAAAAAACTTGGTGACATTGCTTGTTAACTTGGAAACAAGTAATGAAATGACACCACAAATGACAGAAGCAACTGAGTATGCTTCTTACATTCCAGTGAAATCTAACTTCCCTGCAGTTGTTGGTACCAAGCATTCTTTACAACGTAAAAACGGTGTTGGCGAAGGTCAGGACCATAGTGGGACTGGTAAAGATATACCTTTGGCCGAAGTCTTTTATGATGAGGTAGATCTAGGGGTTCGTTCTGGTTCAATTGGATATCAATATTCAATTCTTGAATTAGCGACAGCATCTCAGGCCGGTATCTCTCTACAAGAGGATAAGGTTCAAGCTGCACGTTTGGGCTTTGAGAAACACATGTCACGAATTGCTTGGGTTGGTGATCTAAACTCAGGTTTACGTGGCTTGTTTAATCAGACTGGTGTTAATGTTCAAACGGCGTTAAAGGCTTGGGAAACAGCAACACCTGATGAAATCCTAGCAGATGTGAATGACATCTTGTCTGATGCAATTGAGGCGAGTGAATTCAATCCCTCAATTACGCCTGATACGATGATTTTGCCATCAAGCTTAATGCGCGTTATCACTCAACGCCGTATTGCTGACAATTTAGAGACAACTTTGTATGAATGGATCTCTAAAAATAATCTTTTAGCTTTGGAAGGTAAAAAACTCACTATTCGTGGAACGAGTCGAACTGAATCTATGGGGGTAGGTGGTATTCGCCGTATCACTGTATATCGCCGAGATCCAGCTTGTATCGAAATGCGTATTCCGAAAGATTTGGAATTCTTAGCACCTCAGGCTGATGGGCTTGACCTCTTCACACCTGGTTATTACTTGTATCAAGGCGTATGGCTTAAACGTGTAGATAGCTTGCGTTATTTGGACGTTCCTAAAACCTAACCATTAAATTTTAATAATCATGACTAAATAGCCGCAATTAAGCGGCTTTAGTCATTTTTGGAGCAATGAAAATGCCGAAATATACATATCAGGGTGAAATGGGCCGCGTTTCTGCACGTACTGCAACGGGTCCTGTTATGCTGCCGAAAGGCGTAGAAGTAGAAATTACAGATGATCAGCATGAGGCTTTAGCCAATCATCCTGCATTCACTGCCTTAGAAAAATCAGGTGAATTGACTGTCACGGATGTTAAAAAGGCGAAGTCTGGGTCTAAAACTGGTGCTGCTGCAGAAGCGGCTAAGGCTGCTGAAGATGCCAAAATTGCCGAAATCAAAGCCAAGCTAACCGAGCTCAATGTCGAATTTGGTGAAGATGAATCACTTAAAGATCTGCAGGCTAAATTAGCACAAGCCAAATAATGGTGAATTTGCATGAAAGTAAAAGCTAGCATCGTGCAAAAGGGTAATTGGTTTTTTAACAAACTCGTTTCTCAAGCCACCAAGCTAACTGGCCATGCGGAAGTTGGTGTGTTTGGGGGAAAGCCACATATCACTGATTTGAAACAAGGCGGGAAGCGTTCAATTGATATGCCAGATCTTGCCGCGATTCATGAATACGGCGCACCTGGTCGAAACATCCCTGAACGCTCTTTCTTTCGTGCAAGTCTGCAACTGAACCAAAGCAAATATGGTCAGTACCTCATGGGGCAAATCAAGCCAATGCTTTTAGGTAAAAGCACCATGGCTGCAACTTGGCAGTTTCTTGGACAAGAGGCGCAAGCTGATGTTCAAACTTACATGATTAATGGAAAGTTTGTTCCCCTGAAGCCTAAAACAATTAAGCGCAAAGGTAGTAGCAAGCCTTTAATTGATACTGGCCAACTTCGTCAAAGAGTCAGTTATAGAGTGGTGAAATAAATGGGCTATTTATCCCGTGATGAACTTATTGAGCGTTTTGGTGAACTAGAGATAGTTAAGCTAGAACGCAATATTGCACGTACTGATGGTGAGCATCCACCAACATCAGTTAAAGCAATTTCTGATGCTGAAGAAATGGTAAATGGCTTTATAGCTGTTAGATACCCATTGCCACTACCAGTGACAACAGAGCCTGTGAAACGTGCTGTTGCAGTGATTTCACGTTATTTCTTGTACAAGGACAAACCAACTGAGATTGTGCGGCAGGATTATGAGGACATCATCAGTTGGCTTAAGCAAATTTCTGCAGGTAAAGCAGTTCTGATTTTCCCTGTTGCTGATGATCAGCCGGAGCGGATTATCGGGACAGGCATATTCGTGGTGTAAGTATGACAGCTATCAAAGACTATTTCGCAGTTGAGCCTATTTTGGTTGAGCAGATCAAAACTGGTATGCCTGAACTATTGGAGGTGAATACTCCGTTTACGATAGAAGCAATGCTTGAGAGTTCGAATAATGCGCCGTCAGTCAGTGTGATTTATTTTGATGATCGAGTTAGTGAGACTGTAAGTAACGGTAGTTCTTCAACCATATTTCAACAGTGGCTTGTTGTTTTATGCGTGCGTGATGCAGGTGCCCAATTGCAAAACACAAACAGTCTCCGAAAAGAGGCAGATCCATTCATTCGAAAACTATTAGACACATTGCAAGGCTTCAATCCTCAAATACCTGGTTATCGTATGTTCAAGCGTGCAAATTCACCTGTGCGTATTGGCAATTCGCCAGGCTTTGCATTTTTCCCTTTTATGTTTGAAATCCAAGCTTACACATGAGGTTTACATGGACAAGCAATACAAAGCTTTAAAACCCGTTGGCCGTTGGGCCATCGGGGAAACTATCGGTGCTTTGCCACAATTGCAAATCATCCAACTTCTAAAAGATGGTGCGATTGAAGAGATTAAGGAGATTGAAATTCCTGAATCCGAAATTAAGCCAACACAAAAGAAAGTAAATTCAGGAGAGAAGACAAATGGCTGATAGAACTTTATCGTTACAAGGTGAATTGTGCCTTGCAAAAATTGTAAGTGGTGTGGCGGGAGCATTACTTCCTATCGGTAATATGCCCACCTTAAAGCTCAATATCACAACCGATCAAGTTGATCATTATGATAGTCGTTATGGCTTTCGTGCTAAGGATGAAACGCTATACAAGCAAACAGGCGTAGGTGTTGAAGGGGATCTTGATACGATCAACGAAACCAACTTGGCTATTGTGATGAGTGGTAAAAGTATTGAAATTGCATCACAAACTATTACCGATGTTTCATTGGGTACTGTAACCACCAACGCTATGATTGATTTAGGTCATCGCAATTTAACTGGTGTAACTTTTAAAGATGGTTCAGACGCTGCAATTGATGCAAGTAAGTATGTACTTGATGCAGCTTTTGGTACTGTAAAATTTATTGAGTCAATCACTGGTGCTGTGAAGTGGTCTGGTACTGCAGCTGCAAAAACACGTACAACCATTGCTAATAATATTGGAACTGAGTACAAAGCTTTGTTCAAAGGGATTGATACTCTTAGTGGTGATAAAGTCGTGGTTGTTCTTCACCGTCTAACTCTTTCACCAGAGACAGAATTTGAGCTCGTCAATGAAGAATTTAATACATTCTCCATTACAGGTGAATGTAAAGCTGACAACAGTAAGGCCAATGACGCTGAATTAAGTGTTTGGGGCCATATTGAGCGTTTTTCAGTTTAAGTAAGCAACTACAGGCACAGGGGCGCATATGCGTCTTTTTTTGTGCCTGTACCTTTTAGGATTTTTTCTATGAATGACTTTTTTTTAGCAAACAATGAATCTTTACTACACACATTCATTGATCAGAAAATTGAAGTAAAACAGATCCAAGTTAAAAACTTAGATCGTTTTGCACAATATGCAAATAATATAAAAGATGGATTAAAAAGTTATTCAATAGAAACAATCACGCCGTTAGTTGAGCCTCAAATCCTTAATATCATGGGTATGTGTTCATTGGTGACAACTATGGAGCCGAAAACATTTGAAGCGAATACGGCGCAAACCAGAGCCATTGCAGAGCTGGTTTTAAAGATCATCCAAGTTAATGATGCATTTTTTAAAAAGCCTGAACGAAATCGAAAAACTAAAGGTAATGCTGTAAGTATAGAGGCATCATGGTTTGATTCATTTGGATTTCTAGTGGAGCATGGCCATTCAGAAACAGATATTTATAATATGTCTTATGGGGCATTCTTAGAATATATAAAATCTGCACAGCGCAGAGATAACCTGAAGCTTAAATCTATTGCTATCGCAACCAGGGTTGCAAACAATGCAAAGCAAAATGGATTTGAAAAATACATCAATTCATTAGGTGAATAACTTTTGAATGACACTATTTATTTCATTTGATAGATTAATCTCACAAATAAATTAAATGGTTTTGATTATGGGTATTAAATATTGCCAGTCGTGCAAAAAACCAATGAAATCCTCAGATTCAGAATGTAGAACTTGCGGTGAAAAATACAAGGGGTCATTTTTTTTACCAATTGCGATAATAATTGCATTGGTAGTTTTACTTGTTGGCTATGGCTGGTGGTCTTATGAACAAAAGCAGATAGAAGAAGAAAATGTCCTGAAAGCAAAGATTTCGGCATATACAATTGAACTTGGGAAACTTGATATTCCTAATAATGACGCTCAATTCATTGCAACATTGAGATATGCAGAAATTAAGGATTTGAAGAAAAGCGATTTTTCCACTTTAAAAACACAGGTGAGAGCTTTTGAGGATCAGCAGAAGCTAACAAATAATGTTATGCGATTAGCATTAGCTCAACCTATATCAGAACTTCAAAAAATCAAACGAGAAGTTGATCAAGAAAAATATAGTGCATGTTTAGAGGCAGGAAGAATGCTTTATAGTTTGTCCATGGGGGCATTTATTGAGGGTATGCTAACTTTCTTATCTAACGATAAGGGTGCAGATGATAAAATTACTTATTTATTCACCAAAAGTATAGTTCAAGGAAAAGAAGCCAACAAAGTGATTAATGAGTGTGAATCCAGAATTCCAAACTGAGTTAATAAACGTTTTAAAAAAACCGACTTTATAGGTCGGTTTTTTATTGCCCATAAAAGAGGAATATATGTCTGATTTAGTTTTTAAACTATTACTTGATGCTGATGTTAAAGATTACATCTCGAATGTTGATCGATCAGGCACAACAACCAAAGCAATTTTTGATGCTATTCAAAAAGAAGCTGAAAAATTAAAAGGTACAACAGAAGAAACATCTAAACAGCTTGGCGAGATAATTCCTAAGGGCACAAAAGAATTAGCTGATGCACTTACTGTATCACTCACCAAGGCTACTGGAATAATTGAAAATTCAGGAACTGAAGCCAGTAAAGTGGCTAAAAACTTTACTGATCTCGGTGTAAAGTCAAACAGAGCATTAGAACAATTAAAGCTAGATTTAACGCAATCGAAGCAAAAGTTATCAGAATTATCAGCTACTGATGCGAATCCTAAAAGTATAGCAATTGCTCAAAAATCTGTAGATCAACTTGAAAAAGAAGTGATGCAGGCGGATGCGGCTTTTAATAAATTTGAAGGTGCCGTATTAAATGCGAATAAAGAGTTAAAAAATTCTGAACCAGCAGCTCTTACAGCTCAGAAGGGTATCAATGGTTTAAAAACCAGTTACACATTACTTGCAACGGCGGTTGCTGCAGTCGGTATTGGAGTTGGTGTAAAGGATTTAATCCAAACAGCCGACTCATATACAAACTTATCTGCACGTATAAAAATCGCCGTTGGTGATACTGGAAATTTTGAAAGCGCAATGTCTGGCGTTCACCAAACAGCACTTTTAACAAATGCCAACTTGGAGTCAACAGCGGGGCTTTTTACACAAATAACCTATGTCGGAAAAGAAATGGGCCTTGCTCAAGAGCAAGTCCTAGGTTTGACCAAAACGATTACCCAGGCAGTACAAACAGGTGGAGGCTCTGCGCAGGCAGCAGACGCTGCTATTACACAGTTGATTCAGAGTTTAAATTCAGGACGGCTTTCTGGTGAGGAGTTCAATAGTGTAAGTGAGCAAGCCCCAGTAATTATGCGGGCTTTAGCTAAGGAGCTTGGTGTTACAACTGGTGAATTACGTAAGATGGCCGAAAATGGTGATCTAACATCCAAGGTTGTAATACGTGCATTGCAAAACCAATCTCAAGCTATTGATGAAGAATATAAAAAACTACCAATTACGGTAGAAAAAGCCTTGCAGACTATCCAGACTCAATGGCAAATAACAATTGGTGAAATTAATAAGGGTACTGGTACAACAGAAACAATTGCTAAAGGCTTATTGGTAATAGCGGAAAATCTGAAGATTGTTAAAACTTTCTTTGATGATATTGCGTTAGGTCTCAGTTACTTTAGTGAGCGATTTGCAGATATAGATCCAAGCACTATTAATGCAATCAGAGATACACTTTCTGACCTTTATCGGAATCTAAAGCAAGGTGCGAAAGATTTAATAGATTTTAGTGAGACTGTATTTAGTGCTTTTAGTAGTGCTTTAGATGCAGTATCTCCATTATTTGCAGCTTTATTAAGTGGTCAAGAAGATGTTAATGGACTGACTACAGCATTTAATGTCTTGAGAATGGGGCTAGCAGCAGTTAGTGATCTTGGTACAGGGCTTAATGTTGGATTAAAACTTGTATTGGCATCAATTCAATTTTTATCTGCTGGTATCTATGATTTAAGTGCATCAATTTTACAGCATATTCCTTTTATGGGGGCTTTAGCAGATCAGGCTGAAAAAACATCGGCAAGACTATTTGCTCAGGCTGAAAAGAATGCTCAACAAGCTGTGAAACTGTCAGAGGAACATAAATGGGCTGTGATAGAGACCTACAATGATATAGGTAAAACACAGTTACAGAAGGATCAAGAGGCGATAGCTAGTTCCAAGGCAAAACTTGAAGAACTGCTTAAAGATCAAAAAACTGAGGTCGAAGGCAAGAAAGTAAGCGAAGAGGAAAAGTTACGCGCCGTTCAAACGTATGCTGAAGCTGCGATAAAAGCTAATGGCGGTGTCATGGATGGCACCATGCAAGCCGATCTAATGACTAAGGGTTATATAGTCACATTGGATGAAGCTGGCAAAGTCGCTGTACAAGCATGGGATGCATCAGGTAAGGCAGCCAAGGAAGCAGCTGAGGCATCTAAGTTATCTATTGAGAAGGCTAAGCAAGCTGATGATGAATACACTGCATTTTTAAAAGAAAGTGCTATTCAGCGTGTGCAACTACAGAAACAGGTTGAGGAAGCTAAACGCACAGGCGATCTTAATGCCTTGAAGTCAGCACAGGATTCCTTGACGGCGATTGATGCCAAAGAAAAGGAACTGGCCGCAGTTAGAAAACAGCGAGCAATTGAAGCTCAGCAAGATGCTGGTGGATATGGCAAGGCAATTGAAAATGCAGCAAAACAAGGTGCATTGGCCTTAGGTGTTGATCTTGATGCGGCACTCAATAAAGTTTCGAGAGGCTTTAAGGAAAAGCAGGATCAAGTGAATGATCTTGCTGCAGGTGTTCAGAGACTAGGTGCAACGGGTGAACAAGCCGCGGGTATTATTTATGATGCTTGGACAAAATGGTTGGAAACAGCCAAGAGCCAAGCTGAAATTGATGCAGCGAAAGCCAAACTACTTGAGTTTGAAAAGCAGGGTGTTTTTTCTACAAAGCAAGTTGAAATGGGCATGTTGGCCATTAAACAAGTTACTGAGAAATTACCTAATGATCTTGATGAAGTAGGGAAGGCTTTCGATCGCCTAGGCATTAAAACCAAGGAGCAATTAAAACTTGCAGCAGAATCGGCAATTGCAGATTTCAATACAATTAAGGCAAGTGGTCAGGCAACATCAGAGGGCCTGAAACAAGCCTATGAACGAGTGATGCAAGCTGCTGCCGCATCAGGTGATCAAGCTGTTATTTCAAATGCTAAAGCCCAGGGCGCATCTGTTGGTTTACAGGCTCAGATTGATGCAACAGGTAAATCATCTGTTCAATCAACTCAAGAGATTGTAGATGGCCTTTACAATGTGGGTGAAACTGCACGAGGATCTGCTGCGCAAGGTTTTCGAGAGCTAGGCCGTGTTGCCCGCGAAGAAGCAAAAAGCACAGCAGATGAATGGGTTGATTCTATGGCTAAAGTTGATGCTGCACGGAAAGCGCAGGCAGCATCATCAGCAAAAGGTATGGGTCAAGCCATGGATGATATGAATGCCAAGGCGAAGGACTACGAGCAGCGTTTAATTGCCGCTGGAATGGACTCAGGACAAGCCAAAAGCAAAGCAGACAAGGCTCTACAAGCAATGTTGTTTGCATATCGCCAAGCACTCACACCAGGTTCTGTTACGGATCACAGCACACCACTTTTAAAAGAGATGGAAGACACGCTGAAGTACTGGGAGGGTAAGAAATCTGGATCTAGTGGTAGTTCGGTTTCAGTTGGTGGTAAATCACCTGCAGTGAAAGTACCAAACATTCAAGCGCCGTCTATTGAGTCACCAAAGGTGCCAAGTTCATCTGATTTAGGCAATCCAAAAACTCAAGTTTATCGCTTTGAATTCGGTGGGAAAGTAGTTGAATTAACTGGCGATCCATCGCAGCAAGACTTGGTTAATGACTTTTTTACTCAATTGGAACAAGCCAAAAAGAGGACATAATGAGACTTAACCGAAATTTAACCAATGAAACCGTCCAATTAGAGGACGGTTTTTTATGGTCTGATGAATTTACTTGGAAGCCAATTGAACAGAATCAAGAGTACGCCGTAGACGGTACCTTGATCATTCAAGAGGGCAAGAAGAAATCAGGCCGACCTATTACATTAACCCCGCCACCTGAACAAGGTTGGGTAAAGCGCTCGGTTCTATCAATCATTAAAGATTGGTCTGCACTTCAAAATGAGCAGTTCACTCTTATTTTTGAATATCCACATGACACACGTCAATTCAATGTGATTTTCAATCATTCAGAAGGCGCTATCGAGGCAAAGCCAGTGCTTGGGTTCCCAACAGTATCTGAGGGTGATTTCTACGAAGTCACTTTAAAACTTTTAGAGGTGCCAAATGCCGGTACAAACTAACAATCTAATTTTATATAAGTCTGAGCGTTTAACGGACACTCCCGACGGCGGCGGTAAATACTCTGGCCAAGTTGTCGTTGATGGGGAGAGTAATAACCTTTTCCCTGATGTGTCGGAACTGGACCGAACAATGGGCCGTGTATCGATGCGAAAGGTTTACGCAGGGATCAATAACAATGATACTGAGTTATTGATGGGCTCTACAGTATTCATTTCAAAGAATCCTGATGATCCGAATGTCTCAGCACTTTTGTTCAGCACTGAGAGTCATACAGATGTTCGCTCAAGTGCAGCGAACCGGGTAGAAAGTTATCTTGCAAAAGGTGCACAAGCTGTAGGTTCTTTGTTGGATACAGCATATTCAGGCATGAAGTCACTGCAAGTGGCCATGAGCAAGAACGAATCAGAAAACAATGTCGGCGATACGATTGTTCTTGTTGTGAATGAAGGGTTACCAACTGAAATCACTCAGTATGTCCGTTTGACTGCAGTATCAACACGTGCTGCTTTCATTCGTGTGAATAATGCTGACGTTGAATATAAGATTGCGACTTATGGCTTTCAGGATCCGTTGAGCCGTGACTTTATCGGTGTATCCGCTACACAGTGGTACAACAATACAAAGCCAGCAACGACTTTAAGAAATACTGTAGTCGCTGATTCAGGCAAGTATTCAGCAAGTGTGAATTTAAATGACAATGTGAATGTTGGCAGCTTTACTGTAGAAGCGAGTTCTATCTTTTCTCAGTTAATTCCATCTTCTCAAACTGAAACGCCGTTGTTAGATCTAAATGCTGTGAGTGAAAACCCTGCTTTGGTGGCAGGTAATTCTGGAACAATCTCAGTTCAGTACACCACAAACGTGAATACAGCTCAAAGCCTCTATATCGGTTCAAGCGTATTACCTGGCAGTGTTTCATTTACATTGTTTGGGCAGGCTATCATTGATAACGGCGGCACATTACGCACGGCGAATGGCACCCAGATTGGAACGATTGATTATCAGACAGGCCGCATCGTGTGGACCAATGCGATCGGAACGGGTAACGCCGTTATTACGATTACGTTTATCCCTGCATCAGCACCTGTTCAGCCATTTGAGTCATATGCAATTCCAGTAACACAAAACAACCAAGGTACAAACTGGACGAGTGTTTTGGTACCAATACCCGCACCTGGTGCACTTTCAATCTCGTACATGTCACAAGGTAAGTTTTACACCTTAAAAGACAATGGAACAGGGCGATTGGTTGGGGCAAGTGATTCGGTAGGTAGTGGATCTATTAACTATGCCACGGGTACATGGCTACTCACTACTGGTGCTTTGCCTGATGTTGGCACACCAATTTTGCTGCAATGGGGTAGTCCGATTACCACTTTTGCCCGTGCTAATTTACCCGTTGCACCTGCAGCAATTCCTTTCAGTTTGCCGCCTGGCACAACTTCAGGTGTCACGGTTACATGGCTACTTGAGGGGGTATCTAAAACCGCCACAAGTAACTCACAAGGTCAGTTTGTTGGTGATGCCACGGGAAATATTAACTATGCCACTGGTGAAGGAAAATTGATTCCTAATAAATTGCCGCAGAAAGGAGCAAACTTTAATTTCAACTTTGACCATGGCGATCCTAAGCAGCAAGTTAAATCGAATTTAACCCCTGATGGCAGTCAAAAATTAGTTTTCACAATTGGTACAGGTGTTGCGATTCAACCTAACAGTGTTCAGCTTGAAGTGCCTGTAACTGATGAACTCTCAAACCTAGGGCAAGTTTTGTATTTAACCGATAACCCGATCAATGCGACAACAGGCAATCTAGTTGATCCATTTGGCAACATACAAGGCACCATCACTTATGCCACTGGTTCAGTGGAAGTAACGCCTAGCTTGGATTCAACTGTTTATCACCGTGTATACACAACCGTCAGTTATGGAGCATCATAATTATGGGTTTCTATTTACCACAGACAGAAAGAATTGAATCGCAAAGTAAGATTCTAAAGGCTTTTGGTACCACGACAGTTAATGTGAAATATCGTGATAACCCTGGTACAGATAATGCAACCCTTCAACACACTGCAGATAAACTCAGTTTTGATTTAACAGCAGGTTTTAATGAGCAGATCCTATCGGGTGCGGTGCGCTTTAAAATTGGAGCTGACACCATTATTGATCGATCAGGGTTGATCTATCGTAATGTAGACAGTGCAACGGGTAGCGGTACTCAGTCTGGTACCATTCAATATGGCACAGGTATTGTTGAGCTCAGCAGCTGGACACCAAACGTTGATAACCAGATCACAATGCAGTCATTAACGACTACGACTGATATGTTGCCGATTCATCATGTGAGTTTTCGCACTCCGACTATCCCAATCCGACCAGGTTCTTTAACCGTGGTTGTAGCGGCGATGGCAGGTGGCCAACTCACTTTAACCGCAAATGAAGCAGGGTTGATTGAAACAACACAGGCACATGGTTTTATCAATTATGAGACTGGTTTTGTTGATATCTACTTTTACACAAAGACTGAAATCACTGTGGCCAATCGCCCAGCCATTGAAGCTGAAGAATGGTATTTACCTGAGCTTGAGTTTTCGGAAGCAGGTAAAACCTACATCAACGTGCCGTATTGGATTGATGCAACGAGCGTACGCTATAACGCCGTGGCGTATACCTACATTCCATTAGATAGCGATATCCTTGGTCTATCTGCTACACGTTTGCCACCAGATGGCCGTGTGCCGATTTTCCGAGTGGGTGATATTGGTGTGATTGCTTCATCTAAGAAACAGGAACTGCCTAGCCATGTTGCTGGGCAAACCTATGATCTGAATGATCAGCGTATTTCATGGTGTGAGTTAGAAGATAGCAACGGCGTAAAAGTTGCTTATGACATGTACACCGTTAACTATGACTTTGGCAAAGTAACTTTAAGTGGTGATTTTGCTTTGAATAGTCTGGTTGCACCGATCTTTGCTGCATACCGTTATCAAGATATTGGCTTGATCAATGATGTGCAGATCAGTGGCCAAGTGACTTTCACAAAGCCTGTAACGCACAACTACAGTAAAGATGATTCGATTGTTGGATCTGTGGTGGTGATTGGTGATATGTTCAGCCGATACACGAACAAGTTTGTTCAAGGGACTTGGAATAGCATTTGGGCAGATGAGCCGACAGGTCAGCCAATCACGCCAAATTACAATGATGCTTTGTATCCGATCCAAATCACAAACAAGGGCTCTATTCAGGAACGTTGGGCCTTGGTGTTTACCGATGCTACTTCATTCAGGATCATTGGCGAAACTTCTGGTCAAATTGGTATAGGTAGTACAACAGCAGATTGTATGCCCGTTAATCCTGTCACCAATGCGCCGTATTTCGTTGTGAAGAAAGAAGGATGGGGCACAGGTGGTTGGGCATCAAATAACGTTCTGCGATTCAACACAGTGGCCGCAATGTATCCTCTTTGGTGTATTCGTACAGTGAAGCAATCAGAACCAACAACCTTAAGTGATAACTTTCAAATCATGTATCGCGGTGATATTGACCGAGTTATTTAAACGATTACACCCAAAGGGCTGCATTTGCAGCCTTTTTTATTGAGTAAATGAAAATGGCAGCAGAAAACAAAGTTAAGTTTATTTGCAGTGATAATTTGAATGCACCACAACTCACTAATAGCTTTGGTGTGATGATTTCAGTTTTAGATGCGGCTTTAGTCAACGGTGTGACACTTCCTGCTATTGCCAGTGCTACGATTGACGGCGCAAATGTGCTTTTAAATTTTGGTGTTAATCATAATCTAAAATTATTTCAGGTCCTGAGATTATCTGTTTTTGTACCTACTGCTTTAAATGGTAATTTCAGAATTGTAGGGATTCCATCAACTACGACGATTGCTATTGAACTTCCTGCTGGTGTTACATCCATCACGACAGTAGGTACAGCTATCATTGCACCATTGGGCTATGAAAAAACGTATTCAGGCACGAATAAAGGTGCATATCGCAATGCAAATACAAGTGCAGAGCATCGACCATTTTTACGTGTAGATAACAGTTTAGATCCTGTATATAGCTCTACTTATGCAAAATACGCAAAAGTCGGTGTGTTGCGTACAATGACTTCAATTGATGATTTGACAGGTGAACAGATTCCATTTGATTCGAGCGCACCATCAAAAAATTGGGCGGGTTCTGGATCTGGAACAAGTGCGTATAACGGGTGGGCAAGATGGTATTACGCAAGAAGCTCAAACCCTTATGCAGGCTCTGCTGATTCTTCTGCACCACCTGAAGGTAGTCGACCTTGGATGATTGTAGGTGATGAAAATGCCTTTTATTTAATTACTACAACCGTACCCAATGAACTGCGTAAGATCCTTTATGGTTTTGGTGTTTATGATAACTACTTAGAAACAGCAGTTATTCCTTATTTTTTAGCTTCGACACTCTTATATGCAACTGTTGGTACATCTGTAGATTTTTCTGGTGGATCACCACAAAACAACCTCCCTTTAACTTATGGTCCATCTCAATCAGGTATTTTAATTTTTAATAATGTTGGTAAATCTACACAGGATGTGGCACTACCACAGCATGGGATATACACAACGGGTCGAACAAATACTTATGCAAATGCTTTTGTAGTTCGCCCCTATGTTTTGCTCTCTTCTAGTTACCTTGTGGGTGCGGCTCCATATATTCGTTATATCGACAAACAGAGAACAGATGCTGCTTTTTCAGGGATCTCATTCGAGAACACCATGTATGCTATAGATACTGTTATGGTGATTGGTGGTAGTGATGGTCGGATTGCATTCAATTTAGGGAGGCTTCAGTAATGGAAATACCCTTAGTGAGTACTAAGAATTTTGAAAATAACTTAGGTGCTTTAAATACCTTAGCATCTATAAAAGGCACAGTAAAAAAGCAGAATGTGATTTATCAATCGCGTGTTTATGTCTACAGCTTAAACGACAACTCGACACGAAGCGTAATGTCTAACATAGATGGGACTTATGAGTTCTTTGGTCTGGCTAAAGGCCGACATTATGTGGTTTATGCGCGAGACAAATTAGCGGATTTTAATGCTGTAATTCAAGATAGGGTGTTTGCAAAATGAGTGTGATTCCATCAGTGGCCGCAGGCTTAGCACAATTGCAAGCATTGGCAACATTCTTAGATACAGGTAGCGGCAATGCTACCTTTTCTTTTTATAACGATTCAAAACCCAGTAGTGTAGCAGTGGCCGCTAATCCAAGTGCAAAACTGGTTACGCTGAATTTGCCGAAACCATGTTTCAAATCATTGAATGCTGACAACATCGAGCTAAATCCAACGGATGCAGCAACTGTTACCAAGACTGGTACTGCAACATGGGCACGCTTGTATAACGGCAATGGTGACGGCGTTGCAGATTTCGCCGTGGGTTCCGACATTACTTTGGCTAACCCCAATTTAGTGCTCGGTAGTACTTTAATGATTAACTCAATCGTGCTTAGACCCACAACCTAAAATGAGGTGTGCATGTGTCAAATTACATTCCACCTGATGGCAATCAAGTAAATCTAAATTTCACCGAATTAATAGGTGATATTAATTCACATAACGTTGTATTGAACTTTGGTGCTGATGAGGTTGCTACAGCGAGTATTGATGCTGTTATAACCACAGCATTCATAGCTGAATTAAAAACAATTCAAGGTAATTTCGCTCAATTCGATTGTGTTGTTGCAACTGGTTTTAATGCTGAAATTGAAGCTGTAACGATTGGTCAGTTATGTACAGTTGATACTGTTATTAACACAGGTTTTAGTTCGGTAATTACTACGCATTTCGATATTAATTTCCTTCGTGGCCTCAACCATTTAAGCGTATTTGAATATCAAAGATCATTGCCAGCACTGCTAGAAAATCATCTCAGGTTTGGTAAAGCAATCATCAAGGCGCATAACAGCGCCTTTATTTTTGAGCGCGGTTTAACGATCTCAAACGCTGTAATTGTAGGCTTTGATAAATCCACTTTCTTGCAGCGAATGGTGAGGGCTGTTTTTGAAGAAACCACAGGATTATCGAGCACTTCAAAAGTGGTTTGGCAGGAAAACGATAAACGATTTATTTCTCGTAATTTGGTGTTTGAAGAATCTGAAAAGCTTCTGATCAATCGGCAGACCACATGGGATGAAATGATCAGAAAACATAAGAAAATTACGTTTAGTCATGAAGTCGCAGCAGTGTTTGAAAAGCGGTTCACGTTTTTGCAGGACAAGGGCTTGGAACTGGTCACAGCCGATTCTATCCCATGGGATGTAGCAAGGGCAGTCTATTTTAGAAAAACTAAAGTAGATCCAATCGAGCCACAGCCCAAGCCCGAATATGTTGGTTCACCAGATCTTAATTTCGTATGTTTATGTCATGACTTAGATCCGCATAACCTTATTTTAAATTTTGGTGCTGATGAGTGCCTTCCAAACTTAGCACCCGTTGACTGGTGGTATATCGTGAATGAAATCAAAGTAACCCGGTTAGACAACGGGCAAGAAATCAAAATCTATAGCGGTGATTACAGCACCGATCGCAGCAGTTGGAGTTGGTCCTATAACCTAACCACTCCATATTTTGAAAAGCCTAAAACTGAGCCGATTGATGGGAAACCAGTGATTTTAAAAATCATGATCAATGGCAATGAGCACCACATGTTACTTGAAAACATTTCACGTTCATTCCAATTCGGTAAAGAAGTTTATAAGCTATCTGGACGTAGTCCAACGGCAATACTAGATGCGCCGTATTCACCGACACGCTCATTCACTCAGGAAAATGAACGTTCTTCAGTTCAACTTGTTCAAGAGGAACTTGATCGAGTGAATAGCGATATTGTTTTGAATTGGGATCTGATTGATGCCTTAGGTTGGATCTTACCGCCTGAGAGCTTGAGCTATTCAAATCTAACACCCATTGCCGCGATCAAATTGATAGTAGAGGCTGCAGGTGGCTTTATTTACAGTGAGCCTGCAAGTAATACCCTAACAATCAAACCGCGCTATAAAAAGACCTGGTGGGATTCAATTGCGATCGATGATTATGATCGCTTAGTTCCTCAAAGCGTTGTCACGGATCAATCCACCAATTATGAGCCTTATCCTGACTACAACGGCGTATTCCTTACCAATGATCGCAGTGGTGATACAGGGCAGGTCAAACGAGTTGGCACTGCAGGTGATGTGCTTCAAGAGTCGATCAATAGCCCGTTACTCACTTCAACCACAGTGATGCATAGCAAAGGCCGTGAAGTACTGGCTAAAGCTGGTCTAGTTGAAAACCACAGTTTATTGATGCCAATCACGCAAGAAATTGGCTTGTGTTTACCTGGTGAATTGGTCGCGTTTAACGGCGATTGGTGGGGCACAGTTGATAGTGTGAGTGGTTCATTCACTCACAAGCTTGTGAATCAAACCGTATCAATTGAGAGGGTGAATCGTGAGTAATATCTTCAATCGCTTCTTTGATATGTTGCCGAAAACGCCTGAGTTTATCGGGACCATACAAAGTGCAGATCATCCAAATTACAAAGTCTTGGTGGCAGATGGTACAGGGCTTGTGCTTTGTACCAGTGCTACAGTTTTTAGCGAAGGAGCCAAAGTATATATAAGTGGTAATGAAATAAAGAGAAGTGCGCCCACGGGCGTTGTATATCAAATCGAAGTATAGACTTAATGAAATAAAAATAGCCGCTTAATTGCGGTTTTTTCTTTTGGAGAAAGAACGTGTCTGAGCAAGCACAAAACATCATAGAGGCTAGCGCAACGGTTACATCTGGCGCAGCCAAAACAGCAGTTGGGGGCAGTGGAGCATTATTTGTGGGGAAGGTATTCGGGTTAGATCCAATTACGGCCATTGGTTTATTAATTGGTTTGGGCGGCTTTTTAATTAGTATTTTTAGCTTTCTGGTTGGTTGGTGGTACAAGCGGAAAGATGATAAACGTGCTCAAGAGATCCACGAATTAGAGAAAAAGGCATGGTTGGAGAAGATTAATGCAAAACAAGACTAAGTTATCGGTCCTTTTATTGGCAGCTTCGGCTGCTTTTTTTACGGCTGTAAAAGTAGATGAAGGGTATACAGCTAAACCTGTTATTCCTGTGCCTGGTGATCGACCAACACAAGGACACGGCGCAACCTTCAAGCCTGATGGTACCGCCGTGAAAATGTCAGATCCACCAATTTCGCGAGCCACCGCAGATAAATGGTTGCGCCACGATGTGGCCAAGCGTGAGATCCCATTCAAGAATTCATTGAAGGGCGTGAAATTATCCCAAGCTGAATATGATGTGTACTTAGACTTTTCATATCAGTATGGCACAACAGCATTTGCGAATTCTTCAATGCTTCGCAACTTAAAAGCAGGCAATTACAAAGCTGCTTGTGACTCATTGCTGAAATACAAGTATGTGGCTAAGCGTGATTGTTCAATCCGTTCAAATCGCTGCTACGGCGTTTGGACACGGCAATTAGAGCGACATAAGAAATGTATGGAGGCACAGTGATGGCCGAATTCACCAAAGTAAGCCATGTCTTACTTGAATCAAATGGAATTTATTTTATTGAATGCCCTGGTTGTAAAAACTTACACCCGTTGCATGTTGGCCAACAGCACAAGATTCGATGGGATTTTGATGGGAACTTAGAAAAGCCAACATTCTCGCCGTCTCTGATGGTCAATGCTGGTCATTCACATCAATGTCATTCATTCATCCGAAATGGCCAGATCCAATTCTTATCAGATTGTCACCATGCTTTGGCAGGGCAAACAGTAGATTTGCCTGAGGTGGAGGAGCTTTAAAAATGTGGATAGTTGTAGCAGCAAAATTTTGGCGAGAAATCATAATCGGGTTTCTCGCTTTTTTTCTGGTTATCACATTGGCTTTACTCAATCACAAGATTGGCCAACTTAAAGAAGCTGACCAAAAGTGTAATGAGCAGATCCAAAAAATAGAACGTGCCCAGGTTGAGGCTTTGGCCAAACAACAAGACAAAGTAAATAAAGTGAGTGCTGATTATGAAAAGCAAAGGTCAGAACAACGTACAAAAGTCGAAACAGTTACACGTACAGTGCAAAAGATCGTGGAGCGTCCTGTTTATCTCAATCGCTGTATTGATGAGCAGGGACTAAGTATTATCAATAATCTTATCGATGGATCTTAAAGGAGTGGGCTTATTGAATTTGTGATTATTCTTACTAAGTACTCTATCAATAGGCCAACCCATTTCTAAGCGTTTCCGTAGAGTAATGACCCGAACGTCTAAGAATTTTGCCCAATCTGTGATTATCATTTTTCTTCCACCAAACTCATAAAGGACAGTATTAGTTTTATTTCTGGCTTGTTCCATGGGGGTTGCCCATCGGCAGTTTGAAGGCTCATAGTCACCATTAACATCAATACGCTCTATTGTGAAATTCGTAAATTCAGGACATCCCATATCTTCAAGGAATAGTTCAAATGAATTCCATCGATCACACATCTTAATGCCTCTAGCACCGTACTGATGATAGTTGGTGTCATTTGGGTTTGTGCATCTTTGTTTTGCAGAGGCCCATGATCTGTAAACACGTGTTTTTGAAAGCTTATGTGATGAGTTTAGGTTTGAAAAATACTCACTCTTATAACAACCACAAGAAGGTATTCGATCTTTCCTTCTAAGATTGTCCGCCATCATATCCTTAAAATTCCCGCACTCGCACTTACAAACCCAATATGTTCTGTTTTTTTTGTTTGGGGAGGTTTTTGTGTAATGCGAAATTGCTGTCAATCTACCAAATTTTTTACCAGTCTCATCTTTAAAAGCACTCACTTTATTCTCATTAAGGTATTAAAATTATGTTTAAATTATGCTTTATTTATATAGCTTTGGCAATTATGTTGACGGGTTGCAGCAAATCAACAGCCTTATACAAGCCCGTGATTCCAGCTAATCTTATGCAACCATGTGAAAAGTTCAGCACACTTGATGATGGGGTGGGTAAAGTTATTACCTTATGGGCAGTTGATACAGTTGCTAAAGGGAATGAATGTGCTGCTAAAGTGGATGCATGGATAGGAATTGGAAAAGCCCTCAGGTGAGGGCTTTCTTTCTTGATGTTAAATCTTGTGACACCATTTCGCCTTTTTCCCACTTCCACAGATGCATGGATCATAGTTTGTAAGTGGTTTAATTAGCTTATTTAGTTCTAATCCCAATATAAACAATGCATGCATTAAATTCTCATATTCTCTAAGTTCCAGAGGATCCGTTATATGAACTTCGCCATGAACTAATTTTCGATTACCTCTATTATTAAATTCGTACTCATAGTCTTTAACTTTTAAAAAATCATGTACGTTTCTATTATTAGTTAAAGGTAATCGAATATTATTTCTCTGAAAACCCTCATAAATTAAGTCTAATTGTGGTAAAAATAAAATATTTTCAGTCTTGTTTGGGCGATAATTTAAATCTAAATAATCACCTTCCTGTGATTTCCAGATGGCATGGAATTCTGCTTCAATGAAAAGGTTAGGCTGTTCCCATAGTGACCATCCATTAATTCTTTCCCCTCCATGTTCTTGAACGTATTGATCAACCAAAGGAAAACACTCATTTTCGACTCTCAATTGGTTTGGCTGGCATCTAACATAAAAAGGTTTTATCTCAGAATTCATTTTTTTTAATAAAGCCTTTACAGGTTCACCTTCTATACAAGGTGTAAGTGGAACTATAGGTTTTGTCATAAAATTCCTGTCATTAATACTTGTGCTTTAAATAACTATAAAACAATTTTAGCTGCTTTTACTTTTTTTGATTTTTAAGTGTTCGATACAATAGTCTTGGATTTGATTATGAATTTTAATTGTTTCTTCAAGCCAAGTTTCATAAGTAACGAATTTTAACTGATTATCGATATTAGCTGCTAATGCATCTTCTTTAAATACATTTAAGATTTCTGAAATGTCAATAAGTAATGAACTTTTTCTATTTTCAGAATATGGTCTAAAAATATCAAAAGATCTTGATGAATTATAATTATTTGTATTTAAGTCATTGTCCTTGTTGACTAATTCATAGTATCTTCTATATCTTGTAAAAAATAATTCACGATAAAAATCCTCCATTGTGAAGCAATATTTATCAAAAATATTGTATAGGTTTATTAACTTCTTATCTCCTTTAATTTCACTGTAAATTTTAATATTTGGGAAAAGACTGATAATTGATTGAAACATATCAATTCTTTCCCTTTCTAAATAATTAGTCTTAACAATAAGATTACTATCAATTTTCTTTAGATTTTGTGAGTCTGACCTTATTTTATGTAGTTCAATAAATATGGGTTTAAGGTCAATTAGAATATTTGTTAACAAAGAGTTTTCTAAATCATAATTTTTTTCATCTCTCCAATCATTAAATAAGTAAGCTGCTACTGCAGCCGCACCTAATGTGGCAATAGCACCAAAGATACTTCCTGTAGTTGAAAGGCTGTCTTGGATAGTCTTTAAATCGCCCCAATAAAAATAAAATATGCTAATAACACTGAATATAAGAATAAAGATTATCAATCCTATAAACATGATACTTACAGCAGAAGTACTTTTATTCATTATTCACCCACCGTACCAATAACTGGTATTAATTGCGGTCCAGCCAATCTAGCCTTTCCAATTATTTCTAATAGCTCATCATAAGATAATTCAAACTTATCTTCACTATCAAAAACATACTCAATATTCTTTCCTTCCAATTCTGGCGGCTTCTCAGGCACAAATCGTTTCGGAATAAGCATCTGTGCAAGTTGTTCGTTCGTTAATTTAAATAAATGCATGGGAGTTATCCTACTCGAAAGAGTTCTGACCAATTTGTTAAATAAGAAGGTGAGCGGCGGTTCTGATTCATCTGCCAGATAGCTTGCGTGTCGTTGCATAGGCCTAGTGAAACATGATCCTTGCCGTATTTAGCTTTGATTGCTTCCATTGTCTGAGATAGCTTTTCACGCTCATATCGATGCGTGTAATCAGTGAATAGATCCGGAACAAATTTAGATTTATGAATTAACTCGAGTAAAACGATACCGGCCTTTTTATACTTAAAGCCTGGCTTATAAATCTGATCAATTCCTTTCATTGCCGCACGTGTTATCTCGAGTAAATCATCAGTATATTCATGCATTTGTACAATGATATACGGCGAGTATTTTTCATCTTTGTTGAATTTACCTGTTTGAATAAAGACACCTACCAACTTGCATAACGACTCATCATTTCGCATTCTTTCAACGCCTCGAGTCACGAAAAGCCGTACTGATGACTTGATATCATTCTTCTCATAAACAGGGTGGCCATACGATCTGCTACTGATGATTTGCTTTTTAGATGGTGAATCCAGCTCGATGTCGATACATGAAACGCCTTGCAGCTCACGGACAGTTTTTTCCATCACAATTGAAAAGCTTTTCTTAATCTCTTTCGGATTTGACTCAATCAGATCCAGTACAGACTTAATGTTCATTAAGTTTAGTTTCTTACAGTTTTGTCGGCCTACGCCCCAAACTTCACCAACGTCCACTGCAGCAAGTAATTGTTCTGCAGAACAAGGGTCCATCTCTGCTAAATTACATACACCATCAAAATACTTATTTTTCTTCGCAATATGATTTGCGATTTTCGCCTCAGTTTTGCTGCGCCCAATTCCAATGCAACACGGCAAGCCAAGCCACTGCTGAGCCTTCATTCTCATGTCTTGAACGTATGCTGTTAAATCATAGTTTTTCGCGTAAGTTGTTAATTCTATGAAACATTCATCAATACTATAAATCTCTTGCTCACCTGGCGCGACATACTGGCCAAGCATCAACATAAAGCGCCGTGCCATTCTCAGCATAACGGAGTGGGACTAAATACATAGAAACTTCAATCTCTCCAAATTTAGCAGTCAGTTGTCTACCACCATTCCCTTCTGAAACACTTCCTTTAGGGAAGGAATCGGTAAAGAATTTTTTTAAGTCATTTTCATGTTTCTTTAGCAATTTTTTAATTTCTTCGTTTTGAGCTGTATCTAATTTAATTTGTTCTTCAATTTGTTGTGCTTCCGCTTGAATATTATCTAAATTAATTTTCATTGACTTTTTATACCTTAGTTTATATGGGAAAGTTATATATATGGTTGGAAGCATTTTTTTAAAGTGTTCGCGTAAGTTTTTGTGAAATGCTTTAACACAACTACACATTCGATGCTAACTACGACAGGCTGCGGCGCATAATACGCTGAAAATGCGGTGAAAATTACGCAATCAATTTCATTGCATGTTGACACTTTACCTTAAGTACGGTATTGACTTCGGCCTCTATTACGACGTATATTAGCATCACACCGTCAATTTTTGACGGTTATTTCTTCTTAACTTTTACCGCTTCGGTGTTTGTATGTGTTTAACCTTTAATGAAGCTAGACGGAAGCTGAAAGAGTTTGCAAAAGACACTAGTCGAATTAAGTTTACAAAGCATGCAAAAGAAAGAATGAAGGAGAGAGATATCTCGACAAAGCAAATTTTATGTTGTTTTGAACATGGAGATATTACTGAAGGACCGTACCCAAATACTCGTGGTGATTGTCAATTGAATGTATCTGTTCGCACTGCAGGCGAATACATAACAACTTCAGTTGCAATTAAAGAATCCGAGAACGGAGATTTTTCAGTAGTAGTTACTACATTTAAAGAGTAGGCTAAATTATGTATCACTATGAAGAAAGTGGCTTGAGTAATGTTTGGCTGCAAAATGGTTTTACTATAGAAGAAGATGAAGAATATGGTGAATTAGTATCTATTTCATCTGTTCATGAACTTCATAATGCTATTGGTCTTTATTTAATTACACAAAAGCCAGAATTAAATGGTGAAGAAATTCGATTTCTACGCAAAGAGTTAAACCTATCTCAAAAAAATCTTGCAGGTTTGTTGGGAGTTGGTGAAACTAGTGTAAGAAATTGGGAATCCGATCGTGGCTTAATAGGACGTCCTACAGAGTTATTGCTACGCGCATTATACAAAGAACAAGTGCATGGTGATGGTAAGCTTAGGAAGATGATTGAGGATTTAAATCATCAAGAAAGGACTCTTGTTTGTGACGAAATTAAATTCTCATATGGGAATAACCATTCATGGCACCATAATGGAAATATCAATAGATTATAAAAAAACCTCCTTCGGGAGGTTTTTTTATACTATTTCCCCCAACTATCAATATGATCAGCCCACCATTGCATCATAACTTTACGGTCATTGAGCCATTGTGCGTGATTGTAAGAAGCTCGTGTCTTATTATCTGATGCATGTGCTAGTTGCAACTCCACCCAATCAAGATTAAATCCATTTTCATTGGCTACGGTTGAAGCTGTTGCGCGTAATGAATGCATAGTAAATTCAAAATTCATGTTTTGTAATGCAGTATTCAGTGTTGTTTTACCCATCATGCCGCCATCTTCACCAGGGAAAATATACTCGCTGTTTGGGTAGAGGGCATATTGTTCTTTAAGTAAATCGATCATCTGATCAGATAGAGGAACTATGTGTAAGCGATTCTTTTTCATGTTCCTCTTACCCGCCAAAATATCAGCCCTCGATACTGCTGGAATCGTCCAAGTACGGTCATCAAAATTAATAAATTCTTTTAGACCTCTACGGATCTCAATACTTCTCAACCATGTGTAAGCTGCGGCGGTAATCGCATTTCTAGTGCTGGTAAGCCCACCATAATTTCTCAATCTAGTATGCAGCTCACGTTTTTCGATTTCAGTGAGTGGACGAGCATGAATGATTTCAGGTTTTTTTAAATACCCTCTTAATGCATATGTTGGATCTATAGAGATGCGTTTAGTGATAATTGCATATCGCATAACCTCACCAATCATTTGGCGTACAAATATGCCTCGGGTTTCTCCAGTGCCTTTTCCAGTCTTTCTGATTCTGGAAGTTGTACTATCCAGAACAGTTTTAATATCGATTGAATCAATCTCATGAATTGGTTTGCTACCAATAATAGGGAACACATCTCTATTAAAGTAGCTGTTACGACGCTGAAACCATTCCTCAGATTGCTGTCCCTTTTTGGATTCCATATATTCAGCAGTTACTAAAAAGAATGTTCCGTTACTGGCTTTAATCGCTTCAAGTCGTTCATGCTGAAGAAAGCTAGATGGATCTGTACCATCTGCTAACTGTTTACGATATTCTAAAGTTTTTAAGCGCGCTTCTGCTAAAGTTGTACCAGGGTATTGACCAATGGTTAGCATTTTTGCTTTAGTAAGGAAGCGATAACGATAACGCCAGAACTTACCACCTGATGGGCGGATCTCTAAACACAATCCTGAATGATCTGCAACACGGTAAATTTTTTCTTTGGGTTTTAACTGCTTGATTTTAAGATCGTTTAACATGATGTGTGAGTAAGGGTGTTTTTAAGCGGCGTTACTCACAATCTTACTCACAAATTTTAGTAATGTCATGTAATACTAGGTTAGACTAGGTTAGATTAAAAAAAACAAACCATAGAGAAAATAAAGTTTAGGTAATACAAGGTAATAGAACGTTATTACCACGTTAGGCATGATGTAATTACATCTGCGTCTAGATCAGAAAAATCCCTGCTTAGGCAGGGATTTTTTTATGCGTAAAATGAAAGTTTATCGAAATAAAATAATCATCCACGTAAAGAAAATAATCGCCAAAGAAACAAATTGTGCAGCACTGCCCATATCTTTGGCATTTTTAGACAGCGGATTTTTTTCCAAAGAAACACGATCCACAACAGCTTCAATCGCTGAGTTAAAAAGCTCGACAATGATTGCCAATAAACAGACAGCAACCATTAGGGCTTGTTCAACTGCGGTGACATGTACGAAAAAGCTCATCGGGACCAAGATTACATTAAGTAACAGGATTTGTCGGAAGGCAGCTTCATGGCTAAAAGCAGCTTTAAATCCCGCGATTGAATAACCTGTGGCATTTAAAATCCGCTTAATGCCACTTTTGCCTTTATAGGGAGAGTATTGCGTCATTACGATAGAGGAATGAGAGAAAGGCTTATTATAAGAGCAAAGATGTTGCAGTAAATTGGCAATATGTCGCATGCGTGTACGATGACCCACAGCTTTCTGCCATTAATCTCTACAAAGCTTGCATTTATAAATTGTCAATTTGTGCTGTGCTAAGGATAATAAGCAGAGATTTATTGATGGAAGGTTCTGCATGAAAATTATCGCAGATGAAAATTTGGCATTTACCGATTATTTCTTTGCGGAATTTGCAGAAATACAGCACCGAGCAGGGCGTACCCTGACCCATGCGGATGTACAGGATGCCGATGCACTTTTAGTTCGCTCCGTCACCAAAGTGAACCATGCTTTGATTGATCAGAGCAAGATTAAGTTTGTGGGGAGTGCAACGATTGGAACCGATCACCTTGATATTCCAGCCTTAGAACAACAACATATTGCTTGGAGTAATGCAGCGGGTTGTAATGCGCAAGCAGTCGCTGAATATGTGATTACCGCGTTATTACATTTAGATATTAATCTCTTGGAAAAAAATAAAGCCTTTACTTTAGCCATTGTCGGTTTAGGAAATGTCGGCAGTCGTCTTGCCGTGATGGCACAATTGCTTGGCTGGAATGTAATTGGCTATGATCCTTATGTGCAATTAGGCGGTATTGAAAATGTTTCCTTTGATGCGTTGTTAAAACGTGCCGATGCCATCTCAATTCATGTGCCACTCACTGTGTCTGGTGATTTCCCGACTCAGCATTTATTTGATACAGCAGCTTTGGCTGCAATGAAGCCATCCACCATTTTAATCAATAGTGCGCGTGGTCCAGTGATTCAACAGTCTGCATTAATAGCAGATATTATGGCGACGCAGCGTCAAGTTGTTCTAGATGTATTCGAGTTCGAACCTGAAATTTCAGAACAGTTATTAGACATGTTGGCATTAGCGACTCCGCATATTGCGGGTTATAGTCTGGAAGGCAAAGCTAGAGGGACACAGATGATCTATGAGGCTTTTTGCCAGACATTTGCTTATGATGTTACAAAGCGATTCGAGAGCCAGTTACCAAGTGTCGAACAGTATTTTGGGCAGCAAGATGTAAAAGCAGTGCTTAAACAGTATATGACTCAGATTTATGATATTACTGTCGATGATCAACAACTTCGTGCCTGTATCCAAGATGGTAAAGTAGAACAAACAGCATTTGATTTACTTCGTAAAAATTATCCTTTGCGCCGTGAATGGGCTGCACACGGTGGGCCAAAAGCATGAGTCAAGATATGAAAAACTACCAACCGACTTGTTCACTTGAGGCCTTAAAAGCGCGTGCTGAGATGTACAGCAAGATTCGCCAGTTTTTTGCTGAGCGTGAAGTCCTTGAAGTGGAAACACCCATCCTATCACAGGCCGGTGTGACGGACGTGCATTTGGCTTCGGTTCAAGTGCAGCGTCATATTCATGGCAAAGTAAATACTCATTATTTACAGACCTCACCCGAGTTTCCAATGAAACGGTTATTGGCAAGTGGCAGTGGGGCAATCTATCAAATCTGTAAAGTATTCCGTGATGATGAGCATGGCCGTAAACACAACAGTGAATTTACCATGCTGGAATGGTATCGTCCGGGTCTGGATCTAAAGGCATTGATGCATGAAACTGCGGACTTGTTAGAAACATGCTTGGCACAGCGCTTTGGTGAAATTCGTCCAGTGGTTCTCAGTTATAAGCATGCCTTTCAGGATCGTCTGGATATTAATCCGTTGCAGGCAACCTTAAAACAACTCAAAGATACGGCTCATCGTGTCGGTCTGAATCTTGATTTTGGTGATGATCGTCTGGGGTATATGGACTTGTTATTTTCGCACTTTGTTGAGCCAAGTTTAGGCTTTGATGCGCCCGTATTCTTAACCGATTTTCCACCTGAAATGGCTTCATTGGCCAAAGTGAAACAGGATGAAGATGGAGAACTGGTTGCAGCACGTTTTGAGGTTTATATCGAAGGTTTAGAATTGGCAAATGCCTATGATGAACTTTTGGATGCGTCTGTGTTGGCTTCACGTTTTGAAGCAGATAATGCAGAACGAACCCAGCAAGGTTTGCCTGTAATTCCGACCGATCAGTATTTGTTGGCTGCTTTGCCGAATATGCCAGAGTGTTCAGGGATCGCTTTGGGAATTGATCGTTTACTGATGGTTGCCATGAATCAAGTCAAAATTGAACAGGTCATTGCCTTCCCAGCAGAGATTGCCTAAGGCTTTTTTAATATTTATAGAAGTTGCATCAAGAGTTGCATCAATTCACTTTGGCGATGCGTTCGGGTTTTTTTGAAAATTGATTGTAGATGCTTCTTTACTGTATCGGCTTGAATTTGATGTGACAGGGCAATTTCTTTGGTGGTTTTGCCTTCGAGAAGTTGCTCACATATTTTATGTTCAACCGGCGTAAACATAAACAGCTGGGTACAGATGTCTTTCTGATATTTAGGTTTCTGTTTTAATCCAGAGAAGGTTGCAAGCAAGACGGGACGAAGGCCGAAAATCTTATGGGCTTTTTCTGGGCTGAGCAGGTCAAGGGTTAGGAATAAATGCTGGTCGAGTACGATGATTTTGCTACGTTCGTGATCTGCTTGTTGTTGATGATTTTTATAATTACGTTCCAGTTCAATCAGATTCTGGTCAAATTGTTGCTGATGTTGCTCATTTAAAATAAAACGACGCTGTTTGATTTGAATCTGTTGATGATCTTGCAATAATTGCTGAGCTTCAGAATTGATCTCTAAAATATCGCCATTCAGGTTAATAATCGCAATTGGTTGATTCATTTTTTGGATCAGCTGTGACCCAAGCAGGGTCATGGTGGAGTATTCAAAATGATGGCGATATTGTTGGATCTTCTGTTGTACCATCGGTAAAATTTCATGAATTGGCTGAAGTTCACTACAGCTTAATGCACCACGTTCAGGGCTGGTCAGAAAAGCCAGTAAGACACAGACTTTGTGGTCATAAATGATTTGTATGGCTGAACAGAAGCGTAAATCCAGAGGCTGTAGTACCCGTTGGTAAACTTGAGTCTGTGTGATTTCGTGCTCTTGAAAATGCTGAGAGCAATGCATCCATCCTGTCATGGGGGCCAAAAGCATTTTCTTTAAACGCGGGTCATCATCTATGGCTAAGCGGATTTGGGTCAGTGCGGCTTGTTCGAGTTGATTGGAATCAAAATTCACGCCGTGATGGACACTGAACGAAAGTGCTTGTACTTCTAGATCAACAGCCAATAGTTGCGAAGCTTGCACATCAAAATAGTGATTCAGTTGCTCTAAGAAAATCATCCAATCATCAGCATGCTGAACTTTATTTAAGATGTCCATGACTGGGCTGTGCTGGCTTAGAGTCATCTAAAATCCCATCGAAAAATAGAATATATTCCATATAGTTTATATGGATTTTAACTAAATGAAATTATTAAATTAAAAAAATGTGACTTCTTATGCAATTATCAGATGAAATGAGTATTTAAAGTTCATTAAGCTTTGAAAGCAACATGCCTAAACTGATAGAAGGTTTAGGCATGTTGGGGTTTAGTTGCATCCCTTTTCTGCTTGTCTAGGAGGGCAGAAATCACCACGCCCGTCATGATGATTGTCAGGGGTAACAATGATGCAGAGGTTTTTAGCAGAGATTTGTATCATTCCGCTGTGCGAAAAACGGTTCTAAACCCGACATGCGTTGCCGCCAAATCAAATTCTTGCGGATAACGGCTACTATTGCGGTAACGAGCGCAAAAGTTTGATGCGCATAAAAAAGACCCGCCTTTAAGGACATACTGGGTTGCGGTAGTATTTTGTTGACGTAAATCAGCGTAATTGCCCATGTGCTGATCATGTGCACCATGATAAACGGAAGAAGTCCATTCCCAGACATTGCCAATCATATCGTATAACTTGAATGCATTGGCGGCATAACAGCCCACAGGCGCTATCCCTGCAAAATGATCTTCAGCGGTATTATTCTGTGGAAATTCACCTTGCCAATAATTGGCTTGCGGATGTAGATGTGCATCCTGTGGCGCTTGATGTAAGGGGGTATCTGTTTTGGAGCCTGCTTTGGCAGCATATTCCCATTCTTGTTCTGTGGGTAAATCACGACCTAACCAAACTGCATAATGTTCTGCATCATTCTTGGTGACGTAGCGAACTGGCTCAGAGGGAAGAGGGGCTTGACCTGCGCTACCGTTGGGATTTTTCCAGGTGTAATCTGCTTTCAGTTGCCACCATTGATTTGGGTTATTCACATCAGGAGAAAATACTGCAGCTTGTTTCTGTTTTTCTGCATCAGTGATATAACCCGTTGCTTTGACGAAACTGGAAAACTGGGCCACAGTGACTTCGGTTTGATCGATCCAAAACCCTTTCACCTGACGTTGTGATTTTCCAAAATTCAGCTCATCTGGATAGGCAAGATTTGATCCCAATTGAAATGAACCTTCAGGAATCCACACCATGCCTGCAGTTTTATTGTCTTGCCATGCGTCAGGTACGCCTGAATATTTTTTGCATTGCTGCAATGAACCCAACTGAGCTAGCGAGCTGCTTTGCGTACGAGTATGGCTTATATGATCAGGCTTAACTTTGCTACAGCCTGTCACAAGCGACAGGCTGCTGAGTGAAACTAAAAAGGTCATCCACTTCATTTAAGGAAATATTCCTTAACACCATTTTTCTGCGTATATTGATTATATATATTTACAAGTTCTTGCAGTTTTTCAGGATTGTTTTTAGCGAGATTTTCTGTTTCACCACGATCATTTTTGAGGTTATATAGTTCCCAAGTGCCAGTTCCTAGTTCTGGCGTACCTTGTAATGCAACTTTCCAATCTCCTTGGCGTGCATATTTACTGCCATGTAATTCATCAGCAAAACTAAAGTTGACTGGACGAATGGTTGCGGCTTTATTTTCGAGCACAGATTTCCATGAATAGCCGCTTGGCGTATTAATCTGACGGCCTTTATATTGACCTTGTGGCACTGCAATATTGGCGTAATCTAAAACCGTCGGGAAAACATCTAACACCGAAGCAAAGCCGTGATGGGTTG
Organism: Acinetobacter sp. ANC 3929; assembly: GCF_000369405.1. Classification (GTDB taxonomy): domain Bacteria; phylum Pseudomonadota; class Gammaproteobacteria; order Pseudomonadales; family Moraxellaceae; genus Acinetobacter. Next base: position 132,695 of record NZ_KB849994.1, read on the forward strand.
TTTGAGCTTTGGTTTGATGTGGGAGTTTTACGATTGCAGGTGCAGTGGTTGCACCTTCACCAGCAGTGTCTTTCCATAGGTGGAAAGGTGCAGCACTGACTTCTGCCCAACGTGGCCCGACATAGTGGTAGGAACTCGAGGTGCCGACATTATTGACACTATTATCAAAACCCGATTCGGCACCATAATTGCCACGAATAAAGCCTTCTGCGCCGTTATCTGAAACAAAGAAAATTAACGTATTGTCATATAAGTTATTACGTTTCAGATATTGAATGACACGACCGATATTGGCATCCAGATTTTCAACCATACCCGCGTAGATTTCCATTCTACGGGCTTCTAATGCTTTTTGTTCGCTTGAAAGCTCATTCCATTTACCATATTTTTCTGGGGCATTTTGTGTGGCGATTGGTTCAGCTGCTTTAAAATTTGCTGGAATTAATCCGAGTTGTTTTTGACGGGCTATGCGTGCATCGCGAATCACGTCGTAACCTACATCGTAAACACCACGATAACGATCACGATATTCAGCAGGTGCTTGTAAAGGCCAATGTGGTGCGGTGTAAGCAGCATAGGCAAAGAACGGTTTTCCAGAGTTTTTGCCTGACTCTAAATAGTCAATGAGTTTATCCGTGTAATAATCGGTCGAGAAAAAATTATCAGGTAAGGATGAAATCGGGACTTGTTTGCCATCTTCGGTGTATGTTGCATTCCGCTTATAGGCTGCTGGTGCTTGCTTGAAATGCAAGTCTAAGCCTTGTAACAAGGTAAAGGAGTGGTCAAAACCTTTGGCATGCGCATTGGTTGCATCGGTTAGACCCAAGTGCCATTTGCCACTGATATAGGTACGATAGCCATTGTCTTTAAGAACTTCGGCAATGGAAAGAGAGCGTTCATTTAAATAGCCCTCATAACCCGGTTGTTTTTGTAAGTGAGGCTTATTAAGTTCCGCCATTGCACCAATACCTGCTAAATGGTGGTCTGTGCCAGAAATTAATTGTGAGCGTGTTGGTGAACAGGTGGGTGCAGTATGATAATCCGTTAAAATGCGACCTGCTCGGGTCAATTCATCAATATTCGGGGTATGAATTTCCCCACCAAAAGTGCCTAAGTCTGAATAACCTAAATCATCGGCCATGATGAATAAAACATTGGGTTGTTTCTTGGTTTCAACTACGGTATTTGAATCATCAGAATCATTATTGCTGCACGCTGAAATTGAAAGGCTAAAAAGTGCAATAGAGAGTGTGCTCAGAAGGCTGTTATGAGACATTAGAATCAGCTGTATTTTATAAAAGAATTATGGCGAGTTTAGAGAGATGATTTTTATGGTAAAAATAATTAAAATTTGATTGTTAATCTTAAAAAAAGAAAAGCCCCAATACAGGGGCTTATTTCTAAGATAATTTAAAATGGGATTTTGGTGAGTTGATTCAAGAAATGTGGAACGACCCGTGGTTCTAAGATGATGGTCACCACGACACCATAGGCAGCACCCCAGAGATGCGCGCTGTGATTGATGTTGCTATTGCCGCGTTTGCCAGACCAGATGCTATAGGCCACATATAAAATGGCAAAAATAATTGCAGGAACAGGAATGAAGAACACAAAAATCAAGTTCCACGGTTGGAATAGGATATAGGCAAACAGTACTGCTGAAACTGCACCAGAAGCACCTAAGCTCGCCCATCGTGCATCATGACGATGTTTCAGATAGCTCGGTAAAATGGCAACAATCAGACCACCTAGATAAAATAAGACAAAGCCCATGTCATAGAAAAACTGACGATAGAAGCTTTCAATAATATTGCCGAAGAAAAACAGCGTGATCATATTGAACAATAGATGTGTGCCATCGGCATGAATGAAACCATGCGTGATAAAACGGTCATATTGCCCCCGTTGCATTGCAGGAGGCCAAAAGATCAAACGGTTCATTACAGCCTGATTGGAGAAGGCCAATAAGGAGATTGCAACAGTAATAATGATGAGAGTCACAGTGTGACCAAAGGGTAGATGTAACATATAGGTTTTAAATTGATCAGTGTCTAAGCAATAATGCCATTAAAAACTTAATAAACAATGTTCTTGCATAGAATTCCTACAAAAATGGTTGATTTTTTTTTTTTACCCTCCATCTTCGGTTAATATAACGACATCAGCTTGAGGATTATTGTTATGTCGACTGAGAACACCAACACTGCTGTCGCAGAAGAAATTCCAAACCTTTTAATTACTCCATCTGCACAAGAGTATTTAGGTGATTTATTAGCAAAGCAAAATACCCCAGGAATTGGCGTTCGTGTTTTTGTAGAGCATCCAGGTACTCCACGTGCTGAATGTTGTATGGCATATAGTGCGCCTGAAGAAGTGGTGCCAACAGACTATAAACAGGATTATCCTAATTTTCCTGCTTATGTTGATGCGCCATCAATTCCGTATTTGGTTGATGCTGTAATTGACTACAACAAAGATCGTTTTGGTGGTCAATTAACATTCCGTGCACCAAACTCTAAAGTGCCACGTGTCGGTCCAGATGCTTCAATTGAAGAGCGTATTACGTATGTATTGCAATCTGAAATTAATCCAGGTCTTGAAGGGCATGGCGGTAATTGTAGTTTGGTAGAAGTGAATAATGATCCAGAACACGGTCTTACTGCTGTATTGAAATTCGGTGGTGGTTGCCAAGGTTGTTCTGCGATTGATGTCACCTTAAAACAGGGTGTGGAAACGACGTTGAGACAGCACGTACCTGAACTACAGCGTGTGGTGGATCAAACCGATCATACGCAAGCAGAAGGCGCTTATTTCAAATAATTGATGGAAATTTACTGTATTTTTAAAAGCCCTTTCGAGGGCTTTTTTTATTGGTTGGTCAAAAAATAAGGCATTTTTCTTTATTTCATAACAAGATGTATGCAAAATAAAGTGAATATATAAATAATAATAATTATCATTTTTATTGAGTTTTATTTGTTTTTTGTTAGAATTCTCGTGAATTTTTAAGCAAATCTTAAGATTTTTTCTGAATCAGGTGGGAATATGTCTAATACAATAGTACGTCAATCACTACTCACAATTTCTGTGTTGAGCGGTATGATGGCCGTTGCACATGCAGCAGAAACTCAAGCCAATAAAGATGCAGTGCAATTAGACAAGATTGTTGTGACTGCAAGTGGCTTTGAACAAGATATTAAAAAAGCGGCAGCCTCGATTTCGGTACTGACACAAGAACAAATCAATAAAAAAGCATATCGTGATGTAACCGATGCTTTAAAAGATGTACCTGGCGTGGTCGTAACAGGGGGCGGTAGTTCAAGTGATATTAGTATCCGCGGTATGGGCAGTGCTTATACCGTGATTATGGTTGATGGAAAAAAAGTAAATACCCGCTCTGTACGTCCAAATAGCGATAACTCAGGTATTGAGCAAGGTTGGTTACCCAATATTGGTGCGATTGAACGTATTGAAGTGATTCGTGGCCCAATGTCTGGCTTGTACGGTTCAGATGCGATGGGTGGTGTGATTAACATCATTACCAAGAAAAATGTAAAGGAGTGGACTGGATCAATTAAACTTGATACCACCTTACAAGAGAATAATGATTCAGGTAATCAATACCAAACCAATGCTTATATTGCAGGGCCTTTAATTGCCAACCTTTTATCGTTTAAAGCCAATGGCCTATATTCTCAACGTGATGAAGATGAAATTTATGGGGGCTATAGCAAGCAAAAAATTCGTGCGGGTGGGGCTGCATTTAGTTTGACGCCAAATGATGATCACACCATCGATTTAGAATATCAACGTTCAATTCAAAATCGAGATGCAACGGTTGGAAAGAGCATTTCCCCAGTACAAACTGGACGAAACAAACCTGCTAATTCGCTTACTGATTATTATCGTACTGAATATAGCTTAACCCATCGTGGCAAGATTGGTGCTGTAGAGTCGCACTCATATATTCAACGTGAAGAAAATGAAAATCCATCACGTAATATGGAAGCAACGAACACGACCTTTAATACCATTAATAAAATTAATTTTGATCGTCATAGCTTGAGCTTTGGTGGTATGTATTTAAAAGAAGAACTAGATGACAAAGGCAACCAGTTAAGTGTGGGTGGGGCGAAACCAGTTTCAAACCTTGATCGTTACAGTTGGGCATTATTTGCCGAAAATGCTTGGAACATTGTGGACGATTTCACTTTAACTACATCACTCCGTTTAGATAAAGATGAAAAGTTTGGCGATCACTGGAGCCCGAAAGTTTATGGTGTTTGGGGTTTAAATGACAATTGGGTGATTAAAGGTGGTGTGTCAACAGGTTATAAAACACCAGCTCTTCGTGCCACTGTAGCCGAATGGGGCCAAGCAACGGGTGGTGGGCAGAGTAAAGGCGTGATTGTCGGGAATCCAGATTTAAAACCTGAGAAAAGTGTCAACTATGAGGTTTCTTTCAACTGGGATAATTTGGATAACTTGACTGCTGGATTAACGCTGTTTAATAGTGAGTTTAAAGATAAGATCACTGAAGTAAGAACTTGCCAAGGAGCATCTGGTACATTGGCGTGTGATTGGTTGGGTGAGAAGTTCGACTTTGTCAGCTTACGTGAAAACGTCGATAAGGCGAGTATGCGCGGCGCAGAAGCAACCTTTGGTTGGAAAGTTTTACCGAATGTGAATTTGAGTGCGAACTATACCTTTACCGATACTGAACAGAAGAGTGGTATCAATAAAGGCAAGCCTTTAAATGAAATGCCTAAGCATATGTTCAATACAACGGCAGATTGGGAAATCAATGACCAGTTCTCAAGCTGGGGACGTGTCAACTATCGTAGTAAAACCTCAGATTACTTGAGCCGTACTGCAATGGCGAAAGGTAAACCTGCGTATACCATGGTGGATGTCGGTGTAAACTTTAAGCCAACACAAAATATCGCAGTTGCAGCAGGGATCTATAACTTATTTGATAAAAAGATTGATACAGCAACCTACAATTATGTATTAGATGGTCGCCGTTACAATCTTGGCTTGACTTATAGCTTCTAAATGACAATAAAGAAAGGATAGGGCAGCAAATGCCTTATCCTTCTGATTTTATGATTTGAAGGACTTGATCAGAATAATAAAACTTTTCTAAATACGTGCGTGCGCGTTGTCTTAAATAACCTGTTTGGATGACTTGCTGTAAAACTGGTGAGAGCAGGTAGGTCAACTGATTTTGAATCAATTCTTCATCGATATTCAGATCACGCAATAACAGGTCAAAAGTGCATTCCTGATTACGTGCATACCATGCATATACGCCATCGTGCACTTGCTGTTTGAGATAAGGCGTTTGACGAATATGATCCCAAATCTCATGTCCCATGCCCACTGTTTTAGGCAAATCTTGTACTTCGATATAATGACGCAATACCGATAAAGGCATGACTTTAATTTTATGCCAAAGGTTGGCTTGGAAATGGTAGAGCTTATCGTCATTAAAATGTTGATTTAAGACTTTTTCACTCATCTGGCTAATTTTTAAAATATTCTTTTGCAGGTAATGTCCAATCGTGTCATTCAGGTTGGAATCAGTCACTGATTCTAAAACCGATTTACCCATTTTCATAAAATGCCCAACACCAGGAACCCGTTTAGACACCATGGAGTTATCTAAATAGTCTTGAATGGAATGCTGAATCAGTTGCGTAATCAGTGCTGAGAAAGCAGGATTATTGACAATGGTTTTGATCAAACGTTGGCGATGACCACTTTTACTCGCCACATACTGTGCGATTGAGTCGATGGTAAGCACAGGAATGACATCTTCAATGCTAGTTTGATCGTTGGCAGGATGGATCAAGGCAAAGCGGATATGTTCAGCAATCTGTTCAACTAAAAATGAGCTGGCAGGTGTAGCTAAAATTTGTTTTTCGATCAGATCAAAAATTTGTTGAAATGACCAAATATGCTGTAGCTGTTGTAAACGCAACCAATGATAGAACTGTTTAAACTCAAGTTGAATGGTTTCTGCTTGAGCAAACTCTGCATCAAGGAAATCAAGTTGTGCATCAATCAGTTGTTCTATCATTGGATGTTTAGACATAAAATCTCAAATTATTGCTTCAAAGTTATGGTGATGGCGCAGTTGCAGGTTTTTGTGCCTGAATCTTGCTTAAAAACGGTAAGTATTGCTGAACCACCAATTGATCTGCTTCTAAGATTGGCATATGTCCAACATTATCCAAGATCACTGGTGTTTGCGCATTTTTCATCAGTGATTTTAACTCAGGTGCAACCTCGACATTGATAATTTTATCTTGCTTGCCCCATAAAATGAGTGTTGGTGCATCAATTGATCGCGCAAGTAAGGCAAATGAATCGGGTGTATATAACTTATTGAGTGCAATGATTTGATCGACCATTTTCTGGGTTTGCTCAATCTGGCCAATCATCATTTTCTCTTGCGCTTGGGCAATTTCCTTAGGAATGAAAGGTGGAGTATACATAGCTTGTTGCATTAAGAAGTTGAAGTCACCTTTCTTGCTCACAATCATGTTTTTCAACTGATTTGGATCTTTTAAGTAAGGGGTGGTGGCAGACTTATAAACACCAGCTGCATCAATCAAGAACAAACTTTTGGTTTCAAACGGATATTGACCTGCATAAAGCATCGCAATTGAGCCACCCAATGAATGACCTGCGACATGTGCGGGTCCAGTGAGGTTCGCTGCTTCGACAAAACGACGCAATTTTTCTGTCACGTTTGGAACCGAATAGTCAAAGTCTTTCGGAACCTGTGTTTCACCGCTTGCTGGCAAATCTGGAATCACCACATGATAATTTGCTGTGAGCGCGCGTGCGACACGGTTCCAGTTGTCGCGACTTCCAGCTAAACCATGTATCAAAATCACAATCGGTTTTCCTGCTTGCCCACCTTCACTATATGACCATGTGATATCGCCCACTTTTAGAGTCTTGGTTTGTAGGCCAGCCCATGCACGTTCTTGTTGTAGAACATTTTGAAAACTCATCTCAATTTCTGCTGCTTGTGTTGTGCTGATAGCAACTGTTGTGAAACTACAAGCAAGCAAAGCGGCGGTTAAGGTCTTGCGAAAGGGAAAGGAAAATCGATTTGTCATGTTCATTGTTCTGTCCTTGATTTATTTTTAAACATATTGATTATTAGGGAAGACGCTACAGGAGTCATTTGCATAATTTACAGATGTATGGAAATTCTTGCCAATGAAATCATCAATTTTCTACGATTTTCGCAATCAAAAGATTGCAAGTTTGATTGAGAGATTCTGTTTTTGTCAGTGACTTTCAAACAGGCGCACATTAAACTGTTTGGCTAGCTCAATCACAAATGGATACACGCATGCTCACCGCACAAGAAGCATTAGAACGTTTAAAAGCTGGTAATGCCCGTTTTGTAAAAGGAGAAGCAGTTCAACAAAAGTTGTTATCTCACCAAGAACGTGCCGAGATGGCAAGTGATCAAAATCCTTTTGCAATTGTTTTAGGCTGTTCTGATTCACGTGTACCCGCAGAAATGGTGTTTGACCAAGGTTTGGGTGACTTGTTCGTGATTCGTGTTGCAGGAAATATTGTTGCACCTTCACAGGTTGGAAGTGTTGAATTCGCTGCAGAACGTTATGATTGTGCAGTTGTGGTGGTACTTGGTCATAGTCATTGTGGTGCGATTCAGGCCACGATTGATACCTTGATGCATCCTGATCATCCTCCTTCATCGAATTTAATGTCGATTGTGAACCGTGTTCGCCCTTCGGTTGAAATTTTGATGCAAACTGAATTGAAAAATGATTTGAAAAAGCTTTCGGCGCATGCAGTTCGTTCAAATGTATTTGCTTCAGTGAATCAACTTCGTCACGGTTCTGCCGTGTTAGAAAGCCTGATTGAAAAAGGTAAAATGATTGTCGTTGGTGCAGAATATTCGCTTGAAACGGGTGAGGTAACTTTTTTTGATTTTTAAAGCAGATGGCGAGTTGAGAAACTCGCCATTCTTTTATCATTAATGCTTTATATCCATCGTTGATAAAATTTGGATGTTTCAATCAAAGAGCAGCTCCACTATGAATATTATGCCGATATCTGAATCACAATTATCAGATTGGCTACAGCTAAGAAGCTTGCTTTGGCCTGATCATGAAGATGCGCATTTAGTGGAAATGCGTCAGTTACTTACACGAACAGATACTTTGCAGTTATTGGCATATTCAGAAATGCAACAGCCGATTGCAATGTTAGAAGCATCAATTCGACATGAATATGTGAACGGTACGCAAACTTCACCTGTGGCATTTCTGGAAGGGATTTATGTCCTGCCTGAACATCGACGTTCAGGTATTGCCACTCAATTGATTCAACAAGTAGAACAATGGGCAAAACAATATGCATGTACTGAATTTGCTTCAGATGCAGCAATTGATAATACCATCAGTCATGCAATGCATCAGGCCTTAGGTTTTCATGAAACTGAACGCGTGGTTTATTTCAAGAAAAATATCAGTTAGAGCATGTTCGCTATTAAATGAGCGTTTATAAAGCACCTTTAATGTAGGGATAAGCCACATTGAGCATGATTGGTTGTGCTTTGGCATTGGGGTGGATTTGATCATTTTGGATTAAATTTTTCTGTCCAGCCACGCCTTCAAGGAAGAAAGGCAATAATTTCACTTTATATTGCTGACTTACAATTTTGTAATTATTTTCAAAAGCCGCACTATAGGCTGTCCCATAATTCGGTGGTATTTTCATACCAAACAGTAAAACATTGGCTTTCTGTTTTTGGCTAAGTTGTACCAATTGAGCAAGGTTCTTTTGAATCATTTGTGGCGGTTGACCACGTAATCCATCATTGCCACCAAGTTCAATCACGACCACCTCAGGCTTATAGGTTTGCAATAATTTTGGCAGTCTTGCCAGTGCACCACTGGTGGTTTCACCACTGACACTTGCATTGACCACTTTATGCTGTTTCGGATACTGTTGGTCTAAACGCTGTTGTAATAAATGAACCCAACCTTGCTTTACATCTATGCCATAACCAGCACTCAGGCTATCACCCAAAATCAAAATAGTCTTTGCTGAAACCCATGTCGGGATCAAACACATGCTGATGATCCCAACTGCTTTTGATACTGACCAGATAACTTTAGATTTTTGCATCGTATTTCAAATTTGTCCTAAAGGATACGTGACATCATGCCACAACCGATTATCTCTGCCCAAAAAGTTACACAACATATTCAAATTAATCAGCAAAGTCTTACGATTTTAAAAGATATTGATTTAGACATTTATCAAGGTGAACAAATCGCGATTACGGGACGTTCAGGCTCGGGAAAATCAACTTTGTTAGGTATTCTCGCGACACTGGATCGACCGAGTTTGGGGGAGTTATGGGTCTGTGGTGAGGCAGTACATAGCTTAACCGAAGAACAACGGGCTCGTGTTCGGCTAGAAAATATTGGTTTTGTATTTCAGTCTTTTCAGCTATTACCGCAGTTGAGTGCTTTGGAAAATGTGATGTTGCCATTACGTTTGCAGCCTGATTTTAATTTTAAGCAAGCTGAGCAAAAAGCATTGGGGTGGCTGGAGCGAGTAGGATTAATTCGACAGGCATCGCAAACACCGAAGGTCCTTTCTGGTGGAGAGCAACAACGCGTCGCGATTGCACGAGCCTTGATTGCTGAACCCAAAATTATTTTTGCCGATGAACCTACAGGGAATCTCGATGGGCAAACTGCGGAAGAGGTTGAGCAACTTTTATTTGATTTAAATCAAGAACTCGGTACAACTTTAGTGCTAGTAACGCATGATCAGAGCTTGGCTGCCTTATGCCAACGTCATGTCAAACTTGCCGATGGTCAAATTCAGGAAATCGTCAAGTTGCAGGAGGGGGTATGAGTTCAGTCCTTAAACCCTTACTTTTACAAAGTTTTCGTACTGGGGGCTTATATCTGCTGATTATTGCATTGTCTTTGGCAATCAGTGCAACTACGGCGCTCAAGTTTAGTAATACCCAAGTCCAAAATGCGGTGGCATTGCAAGCCGCTGAGATGTTAGGGGCTGACTTGGTGCTATCGGATAAAGATCCGATTCAAGCCAATTGGCGGCAACAGGCAGAACAGTTGAAGTTGAAACAAGCACCTGTCACCGTATTTAGCTCAATGGCGCATACACAAGATCAGTTCGTGATGGTCAATGTCAAAGCTGTAGATGCAAATTTTCCGTTACGTGGTCAGTTAGAGATTGAGCCTAAAGTACAAGCGATACAGCCTGGACAGGTTTGGCTAAGTCAGCGGGCGATGGATTTATTACAGGCAAAAATGGGAGAGCCACTTGCGATTGCTGATGGCCAATTTAAAGTCACAGGCATTATCGAGCGTGATTCTAACCAAGAGACTGGATTCTCAGGTTTCTCTCCCACAGTGATGATTCACCAAGCTGACATTGCGAAAACCAATGCAGTCCAGGTGGGCAGTCGAATTGAATATCGACTGTTAATCGCGGGTGAGCCAGATGCAATCAAACGCTATAAACAGATTTTTAAGCAATCGCAGCATCCTGAACAGGATGTTGAACAGCAGACAGATCAACAGTTGGAGGAGAATGAACAGAGTTCGCTCAAACTCAGAGATGCCAGTCAATCCAATACTCGTTTAATGAAGCCGATTGAAAATCTGGATACTTTCTTACAGCTTGCCAATTTATTAACCATATTGCTGTGTGGTATTGCGATTGCTTTAACCAGTCAGCGTTATGTGCAGCAGAATCAAGATCATATTGCATTGATGCGTTGTTTAGGGGCGAGTAAGCGACAAATTTTATGGGCTTATATTGTCTTGCTTGGCATCGTTAGTGTCTTGTCGATTGTATTGGGCAGTTTGATTGGGATTGTTTTGGGCTATGGCTTATTGCAGTTGATGCTGCAACTGATTCCACAACTGCAATTGAGCTTCGCAGTCGCAGATCTGCTTTATGCCTTGCCAATTGCGATTTTTACCAGTGTGATGGTGTTGATTGGCTTTATTTTGCCAAGCATTTGGGAATTATTAAATACACCGCCGATTCGAGTGATCCGCCAACAAGAACGTTCGCGTAAGTCATATTTCGCTATGTTTGCGATTGGTATCGCCAGTTTGATTATGTTTAGTTTGGTGTTGAGTGATAACTTGCAGCTCAGCCTGTTAGTGCTTACTGCAATTTTGTTGCTTTGCGCCATTCTTTATGCGGTGATTTGGTTGTTACTGAAAGCCATTAAACAGCTTAAGCATCCTATTTCTGCCTATGTCCGGATTCCTCATCAGACCGCCTTACAGATTACTGCTTTGGCTTTGGGGTTAAGCTTGATCACGGTATTGAGTGTATTAAGAACAGACCTACTGCAACGTTGGCAACAGCAATTACCTGTGGGTACACCCAATCAATTTGTTTACGGTTTACCACCGTTTGATATGCCACAGTTTAAACAACAAATTGAACAAAATGGTTGGCAAGCGACACCGTTATATCCAAATATTCGCGGGCGATTGGTCGCTAAAAATGGTCATGCCTTTGCGCCAGAGTTAGTCAAACAAAACAATTCATTGCGCCGTGAATTGAATTTGACCCAAGCAGATTTCTATCCCAAAGACAATGTGATTACCCAAGGTGTCGCTCATTTTACCAAAGCAGGGCAAGTATCAGTTGAGCAAAAAACAGCAGATGAGCTTGGCATCCAAATTGGCGATCAACTCAGTTTTAGCTTACCTGAAGGGACATTAGAGGCAACGGTGGTGAACTTACGTACTGTCGAATGGGAAAGCTTTAGTCCGAATTTCTTCTTTATCTTCTCACCTAAAACTATGGATGAAAACGCTGGTAGTTATTTAGGTAGCTTTTATTTACCACCTGCCGATCAACCTAAAATGGTGCAACTGATTCAGCAATTCTCCAATACAGTATTTATCGATGTTGGACGTATTCTTGAGGAAGTGAAACGCTTGATGAATGTGCTGGTACAGATTGTCACGGTACTGGCCGCATTGGTTGGCTTCTCTGGTGTATTGGTACTGATTGCATGTTTAAATGTGCTGATGGATGAGCGTCGTAAAGAAGTTGCGTTATTACGTTCATTTGGTGTTGCTAAGAATAAACTCAAACGTATGCTCAGTCTTGAGATTGGTTTCATTGGAATGTTAGCGGGTATTGTTGCTTGTTTATTTGCTGAAGTCATTAGTGCGATTGCAAGTCACAGGATGCAAATGGCAGTGCAATGGCACCCTGAGATTTGGTTGATTTTACCGCTCGGCATGATGATTATTTGTACTTTGATCGGTCGTTATCGCCTCAGTTATTTATGCGATATTCCACCGCTACAAAGTTTAAGAGAAATGAATCAGTCTTAAAATGTTGACTGATTCTGGCGCAGGATTTCATGCCATAACGGATTGAGTCCTGTGCTTAACGTGGTGCAATACCAATAAAATGCAGCAAGTAATAGCGTACCCAAAATTAAAGCAAGGATTTGAAAGAACGCTTTATTTTGCATTTTTTGGCTGAAATACCATGTTGCTGCAAGTAGAGCACCCATGATCATGCCACCGATATGTGCAGCATTATTAATACCTGAAACCGTAAAACCAAATACAAGGTTAATCCCCATAATCATCAACAAGGATTTTTTATCCAGCCAAAAACGTTGCTGTGGTAATGCAGGAAAAAGAGAAATGACTGTCAGTGCAGCACCAAGTCCCATGACCGCGCCTGATGCGCCTGCGCTGATACGTGGCAGTAAGTTGGGATCGAAATGTTGCAACAGTTCATAGCCATCACGAATGCTTAAATAACTTGAAAGTACACTTCCCATCAAACCTGCAAGAAAATACAGACCGATATAGTAGCTTCGTCCAAATAGTTGCTCGGCAACACTGCCAAAGATATACAGTGCCCACATATTCAGCATTAAATGGATCATGCCAAAATGGAAAAACATACTACTGAACAATCGTTCTGGTTCACCAGTGAAGGTGAGTGGGGTAAAATCTGCACCCCAAGCAATTGCATCTACTGGGGCAGGGTCGGTAATATTCACACCTGAAAGAATTTGCCAGCCAAATAATCCGACATTGACTGCAATCAGTAGCGCAGTAAACCACCAGGTTTGTATTTGCAATTTTTGATTGATTTGTGGTGGAGTCGTTTCAGTCATGTGTTTACGCTAGTTATTGATATAAAAAATAGCTTAGCATGAATTTGTTGCACGATGGAGTGATGCACTTTAATGAAAGCCTTTTTAGCACGCGCAGTAATGTTGATTATCGGCGTCATTCTACTGATCCAACTTTGGATCTTTAGTAGTTTGGTCTGGTGGCGGACACATCCTGTTGAAACCACGATGTTTATGCGTTGGGATTATTTAACGGACTTTAAGCCGATTAAACAGGAATGGCGTGACTATGACAATATTAGTGATAATTTCAAACGCGCCATTTTAGCGGGTGAAGATGCAAAATTTATTCACCACCATGGTTTTGATTGGGCTGGGATTCAATTTGCGTTGGAGCGAAATAGTGAAAAAGGTGAGCTCGTTGCTGGCGGTTCAACGGTTTCGCAACAACTGGCAAAAAACCTATTTTTATATAATAAACGTTCATTCATTCGTAAGGGTCAAGAAGCGGTTGCAACTTGGATGATGGAGCGGATGTGGTCGAAACGCCGTATTTTAGAAGTGTATATGAACTCGGTGGAGTTTGGTCAAAACATTTATGGCGTTGAAGCAGCAGCTCAATTTTATTATGGCAAAAGTTCGAAAAGTCTGACTCGGGAGCAGGCTGCATTTTTGGCTGCATTATTGCCAAATCCTAAATATTATCAAGACAATCGCAATGACCCTAAGCTGCAATACCGTAAACGAGTCATCTTGAAATATATGAATGCGATACAAATTCCACAATAATCCAAAAAAATTTAAAAAAGCCTAATATTTTTGGGCTTTTTTACCAAATTGACATAATTTTGCAGCATACTTAAATCATCACTTGATGAATGATAATGCGACAAGGTTCGGTATGAATACTGCAGTGACGACAACAGCGCCCATAGAATATAGTTACAACGATCGTTATATTAATCGTGAACTTTCGATTCTCGATTTCCATCTTCGTGTACTAGAACAGGCTGTCGATCCACTTCACCCCCTTTTAGAACGGATGAATTTCCTTCTGATTTTTTCACGTAACCTAGATGAATTCTTTGAAATTCGTGTTGCAGGGGTGATGGAGCAACTGACCTTAGGCAATGAAAGTCGTACCCCAGATGGATTAACGCCTAAACAAGTTTTAGATCAAATTTCAAAAACCACACACGCTGCGATTGAGCGTCAATACCGTATTCTTAATGAACAAATTTTGCCGAAGTTGCGTGAAGAGGATATTTGCTTCTTACGCCGTGGTGAATTAACCCCTGCACAATCGGCGTGGATTAAAAAATATTTCCAAGAGCAAGTTGCACCTGTACTGACCCCAATTAGCCTTGATCCTGCACATCCATTCCCACGCTTAGTCAACAAAAGCTTAAACTTTATTGTGACTTTAGAAGGGAAGGATGCGTTTGGCCGTCAGATTGATCTTGCGGTTGTACCTGCGCCACGCTCATTGCCACGTGTAGTACGGTTGCCTGATGAGTTAACTGACGGTAAAGAACATCATGTAATGTTGTCTGCAATCATTCATGAACATGTTTCTGATTTATTCCCAGGCATGACCGCAACGGGTTGTTATCAATTCCGTGTCACGCGTAATGCGGATTTAGCCTTGAATGAAGATGTAGAAGATCTAGCTAAAGCGCTCAAAGGTGAATTAAGTTCACGTCGTTTTGGTCGTGCAGTACGTCTGGAAGTGACACATAACTGTCCAAAGCATATTTATGAATACTTACTGGATGAGTTTGATTTAAACGAAGAGCAGCTCTATCGCGTTGATGGACCAGTGAATTTAGCCCGTTTATTGTCTAATTTTAAACGTCCACATTTGCGCTATGACTCCCATACACCAGTCATTCCAAAAGCATTTAAAAAGTCTGAAAGTATTTTTGCTGCGATGCAGAAACAGGATATTTTATTACACCATCCATTTGAATCCTTCGCTCCTGTGATTCAGTTGTTGCGTGAAGCAGCGCGTGATCCGCAAGTGTTGGCAATTAAGCAAACACTTTACCGTAGTGGAGCAGATTCGGAAATCGTACAAGTACTTGCCGAAGCTGCTCGTAATGGTAAAGAGGTGACGGCTGTTATTGAGCTTCGTGCACGTTTTGATGAAGAATCCAATATCGAAGTAGCGAATGTATTGCAAGAAGCAGGTGCTGTGGTGGTATATGGCATCGTGGGTTATAAGACCCATGCCAAAATGATTCTGGTGGTTCGCCGTGAAAACAATAAACTGGTGCGTTATGTGCATTTGGGCACAGGAAACTACCATGCAACCAATGCGCGTATTTATACCGATTATGGTTTGATGACCACAGATAAAGACCTCTGTGAAGACGTGCATCGTATTTTCCAAGAATTAACGGGCATGGGGAAAATGGCCAAGCCGAAAAAGCTGCTCCATGCGCCATTCACGTTGCATGCACAACTCATTAACTATATTGATGATGAAATTGCCAATGCCAAAGAAGGTAAACCTGCGCAAATTATCATTAAGGTAAATGCACTAACTGAAGTGCAGTTAATCAATAAATTGTATGAAGCATCACAAGCAGGTGTGCAGGTGGATCTGATTATTCGTTCGATTTGCTGTTTACGTCCAGGTTTGCCACACCTATCTGAAAATATCCGTGTGCGCTCGATTGTTGGGCGTTTCTTGGAACATACACGGGTTTATTATTTCAGTAATAATGGTAATCCACGTATTTATGGTTCAAGTGCGGACTGGATGGATCGTAATCTATTCAACCGTGTTGAAGCCTGTTTCCCGATTGAAGACCCGGCTTTGAAAAAGCGTATCTATCAGCAAGGTTTGTTAAATTATCTCAAAGATAATCAACAAGCGTGGTTGTTACAGGGAGATGGTGTTTGGGATCGTGTACGACCTGTAGCAGGTGAGGCTCCTCATAATGCTCAACATACTTTGCTTGAGGCAATTAAATAAGATCAATAAAAAAACCGACCAGCATAGGTCGGTTTTTTTATACAAAATATTCAGTAGCTTTTGATTTCTAGCACCAGTTGGTTCACGAGATCTGCTGCTTCCAGCTCTCTGATTTGCCCGACATTGCTGCCTGCCCAAAAGGCACCATAACTAAAATCATGCTGTGCGCTTGCAACAGACATGAGTTGTTTAGCCAAATCATAGGTATAAGGGTAAGCTGGGACCTTGGGACGATTCGGTGAGTCAATCTGTGTATGCCATGTCCCAAGCAAACCACGAGCTGGTCGGCCAGACAGGCTAGCACTAATTTGAGTAATGTTTTGGCTAAATAATGCTTTACGGTATGCTGCATTTGCACTTGAACTTTTACATTGTACAAACGCTGTACCCAGTTGTACTGCGGCAGCTCCTAACTTGAGTACGGCTTTAGCTTGATCGCCATTCATGATACCGCCAGCTGCAATCACGGGCAGTGTGCAATGTTGGGTGATGAGTTGAACGAGATCAAAGGTTTGAATTGCAGCATCAAAGTGTTGATTGAAAATCCCACGATGTCCGCCGGCTTCAATTCCTTGAGCAATAATGATGTCTATACCTGACGCTTCAATCGCTTGGGCTTCAAGCAGATTCGTCGCAGATACCATGGTGATAATACCTGCATCTTTTAGCGCTTGAATTTGATGTGGATGTGGAATGCCAAAATGAAAACTGACCGCTTTGGGCGCTGTTTCAAGAACCACTTTCAGAAAGTCATCATTATCCAAAAAACTTGGATAAATGCAGTTCAGTTGAGTCGGTACTTCTGCACCAAATTTCTCAAATTGGGGGCGAATATAATCAATCCAGTGCTGTGCTATTTCGGGGTCAAGTTGTTCAGATTGATGGCAAAAAAAGTTAACTTGAAATGGTTTGTCGGTGAGTTCTTGAGTCTTTATGATTTGGGCTTTAGCTGCTTCTGGCGTATTTGCGCCAAGACCTAAGGAGCCCAATGCACCTTGATTAGAAACTTCTGCGGCAAGTTCTGGCGTCGAAACGCCTGCCATCGGTGCAAGTAAAATCGGATGTTTTATTTCTAATAATTCTAAAATTGACATGATGCTTTACTCATTCCATTTTTAACCACCTTAACGTAAAAACAAAAAGGCTGGCAAATAATAATCGCTATTTACTTATTGAATATAGAGGTTATTTTTATATTAAAAAATTCAGCTTTCTATATAGGTGTGACATTAAAGAGTGAGCCGACCCAACTCGAAAATGCCATCGCAAGCACGCCCCATAAAGTAATACGTAAACTGCCTTTGAGCATGGAGGTACGCGCAAAGTAACTGGATAATGCACCCAGCAAGGCCAGTGAAATTATCCCAGTAATCAGTACTGAACGTGCTACCCAAGTACCTGGACTCAGTAAAATGGCCAACATCGGCAGGGCTGCTCCACAAGAGAAAGAGGCTGCTGAGGATAAAGCGGCTTGAACTGGATTCGCAGCGGTATTTTCATGGATCCCAATCTCATCTCGTGCATGTGCACCGAGTGCATCGTGTTCAGTCAATTGTTTGGCAACTTCATGTGCCAGTTCAGGGTTTAAGCCACGTGAAATATAAATTTGTGTCAGCTCTTTTAGTTCTGCATGTGGATTTTTTTCCAGTTCTCTGGCCTCAAATCGAAGATCAGATTTTTCAATGTCTTCTTGAGATTTGACTGAAAT
This sequence comes from Acinetobacter sp. ANC 3929, assembly GCF_000369405.1. Classification (GTDB taxonomy): domain Bacteria; phylum Pseudomonadota; class Gammaproteobacteria; order Pseudomonadales; family Moraxellaceae; genus Acinetobacter. The sequence goes on from NZ_KB849994.1 coordinate 150,551, forward strand.
ATATTCGCCAGCCGCCATGGATGTGGCGCCGGAAATAAGTCCTGCAATACAGGTAATCAATAGAGTATGAGAGCTTGCACCGCTTGCAGCCATTCCCATAATCAGACTGGTGACAGAAATAATGCCATCATTGGCACCCAAAACAGCCGCACGTAGCCAGCCTGAACGTTGTATGACATGCGGTTCTGCATGTTGGGAATAGGACATAATGTACTCTTTAAGATCGGTTGGATTTAATTATTTATAACGTAGTAAATCATGTGTTATTTGTAAAATTTTATTGATGATTCATAAACTTAATCTATTATAAAATAACTTATTTTAACGATAGCATAACGATGATTTGGTTATAATATGTGAATAATTTAACACTTTAACTTTGGGTTACATTGGCGTTTTATGACCCATATTGTTGATATTTCTAGTTGAGATCTGCGATGAACAATTCGAACAATAAGCTGCTGAGTCATACACTATTAATCTTGGGTCTTTTCTTACCTATACAACATGCATTCAGTGCTGAAGCTGATTTTGTCAAAGAAGGGGATGCAGCATATAAACCAGGGAACCCAATTTATGATCGTTGGGATAAATTTTATAAAATTGAACAAAGCCGACCCGAAGAGGCCGAGAAAATTTTGATTGAGTTAGGTCAACTCACACCTAAAGATATTAAGGTCTGGAAAAGTCTGACTTATTTGCAGATACGGTTAAATAAACAAAATGATGCGCTTCAAAGCGTACGTAAGGCTGAACAGCTTGCTCCACAAGATGATCAATTGAAATTACAAGAAGCTTATTTGCTGAATCAGCAGAAACGGGATAAAGAAGCCTTAGTTATTTTTAAAGGATTATCGACATCAACAGATGCTGACATTGCAGCAAAAGCGCAACAAGCCGTGCAAAACTTAAGTGGTTCAGCTGTTCCATCCACCTTTAAGGATGTTTATTTTGCGCCGTCTTATGAGTCACGTTATGACGATTTCATTTTTCCATTGAAGATGCGTTATGGGAAAAATTTGGATAACGGACGGGCGCAAGTCTATGGTTTTGTAAATTTAAACCGTGATACTAAATCTAAAGGTGGTGTTCGCCCTGAAATTATTGATGAAAATGCAGTCACTGTTGGCATCGGCGCAAACTATCAGCCTTGGCAATCCATTCCTGTTCGCGCTTATTTAGAAGTCGGGGGAAGCTATGATTTGATCGATCGTAATCGTGATAAATTCCGTGAAAGTGTGGTGGGTGGGGTTACAGGTTATCAAGAGTGGTATGCCAATCCTGCTGTAGAACAACGTACGGTATGGAATGATTACTTTACTGATTTGTATGGCAATATCGCGAGTTACTCGCGTGAAGATTATAATGTGATTGCTGATTTGAGATTGCGTTCGGGTTTCAATGTTTATCGTGGTGAGGCAGGAACAGTACAAGCCTATGGCAAACTGCATACCTTAGCGGATTCAGAAGGTGAGAATTACAATAATTTATTTGAATATGGCGCTGGCGTTGCTTGGCAGCCATTTAATTATATTCCAGTGAAATTGCGAGTTGAGCGTCTATATGGGCATTATTTCAAAGATGCTTTAGCCGATGGAACTGAAAACTATAACAACACTCGTACTGAACTTGTTTTTTATAAGAGCTTTTAACGAGCTTTAATGGTATGTGCTCCATATCTCAGCTTGTACCACAATGCAACAGTATAAACAGTCATACGGTTCATGTAGTGAGGACCATCAAAAATATACACTTTTTGCCCTTCATAGGCTTTAAGCTGTTCTATGACTTCCCATGGGTAGGCGGAGCGGAATTTACCGCCTTTCACTGGGCGGAATGCTTCTAATACAATGATAATATTATCTTTGCCAAATTCTTTTTGAAGATCTTCAAGCACAATACGGGCTTGCTGTGGGGAGCGCGTTCCTACACCTACACCATCTTGAAAGAATACGCCTGTATGGTTGGGTAACCAGCTTTTTAACCAAGAGTCTAAATGTTCTGGTGCTTGTTCTCCACTATAGATACTGATCCAAAGAGGTTTTGGTAAAATACGGATGGCTTTGGCAAGATCATTCACACAGATCCAGGTTGGGTCTGCCTCGACAGGGAAATAATAACCTTTGAGTGGAATGAATTGAGTATTCTCGATGATTTTTTTAGAATTATCAGCAAGTTGTAATACATTGGAACGTGCGGTTTTTTCATCATATTCTCCTGCTAAGCCTAGAAGAATATGTTGGGCCCATGGTTTTTGCTGAATCTGCTTAAGGTTGATGTTTTTATCCCATTTTTGTAATCCGATCTCATGGTCAAACCAAGACTTGGATTGCACCACAGACCATTGTGGAACAAAAGTAGAAACACCGAGTAGATTCCAATTCCCAGAAGGTGGAGTGGTAGCTAAATCAGGTTGCCAAAATATGCCTTCAATCTGTGGAGGTTGTAGATCTGCTTTAAGCTGATGAGTACAACCTCCTAACAAGAATAAGGCTGAGAGGCTTAGCGTGGTTAACGTTGTTGATTTAGTCAGCCTTATTTTTAGCATTAGGTCGTTTACGCCAGTACCAGAGCAAAATTGCAAGAATCATGATAGCAGAGATTGTGACGACCAAGATAAAGAATGACGATTGCTTAACAAGAGGTGCTTTTTGGTTCCCCACCATAATTTTTTGTAAGATAAAGACTTGTCCGCTTTCTGTAACCAAAATCTTACTGGCATTATTGGGGATATTCTGTTGAATTTTCTCCCAAAGTTTTGTGAAGTTTTGCGCACCTTGCATTGAATCAGTAATGATATCAAAACGTTGATTATGGAAGCTGACCAAGAAACCATTGGTAGCAGCAGGTGCATAAAGTGTATTTTGATGCATTAGAACTTGCTGGCGATAAATATTAGGATTGACCTGTACGTTCAAAAGTTCAGGTTTATTTGGATCTAATTTCACCAGATTTAACGGAATTGGATCATTGGTCATCAGCATTTTCTTGGCCACTTGACTCATGGTCATTGCGATTTCCAAGCTACCTGCATTTCCATCAATAGCAATGGTCGGGTGCGTTGCAAAAGTCATTGATAAGGATGCAACACCATTTTTTAGTTTGTGTGGCAATTTCACTGTCGATTTTTGTGTATCAATCCAAAGGGAACCTTTTGCGGTTGGTAAGCACTGCGAGTTTACAATTACTGAATTTTCAAGTTTCAGGCTGAAGGTCGTATTGTTCGAAATGGTCTTGGCGAAGTAGTTAAACTGACGGTTAACAGGATCTGAATCTAGGTTGGCTGTTTTTAAGCTGCCTGCCAAGCCGCCATCAATCCACGTAGTAATGTTGGAACCTTCTAATAAACCACTTTGTACGCGAAGTGCGATTTGCCCCTGTAAAATATCAGTTGGCTGCCAAACTGCTGGGAAATTCAAGAATAGATTTTTCTCAGCTTGATTTAAACGGAAATCACTAATGCCTAAGTCCGCAAGGGTATGGATTTGCTTAATCTTAGCCCAATTCGGCGCTTCGAGTTTATTTGGAAGAAAGGTCGCAGAAGTATTTAATTGTTGTAAATAATTTGGATTGAGCAATCCGTTGATCGCAGAGACTAGTTTTTCAGGCTGATCATATTGAATTTGTAAGGTAGGAATATCATTTGCCGTACTGATTTGGACGAGAGTCCCTTTCGGTAAAGGGGTAGCTGATTTTGTAATTTCAATATAGAAGTTTGGTGTTTGCTCTGTCGGAGCATTTTGTTCATACCATTGGATAGGGGTGACTGAACTCCATGCACTAATCAGACGCCCTAACATGCTTGCTTCATTTACGTTTGCAGGATTGTATTTTAATACACCGACAAAAGGAGTTGGACGGACAACCTGAGGATTAAATAAAGCATCAGGCAAATCTTTTAAACGATAAATTGGTCTGTGTCGAATATAGTCAATTTTAGAATTACTTAAATAGGTAACTTGATCGACATCTTCGCTACAGAAAGTTGTTTTGTCGACGGCAGGTGAAGTATTGGGTGAGTACTGCTGCAAAATAAAGTCTAGACGATGAAAGCCACTTTGGGTTGCCGGAATATCAAAGCTTAACGAGCCACTTCCGTTTAAAGTAGTATTATAAATCAGCTTGTCATCAAATTTTACCAATAATGTTGTGAAATGTTCGGTGGAATAATCACTGGTAAAACGGATATTTTGCCATTCAGAACCTTTACCTACATAAATGAAGTGTGGCTCAATTGTATATTTATTGGACGTGTTGATGTTGTCGAACGTCCAAGTATTCAAGGTATCTGCCACAGAAAAAACGGGCAAGGAAAGAGCGATGCTTGCAACTACTGCTTTTAGAAAATGATGATGTAATGGGTTATTTTTCATTTATTTTTTCTCCTTGCTACGCTCAGTTTTATACCACTGTAATGAATTGCCTTGGATCTTATTTTTGAGCATGTCATATGCAGCTTTAAACACGATAAATAAGAACACTTGTGAATACGTTACGTAAGATAAGACAGCGAAGAAATATAGTTGAGGTTTGGCTCTTTCTAAAGATAAGGTGAACCACATTTGTGCGACATATAAACAGAAGGATAGGCCCCAAAGTAGAGTAAATGGACCAGGAACTGTAATCCCTGCAATACCCAATAAGCCTAAAGTTAAAGTGATGTGACTCCAGATCAGTGCGGGTACAAACAGCACATAACACATGATATTGTTAAAAATTTCGATTCCGATCGGGAATGGTTTTCGCAGTGCAATTGGTAAATATTTACTGGTCACATAGAAATTTCCTTGTGTCCAGCGAGAGCGTTGTTTTACAAATACACTTAAAGAAGGTGGATCTTGTTGCCAGCCGACAGCATAAGGTACCCACTTAATCCGTCTTTGGCCCAAGAAAATGCGAAAGCTCATCTCGGTATCATCAACCAAAGACTTTTCATCAAAACCACCCAATGTTTCTAAAGCATCACGCCAGATCACATAATTGGTGCCCATTAAGGTTGAGAGTTCGAAACGTTGCCAGCGACCACCTTGGAAAATCCATTGAAAGAAAATAAATTCAATCGCAATAAAACGGGTCAAAATACTGTCACGCCAGTTACGGGTACGAACTTTACCATTTACAGCCACTAATTTTTTATCAGCCAGTAAGGTTTGGGCTAATAGACGTACACAGTCAGGTTCAGGTGTACTATCTGCGTCATAGACCACGATTAGCTCACCTTTAGCATGCGGTAAACCGTTGTTGAGTGTACGTGACTTACCTTTTCCTCCCATACCTTTCGGTACATTAACAATTTTAATGCAGGGATAAATGGCAGCCATGCGCTCTGCAATTTCTAAGGTATTATCTTTAGAGCCATCATTAATCAGTAAAACTTCATAAGCATGTGCAGGATAGTCCTGTTGTGCAATCGCATGCAAAGTATCTTCAATCACTACACCTTCGTTATAGGCTGGAATCAAGACACTTAATACGGGCCATTGTTCAGGAACTGGCATGTTTTCCAGTTCCTTTGCTGCATTTTTAGAATATTTCCATGCCTGATAACTCAACCATGCCCAAAAGGCTTGTGGAATCCAGATCCCAAGAAAACCAAATAAGAAAAGAATATCAATTGCGGGCATTTATTCTTCTCCTACGAATGATAGATATAATCAAAATAAGGAGTAATCCACCGCCAAGTAATAATGAGATCCAGGAAATAGAACTTCCGAACGTACTGAGTAAACTTGGATAATGTGCTGAATAGATATAGTCGAGTGGAATGACCACTGTACTCAGTCCGATTAGAATATAGCCGAATAAACTGGTTTCAACACCGTCTGTGGTACTGGTAAATTGAGTACGATTCAAATCCCATGAGATACCGAGTTTAGGATATTCAATGGTATTTAAGGGCATACCCAATGGCGGGTTAATCACAACTTGATAACCTGAACTTTGTGATGGGTCGGTAATTGCTTGATAGAAATAATGTTGATGATGTTGAATTTTGCGGGCAGGGATACGTAGTTCAGTTGGGCTGTCTGATCGGATAATGTAGCTGCCAGCAGGCTGAGCAATCAGGTTTTCATCCCAGCCTGTTTCAATCAATGCCGCTAAAGGACGTAAGCCAATCGCGGTGGAAAAAGTTGCTTTAGCAGCAAAATACTTTGCATGAGCCATTTGATAGAAGGCGACAGGAATGGCACCTTCATTGACGGCTTTTTTAATTTTATAATATTTAATTGCACTAAAATATTCGTTCGGCAAAATTACACCAGGTTTGATGCCTTGCTCAATCAATTGCTTAAAACTTTCAGAATCTAGTTGGTCTGAAGTGAATACAGGCCACCATGTTGCAGGTTGTGGAAATAGTTGTGCAACGGTTTGAGGAGCTTCGGTCTGCGTAGTTAATTCTGTTTTTGCAGTTTCAATTTTGCAGTGATAATACTGCTGGTAGAATTGCTGCAACGTCGTATCAGGAATGTTACTTGTTGCGACCAGAACACCACAGATATTGAGTAATACGGACATTAGTGCACCTCTCGACTGGAAGGTGTTAAGTATTCAGTATGTTGCTCAATATGCAGTTTGAGTACAGTGAGTTCTTGAAGATCTTGAATGAAGTGTGGATAGATCTGCTGTTCATCAATGCTAGGTTCGTGAATGACAATACTTTTAATTTCACTGAGTTCTTCATTAATAAAATGGTAAATCACACTATTTCTCTCATTTGAAAGAATCGCCATAATTTTATTTTGGGTTTCTTTCCAGATATCTTCGCCCAACATTTCACGAATCAGTACAGTGTTGTTGATATGGGTCGTAATGATTTTATAGTGATCTTTATGCGTGAGTTGTAACAACTTTTTTAATTCAGCTTGGAAATGTTTTAAGGCGGTCAGCGGTAAGATATCGTGTTGATAATTACGATCATAACTTTGGATTGCACGAAAGCTTTTTAAGGCATTTCGAATATTATGACGTATCGCACTTAAAAAGATCGGGGTAATCGGTAGCACGAACAATAATAGCAGTTGACGTTCCACATAGGTTTGATTGGCCAAATCGAGAAAGAAGTAGACGGCAACGCCAACAAAGGTAATCAAGCCGAGGACTAATGCCATTCCGACATTCAAAAAAGCACCAGAAATTAACAGAATGAGCAGAAACACCCAACTACCGCGATAACTGGCTGGAAGCCACTCATATGCGACGATACCCATAAAAATTTGAGCGGAAATAATCCACAAGACGAGTGCTGGAGCTGGATTTTTTTGCATAATAATTTTAGTTTTAATAAATGTCTTTTGTGATCAAGGTAGCATTATTTTACGATTATTACGACAGCTTTTCTGTTGTTTGCTTTGTAAAATAATTTTATAAACAGTAACATACAGTATAGTCTGTATTTCAAAAGAATAAAAAGTATCCTATTTTAGAGGTTTATTTCATTTCTGTAAGCTCTGTTAATGAGATTTGAAAGCGTCGATTGCACGCAGACGACTGGCCTTTAAATCCACCATCGGCTCAGGATAATCCAGTGTTAGCGGCTGATTTCTAGCATAAGGCTCATGAATCATTTTGTTATTGAGATGGGCCAGCTCTGGAACCCATTTACGGATATATTCACCTTCAGGATCAAACTTTTGTGATTGAGTCGTTGGATTAAACACACGGAAATAAGGAACAGCATCCGTCCCTGTAGATGCACACCATTGCCATCCACCATTATTGGCAGCCAAGTCACCATCAATTAGGTGCTGCATAAACCATTGCTCACCTTTACGCCAGTCGATGAGTAGGTTCTTGCTTAAGAACATGGCACAGATCATACGTACCCGATTATGCATCCAACCAGTGGCTAACATTTGCCGCATACCAGCATCAATAATGGGGATACCTGTTTGTCCTTGCTGCCATTTTTCTAATGCAATTGGATCTTCACGCCAGCAGATCTTTTGGGTGTGAGATTGGAAGGGATGATGCTTGGAGACTTTGGGGAAATCAAACAAGATGTGTTGATAAAACTCACGCCACAGAAGTTCATCCAGCCATGTTTGTTGACCTTCGGACTGAATCTCAAAATGTCCCTGTTGTTGCCTAAATAGTGCTTGCAGGCATTGACGAATGGAAATAATGCCAATATTTAAATAGGCTGAAAGTTGGCTAGTGCCTGATATCGCAGGTAAATCTCGTGCTGTTTTGTAGCCAGTTAAGCGTTCATCAATAAATTGATCTAAGAGCATGAGAGCATGTGTTTCTCCGACTTGCCATTCGGTAAAGTTGGAATATTGGATTTTTTTTATATAGTCACGCTGTAATTCTTGAATATCATCTTGTTGAAAGGCTGATATATCAAGCGACAGAGGTTGCTGTTCCTTTGGGGGAGGATAACATTGTGGTAAACCGTGCTGTAAACGTTGATAGCAGGTTTTCTTAAATGCACCAAAAACCTGATAGGGAGAGTTAGATTGATTGCGAATAGAGGCAACTGGAAATAAAGTTCGATCATGCAAAAGGATCAATTCTTTATTATGTTGATTTATTTGCTGCTGTACGGTCTGATCTCGTTTGAGTTCATTGATGCCAAGTTCGATATTGGCATATATATTTTCAATGTTAAACTTTTGGATCAAAAGTGAAAAAAAGTCAGGAACATCTTTCCACAATGGAATTGTTTGAATCAAAAGGGGAATATTCAGGTCTGCAAGGTGCTGTTTTAGTTGTTGTAATTGACGTAGATAAAACTCGATTTTAATCGCTGCATCGTCGTGTTGCTGCCACTGTGCAGGAGACAAAATTACCAGTGCAACTGTCGGGCCTGCTTGAGTCGCATGCCAAAGCGCTGCATGATCATGGATTCTTAAATCTTGGCGAAACCAAATCAGTTGATAGGTCTGAGACATAGTTGTAGATTGTAATCGAAAGTTAGACAACGTTAAGCGATTTTTCGATTTTGGAAAAGTACTTAGCAATAAAAAAGCAAAGCCGAAGCTTTGCTTTTTCCATCTAATTCAAAAGTGAATTAGTGGTGGTGACCACCTGCACCATGAACGTGACCGTGATCTAATTCTTCTTGAGAAGCATCGCGGATTTCAACGATTTCTACTTCAAAAGTAAGATCTTGGCCAGCAAGTGGGAAGTTCGCATCAACGATGATGTTGTCACCTTCAATCGCTTTAACAGTTACGATTTGAACGCCATCATCAGTTTGAGCTTGGAATTGCATACCAGGTTGGATGTTGTCCACACCTTGGAACATTTGAGCTGGAACTTCTTGAACGAGGTCTGGGTTGTATTCGCCATAACCTTCAGCAGCTGGAACGTTTACAGTGAATTTTTCGCCTACAGTTTTACCTGTAAGTGCATTTTCTAAACCAGGAATGATGTTGCCTGCGCCGTGCAAATATGCAAGTGGTTCACCTTGAGATTGATCAAGTGTTTCACCCTCAGCGTTTGTTAAAGTGTAGTGGAATGAAACCACGTGGTTAAGTGCAATAGCAGTCATGTTTTGAATCCATGTCATCAATAGTTTTAGCTGTATATCATAAAGTGAAAAATAGATTTTGTTGACTATTTTCCACTTTTTGAAACGATTTAGTTAAATATTGAGACGAAATATCAAATTTCAACTCAATACAGTTTAATTTTTGGACGGACACGACGTGTTAGGAAATCTTTCATGGTCAGCATACCGGCTTGGGTATAACCATGAATATTGGCTTGATGCAATCGGTATAACGATACATACATGGTTTTTGCAATAAAGCCTTGTACGCTAACATCGCCCAACAATTCTCCCACAGCTTGATTGTGGCTTAATGACACCAGTGACCCTTTCTCACTAAAGCTGAACATCGGTTGAGGAGAACCCGATAAACGTGCAGCCATTGCATCCACCAGAAATGTGGCTTGCTGACTAGCGACTTGTGCACGTGGACCTAGAGGCGGCTGACGTGCATCTAATTGACAGTTGGCACAATCACCAAAGGCAAATACATTTGGGTCAGAGTAGGTTTGTAGTGTTGCATACACCATTAAACGATTAATCTTGTCACGTTTAAAATCAGTGAAAGATTCTAGGACTTTCGGTGCTTTTACACCTGCCGCCCAAACCGTAATATCTGAGTGCAGCACATTGCCATTACTAAAATAGACATTAGATTCATCAACTTTTTGTACTTTATGTTGAGTCAGAATCTCAATACCCATTTTCTGGAGTTGTTTAGCACTATGTGCAGCTGTTTTTTCTGTCAGCGCAGGGAGGATGCGATCAGAGGCTTCAATGAGAGTGATTTTGACCTGCTTCGGATCAATTTTCTTTAAACCATAACGATAAAAGTTTTTCGTGGTTTCAATCAGTTCTGCCGCCAGCTCAACGCCTGTTGCACCTGCACCAACAATACCAATATTTAAAGCCCGTTCGGTTGGCTGGTTTTGTGCCTCGATATAAAGATGGAACAAATCTTGTTGGAAGATGTCGGCCTGTTTGCGGCTATCGAGGAAATGGCAATGTTCGCGCACACCTTCTGTGCCAAAGTCGTTTGATACTGAACCAACAGCCAGCACAAGTGTGTCGTAGCTGAGATTTTGGGTCAGTGGGGTATGTTCTTTAGAAAGCTGTGGAGGAGAAAGTATAATTTGTTTTTGATCTTTATTGACATCGATCAAGGTGCCAAGCACGAATTCAAAATGATGTTTTTCTGCGTGAGCAAAATAATTGGTTTGTTCTTCGTGAGGATTGAGTGAGCCTGCAGCGATTTCATGCAGGAGAGGCTTCCATATGTGCGTGAGGTTTTGATCGACTAGGGTGATTCGGGCTTTCTTTCGTCTACCAAAACGTTCACCTAGTTGCGTCGCAAGTTCCAAACCACCTGCGCCACCACCCACAATCACGATATGATGTAAGGTTTTGCTCATGATTAACCTAATTATTTTTGTGAAAGGATGGCAGGATTATGCCATCCTTTTTTCGATCATGTATGGTTAATCTTGATAAAAAAAGTAGGTTTTTTTTATCCTTGATTTAAAGGGTAAAGTTTTGGGTTTTTTGTGTCATTGGTGGAAAAGAATGAAAATAAGTTAGAAAACCAAATCATAATTTTCTGGAAAATATTGGCTTCTTCAATGTGCACATCGTTTTCGATCTGCAAGCTACGAATCAATTGATTGTTTTGATAGATTGACACTGTTGCCAAGTTCATCACTTGGGTTAAAGGGGCAGTCAAATGCTGTTCATTGAGCTCAATATTGATACGTGTATTGGTGGTTTGCAGCGGCTCAACCGTGCTGACTTGTTGGTTTGCATCAATCAGATGAATACGTTGAGTCAGTAAGTCAAAAGTATTCAAATCAATCGGTGCAGTTTGACCATATAAGGAAGTGGTTACAATGGTTGGCTGCTGTGTTTCAACTTTAAACATTTTCAATGTCGATTTAACCACAGGAAGTTCTGCAATCAATCGTTGCTTAGGAATCACTTCTTCGTCGCGGGTATAGGTATAAGCCAAGTTCATTAACTTATGCGCCACTTCAGCACGTTTTACCGCGCTTGGTGTACCTAACACCACCACAATTAAACGGCGTTTTTCAACATGCGGGTTAAACGTCGGACGCTCTGCTGTTAACGCAAGATTATAACCTGCTGCTTTGGTATAACCCGTTTTTAGACCATCCGCTGTTGGGTCCATTTTTAATGCAAGGTTAGTGGCGTGATGGAAGCGTTGGTTATAGCTAAAACTTGGCATTTTTGAATAATACAAATATTCAGGTGTTTCTTTCACGATTGCTTTGGCAAGTAAGCTGAGATCTGCTGCGGTTGAGTAGTGATCTGTCATGGTGATACCAGCAGGGTTGCTGAAATGTGTATCTTTCATGCCAAGTGCTTGTGCTTCTTGGTTCATACGTGCAACGAACTGCGGCACACTGCCTGAGATTTTTTCAGCAAGGGTCACTGCTGCATCATTGGCAGACATGACGATCAGACCTGCTAACAGTTGATCAACAGAAATCTGCTCACCTGCTTTTAGGTACATTTGTGACTCATCCCACATCACTGTGCTGACCACAGGTGTTGCGGTCAATACGTCTGCTTTATGCAATTTACCCGCTTCAATTTCTTTTAAAGCGATGTAAGCCACCATCATTTTGGTTAAAGAGGCTGGCGCGCGTTGAACATGACTGTTGTGCTCTGCAATGATTTGTCCTGATTGGGCATCAATCACCGACCATGCTTGAGCTTCAACTGTTTCGGGTGCAATGTTGAGTAAATTTGCATGTGCAAGGTTTGCACAAACGAGACTAAACAACGTAAAGAGGGAGAGGAGAAATTTCACGTGAATACCTTGTATTGCCGATCCGATGGCCTAGAATGCGAGACAAGAATGCTATGACTTTTTTGTTGAAGAATCCAGCAACTTTTGCCGACAATTACGACATCTACGCATGACTTTGTAAAAAAATGCTAAGCTGTGTGAAATTGTTCCTATTTTCATGATTAAAAATTATGTTGCACTATCAAATTGAGTTCGACGATTATCGCCAGCACCTGATTCATGTCACACTTCGTTTTCTTGCAAATCCCAATCAAGAACTTTGGTTGCCTACTTGGATTCCTGGTAGTTATTTGATTCGAGAGTTCTCAAAGCATATCGAGTCGGTGAAAGCATCTGATGAAGCAGGGCGATTACTGACCATTAAAAAAACAGAAAAAAATCGTTGGCGTTTATTCAATACCGATCATGAACTGATTACGGTTGAATATGATGTGTATGCCTATGATTTGTCTGTACGCGGTGCCTATGTCGATCAGACACGTTTATATGTTAATCCTGCCTGTGTGTGTTTAGGGCTGATAGATCAAGAACAAGCTGCATGTGAACTTGAATTATTCCTACCTGATGAATTAAAACATTTCCAAATAGCTACAGGTTTGCCATCAAAAAGCTTAGTGAAGGGGCGTTTCACCTTAAAAGCAGAAAACTATGACCAACTGATTGATAGTCCATTTGAATTGGCAGATCAAAGTCGTTTTAGTTTTGAAGCCAGCGGTATTGCGCATGAGTTTGTGATTTCTGGCAAGCACACCACCAATTTAGCTCGTTTAGAGGCAGATATTAAAAAGATTTGCCAAACTGAAATCGACATGTTTGGTTCAGCGCCATTTCAGAACTATACCTTTATGACCATGGCAACTGGCAATAGTTATGGTGGTTTAGAGCACTGTAATAGCACCAGTTTAATTACACCGCGTGATGATTTACCGCAAGCCAATGAAGCAGAAGAGCCGTCTAAAGACTATCAGCGTTTCTTGGGCCTATGCAGCCATGAATATTTTCACTCATGGTTAGTGAAATTTATTCGTCCTGAAAATTTCGCCAATTATGATTTGCATAAAGAAGCCTACACCAGCTTACTGTGGATTTTTGAAGGCTTTACGTCTTATTACGATGATTTGATTCTATTGCGTAGTGGCGTGATTTCACAGAAGTCTTATTTGGATCTCCTGAAAGCGCAAATTGATCGTTATCTGCAAAATCCAGGACGTTTGATTCAATCCGTTTCTGAGTCTAGTTTTGATGCATGGATTAAGTTCTATCGTCAGGATGAAAACTCAAATAATGCGGGAACCAGTTACTATAACAAAGGCAGTTTGGTGGCACTGTGTCTAGACTTGGGCTTGCGCTTACGTGGTTCTAATTTAGATGCCTTGATGCGTCGTTTGTATGAAAATACCCAAAATGGTATTCAGGTCAACGATCGGACTATTTTTGAATTATGTCATGAACTGACAGGTGATAACTGGATTGAGCAAATCAATCATTTGATCAACACCACAGATGAGTTACCGCTGGATCAATTATTCCCTGAGTTCGGTTTAAGTTTTAGCAGCAAAGATGACAAGGCGTTACCATTCGGTTTAAAAGTGGTTGATAAAGCTGAAGGTGTGGTGGTGCAACAGCTTCGTCGTGACAGTGCTGCCGCTCAAGCAGGTTTATCGGCCAATGATGTGATTGTCGCGATTGATGGCATCAAAGCATCAGAAAAACTTTTAGTGAAGTATGCAAAGCAACAAGGCAAGTTTACGGTTTATGCATTCCGTCGCGATGAGTTCTTACAATTTGAACTGCAAGCAGGTGAGAACTCGCTTACAACAGTTGAACTCAAAGTTGAAGATCAAAAGAAACTCGATAGTTGGTTGAAGAAATAGTCAGAGATACGATAAAAAAGACGCTCTATATGAGCGTCTTTTTTATTAGCTACCTCGGTAGGTGGAATAACCATAGCGGCTGAGAAGTAGTGGAATATGGTAATGGGGGACGGTACCATCAACGGTGAAAATAACTGGAACCTCAGGGAAAAAACTCGGTTGCTTCTGAGCTTTAAACCAGTCGCCTGTTTTAAAGGTGACTTTATAAATACCTGCGGCGAGTTCTTGTTGTACTGGGTAAAGCGCAGTAATCCTGCCATTTTGATCTGTTTTGGCTTGATTGATTTCCACCCATTTATCTTTTTGCTGTGCTTCCAGAGTAACCATAACATCGGCAGCAGGTAAACCATTTTCCAAATTAAGCACATGAACGCTGAGTGGATTTGGAGAGGCTGCAAAAATTGTGCTGGTTGCGAATAGTGCTGTTGCAGCACATAAAAATTTAGACATTGTATGACTCCAAAGAAATTTTTCTAAAATCGTAGAGTGGCTTTCTCTATTAGATTTTTGATGCCACATCTAATGGCTAAGTTTATCGATCAATGTTTTTTAATTCTTTTTTAGAATGAATATCTTGCACCTAAATAAAACTCACTTGAGTATAGGTGTGCTTTCATTTGTTCATCTTGTAAACCACGTGCATTGGCAAAGTTGTTTAACCCGCTATCAGCCTTACCTAAGTCAACATAGCGATAACCCATATCAAGATTTAAGTTTTTAATGGCTTTGTAAGTTGCACCTGCACCTAAGCTATAGACCAATTGTGTTTCAGTATTGGAAAGGTATTGGCGAGATGCATTACCTTGCCAGCCTGAAGATTTAGTGCGGGCAATACCTAAGCCGACATTGCCATACACCGCTACGTTGTTGATGACTTCAAAATCCCGATAAGCATTCAACATTAAACGTTGTGTATCGACTTTGTGATGGTTGAGGCTGGTTGGAAAGTTGGTTGAACCACTGGTAAATTCAGCGTTATTTTTAAAGGTATACTCACCTTCAGTACGCCAGCCATTGCCAAAATCATAGCCAAAACCTAATGAAGCGTTGGTTTGATCTTTTTTATCTTGACCTGTGACAAATTGGCCAATACCAGGGCGTAAGCTGGTTTCCATATTGTCGGCTTTGAGTTGAGCAGCAGCAACTTTTGCAGAGAGATAATAACCTGCATTATTTGTGTCCTGAGCATAGCTCAGTGATACAGCAGTCAGTAAAACAGAAGAAACAGCAAAACGGCTCAGTAGCTTGTCCATATTCAATTTTCCAAAATCAATAGCGGAATGTTGGGCGATAAAAATCTTTATTTGCTTAAGACATGGTAGGAAGAAAAAAATCTTGGCGTGATGACAATTGGATTACCGATTTGTAATCTTGACGATGAATAAATCAGGTTAAGATATGGGATGCATATTTTAATTGTCGAAGATGAATCTAAAATCGCGCAGTTCTTAGCGAAAGGATTAAATGAATCTGGTTATACCTGTGCCATTGCAAAAGATGGCATAGAGGCTTTGTCACGTTTGCAGCGGGAAGCCTTTGATTTGTTGATTTTGGATGTGATGTTGCCACAATTGGACGGTTGGCAAGTTTTGCAAACGCTACGTACTTTTTCGAAAATGCCGGTTTTAGTACTGACTGCAAAAGATCATGTTTTGGATCGGGTAAAGGGTTTGGAACTTGGCGCAGATGATTATTTAATTAAACCTTTTTCTTATGTCGAATTATTGGCAAGGATTAAAAGTCTGTGACGCCGTGTACCGAATGTAGAACAAGAAACTTATCAAATCTCGAATTTAACCTTAAACCGACTCAGTCGGGAAGTACATCGCGCCGATACCAAGATTGATCTGACTGCCAAAGAGTTTGTGTTGTTACAATTATTGATTCAACACCGTGGTGAAGTGCTAACAAGAACGCAAATTGCTTCAATGGTTTGGAATATCAATTTTGATACGGATACTAATGTGGTGGATGTTGCGATACGCCGATTAAGGGCAAAGATTGATGATCATTTCGTTCCCAAGTTAATTTATACAGTCAGGGGGATGGGTTATAAGGTTGATTTAAAAGATGGCAATGATGCATAGACTGTCATTGGCTTCCCGCCTAAGTTTTGCTTTTAGCCTCATTTCCTGCGTGGTTTTTAGCAGTATCGGTGGTTTGTCTTATCAGAATTTTCGCGAAATGGTTTATAGCCAGCAAGATAAAGCCTTGGCTGCTCGGATTAAACGAATGGAAGTTTTTCTGACCGATGCACATACTATTCAGATTTTAGGGAAATACCCAAAGCTTTATGAAAATATGGTGGGACATGAAGACAGTATTTTTATTGTCAAAGAGTCAACACAAGATCTCATCACGATTAATCCATTACAAATCAAAATTCCTGAGCTAAATTATTCAAATAAAATTCAATATCGTAATAATACTATTGAGCATCCGACCACACGCTTCGCATTCCAATCCATTTCATATGATCATAAGCAATATCAATTGATTGCAGGGCAACAATGGAATGGAGCGAATCAAATACTGAGCCAATATTTTTGGAAAGTCTTGTTTTATAGTGGTCTGGGTATTTTGTTGTCTAGTCTTCTAGGATTTATGGTGGGGCATTATTTATTCCGTTCCATGCGCACTTTGATTGCAGAGACCAGTAAAATCAATGTGCAAAAGCTGAATCATCGTATTGAAATTGAATCCAGCAATATTGAGGTTCAGCAGTTGAGCCATGCAATGAATGAAATGCTCGATAAAATTCAACAGGATTATCAAAAACTGGCACAGTTTTCAGAAGATATCGCACATGAATTGAGAATACCACTCAATAATTTAATGGGACAAACGCAGATTTTACTGTCACAACCGCGTAAGACAGAAGAACTCGAAAATTTACTCTATTCGCATTTGGAAGAGTATGAGCGGCTCACCAAAATGATTGAAAGCATGCTGTTTATTGCACGTTCTGAACATGCTGAGCAGGGGCTTGAGAAAAAGCCAGTCAATGTCAAACAGCTGATGAAAAATATTATCGACTATTTTGATTGTTTGGTTGAAGAGCATCAGATGACGCTCAAACTTGATGTGGTTGATGATCTGAATATCATGGCGAATGAAGCATTAATCCAACGTGCGATTGCGAATTTAATCAGTAATGCCATTTTGCATGGTCAAACAGGTGGCGTGATTAGAGTAGATGCTGGTCAACGTGATTTAAATTGTGTCATGACGTTTGTGACTGAAGGTGTTTTTATAGATGAAAAGCATTTGCCTTATTTATTTGACCGGTTTTATCAGGTCGATGAAAGTCGACATCAAAAAGCGCAAACAGGTGGTCTGGGTTTAGCTATTGTGAGCTCAATTATGCAGTTACATGCAGGTGTCGCTGAGGTTGAAAATCGAACTGACGGTGTGGCGTTTAGTTTGATCTTACCACTAAAGAATTAACGTAATTTTCATCAAGCTCTGTCAAAATAGGACTAGATATTTAGCAATTTGTGTATTTGTTTGCTAAATGATCAATTCAGTGCATTCATTTAAAGTTGACAGTGGTTTGTATTTGAAAAGACATAACTTGGCCTCATATATACATACCAGATTGCTACTATTATATCATTTTGTAGTATTTTTTATCGAAATGTCGTTATCACAGGATATTGCGTTGACTAGCATGTGATGAACGCTGATACTCTCAAGTTTGTTCAAGCAAATCGGTTCTAGGAGCTGGGCCACAAGCGCAGTTTTCCATAACTCAATCCAACACAAGGGGCTATATATGGCTGGTGGAAAGTCAAAAATCATTTATACACTGACTGATGAGGCGCCGTTATTAGCGACTTATTCATTGCTACCGATCATTGAGACCTTTACAAAACCTGCTGGCATTGAGATTGTTAAAAGTGACATCTCAGTTGCAGTGCGTGTACTCGCAGAATTTTCAGATTACCTGAAAGATGAACAAAAGGTAACTAATAACCTTGCCGAGTTAGGTCGTCTTACTCAAGACCCAGATACCAATATCATTAAACTGCCAAACATCAGTGCGTCTGTTGCTCAGTTAGTTTCATGTATTAAAGAGCTTCAATCGAAGGGCTATGCACTTCCTGATTACCCAGAAAACCCAACCACTGAAGAAGAAAAAGAGATCAAGGCGCGTTATGGTAAATGCCTTGGTTCAGCAGTAAACCCAGTATTGCGTGAAGGTAACTCTGATCGTCGCGCACCAGCTGCGGTAAAAAATTATGCTAAAAAACACCCGCATTCAATGAGCGAGTGGAAGCAGTGGTCACAGACTCACGTTTCTCACATGGATGAAGGTGACTTCTACCATGGCGAAAAATCAATGACTTTAGACCGTGCACGTAATGTGAAAATGGAACTCATCACCAAGTCTGGTGAAACCATCGTACTTAAGCCAAAAGTTGCGCTTCAAGATGGTGAAATCATTGACTCAATGTTTATGAGCAAAAAAGCACTATGTGACTTCTACGAGAAAGAACTCGAAGACTGTCGTGAAGCAGGCATTTTGTTCTCATTGCACGTGAAAGCAACCATGATGAAAGTATCACACCCGATCGTATTCGGTCACTGTGTGAAAATTTACTACAAAGACGCTTTTGAAAAGCACGGTAAATTGTTTGACGAATTAGGCATCAACGTCAATAACGGTATGGCGGGTCTTTACGAGAAGATCGCAACCTTACCAACTTCACTTCGTGAAGAAATCATCGAAGATTTACATGCTTGCCAGGAACACCGTCCTGCACTTGCAATGGTGGATTCTGCTAAAGGCATCACTAACTTCCATTCACCAAATGACGTGATTGTAGATGCTTCTATGCCTGCAATGATCCGTGGTGGCGGTAAAATGTGGGGTGCTGACGGCAAACCTTACGATTGTAAAGCAGTCATGCCTGAATCTACATTCGCACGTATTTACCAAGAAATGATCAATTTCTGTAAGTGGAATGGTAACTTCGACCCACGTACTATGGGTACTGTGCCAAACGTTGGTTTAATGGCGCAAAAAGCGGAAGAATACGGTTCACACGACAAAACTTTTGAAATTTCTGAAGCAGGTGTTGCCAACATTACTGATCTCGACACAGGTGAAGTGTTGATGTCACAAAATGTAGAAGAAGGTGATATCTGGCGTATGTGTCAGGTGAAAGACGCACCAATCCGTGATTGGGTAAAACTTGCAGTAACACGTGCACGTAACTCAGGTATGCCTGCAATCTTCTGGCTTGACCCGTACCGCCCACACGAAAATGAATTAATCAAAAAAGTTGAAAAATATCTTGAAGATCACGATACAGTTGGTCTTGATATCCAAATCATGTCACAAGTGCGTGCAATGCGTTATACGCTTGAGCGTGTAGCGCGTGGTCTTGATACGATTTCTGTAACAGGTAACATCTTACGTGACTATTTAACAGACCTGTTCCCAATTATGGAATTGGGTACTTCTGCGAAAATGTTGTCGATCGTGCCGTTAATGGCAGGTGGCGGCATGTACGAAACAGGTGCGGGTGGTTCAGCACCGAAACATGTACAGCAATTAGTTGAAGAAAATCACTTGCGTTGGGATTCACTCGGTGAGTTCCTTGCGTTAGCTGTATCTTTAGAAGAGCTTGGTATTAAAGAAAGTAATGACCGTGCGAAATTGCTTGCCAAGACACTTGATCAAGCGACAGGAAAATTGTTGGATAATGACAAATCTCCATCACGTCGTACAGGGGAGCTTGATAACCGCGGTAGTCACTTCTATTTAGCATTGTACTGGGCTGAAGCATTGGCTGCTCAAGACGAAGATGCTGAGTTAAAAGCGAAGTTTGCTCCGCTTGCAAAAGCACTCGCTGAAAATGAACAGAAGATCGTTGCTGAGCTTGCTCAAGTTCAAGGTCAAGCTGCGGACATTGGCGGTTACTATGCAATCGATCCAGCGAAAGTAAATGCGGTCATGCGTCCAAGTGAAACGTTTAATACAACACTTGCGTCACTTTAAGTTTTATGTTTAAAACATGACTGATGATTAAATTGGTCATGTAAAAAAGCCGATGTGAAAACATCGGCTTTTTTTATTATAAAAATATGTATTTTCTACAAACATTCATTACAACAGAGTTCGCATATTTAAACTCCGCATGAAAATCATGTCGACCATCTCTAAACTCTAGAAATTCTACGGCTGACCAAGGGTAGAACATTTCTAGATAGTTTAAATATTCTTGTATAAGTTCCCAATTTTTTTCATCAATTTGCCCTTCAAGTAAAATTTGTAGTTGCTGTGCTTTTGAGCATAACGGAACTACTATTTCAATCAGTTTTGTATAGGCCACTTTATATTCTGACTCTCTTGTTTCTATTGAAAATGTATAAGTTAGAACATAGCTTTTAGATGTAAATTGCCCATGTAAATCCCATATATCATTGATTTATTAATTTTGAAATTAAAGATAAGTTGTGTTGTGTTTTCCAGTTAAGAATTAAAACTGCAGCTGTTATTGCTGCAAAGACTGTGGCTGCGCTACCTAATAATGAGGTAATAGGAGCGATGTTATTTTGATTTTCTATTTTTATTAATAAGTTTCCAAACCATAGGTATAGTAGATTTATTAATAAAAAAATTGAAATAAGTAGAAATGGTAAGTAATTAGAAATAAGTAGTCTAAGTATTTGATATCGTATTTTTCTAAGCATTTTATAACCTTAATAATATTAAAGCCCACTTTCGTGGGCTTTAATATTATTAAATCTTAACGACCATTACGACCACGTCCGCGTGGTGCTTTGGTATTTGGACGCGTTGTTCCATTGGTCTTACGACGCGGTTTATCTGCATCATCAGTTTGCCAGATACGGGTTGTACCACCACCAGCTTTTTTCTTGCCTTTAAATGGTTTTTCACCTCGTTCTTCACGTGCTTTATCTTTGGCACGAGAGAAATGCGGTTTATTATTCGATTTTTTCGCGAAAGAGCGACCTTCATAAGGCTTATCGGCAGGAACATCTTTAAAATCAGGATAAAGTAAAGGTTCGATTTCGAGTTGTTCACCTGGTTGTAAGCCCAGTTTGACCAGATCAATGCTACCAATTTGAGTACGAATCAGACGTAAAGTCGGGAATCCCACAGCAGCAGTCATACGACGCACTTGGCGGTTACGACCTTCGCAGATTTGTAGTTCAATCCACGTCGTTGGAATATTGGCACGATAACGTACAGGTGGGTTACGTTCCCATAGCCATTCAGGTTGATCGACTTTACGTGCTTTGGCAGGTAAGGTCATACCATCTGCAAGTTCAACACCCTTTTGCAGTTTTTCGATTGCTTCTTCTGTGACATCACCATCAACTTGAGCAAGATACGTTTTATATTTCTTATTATCAGGATGGGTGATGAACTGGTTTAAACCACCATGATCAGTAAGAAACATTAAACCTTCAGAGTCTAAATCTAAACGTCCTGCGATACGAAGTTCAGGATCTTTAATAAAACTTGAAACTGTTAAATGTTTTTCATCTTCGCGAAACTGTGACAAAACGTCAAAAGGTTTGTTAAATACGACTACTTTCATATGGATATACTACTTTGGCTATGGGCGGCATCATAACAATAAAGGTTTCTATTTAATGGAGAAATGTTGTTATTTCCCGTATAAATCTCAAAAAAACCTGTTTTGAACTAAACTGTTTCATGCAATAAAAAACGAAAGTATGCCATAGAAGGCATAGAGATAATCGCTAAATACATGAGGGAGAACCTACAAAATGGGTTATCAGAAGATTGTGGTTCCTGCTGATGGAGACAAAATCACAGTAAATGCAGACCTGTCATTGAATGTTCCAAATCGTCCAATCATCCCTTTTATTGAAGGTGATGGTATTGGTGTGGATATTACACCAGCAATGAAGGCAGTAGTAGATGCCGCCGTGCTAAAAGCTTACGGTGGCAAACGTTCGATCGAATGGATGGAAGTCTACTGCGGCGAAAAAGCAGATAAAATCTATGGCAATTATATGCCAGAAGAAACTTTTGATGCTTTACGTGAGTTTATTATATCAATAAAAGGCCCATTGACTACACCTGTTGGTGGCGGTATTCGCTCTTTGAATGTTGCATTACGTCAAGAACTCGATCTATATGTCTGTGTACGTCCAGTACGTTGGTTTGAAGGGGTGCCTTCACCTGTGCAACATCCAGAACTTACAGATATGGTCATCTTCCGTGAAAACTCAGAAGATATCTATGCTGGGATTGAATGGAAGGCTGATTCTGCAGAAGCAAAAAAAGTCATTAAATTTTTGCAAGAAGAAATGGGGGTAACCAAAATCCGATTCCCTAAAGATTGTGGGATTGGGATTAAACCTGTTTCTAAAGAGGGGACTCAACGTCTGGTTCGTAAAGCCATTCAGTTTGCGATTGATAATGATAAACCTTCTGTGACTTTGGTACACAAAGGCAACATCATGAAGTACACCGAAGGTGCGTTTAAAGAGTGGGGCTATGAACTTGCAATGGAACGTTTTGGAGGGCAGCTATTGGATGGTGGCCCATGGGTAAAAATTAAAAATCCGAAAACGGGTAAAGACATCATTATAAAAGATGTGATTGCCGATGCATTCTTACAGCAAATTTTAATGCGTCCAGCCGATTATTCTGTGATTGCGACACTGAACTTAAATGGTGACTATATTTCGGATGCACTTGCAGCAGAAGTGGGCGGCATTGGGATTGCACCGGGTGCCAATATTGGTGGTGCAATTGCAGTTTATGAAGCCACACATGGCACTGCACCGAAGTATGCGGGACAAGATAAGGTCAACCCAGGTTCAATTATTCTCTCTGCTGAAATGATGCTGCGTGATATGGGGTGGGTTGAAGCAGCAGACCTAATTATTCAAGGTGTTTCAGGTGCGATTTCAGCCAAGACCGTAACGTACGACTTTGAGCGTTTAATGCCAAATGCAACCTTATTACGTTGTTCTGAATTTGGACAAGCCATTATTGAACATATGGAATAAGTAAGCTTTATATCCTTATTAAAAGAGTAGCAAAGCTGCTCTTTTTTTATTTAAAATTGAGATAAATAAGTCATCAGAAAAACATGTACAAAATTGAATGCATGACATATTTTGATGTATTCGAAAATAAAAAATGAACATCATGGCAGAAAGAAAATATGCTGCAACAGCACCGAAAACAACAGAAACGATTACCAGTTTGGATTGGTATGGACAAGTACTTAGCAATCAAAAATATGATCGGACTCTATTTGTTGACTTAGATCTTTCCGAAGCCCAAAGCACAGGCGCGGTTTTTAATGAATGTACTTTTCGACGGGCACGTTTTAATGCATCAGTTCATCAGCGGAGTGCATTCTTGAATTGTACTTTTTATTTCTGCAATTTCTTCGATAGTAAATTCACTGACTGCAAGTTGGTCGGTAGTATGTTTAGCGATTGTCAGTTTCACCATATGCGGGTTGAGGACAGTGATTGGGCTTTTGTTGGATTACCGGGTGCTGATTTAGAGAAAGCTTCTTTTTTGAGAACCCGTTTAAGAGAAGCTGATTTGACTGGGGCACGTTGCCATGGAAGTTCGATTCGAGATAGTGATCTATCTGGTGCATGGCTACACCGTGCAGATTTTACCGAGTGTGATTTAAGAGGCAGTGATTTGAGTGCCTTAGATCCGAAAGAGACTCAAATTAAAGAGGCGATTATCAATCTTGATCAAACGCTGATGATTGCTGAAAACCTTGGCTTCGATGTCAGAATTGATTGAGTCTGTCAAAAGAAGTTGATCAAAATGAGTGGTTTTAGGCCACTCATTTTTATGGGAGATGAAATAGAACTGATATGATTAAGAAAGATAGAGTCGAATAAAAGGGATGAATTGTTCACCAATGATGATACTTAATAGACTCAATAAAGCCACAAGAGGTGGTGCAGGTGCTTTGACATCTAATAGCTAACACAACACACCAACCAATATACCAACTGCAAGTGATAATAAATAAATCTTCATTTTCAGATGTTGATCAGCCTGCTTTTACTTTACAGAAAGGATCAATGTTTGGATTACCATTCCAGATATATTCTGCTTCTTCTGCACAAAGTTGGGCAACTTCCTCACCTTGTGTGTCATGAATAAAGGCGAGAGTCATATCCATACCAGCACTCACACCCGATGAGGTATAGAATTTTCCATCAATGACCCAACGGGCTTGTGCTTGCCATAACACTTGGTCATTGAGTTGTTGTACGAACTCAAACGCCATTTTATTTGATGTTGCTTTAACGCCATTTAAAAGACCCGTTGCCGCAAGTAATGAACTTCCTGTACAAATCGTAAGTACGTGTGCACTATGAGTTGCTAAAGTTTTGAGCTGATCGAGAAATTCCTGATTGTTAATCAGTTCAAACGTCACGATCCCACCTGGAATGAGTAAAATACTTTCTGCTGTTGTTTCCATTTCATGAAATGATTTTGTCTGGATACAGACACCATGCTTATTTGAAACCAGTCCACCATTCAGGCTATAAAACTGCACTTGATACTGTTGTTGCAGTAAGCCAAATAATTCGACTGGACCCATAATGTCAAGGGTTTCAAAGTCTTCAAATACGATGGCATTAACAGGAATACGCATTGCTTTTCTCGCTTGTTTAATCTGCGTCATACCATAAAGAGCTTGCGGTTTTTGTGTGTGAATATTCTGTATGGCTTATTTTTAGTTATGCTAAATCATTGGACTTTTGGCCTGATCTGTTAGCAAGCGGAAGATGAATTTTGTTTTATTTTTAAGCAGTTAATGCCGCTAAATCTAAAAAGATGTGGTGTATCGTAAATTTAGAAAAATCTGTATCTATCATTTATAGACCAATTGTTCAAAATAACTGAAAAATAGCGAGAGGACTGTGTCATGAAAATGTATCAAGTGGATGCCTTTACCCAAGAATTATTTAAAGGCAATCCAGCGGCTGTGATCGTAGGTGATGAATGGTTAGATGAACGGTTGATGCAAAATATTGCCATGGAAAATAATCTTTCAGAAACAGCCTTTGTCAAAACACTTGATGAGCGTAATTTTGAGATCCGCTGGTTTTCACCAATAGATGAAGTTGCTTTCTGTGGACATGCGACTTTAGCCAGTGCTTTTGTATTATTTAAAGATTTTACTACGGCAAGAACCATTCAATTTCATGTGCGTGATCTTGGTATTTTTATCGTCAGCCAAGATACTGATGGCAAAATTAAAATGAATTTCCCGATTCGTAAAGCAGAGTGGGTGTCTGAATATCCTCAAGTACTTCGAGAAGGTTTAACCAAACCATTTAAAGCGGTCTATCGTAATGCTCAGGCATATATCGTGGAGTATGAGAGCGTACAGGATGTATTAGATGAGCAGCCTGATCTTGAAAAGTTAAAGCAACTTGGGCAAGTGCGTACTGCAATTACAGCATCTCAGCCAGACGTGGCGATTACAGCGAGAGGTGAGGGACAATTTGATTGTGTATCACGTTATTTTGCACCTGCAATTGGAATTCCAGAAGATCCAGTGACGGGCTCAATTCATACAGCGATTGTGCCACTTTGGGCTGAAAAATTGAATCAAACTAAGCTGGTTGCGTTTCAGGCATCTGCACGCGGTGGGATTTTAGAATGTATCATTGCATCTGAAGATCGTATTGAAATTTCAGGCTATGCAAAATTGTATATGCAAGCCGAACTGACAATCTGATTTTTAGCTTAAACTGTGCAAAAAGAAAGATAAAAGCTGTTTAAATAAACAGCTTTTTTCAAAACATAACTATTAAAAATGCGAATCGTTCTCTACTATAGCTTGACGTTTTTATTTAAATCATCAAAAACACTTGGATAAATTATGTTAATGCGGTTTAAGCAACTTACTCTCTCTCTTTGTTTGATTGGGTTGAGTGCGACGTCTTGGTCTCAGACAGTGCTCGTAAAAAGTGAAAAAAATATCGAAGAATATAAATTAGATAACGGTTTCAGAGTTATTCTTGCACCAAACGATAAAGAAAATAAAGTCTATGTAAATACTGTTTATTTGACAGGCTCGCTGAATGATCCGAAAGGTAAGGGCGGACTTGCGCATTTATTAGAACATTTGGCCTTTAAAGGTACTCAAAATGTGAAGGGTGATGAGTTTCAACGTCGTTTAGATCAATACACGTTAATGACCAATGCCAGTACCGATTATTATGCGACCAAATATTTAAATATTGTTCGTCCTGAAAAAAATGCATTGAATGAAATTCTGTACCTTGAATCCGAGCGTATGGATAAATTGGTGCTGCAAGAAAAATTTGTACCTTCTGAAATTGAAATCGTAAAACGTGAACGAGAAATCCGTATGGATCAGCCGTTTGCGGTATTGATGGATCAAATGTGGAAAGCCGCGTATGGTAATCAATATTTAGGTCGTTTGCCGATTGGTGATTTACCTGAATTAAAGTCGATTCAGTTGAATGAATTAAATCAGTTCTATAGAACTTGGTATGCACCAAACAATGCAGTCATGGTGATCTCAGGTAAATTTGATAAGACCGAAGTATTGAGCAAGATTGATCAGTATTTTAGTCCAATTCCAGCACGTCCAGTGCCTGCCCAAGTCCAAGTGCCTGTGCTCGATTCAAGCAAAATTGAACAGCGTCAGTTTACGGTACAAAAGGGTAGTGATTTAGCTAAATTCCATGTCTATATGAATGGAAAAAATACCCCAGTACAGCCAACTTTAGCGCTTGCGCCAGCGTTATATACCATGCAGCCAAGTGGTACTTTGTATAAGAGTATGGTGGAAACGGGAATCAGTACCGGAGTGCAATCAACCACATGGTTAGATCAAGACTTTAACGTGGTCTTTATGGGTGCAATTTATGCTCCGAATCATGATGCGAAAAAGGTTGATGAAGCACTCAAAACCGGTGTTGAAAATAGCCAGCCATTCACCGAGGCTGAATTACAGCGCATTAAAAATATTACGCAAAATACCGCAGATACCATTGCCAATGACGCTGTCGCTTTAGGTTCACGCCTAAGCGATTATGCAGTTTCATCACATGGTCAATGGGATCAATACTTTAGGGACTTACAAGCCGTTCAAGACTTAAAGCTGAATGATGCGAATAAAACCTTAAAAGAATTTTTAGTCTCTTCACATCGTATTTCAGGCGACATTTTACCGACGCCTGAAGATCAAAAGAAAGCGATGACCATGAAAGCAGAAGAGAAACCTAAAACTTTAGATCAAAGCGATGAAAAGCCTGAACCATTAAAAGATGCCAATGTTTACAAACAGGAAGTGACCCAGTTTATGGCACAATCTGCTCAGCAATTGCAAAAAAATGAGCAGAAAATTCAACGTGGTGAATTAAAGAATGGGATTCGCTATGCACTCTTCCCAACGCCTACACGTGACGATAAAACTTATGCCACGATTAGCTTGGATTTTGGTGATGAAAAAGCATTATTTGGTAAAGGGGTTACTTTAGATTTAGCCAGCTATTTAATGCTCCGTGGTTCTGAAAAGCATACCTTGCAAGAGATTACCGATAAGGCGATTGCTGCAAGTGGTGGTGCATCGGTCAGTTCAAATGGCAATGGTTTTACCATTGTTGTTCAAGCAAAAAAAGACAAATTCGAAGACTTCTTTAACTTCATTGTTGATGTCCTTAAACAGCCAAAATTCTCGCAAACTGAGTTTGATTTGGCAAAAAATCAAAGCCTGTCTGTGTTGGATCGTCCATATACGGAACCAGCGGTTGTGTCATCAATGACCTTGTCCAAGATTCTGGAAATTTATAAACCAGGTGATATCCGTTATCACTTTGAACCAGAACTTGCGAAGAAACAGATTAGTGAAGTCACCCAGCCGCAAGTGAAACAATTCTATGATCAATTCTTTGTGACAAATCATGCACAAATTGCGGTGACAGGTGATTTTGATGCCAAGAAAATGCAGAAAACTTTGCAGAAAGCTTTTGGTTCTTGGAAAGCAAAACAACCATTTGCAAAAGTGACAGGGCAATATACGGTTTATAAAGCACAGAAAGTTCATGCTTTATCGGAACAACGTGAGTTTGGCAGTTATCAAAGTGTTTTAGCATTACCCGTCGGTTCGTACCATAAAGATGCGCCTGCTTTAATTATTCTCAGTCATATTTTAGGTAATTCACAGCTTTCATCACGTTTGGCGCAAGAATTACGTGAGAAAAATGCTTTGGTTTATGGCTTTGGTAGTGGTTTAGATCTTGATCCAGACATTGATGATGGTACCTTAAGTATCACAGCAAACTATACTTCAGGTCGTTCTGCACAAGTATCGCAATCTGTGCATAAAGTTCTAAATGAGCTGTTAAGTAAAGGCGTGACCGAGCAGGAAGTGGAAGCTGCGAAAGCGGATATCATGAAGAAGCGTGTGACCGCTTTAGAGGATGAGCGCAATATTCATGGCATGCTGACAGGT
Source organism: Acinetobacter sp. ANC 3929 (assembly GCF_000369405.1). Taxonomy (GTDB): domain Bacteria; phylum Pseudomonadota; class Gammaproteobacteria; order Pseudomonadales; family Moraxellaceae; genus Acinetobacter. The sequence goes on from NZ_KB849994.1 coordinate 179,240, forward strand.
CAATTAGAGCGTAACAAAACGCTGTTAGATCGTGCTGAGCGTGATCAGGAGCTTGCGAAACTAAGCAAAGAAGATGTGAATGCTGCAATTAAAAAATACATCAAACTGGATCAGTTTGTAGAAGTGATGGCTGACCAATATGGTCAAGCACAAGACTTGAAATAAGCAATAAAAGAAAGCCACCGATCAGGTGGCTTTCTTTTAACAATCAACGATTAATGATCGTGTTTATGTGCATGAAAATCTTCGTTCTTACGGAAGCGTAAGTAGTTTTCAAACTGTTCACAATATTCGTCAAAATTATCTTCCAGCATCATTTGGAATTGTTGTAGTAGATAAGACATCACTTGCTCTTTCGCCTCACGCATTTCGTTGCCATCTTTAAAGTTATTGGCTGCGACCCATGTATTGAAGCGAGCAGTGGCAAATAGCATTGCTGCGCTGACTTGGCCACGTAATTCTTCTGGCTTTGGTTGTTGACCTTTGGGTGGTCGGCAGAAATCATTGGCAAGTTTAATAAATTCATCTGCACGCTCAAAAAACACCGCATTTAAAGCTTCTTCATCCGTCACATCGGTGGCGTTAATTTTTTGAGACATGATATTTTCCAGCGACAAGTAAAGACACCTTATTATAGACAAAGCCTTGTCGAAACTAAACCTTTGCCTTAATCTAAAATAGCCTAAGCAATTAGAATAATCATTATGCAAGATGCAATCGCGATTCAAAGCTTAAAAACAGATATTGCCTTACTACGTCAACATATCCATCCGCCTCAATATTTAGAAAATGTTGAAGGTTTGCCCATTTATTATGGCTTGCAAGCTGATGTAGATGAATATTATCGACAATGGCAACCGCTGATCGAAAGGGCACAGCAGTTATGTCAGCCATTTATGCAAGATGAGGTGGTGGATGCGATTCATTTACCAAGTCATTTAAATTTGCCGTTGTTTTTCTTTCATGTTGATCGAATTCGGATTAATAAAACACCCGCCAAAGAGTCTAAAACTTTCCGAGGTGTGGCTGCTTTGTTAGAGAAATGCGGACATTTTGAGACCGATCAGATTTTTGCAATGCAGGAGTGGTTGGGCAGTGATGATACTGCTGCCTTGGTGGCGCATCGTGAGTTTATTGATTTACGAACTTACGTGTTTCAGCATGGGCAAAGTGAATATACCCGTACCCGTTTTTATATGAGTGGCATGATTCTCAGTGTTGAGCCACATTTTAAATTGGTGGATGCACGGGATAAGCCACGTAAGCAGCGTAATGATCGTTATAGTGATCCGATTGCGGATAATGGTACATGGAAGATTTTTGGGAAGTATCGGTAAATGATTTAAGTGGAATAAATAGTTTAACACTCTAATTTTCATTAAAAAATAATAGCACAGCCATAAGAGCTATATAAAGTTTGGATGTTTTCGCGTAGGCGATTTCCTACTTTGTTTTCGGACAAAGTAGGCAAAACCTGAGGTGCGAATCGCAAAGATTAATAATCTTTGTCGTACCGCAAGGCGAAAGCTATGCTTGAGTATAGACTACGCACTTCGCTTGTCTTGCACTAAGTCAAAGCTTTAGTCGCTTTGACTTGCTCAGGTTGCTGATGACGTTTGCGAGTATCCGCTTTTTGTAGGACTTAGATTATTTGTGGCGGCATCCATGCCGCTAGCACGATAGCAGTGTAATGTGGTTAACGATTACCTTATGCAGCTATCGCTTCTCATCCCAAAAAGCGTCCTGAGCAGATAGGGTCTGAAGCTTTTTATTCGCTTTTTTGGCCACATGTGGTTGTTGAGCCTTAACCCAACCTAAAGCAAATAAAAATTGCGGTTGCTCAGCGGCTTGTTGTTCAAAGAGATGTTCAGCGACAAACAGGTCATTATAAAAACCTAAATATTCTTGAATTGGTTGCAGCTTATTCAAAAATTGCTGAACTTGTTTTTCAGGATAAATTCCAGCAATAAAGTCGATGCAATAACGCAATTGTTTAACGCGTTTGCGAGTACGATGTTGTTGTTCAACTTCTAAGCTTGAAAATTGGGCCGCATCTTTTAGGATCTTTTGGTATAGCTTGCCTAAGCTTTTCGCTGCTTGTTTTGAAAGTTTAGGCTTAGACTCATGCTCACTATAAGTAAAGCTAAATAACGCTAAAAATAGCTGTGTCGTTTTAGGGTGACTTAATAACTGAGACATATTACTGTCAACACTTTCAGGGAATGGGAAATCAAAATCACAAACCTCTTTTACTAAGGGAATGATGGAATCTTGAATCGCATCATTATCACGCGATTGTCCCAAAGCTCTAAAAATATCAGCCAACAGATTTTCCCAAGTCGGATCAATGTGTGCCGACCAATTAGAAAAATGTTTTAAAGCTGAACGTAAACGTCGTAAACCAACACGAGCTTGGTGAATATGGTCAGCTTCTGCTACACCATCAGCGATTGCAGCTGCATTTGGCAGGATATGGTTGAGGGTATTTTCGATCATCAGTTTAAGGGCTTGTTCAGCACGGATATCTGTATCTAGATTCAGTGATTTTGCTTTGGTGGCAGGGGATACCGCTTTGCCAACGGCCAGTAAATTGCCACGTTCAGCCTTACTGCGAACATCAAGCCAAAGTTGGTATTTATCTACCCAAGTTTTGGCAAAATTAATCAAGCCTTGTGCTGAACCTTGTTTCAATTCAAATTCGATTTCGCTAATTTTGGCACGATCAGTTGAGGTTCTAATTTCACCATCATCCAAACAGACCTCAATTTGAGAACCCTCAAACTCGAATACATGAAAGGTACGCTGTACGTCAGTTTGAAACTGTAACTGTAGTTCAGCAGCTTGCTCACCTAAAATATCACGAAGTACAGTTTGAACGGTTTGATTATGTTTGTAGAGAGACAGATCAAGTTCTGGTTCTTGAACACATTTACCTAGATAGATATCTTCTTCGATACGTTGTAAATGGTTTTTGCTGGCTGCTTTAAAGGTCTGCACCCAATGTTCACCCTCTTGGCGCAGGCGAATTGCCACATAATTTTTAGCAAGCAAACGGTCAGCAGTGTCATAGTATTTTGCTTGCAATCGAATTTTCTGTGCTTTTTGTTTGCTTAAGGTCTGTAAAACACTTTTTTTCTTGGATTCAGGGAGTTGAAATTTTAGCTCTATTTCCATGATGTTATGACTCCTGACCATAGAGAATGTTAGATACAAAACTTAGTATAACTTGTTGATCTCAAAAATCATTGTAAAGTTGTTTTAAGCAAGTAAAGGATGGCACGCAATGACTTTATTTTGTACAAAAAATGCATTAACGTGTGGAGAGTCTTGCACGATTAGGATGATCCAAAAATGAATGCACCAGCGAATATTACCAAGCCAGTGGAATTTTCATTACCTATTAAAAACTATGATGAATTTTATCACTTTTATTTAACAGAACATCGCAGTATTGCCAGCCGTCGTTTGCATGTCGCAGGCAGCTCGATTGGTTTATATTTCTTTAGTAAAGCCATTCGTAAACGTCAGGCAAAATATGCTGTATATGGTTTGGTATCAGGCTATGCCTGTGCTTGGGTTGGGCATTTTTTCTTTGAACATAATAAGCCTGCTAGCTTTAAACAGCCGCTTTATAGCTTCATTTCAGATTGGCGGATGCTATCTGATGTTGCGCGTGGCCGTTTGAGTTTAATTGATCGTCAATTTGATAAAATTGATTCTTGAAATTCGTTTGAGCTTTTAAAAGCTGCATTTGCAGCTTTTTTATTTGTTCTGATGTATAGCAATTAATGATGTAAATACATTGCTTATCTTTAAATTTTAAGCAAGAAAATATACTCTGAAGCGAATGTAATTATAGTGAATAGTGAAACGTTCATGCGCGGTCTTTACCTCATTACCAACGATGATCCAATCCAGCTCTTGCTCGAAAAACTAGATGTTGCTTTGGCAACAGGACATATTGCCATTTTGCAGTATCGCCGTAAGAAAGTGGCAAAATCAGATCAGCCAAGTGAAGTAGAGCAGATCAAAGCACTTTGTGAAAAACATCAAGTCCCGTTTTTGATTAATGATGACTTGGCATTGGCCGAACAATTTGGTTTAGGTGTGCATCTGGGGCAATCTGATGGTGAAATAAGTGATGCTGCTGCACGGTTACCACAAGGTGTGATTATTGGTCGGACTTGTCTAAATTCACTAGCTTTGGCTGAAAAGGCAATTGCTGATGGGGCAACCTATGTGGCCTTTGGTGCAGTCTATGCGACCTCAACCAAACCCGAAGCGGGGAATGTGGGGATCGAAGTGATCAAACAAGCCAAACAAAAATTTGATGTGCCGATTTGTGCCATTGGTGGGCTGACCGTCGAAAACTCTCAAGTGGTGATCGAGGCTGGGGCGAGCCTTTGTGCGGTAATTAGTGATATATTAGGGCGATCAACAGCCGAAATTCCTGCTCGTGTACATGCATGGGCAACGTTATTTGACTAATTATATGCATCCGCTTTGCGGAGCTTTCATTGTTTCTCGGAACGACAGCGTTCCTCGTCCTTGATTCTAGGTTGAGTCTTTTATGAGTTTATCTCCAAAGCAAGAACAGTTATTTAAACAAGCAAGTAAACATATTCCAGGTGGGGTTAACTCGCCGGTACGCGCATTTAACGGTGTTGGTGGCACGCCTGTCTTTATTGAAAAGGCCAAAGGTGCGTATTTATGGGATGTTGATGGCAAGCGTTATGTGGACTATGTCGGTTCATGGGGGCCAATGATCCTAGGTCATGCGCATCCAGATATTATTCAAGCGGTTCAAACCGCCGCAGAAGATGGTTTGAGTTTTGGTGCACCAACTGTGCACGAAACCACTCTGGCAGATACGATTTGCGAAATTATGCCTTCAATTGAATTGGTTCGTATGACCAGTTCTGGTACAGAAGCCACTATGACCGCGATTCGTTTGGCACGTGGTTATACAGGCCGTGACAAGATTGTAAAATTTGAAGGCTGTTACCACGGTCATTCAGATTCATTATTGGTCAAAGCGGGTTCAGGTTTACTGACTTTAGGTGAAGGTGAGCCAACTTCAAAAGGTGTACCTGCTGATTTTGCAAAACATACTTTAACGTTGCCGTATAACAATATTGAAGCGTTGAAAGAATGCTTTAGCAAATTTGGTCATGAGATTGCGGGTGTAATCATTGAACCTGTTGCAGGTAATATGAATCTGGTAACGCCAATCGATGGTTTCTTGCAAGCGATTCGTGATGTCTGTGATGAATACAAATCAGTGTTTATTATTGATGAAGTGATGACAGGTTTCCGTGTCGCTTTAGGTGGCGCACAATCGGTCTATAACGTTAAACCTGACTTGACCACATTGGGTAAAATCATTGGTGCAGGCTTACCTGTCGGTGCTTTTGGCGGTAAACGTGAAATCATGGAATGCATCGCGCCTTTAGGCGGTGTTTATCAAGCGGGTACATTGTCAGGGAATCCATTGGCAATGCGTGCAGGTATTGCAATGTTCAAGCATCTACGTGAGCCTGAGTTTTATGACAAGCTGGCTGCACAGTTAGCCAAATTACTTGCAGGTTTACAGTCAGCAGCAGACGAAGCGGGTATCCCATTTAAGACTCAGCAAGTGGGTGGCATGTTTGGTTTGTACTTCACAGATCAAGATGACATTACCAGCTTTGATTCAATGTTGGCCTGTGATGTTGAAGCATTTAAGAAATTTTTCCATGGCATGTTAAAGCGTGGTGTATATCTTGCGCCATCTGCATTTGAAGCAGGATTTATTTCGTCTATGCATTCAGATCAGGATATTGCAGAGACGATTCAAGCTGCAAAAGAAACCTTTGCTGAAATGAAATAACGTTGTGATGCATACAGAAGCCCGATTTGTTCGGGCTTTTTTTATGGCAACGGTTTAGGTTGATCTGAATAAAAATAAACCTCAATTGATTTAAAAATAATACGTGATCGGAACGGAATCTTACGAAGTTTCTATCTATTTATATAATAAATCTCAGCTACGAATAGCAGTAAAGATAAAGAATCTTTACTGTACTGCAAGGTAAAATATGCTTGAATAATCCACTATCTTTGCAGTTGTGTTCGGCTGCACCCAAGCACGAATGTTTTGGTTTATGCAGGCTGCGGATGGCGTTGCTAGATATCATATTTTAGACAAGCGTTTTATAAGAAACTCATAGGAATGGAGTAAAACATGAAAACTAAACATTATTTAACTTCCGCTGATGTGGAAATTCTGGTTGACGCAGCATTGCAATATGCAACGGAGCACAGCTTTAATGTCAGCATTGCAGTGGTCGATGACGGTGGAACGCTGTTGATGATGAAGCGCATGGATGGTGCATCGGTATTATCGACAGAGATTTGTCAAGAAAAAGCATATTCTGCCGCCGTCAGCCGAAGAACAACCAAGGCATCCGAAGATATGATCCGTGATGGTAAAATCGGCTTTTTAACGATCAATGCAGCAAAAGGAATGTTAGAAGGCGGTGAGCCAATTGTATATCAAGGGCAGGTCGTGGGTGCGGTCGGCATTTCAGGCGTACAATCTTTTCAAGATGCAGAAATTGCCCAGCATGCAATTCAACAATTTCTAGCGCAACAGAGCTAAATCATCATTTAAATTCGATTCTGGATGAAAATTCGAGAGAAACACGAAAAAAATCAGTAAAAATACGTGTCATGCATTGTAATTCAGCGCCAAGCTTTTTATGATTGCCCGCTTGTTTTCATCCAGTCGTTGGAAGGCTACCTTGAATGATTTTCTAAGTGAACATTTGATTCATCGTGATGAAGATTTTATGGTCATCCATAAACCTGCAGGCTTGCTCACCGTACCGGGAAAAACACCTGATTTACAAGATTGTTTGATCAATCGTTTATTAGAATTAGAACCGAAAACCTTACTGATTCATCGTTTAGATCGTGATACCTCTGGTATTTTGGTATTTGGTTTATCCAAATTTGGACAAAGTACCATTTCTCGTCAGTTCCAAGACCGTCAAACCTCAAAAATTTATCAAGCTTTGGTTGCAGGGCATTTAGAAGGTCAGGGCACCGTCGATATTCCTGTGATTTATGATCCAAGCCGTCCGCCCTTACATATCGTAGATGCGTCTTATCACAAACCTGCATTAACAGAATGGCAAGCGATCGAACATTTAGAAATTCAAGGACAAGCGGTCACCCGAGTCAAATTAATTCCGATTACAGGTCGTTCACATCAGCTTCGTGTGCATATGCAATATTTAGGTCATCCGATTCTTGGTGATACCTTATATGCCACACCCGAACAGCAACAGCTTTATGCGCGTTTGTGCTTACATGCAACGCAGTTAAGCTTCACTCATCCTAAAACAGGTACACAACTGACATTTGATTGTTCTGTACCGTTTTAATCTAAAAACTTTTTTATGAAACACGATGTGATGCACGCTATTTGGTTGCGCTTTGTGTCAAAATACATCGCTTAAAACTACATAAAATGCCTTAACTTTTAATTGAGTCAGGGCATAAAATATGTAGGCTAACATGAGATAAAGGTGGAAAAATTGCAGCAATTTGCTATTGGTCAACGTTGGTTATCAGATACAGAAACTGAACTCGGTCTAGGGGTTCTTATTGATGTAGATGAACGTTCTATCAGCATTTTATTCCCTAAAAGTGATGAAACTCGTGTTTATGCACGCAACAACGCGCCTTTAACTCGCATCATCTTCAATGTAAAAGATGAAGTGCAAGACCAAGAAGGCATCAAGTGGATTGTTGAGTCGATTGAAGACCGTCACGGTGTTCTTCGTTATGACGTTGTTCGCAACTTAGACAATGGTGAACAAGAGCGTAAGGCACTGAATGAAACCCGTATCGGTGCGCAAATCCAGCTGTCAAAACCTTTAGAGCGTCTGTTAGCAAGCCAAGTCGATTATAAAGAATGGTATGACCTGCGTATTGAAGCGATGTTGTTGCAAGCACAAATGCATACCAGTCCTTTACGCGGTTTTTTAGGTGCTCGTGTTGGTTTGATCCCACATCAATTGTATATCGCACATGAGGTCGGTAAACGTTTTGCACCACGCGTTTTGTTAGCGGATGAAGTGGGTTTAGGTAAAACCATTGAAGCTGGTTTGATTATCCATCAACAACTGAAAACAGGCCGTTCAGAACGTATCCTGATTTTAGTACCAGATTCATTGCAATATCAGTGGATGATTGAAATGCGTCGCCGTTTCAATCTGCAATTCTCTCTGTTTGATTTAACCCGTACTGCTTCGATTAAAGAGCACGATCCTGATCTAAATCCATTCCTGACTGAACAATGCATTATTGCCAGTGTCGATTTGATGGTTGACCATGATGACTTGCGTGAGCAAGCCATTGAAGCAGGTTTTGATTTGCTTGTGGTCGATGAAGCACATCACTTGATGTGGAGCGAAGAAGAAGGCGGCAATGATCGCTATGATTTGATCGAAGAGTTGTCTGAACAAACGGCGGGTGTATTACTGCTCACCGCAACACCTGAGCAATTAGGGGTTGAAAGCCATTTTGCGCGTTTACGTTTACTTGATCCGCAACGTTTCAGCAGTCTTGATCGTTTCCTTGATGAAGAAGAACAATATCAACAAACTGCAAAAATTGCAGAAGTGTTGATGTCAGATGAAGCATTAACAGAAGAGCACTTAGCTGCGCTTGAAGGCTTGTTGGGTCATCGTATTGATGATCAGCCTGAACATCGTATGCGTGCGATTCATGAATTATTAGACCGTCATGGTACAGGTCGTATCTTATTCCGTAACACCCGTGAAGCAATTCAAGGTTTCCCTGGTCGTGATTGCCAACCTGCACCATTAGCAGCACCAGAAGACTGGTCTTTTGATGGCAAAATGCGTGAGCAAATGTGGCCAGAAGAAGGTCAACTTGATGGCGCATGGATGGAAAACGATCCGCGTGTGCCTTGGTTGATGGAAGTGCTGCGCAAAGATTTAAAACATAAAAAAGTGTTATTGATTGCTCGCAGCGGGCCAGTGGTAGAGGCATTGGAAAATGTTCTACGTCTACATGCAGGCATTCGTACAGCAATGTTCCACGAAGGCATGAGTTTGTTGGAGCGTGACCAAGCAGCGGCATATTTTGCTGAAGAAAGTTATGGTGCACAAATCCTACTGTGTTCTGAAATTGGTTCAGAAGGGCGTAATTTCCAGTTTGCCAGTGATTTAATTTTATTTGATTTACCTGCAAACCCTGATGTACTTGAACAACGTATTGGTCGTCTGGACCGTATTGGTCAAGAGAACCGTATTCAGATTCATGTGCCGTATTTAATTGGTACAGCACAAGAGCGCATGTTCCGTTGGTACAACGAAGCGCTCAATATTTTCAGCAGTATTTCTCCAACCGCGCAAACGCTACAAGAGAATTTTATTGTTGAGTTAAAAGATTGCTTGCTGGCAGATCAAGGTCAGACTTTTGAAGATTTACTTGAAGAAGTGAATGTACAACGTCAGGCATTAGAAGCTGAGTTACAAGCAGGTCGTGACCGTTTGCTTGAGTATAATTCATGTCGTCCAGTGGTGGCGCAAGGCATTGTGCAAGCCCTTGAAGATTATGATGACAACACGACTTTGCCAATGTTCGTGAAGCGTTTCATGTCATCAACCAATATCGATTTTGATGAGCAAAGTAACGGTACGGTGATCATTAAGCCGACTGATCAAATGCAAGTTCAAGGAATTACCTTGGACGAAGAGGGCATGACGGCAACCTTCTATCGTGATCAGGCACAAATCCGTGAAGATGCACAATATTTGACCTTGGAACATCCATTTATTGAAAGCGTGATGGAAATGATCCGCACACAATCATTTGGTAGTACCAATGTTGCCTTACTGAAATCCAATGCATTGAAACAAGGTTCGGTGTTATTGGAAGTATGGTTTAAGGTCGATGTGGTTGCACCAAAAGCATTGAACCTGCCATCAAGCTTACCGAAGCAATTGATTCGTGTGTTGCTCAGTGAAAATGGTCAGGACTTATCTGCCAAGATCGATCCAAGCATTTTACGTCCGTACCTGCATCATCTAGATGGCAATAGTTGCCGTCAAGTGGTGAAAGCACGTCGTGACGTGATTGAAACTCGCTATGCGCAAGCTTTAGATATTGCAAAAACCTCTTTGCCAGAATTGATGCAACAAGCCAAAGAGCATTACAGTGGTAAATGGCAATATGAGATTGACCGTTTAACTTATCTCAAGCAATTTAATCCAAGTATTCGTGAAGATGAGATTGAGCGTTTACAGAAATTCCAGAAAGAAGGCCTTGGTCTATTGGATGGTCTATCTGTGACACCAGAAGCGATTCAGGTCTTGGTTGTGGTTAAGCCATAACCGAGGCATAAAAAAAGAGGACTTGAATGGTCCTCTTTTTTTATGCAGTGAATAAACTTAGTCTTGATCGATATTGGCTTCCAAGAACCATAAATATTGATCTAGATCTTCGAGTGCCGCATGCAGAATATCTTCGGAAATTGGATCCTGAATTTCTTCAATGGTGTCACGTAAGTGATTCGCGACCACACCATAACGATCTGCCAGTTCTTTTAAGTGATCTTGTACCGCATGAATGGCGACAGGATAGGCTTTCAGATGCGATGTTTCCGCAACTGTCTGCGTTGTACCTAACGCTGTTCCACCAATTTGAACCGCACGTTCTGCAACATTGTCTAAATGAGTGATCAGCGAAGTGCGGAACATATCCAACATTTCATGCACTGCAATAAAGTTGCTACCCCGCATGTTCCAATGCGCTTGCTTGGTCAATAATGAAAGATCAATCAAGTTGGCAAGGATTTGATTTAATATTTTTACTGTGGCCTCTTTGATCGAGTCATCTAAGTTATTACGTGTATATACTTTTAAAGCTTTTGCTGCTGAAGAACTCATAGTTACCTCATTCAATTATAATGTGATGAAACATAGTGAATAAAAACCATTCGATTCATCACTAGCTTATCCCTTGAATCAGCACTTAAGTGTTTTCATTTTCTAGGCTTTTGTAAGTTTGCTTATCATCAATTTTCTTTTTGATACAACCCGTGTGAATTCAGATTAAATGATGATGACATCTGTTAAATTGCATCTATGTGAATTGAAAATTTCTTAAATCAATCCTGCGTCTTTGCATTCTAATTTAATATAAGCATAGAAAACTGGCGCAACAATGAGTCCACTTAAGCCAAAAATCGACTCAAAAATCAGCATTGCCAACAACACTTCCCATGCACTGGCATTGATTTTGGTGCCAATGATTTTGGCATTTACGAAATATTCAAGTTTATGAATAATCACCAAATAAGCCAAGGCAATCGCTGCGACAGATAAGGAAATCGTCAGGCCAGCCATGATGATTAAGGTATTGGAAATCAGGTTTCCAATAATAGGCAATAAACCAAAGATAAAGGTCAGGATGGTGAGGGTTTTCGCAAAAGGCAGGTGAATGTCAAATAACGGTAGCACGATAAAGACAAAGATCATGAACAGTGCTGTATTGATCAGAGAAATCTTGACCTGAGCGAACACGACATTTTTAAAAGAAACCGATAGCTTTTGAATACGATGTAAAATCGCGGCTTTGAATACAGGCTGCGGCGCATGCTGTTTGAAATTTTGGATCGAGACCAAGATTCCGACAATCAGACCAATCACCATGGTGGCCAAGTTATGCAGAATATCGGTGCCCGTATTTTTCACAATGGAAATATTATTTTTGATAAAAGACAAAATCTGATTTTTGATATCGGCAACGCTATGCGGCAGATAACCTGGCAGATATTGACTCATTTCAGCCTGAAACTTAATCAGGGTTTGATCAATTTTAAAATTGAAGGAATTCAGCCCAGTCCCTTTTAAATCATAGATCACAAAACTAATCAGACTGGTGATAAAAAAACCAATCAAGAAGGTGGTTAAAACCCCAAGAATAATACTGATAAAGATACGTGCGCGTTGCCCATCAATATGTTTTTCGACAATCGAACTTAAGCTGTTAATAATTTCAAAGATCAGAAAGCCTGCAAAAAAACTGGGCAGTAGATGCAGGGGAATGACCATCATTAGAAACAAAAACATCAGAATGAAACTGGCGATGATGCTTTGACGGTCACTGAGAAGATTCATGATCTATATGCCTAATTTAGCTTGTCATTATAATAGCGGACAAAGATACAATTTTTGTTACATTCAGTTTTAGTTTAGGCCGATGCAAAGCATTAATCAATTTCCATTTCATTGATATGACGTGCACCTTCTAAAATCATGCGGATCATGATCATGGTTTGTTCTGCCACTTCAGTACGCTGTTCTATCGGCAGATCAAGCACTTTTGCGCCCATATTGAATACCAGTTGAGTAATGGCTTTAGCAACAAGATCAGCATGACTGATTTTACTGTTATTCATTTGCTCTAAACGAATGAGGTCTTCTTGAAGCTCTTGCTGAAAGAAGTTCAGTTGACGGTCAACCGCTGCTTTATAAGAGGTCGAACCGGTGTAACCTTCACGGAGTAATAAGCTCAGATTTCCTTCATCGGTATTTAATTGTTGAATAAACACTTCAACCGAACTACGGATAATGCTTTGTTGTTTTGACGCTTGTAAGCGCGCTTCACGAATAATACGGCGGAGTACCAAACCAGACTGATCAATCAGCGCGATTGCGAGTTCATCAATATCTTTGAAATGACGATAAAAGCTATTTGGAGCAATACCTGCTTCACGTGCAATTTCACGCAAGCTAAGTGAGGCGATACTTTTTTGCGGACCAATCAGACTCAGTGTGGCTTGAAACAACTCTTCTTTGGTAATGGTTGCTTTTCTACCCACTGAGCGCACAGGAGATTTCATAGGAATGACATCTTGTTCATTTATGTTGTCATGGCCGAGCGGTAAAAAAGAAGAATGAACCATTGTTTTCAATATATAAGTAAGCTACTCGGGATTATAACGATTGTCGGTGTACTTGTGAAATGTAAATTCTTATACGAGCGTATATACAAATATATATACATATGTATAATAATTAACAAACAACCAGAGTAAACCTGCTCATGCAAGCAATTGAAAAGAGAAATTCTCTATTTAATTCGTTGGCTCAAAGTGTAATGAACAGCCATGACGCCAATTTTTGGTTACAGAAAATCAATCCATTGTGGTCAATTAATCAGTCTCTTGCCAAAATCGTAAAAAAACAAATCGTGGCAAAAGATACCGTCAGTCTTATTTTGCAATGTAATCGACATGTCATGCGCGGAGTTGCAGGGCAGCACCATCCCGTTACGGTTGATATTGCGGGACGTCATTACGAACGCACCTATAGCTTCATGCAGGTAGATGCAGATCATCTTTGTTTAACGGTTAAAAAAGTTGATCAAGGTTTAGTGAGTTCTTGGCTGGTTGAGCAAAGTCAAACAGGTGATATCTTACGTTTGGGGCAACCTTATGGCGAGATGCAGCAGTCAGTTGTAACACCTCATTTGGTATTACTGGCGGCAGGTAGTGGTATCACACCGATGTTGAGTTTGATTGAAGGTCTATGCCAATCCAAACAATTGAACAAAACTGCTGTGCAATTGATGTATTGGGTGAAAACTCAAGCGGATGCTGCATATATTGAGTATTTCAAAGAAGTCTCTGAGAATTTCTCTCAGTTTAGTTATCAAATTTTTTATACACAGGAACAGGACCAGCGTTTAAATCAAAGCCATGTTGATCAATTGACTGCTTTAGATCAAACCACGGTTTATGCTTGTGGGCCATCTGGTTTTGCGGCTACAGCGGAAAGTTTGTTCCAAGACGCAGCTGCACTGCAAACAGAAGCTTTTAGCTTAAGCCAGTTGGGTAGCGATACAGCAGAAACGGGTTTTATCAATGTTACGTTGACCCAATCAAATAAAACTGTTGCGATTCCAAAAGGACAATCGATTCTGGCTAGTCTTGAGCATCAAGGCATCAAGCCCAATCATGGCTGTCGTATGGGGATCTGTAATAAATGTGCCTGTAACAAAGCACAGGGCGCGACTAAAAATTTATTGAATGGGACTGCCAATAGTGAACCAACGCAGTTATTAAAAATTTGTGTCAATTCAGCCCAGTCTGATCTTGTGATTGATCTATAAGTGAGAAATTGATTATGAACATGCCTGTTAAAATTGAATTTTTTAAAAATCCAAAAAATCGTGATTTAACTGCTGCTGAGCTAGATGCTTTTGCTCGTGAACTTGATCAGATCAAACAAGAAGTGCTGGATGATTTGGGTGAGAAAGACGCCAAATATATCCGCCGTGTTTATTCCACCATTCGTTATAGCAGTATGCTTGGGCGCGCTTGCTTATTCTTGGGTTGGTTTCCTCCAGCATGGTTACTCGGTACAGGCTTACTTGGTTTTGCCAAGATCATGGAAAATATGGAACTCGGTCATAACGTCATGCATGGTCAGTACGACTGGATGAACGATCCTAAATTCAATGGTCAAACCTATGAATGGGACACGGTTGGAACCTCAGATAACTGGCGTCAAACCCATAACTATAAGCATCATACTTATACCAATGTAAAAGGCATGGATGACGACGTTGGCTATGGTGTATTTCGTTTGTTCCCAGAACAACGCTGGTCTAAATTTACCTTAATCCAACCGATGTATATTTTGCCATTTGGGTTGTTATTCCAGTGGGGAGTGGCAATTCAAAACCTAGAATTGGGCAAAGTGGTGTATAAACGTAAAACCATGACTGAGTTCAAACAAGAGTGGCAGCCTGCACAGAAGAAAATTTTAAAGCAGATGTTTAAGGATTATGTGTTCTTCCCATTGATTGCGGGGCCTGCAGCACTTCCTGTTTTTACTGGGAATTTGGTGGCGAACGGGATTCGTAATGTTTGGACATTCAGCATTATTTTCTGTGGTCATTTTACCAAAGATGTAGAAGTGTTCCCTAAAGCGGTTTTAAAAGATGAAAGCCGTGGACATTGGTATATGCGCCAGATCCGTGGTTCATCAAACTTGACTGGTTCAGAAGCTTTTCATATTTTGACAGGGCATTTGAGTCATCAGATTGAACATCATTTGTTCCCAGACATTCCTGCGCGTCGCTACCGTCAAGTTGCACCTAAAGTTCAGGCAGTCTGTGAAAAATATGGTCTGCATTATAATAATGCGAGCTTTGTGAAACAGTTTGGTGAAGTCGTTGGTCGTATTTTTAAATATGCACTGCCTTTCAAAAAATAAGATGTAGCATTAAAAAAAGCCCTGAATACTTTTGCTTCAGGGCTTTTTTATTTTATTTCTTCTTTTGGGAAATCCACATGGTAATGGTGGCATGAAAAACTTTTTCATTGTGTTGATCAAGCACATCAACATTTACTAAGTATTCACCTGCTTTTTCCCAATCATAATCAGGTTCAACAGGTGTCGCGGTCGCGATCAGATCAGTTTCAGCCTTCTTTAAATATTCAACGGTCATGCCTTTCGGAATCCAGCGATGCGTGTTAGGAACCGTCACCTCGGTCATGGTGCCACCAGCAAGTTCGGCCATATTACACATCGCAATCGCGTGAACCGTACCAATATGATTGAGCACATTCCGTTTTTTCTTAATGGTGATTTTACAAGAATTGGCTTTTAATTCCTTGAATAAGGGAGAAATGCTACTGAAATAAGGTGCCTTTAAGCAGAGCATGCGGGTAAATGTCCATTTCCCAGCAGGCAAGACAGATACTTTGTTCCATAGATCTAGAGTTGAGGCCATGACTAAACTTCCTTTAACAGAATTAAATTCTTTTACAGAATATAATTCTGTTTACAAGTTGTGGTCAAGTCATACACAATAGTTCCGACGATTGGTGAATTTGATTAAACTATGCAAGCAGCTCAACAATTATTAGAACGTTTATATCCACAACGTAGGTCATTATTAAAAAGACAAATTTTGCTGGATGCTTTGTCATGCTTTATTGAATATGGTTTGGAAACCACTAGTATTGAAATGATTCGGGGAAAATCTGACAGTAGTGTGGGGGCGATTTATCATCATTTTAAGAATAAAGATGGCGTCATTGCAGCATTGGTGTTTGCTGCTTTAGATGATCAGGCCCTGCTACGAGATCAATATTTACAACAAGCAAAATCGCTTAAAGAACTGCTCTATGCGTTGATCTATAGCTATACAGATTGGGTTTCCGATCAGCCTAAGTTTGCACAGTTTTTATTACTTGCCCATTTTAGTGTGCGGCAGGGTGAGTATGGTCAACAATTAAATGATAAAAATAAACTCAGGAATCAAAAAATCGTTGCGTATGTTTCAAGCTATGCCGATGCTGCATTATTAAAATCAGTGCCAGCAGAGTTGATGATGTCTTTGGTCATTGGTGCAACAGAAAGCTATTGTCGTGCTTGGCTCTCTGAAAAAGTTGTGACCAATCCTAAAGCATATCGAGAAACTTTAGCTCAGGCTGCTTGGGATTCATTGCAAAATCTAGCCCAGCATCAATAAAACAAAAAAAGATCAGGAAAAAATAGATGTCAGCAATGAAAGAACAGCAAAAATATACAGGAGCGTGTTTATGCGGAGCAGTGGTTTTTCAGCTGAATCTGAAAAAAATTAAAATGGTGTATCGTTGCTATTGCAGCCTATGTCGTAAGCAGAGTGGAGCTGCTTCCAATGCCTCAACCTTTGTTCAAGCGGAATTATTCCAATGGCAGCAAGGCGAGTCGTTGATTCAAACCTATGTCAAGGATACAGGCTTTACCAGCAGCTTCTGTACCAAATGTGGTTCACCAGTACCGAATGCTTTAGCTATCAATCAAAAGGTGATGTGGATTCCTTTAGGATTGATTCAGGAGGATTTCATCCCCGAGCTTGAATTAAATTTTTGCGTGAACTCTAAGACCAGTTGGGCCGAAACTCATCAAAAACTTAGTGAGTTTGATGAGTTGCCGAATATGCTGGAGTTGACTGGTTATTTTAAGATGAATAACTAAAAGCAGAAAACGGGTGTTTTCTGCATTTAGGTTGTGGAGATTATTGTGAGGTCGTTAAGAGGCAGCTAACAATTGCTGTTCTTTCTGAGCTTGTTGGTAAGCATCAAAAAGCTCATCTTGTTTAACTTCTTGATTCACCACACTACATACGGCTTTATCTTCAGCAGTTTTTTGGTCGACTTCTTTCCCTTTTCCGCTACGACGGGACTCGTAAACTGTTCTTTGACGGAAATAACTAAAAGGCTCGGCATTGCTCATAAAACCATATTTAGAGTCATGTATATAGTTTTGATAAAAGTCCATGATCTCTGGTGTAGAGCCGTTGCTCCAGCTCTGAAATTGCCAATCCGCAATTCCTAGGTAATATTCATAGGCTTTGGAAACAGGGGATAATAATCTAAAGATATTTATTCCACCTGGACTCTTTGATTCCGTAAGTTTTCTTAGTTTGTCTAATCGTTCTATTTCAGTGGCCATATCAGAAGGACCAATAGGAATAAACTCACGGATTTTATTATCACTACGCGCTTGTTGGCTGACAGAAGCAGTTTTTTGTTCCGCTAAAGCACCATACGCCGCATAATAGACTTTCATGGAAGTGATAATTTGGTCCTGAACTTTTCCTGTCGCTGGCATTTGTGCTTTTACCGCATCATACAGACGCTGTGTTTCGTTCTGAATTTCAAATTGTTCAGCAAATAATGCCCCGTATTTTTCTTTTAATTGATTGTAGTCAAACATTCGGACACCTGCACTAACAGCATCTTCCAGCATGTCTTTCAGTGGAATACGGGCAAAGTTGTCGTTTACATTCTGACTGCCAGGCGTGTAGCCACCTCCCACATCAGAATGCATGCCTGGATAAACGAGTTCTTTCCAGTTTGAATTGGCAATTTGCCCATTTTCTTTATGAATTAAATCAACAGGGAAGGCAAAGCGCAGCTCATTTCCTGCAACATGATGCACACACATTTTGACGCGTTCATCAATGACCATATCCCGACCTTCAAAGGTCAAATTATTATTTAAGTTGGTTGCGGGTAAGCCAAATGAGGCCACGGTATCAAAAATTCCCATAAATTTAAATTCAATGGGGTATTTTCCTGTACCGTAGGTTAAACCATCGCAATCAGATTCGCATTGCCACATAAATTGATTGGTAAAAGCACGTGCTAAAGCGGCACCACGAGAGAAGCCAAATGTAGAGATATTGATTTTTTTAATCAGACGATGTTGCTTTAAACTTTTATCGACCTCTGCAAAGCTATACACTTTTTTTTCATTGGCATATTTACCTGTGTCTATTTCTGCTTTTTTCGCATTGATGATCATGACTTGCTTTAACGCATCATTCAGTTGGTCTTCGCCGTAATCTAAACGTCGACTTCCCCCAGCACCTGTTCCACCTCCAGTTACAGAGTTATCTCTAGCCCAAGCATACGCTTTTTCAAAAATACTTAACTCACCATTAAAACGTGTGCCTACGCCTGATACATAGATTGCATAATTATTAGTTAATTTGTTATCTAGTTCTTCCTGTTCTTTCAATGTTTGAGCATTTCGCCATAATCGAGCTGGATTTGACCATTTCTTTTTTTCTTTATCAGCATCTTTGTTATTGCCTGTACCATCAAAAAAAACCGAAATATGGACTACATCGGAACAATCTTGTTTTGCAGTAGGTGGTGTATTGGAAACATCACTATTAGTTTCTACTGTGCGTTTGATAATCGTCTTTGTAAACATTATTAAACTCCGTTACTTATTATTTCTCATTTTTTCTTGCCATTTTAGACCTTTTTCGGTTGGATTTGGCCAATTGTTAGATGTCGTAATTTCAACTGTATCATCTGGGTATAAATGTGCCGCTAAATATTTCTTACCTTTTAATTGCTCTTTCGTAATAATTACTTGATTTTTAGCAGAGTGGATTTCACCTGTTTTTGCATCTTTCCATGTAATAGTTTGTGGTCCAACTTTTACAAGCGATGTATTCATGCCACTACCAAAACCAGCTCCTATTTCATGATGATTTAATTCAACCATGTAGCTTACATAAGTTGGATCATACTTAAATGAGGTAGTAGCCATAGAATATGTTGCATTTGGTCCAATACCAGCACAGCCCGCAGCACTAAAAACTAAGCTGATAGGGAGGAGGAATATCTTCTTTAGATTCATGGTAATTCCTTATTTTCTTTAAAATACTTAATCCATATAAACTTATTTGGTTTATATGGATTAAATAGCTTTAATCGTCTTTATAAACATTATTTAGCTCCATTATTTATTTTTATTTAGTCTATCGTACCAAGCATCACCTTTTGTAGTCGGATTTGGCCAATTATTGGATGTGGTAATTTCAATACTATCATCGGGATATAAGTGTACTGCCAAGTATTTCATTCCTTTAAGGTCTTCTTTTGTTAGGCTGACTTCATTCTTAGCATTATGAACTTGCCCTGTTTTTGCATCTCTCCATGTGACAATTTGAGTTCCAACTTTTACGGGAGAAGTATTCATAGATCTTCCATAACCTCCGCCTATTTCTGTACCATTTAATTTCACCATATAACTTGCATACGTTGGATTATAATTAAAGGATACTGTTCCCATATTATAGGTTGCATTTGGTCCAATGCCTGCACACCCAGCAGCACTGAAAACTAAGCTGATAGGGAGGAGGACGAGTTTTTTTAGATTCATGGTAATTCCTTACTTGCTTTAAAATATTTAATCTATATAAACGTATTTGATTTATATAAATTAAATAGCTTTAATAGTTTCTGAGAAAATTATATAAGCTCACTATCTATTATTTTTTAATTGATTGAGCCATTTAGTACCTTTTTTAGTCGGATTTGGCCAATTGTTAGATGTCGTAATTTCAACTGTATCATTTGGGTATAAATGTGCCGCTAAATATTTCTTACCTTTTAATTGCTCTTTCGTAATAATTACTTGATTTTTAGCAGAGTGGAGTTCACCTGTTTTTGCATCTTTCCAAGTAACAGTTTGTGTTCCAACTTTTACCGAAGATGTATTTATTGAACTTATAGCTCCACCAATAATATGATTGTTTAACTTAACATCATAAGTATTGTAAGAGGGATTGTAATTAACGGATGTTGTTCCAATATCATATGTTGCATTTGCTCCAATACTGGTACAGCCAATTAACCCAAAGATAAGGATAAGTATTAAAATTCCTTTTTTATGATCAATCAGTGTCATGACTTAAATTTGTCCATATACCCAGTTGCCGATACAACCAGATAACATCGCAGATATGATGATAAGTGTAAAAAATAATACTTTGTGATTCATTTTCTCTCTTGGTAATCTATTTCGATCCATTGTAATAAAGCCTATAAAATAAATTGAATTATATTAGGCTGTTTTCGCCATTACGTTATTCATGACGTCATCCATTGTGAGCTTTTTATCTTTCAAATGAATCAATTGATACTGTAAATCATGGTCTGACTCAAATTGATCTTTATAAATCAGCTTTAAACAGATGAAATTTAAAATATCACGTGTACCAGATAGATTATACGTTCTTGCTTCTGGAATACTCTTAACCACCAATTGATATAATCTATCAGCATCAATTTTATCGACTAGAAACGAGTTGTTAAGTTTGAGGTAATAGATGAGGTTATCGGGAAAGGTAGCCTCGACCATCATTTCTTCTTGATCAGCAGAAAAATGTAGTGGTGTTTCTACACGTGGAAGTACTTCTACACGCTGATTCAAGCCAAATATGCCTTGCAAGTTGCCTGAACGATCCCAGTACCACCAACTTTGAATTGGTTTAAGCAAAGCTTCAATTTGTTGTGGGTTAAGTACAGGGCCTTGTACATATAATGTTGTATCTGCTTTATGGCCAACTAGAGTTGCTAAGATTAGCGGATCCCAAAAAGCCAACATCATTTCTAGGCCACCTTCGAATTCGACATCTAAAAAATGGCGTAAGTGTTGATATAAATAATCAAATGACAGGGGCGTGATAATAATCGTCATTCTGGTCGTGCCAGCAATATTCTTTTCTATCCACTCCCATTCAAGCGCAGTAAAGTCTTTTGGTAATTGCAGTAAATGAGGAGAGATTTCTCTTGCCTTTTCGCCACCAGCTTCTTTCAAAAGGCATTTTTGTCTTAAGTGCTCTAAAACTTTTAAGAATTTTTTATCCTGCGCCGCATCGGCCAATGCATAAACGTTTAATCCAACTTGATCCAGTGGATACTTTTCAAATGTTTTAAATAAGATTTGGAGACTTTGATTGCTCAGCATTTACATTCCATCTCCTTTATTAATAAAAGCACCACGTTGTGCGGCCCGTCGAGCGAGGCATTCCCAGCAAATATTATTGGGGAACAAGGGGAGTGTAGGACTTTCACTTGCACCCGCTATAAACAGGTGCTGACCTGCTTTGGCGGTAAATTTATTTGGCGTAATCACAGTGACGCCCTCACCATTGATTTTTAAGGCACTGTCTTTTGCTTTAAATACAATTTCGGTCGGGCTATGAATTTCTACTTTGCCTTCAGATGAGGTTATTTTGATGTCTAGTCGCGCAGCAACATCCAATACATTGTCTTGTGACTGTAGTTCAAATTTACCTTTTGCTGCATAAACTTTTAGGTCTTCTTCACCAGCAAAAACACTGACTTTTTTCTTGGCATTCAAGATAAGGTGTTCATCTGTACTGACATTGACTGATTGTCCAGCACCCATAGTGATACTGTCCAAAGCATTGATATGAACATCTTTCCCAGAAACTAACGATATGCTTTCTGGTGATGCTAAGAGCATTAGGGCATCTTTGGTTGCTTTTAAATCAGACCATTGTGATTCAATTGTTTTGATATATTGATCGATATTCGCAAGCATATCAGCAGCTTCAGCTTTCTGTTTAACTGCATATTCGGAGAGAGCTTTCATACTTTCCAAACTTTCCGTGAAGTTTTGGACGGCTTCTTTTGCCTCTAAATGTATATCAGTTGCTTTGTCTTGGACAAATGTTGAGATATAGAGTCCTTTACTTCGAATAGCACCTGCATCATCGGTTCTGAGTTCAAAGCCTTCACCACGACCATCACTTTCAGCTGTGTCTTTTGGATGGCTTAAATTACCTAAATTAAGTTGGGTTGCACCATGACTGCTGTGTAATTGGGCACTGATTTGTCCTGTCGTATCATCAAATCGTAGTTGGTTATAGCCTTCGCCACCAACTTCTTTGGAGCGGATACCGCTAAGTTTTTTGGTATCGGGAAGTTGGCCTTTAATGTCAAATTTGGTTGGTGAACGTTGTGCTTCATGAATACGACCAGTCACAAAGGGACGATCGATATTGCCATCAAAAAAGTCAATCACCACAATTTCATCTTTACGTGGTAAAAAGCGTGCACCATAGCCTTCACCCGCCCAAGGCGTCAGAACATCAACCCAAGCTGAATCGGTATCACTGTCATTTGAACCTGCACCACCATCGTGTGCATGGTCTTCTGTACGTGTAAATAAAAAGCGAACCTTGATTCGACCCCATTCATCCACATGGATTTCTTCACCGTCACTGACAACTTTGGCTCGTTGTACATGTGCAGTTGGACGGTGAGTCAATGGATCATATTCAGGGACAATTTCAATTGTACGACGTACCACCATTAGTTCGTTGGCTTGGCGTTCTTGTTCACTGTCTTTACTTATTGCCCAATGGCTTAAGTTTAATAGTTTCTCAACTTGATCCTTGATATCTTTGGGTAGGTTATTCTGATTATAAAAATGCTTGGTCAGGATCAAAAATTCTTTATCATTTTGACTATGATTCTTCTCTAACTCTGGATGATCACTTAACTGAAACCAATAGCCAACTTGAGTATCACGCACACTACTATTTGCGACGAAATATTTTGCCTGTAAAGCCTGATATTGATTCAGCTGTTTATTGAGTTTATCTAATTGTTTATTCCCTGAAGCTGTTGCCTAATCTTCTCCTTTTAGATCAGTAATCCAAGCAGGTGAAATACTCCATGCTTGTTCCAGACTCAGACTTTCATTATCTCTTTGGGCACTGTGTTGATGTGAACTGATCACTGAACCACTTGCATCTTCTTGGCTTAGACTATCTGCTTGCCAACGTTGTACATGAATGGCGGTGGGCTGCAGTTGGCGTTGAGCAATAAAACTGGTGATACTGTCTGACTGTTCTGTTGCATTAGAACGATGATATCGAATGGTTTGACGTTCAAGTGCTTTAAATTGAGCATTGTCATCAATCAGGCGTAACAGTTGTGGCTCGATACTCTGGCTTGGATTTGTGGCAATATAGCTCGATTCATCAATTAAAAAGTTGATTGACTCCTCGCGTAACAACCGTGTCAGATAGGCATAATCACTTTCATTCGACTGCATAGAAAAAGGGCGGATGTCATAATCTTTGGTTAAGCCACTGCTATCCAGTTTTAAACTGGCGGCAAATAATGAACTCTTGCTTTGCCATTCCTTGAAAATGATTTCGCAAATCTCTACCGCACTTTTGTTCATAAATACGCGGCTATTGCGACGTTTATGCCATAAGCTGGTTGCATCCTGCATGGTGAGTCGATATAAACTCAAAGCACCATCGCTTTGTCCTTGACTTGCGCCTGTAATTATTCCTGTGGTTCTAAACAGTTGTCCTGAATCTGTGACTTGATCAACGGCAACCTGACAGCCAATAAATTGTTTTAATTCGATATATGGATTACTTGATAAGCAGATCAGTTCAATGGATAAACCATCATTGAGACCATGATAACCGTCAAGGCGTTGTAATATGACTTGAGTGTTAAGTTCTATATTTGAAAAGTGTACGCTGATCGCACGTTTTTGAGCACCAAACCCTAATTTATCCAAGACACCAAAGATATTATTCAACATTATTATTGCCTTATTCTTGATCGGGGAAACTTAGCAGAAAGACCTGTCTGTTACAATTCTAAACTGTTTTCATTTTGTTTCATTCAGATTCCTTGTTTTGCATGGAAGGGGAAAATTATCTCTAAATAGATATTCTTTGTGCCTTATTTAATACTGAGTTACGAGATTATTTTTAAATGAAAATAAGAAAAAACCGTGCTTGAGCACGGTTTTGGTGGGTATGGAGTTAATTTTATTTAAACTGAATTGAACCGTTGGCGTTAACTGTGATTTTAGATTCGCCCGCTGCCATATCCTGAGCAGGTGCCGCTTCTGCCATGGCAAATTTTGCCATACCACCACGCATCATTGGTTGTGGGAAGTAATTGCTGGTATTTAGATTCAAGCTGACCAGATTGTATTGGGCTTTACTCCAAGCTTGAGTAATCGCTTGTGCGCGCTGCTGGAAGTTTTTCGAAGCTTCAATCATCAGCTCATTTTCAACTTTTTTACGCTGTTCATCAGACACTGTAAAGTTAATCGATTGCGTTTGGAATGTTTGTTGTAACTCACTGATTAATTGGCTCGCTGCTTTAAAGTCTTTACTTTCAAGTTGGATCTCGGCACGAGCGCGCCATTCTTTCAGTTTATTACTGTCATTGTCATACACAGGGTAGGTGCTTTGTGCACCTGTTTCGACTTTCACTTGTGAATATTTACGTGAAATTGCTTGCGCCTGATTCATCAATTGATTGATCTGATTTGAAAGCTCAGCAGGTTGTTTGTTGCTTTTCTCGATAAAAAGAACGGCACGCATTTCATCATTTGCGACCTGACGTGAAGCGTCCGCTTGGATATTGACGATATTGTAGTTCAAGTTTTCTGTCTCGTGAGCAAAAAGGCTTGGGCTGAGTGCTGCCCCGATCATCATTGTTGCAAGTGCTAAAGTACGCATAAAAATGTCCTTAGAATTTGGTATCGAAAATTTATTTTTACAAGATTGATATTAAAAAGAACTCATGGTGAACTTCTGCATATTTTGTGGTGACTTTGTAAGAGATTAGCAGTGTTTTGCAACAGAAAAATAAAACAAAAAATATTAAAAATTAAAGGATTATGTGGGTTGTTTTGACCATTTATCTAAAAATAGAAGTCCGATTAAAAAAAGCTTACTTTCTTTAGCTTGTCACATAGTATGATGATAATTCATCATACTTATTGGAACGAAGCATTTTTTCAATAAGATTAGATGAACGTAAGACATAAAAAGTGTTTATTTTATTTCAAAATTAGGTATCATCTCGCTCCTAGTTGAAAGATATAAAATTTGTGTCTCACTAGATTCTAAAAAGCACCGAGTCAAACGACCGCAAGTCACCAGACTTATTTCTTTTACCCATATCAGAGATGGTAATTCGATATGAGCGTTACTTCTGTAAACCCTGCCACTAATTCTACTAACGAATACTACCTGACTCGCCAAAGTCAGATGGAATCCAATGTTCGTAGCTATCCACGTAAATTACCATTAGCGATAGCCAAAGCATTAGGTTGCTGGGTTACTGATGTTGAAGGTACTGAGTACCTCGACTGTCTAGCTGGGGCAGGAACATTGGCTTTAGGTCATAACCATCCTGCGGTAATTCAAAGTATTCAAGATACGCTTGCAAGCGGTCTCCCATTGCATACTTTAGATTTAACAACGCCTTTAAAAGATGCATTTACTGAAGCATTACTTGAGCAATTACCAGGTGGTAAGGAAGAGTATTGTCTACAGTTCTGTGGTCCATCTGGTGCAGATGGTACAGAGGCAGCAATTAAATTAGCGAAAACCTATACAGGTCGTAGCACCGTGATTAGTTTCTCTGGTGGCTACCACGGCATGACGCACGGCGCACTTGCAATGACAGGTAACTTGTCTGCCAAGAATGCGGTGAATGGCTTAATGCCTGGCGTACAGTTTATGCCATACCCGCATGAATACCGTTGCCCACTTGGTTTAGGTGGTGAAGCGGGTGTTGATGCTTTAACTTATTTCTTTGAAAACTTCATCGAAGATGTTGAAAGCGGTGTGACGAAACCTGCTGCTGTGATTCTTGAAGCAATTCAAGGTGAGGGCGGTGTAGTGACTGCACCTGTAAAATGGTTGCAAAAAATCCGTGAAGTGACTGAAAAGCACAACATCGTTTTAATTTTGGACGAAGTTCAAGCTGGTTTTGCACGTTCAGGTAAAATGTTTGCCTTTGAACATGCAGGTATCGAGCCTGATGTTGTGGTGATGTCGAAAGCGGTAGGTGGTAGTTTACCACTTGCAGTATTGGGTATTAAACGTAAGTTTGATGCTTGGCAACCAGCAGGTCACACCGGTACTTTCCGTGGTAACCAACTTGCAATGGGTACAGGTTTAGCTTCACTTCAAGTGATTAAAGAACAAAACCTTGCTCAAAATGCGCAAGAGCGTGGTGACTTCTTACAAGCTGAGTTCAAGAAACTTGCTCAAGAATTCCCATGTATCGGTAACGTACGTGGTCGTGGTTTGATGATTGGTGTTGAGATCGTTGACGAGCGTAAACCAGCGGACCATATGGGTTCACTACCAGCTGATGCTCAATTGGCTGCTGCAATCCAGACTGCTTGTTTCAACAATAAATTATTGCTTGAAAAAGGCGGCCGCAATGGTACGGTCATCCGTTTACTTTGCCCATTAATTATCAATCACGAAGAATGCGTAGAAGCAGTTGCTCGCTTCAAGAAAGCTGTTGCTGAAGCATTAAAAGCAGTACGAGGCTAATTCATGGTTGATTTTGCAGAACATCGTAAAGCGTTACTCTGCAATGATGCTCAATCCATTGCTGACTATGAGTCAGCAATGGGCGAGGCGGTACAAGCCGTTTCAGCATGGTTGCAAAATGATAAAATGTACACGGGTGGAAGCATTAAAGATTTGCGTGCAGCAATTTCTTTTCAACCGTCTAAAGATGGTTTAGGTGTACAACAATCTTTACAACGCATGATTGAGCTTTTTCTCAATAAGAGCTTAAAAGTACATCACCCACACTCACTTGCACACTTACACTGCCCGACTATGGTGATGAGCCAAATCGCGGAAGTGTTAATCAATGCGACTAACCAATCAATGGATTCATGGGATCAAAGCCCAGCGGGTTCGTTGATGGAAGTTCAGTTGATTGATTGGCTTCGCCAAAAAGTGGGCTATGGTGCTGGTCAAGCAGGTGTATTCACTTCTGGTGGTACGCAGTCAAACTTGATGGGTGTATTGCTTGCGCGTGACTGGTGCATTTCGAAAAACTGGAAAGACGAAAATGGTAAGCCATGGTCTGTTCAGCGTGATGGTATCCCAGCTGAGGCAATGAAAAACGTCAAAGTCATTTGTTCTGAAAATGCACACTTCTCTGTGCAAAAGAACATGGCAATGATGGGTATGGGCTTCCAGTCAGTTGTTACTGTTCCTGTGAATGAAAATGCACAGATGGATGTCGATGCACTGGAAAAAACCATGGCGCATCTTCAGTCTGAAGGTAAAATCGTAGCGTGTGTTGTTGCAACTGCAGGTACGACAGATGCTGGAGCGATTGATCCACTCAAGAAAATCCGTGAAATTACCACGAAATATGGTTCATGGATGCACATTGATGCAGCTTGGGGCGGTGCACTGATTCTTTCAAATGACCATCGTGCAATGCTTGATGGCATTGAATTATCAGACTCAATCACGCTGGATTTCCATAAACATTATTTCCAAAGCATTAGCTGTGGCGCTTTCTTGTTGAAAGACGAAGCAAACTATCGCTTTATGCATTATGAAGCAGAATATTTGAACTCTGCTTATGACGAAGAGCATGGTGTACCTAACCTTGTGTCTAAATCATTACAAACGACACGTCGTTTTGATGCATTGAAATTATGGATGACAGTTGAAGCATTAGGCGAAGAGCTTTATGGTTCGATGATTGATCATGGTGTGAAATTAACGCGTGAAGTTGCTGATTATATTAAAGCGACTGCTGGTCTTGAACTGTTGATTGAACCTCAGTTTGCTTCAGTCTTATTCCGTGTTGTACCAGAAGGTTATCCTGCTGAATTTATCGATAGCTTGAACCAAAACGTTGCAGATGAACTATTTGCACGTGGTGAAGCGAATATTGGTGTGACCAAAGTAGGCAATGTTCAATCATTGAAAATGACCACTTTAAGCCCAGTTGCAACGCTTGAAAACGTTCAGAACTTGCTTGCATTAGTGCTTGCAGAAACTGATCGTATTAAAGATGCAATTGCTGCAGGGACTTATGTTCCAGCCATCGATTAATTGATCTTAAAGCAATAAAAAAGGCACATTATGTGCCTTTTTTATTGCTGCAAAATTTTCTTTATTCAGTTCTTGTGTTTGTTTTGCAATGTTTATGCACAAAGTATGCATTTTAAATAAGAATCAGAAATAATTACGCATAAATTGTGACGCGCAAATTTCATATTGTATTGAAAGATTCTCAAGTTTTTTGCTGGATAAATATCACTTGTCTTGTGCTTAGTAGTGGTTATTTCCTTGATAAGAGCAAAATCAAAAATGAGAGCCATGATGACAATGAATTGAAGGAACAACACATGCAACAACTGAATATGCAAAACGAATTTAAACTGATTATTAACGGTCAATCTTGCCTCGGTGAAGCGGGCGAACTCGATATTATCAATCCAGCAACAGGTACAGTTGCAGCAAGTTGCGCCAAAGCTTCAGTTGCGCAAGTGAATCAAGCCATTGCTGCAGCGCAACAAGCATTTAAAAGCTGGCAGCGTAGTTCCCATGACGAACGTAAAAGTATACTCAATAAAATTGCTGACGGGATAGAAAAACATGCGGAAATGTTGGCTGAGTTAGTGGTACTTGAGCAAGGTAAGCCACTGGCGTTGGCACAGATGGAGGTGCAGGGTGCGATTGGCTGGACGCGGTATACTGCAAGTTTGGACTTACCCGTGGATGTCTTGGAAGATAGCGAGCAGAAGCGTATTGAACGTCATTATCAGCCCCTAGGTGTGGTGGCTTCGATTACACCTTGGAACTGGCCATTGATGATTGCCGTTTGGCATATCATGCCTGCTTTACGTGCAGGGAATGTGGTCATCAATAAACCATCTGAATTTACGCCTTTAGCCACTTTAAAGCTGTGTGAAATCATTCAGCAAGAAGTGCCAGCAGGTGTCATCTCGATCGTCGTAGGGGATGGCGAAATTGGAGAAGCGCTATCAACGCATTCAGATGTACAAAAGGTTGTTTTTACTGGTTCAACCAAGACTGGCCAACATATTATGTCGGGTGCGGTCAAGACCTTGAAACACTTAACTTTAGAGCTTGGCGGTAACGATGCAGGTATTGTATTACCTGATTCGGATCTAGACCAGATTGCCAATCGTATTTTTAACGTTGCATTTCTAAATGGTGGACAGACATGCGCGGCTTTAAAACGCTTATATGTGCATGAAAGCCAATACGATGCTTTAGCACAAAAACTTGCTGATATTGCCAATGCACAGATCGTGGGTGATGGTATGGCTGCCGGAACGACCTTCGGGCCAGTGCAAAATCAAATGCAATACCAGAAAGTCAAAGCTTTAATTTCTGATGCTATGGCGCATGGAGCGAAAGCTTTATCTGGTGATCAAAGATTACCTGAACAGGGCTATTTTATTGCGCCGACCATTCTCACTGGACTGGATGAAACATGCCGAGTAGTGCAGGAAGAACAGTTTGGTCCAGTGTTACCAATTCTCAAATATACCAGCATTGATGATGCGATCGCGCGTGCCAATGCGAGTGAATTTGGCTTAGGTGGTTCAATTTGGTCGAGTGATCTGAAAGTGGCACAGTTCTATGCAGCACAACTCGAATGTGGAACGGTGTGGATCAATACCCATGCGGAAATTGTCCCACATGCGCCTTTCGGTGGCTGGAAAATGTCGGGTGTTGGTGCTGAGTTTGGAATGGAAGGTTTGCTGGAAAATACCATTGGGCAAACGCTGCATATCAATAAAATTTAAGTTTTTTATAATTTTAAGGCGGATTCGATATCCGCCTTTTTCTTTTTATGCATGTTGCGACTTAAAACAGGGCTTAAGTGGCAGGGTGGTAACTATGGCTTTTGGTTTTACTTAAAAAATGATTCTGTTCTTTGATTTTTTTTAACACGATGTAAGATTTGATATGTCCAATAAAACCATAAGAAAGCAGCCTTTCCGTAACGAATTGGGAAAGCTGCTCCAGATTTTCCGCGACAACTTTCAAAATAAAGTCTGCATCACCACTAATTGAAAAGGCATCCTGAATATTGTCTTCAGCTTCTATGAGATCCTGAAATGCTTGCTGTGATTTGGCTTCATGAATACGCAAATTAATATGGATCATTGCTGTTACCTCCAAACCTAATGCTTGTTGGTGAATGCGTGCGGCATAACCCAAGATCACGCCTTTTTGCTCCAGTAGCTGCCGTCGTCTGGAACACTGGGAAGCAGATAAACCGATTAAATCTCCCACTTCCTGATTGGTGAGCCGTCCATTCTTTTGTAATGCCTGAATGATTTGCCAGTCGAACTTATCCATTGCATAAAATCCTTTTATGATACACAAATATTGTATTTTTATTAAAATCCGTTTTTATTATGCACGAAATTTAACAGGTAGATGAAATATTATTTTTCTATGGAATAAAAAATTGACTTGAAAGGATGTAGAGCAATGTTCATAGAAATTGGTGATTTTTTAAATCTTCGTCTTAAACAAATGGGTATCCAACATCTGTTTGGTGTACCAGGTGATTTTAACCTTTCTTATCTCGAACAAGTTGAAGCAGGCGCGCAACTGGAATTTATCGGGAATTGTAATGAATTAAATGCTGCTTATGCGGCAGATGGTTATGCACGGATCAATGGTTTTGCCGCACTAACTACCACTTATGGTGTAGGTGATTTAAGTGCCATCAATGGCATTGCGGGTGCATATGCAGAGAATGTGCCTGTGGTGCATATTTCGGGTATTCCACCTTTACATGTGGTGCAGAAAGGAACTTTAGTACATCACACACTGATAGATGGAAACTACGACAACATCATGAATTGCATGAAAGAGTTCACGGTAGCGCAAACACGTTTAACCCCAGCCAATGCAGCCTTTGAAATTGACCGTGTATTACGCCAGTGTTTTCTGGATCGTCGTCCAGTTCATATCCAGCTACCTTCAGATATTACCCACGTTAAAATTGAAGTGTCAGATCGTGCATTAGATTTGTCTTATCCAGTGGTGGAGCCAGAGCTATTACAAAGCGCTGTCGCGAAACTGTGTGAGGTAATTGGTTCTGCTAAAAATCCGGCATTGTTAATTGATAATGAAGCGTCCGTGTTTGGGGTAACTTCACTACTGAGTGATTTATCACAAAAATGTTCGATTCCCTTTGCCAGCATGCTCACGGCAAAAAATATTATGGATGAAGGGTCACCCCGTTATGTGGGAACTTATGTCGGAGGAGCGAGTCAGCCGCAGGTGCGTAATACCATTGAACAGTCCGACTGTTTGATTGGGGTTGGTGTACGTTTTAGTGATGTTGGAACAGGCGTGTTTACCCATCAAATTGCCACAGAAAACTATATTGAAATTAAGCCATATGCATTAACGATTTTTGGACAGGATTTCCCAGGCATTGAAATTGGACAACTTTTAGTTGAGCTGAACAAGAAGGTTGCACCGCGTAAACTATCTAAACCAATTTTGGAAAAACAGCCTTTAAAAACGATGGACGTTCCTGAACAGCAAACATTGAGTCAGGACATTTTATGGAATGCAATTGCAGGTTTTCTAAAAGAAGACGATGTCATTATCGGAGAGGTCGGAACCTCGAACTCTGCTTTGGCAGGTTTACAGCTACCTGCAACTGCGAAATATATTGCCCAACCACTGTGGGGTTCGATTGGTTATACCTTACCTGCTTTGCTCGGCAGTTTGCTGGCGGCACCTGAACGACGCCAAATCCTGTTTATTGGGGATGGTTCGTTTCAGCTCACCGTACAGGAACTCTCAACCATTATCCGTCATGATCTCAAGCCGATTATCTTCTTATTGAACAATGGCGGCTATACCATTGAACGTTTGATCATGGGGGAAAATGCTACGTATAACGATGTCCAAAATTGGAAATATACCGAAATCCCAAATGTCTTTAATGGCAGGAAAGCTTATAAAAGTTGTGTGGTAGAAACAGCAGGTCAACTTAAACAAACATTAGAAAATATCGATCAATTCGATGGTCTGACCTTTATCGAATTAAAACTGCCCGCTATGGATGCGCCCTTGAGCCTGAAAAAGTTTGCTTCGGTGATTGCCCGTTTTGATTATGGTGATCGAGGTTATGAAATCTTGAAACAACGTTCCCAAGCATTACCGTGTAAAAAAGCAATTTCCTTCTAATCAGAAGAAAATTGGAAAATCTTCATATTTATAAATTGATAAGAGAGCGAATCAGATTCGGAGCTTCATGTTGAGCTTCGAATCATGCGCTGTATAAAAGGTGTACAGGATGTGACACACACATTGGAGATAAAGTGATGGATGTAAACAATAAACATGAGTTAAAACAAGGATTGTCCAATCGGCATATTCAGTTAATTGCCCTCGGTGGTGCGATTGGTACAGGATTATTTCTGGGTCTTTCACAAACCATCAAACTGGCAGGGCCTTCTATATTATTGGGCTATGCGATTGCAGGTGTGATTGCATTTTTAATTATGCGTCATTTAGGTGAGATGGTGGTTGAAGAACCCGTCAGTGGTTCATTTAGTTATTTTGCCAATAAGTACTGGGGCCGAATGGCAGGCTTTATGTCTGGCTGGAATTATTGGGTGCTGTATGTGCTGGTCAGTATGGCAGAACTCAGTGCCATCGGAACCTTTATCCAGTTTTGGTGGCCTGATGTTCCAACATGGCTGACTGCCTTGGTTTTTTTCGTGTTGATCAATGCGATTAATCTGGTCAATGTAAGGTTCTTTGGTGAGTCAGAATTTCTATTTTCCTGCATCAAGATTGTTGCGATTCTAAGCATGATCGGCTTTGGTGCTTATCTTTTACTTTCTGGTTCTGCTGGACCTCAAGCAGGTATTGCTAATTTATGGCAACACGGTGGCTTTTTCCCACATGGCGCGCATGGTTTTGTCATGGCACTTGCAGTCATCATGTTTGCTTTTGGTGGACTTGAGCTGATCGGGATCGCTGCAGCAGAAACCAAGAAACCTGAAACCACCATTCCGAAAGCGGTCAATCAGATCGTGTATCGTATTTTGATTTTCTACATTGGTGCAATTGGGATTTTATTGTGTCTTTATCCGTGGAATATGGTGGCGGAAGGGGGAAGTCCTTTTGTCTTAATCTTCCAGTCGTTAAACAGTAATGGTGTAGCCAATGTATTGAACTTTGTGGTTCTGATTGCAGCTGTTTCGGTTTATAACAGCTGTATTTATTGTAATAGTCGTATGTTGCATGGCTTGGCAGAACAGGGCAATGCACCAGCGATACTGAAGAAAGTCAATGCGCGTGGGATTCCTGTACCCGCTGCCATTGTCTCTGCATCGGTGACGGCAATTTGTGTGGTGGTCAACTATTTAATTCCTGGTGAAGCTTTTCAATTGTTTATGATGCTGGTGGTTGCTGCTTTGGTCATTAACTGGTTGATGATTTCAGTCACACATTTGAAATTTAATAAAGCAATGCGCCTGAAGCAACATCAGACCAAGTTTAAAAGTCTCTGGAGCCCATGGAGTAATTATTTAACCATTAGCTTTGTCTGCTTTATTCTGATTATTATGGCGATGACACCTGATATGCGTTTAGCGGTGATTCTTGGACCGATTTGGTTGGGTATTTTAGCGCTGATGTATGTACTAAAATATAAAAAGAAGAACGTTATCTCTACAGCTGTGCAACCAAATATTTGAGTTGAAGTTTGCCTACACAGCGTAAAAAAAGAGTCCAAGATTGGACTCTTTTTCTTTATGAAAGGTGCACATTGCTGGGTTGTGTCGGGACATTCATTGAAAATGTCATTTTTGGTAAAAAAACTAGGCCCATTTCAATAAAATTATCTGGATAAATTTATGTATTTTATAAAAGGAGAAAATACGAACAACGATACGTTCTAGCTGACATGCTAAAAACAGAGACAACAATATGTTCAATCAATGGCCAGCTTTCATGGGCTTTATTAAGCAAATGCACAAAGCAATTGATCATCCTACGATACGCTCCAAGCGGTCTTTTTTACAAGAATACGCTTGGCAACCTCAGCATCGGGCTCAGCAAAAAGGCTGGAGTCGCTACGGAATCATTATTCCAGATTTGCCTATTCCGCATCAGTTTTTTAGTTTTCTTTCTATTGTTAGTTCAGCTGGGCCTGAGGTGGTTGAGCCTGATCCATTGTTGCAAACCCATCTTGGTAAAAATGCCATGATTGTGGCAGGTACTGCGGCAAAAATGGCACGGCACTCTCAAAGTCATTTAATCCCGCAAAATTATCAGTCTTCTGAATCTAATCCTTTTTTACAGTTTGGCAAAGATGTCAGCATGGCATGGCAGCACCCATATTACCGTGTTGTGATTCGTCAAGCTGAATTCAAATTGGACATTCAACTTAAAAATACCGATAAGGTTTCTTGGTTTATACAAATGCCGATGTATGACCACTTTAGCTTGTTATCACATTATGAAGGGTATTTTCGCTATCAAGGTGGTATCCAAAAAATTTCAGGATTATGTACTTTTGAATATGCTTTCTGTAAGAGTTTGAATGATTCCTCGTCTATTGCGGAGAGAAAAATTCCGCTCGATTTTAGTACCTACCATATTGTTTCACTTGATGAACAGACTCAGCTTTTATTGAATGAAACACACTTTAATGGCGAAAAAATGGTGAATAAAGCCTTTCTTCGAAATATTGAAGGGGATAATCAAGCTTTGGAGGCTGAATTTGAAATTTTAAGTTATCAGTCTCGATTGGCAATTGCAGAAGATGGTCGACCGCTTAAATTACCATTTAAATTCCGTTGGCTAGTCAAAAATAAGTGTGGTGATACCGAGATCATTATCCGTGGGGAAGTGGATACCAGTATGTTATATGGCATTAGTAATGGATATGTCGGTGGTTATGGTTATGAAGGCTTTTATAAAGGACGTGAGATCGAGGGGCGAGGCTATATGGAATATATTGACCGTCGAGTGGGTGAGTAATTTACTGACGGAGCGGAGTTTTGGTTTTTAAATGAATCAAATTGTTTTCCAACTATAGAGCAATGCATTGCTTTAGTTAATCGCCACTTAGAAGGGGGAAATTTATCCTGTACCAAATTAAGTTGTAGATTGTGTTCTAAATAGGCTTTTAAACTATCCAGTACTGTTGTAAAACCACCAGTACTATCAATAATAAAAGCAATCAGTTCATCGCCCTGCAATGCAATATTGTAGTTTTGAATCTTAAGATAGGTTTGATCATCAGTTAATGTTTCAAAGATAAAGTCTACGGTACTGCTGGGCTCACCCCACTGAATTTGAATCAGTTCATTGGCAATGATTTTGATAACCGTCACTTTGCTTGAAACTTGGTATTTTTCCCATGTCCATTCAACTGTTTTACCCTGCTCAAGCTTCCCTGTAGATGAGCTAAACCAGAACTTTGAGCTGATTTCAGGGTGTATAAATGCATCGAACACCTGTTGAACAGGTTTACGAATCATCATCTGTGTTTCAATTGTGACAGGATTTATCATCATATCTGTCTTTTTTGAGAGGGAATTGTCATAAAACATATATAAACTCGCTGCGGTGGCCAAGATACATTTTGTTAAGTGAATTTTTTCTGATTATTAAAAAAATTATAAAATTCAATGCTTCGGTGCTAATTTTTCTCGTATTGACCTACAATTATTTTATAAAAATACAGAAAAGAATATGGTTTTATGACCAAGAATTTTCTAAAAATTAGTCTTGAGAAATGACCATCACAAAAGCGTCATAAAGTTGTCACTTAATTGTCATATTATCTGCTCAAAATGCAGTTAACCAAAGTACAACACTTAGCTTAAAAAGAGTTGTAAATCAAATTGCATAAATGAGAGAAAACAGAATGCGCTTAAATCCACGTCACATCGCAATTGCATTAGCTGTATCTGGGGCAACTGTAGCAACGACTGCGAATGCAGCTCGTGATACGATTCAAATTGCTGGTTCATCTACTGTATTACCGTTTGCAAGTATTGTTGCTGAAGAATTTGGCAACACATTCCCACAGTTCAAAGCACCAGTTGTTGGTTCAGGTGGTACGGGTGGTGGTTTGAAGCAATTCTGTCAAGGTGTGGGTGATAACACTATCGACATCGCAAATGCTTCTCGTCAAATTAAAGACACAGAATTAGATGCATGTAAAAAGTCTGGCGTAAACCAAGTACAAGAAATTAAAGTGGGTTACGACGGTATCGTATTTGCATCAAATGTAAAAAAAGCGGCTTATAAATTAAAACCAGTTCATGTATTCACTGCATTGTCTGCACAATTGCCTTCAAACGGTAAATTAGTTCCAAACCCATATACGACTTGGAACCAAATTGATAAATCATTACCAAATGAACCAATTACACTGGTAATTCCTGCATCTAACCACGGTACGCGTGAAGTGTTCCAAGAAAAAATGGTTGATGCGGGTTGTGAAGCATTTGATTACTACAAAGCATTAAGTAAAGATGATCAAAAGAAAGCATGTTCAACTTTCCGTAAAGATGGCCGTGTAATTGAAATCGCGGGTGATTATACTGAAACTCTAGCTCGTTTGAAGACTTCGCCAAATGCAGTAGGTGTATTTGGTCTAGGTTTCTATGATTCAAACCGTGATAAATTACGTGTAGCGACAGTAAATGGTGTGACTCCATCAGAGAAAACTGTATTAGATGGTAGCTACCTTGTTTCTCGTCCATTGTTCTTCTATGTGAAAGGCGAGCACTTGAAATCAATCAAAGGCTTACCACAGTACGCAGAATTCTTCTTAAACAAGAAAATTTCTGGTAAAGGGTCTAAATTAGAAAAAGCTGGTTTGATTCCTTTAAGCGACAAAGAGCGCGCAAAAATCCTAGCTGATTTTAAAGCTGGTAAATCAGTTAAGTAATATTGTTAAAAGGGAGGCTGGTGAGACGTTGGATCATCAGCCTTTTTGTCTAGCTAAGTTTTTTCAAATCATGAAAATTGAGAAAACAGAGGAGATTACATGAATCTGCTACTTATCGGTGTGTTATTAGCCCTTGTGGCAATTGCATATCAAATCGGGCTGAGTAAAAGCCGTAACCTAGCAGGTAAGGGAAATAACTCAGCAACACTACATTCTCGTCCAGGATATTATGGGGCGTTGGTTGCTTTGTGGTGTGGTATTCCTGCTTTTTTAATTTTGATTATTTGGAACTTGGTTGAACCAAGTATTTTGCAACATATTATTTTCAATAATATTCCTGCATCTGTAAGTTCGACCTTAGATGCGGCAGGCCGTGATGTTTTGACCAGTCGAGTGCAAGCAATTGCATCTGGTTTCGGGGTAACAGATCAGCCAGCAGCATATGAAGTTGCAGCAGCACAACAATTGGCTAAATTCCAGACCATTGGCTCTTTTGCAAAACTTGCAGTGGTGATTAGTGCTGGACTGGCTGGTTTAGTTTGGGCAAAGCGTCATGTTAGCCAACAATTTCGTGCACGTAACCAAGTCGAAAAAACCATTAATGTTGCTTTGATTTTGTGTTCTGGTGTCGCAATCCTAACAACAATCGGTATTGTTTTATCGATGTTAAGAGAAGCGTTACACTTTTTCCATTTTGTTAGTCCAGTTGATTTCTTCTTTGGTACTGAATGGAATCCAGGTTTTAGCACTTCAGGAAATGCAGAAGGTAGTTACGGCATCTTACCTCTGATCTGGGGAACCTTAATGGTCAGTGGTATCGCATTATTGGTTGCAGTGCCGATTGGCTTGTTGGTTGCGATTTATTTGGCTGAATATGCATCGCCAAGGTTGCGTTCTTGGGCAAAACCTGTGATTGAAGTTTTGGCAGGGATTCCAACGATCGTTTATGGTGTATTTGCCTTAATGGTCATTGGTCCATTCTTCAAAATGGTGGGTGAGAGTGTTGGTATCAATATTAATGCGACCAGCGCACTCACAGCAGGTTTTGTGATGGGTATTATGATTATCCCATTCGTTTCCTCATTGTCCGACGACATCATTACTCAGGTGCCTCGTGCGTTACGTGATGGTTCTTTGGGCTTAGGTGCAACTAAATCAGAAACTATTCGTCAAGTCGTTCTACCAGCTGCTCTACCAGGGATCACAGGTGCATTTTTGCTTGCAGTATCCCGTGCAGTGGGGGAAACCATGATTGTGGTACTTGCAGCAGGGAACAGTCCATTATTGCATGCAAATCCATTTGAAGCAGTTTCGACAGTAACCGTAACGATTGTGAAGCAGTTAACGGGGGATACTGATTTTGCGAGTCCGCAAGCACTTGTGGCATTTGCCCTTGGTTTAACGCTGTTTGTGATTACTTTGGGTCTAAACATTATTGCACTGTACATCGTGCGTAAATATCGTGAGCAATACGAATGAGTTCATCAAATACATCTCCTCT
Source organism: Acinetobacter sp. ANC 3929 (assembly GCF_000369405.1). Lineage (GTDB taxonomy): Bacteria > Pseudomonadota > Gammaproteobacteria > Pseudomonadales > Moraxellaceae > Acinetobacter. Next base: position 217,900 of record NZ_KB849994.1, read on the forward strand.
GGATCCAAACCTATTGGATCCTCAAGTAGCTGCTGAACAACGCGAGCAGCGTAAAAGAAAGATTCAAAGCTCTTTGGCCAAGCGTCACCGTAAAGAAAAAACGTTCCGCTTTGCAGGTATCTCGGCAGTTGTTATTGCTCTGGCATTTGTTGCCTTACTATTTGGCAGTATTTTGGCGAAAGGTCTGCCTTCTTTTTGGCAAAGCAGCGTGACCGTTCCTGTTTATTTTGATCCAGCAATTATCAATGTCGGTGCGAAGCCAAAACAAACAGCAGGTGAAACCCCAGCTCATTTTGAAGAGCGCATGGTGGCTTGGCAAACTGAAATGGGGATGGTGGATTGGGATGCTTTGATCGTAAATGGGATTGTTGCTAAAAATAAAGCACTAGAGTCTCAGCGTGATTATCTGAGCAGTTTATATACCAGTTCTGAAGCATACCGTTTACGTGATATGGTGCTTAAAAATCCTGCGCTGATTGGAAGCAAGCAAGAGATCAAATTCTTAGCCGATGCCAATGTTGATGTATGGTTAGCTGGTAATATTGACCGTAGTTTACCAGACGATCAGCAACAACTTGAACCAGAAGTACGTCAACTTGCAGATCAGTTAAAAGCAGAAGGAATTATTAAAAGTACCTTCAATACCAACTTGTTCTTTAGTCCGGACTCTCGTAGTTCACCTGCAACAAGTGGTTTAGCTGGTGCATTTATGGGTTCATTATTCATGATGATGATCGTGATTGTGATCTCGATTCCAATTGGTGTTGCGAGTGCAATCTATCTTGAAGAGTTTGCGCCAAAGAACATGATGACGGACATTATTGAAGTCAACATTAACAACTTGGCAGCAGTTCCTTCGATTGTATTTGGTTTATTGGGTGCGGCGATCTTTATTGGTTGGATGCAATTGCCATTATCTGCACCATTAGTGGGTGGTTTAGTACTCAGCTTAATGACTCTCCCAACCGTGATTATTACCACACGTGCATCGTTAAAAGCAGTACCTCCTTCGATTCGTCAGGCTGCTTTAGGTCTTGGGGCATCAAAGGTACAAACCATTTTCCATCACGTATTGCCACTGGCATTACCCGGCATTATGACAGGTGCAATCATTGGGGTTGCACATGCACTGGGTGAAACTGCTCCATTACTTTTAATCGGAATGAGTGCTTTCGTGGCAAGCGTACCGACGACACCACTTGATCAAGCGACAGCGTTGCCAGTACAGGTTTATTTATGGCAAGGTAATGAATTACGTAACTTCTTTGAAGGACGTACTGCCGCTGCGATTATTGTTTTACTGGCATTAATGATTGGTTTGAACAGCCTTGCTATTTGGCTCCGTAAGAAATTTGAAGTGCGTTGGTAATTGAGGAGAGTACAATGAATACGATTGATATTATGAACGCCTTAGAAAAGGATAAATCAGTGAATCCACAGCAAAAAGAATTTACGTCATCTGAAGCGCAAGTTCAGCAATCAAATACTGCATTTGTCTCTCAGTTTGAAACGGCTTCATCAAATAAAAAGCCAAAGACAAGTGAAGTGAAAATCAGTACCAAGGATGTTCATGTTTATTATGGTGACTCTGAGGCGATCAAAGGGATTGACCTAGATGTTTACCAGAATGAAGTGATTGCGTTCATTGGCCCATCAGGTTGTGGTAAATCAACTTTCTTACGTACTTTAAATCGTATGAATGACACCATCGATAGCTGCCGTGTGACAGGTAAGGTCACATTAGATAATCAAGATATTTATGATCCAAATCTTGATGTAGTGTTATTACGCGCACAAGTCGGTATGGTCTTCCAAAAGCCAAACCCATTCCCAAAATCAATTTTTGACAATGTTGCTTATGGTCCTAAATTACATGGTCTGGCACGTGATAAATATGATTTAGAAGAAATTGTTGAAAATAGTTTGCGTAAAGCAGGCTTATGGGATGAAGTAAAAGATCGTCTTAGCCAACCAGGTACAGGCTTATCAGGTGGTCAGCAACAACGTTTATGTATCGCACGTACCATTGCGGTGAGTCCAGAAGTGATCTTGATGGATGAGCCATGTTCGGCACTCGATCCAATTGCAACTGCAAAAATTGAAGAGTTGATCTCAGAGTTGTCAGAACAATTCACCATTGCAATCGTAACCCACTCCATGCAGCAAGCAGCGCGTGTCTCTGACCGTACCGCTTACTTCCACTTGGGTGACTTGATTGAAGTGAACTCGACTGAAAAAGTCTTTACTCAACCTGATCATCAATTGACTGAAGCTTATATTACAGGCCGTTTTGGCTAATTCTTACGGTGACAGAAAAAAGGGTCTTCGGGCTCTTTTTTTATATATAAATGAAAATGAATCTATTTTGCAAAATCGCTATTGAATTTTTATTGATCAGACCACATCTTAGATCAATAACGCCGAACTTATAGAGCACATACTTCATGTTATTCCATTTACCTAAGTTTCCTGCTGAAATTCGTATTAGTCATTTAAATGCGCGTGTGAATGAACAAAGAAAAAGAATTGCGCAAACGACAGCATCTCGTTTGGAGTTATTGCAACTTGTTCAACAACTTGGCAAAGAAGCCAAGATCCGTAAAAAGAATGATCAAAAAATCTATGTCCTCGACTTTAAAGGGGATGTTCAAGCCTCTGCGGTAGATACCATTCGAGAAGAAATTACCCTAATTCTAGCGACTGCTAAAGCAGGGCATGACCGTGTCGTGGTCCGTTTAGAAAGTCCAGGTGGCATGGTGCATGGTTATGGTCTTGCAGCGGCTCAATTGGTACGTTTACGCGATGCCGGTTTTAACGTCACCATCTGCGTCGATAAAGTCGCAGCGAGTGGTGGATATATGATGGCATGTATTGCCAGCGAAATTATTTCTGCGCCGTTTGCTGTGGTGGGTTCGATTGGTGTGGTTGCACAAGTACCCAACTTTAATCGTTTGTTAAAGCAACATAATGTTGATTTTGAATTATATACCGCAGGTGAATATAAGCGTACCGTCACCATGTTTGGTGAAAATACACCAGAAGGTAAGGCAAAGTTTGAAGAAGAATTGCAGCAAACACATTCTTTATTTAAACACTTTGTTGAGAAATATCGCCCACAACTGGATATTACAAAAGTAGCAACAGGCGAGCATTGGTATGGTGAAGATGCACGTGAGCTGAACTTGGTTGATAAGTTACAAACCTCAGATGAGTATTTATTAAGCCTGTTACCAAAGCATGATATTTATGTGATTAATACCCGTAAACGTCCAACATTTGGAGAAAAATTGGGCTTACAAGCTGCACAAATGGCAGAGAGTCTCATTCCAACCGTATTAGGTAAAATTACCGATACTCTTGCCAAAGCCAATAGCACTTTGGTGCAAATGCGTGATCCTAAATTTTAAGCATTTGGATTCAACTGTTCTGTTAAAAAAACCAGCCTATATGGCTGGTTTTTCTTAGCTATGTTTTTGATTTTGATTATAGATAGGAGTTGGTTTTAAACATTTGGTCAATTTAACAAACATGACAAAACTTCTGATAGAAGAGATTGTAGTCATATCAATCATTTGATATTTTATTTGCAAGATGAATTACTTAATTATTCATTAATCTAAAAATTATTTAAAAATATAATTGATAAGTGAGCATAAGAATGACAAGAGTCGTTGTTTTTTCGAAGAAAAACTCGAATATTCTACAGGATGCCCAACTAAAAAGTGTGGTTTTAGACCAACCTTCAATTGTGCAAATTGGTGTAAATCAGGCGGAGATTAAGTCAATTATCAAACAAGGGAATGATCTTGTCATAACACTAAAAAACGGTGAGAAAATTATTCTCAGCGATTTCTATACCGATACTAATCTAACGGAACATACCTTGGCCATTTCTAAAGCAGATGGTTCCTATGCAGTTGCTGAATTTGATGATTCAGGCAAATTTGTACGTTATGCACCAGCCACATCACTGGCGCAATTTGCCTATACCGAGCCAGTTGCACAAGCGATGCCTGTTCAAAGCAGTGACAATGATCTAGGGATAAGTAAATCACAATTATGGAAAGTCGGCTTAGCTGCTTTGGTCGCGGAAGGGACATATTTGTGGGTCGTCAAAGATGACAATAAAGATGAAAAAAATAAGAGTGATATTCAGCCAATAGATATCACTCCACCCGCAATTAAAGCCACAATAGCAACGGATGATTCGCAAACAATAACTGTAAAAACAGAGGCAAATGTTAGAATTGAAATTAAAGATTCAACTGGGAAAATACTTGCTACGGGACAAGCGGATGCTCAAGGAAATTATACCTTTAAATTATCCCAGCCTTTGCCAGCAGGTGAAAAAGTTACGGTAACGGCAACTGACAGTGCTGGAAATGCAACTAAGAGTGAAGTTATTGGAAATAAAGATGTGACCGCACCTGATGCACCAATGGCACAATTGAATGCAGATGGTACGATTGTCTCTGGTAAGACTGAAGCGAATGCTAAAGTGTCGGTTTACGATGCTGATGGAAAATTACTTGGTACGGTTACCGCAAATAAAGAAGGTCTATATTCAATTAAAGTTTCTCCACCCTTAACCAATGACAAGGGAGGAACGGTGATTGCTGAAGATGCAGCAGGGAATAAATCTACTCCGTCGAAAGTCATTGCTGGAAAAGATACATTACCCCCTGACCAACCTTTAGTTGAGGTAAATAAAGAAGGGACTTCTATTCAAGGACGTGCTGAAGCCAACAGCAAAGTACAGATAAAAGATGCTGATGGAAAAGTGATCGGCAGTGGAACTGTAGATGCGCAAGGCAAATTTCAAATTACGCTTTCACACGCATTAACTGCAGATAAAAAAGCATCGATTATTATTGAGGATGCAGCAGGTAATAGTTCTAAGCCACTTGAGATTACTGCAGGCAAAGATACCATTGCACCAGATAAAGCTTTAGTACAGATCAACGCGGCGGGTGACTCTGTTACAGGGACTGCCGAAGCCAACAGTAAGGTGGAAATTAGAAGTGCTAATGGAAAGACTGTGTTGGGTACAGGCACTGCGGATGCTGAAGGAAAATTTACGATTACACTATCACCTGTTTTGACGGATAAAAATATCGGCAAAGTTTATGTCGTTGATGCGGCAGGTAATCGCTCCGAGGCAACGGATGTAATTGGTACCAAAGACACTATTGCCCCAAATAGTCCAGTTCTGCAAAAAGTCACAGATGATGTCGGTGCGGTAAAAGGGATCATTGCAGCGGGGAGTGATACTGATGACAGTAAACCAAAGTTAGAGGGTATGGGCGAAGCAAAAGCTGTACTGACCATCTATGATAATGGGCAACCTATAGGGACTGTCACCGTAGGTGATAATGGAAACTGGAGTTTTGAAATTGCCAAAGACTTAGGATTAGGGCTACATAAAATTACTTTGACTCAGACTGATGCTGCTGGAAATATTAGCGAAGTGAGTAGTGCTTTTAGCTTTAATGTAGTGGCTCCTGCGGCGAAAGCCTCTTTGGTGGATTCAATTGATTTAGATGCTTTGCAAGCCAATCAAATCGAGCCGCCAGTCAATGAATCTGCAACGGCTGAAAAGTTAGGTGTAAATGAGTTGCTCACGCCTTCTAGCCAAACCTCAAACCAGCTGGATGAGGTTTTGAATCAATTGCTTGTTGGCCAAACGCCTGCAACAGTAGTGAGCATTTCAGGTAGTTCTGATTCAACCAATCTTGATTATGCACAAAGTATTAAAGCTGATCCATTAGATCAGCTTGCTGTGTTGCAACACTCTATTATTTAATAGATATTCTGAACAATAGAACGCTTATTTTTGAATAAGCGTTTTTTCTTTGATGAGTTGGATAAAACCAATCAGAATTGCTCCAACTGTAGCGAGGAACATGTCTTTATGAGCATCCCAAATATCACCTTGTTGGCCATTATAGTTCTCTGCATCTTCAGGTGATAAGCTGATGGCAATCCACCATTCGATCAATTCATAGAACATACTCGATGCCATGACAAATTGAATAACAAGTAAGAATAAGGTAAATGGTTTGGCAGAGGGTAACCAGACTTGAAAACAACGATAAAAGAACGGATAGAGCAGTAAACCATAAGCAAAATGAACCAGCCGATCATACATATTGCGTGACCAGCCCATAGTTTGATTAAGATCAAAGTGAAACAGATGTTCAATCCATTCATTATATGGAACATATGAATAGAGAAAATGTGCACCTAGAATATGAATCAAAAGAAAACCAAGGTAGAGGCAAAAACTATAAAAATTAATGCCGATCTTCTTCATGACGACAATTAAGGCAATCAGCATCAATGCTGTACCGGCTTGATGTAATAAATAAGATTCAAATTCAAGCGGTTCAATACTTGCTAGCGCGACGATCAGTAGCAGAATAGCCAGTGCAATATAATGTTTTAAAGTCAGTTGTTTTTCGATCATGCTGTATCCTAAATACAGTCAGGCAAATGTTATTGATCTTACTCGGTTGTTCCTAAAGCGATTGTTTCTTTAGTTGCAGAGATACCGCCGAGTGCCTGACAAGCTTGTTTATATAATTGATATTTTTGTTGTACAACTTCATCAAGTGGAATGTCAAAGAGATCTTCACCATTTTTATATTGTTCAATATAGTTTGCGGCTTTCTCTTTATTGGCTGCCAATGACTGTTGATAAAAATTTGACATAGAAGAGGTGGCTAACTCATTGGATTCAATATTATTACATTGAAAACTCTGTAGCACTTTTTCAGCGCGTTTTACTTCATTTGATTTTCCAAAGATGCAACCTGTTAAGCTCACGGTGGCAATGAGTAAGTACAAAAGCTTCATGATCAATAAAGTAGAATTTTAAAGGACGTATTATTGTATATATGATTCATTTTATAAATTCATTATTTATGTCTAACACGATAAAATTTAATCTTTTTTCAATGTGATGATTTTATTGGACAAAAAATAAATAAGATAATTATGCAAAATAGGAAATTGAGCAGAGCGAAATCGGTGCTCGTTTATCTTTACTTGATGTTGCAAATCGTCATTGTTGGCGAAAATGAGAGGAGCGCATGGATACCTTAGAGAAGGTAAAATATTCAATCGGTTGATATAAAATGATTTTTAACGTTATGCTAAAGAGGGTGGGCATCAAAACAACGAGTTATGTACATTAAGCACATTTTTTTATTCTGTTTTCTAGTTAGTTTATCACTTGGGTCTTATGCGGATGACTATGATTTTTTTGCAGAGTATGAGCCAGAAGACACAGAACAAATGTTTGATTCAGCCTATCCACAGACCAAAACAGAATATTCTGTTCTGCATAATATGTTTTTTCAGAATGAACGTTGGCGCGTCTATAACTATACAGCGTATCAAACCAATCAGTTTAATCATAAAATGCTGACGGGGGACACCACCAGTCTTTCACTGGATGATTTCTCGATTTCAGTGGGCTACGGCATGATGTATCAGTTGAACCAGACCAACCGAATAGGTTATGAATATCTATCCAGTTTCCCCTTTGATCGGGGGCAATTAATTCGATTTTTCTGGTTACGTATTTTTTAACTGGTTTTTTGATATAACCCAGCTCGTACGATCCCTGCTTTGGTTTCTTTAATTTTCTGCCATGTACTTGGCAATTTCAGTTGAGATAAGTCTCGATCTGCTTCGACATAGATAAAGGCATTGTTGCTGATCATCGGGTCAGCGAGTTCGGCAAGTTCTTGCCATAAATCCAGACTATAAGGTGGGTCGAGAAATACCAGATCAAACGCCGTGTTTAACTGCTTTAATATTTGCTGTGCTGTAGCAACATGTAATTGGCAATTCTCAGCTTTTAACAGTTGAATATTGTCTTTTAAAAAGCGTGCTTGGGTTTGATTCGGTTCAATCATCACAACATTGGCCGCACCACGAGAAAGGGCTTCAAACCCCAACGCGCCTGAGCCTGTGCATAAGTCTAGGACCTGTGCATTTTGAATATCCCACATCAACCAATTGAATAAGGTTTCACGGACACGGTCCGGGGTGGGACGTAAGCCATCGATACTTGCAAAGGGCAGAGTACGACGCTTCCATTCACCACCAATAATACGTAATTGATTTTTCATTACTCAGTCACTCCATCTGCAGGTTGAGGTGCAGCGGCTGCAACAGGAGAGGAGGCCGCAGGTGTGGTTGCTACAGGGCTTGATGCTGGTGTCGCATTTTGTGCTGCCGAATTTGCCACAGATAACTCACCTGGCTTAATTCCAGCAGTCATCAAACCGCCACTTACTTGATGGCTAGCTGGGCGAAGCGGATTCTTTTTACGAGTCACGAGCCAATAATCGAAGATTGGACGCGCAATTTGTGCAGCTGAGCCACCATGCTTACCATTTTCCCAAACTACTGCGATCGCAATTTCTGGATTATCTGCAGGTGCAAAGCCTACAAATAGACCATGGTCCCATTGTCGAGATGAAAGTGCTGATTCGTTATAGCGTTTACCTTGGGCAATACTTTTAACTTGTGCTGTTCCTGTTTTACCTGCAATTGAATATTGTAAGCCACCCTTAATGCCACGTCCCGTACCTGATTGAATCACGTCTACCATTGCATCATGCATATTGGTCCAGTCTTGTTCTGTCCCGTTAAACTGGATTTTGCCATCAGGCGCATTATGTACAGCAAACTTTTTGGCGCCTTTGGTTTCTCTTAATACATGCGGCGTAACATGTGAGCCTTTATTGGCGGTAATCGCGGTGGCCATAGCCAATTGTAATGGCGTTGCGGTAAATGCACCTTGACCAATACTGACAGAAATAGTTTCACCTTTTAGCCATTTTGATTTACGCGTACGCATTTTCCATTCTGGGCTTGGGTACAGACCAGTACTTTCACTTGGTAAGTCGACCCCGGTTTTTTCACCAAAGCCAAATTGGCGCATCCAGTCATTCATTTTTTCAATGCCCATGCGATAGGACAGGACATAGAAATACGTATCACAGGACACAATTTGTGCTTTATGCATATTGACTGAACCATGACCACTTTTCTTATGGTCGCGGAAGCGGTGACTATCACCTGGCAGTGAGAAATAACCAGGATCAGAGATCGCTGTACTCCAGTCGACAAGGCCATAATGAATACCGCCTAAACCAAACATTGGTTTAATGGTAGAACCTGGCGGATAAGCTCCCTGAACCGCGCGGTTATAAAGCGGTTGATCAAGGTTGTCACGCAGGCCGCTATAATCTTTAGAGCTAATCCCTGTAACGAAGAGATTTGGATTAAAACTTGGGCTAGACACGAGTGCGAGGATTTCTCCTGTACGTGGGTCCATCGCTACAATTGCACCACGACGATCTGCCAATTGTTTTGCCGCAATGGTTTGTAGACCATAATCAAGCGATAAATATAGATCATTTCCACGTGCTGGATTCTGACGACCTAAATTACGCAATACATTACCGTGCGCATCAGCTTCGACAGATTCATAGCCAGGGATACCATGTAACAGGTCTTCATAGCTTTTTTCGACCCCAATTTTACCAATTAGGTTTGTTCCTGCGTATAAATCCTTATCAATAGACTTGAGTTCTTTATCATTGATACGACCCACATAACCAATCACATGTGCAAACAATTCACCATGTGGATAATAGCGGGTCATTTGGGTTTCAATTTTGACCCCAGGAAAGGCGTATTTCACTTCACTGAATTTGGCAATATCGGCTTCAGTCAAATTTAATTTGATTGCAAGGCGTTCGGTCTTACGAGCCGTTTTGACACGGCTTTTAAAACGATCAACATCATCTTGAGTCAATCCTAAGATTGGGATTAAACGTGTAATGGTGTCGTCAATATCGCTGACATCAGCACGGCTTAAGGTTGCAGTGAAAACAGGATAGTTATCTGCCAATAATACGCCATTACGGTCGTAGATATAGCCACGAGCAGGTGCTAAGGGCTGTAAACGAATTCGGTTCTTATCTGAGGCCGTTGTAAAATCATCGTAATGAACAATCTGTAAATATGCATAACGACAGATCAGTAAAAGTAGAAAAATAGCCACAATCGAAATTGCAAAAAAGATCCGACCCTTATAAATGCGCTTTTCTTGTTGCATGTTTTTTAAAGGAAAGTGCTGTTTCATAGAGTGTCGACTTAATTACAAGATGGAGAGAATACGAAAGCTACGCATTTTAACGTAAGTTGCATGATCATACTGTAGAATTTTCAACAATTCATGCAAATGATAGCGCGACAGCTTTTGACTTTGCAGACATTAAAATTGTATGGTCTTGTATATTAGAAGCAAAATAATTCTGTTAAAGTCACAAACAGTTTGAAATAGGATTTTCCAATACACTCTTAGGGAAAATGGAGAAAATAATGAGAAAAATTTGCCTTTTATTATCGGTTTTAACATTTACAGGCTTAACACATGCGGATGAAAATCCATTTAAGCCCGAACCTAAATTGAAAGACGCAAACGTTTCTACATGGAATGTAGGTGCAGGTTTTACCAAAAAATTATTACACGCCAACCTTGAATGGGTAAATCCATATGGTATTGCCTATGCCAAAGCGGGGGCATTTCTAAATGATGATAATGAACCTGGTGGACAAGTTGGATTTCGTTATCCGTACTATTTAACAGGTACAGATAAAAATGGTTATTACCTTGGTGTTTATGCGGGTCATTTAGACAGTAAGAACTATGGTGGTAAACAAAAGGGCAATTTGGGTGTAGGTGCTGATATTGCTTATGTTTGGCTGAATAGCGAACGTATCAGTACTTTTAGTGTAGGTGCTGGGGTACGTGAAAAAATAGAAGATGGGAATGGCAATACTGTGAAAAAATCAGAGCCAGTTCTTCAGTTTTCTTATACCTTAAGTTTTGGTTTATAAGAGGAAATTAGTGTTCATCCTTTTATAGGCCATCATGTATCAATAATTCAGAGAGTCATGCATGTTTGATTACGTCAATGAATTGTGGCAGATTTTCTTAAATCGACCTGACCATCTGGCAGTCTTAAGTATCATCCCTGTGACCGCCTTTGTAACATGGGCACACGTATGGATGGCATTGAAAATGGTATTTTACCCAATCAACTTTTGGGGATTCCATTTAGGACCATTACCTGTCGGTTGGCAAGGGATTGTGCCACGTAAAGCTGGACGTATTTCAGGCATCATCACTGATAACACTTTATCTAAATTGGGTTCATTGCGAGAGTTTTTAGAAGCAATGGATCCAGAAGATATGGCCATGATCATTGGTGAACAAGTTGGTTTTGAGCTTGAGCATCTGATTGATGAGGTGATGATTGACCGTAATGCAGTACTCTGGGAAAACCTGCCTTATTCAATTAAACGCCGTATCTATGCACAAGCACATAAACAGTTGCCAACAACGCTTCGGGAACTTGTGACTGAGCTGACCATGAACGTCGAGTCACTGGTTGATATGCGTGAAATGGTGGTTAGCCAAATGGAAGGTGACCGTCGTTTAATGGTCCGCATGTTCTTGAAAGTCGGCCAGAAAGAAATTAACTTTATTTGGCATATTAGTGCATTAATCGGGATGTTCTTTGGTATTTTCCAAATGATCGTCTGGTTCGTGGTGCCGTGGCATTGGACTGTACCGTTCTGGGCGGCAATTTGGGGCTTTTTAACCAACTGGATTGCCATCTGGATGGTATTTAATCCGATTGAGCCACATTATATTCGTTACCCGCAGATTTTTCGTCGCACCAAAGACCGTAAGTTTCCTTGGATTGTGCCTGTCTTAAAGATTGGTACTTACAATGTTCAAGGTGCATTTATGAAGCGCCAGGAAGAGGTTTCTGATGTATTTGCCAGTGTGGTGACTGAAGATCTAATCACTCTAAAGTCCATTATGACTGAAATGATGTATGGCAGTAAAAAAGATAAAACCCGTCGTATTGTCAAGCGCCATATTAATGAAATTATGGAAACCCCATTGGTCAGAACCTCATTGCAGCTCTCATTAGGGCCAAGAGAGTATGCTAGACTCAAGACCGACTTGATTGATCGCTCAATTGAAATTACCATGGGACCTGTATGTGACCCAGCTCTGAATGCAAGTCGCGCGCAGAAGATCTTTCAAATGTTTAGAGACCGCATTCGTGAACTAACACCGAAAGAGTTCCAGAACTTATTGCGTCCTGCATTCCAAGAAGATGAGTGGATCTTAATTGTACTCGGTGGTGTGACTGGTTTCTTTGCCGGTTTAATCCACTTATTTGTTGCTTTCTTATAATTAATTTGATGTTGGTTGAGCGATAAGTCTGTATGATATTGCTCAATTTAAGATTTATTGTTTTTAAATGAGGATGTTCTTTTATGCGCATTATTTTACTCGGACCACCTGGGGCAGGCAAAGGTACTCAAGCTCAGTTGATCTGTAAGCGCTACAATATCCCACAAATTTCAACCGGTGATATGCTCCGTGCTGCAATTCGTGAAGGTACTGAACTTGGCTTAAAAGCGAAAAGCGTCATGGAGTCAGGCGGTTTAGTTTCTGATGAACTGATTATTGGCTTGGTTAAAGAACGTATTGCTCAGCCTGATTGTGAAAATGGTTGTATCTTTGACGGTTTCCCACGCACAATTCCACAAGCTGAAGCATTAGAAACAGCAGGGATTAGTATCGATCATGTGATTGAGATTGCTGTACCAGACGAAGAGATTGTGCAGCGTCTTTCTGGTCGTCGTCAGCACCCAGCTTCTGGTCGTGTTTATCACACTGTTTACAATCCACCAAAAGTGGAAGGTAAAGATGACGAAACAGGTGAAGACCTTGTACAACGTCCAGATGACCAAGAAGAAACGATTCGTAAGCGTCTGGGTTCTTACCACAGCGAAACTGAGCAATTGGTTGGCTTTTATCAAGGTCGTGCTGCTTCTGGTGAAAATGCACCGACTTATGACAAGTTAGATGGTTTGCGTGCAATCGAAAACGTTCAAGCTGACCTATTTGCAATCTTAGATAAATAATTTAAGTTGCCGATTTTAAAAGAGCTCTGAATATAGGGCTCTTTTTATTTGGAGAAAACTCATGCTAAAAGTTATTTTGATTTTAGTGGTCATTTTCAGCATCGTTTTACTGTTATTTCTTTTGTATCAAAGTCAGAAAATGCTGCGTCATGTGCAACAGCAACAAGCCTTGGAAAACAGAAAAAATGGCAAAGTACGCCAATTACATCCAAAACTGCAACAGCAAAAAAAACCTCAGGATTAACTGAGGTTTTTTATTGAGATTGGTTTACTTGCGCCAAATTCGAATCGATCTGGCCAGTTACATACATCTGCAACGATACATTCCCCACATTTTGGTTTACGTGCGATGCAGCAATAACGGCCATGTAAGATTAGCCAATGATGGGCATCTATAATAAATTCTTTTGGAATCACTTTAATCAAGCGATCTTCTACCTCTAACACATTTTTCCCAACGGCCAAACCTGTTCGATTACCTACACGGAAAATATGGGTATCGACCGCCATGGTCGGCTGACCAAATGCCGTATTCAGTACCACATTCGCTGTTTTGCGGCCTACACCGGGCAAAGCTTCCAGTTCTTTACGTGTTTCTGGAATTTGACCTTGATATTGATCGACCAAGATTCGGCAGGTTTTAATTACGTTTTCAGCTTTAGAGTTATATAAACCAATGGTTTTGATATATGATTTTAAACCGTCAATTCCAAGGTCTAAAATGGCTTGAGCGGTATTGGCAACAGGATACAGTTTATCCGTGGCTTTGTTGACACTGACATCAGTTGCTTGAGCAGACAGTAAGACTGCTATCAGCAATTCAAAAGGAGAGGAGTAGTTCAATTCTGTTTGTGGATGTGGTCTTTGCTCACGTAAACGTTCAAAAAAGGTCTGGATCTGCTTTTTAGTCATATTTTTTACGGACATTTAGACCTCCTGCAATTCAGTTAAACGTTGTTGTAAAGCAATCAATTGGGCTTGCTTTGATTCGTCAGCACGAACAATGAGTTGTTTTTCGAGTTTTTTAATCTGGGTACGTACTTTTGCAAGTTCGATTGTTGTTTTTGCATCGAGTGTAGTGTTTTCTTGCGGCTTATCCGCCAAGGTTATCACGGGTACATTATGAAGTGCCTGAGAAAATTGAGCGAAGAATTCCACATCGATTTCAGCGCGCACAATGGGCCCTTTACGGCTCAAGCGACGTTTTTCTTCACGTTGGATATGTGCATAATAACGATGTCTTAAATCATCCTGTTCAGTCACACGCTGCATTGTTGTTGGTAAAGGTTTGGTATCTTCGACCAGATCAATGCAATCGACTGGGCAAGGTGGAATACATAACTCACAACCTGTACACAGATCGGTCAAAATGCTGTGCATCAACTTGCCGCTACCAATGATGGCATCTACAGGACAGGCACTGATACATTTGGTACAACCAATACATTCATCTTCACGAATCACCGCTTTAATGCGTTGTGGTCGACCATCTCGCTGAATTTCCCAAACACTGGGTTCTGCTTTGAGTTGTGGGCGCTCTAGCAAGGCTGCTAGTGCATTTGCAACGGGTTGACCACCAGGTACACATTTATTGGCATCTTCACCCTCTGCAATTGATTTTGCGTAAGGTAAGCAGCCATCACGATGTCCACATAAACCACATTGTGTTTGTGGTAACAGTTGGTCAATTTGGACAATAAGTGCGTGTTGTGCAGTTGCGGACATGTATCGAGGATGAAGCAAAAAACTGGGAGCTTAGTATAGCAAATATTGATTTATTACGGCGCAGCAATCGAAAAATATCCAGATAAATGAAACAGCTTTATGCTTAAAAATAGTGCTTTAATTGATTTCTTTTAGTGTGGTTGAGTTTTGGAAACTATTTTATTTTCTATAACAATGTGACTTTTTCCACATTTTTGACCTTTATTTAGTATATAAATAATGAATATTTATTATCTTAAGATTTTGATTTTAATTAATAAAAATAGTTAAGCTTAAAAATAACATTGTGATGAAATAGTAATCTGTATTTAATAGGTGGAAACTCTATTTTGGTGCATTTTTCGCACCAATATAAATCACAAACTC
The DNA here is from genome assembly GCF_000369405.1 of Acinetobacter sp. ANC 3929. Classification (GTDB taxonomy): domain Bacteria; phylum Pseudomonadota; class Gammaproteobacteria; order Pseudomonadales; family Moraxellaceae; genus Acinetobacter. The sequence goes on from NZ_KB849994.1 coordinate 233,026, forward strand.
GGGGGTGAATGTTGAAATACAATAGCTTAAATGACTTTCTGGATTATGTTAAAGCTAGAGATCCATATCAACCTGAATTTTTACAAGCGGTCGAAGAAGTCATGACTAGTTTGTGGCCATTCATTGAGAAAAATCCGAAATATGCTCAATATGGTTTATTAGAACGACTGGTTGAACCTGAGCGAGCGATTCAATTTCGGGTATCGTGGATGGATGACCAAGGTCAGACCCATGTCAATCGTGGTTTCCGTGTGCAATACAACTCGGCAATTGGTCCATATAAAGGGGGAATGCGCTTTCATCCTTCTGTGAACTTGTCTATTTTAAAGTTTTTAGGCTTTGAGCAAACATTTAAAAATGCTTTAACGACCTTGCCAATGGGTGGTGGTAAAGGTGGTTCAGATTTTGACCCCAAAGGTAAATCTGAAGCAGAAATCATGCGCTTCTGCCAAGCCTTGATGTTGGAGTTATATCGTCATCTTGGTTCGAATACAGATATCCCTGCTGGAGATATTGGTGTCGGTGGCCGTGAAGTTGGTTATATGACTGGGATGATGAAGAAGTTAAGTAATGATACATCATGCGTATTCACTGGCAAAGGGATTTCATTTGGCGGTTCATTGGCTCGCCCTGAAGCAACAGGTTATGGCACGGTTTATTTTGCTGAAGAAATGCTGAAAACTCGTGGCGATAGTTTTGCCAATAAAACGGTATCGATCTCTGGTTCAGGTAATGTGGCGCAATATGCTGCCGAAAAGGCCATGTTCTTGGGGGCGAAAGTGGTGACCTTGTCGGATTCAAATGGTACGGTCTATTTAAAAAATGGCTTTAGCAAAGCCTTGCTTGATGAAGTAATGGAACTAAAAAATGTTCAACGTGGTCGGATCTCAGAATTCGCATCAAAGCATGGTTTCGAATATTTCGAAGGTCAAACCCCGTGGCATATTCCTGCGGATATTGCTTTGCCGTGTGCAACACAAAATGAGTTAAAAGCTGAAGATGCTGCAACTTTGCTGGCAAATGGCGTGATTTGCGTGGCAGAAGGGGCCAACATGCCATCCACCCTTGAAGCTGTTGAAAAATTTATTGCAGCAAAAATTCTGTATGCGCCAGGTAAAGCATCGAATGCAGGTGGGGTAGCAACCTCAGGTTTGGAAATGTCGCAAAATGCAAATCGTCTGGGTTGGTCTTTTGAACAGGTGGATGAGCGTTTACATGCGATTATGAAAGAGATTCATCGTAATTGTGTTAAGTATGGAACTCAGCAAGATGGCTCAATTAACTATGTTGATGGGGCGAATATTGCAGGCTTTGTAAAAGTTGCTGATGCCATTTTAGCGCAGGGCATTTATTAAAAATCTTACGAATTTCTTCTTTAATAAAGTGGGAATTCCCATAAAAAAATCCGATGACAAAGCATCGGATTTTTTTATTTCTAAATGAAATTATGGTTTTTTCACAATCTCTTGCTCAACAACCATATCGAGTACGTCTGCAATGCTTGATTGGTCAGCAGCAGGGTTTTTAATGTCAAAACGTTTAACACGTACAATCACACGTTGTTGTGGGTTGTGCTCAAAACCTTCGATTTGACCGTAGTACAATGACCAGTTTTTATCTGCATAAGTTTTTAAACCTTTGTCATCATATTTGATTTCACGAACTTGCATACAAGTTTGTGGTGCAACACCTGTGCAAGACTTAGTTTCTGGTGAAATTTCCAAGAAAACAGTTTTGCCTTCAGACTGATATTTTGCTTCAGGTGTCATCTTACCTACGAAAGTATATTTTTGACCTTTGGCATCAGCGATGACTAAAGTTGGTTGTTCTGGGTTGCTTGCATTCACTTCAAAAGCGATTTTACGTTTTTGTAAAAGCTCGCCAGCAAATTGTTCTTGCTTCATTAGCGCAGGATCACAAGCCATTAATGTTGATGCACCATCACCCGTAGTGATCACACCATTTTCAACTTTCCACGATGTATTTAAACGGTTACAACCTGTGTCTACAGATAAACGATCATTCGCCAAGAAGCTTAATACGATTGGACGTTTAGTATCAGCAGGTTGATATGACCATGTGTAATTGGTTAATACATTGCTATTAGCCACTTTTGCACCTGCAAATACATGCTTTTGACCTTTACTATCAGTAACAGTCAAAATTGCTTGACCGTTAACTGTGCTAATTTCAAATGGTACTTTTTTCTCGCTGAAAATATCAGAAGATAAATACTCTTGTTGCATTAAATCATCAGCACAAGCCATCATGGTTGATACAAGTGGTGAAGTGACAATGCTATTGCCTTCAACTTTCCAAGTACCGCCTTGGTTATTACAACCCGTTTGGATTGCAAGTTTTTGGTCAGCGTTAAAAGATAAAACTAAAGGTTTAGATGCTTTAGAACCTTGGTAAGTCCAATTATATTCAGTTAGGTTTTTTGCAGCAGTTGTATTAATTTGAGAAATTACATTATCAGTCACATTTTGCACTGTTTGGCACGCCATTAAAGAAAGTGGAAGTAATGCAAGAACTAAATATTTGATTTTCATATTCAAAACAACAGTAAATAAATAACAGTCATAAGCTTAAAGTATTCTTAAAAAGAGAACATGTCATCCTTTTAGCAATTAAGTTTGTTAAATGTTTCTATTTGTAAATTTTAAGAAAATATAGCAGATTTATAGGCTTGCCGTTATTTTGAGCAAGCCCATTTTATTTTTATGTGATTTAGTTGGATATTTAATCAAAACGGTAAATATCCATGCCTAACGAACCCATCGAGAAGCTGCTATGCACGACGTTGAAGCGATGACCTGTACCCATCGCAAAAAAGAGTGGGGCGAGGTGCTCTAGTGTTGGATGGTTTCGCTGGATATAAGGAAGCGTTGGCCAGTCAAGTACCGCATCGTAGTCTTGATGGGTAAGTTTACTTACAACTGTATTGCGGAAAGTACTGACCCATGTTGGTGTATCGGCATCTGCTTGCCATGATAGTTCAGCAAGATTGTGAGTAATGCTGCCCGAGCCGATCAACAGGATTTGCTGCTCGCGTAACGGAGAAAGAACCTGTCCAATTTTATAGATTTCATCTGCATTCATTTGAATTGGCAGTGAAATCTCAATCACAGGGATGTCTGCATCTGGATACATGTGTAATAGAGGCATCCAGACGCCGTGATCACGCGGACGCGTACTATTTGCATGTGCAGCAATTCCTGCTTCGGCGAATCGCGTAAGAATTTCTTCTGCCAGTTTTGGTGCGCCAGCTGCAGGATAACGAATTTCATATAGCTCAGCAGGAAAGCCACGGAAGTCGTGCCAAGTTTGTGGTCGAGTTGATGTATTGACCTCTAAGGCTTGGCTTTCCCAATGTGCTGACATTACTACAATCGCTTGAGGTTTAGGCAGGTTATTACCCAAGCGATGAAGTGCAGGTCCCACTTGTTCAGGATTAAGGGCAAGCATGGGTGAACCATGGGAAATAAACAATCCGGGTAACGTCTGGAGATCCATAAATAAACACCTGAGAGGGAATACCTCATTATCGTGACAAAACTGGCATCAGAATGACAGCCCTGAAACTTCAACATGTTGTTCTAAAATCAGAACAATTTTAAGCTCGATGGTAAGGATGGTTATGATTAATTGTCATGGCTCGATATAGTTGCTCAATTAGCAAAATACGTACCATGGGGTGAGGCATAGTCAATTTTGAAAGTGACCAATGCCAAGCAGCCGCCTTACGAACCGCATCGGAATGTCCATCAGGGCCACCAATTGCAATCGCAATATCATTGCCTTCAAGCATCCACTGCTTCATGGTATCTGCCAGTTTTTCAGTACTTAATTCACGTCCACCCACTTCTAAAGCAATCAAGGTTTCATTCGATTTGAGTGCATTGAGAATGCTCTCACCTTCAATTTGACAATATTTCAAAATATCTGCTTCTGAGTCATTTTTGCCGCGTTTTGCCATTGGAAGCTCAACGACCTGAGTTTGTACAAAAGGTTGAATACGTTTGAAATAGTCTTCAAATCCAGTCAACACCCAAGCAGGCATTTTTTGACCAATGGTGAGAATGCGGATTTTCATAAGGCATGTGCGATTGAGGAAATGAACAATATTATAAACGCTGTTGTCTCTTCCATGCAGGCAAGTGCGATTTATCTTGTCATAAAAAATACAAAAAACAGCGATAGAGTACTCATAAAAAACGCAGCTCAAAACGCGTATGAGCTGCGATCAAAGTGCCATCCGTCTGGAGTTCGGATGGCGCTAAAATGAGTTCATGAGTCAAATTTAGCCTTTGTTTTTATCGACTCTATTTTATTATGCCGTATGTTGGTTATTTTTCAACCATATTGTGTAACAAAAAAAGAGAGCCGAAGCTCTCTTTTTATTTTCAACTATTTAGCAGATTAGTGACGTGCCGCTTTTGCATCTTCGACTGGTTTCACAATCGGTGTTTTCGGCAAAGGCTTTGGTGTATCCGTCAATGCTAAAGGTAGGATGTCATCAATGCTTTTCACAGCTTTAATTTCTAAGCCTTCTTTGACATTATCTGGAATCTCAGCCAAATCACGAACATTATCTTGTGGAATGAAAACCAGTTTAATTCCACCACGGTGGGCTGCAAGAAGTTTCTCTTTTAAGCCACCAATACGCATCGCACGGCCACCAAGACTTGTTTCACCTGTCATGGCGATATCTGGACGAATCGCAATATCTGTAAATGCCGATACAAGTGCAGTTGTGAGTGCCAAACCAGCAGATGGGCCATCTTTTGGTGTTGCACCTTCAGGTAAGTGAACATGAACATCAGTTTCTTCAAAACGTGATGATTCAATACCGAGTTCATCAGCACGGGTACGTACAACAGTCATTGCTGCGGTAATTGACTCTTTCATTACATCACCGAGTGAACCCGTCGTAATGAATTTACCTTTACCTTTTACAGCTGCAACTTCAATGGTAAGTAATTCACCACCGACAGATGTCCAAGCTAAGCCATTTACACGACCCACTTGTGCTTCATCTTCGGCAATACCAAAGTCAAATTTATGTGGACCTAAGTATTCTGGAAGATTTGCAGAAGTAACGTCAATCTGTAAATTCTTCGACTTTTTACTGACCGCTTCTTTCACAACTTTACGTGCAATTTTTGACACTTCACGTTCTAAACTACGAACACCTGCTTCACGAGTATAACGTTGTACGATGTCACGGATTGCTTCTTCATGAACAGTCAATTCTTTTGCACGTAGACCATTGTTCTTTATTGCTTTTGGAACAAGGTAACGTTCAGCGATATTCACTTTCTCATCTTCGGTATAACCCGGAAGACGAATCACTTCCATACGATCCAGCAAGGCTTCAGGGATATTCATACTGTTTGCTGTACAGATGAACATGACTTCTGAAAGGTCAAGATCAAGATCTAAGTAATGGTCATTGAACTTGCTGTTTTGTGATGGATCAAGTACTTCAAGCAATGCAGAAGCTGGATCGCCACGGTAGTCTTGCGCCATCTTGTCAATTTCGTCGAGCAAGAACAATGGGTTCTTAACACCAACTTTTGTCAACGATTGCACGATTTTACCTGGCATCGCACCGATATAGGTACGACGGTGACCACGAATTTCAGCTTCATCACGTACACCACCCAGTGCCATACGGACAAACTCACGACCTGTTGCTTTTGCCACAGATTCACCAAGAGAGGTTTTACCCACACCCGGAGGACCAACCAAACAGAGGATCGGACCTTTGAGTTTTTTAACACGAGACTGAACAGCCAAATATTCAACAATACGATCTTTTACATCATCTAAGCCGTAATGATCGGTATCTAGAATTTCCTGTGCTTTAGCAAGGTTAATGCTGACTTTGCTCGCTTTATTCCAAGGTGTATCTAAAATCACTTCTAGATAGTTGCGAACAACAGCGGCTTCGCTCGAAGCAGGTTGCATTGCTTTAAGTTTACGAAACTCAGCTTCAGCTTTTTTGCGTACGTGTTCAGGTAAATCTGCTTCTGCAAGACGTTTTTCAATTTCAGCAACGTCATCTTCAGCACCGCCATTCATATCGGAAAGTTCACGTTGAATGACTTTCATTTTTTCATTTAGAAAGTATTCACGTTGGTTCTTTTCCATTTGACGTTTTACACTGTCATGCAACGTTTGCTCAATTTGCTGTTCAGCAGACTGATTCATCAAATAGCTCATTAACTCTTGCAAGTGAGCTTCAAACTCGTCGTGCTCTAAAAACTTTTGTTTTACTTCAATATTTAAAGGCACACGAGTTGCAACGAAGAACATCAATTGCAATAAGTCTTCGATTTTATTTGCTGCTGCAACGAGTTCACGTGCATTACGTAATTTCGCTTCTGCATATTGAGCGAACAGGGTACGTAATTCATTTAAGCGAGTCTCTTGGGTCTCTTGGTCCAAAGGCAATGTCATTGGGCTTAAATGATGCTCAGCTGTTAAGTATTCTTCACCATCAATAATGCGTTCGAGTTTCGAACGATGCAGGCCTTCAATCAGTACTTTGATACAGTTTTCATCATTCTCATGATTCACAACTTGTACGATTTTAGCCACAGTTCCATATTGATAAAGATTATCGTGATCAATTTCTTCTGTGAGCGAATCTTTTTGCGCAACTACAAATACTAAATTGTCACTGTTACGAGCCACATCCACTGCATTGATCGATTTTTCACGACCCACAAATAGCGCGATTTGCATATGTGGATAGACCACAACATCACGTAATGCTAAGAGTGGTAATACACTTGGAACCTGTGGCTCTAAGCTAGTTTCATTGTTTAAAATATATTCAGACATGGGCACTCCTAATGAGTGACAACGGTGTTGCCATGTTTTTTATAGTGATGTGCATTTCAAAAAATACAAGGGGTTTTGATTAGAAAATATAAAAAAAAGACTAAATTACTCAAGATTGATTGCGGAAATAAGAAAAACAGAGTGCTAACGTTTGAAATGATACAACTTTTTAGGACTAAGCAATCCATCCAAAGGTTGATCCCACTTTTGTCTTGATAAGGGGTGATCTACATATTGAAAGTCATGTGCGAGACCAAGACGATAAGGGGAATGCGTCGCCGTCGCGAGTGTCCGATCATAGTAGCCCCCTCCCATACCGATTCGTGTTCCTTCATTATCACAAGCCAATAAAGGCATGATGAGCAAATCTAAGTGTGAAACATGGCGACCGCGACTTGCCATCGGTTCTTTCATGCCAAGTGGATGATGGGAAAAACGTTTATTTAAATATTGTGTTGCGCTTACTCTGATCCAGATCAAATTTTGATTCATATTGCAAATCATGGGCAAATAGACTTGTTTATTCCGTTGAAAACAAAGCTTGATAATTTTATTGGTATGAACTTCACCAAAGGCATCTAGATAAAGGCCAATTTTTTTTGCAGCTTTAAATCGAGGAAAGTGATTAAGTCGAACCAGAACCTGTTGTTCAGCTTTATTTTGCTCATAAATAGAGAGTTGTCTTCTTTTTGAACGAAGTTGTTTTCTTAATGAGTTTAAGGTAGGGCTCATAAGGTTTCAAAACTAATCCTGAATAGAAGCAATCATACTTGATTTATTCAATAAACTCTAAAATCAAAGATCCTGTTATTTATAAGTAAAATTTCAAACTCGTAGATTTATTTGTATTTTTTCTAACAAGTGTAATTTTGATAATTTATTCCAATAATTAATGTGAATTTTAGATATTGAATAATTTTTTATTATTTATTATGGAGTAATTACTCTATCTTTCATGTTCTTTATAAAATAAAACAAAAGCAGAACAAAATAAAACATTTTTATATTTTTGTGATTTAAATCATGTATTTGATTATTTGTTTTGTGTATTAATGTGAGAAATAAGTCTCATATTTTTAATAAAAATATTTACTTAATCTTTACCAATTTACTCGATTTTATTAGCATCCGCGACTCTTTTTTGGCACCGAAACTAAAAATGCTTATTGGCATTTTTAGACCATCAATAACTGTTGTAATGATCTGAGAATTTTTATGAATAAAGTCTATAAAGTGGTTTGGAATGCATCGATTGGCGCATGGGTTGCAACGTCTGAACTTGCAAAAAGTAAAACAAAAACTAAATCTAATGTTCTCAATTTGTCAGCTGCTATTTTAGCTGGGGCAATTAGTTTTTCCCCTGCGGCTTTTGCAGCAACGAATATTGAGGGTGGTACAGGATCTGGAACCTCTATTTCTGGAAATCGATGTGCTGAAGGGGCTGCAAGCACTTCTGGGAACAGGGATATTGCAATTGGATGTGGCGCACAAACTCAAGGAAGTGGTAATTCAAATATCGCAAATCGTCAAAACCCCTACAATAATTCAACGGGTGCATTTGCAGGTGCAATGAAACAAGGGGGTTCAGTCAGCGTTGGTACCGGTTCAACTGTTGAACAGAATTTTGGTACAGCCATTGGTTCTTATGCAACAACGAAAGGTATTGCTGCTGTTGCAATTGGTACAGCCGCACTTTCAACTGGGAATACATCTTTAGCAATTGGTCGCCAATCAGCAGCAACAGCAGATTATGCACAAGCACTTGGTAATGTTGCTGCTGCAACAGGTAAAGGGTCTTTAGCAATTGGTCATTCTGCAACAGCAGAAGGCTATCGCGCAATTGCAATTGGTTCACCTGATATTGAAAATGCAGGTTCAGTAGCGGGCCAAGCAGGTGCTGAATATCAATCAAAAATGGCAACTAAAGCGACAGGTAAAGATTCGATCGCATTTGGTGGTGGTGCGGTTGCAACACAAGAAAACTCGTTAGCGATTGGTGCATTCTCTGAATCTACAGGTGCAAAATCAGTTGCAATTGGTACAGGTGCAAAAGCTAAAAAAGATAATGCGGTTGTTATTGGTGATCAAGCAGAAACAACTTTCGATGGCGGTGTTGCTGTTGGTAAAGGCGCACGTTCAGAAGCTGAAAACAGTATTGCTTTAGGTAAAGATTCAAAAGCAACACAAGCAACGGGAAATAGTTTTTTAACTAAACAAGCTGCGCCAACAGGTGTTTTATCTGTAGGTGATGTTGGTGCTGAACGCCGGATTCAAAATGTAGCAGACGGTGCAGTAGATTCTGATGCTGCAACTGTAGGTCAGTTAAAAGCAGCTCGTACACATTACGTGAGTGTAAATGATAATGGGGTACAGGGCGGTAATTATGAAAATGACGGTGCAAAAGGTCGTAACTCGATTGCTGTAGGCGTAAGCGCAAGTGCGACAGGTCATGATGCCGTTGTGGTTGGGTCACAAGCGAAAGGTGCAGGAGTTGGTGCGGTTTCTGTAGGTAACGCAAGTGAAACCGTGGGTAGTGGTGATGTTGCAATTGGCCGTAATGCTTCAACAAAGGGAGCTGCAGGCACGGCAACAAGCTATAGTAATCAATCGATTGCCATTGGTGATCAGACAAAGGCTGTTGGTGATCAATCCATTGCGATCGGTGCCGATGTGGTTGCGCGTGGTAACTCATCGGTTGCGATTGGTGGAGATGACGTTGATAAAATTGCTCAAGATGCCGAGTTAAGTAAAACCTATACTGAAATTACAGGTGGTGTGCTTAAATCTGGCCGTTATCCAACAACAGAAACCAACCATGGTTCAACAGCGGTTGGTGTTCAAGCTGTGGGTACTGGTGCATTTGCATCAGCATTTGGTATGACATCTAAAGCGACAGGTGATGCGTCATCAGCTTTTGGTGTCATGTCGAATGCCTCTGGTAAAGGTGCTGCGGCATTTGGTGCTGTTTCTCAAGCAACAGGTGATGGCGCGTCAGCGATGGGTATTAACTCAGTTGCTTCTGGTACAAATTCGACTGCAATTGGTTCTGGTAATAAACCAGGTGAAGGTGCAACCGCTACTGGTAATGGTGCGGCTGCTGTTGGTAGTGGTGCGAAAGCAACGGGTGACAGTGCTGCTGCAATTGGTAAAGGGGCTGAGGCAAGCAATGAAAATGCTGCTGCCGTCGGCGGTGGAGCAAAAGCAACAGGTAAGAACTCTGCTGCAATTGGTGGTGGTGCAATTGCAGATCAAGAAAATGCAGTAGCAGTCGGTCAAGGTGCACAATCAATGGTTGTTGGTGGTGTTGCATTAGGTGCGCGTAGCCGAGTTGAAGCTGAAAACAGTGTTGCATTGGGCCAAGATGCTATCGCAACTGAAGCAACAGGAAGTTCATTCCTGACGAATCGCGATGCTTCGATGTCAAATGGTGTGGTTTCTGTTGGTTCCGCTGGCAAAGAGCGCCGTATTACTAATGTTGAAGATGGTTCGGTTGATTCTGATGCAGTTACCGTACGTCAGTTGAAGAACGTTGATACTCGTGTAAATCAAAATACTCAAAATATTAACAATTTAGATCAAAAAATTGATGCTACGAAAACTGATTTAGGTAATCAAATCACCGATACTAACAACAAGTTGGATGATGCGAAAAAAGACTTGGGTAACCAAATTACGGATACCAACAACAAGTTAAATGACACTAAAGATCAGTTAACGACTCAGATCACAGATACCAAGACTGAGTTAAACAACACGATCAACAACAACAAAACAGAACTAAATACCAAGATTGACAACACCAAGACTGAGTTGGAAAACAAAGGTCTAAACTTTGCAGGTAATGCAGGTAAGGACGTTCATCGTAAGTTGGGTGATAAGTTAAATATCGTGGGTGGAGCGGATGCTGCGACAGCGGAAGACAAAACCAGTGGTGAGAACGTCATTACCCGTACCACCGAAGATGGCATCAAGATTGAATTGTTGAAAGATGCGAAGTTCGACAGCATTACCACTGGCGACAGCATATTAAACAACAATGGCTTAACCATTAAAGATGGCCCAAGCATCACCAAAAATGGCATTAATGCAGGTAATAAAGTCATCAGCAATGTTGCAGATGGTAAAGATGGTAAAGATGCAGTCAATGTTGATCAGTTAACCAACGTTAAAGATGGTTTAGATGGCAAGATCACAGATACCAACAACAAGTTAGATGATGCTAAGAAAGATTTAGGTAATCAGATTACTGATACCAATAAGAATCTAGATGATGCGAAAAAAGACTTGGGTAACCAGATCACGAATACTAAAGATCAGTTAACTAATCAGATTACAGATACCAAGACTGAATTAAACAACACGATCAACAACACGATCAACAACACCAAGACTGAGTTGGAAAACAAAGGTCTAAACTTTGCAGGTAATGCAGGTAAGGACGTTCATCGTAAGTTGGGTGATAAGTTAAACATCGTGGGTGGTGCTGATGCTGCGACAGCAGAAGACAAGACCAGCGGTGAGAACGTGATTACCCG
>NZ_KB849994.1:244422-245081 GCF_000369405.1 Acinetobacter sp. ANC 3929
TTAAACATCGTGGGTGGTGCTGATGCTGCGACAGCAGAAGACAAGACCAGCGGTGAGAACGTGATTACCCGTACCACCGAAGATGGTATCAAGATTGAATTGTTAAAAGATGCGAAGTTCGACAGTATTACCACTGGTGACAGCGTATTAAACAACAATGGCTTAACCATTAAAGATGGCCCAAGTATTACCAAAGATGGCATCAATGCAGGTAATAAAGTCATCAGCAATGTTGCAGATGGTAAAGATGGTAAAGATGCAGTCAATGTTGATCAGTTAACCAATGTTAAAGATGGTTTAGATGGCAAGATCACCGATACCAATAACAAGTTAGACGATGCGAAAAAAGACTTGGGTAACCAGATCACGAATACTAAAGATCAGTTAACTAATCAGATTACAGATACCAAGACTGAGTTAAACAACACGATCAACAACACCAAGACCGAGCTGGAAAATAAAGGTCTGAACTTTGCGGGCAATGCAGGTAAAGATGTTCATCGTAAGTTGGGTGATAAGTTAAACATCGTGGGTGGTGCTAATGCTGCAACGGCAGAAGACAAAACCAGCGGTGAGAACGTGATTACCCGTACCACCGAAGATGGTATCAAGATCGAATTATTGAAAGATGCGAAGTTCGACAGTATTACTACTGGCGA
>NZ_KB849994.1:245941-636247 GCF_000369405.1 Acinetobacter sp. ANC 3929
AAAGTCACTACTGGTGTGAATGATTTGACCAATAAAGGTCTGAACTTCGCAGGTAATGCAGGTAAAGATGTTCATCGTAAGTTGGGTGATAAGTTAAACATCGTGGGTGGTGCTGATGCTGCGACAGCGGAAGACAAAACCAGCGGTGAGAACGTGATTACCCGTACCACCGAAGATGGCATCAAGATTGAATTGTTGAAAGATGCGAAGTTCGACAGTATTACTACTGGCAATACCCTACTGAACAATAATGGTTTAACCATCAAAGGTGGTCCAAGTATCACAATGAATGGTATTGATGCCGGCGGTAAGAACATCACTAATGTTGCGGATGGTGTTAATGGTAAAGATGCAGTCAATGTTGATCAGTTGAATAAGTTAAAAGACCAGATTGGTAAAGACATCGGTAATCTTTCAGATAACGCAGTTCAATACGACAAAGACAAAGATGGCAATGTTGATAAGAACTCTGTGACTTTAGGTGGTGGCGATAAGGGTACCAACTTGAAGAATGTTGCGGATGGTAAGGTTGAGCAAGGTTCTAAAGATGCGGTGAATGGTGGTCAGTTGTGGGATGTCAAACAGAATGTTGACAAGAACACAAATGATATTCAGAACATCCAGAACAATATCAGCAACATCAACAATGGTAAGTCTGGTCTTGTTCAGCAACAGGAACCAAATGGCGAAATTACTGTCGGTAAAGATACTGGTGGTAAGAGCGTCAATATGGCTGGTAAAGATGGTGACCGTGTTGTTAAAGGTGTCGCAGATGGAACGATTGCAAAAGGTTCTAAAGATGCGGTGAATGGTGGTCAGATTCATAATATTTCTGACAGCATCAAGAATAGCATTGGCGGTAACACGACAGTTAATCCAGACGGTACGATCAAAACCAACAATATTGGTGGTACAGGCAAAGATAATATTCATGATGCGATTGGAACCTTAAATCAATCTAACCAAGAATTGGGTAACCGCATTACCAATCTCGGTGATCAATTGCAACAGGCGTTCTACGATACAAATCAACGTATTGATAATGTTGAGAAGAAAGCCAATGCTGGTATCGCTGCAGCGATGGCACTCGAAGCGGCTCCATTTGTTGCAGGTAAATATACCTATGCAGCAGGTGCTGCTTACCACGGTGGCGAAAATGCAGTTGGTGTCACTTTACGTAAAACTTCTGATAACGGTCGTTGGTCAATTACTGGTGGTGTAGCTGCTGCATCTCAAGGTGATCCAAGTGTGCGTATTGGTATCAGTGGTGTCATCAACTAAGAAACTGGCGGGGAGAGCGAGCGCTCTCCTTACTCAACATATAAAGAGAGTAATGAAATGAAAAAAACGATTCAATGCTTAGCAGTAGCTGCTCTTGCTGGTTTCTCAGTAGCGACTTATGCAAATGAAGACACAACTTCTGTTCAGCAAGAGGAAATTAAATTTCCAGCCGTTGAAAAGAGCTATCTCAAACAAGTACAACGTTATGAATACGATAATGTTGCACGTTTAGATACCGGTTTGACCAAAGACCAGATTCGCCATATTTTGGGCAATCCACAATTTAGCGAAGGCGTATTCTCTGTAAAGACTTGGAACTATGTATTAGATATCCGCCAACCGAATAGTCAGGATTATTTACGTTGCCAACTCCGTGTTGATTTTGATAAGAAATATCTTTCAGAAAGATTATCTTGGAAAGGTGAGGCATGTGAAGGTTTAATGGCATGGGGTGCAAATAATCAGGTACCTAGTGATGCAAATTTAAATTCTGCTCGTTCAGGCAGTGTATTTTTTGCCTTTGACCGTTTCAATGCAAGTGCAATTGAGCAAGGTTCAAGTTCAGTCACTTCGATTGCACAACGTATTAAGCAAAGTAATTCAACAGGGCCAATTGTGGTTGCAGGTTTTACAGATACATTAGGTAAGTTTGCATATAACCAACAGTTATCATCACAACGTGCCAATACTGTAGCCAAACTATTGGTGAATCAAGGAATTGATGCAAAGCGCATTCAAATTCAAGCTAACAGCCAAACTGATTTATATCAGCAATGTGCAGGCAATAAAGCAAATGCACAGTTGGTCGGTTGTTTGGCGCCGAATCGACGTGTAAATATAAGCTGGTAATTCACTTCAATTAAAATGGCTACTCAAGAGTAGCCATTTTTTTATACTCAAATAATACCGAATGGGAAAAAATACTCCTTGATTTGAGTGTCATTCAGCGCATTGTTGCAAGTAGTATTATTTATGTCTGTTTTTTGATCAATCTGGCCGATTTTAATTGATTGATTTTGTATGGTTTTTAATTCTTTTGATTTTATTGTGCATAAAATTTAATTTTTGTGAACTGTCTGACAATTTATTTTAACTTTGTTTAAAAAGTGATCTACTATGCGCGGCATAAACTAACATTTTCAGATGTCAGTTTTATGTATTTTAATAATTTCATTGAATATTTGAACAGCGGGTTTATTGAGGGAAAAACAATGTTGGATTCTAAAGAGCTCATCATACTTGATCAGATACTTGTCCTAACTAAAGAAGGCAAAAATGATTTGGTTTATGAAAATGACACATTACTAAAAGTAAAGATGATCTCGAATCAACATATTGTGGTCGAAGATGATCATCAGACCAATTTTCTATTAAAGCGACAAGATGAAAATGTCGTTTGGTCGTTTATTTAAGCTGAGAAGAATAAGCATTTGATGTGTAAATTCTTATTTTAAGTTTTTATTCTTCAATCATTTATTGTTTTTAGAATGACTTTTCGATTAAGATCGCTATTCTCATATCGTGAATATTGTTTGGTATTTTGACTCAATTGACACTATCCAAATAAAAGCAGTCAATTCTATTTCTATGCTTTATCCTTAATTTGAATAAAAACTATTGGGAAATAGCTAAGGATGGAACAGGCGATGCAAAATAATAAATTCACGACATTTTTAAGACCTTTGGCGATGTCATGTATCTTGGCATCATCATTTGGGGTGATGAGTCCAAGTTATGCTGCACCTGAAGGGAAATTGGACTTAACGCTCTCTCCGCATTCACAAAACAAAGTCAAGCAATTATTGAACGATCCTAAAACTTGGCAGCAGATTCCAAAACAAGTCACCTTATGCGTATTTTCTCCGAATGGCGAACATAGCGAAGCGTTTGAGCAAGCAACCAGTTATATTACCGAAATTCCAAGTATTGTTCGTGTAGCCAAGCAGTTTGGTGTGAACATGAATGTGACGCGTCCTTCGCATTTACAGTTCAAATTAGATTTTGACTATCCAAAATTGAAAAAACAGGCATCGACGTTGGTTAATCTCAAGGTTTATACCAATGAAGCTGTACTGACTGAGGATTTTCGTAGTAAACGCTGTGATGGGGCAGGCATCAGTAATTTACGTGCAAAGCAGTTTAATAAGTTTGTAGGAAGCATTGATGCGATTGGTGCATTGCAAACCTATAAACAACTGAGTTCTGTAATTCAGGTGTTAGCTAATCCAAAATTTGATGAAAAGATGATAAATAAAGACTATGAAGTAGTCGGTGTTGTACCGCTTGGTGCTGCTTATATCATGGTCACGGATCGTAATATTAATACCTTGGCAAAAGCCGCCGGTAAGAAAGTTGCTGTGTTCCAGTTTGATGAGACTCAAAAGAAATTGGTACAGAACGTTGGTGCTCAACCGGTCTCAGTTGATTTGGTGACGGTGGGTGGGAAATTTAATAATAAAGAAGTTGATATCATGGCAGGGCCAGCCATTTTATTTGAGCCACTTGAATTGCAAAAAGGCATGACTGATAAATCAGGCAAGGCCGTCGGTGGGATTATTAAATTTCCTGTGATTCAAGTGACAGGAACGTTGATCATGCAGCGCAATAAATTTCCAGCTGGCATGGGGTCGATTGCACGTGAAGTTATTTCTAAACAGTTAAGTCCTGCCTTTGAATTTGTCGATAAAATTGAAGCAAAAATTCCTGATAAATTTTGGTTAAAATTAAATGAAAGTGATAAACCAGGCTATGTTCGATTGATGCGTGAAGCTCGGGTTCAAATGACTCAAGAAGGTTTCTACGACAAAGATATGATGAAGTTGTTGAAACAGGTGCGTTGCTCACAAGATCCAAGCAATTATGAATGCGCTTTGAAAGATGAGTGATAAGTCATATCCAAAGAATTGATCATTGAGTCTGCAGAAATGATTTACTTTATTTAGATTGATATCTATTAGAGTAAATCATGGATGTGATTAATAAGATTAAAAGTAAATTAAAAAAACAGAATGTAAGCTTGAATACACCGGCAACATGGCAGGAAATTTTAGCTTTTGAATACAAGTATCAAGTCAAATTATCGCCAATTTTAAGAACTTACTTCTTAGAGTTTAATGGTATCGCTGACCGAGATATGGATGATAATTATTTTACATTTTTGTCGCTGGCTGACTTTCAATTGTTCGAAAGTATTTCAAACTACTATGACAAAGATAAGTATTTATATCCGAACTGTTTTGTATTTTCGGACTATTTAGTCTGGTGTTGGGGGTATGGGGTACAACTTGATCAGCTTGGTTTGGATGGTGTTGTATATCAAGTGGGAGGGGCAGAAAAAATAAAAATTACAGATTCTTTCACAGTATTTTTAAATCAATATTTAATCGATAGTGATGAATTATTATAAAAATATTTAATGGGGACTGTTAAAAGCATAAGGCTCATTCGAAATAAATGTTTTATTAAAGATATAATTAGAAGTTAAATTATTATTTTAATTATATTTAAAAAAGATACTCCAGAGGTGCCGCTGCATGGTCGTTACCCTGAACCCGATGAGTTCAAGGTGGAGGTGACGCATACTTAATGGGTTTCCTACTCGAGGCAGGCATACACTCAAAATATACAGAACACATCCATAAATTTAAGTATCGGCAGGGGAATAGACGTACTGGCGAACACCCTAGAGATAGCTTTAGTATAACTGATCTTTACACGATGACAATCCTTGCGACCCACATATCTGTAAAGATACTTACTAATTGATGGGGCTTTGTGCAATTTTACTCAACAGTTTGTTCGACATCTTCCAAAATAGTTTGGAGTAGATGTTCGCAGTGTGCATATTCTTGCAACGACTTGTTCAAGCTGAATACTTCCTGAGCCATTTGCAGTGCAACCATAATCACGAGTTTGTTATGTTCTACTCGTGGTGCATTGCGGCGCATATCGTGAAATTTTTGATTTAATAACTCAGCAGCACGCTCTAACTCTTCACGCTTATCCTCAGTTGTGTTGAGGCGGAAAGTTTGTTCGATTAAGCGAAGCTCGACAACAATTGGTTCACTCATGATCAGGTCTCCTCTTGAGTTTCAGCATTTGGATGTGCAAGCTGTTGAATTTCTTGTGCGTGTTGATCCTGAGCTGTACCTAAAATCGCAAGACGTTGGATAATTGCTTCAACTTTAGATTTCGCAAGTTCATTTTTTTGCAACAAGCGATCACGATCTTGTTGTAAATCTTGAATCTCTTGCTGACTATGACGTTGCTGTGCTTGTAACTTTTCTTTATTCACACGCAAGTCATTACGCTCCGCCAAGATTTCTTGGAAGCGATTTTTTAAATCAGTCGTGCTTTTCTCTAAACGGCTATAACGCTCGGCTAAAGTTGTTGCATCTTGATTCAGTTGTTTAAATTGATCTTGTAACTGAGTGAGTTGTTCAGTTAAGTTATCAACTTCTTCCTGCTTTTGCGTGATGATGCTATTTTTCTGCACAACTTGTGCATGATGATCAGTTTCAGCTAATTGTTTAGCTTCAGCGAGCGATGCGTTTTCTCGCTCTAAATGATGTAAGCGTGTTTTTAAAACACCAATATGCGCTTGTAGACGCTGTAATTGTTCTAACATAACGAAGGTCGCACAGAGTTGCAATCAAAGGTAATATATACAGCAGTATAGAGATTGGATAAACGAATGCAAGACGATATTTCAGGTTGGACGGAATGGAATGCCCATTTTGATGGAATTGAAGAAATTTCAAGTCCAAGTGAGTTACATGGGTTGCTCACAGGTATAGTTTGTGTGACACAAGCGCCAACCACCGATGAATGGTCACAAATTTTAAACACCCTTAATGTGCCTGCTTTACAACCAGAAGCACTAGAAAGTTTGACAGATGAAGCAGAAGATGTGGCACATGCTTTATCGGATGATGAATTAGATTATTTACCGATGCTCCCAGATGACAATCACTTGCTAGCTGATCGCGTTCAAGCCTTGGCAGATTGGTGTGCAGGTGTGGTCCTTGGTTTTGGTTTGGCTTCAGGTCATATTCGTGCAGAAGAGCAAGAACTGATTGAACATTTACAAGATGTTGCAGCAGTCGAGTTTGAAGATTCGGATAATGATGAAGAGGGCGAAGAAAGCTATCAGGAGCTGTATGAGTTTGTACGCTTGATTCCTGTGAGTTTGTCCATTGGCCGCACCAAGATTCCTGTAACTGAAAGTTCATTATTGCAAAATTTTCATGCCAAAATCAGAAATCAAGAAGGGGCAGCTGACCCTCAAACTGTAGTCGAAATGTTTACCCCACATCGTCCGAGTTAACTCGGGCGGTGCCTTAACAGCTTATAAATAAAGATACTTACAATCATTCATCTTCATCAGAAGGACTATATGAAATTAAGTCAAGCCGATTTTAAACACCGCCGTGATCTTCTTGCTGAAAAAATAGGTTGCAATAGCATTGCCATTATTGCGACACGAGCAGAAATGTATCGTAATCGCGATGCTGATTATAAATATCGTGCAGACAGTAGTTTTTATTATCTCACTGGATTTGCCGAACCAGAAGCAGTTGCTGTGATCGAAACCTTTGCAGAAGGTGAAGACTATAGCTACAGTTTATTCTGCCGTGAACGTGATCGTGAAATGGAAATCTGGCATGGCTATCGTGCAGGTGTTGATGGTGCGATTGAAATCTATGATGCGGATGAAGCTTATGCGATTGACTTATTAGATGAAGAAATCATCGAAAAACTATCAAATAAACAACGTCTTTATTATCGTATCGGTCAACAAGCAGAGTTTGATGCTCGTGTTAGTGAGTGGATTCAAAAAGCGGATGCAGAACAGCGTCGTGGTAGTGCTGCACCTTCTGAGTTGATTCAGCTTGATCGTATTGTTGATGAAATGCGTCTGAAAAAATCAGCACAAGAAATTGAGTTGATGCAGATCGCATCGAATATTAGTGCCGAAGCACATACCCGTGCCATGCAAACCGTTAAACCGAATATGATGGAGTATGCACTTGAAGCAGAACTCAATTATATCTTTGGGAAGAATGGCTGCGTACCGTCTTATAACAGTATTGTCGGTGGTGGTGAAAATGCCTGTATTTTGCATTATGTTGAAAATAACAAACCATTAAAAGATGGTGATTTAGTACTCATTGATGCAGCGTGTGAATATGAATTCTATGCGTCAGATATTACGCGTACATTCCCTGTCAACGGTAAGTTTAGCCCTGAACAAAAAGCTTTATATAATATTGTATTAGAAGCGCAGCTTGCTGCAATTGATGCGACGCGTATCGGCAATCATTATAAATATCCGCATCAAGTCGCAGTGAAAATATTAACTCAAGGTTTGGTTGATCTTGGTTTGATGAGTGGCGATGTCGATGAATTGATTGAAAGCGAAGCATTCCGTCAATTCTTTATGCATGGTACAGGACACTGGCTTGGTATGGATGTACATGATGTTGGTGCGTACAAGACTGGTGAAGATTGGCGTGCTTATGAAGCAGGTATGGTCGTAACCGTTGAACCTGGCTTATATGTTGCACCTGATGACGAAACCGTCGATGAAAAGTGGCGCGGTATCGGGATTCGTATCGAAGATGATATTGTCGTGACTGAAAATGGTCCATTGGTTTTGACCAAGAATGTGGTGAAAACTGTTGAAGAGATTGAAAGTTTGATGGCAGCGAATTAAGTTGAGGTAAATAAAAAGGCCTATCGATTGATCGGCCTTTTTATTTACCCTGGGTTTAACTTAAATTTTTTCTAACTTATTGAAAAAAATATCTTTGTGGAATCTTCTTGAGTAATCATCCAATTTTAGGATAAGCCACTACGTCTTGCACGTCACTAAAGCTTCAATCGCTTTAGTTTGTTCAGGCTGGACCTACTTTTGTTTCGGTATGAGGAACGAAGTTCCGCAAGGGCAACTATCTTGTGCAGCTACATCGCTGCTCACCGCAAAACTCGTTGATTGCTGTCAGCTAATTTAATGAGTCGCAGAAACAGTATCTTATTAATGGAGTCCTGTCTCAAACAGTTGCGGATGACATTTCCGAGTATCATATTATTGTGGAACTCAGATTATTTAGTTTGATACTCAAAACAACTTTTGAATATATTTTAAAAACATAGACCAAACAAAGTACAAATTCCCTTCCTGATTTGAGTTAGAGTAAGATAGGTCCCGAAACATCAAGTCATGAAAAACTGATAAGGAATAATATTATGCAGCAACAAGTCATCATTGTCGGTGGAGGTATGGTTGGACTCAGCCTTGCTTTAATGTTGGCAAAAGCTAATATCGCAGTAAAGTTATTAGAAGCTGTGAAATATCCGAATTACGATGACGAAAATGTTGCCCCTTATCATTCCAGTTTTGATGCACGTAATACCGCGTTGTCACGTCGTAGTGTACAGATTTACCAAAAACTAGGCTTATGGGAAGCCTTACAGCAACATGCTACGCCCATTCTGCAAGTGCATATTACTGAGCAGGGCAGTTTTGGTAAGGCACGCCTCGTGGCTGAACAAGAAAAAGTAGAAAGCTTTGGTCAGGTGATTGAAAACGCGTGGTTAGGTCGTGTATTGCTGACACAGGTTCGTCAGCAGCCGTTGATTGAGTTGATTGATGGTGTGCAAGTCACCTCACTCACACAAGATGCAGACCAAGTCCAAATCGAAGCGATGCGCAATGGTGAATATATTCATTCCTTAAAATCCAAGTTGGTGATTGCGGCAGATGGTCGTGATTCTTTCTGCCGACAAGCCATTGGCGTAGGTGTGGATGAGCATGATTATGACCAAGTGGCGATTGTGACGACCGTACAAACCTCTAAACCGCATCAGCACGTTGGTTTTGAGCGTTTTAGCGCATTAGGACCATTGGCTCTCTTACCTCTACCGGGTGAATATCGTCGCTCAGTCGTATGGCCAGTGAAGAAGGGCACGGAGGCAGAATGGTTGGGTGAAGAAAATGATCAGCACTTCCTCGATGCTTTACAGGAAACCTATGGTGACCGTGCTGGAAAATTTGAAAAAACAGGTAAGCGTTTTAGCTATCCATTGTCACAAGTGTTAGCAGATAAGCAAGCCGTTGGGCGTGTGGTCTTGATGGGTAATGCGGCACATACGATTCATCCAGTGGCAGGACAAGGCTTTAACCTATGTTTGCGTGATGCTGATGTGCTGGTTCGTTTCTTGATGGAACAATTGGCGAAGTCCGATGATATTGGTGCGCCTGAAAATTTATTGGCCTATGAACAATCACGTCTAAAGGATCAGCAACGGGTGATCAAATTCTGTGATTCGGTAGTGCGTGGTTTTAGTAATCAGAATCCAATCCTCAAATTATTACGTAATACAGGACTGATTGCATTTGATGTGATTCCGGGTGTTAAGCCTTTGGTTGCCAACTATGCGATGGGACTAAAAGCATGAGCGAAATCTTAGATGTTGTCATCGTCGGTGGTGGTTTGGTTGGTGGTTTAACCGCTTTATTGCTAGCTCAAGGTGGCGTGCAAGCTACAGTGCTGGATGCTGCGCCTGTACTTGATCAAGACAAAACACTGGCGGTGATGAATCCACGAGTACTGGCATTGAGTCAGGCAACGATTCATCTGCTTAAAACCGTCGATGTCTGGGATGCTTTAGCACGTCAAATGCCTTATTCAGGCATGCAGGTCTGGAATAAAAATGGCTATGGCGAAATCAATTTTGGACATGCTTCAGAACTGCCTCCACAGTCAGATCAAGCTTTGGGTTCGATGGTCGAGCCGAGTGTTTTGAATGTTGCGATTCAACAAAAAATGTTGCAGCAGCTTAAAGACTACCGCACTCAAGTCAAAGTGATTCGTATTGAGCAAATTCCTCAAGGCTGGGCGATTCAATTGGCGGATGGCACAACATTAAAAACGAAGTTGCTCATTGGTGCAGATGGGGCGAATTCTTTTGTACGTGAGCAGGCGTATATCGATTTAGATGTGTTGGATTACCAACAAGCTGCGATCAGTTGTGCGATTAAAACCACACAATCCAATCAATATGTCGCTCGCCAGATTTTCTTGCCGACAGGACCATTGGCTTATTTACCGATGGCCAGTCTGGATGCACAAGAGAATGGTTATTGGCAGTCGATTGTCTGGACATTGCCTGATGATTATGCGGATGAGTATTCAGCATTAAGTGATCAAGACTTTAAGCAACTATTGACGCAAGAAAGTTTGCATATGTTAGGAGAGGTGGTTGAGGTACGTTCTCGGGCTCAATTTCCACTTAAAGCACGCGCAGCGCAACGTTATATTAAATCTGGTCTGGCATTGATTGGCGATGCGGCGCATGTGATTCATCCTTTGGCTGGACAGGGTGTGAATATTGGTTGCTTAGATGCTGCTGTACTGTGTGATGTATTACTGCACGATTTAAAGCGCGGTGTGTGGGCCAATGATCAAACCTTATTACGTTATGAACATCAACGAAAAGGGCAGAATGATGCCATGATGCATAGTATGTCTGCGATTGGTTGGCTAGAAAGTTCGGAGCTATTTCCCTTTGTTTGGGCGCGAAATTTCGGTTTAAAGCAGGTTGAACAATTCGATTGGTTCAAAGATCGTTTTATGCAACAAGCCAATGGATTAGGGACATTGAAAGACACACAATATGCGTGTTAAAAAATAGTAGATATTTTTTAAACAATCATTTATAAATCAGAGTGAATTTGGTCGCAAAAAATACGATTTACTCAAGATTGTACTTTGCGAATTGACGAGAGCTTGCTAAATTTCACCAAGTTCTGATGACCAAATAGCGATGATGAGAAATTTAGTCATTGTGGGGAGATTAATATGACGGAAATGAATGATTACGAAGACAACACAGAAGATTCTGCTGTAGACGACGAAGAGGCGAAAGCGGCAGAAACTGGTGCAGATAGCGAAGAGTCGAGCGCCAATGATGCAGATCTTGCTGAAGCAGAAACTTTAACGGTCACTGCCAAGCTGAAACAGCGTCAAGCTTTAGAAGATGAAGTTGCTGCATTTCTAGCGAGAGGTGGGCGTATTACTGAAGTTCCTCCAGATGAGCATCAAGATTAAGTCAGTTATGACATAGAAAAAAGCATCACGTTTGTGGTGCTTTTTTGTGTTGATGTGATTCATGTTCACACTCAAGTGGTTGGTGTAACTCTTTTAAAATGCCACATTGCTCAATGGTACGATGTTGTGAACATTGTTGTTTTAAATGGCTCAGATCTTGTTTGAGGTGTTCTAGGTTTCGAATCTTCTGTGAAACCTCTGCGAGATATTGATCAATCAGATGATCGACTTCCATACAGGTTTGATTCGGATTTTCGGCTAAGTCTTTGAGCTTTTGAATATCTTGTAAGGTAATGCCTAATTCGCGACAATGTTTTAAAAATAATAATTCTGAAAGTATGTGTTCTGAATAATGACGGTAATTTCCCGTCGTCCGTTTGGCTTTTTCTAGTAATCCAATTTTTTCATAATAACGGATGGTGTCGACAGACACACCTGATCTTTTTGCTAGTTGTCCAATTCTAAAACTGATCATGCTTGACTCTGGAGTTACTCTAGGGTTTTAAATCACTATAAAAGATTATGTGAGAAAAGTCATGGCAGGATGTGGCTGCAACACAGCATGTGCTCCAGCAAAACAAATTAGCCCAAAATTTAGAAAAGCATTGTGGATCGCACTCGTTCTAAATGCATTGATGTTCTTTGTAGAGATGATTGGCGGCTCACATGCACGCTCTGTATCGTTATGGGCCGATGCACTGGATTTTGCGGGTGATGCCGCTAACTATGCCATTTCATTGGCAGTGCTATCCATGACTTTGTATTGGCGTGCGATGGCTGCTTTAGTCAAAGGCCTCACCATGGCAACATTTGGTATTTTTGTGATTGTTAAAGTATTTTGGTCATGGTGGTTAGGTGTAATACCTGAACCAATGCTCATGGGTGCGATTGGTGTACTTGCATTGGCTGTGAATGTGATCTCCGCACTCATGCTCTATGCATTTCGTGATGGTGACTCGAATATGCGTTCTGTATGGTTATGCAGTCGAAATGATGCAATTGCCAATATTGCAATCATTATTGCCGCAGTGGGTGTATTTGGAACTGGAACCATGTTCCCTGATTTATTTGTGGCTTTTATTATCGCGTATTTGGGTGTTTCTTCGGGGCTGAGTGTAATTAAACAGGCGAGAGCGGAAAGAAAAATAGATCAAGGCAATATCATGACCAAGGCTTAGGATATATTGTTCTTATTGTATATTTAAATGATAAGGGGAGATTTTTATAATCTCCCCTTATGTTTTACTCGTCTTGTTGGGTGAGTTCCAAAGCACGTTGGTAAGCGACTTTCTTTTTAATACCAGTCAAATCAGCGGCCAATTGTGATGCGGCTTTTACCGATAAATCCTGCAATAGGCGTTTTAACAACTCATCCAGTTTATCTTGCTCTAGGTCTTTTTCGGCAGATGCTCCACCCACCACAACCACAATTTCACCCTTTTCTTGGTTGTGATCATTTTCAATAAACGTAACTAATTCTTTTAATGTCATCTTTTTGATGGTTTCAAAGGTTTTGGTAATTTCACGTGCAAAACCGACGGGACGATCTTCACCAAAAACTTGCACCATATTTTTGATACTGTCCAAAATACGATGAGGAGCTTCGTAGAAAATCAAGGTTTGAGTTTCATCTTTGAGCTTTTCAAGCTGGCTGATTCGTTGCGATGATTTTGAAGGTAAAAATCCCTCAAAACTAAAACGATCACTTGGCAAGCCAACCGCACTTAATGCTGCAATTGCTGCACAAGCACCAGGTACAGGAATCACACGAATACCATGTTCTTGCGCGGCACGAACCAGTTTAAAACCAGGGTCGCTAATCAAGGGCGTACCAGCATCACTGATTAATGCAACATTTTCTCCTTTTAACATTCTTTGGAGAAGTTGATCAATTTTGTTACTTTCATTGTGATCATGACACGCTGTGAGTGGAGTTGAGATATTATAATGTTTGAATAATTGAGCAGATTGACGAGTGTCTTCTGCGGCAACTACCGATACAGATTTTAAAATATCAATTGCACGAAAGGTCATGTCATCTAAGTGCCCAATCGGGGTTGCTACAACAAATAATTGAGCACTCATAAAAGGTAACTCCCTAATGTATTACAAAAAATATTGGCTGCTACTATGTTTGGCGGCATGTATGAGTCCAGTTTATGCGGACGTACTGGTGATTCTACCTGAATCTGGTACGATGGCGCGAGCTGGTCAGAGCATCAAACGTGGTTTCTTGAGCGCTTATACAGCATCTGGCAGCAAAGAAAAAATCATTTTTGTAGATTCAGCGAAAAACAACATCGATACGATTTTTAAGAAACGGATTAATAATAAGACGAAACTGATTGTTGGACCATTGGCGCGACCTGATATTGAAAATGTGATGCAACGCAATCCAGCCATCCCTGTGCTGGCACTTAATGATGTAAATACCCAAACCACCAATGTGTGGCAATTTAGTTTAGCCAAGCAACATGATGCGATTGCACTTAATCAATTGCTCAAGAAAGACAAAATTAAAAACTTATTGGTATTGCGCCAACCAGGGACTGAGTCCGCTACAGAACTGTTTATGATGGCACTCATGTCTGAATTTGGTTCAGATGTCCATGTTGTGAGTGAGCGACCGAAGAAACTTGCACGTAGAGAAGGGTTACTCTTACTGGGTGATCAACAATGGCTGGAACAACTAGGACCATTACCTGAAAAAAATATTTATGCTACGGCGTTGAGTATTGAGCAGGAAAAATCGATTCCTATGGGATTGAGTTTCTGTGATACACCTGCTTTATATAATGGGCAATGGGCCGATGTAATCAGTGCATATAAAGAGCAACCTGAAAATATGGCATTCCAACGCTTATTAGCTTTTGGTGGCGATGCGTGGAGTATTAGCCAGCAATTTTTAAGCAGCTCAGATCGACACTTTTCTTTTGAAGGGCGAACTGGGACGATTGATGTGAAAAATGGCAAGGTGTACAGACAACCTTATTGTTATCAACAACAAAAAAAGGGAATTCAGGTATTAAAGTAAGATCGTATAAATATGTCACAGCAACAGCATGACTTAGGGCAATGGGCTGAACAAACAGCTCTTGCTCTTTTGCAGTCTCAGCACTATTTATGTGTAGATCGAAACTATCACTCACGTTATGGTGAAATTGACTTAATTGTTAAAAAGGACAATGAACTGGTGTTTGTAGAAGTCAAAGCCAGATCAGCAGGGAGTTATGCCGAAGCTTGTGAAGTTATTTCCCTGACACAGCAAAGAAAAATAATTAAGACCGCTCAATTATTTTTACAAAAATATCCACATTATTATGACTTTGATTGTCGTTTTGATGTGATTTGTTTTGATTTTCCACGGAAAATTGCAAAAACAGTACAACCAGATTTTTCAAAATTGCAGTATGATCAGCAATGGATTAAGCATGCATTTACTTTAGATTGATTGATGAGTCTAGGGGAAAGCTAAATATTGAAAATTGAACAAATTTGTTTGTGGATAGGGAGTCTTGCCAAGTGTTAAAACGGTTATCGATTACGTTGCTTTGCGCTGCAAGTTTATCAGGATGTGCAAGTTTTATTTCTGGTGGCACAGGAAGTTCACCTGTTGGTACGAATAGTGGTGAGCGTAGTCTCGGGCAGATTTTTATTGATTCTTCAATCAAGCGTACTGCAAATATCAATTTGTATAAGTTAGATCACCGTTTTAAACAGTCGCGTATCAACATTGAAAGCTTCCACAGCAATATTTTATTGACAGGACAAGTACCTGATCCTTATTTAAAACAACTGGCAGAAGATAACTTGCGTTCAATGTCGGATGTTAAAGCGGTACATAACTACATTACGGTTGGTGATAAGGTGGGTTATAACACCATTATGCAAGATGCAACGGTGACTGCGAATACTCGTGGTTTGCTGATGAAAGCGCCAGTTGTTTCAGATAGTAAAGTTCTGGTACATACTGAAAATGGTGTGTTGTATGTGATGGGGCGTTTAAATACCGCTGAATCAAGAGATTTAGATGATGTCTTACAAAAAGTTGGAAATGTGACTAAAATTGTGACACTCATTGACAATACGGATCAACCTTCAGGCACTGTCGCTAGTTCAACAGCTGCAACACCAATGGTGGGTACTGCGACGACACAGCCTTTAGTTGAGACACCTGTTGCAATTGATCCTGATCAGGCGGAACCTGCGACCATTACTCCAACTAATCCTTAATTTATGAAGCAACTTATTCAACAAGTACAAGAAAATGTAATAAAGGCGAAAACTCTTTATCAGGAGTTTCGCCTTTATGATTTTGCCAGTTATTCGATCAATTACCTTACGCCAAAAGATACCTTTGAAAAAGAAGAGCATCTTGCTTATGGATTGAAAGCAAGACAGCGTTTGGATCTCTATCGAACTAAAACCCCTAAAAAGCAAAGACCGCTTATCATATTTGTACATGGTGGTTCTTGGCAGCATGGCAACAAACGTGAGTATCTGTTTATCGGGGAAACCTTTGCCCGTGAAGGTTATGATGTTGCAGTCATTAACTATCATCTTGCGCCTGAGCATATTTTTCCGACTTTTATTGATGACATTGCTCAAGCCATTCATTATTTAAACCAGAATCAGGCCAAGCTTAATATTTCGACAGACAATATCATTTTAATGGGTCATTCTGCGGGTGCATTTAATGTGATGTCTGTGGTGTATTCTGCTTATTCACAAAATTTTAAATACAAAGAAAATATCAGAGCAATTGTGGGGATGGCTGGGCCTTATCACTTTGATTACAAAGGTGATCCATTAGCTGAGCATGCGTTTGATCAGAAAATGTCGTATCAACAAGTGATGCCTTACTATTTTATTGAGCCGAATCAGATTAAGCATTATTTACTAATGGCTGAACAAGATCAGTTAGTGAGTAAAGAAAATAGTTTTGATCTAGATAAGGCACTGAGAGAAAAAGGCAACCACAGTCATATCGCCGTAATTCCAAAGACTGGGCATATTACCATTGTGGCAACACTCGCGAGCTTGATGAGCCATTATTTTAAGACTAAGCGTACCATTCTGCATTTTCTCGAAGAAGCTTTGGAAGATTAACTATCTATATACTCGATCATATCCCATAATGATTAAATAATGGGATATGTATTAAAATTTAGAATTTATATAAACTGATTAAATAATTTCAGGATAATAGTGCGGTTCTGTATCCCAAATATAAAATAATGATGATATTTTCTATTCCTTTTTAAGCTTATTGAGCTAAAAAAATAAGGAGAAAGAAACATTCCTTCCCCTTATTTCTTTTAAAAATTACTTTAAGTTTCTAAGATATTTTTTATTTCCTGCTCTAATCTCTCATGGAATTGTTCTACCGTCATATTTTTAAAGAATTTATTTCTATTAACATAAGGTAAGGCTTCTGCCACCAATTGATCATATAAAGGATCATTGACATATTTTGCCAGTACTAAACGAGATATTGCACCCAAGCCCGTAATATACTCTTTTTCATCACCATGATTCAGCCATTGATTTAAGGTTTCTATATCTTTGTGTTTTTCTTCATCGTAAATAAGAAAATCATAAATTTGTTGAAAAACGTACTGTAGTTGTTTGGGATCGCTCAAATGACTGGGCTCACCTGTGATACCATGTACATCTGGTAAATATTGTAGAGTATAGCCATTTATAGAATGCTTTCTATATATTGGAATAGCTTTTTCTAATGAAACTTGGATATAGCTTGTTAATCCAATTTCATCATAAGCTAAAACATTGGTTTTGTTTAAAGGCACAATTAATATATCCTCATACATTTCACCAAGAAAGGTCCTATAGTAGCTAGTTAACTGATTAAACTGATTTTTTTTTCTCTGCCACATATAATTTAGATATTCTTGGTTTAACTTTAACCACTGTTTCGCAAAAATACTAAGCTTCTCTTTTGTAGGTGGAACATCCTGAAATTTCTCTAACTGTTCTTTAGTTACTGGCTTTACTGCTTGTAGCATTCTTTCTATGCTTTCTTGTTCAGGAAATATTTTTTCCTGACTAAAAAAGTGGTAGGACCTTGCATCAAAGGCAACTAACCCATGCTGGCGTAATGTCTCAACCAGAACTTTATAGAGATATTTACTTTTAAGTAGTAGACCCTGCTCAATCTTAAAGACATTGTCTACCGCATCAAAGTAGCGGTTTACATGGGTAAAAGACCCTATAATTTCCTCATCAAAGTTGGCTGCAAGCTCAGGGTTGGTCACAATCCTTTCCACATTAAGCAGCCAGTTTTTCAATTTATCTGTAAAACCAGTTGATTGTGAATTCGTGGCGTAATATTCAGCTTGTTCCAATGTCTCAATAGTGGCATCTGGATGGTGCTGTCCTGCATCCCAAATATAAAATAATGATGACATAATTCCCCCCATTATAATGAATTGGATATGATTCAGATAATCTTAATTTATATAATAATTTACTGTATTTTAAATACTTTTATTTTCTATGACCTGCATAATCATACTATGCGCAATGCTGCCCTTAAACGGAATTTCAGGCAGTTGATCAAACTTAAAGAACTGTGCATCGCTAATTTCTTCAAGCTGGAGCTGAATTTCACCTGAATCATATTCAGCATGGAAGGCAATCATTAAATTACTTGGAAATGGCCAAGGTTGGCTCGACATATAACGGATATTTTTAAGCTTGACACCGACTTCCTCAAACGCTTCCCGTTGTACCGCCTCCTCCAGTGTTTCACCAACCTCAACAAATCCCGCGATCAATCCATACATATTGCCATAATGCTTATGCGCTGATTTTGCCAGCAACACTTCATCATTGCCTTTGGTGATAATGGTAATGACACAGGGCTGTACACGTGGGTATTGATGGTAAGCACAACTTGGGCAAACCATTGCATATTCTTTCGGGTGAATTTCCGTCGCATGACCACAGTGGCTACAGAATTTGTGGTTACGTCGCCATTCGAGCAATTGTACTGCGCGACTGGCTTGTAAAAAGTCATGGCTTGACCACGTTTGAATGAGTTCCCGAATTGGAATAAGTTGATAACCTTCGGGAATCACTTCATCTTCAAGCAAATCACGTGCGATGACCTGATCATTATGATGAATGGGCAGGTCACTTGCTAATTTTTCAACCTGTGGTAGTTGTAAGTTTTGGTCGACTAACAGTTTTTGATGCTGAAAAATATAAGCAAGTGAGAGTTGAGTCATTATGCGGCTAGAGTTTGTAATTGCTGACTGTTTGATAATGCCACATCAAACATAGATTGCAATACTGGTTGCTTGTTCTTTAAGTTCTCAACCAGTAAATCTAAACCTGCAACTACATTCAAGATACAATTGACCTGCTCTGCATCAAACGCTTGGTTCTGTGCCAAACGAGATTCAGCAAAGCGAGTTGCGCCTAATAAAGCGGTTTGTTGCGCTGAACTACCCAAGAACAGGGCAGCACCAGCCAACTCTTTCAGATACACTGGTAATGCTTCTAAGCTATGTGCTGTAGGATCTTGCACATAGAGACTCAAAGTTTGCGTTAAAGTATCAATCAGGGTTTTCGTTTCAGTCAATAAGGCTTTATGTGCTTCATCTAAACGATCAAGCGAGATTTGCATATTATTGACACGTAGCTGTAAGCGACTAGACGTATAATTGCGTTCCAGAATCCCGATTGAATTCATTGAAGCCAAAATACTGTTCATTAACAACTGTACCGAAGTGGCATCTGTTAAAGTATTTGGTTGGCTTAATTTTTCTGCTTGTTGGGTGAGCTCTCGTGCTGCTTCATTTAAATTCAGTACTTTGAAGACATTAGAGAGCTGATGTAATTTTTGTTGCAGTTCCTGCGTCTTTTCCGCTGACATGTTTTGATGGTTGTACTCAATCTCATTACGGATTTGGGCCATTTCATCTGTCATTAACTGGCTAATGGTATGCACAGTTTCATAGTCAGGACCATATAAATGACGGCTCAAGACTTGTAGTTGAGTATCGCTGAGTAGCTCATCACCAATATTGAGTTGATCACGAATATGTTGTGATACATCATCTTCTTGACTAATACAGATACACAAGATGTCTGCAAGATCGGCAATGGTGTTTTTAAAACTGGTAGATTGAGCCAAGAATTTACCGATATTGGTTTCAATTTGAATTAACGTACGTAGACGGGCTTCAGTAATTGACAGTTCATCGATATGACTTAAACCTACATTGACCAACTGCCAATATTGCTGGCTTGGCTGACCATTTGCTAAGCCTGCAAGATAAACACCCACCAATTTGATCCCTTGTAGGTCAAGCGGGGTTTCTGATTGCTTAATGAGTTTGTTTAAACACAATTTATAAAGCTGGTGAATATATTGTGATTGTTCCAAGCTTGGGGCTTGAGGCAAATTGAAACTCGGTGTGATGAACTCAAGCAAAGGTTGGACCGTTTGACCTTCTTTTGTCAGTGGTTTGCCGAGTGCTTTCTCTAAACGGTTCAGTGTATCAAGCAGGAATTGAGGGACTTTCACTTCACGTAAACAGATGAATTCGATATAACGCTTCAGCATGGTGGTGCCTTCACTGAGCGCAATCACATCATTGGTTTGAATTTGCTGCGGTTGTGCCATGATTTTGCGCATTAGCTCAGCAGAGTATTGCGTAATTTGTGACAAATGCGGCATATCAATTAACGCGAGAACTTGCGTACATTGTTCAAACTGGTTGAGTGCATCATCAATCCCGAAAGGTAATGCTTGTTCTTCGGCAAGGGTATTGACTGCTGTTTCTACCAATTTAATCGAATTGTCGATTTCATTTTTTATTATTAATAATGCCGTTGGGTCGAAATGAATCGAGGTTTGGTAAGACATATGACCTACACCTTTCCTAAGTTGTTATATCCATGGACCTCCTTTTTTAGGAGGCCTAAATCTTTAAAGGTTAATATAACTTAACTTTAGAGGCTTGAAATACAAAAAATTACATTGACTGGAAAATTTATTTTGCGAAAAGGCAAGGCTCTCCATGTTTTTGTTCGAATTGTTTGACCCACGTCTCATGTTCATTTAGTTCATGTTCAGATGGTTGAATCACTGGTAAGTCAACTTGGACACGTGGGCGAGTCGATTTATTTTGATTTTGTTCTGTTTGAGACAGGGCATCCATATCAAATGAGACTTGTCCACCCGTCATTGCTAGATAAACATCGGCTAAGATTTCAGCATCGAGTAAGGCACCGTGGAAAGTACGATCTCGCGCTGGAATTTCATAACGGCGGACTAACGCATCCAAGGAGTTCTTTTGCCCTGGATGTTTATTTTTCGCCATTGCTAAGGTATCAGTGACTTCGCAGACTTCTGAAAGTGGAGGCAATCCAGTGCGTTTGAACTCCATATCCAAGAAGTTCATATCGAAGGTTGCGTTATGCGCGATAATTTCAGCGCCTTTTAAGTAGTCAAAAAGAACATCAGAAATTTCTGCGTATTTCGGTTTATCTTTTAAAAACTCATCGCTAATACCATGCACATTCTCAGAATCACCGACGGGTTTTTCTGGATTGATATAGATATGAATTGAACTGCCCGTGAGTTTGCGGTTGATCATTTCTATCGCACCGACTTCAATAATACGGTCGCCATCTTGGTAATAAAAACCTGTGGTTTCCGTATCGAGAATGAGCTGGCGCGGGCCTTGAAGATGTACTTTGGCTTCAGTAATCACAATGTTCGGGTGCTGATTTGTTAGTGAGGAAGCTGTTACTACTTCAGCCGATACTGCATTTTCGTCCATATTATCCATGACTTCTTCAAGTTCTGATTCTTCAATCATTTCGTCTGTATCAACCTCAAGATCTAATCCGAAAGGGTCATTTAAGAGCCAATCGGATTCAGGCTTTTTTGTATCAGCGTTAGCCTGTGTTGAAGACTTGAGTTGTTGAGCCGTTTGTTCTGCACCCAAATTTGCCAATTGGTCTGCCATTTCGTTACCTGCATGTCCAGCGTGGCCTTTAATCCAGTTCCATTCAATATCACGGTTGGCACAAACAGCATCCAGTTTTTGCCATAAATCAGGGTTTTTTACATCTTTCCAGTTTTTCTTTTTCCAACCGTGAATCCACTCAGTAATGCCTTGTTTTACATAATTGGAGTCTGTCCAAATAATTAAACGGGCATCGATAGGGCAAAAAGAGACACCTTCGATTGCAGCTTGGAGTTCCATGCGGTTATTGGTTGTTTCAGGTTCACCGCCAAACAGCTTGTGTTCACCTTGCTCGGTAATGACATACGCGCCCCAACCCCCAAGACCTGGGTTACCCTTGCATGCGCCATCAACGTAAAGTGTGATTGTTTGTGACATATTTGAACCTGAACAATAAGCAGAATAAGAAGTTGAATATTTTAAGCGCACAAAAGGCTGGTCAATATTCAAGTGTTACTTAAGCATATAACAAAAGAACAAGACTTTTACTTGAGCTAAAGTGAGTCGGGAATTTTAGCATCCCCATGACAATAACAGCTATTGTAAAGCTAAATTTGGCTTCTGAACGTTACAAAACTCATCTTTTTTAATTTCTTGTAACATTTCCATGCAAATCACGTTAAATTATTGCCTTGTCTAAGTGACATGCTTTACTACAATGGCTAAGGTCTGTTGACGTTGCACAAATGGAAGAAGAACTTTGTGCTGCGATCAAAACAGTGCTTTGCTGTTCGCTTTGATTATGGCTAAAATTTCCCTAAACTTGGTTGTGAAACTTGACAAGGGGAGGCCATTGTCTTTGCCCTATGCCTTGTTTAAGTCGTATTCGCCTGTAACGCAATGCATTTTCAAATATCAATAGACCCTAATTAAGAAATAAACTAGCGTGAGTTGACTGGAAGTTTTTATGTATAAATCGAGCACATTGGTGTCGCAAACATCTGCAACATCATTATTCAAAATTACTGTACTCACTTCTGCTCTCGTTGCGTTGGGAATCACCACAGGTTGTTCATCAACACCCCAATCCAGTAAAACTTCGTCTTCAAAGCACGTCGGTTCAGGTTATTTAGATGCAAGCAGTTTGGATTCACTTGAAGACTTACTTTCTGCTACGGACATGCGTGCTGTAGAGGGTGATCGTTTATTGGTTCTGAAACATGGTGATGTGTGGAAACGAATGACGGTTGGATTCAAGATGGACTTGAACCATTGGGATTCTCGGATTGAAGCACAACGTAGCTGGTTTATTTCTCGCCAACCTTATTTAGATCGGTTAAGTGCACGTGCCAGCCGTTATTTATACCATACTGTAAAAGAAGCTGAACGTCGTGGTATGCCGACAGAATTGGCATTACTACCGATTATTGAAAGCTCTTATGACCCAGCAGCAACGAGTAGTGCAGCAGCAGCAGGTTTATGGCAGTTCATTCCAAGTACAGGGCGTATTTATGGTTTGCAACAGACCAGCCTCTATGATGGTCGTCGTGATGTCGTCGAGTCGACGCGTGCAGCGTATGAGTTTTTTGGGAGCTTGTATAACCAGTTCGGTTCATGGGAACTTGCCTTAGCGGCGTATAATGCGGGACCGGGGCGTATTCAGCAGGCGATTAACCGTAACCGCGCAGCAGGTTTACCTACAGATTACTGGTCATTGAAACTTCCACAAGAAACTATGAACTATGTTCCACGTTTCTTGGCTGTTGCGCAAATTATTAAAAACCCAAGTGCTTATGGCGTGAGTTTACCGCCAATTGCCAACCGTCCTCACTTTCGTGAAGTCAGTTTATCTGGCCCTATGGAACTCAATCAGATTTCATCTATTACAGGGCTAAGTCGTGCGGAGTTGTATGCATTGAACCCGGCGTACCGTGGTGAAAGTGTTGATCCAATGAGTCCAATGCGGATTTTAATTCCAGCAGATTTAAGTCCTTCGATTGATGCAAAATTACGTTCTGGTAAAGCCAGTTCTGGCGGATTCTGGGCAAGTAATAAAACTCCACCTGCGATGAATAATAATCCGTTAAGTAGTTCAACGACAATTCGTACCACCACTAATGGGCAAAGTATTACAACATCGACCGCAACACCACCCAATTTAACGGCAAGTAATACACGTCCAACTTCATCAATCAGCACCAGTAAACTCAATACGCCTAGAGGTTCAGATGCATTGGCTTCATTTGCTGCGGGAGCAGATGTACCAAGTGCACCACGTATCCCTGTTGCGATTACGCCTGCTGCAAATGTTAAACCAGTAAAAATTGAACCACCGATTTCATCTAAAGAACGTGAGCAAATTACCGCTGCAATCAAAGAAGAAGGTAAAAAAGAAACGGTTGCACAAGTTTTAGAGCCACAAGCGACTCAAGCTGAGAAAGATCAGGTTGTTGCAGAAATTAAGGCGATTGCGCCAAAAGGCACAGAAATTGTTGATCCATTCGATGGCAAAATTAAATTGACGGCAATTCAAACCAGCCAATCGGTTGCTGATGAAAAGGGTCAAGAAGTAAGCAGGGGCTTCTCTTATCCAAAAAACTTGGTTGAAGATACTGCTACTGCAAACAGTGAAGATGCCAAACGTAATCAAGGTAAGCCATACATTAAAACCGATACCGATGTTGTGGTTGTTGCACCGAAAGGAAAGCGCAGTACTTATGTGGTACAGCCTGGCGATACTTTAGCGGTGATTGCGCAAAAAAATGGCGTGAACTGGCGTGATGTTGCCAAGTGGAACCAGATTGATCCAAATGGCACATTGTTCGTAGGGGCCAGCTTATATCTATATGATGCTAAACCAGAAGCACCGAAAGCTGCTGAAAAACCAGAGAGTTATGTGGTGCAGTCTGGCGATAGTTTGACTAACTTGGCTTCACGCTTTGATTTAAGTCTAAAACAGCTAGCGGATTATAATAATTTGTCTGTTACTGACGGTTTATTTGTAGGGCAAAAACTGACATTGATTGAGCCGAAGAATAATAGTCGTATCACTCAGCAGACAGCACGTGTGACTGATAGTAAGGCAACCTCAACTCCAAAAGTTGCTACCAAATCCTATACGGTAAAGCGTGGTGAATATTTAAAGCTGATTGCTGATCGTTATGCATTGTCCAATCAAGAATTGGCGGATTTAACTTCTGGCTTAACCGCCAGCAGTAGCTTATTCGTAGGACAAAAAATCAATGTGCCATTACATGAAGTCTCTCAGACTCAAGAAACACCTGAGCCAACTAAAAACAGTGTTAAATACGAGAATGTAAGCGCATCGACCAGCTATAAAACTGAAAGTTATACCGTACAGCGTGGTGATACCTTATCGAGTATTGCAACCAAGGCAAAGATTAGCTTGAGTGAATTGGCTGAACTGAATAACTTGAAGTCAAACAGCGGCGTGCGTTTAGGTCAGAGCCTAAAGATTCCAGCAGGTTCGACTGTACCTGATAGTTATGTGGTGCAGTCGGGAGATAGCTTGAATGCGATTGCAGCCAAGTACAATCTTCAACTTAGCTATATTGCCGATCTCAATGGTTTGGAACGTACATCGGGAGTCCGTGTTGGGCAACGTTTGAAACTGACGGGCGATGCACCAGCAAAAACCACTGCTAGCACTACGAGTAAATCGAGAGAAGAAACTACGCCAGATATTTATACCGTTAAGTCTGGAGATACTTTAGGCAATATCGCTAGCCGTCATAATCTGCAGCTCGACTATGTTGCAGGTTTAAATGGTTTAACACGTGGTAGTAGCGTTCGTATTGGTCAAAAGCTCAAATTGACAGGTGATTTACCTAAGGCTGAAACAGCAAAAGTAGAGAACAGTAAATCAACTCCAAAAGCATCAGCTCCAAGTCGCAATACCGAGAAGTACGCGGTGAAAGCGGGTGAGTCTTTGAACAGTATTGCCAATCGTTTTGGGATGTCTGGACGCGAACTAGCTGAATTAAATGATTTAAAAGCCAATGCAAGTCTGCAACGTGGTCAAAGTATTTCTGTTCCTAAAACCGTGAGTGAATACAAAGTAAAACGTGGTGATACGCTGATTGGTTTAGCAAGTCGCTATGGCTTGGATACAGGTGCACTCGCGGAAATGAATGATTTAACACCAAGCACTCAGTTACGTATCGGTGATGTGATTAAAGTGCCTAATCTGTAATTGTAAATGATTCATTTACGTTCAATCAAAAGGCTTAGTCTATATGCTGGACTAAGCCTTTTTGCTCAGCTTTCATTTGCAGCGGTGCAAACGACGCCATATTTGGCCATGCATGTGCAGCCGAAATATACTCAGCTCAACACAATGCCTTATGCCAATGCCAATGCACCGAAGGGCGGTACACTGAGCCAATCTAGTTTGGGTACATTTGATAATTTAAACAGCATGAATGGCAAGGGCAGTTCAACCGAAGGCGTGAATTATCTGTTTGATAGTTTAATGGATCGTTCACTGGATGAACCGCGTGTGATGTATCCGCTGCTTGCCGAAAAAGTCAGTTATGATCCAGATCATCTACAATTCGTTATTTTTCATTTAAACCCACAGGCGAAATTTAATAACGGTCAGCCTTTGACAGCAGAAGATGTCAAATTTACTTTCGATACATATCAGACTAAAGCCAATTTGGGCTTTCAAATGTATTTGTCAGATTTGGCTAAAACCGAAGTGTTATCGAAGCATCAAATTAAATTTATTTTTAAATCCAACAACAATGTGGAAATGCCACTGATTGTAGCGAGCTTGCCGATCTATTCAAAATTGGATTGGAAACATAAAGATTTCAGCCGTGTTACCCTTCAACCGATTGTGGGTTCGGGCCCTTATGTGGTCGATCGCATTGATGCAGGGCGTAGTATTACTTATAAACGTAGTCCGAACTATTGGGCCAAAGATTTGCCGGTGAATAAAGGCCGCTATAATTTTGATCGACTGAAATATGTGTATTACCGAAATTTGAATGTGAGTTTTGAGGGATTTAAATCGCGGCAATTCAATTTATATGAAGAAAAAAATATTCGTAATTGGGTCACTGCTTATAACTTTCCAGCAGCACAAGCCGGTTTAGTCAAACAGTATAAAGCGCGGTTGGGAACCCCGCTTGATATTCAAAGTCTGGTGTTTAATATTCGCCGTTCACCACTCAATGATATTTATCTGCGTCAGGCATTGACCTATGCTTATGATTTTGAATGGCAGAATAAGGCCTTGTTTTTTAATCAAAATCGCCGTTTACAAAGTTATTTTGATAATACTGATTTAGCTGCAATGGGTCGACCCAGTGCCGCAGAGCTTAAGGTGTTAAAGCCATATTTGCGGCAACTGCATCCGATTATGCAACAAGGCGTTTTAGCCGATTGGCATTACCCCGTTTCTGATGCCAGTGGTTTTAATCGGCAGAATTTATTGACGGCACAAAAAATCTTGAAAGATGCTGGTTATGTGGTTCGTAACGGTAAATTGTATAATCGTGCAGGTAAAGTTATTCAAATTGAACTGTTAATGCAACAAGAGAATCCACAACGTGAACTGATGCCATTTGTTCGCAATTTGAATCGTTTGGGCATTCAAGTTCAGCTCAGACAGGTCGATGTACCCCAGTATATGGAGCGGATTCGCCATCAAGATTTTGATATGATGGTACTGAAATTACCGCAGACCTTAACACCTGGAAAGGAACAAGCTCAGTTTTGGGGGGGTGCAGCAGCAGATGAGGCGGGGAACTATAACTATTCGGGCATCAAGAGTCCTGCAATTGATCAGATGATCGAGAAAATTGTGGCGGCCAAAAGCCGTGAAGAGGTGGTGTTATATACCCGTGCTCTCGATCGTTTATTGCGTGCGGGTTATTATCAAATCTTGACCTATGGCAAGCCAGAGCGCTGGTTTGCCTATTGGGATATTTATCAACAACCTCAAATCAAGCCAAAGCTTTCCGTAGGCTTGGAATATTGGTGGGTGGATGCCAATAAAGCCAATAGATTGAATAAAACTGTACGCAAACCTTAATTAAAATAATCAAGGATCTTATTAAATGGTTCACTATATTCTGAAAAGAATGTTATTGATGATCCCGACATTATTTTTCATTTTATTGATTAATTTTTGCATTGTGCAAATTGCACCAGGTGGGCCTGTGGAACAGGCCATCCAACAGATCCAAAATGCCCAAGGTTTGGGGACAGGAAATAGTGCACAGTTTGGTCTGAGTACACTGGCGCAGTATGAAGGCGCACGCGGTTTAAGTCCTGAAATGATTGAAAAGATCAACGTACAGTATGGTTTTGATCGTCCTGCACACCAACGTTTTTGGCTGATGCTGAAAGGCTATTTTAGCCTTGATTTTGGTACTAGTTTTTTCAAAGATAAACCTGTTACTCAACTCTTGTACGAAAAGCTTCCTGTGACCTTGTCTTTAGGGTTATGGAGTACTTTTCTTATTTATCTGATTGCGATACCGCTTGGAATTAAAAAAGCCAAAAATAAAGGCTTGCTGTTTGATCAGTCCACATCTTTATTGCTGGCGGTGAGCTATGCCATTCCATCTTTTGTTTTTGCAATTGTATTGATTGTATTCTTTGCTGGTGGCAGTTATTTACAATGGTTTCCTTTGCAGGGTTTGGTGTCTGAGAACTTTACACAGCTCAGCTTGCTTGGCAAAGTCAAAGATTATCTATGGCACATGTGTTTGCCAATCGTGAGCATGGTGCTCGGCAGCTTTGCAGCGTTGACTTATCTGACGAAGTAT
This sequence comes from Acinetobacter sp. ANC 3929, assembly GCF_000369405.1. GTDB lineage: Bacteria > Pseudomonadota > Gammaproteobacteria > Pseudomonadales > Moraxellaceae > Acinetobacter. The sequence goes on from NZ_KB849994.1 coordinate 274,079, forward strand.
TCATTTGTTGAAGAATTACAGAAGCCTTATGTGCTGACTGCTCGCAGTAAAGGATTAAATAACAATCAGATACTCTATGGACATGTGTTTCGTAATGCGATTTTAGTGGTTGTTGCTGCTTTACCAGAAGCACTGGTTGGCATTTTCTTTGTTGGTAATTTATTTATCGAGATCATTTTTAATTTAGATGGCATTGGCCTATTGGGTTTTGAAGCGATTAGCCAGCGTGATTATCCTGTTATTTTTGGCACCTTATTTTTATTTACCTTATTTGGCATGATGCTACGCTTAATCGGTGATCTGCTGTATCAAGTAATTGACCCTCGTATTGATTTTGAATCAAGAGGTGACAAATAATGTCCCCTTTGATGCGCGCACGCTTTGAACGTTTTAAACAAAATAAACTGGGTTTCAGTTGCCTGCTTGTTTTTTCGGCTATTTTTGTTTTGTCGTTATTTGCAGAATTGATTGCCAATGATAAGCCTTTGTTGGTTCGTTATCAGCATGCATTGTATTTCCCAGTTTTAAAAGATTATCCAGAAACGACTTTTGGTGGCCAGTTTGAAACAACGACAGATTATCAAGATCCAGCAGTAAAACAATTGATTCAGCAGCAAGGGTGGATGATTTCACCCCCCGTGGCTTTTTCTTATCAAACTCCAAATCTCTCATTGGCAGTACCTGTTCCTTCAGCACCAAGCTTAGACAACTGGTTAGGTACTGATGATCAAGGTCGTGATGTCTTTGCCCGAATCCTCTATGGTCTGCGGATCTCCCTGTTATTTGGTTTCGCCTTAACACTGTGTTCTGCTGTGCTAGGCATCATTGTTGGGGCAATACAGGGCTATTATGGTGGCTGGGTTGATTTGATCGGGCAACGTATTTTAGAGGTATGGGGCGGCTTACCGATGTTGTTCATCGTGATGATTTTAGTCAGCATGTTCAGTCCGAGCGTGTATTGGCTATTTTTAATCATGTTGCTGTTTGGTTGGACTGAGCTCGTAGGATTGGTACGTGCCGAATTTTTACGTGCCCGAAACTTTGATTATGTTAGAGCTGCCCAAGCTTTGGGCGTGAGTGATCATAAAATTATTTTCAAGCATATTTTGCCAAATGCGACCAGCTCAAGCCTGTCGCAAATTCCGTTTATGTTGACCGCAAATATTATTGCACTTACCGCACTGGACTTTTTAGGCTATGGCTTACCACCTGATGCTGCGTCATTGGGAGAATTATTATTGCAGGGTAAAAATAATCTAGATGCGCCGTGGCTAGTGCTTTCTGGCTTTTTCACTTTGGCGATCGTTCTTTCTTTATTGATTTATATTGGGGAGGCTGCGCGTGATGCATTTGACCCAAGATGATAACAAGGTTCAACAAACACCTTTATTAAAAGTTCAGCAGCTGAGTATCGCTAATGAAACAGGACAAAGCCTCGTTAAAGATTTGAGCTTTGACTTGTATCCTGAGCAGACTGTTGCGCTTGTAGGCGAAAGTGGTTCGGGGAAGACGATGAGTGCTTTGGCTTTGCTAGGCTTATTACCTGAGAATCTAAAGGTGCGGGGTCAGGCCGAATTAGAGGGGGTAAATCTTTTGGCTCTGGATGGGCCGAAATTGCAGTGCATTCGTGGTAAACGCATCGCCATGATTTTTCAGGAGCCTATGACTGCATTAAACCCGCTACATTCAGTTGAAAAAATAATTGGGGAGAGTTTTTATCTGCGAGGTTATGCTAAAGCTGAGATTCAGCAAAAAGTATTGGCCTTGTTGCAAGATCTAGGGATGATAGAGGCTGAGCACGTTTTAAAATGCTATCCTCATGAACTGTCTGGCGGGCAGAGACAACGTGTTCTGATTGCAATGGTATTGGCATTAGAACCCGATATTCTAATCGCGGATGAGCCAACTACTGCTTTAGATGTGCTGTTGCAAACACAGATTTTAGAGCGATTAAAAGGCATACAGCAGCAACGTAAGATGGCGATGATTTTCATCAGTCATGATCTCAATCTTGTGAAACGTTATGCTGACCATATAATGGTGCTTAATCAAGGTGAGCTTGAGGAACAAGGGCCTACAATAGAAATTTTTGCACATCCCCAGTCAACCTATACGCAAAGTTTGCTTAATCATGATTTTGGACAAGCTTTGGTTTTACCACTGGCTGAAACATTACTTGAGTTGAACAAAGTCACCGTTAAATATGCGATCAGGCATGGCGTGTTAAATCGGGTCACAGCGTATCAGGTTGCGACTGAATCGGTGAGTTTGAGTTTGATGCAAGGTGAAGCCTTGGGGATTGTGGGAGAAAGTGGTTCAGGTAAATCTTCATTGGCTTTGGCTATTGCACGTCTAATCGCCAGCGAAGGTGAAATCTATTTTCAAGCGCAAGATTTAAATCAACTGAATCAAAAGCAGCTGCGCCCATTACGTCGTGAGATTCAAATTGTATTCCAAGACCCATTTGGCAGTTTAAATCCACGCTTGTCAGTCGAACAGATTATTGCAGAAGGGCTGAGCCTTCATTCCATTTCAAAACAGCAATGTGAAGTAGAAATTGCCCAAGTTCTCGCAAAAGTCGAATTACCTGTGGATATTAGACACACATATCCACATCAACTTTCTGGTGGGCAGCGACAAAGGGTTGCATTGGCAAGAGCATTGATTTTGAAACCGAAGTTGATCATTTTGGACGAACCGACGTCTGCCTTAGATCGTACAACACAATTGGCGATGATTCAGTTATTGCGTCGATTGCAGCAACAAGAACAGATGAGTTATGTGTTTATCAGTCATGACTTACAAGTCATAAAAGCACTGTGTCAAAAAGTGCTAGTGATGCATCAGGGCAAAGCCTTGGAATATCAAGCAACAGCGCTTTTATTTAGCCAGCCTCAGACAGAATATACCCGTCAGCTGATTTCTGCGAGTGAATATTAGCATTGTAATTAAATTGACATATGCTATTGTCAGTTCATCGGAAGAACACTTGACAGTAACAATAATCAGATTAAATTAGAGTAAATACTCTAATTGTAGCAGAGGATGACCATGAGTCAGATTGCAGACAGTATCCAGATTCGGAATACCACATTTAAAAATCGTATTATCAAAGGGGCGATGAGTGAAGCACTTGCGAATGATGCGGGGCAACCGAATGATTTACTGATTGGTTTATATGAAGCTTGGGCTAAAGGTGGTTTAGGTTGTGCTATTACTGGAAATGTGATGGTCAACATTGGGGCCAAGAATGAGCCGGGTGTAGTTGCGATTGAAACTGAACGTGATTTGGAAAAATTAAAGCAATGGGCCGATGTGGGTAAAAAACACGGTATGGTGCAATTGATTCAATTATCACATCCTGGTCGCCAATGTCCCAAAGGTCTAAATAAAGAAACAGTTGCACCTTCGGCTGTGCCTTTTAGTCCGATGCTGGCTGCAATGTTCGGAACGCCACGTGCACTTCAGCATGAAGAAATCTTGGATATTATTCAACGTTTTGCTACAGCTGCGGCAGTCTGTGAAAAAGCAGGTTTTGAAGGTGTACAATTTCATGGCGCACATGGTTATTTGATCAGCCAATTTTTATCACCATTGACCAATAAGCGCACAGACCAATGGGGCGGTTCAATCGAGAATCGTATGCGCTTCTTGCTTGAAATCTATAAAGCTGTGCGTGCAGTAACATCTGAAAATTTCATTATTTCGGTAAAACTGAATTCTGCAGACTTTCAACGTGGCGGGATTACTGAAGAAGATGTGATTACCGTATTTAAAGCGATTGATGCTGCTGGTGTTGATATAATTGAAATTTCTGGCGGAACTTATGAAGCACCAGCAATGGCAGGGGCGAAGGCAGAAAAACGTAAGGCCAGTACTATTGCGCGTGAGGCTTATTTCCTGGAATTTGCAGAGAAAATTCGCCAGCATGTTTCATGTAAGTTGATGGTTACGGGCGGTTTCCGGACAGTAGAAGGCATGAATGCAGCCTTGGCCAGTGGCGCATGTGATTTTATTGGGATTGCACGTCCTTTAGCGGTTGAAGTTGATTTACCTGAACGTTTAATTGCAGGTCATGATGTTCGTTATGCTGTAAATCAAATCAAAACTGGCATTCCATTTGTAGATAAAATGGCGATTATGGAAATCATTTGGTATGCAGCACAGTTTAAAGCCATTGGGCAGGGTAAAAAACCGAATCCAAAATTATCACCATTGTTGGTATTCTTGAACTATGCAAAGGGGAATATCAAAGCGGTTGTAAAAGGTCGAGTCAATTCGCGGAAGTCTGCATAAGATATATTAGGGCTCTTCGGAGTCCTTTTTATTGTTTTAAGTAAATAAAAAAGCCACTGTCTTAAAATGCAGTGGCTTTTTCAAATTTGGCGTCCCTACGGGGATTCTTATTGTTTATATAAGTATTTGTTTTTATAAATTAAAAATAATTTATAAATCTGTTTATACCGTTAGATGTACTGTTAAATATAACCCCATAGGATAAAAGAAATAGAATGATTGGCTAGTCTTCATAAGCTCTGTATCATAGACCTAAATGTAACCAAAATGTTTACTTTTGTAAAAAATCTTTGAATTTAAAGAGGGGGGCTTATGACTGACCTATTCAATGAAATTTCTGCATATCATGTTAGATGCTTAGAAAATAATATCTTAAGCTATCGTGAAGGTGTAAAGGAGGAGTATTGTGATATAGAGGAAGTGATAAGTATATTAGCTATAAATAAGATAGAGCTTTGGAAGCTAGTGGCGCAATCTCAATTGACTCCTTGTTTTTTATGGGACGGTCTATTAAGCATTAGTATTGATATGAATTTTGCTGATTATAATGAAAAATTTAGAAAAGGAACATTTAACGAATCCAGTTATTTAGCTGATAGACGACTTGGAGATATTCATTGCCCTTGTTACGTTAATTTTCGTGGATATATTACTCCTGATCTTACAGAATCATTTGTAAGTAATTTAATTGATGATGTACCTATAAAATTTCCATTGAGTAAAATACGTCTGACAGCAAACCTTACACAAAAAGAGAAAATAATTTTACTGGGTGAGGAGGGACAAGAACGAGAGATAGAGAAAAATTTAAATTTTTATAAAAATCAAACCTACACTATTTATAGGAAATCTAATGTAAAAGAATTTGATTCAAAAAAGTGTATGTTTTTAAAAAGCCAAGTCTTTAAATTTAAGGAAGATATTGAAAATATTGTTGAGGGTAGTATAGGAAAAAAGAAAAAGATTAGCGATAAAGAGTTATTCAAACTAATTATTCCTACAGTAATAAGATATATGCGTTTAAAAAACCATAGAGAAAAGCCTAACCAGATGAGCGGTGATAAAGAGGGCATAAAAAAAGATGTATTTGAATATGTAACGCAGGATATTTCTCTGAACTTTTTAGTAAGTAATTTTAATAATAATTGGCAAAAAGTAATAAATAGCATAGATGAAGGTCAGTCAATAATTGATAAAATTTTTGAAGAAGATATAGATGTATTGTGACTTTAAACCTTGATCCTTTCTTTTGTGTATTTTGTGATCGAGATGAAGCTAGAAAACATTTGAATAAATCTTGCAAAATAATCCTAGTCATTAATTAAATGATGAATTAAATCAATCGTATAGGATTATTTATGAGTATTGATAATGTTGTTAGTAAAAGTAACTCTTTTTCTTTAGATGTGGTGCAGTGTGAATTGCCGCAAAAGGGGTTGATTAGCGCAAAGGAAATGTTACCTCTCTTGCCCATTAAACGGTCTACCTTATGGAAATGGGTAAAAATGGGCACTTTTCCAGCACCTGTTAAAGTTAATACATTGACTAGATGGCATTGCCATGAAGTCCATGAATGGCTTGCGCAGTTCGACAAACCAACTATTTCAGAACAGGGGAATAGTTATGTTTGATAACAACGATGGCAGTAATACAACTGCTCTGCCAACAGAAGAATTAAAGATAAAAAGAGAAAGTGAAAAGTGTTTAGATCCTGATAAGAAAGACATTGGGATACATATTTATGAAGTTTTGTGTTCTACAATTGATCGCTTTATTTATTGTGAACCTTATCAAAATACGACTATAGCTTTATGGGTTATTAAATCATGGTGTATGCCTGCTTTTAAAGTAGCTCCAATTCTTGCTATTACAGCATTCACTAAAGGAGCAGGGAAATCCCAGCTACTCAATTTAATAGGTTGCTTATGCCACGATCCTGTCTCAACAAGCAATATAACGCCAGCAGCATTATTTCGCTATATAGAGCAGTACAAGCCTACAGTACTTATTGATGAAGCAGATACTTTCTTAAGTCGAAGTGAAGATTTGCGAGGTATTGTAAATGCTGGATTTGAAAGCACGGGGTGTGTAATCCGTTGTGTGGGACAGGATAGTGAACCGACTCAATTTAATGTGTTTTGTCCAAAAGTAATCGCTGGTATTGGTAATTTACCCTCTACGATTGAGTCTAGATCAATTGTGATTAACATGTATCGTAAGCCCGTACATATAGAAAAGGAAAAGTTACGTAAAGCTAATGAAAGTGATTTTGATAGAATTAAACAGCTTGTATCAGAATGGGCAAATAATCATATTGAACAATTGATGAAGTATGAGCCTCAAATGCCTGATAAATTGAGTGACCGTCAAAAAGATTGTTGGGAGCCTCTATTATCAATTTCTGAATTACTCGGTGATCACATAGCAGAAGAGGCACGAAACGCAGCTATAGAGATTTGTAAGATTAATTCTGATGAACCTCATGTTAATGAATTAATGTTATTTGATATCAGAAGAGTATTTGCTGAGCTGAAATTAGATCGTTTACCCACTATGGATTTAATAAATGCGCTATGTGAGGATGAAGAAGCTGCATGGCGATATTTGAACAAAGGTGGGAAAATTACGCCTCGTCAGTTAGCTCAGATTCTAAAACAGTTCAATATCTCATCAAAACAAATCCGTTTTGGAGAGCAGACAAAGAAGGGGTATGACATAGCAGACTTCCAAGAATGTTTTTCAAAGTATCTGTATCAGTAATAGTCTATCAACAGAAGCTCATTTCAAAGGACAAGTATGAGCTTTTGTTTCTTTTGGATTGTAAAAAATAAAAAATAAAAACATAAGCTTAAATGAAAAGTTTCGTTGTTTCTTAATCTTCTGCTTTAGAAGTAAGTTCACGAGCCAATATCAATAGTTGTTGTTTTTTAGCTGCGTCAAGATGATAGAAAATTCTATTAAGTTCAGCTAGTTCTTCTGTTTCGGCATAAAAAAAAGATAAAGGTTCATCTAGTGCTTTGGCAATACGTTCCGCAGTATTTGGATCAACCGTATGTATACCTTTTTCATAGCGATTGATTCGAGTACTCGCAACAAATTCATCCAACCCAATCAACAAACCTAATTTTTCTTGAGAAATTTTTTGGGTTTTACGTATTGCTTTAAGCCTATTACAAAATTTTGATTTTGCATCGTCATTCATAAGAAAAAAATTCGCAATCAGTATTACGAATTTCGTATATTTAAGAATAATTTTTACTACGAAATACGTAGTATTTACTGTAAACTAAAGAAAAGTTATCAATGGGAGCATTTATGAGTAGAAAAACTGAAGCTCAATATCAACAAGAGCTTAAAGAGTATGAGGAATACTGTAAGCAGTATGAGCGTGAATGGGGCTATCTCCCTCGAACGCAGAAACCATTAACGCCTACAGAGCATGAAGCCAAATTAAACATACGATCTACGCCAACAAATCGAATAGAAAGTATTTTTAGAGATTTACAGGATATTGCGACTGTAATAAAAAATGGAAAATTCTGAATAACATAAGCTCTTAAAAATTAGGGGGAATAATGGATAAGAGTACAAAAAAATTCACAATGCAAATAGGTGTTATATTTATCTTTAATATATTTTTATATATTAAGTTCGATACTATATCAGCTTTATGGTGGATCATTATAGCAACATGTGTCTTCACTTTTAATCATCTGTATTTCAAAAAGGAAGAATTTAAAAAGCTTAATATTTTAAATTGGATCGTATATTTTTTGTTTATGATTTTAGTGCTGTATGTAGCTTCAAAGTATGGGAATAGTTTAGATGCTTTTCCATATCCAGTATTTATTTTATCTGCTTTTGCTTTAATAAAAAATCATTAAGAATTGTTAGTAATTAAAAGGATATAGTAATGAAAATTAAATATACTTTGCTTTTATGTTTTTTGTTTTCTTCGATTTCAATACATGCAGAAGTTCCAAATTTTGAATTATTGAACGAAAGAGTAAACAAAAATGAAGAAAGTACTGATGATTTATATAATCTAGCCATGATCTACCGATACGATCAAAAAAGTAAAGATCTTGGGTTAGCAAAATACTATATGACAATAGCTGCTGATAAAGATCATCCAGATGCTCTATACGAGTTAGGCATGATGTTTGTTCTAGGAGGAAAGGTATACAAAACAGATGAGAATGGTGTGTCGAATACGACCGTATATTGGGAAAAAGATATTGAACGAGGAGAATATTTACTTTTAGATGCTGCTTCTAAGAACAATGTGAAAGCGCTTGTCTATTTAGGATATGAATACATTTTAGGTTATACATTGAATCAAGATATAGACTTAGGAATCAGTTGCTTAAAAAAGGCGGCTGAATTAGGAGATCAAACTTCACAACTATATCTCGGAAATGCTTATAGATATGGCAATAAAGTACCGAAAGATATAAGTAAAGGAATTTATTATATGGAAATGGCTGCTAAACAAGGGAGTGAAGAGGCATGATATACGCTGAATTATCAGGAGACTTTCCCTTGGGAGATTCTAGGCAGCCAACTTATAAAAGTCTTCGGCCATTTGATTTGGTGTCTTAAAACCCAAACCCTTTTGAATTCTTCGATGATTATAAAATAACTCAATGTATTTTATAATATCTGCTTTGGCTTCTTCTCTAGTTTGATAGTTGTAATGATGAACTAACTCATTTTTCAATATTCCCCAAAAGCTTTCAATCGGTGCATTATCGTAACAGTCTCCGCGCTTGCTCATTGAACCTTGAAAACCATATTGCTCAAGTATATTTCGATATTCATGGCTGCAATATTGACTTCCTCTGTCTGAATGCACAATCAGTTCTTTGGTTGGTTTTTGATTGTGAATAGCCATATTTAGCGCATTACAAACAAGCTGTGTTGTCATGCGCTCATTTAAGCTATAGCCAACCACTTGCTTCGTGTAAAGGTCTTTTACCGCTGCTAAATACAGCCATCCTTCAACAGTCCATATGTACGTAATATCACTTGACCATGCTTGATTTGGTCTAGTCATTGAGAATTGTTGCTCCAGCAGGTTTTCATAGATCGCTCGATTATGGTCACTATTCGTAGTCCTTTTAAAACGCTTGTGTCGCTTACAATACAGGTGGTTCAGCGCTTTTATCTGACGTACAGCGTACATACTCATTTTTATACCCTGAGCTTGTAAGTATTTGGTTAATCGAATATAACCATAGCTCTGCCTTGTCTCCTCATGGGCTATTTTCACCAATATCGTCTGTTGATTTCGTTGAATCGTTCTTTTGCTCACGCCTCTCTTGAGCCAATCATAAAAACATGAAACTGAAACATGAAGTAATCGAGCCATTAAGGTAATTGGAAAAGAATATCTTTTTTGTTTCATATAGGCGTACCTTACTGACTTTCTTTGGCAAAGTACGCTGCTGCCTTTTTTAAAAATTCACGTTCCATTTCAGCTATTTTGAGCTGTTGTTTGAGTTTTTTATTTTCTTCGAGTAGAGCGTTTAGATCAGGTGAATACTGTTTTGTACCTGCTAAAGTTCCAGCCTTTGCTTTGGTATTCCAATTTGAAAGAGTTTGCATTGAAATGCTAAGTTGTCTAGCTGTTTCCGAGACATTGCCTTGATTGGCTTCAATTAATTTGATGGCTTCAGCTTTAAATTCTGTGGTGTAAGTCTTGTGTTTCTTGCTCATGGTAAACTCCTGATGAGTGTGTTTAGTTTACCAAGTTAAAACCTCCTGTTTTTTCAGCACACATCAGCAATTTTAAGTTTAAAAAATATGAAAAGATCTTAAAATCAGTAAGAAAAATTAGAGAAATGGCTTTTAAAGGAATTTGGTAAGAGTCTTTAATGTGCATATAGATAAAACTATTTTCTTATCTATATGCGCAATGTGAATTTATAAGAAGTTTGCTGAAATTAAGATTTATTTAAATTTCTAATCCTTTTAGACTGACCTTGCTTAGTTTTATGTGGAGCAGGGAATTTTGAAGCAACAATTTTGGTACCTTTGAATTTCTCTTTTGTTTCATTTTTAGCTAAATAGGAATAACGTAATACAGCATCATATAGTTGTGATTCTATAGTTAGTCTATGAAAGTATTTTGTTTCATCGTTTTCACTCCAATTCCATTTAGGTTGGGCAATTGAGCCTTTGACTAATGGGAGTAAACATATAGCTTTGTTTACTTCTGTCAGGATAGTAAAACTCTTATATTCACCTGTACTGAAAGTGAGAAGCAGATGCAGATGGTAGCCTTTTTGATCTGTAAATTCTTTTACTAAGTAGTACCCATAACCGAGTATTCATGCCTTTCTGCAATAATTTAATTAATAATTGATTTATTGATTTATTGATGAAAGATCAAAATCACTATTCTCCAATGAGATTACGATATGAGCAGCATCAGCTTTACTTAAGTTATCTCTACTATCTTCTAATAGTCTTATAATTGACTCAAATCTTCTAGGATCTAGATTGTAATTTGTGTTGTATGTGTATCCTTTAGATACTGATTTTAATGTTTTAGGCATAGTTATATTAATAAAAAATAAGTCTTAACTGGTAATGTAGTAATGAGATGGTTGGAAGTAATTAAATTTTATATAAATTTAAATAAATATAAAATGATTGTGTAATAGGGTATATCTAATAATATATATCCTATTAATTTTCAATGCAGCAGGTGGCAGTATTTAGATGTGAAATACGATTATTTATGCTTTGAGATCTTAAATAAATCTAAATGCTTTTGTACCAAATAATTATATTTTTAATCGATATATCTTTTTTAAAGTTGGTTTTAACAGTAATATTTTTATTTGTCAAATTGGTCTTTTGTACTTGGTGATAGGTTTTATAATCAGAGATAAAATAATAAAACTTTAAGTAAATTAAATATAGGGTGCTATATACTCCTAAAATACTCTATTTGAAATAAAAGGATGTTGGACTATGGGGTGGTAGTGGAAATAATTAAAGTGTCTCTAAATGCAAATGAGAGTGTTTTTTGAGGGGTGGGGATCAGAACTTTCCTCTAATCTTTTGAAAGAACGAGGTATTGCAAAGGCTATGTAGTACATATACACATAGGGGGAGTTTTATTTTTAGCCCCCATACCTTTTAGCAACTCCGCTTTCCCGCCCATCCCACCCCTTAGCAGCTAATTTAAGGTGGGGAAAGAAATTGAAACCAATAAGTAAGAATAACTTTCGCCCTCAGTTACTACTTACATTTGATTAGATGCGTTCTGTCGGTTGAATACTTTCTGATTGCTTTGCTCTGTTATACTTGCAATTAATCTTAATATTGATATATTGCAAATCAATCAAAAAGTTTAAAAAAACATGACTTAATATTTTTAGTTGAAAACTGGTAGTAGATGTTAATTTATTGTAAACTTTTCTGAATATAAAATATGGATGATGTGATGACTTATACTAATGCCTATGAACTATTATGGAACTATTTTCAAATTCATTCTCAACAAAGAATGAGTATTTTTAATTTCTATATTGTAATAACCATAGCAATGTTTTCATCATTTGGTTTTTTTCTTAGTGAACATGTATATATATTTGGTTGTTTGATAAGTATATTAATTATTGCTGTAAATTTTAGTTTTTTTAAACTTGATGAAAGAACTTCATTTATGTTGAAAGAGGTGGAAGAAAAATTAAGAGAATGGGAATTAAATAATATAGATGAAGCATATAGGATTTTTAATGATGAGGAAATAAATTTTAAAGCATGTAGAAGTAGAAGTACTTATTATATTGATTTTGAAAAAAATTATACATACGGTGAAATATTTAGATTTACATTTAGGGTTTTTACTTATTTATCAATAGGTTGTTTTGTTTTTAGTTTGTTGGCATCAATGAGCTTAATAGATATTCTTAAATAATTTCATGAATATGTTTAGTTAGAAAGTCAAAAAGAATTTCGGTCGAAGTTAATATTGCATATTCCTGTGCAATATCAGCTTTATTAGGATCAGCAAAATCACAAACTGATTTTAGAGCAAAAAATTTAGGCCGTTTTTCTTCATTTGCCCAAAATGCAGCAGCGAATAATCCATAAATTTCCATTTCAACAGCAATCGTATTTCCATCTTGATTCAAAATTTGATCAATAGTTACGCCATCTGCTAATACAGTAGAACCAGAAGCAATATTTCCGAATCTTATTTGAGGTGAAACGGAAGATAAGGCTTGGAATTTTCTTCTTCTTAATGCTTTGATAAAACTAGGATTATTTTTTCTGTATACTTTTAATTTAGATTTAATATTTGTATCACTTGGAATGTAATGAGCACGACTTTTTAAAATTGAAAAATTATCTTCAGGATTAAGCACTAATTTACCACTTTGATAATTCCAAACTGATTCTGCAAAAATAATATCACCAAAATTTGTTTTATTAGGATCACCTGCACAAATTCCTATCATACATAATAAGTCAATTTTAAATTTAGAAATTAATTTAGTTGTATAAACGGCGGTTGCAACCATTCCCATTTCATCAAGAGTGCATAAAAAAATATTTCTATGAACTTTATTTTCATCTTGGAAAGAACCTTTATTGTAAACAATTCCATCAATTGTCGCTGCTGGTTCCCAATTCCATGCCTTTTTAGTTAAAAGGTGATTTGTTTCTTTATCTAAAGCACATACTATTAATATCGAAGGAATATCGTATAGATGGTCATGTGAGGGAACTGAAGGTGTTTTCTTTATAGTTGTTGAAAGGTTATAATTACAATATTTTAATATTGTATTCATCCATTGGTCTGTATGTGCTTCATAAAGTAAAATATTCCATGATATTTCAGTAAAAAGATATTTATTATCATTGATAAGATTTATATCAGCACTTATTCCAATAACATAAGATGGTCTTTTAAAGGTATCGTCAATTTTAATTCTTTCTATTAACTCCATTGAACTATTACAATCTGTCGCAGTTTCTTGTGAAAAAATTGGTAAGACTAAATCTATGATTAAAAGATCATATTCACATGTTTCTAAAAGATTCGTTGCATCAGTAGTTGATCCAGCTATATTGATATCATTTTTAGAAATTCCTAAGTTATATAGTTTATCACAAAGAGTTGAATATCTTTTAGGATTGTCATCAGCGATTAATATTTTCATGATTAATATATATATTCTAAGATCTTGGATTTCCAGTTCGCATTTATTGAGTTATAAAAAAGTACATCATGAATGATATTAGGGAAATCTTCAATTAGTTCATTTTTAAAATTAATAAAATCTATCGGTTTATTTTCAATTAGAAAAGCTTCATAACCAGTGAGAATTATTGTTTTACAACAAATACTCATTAAATCCATAAAATCAAGAATTTCAACACCTCCTATATGGCGTGCTCTACCACCACTTTCATTATTACTAATATTGAAAGTAGGAAGTGAAATATCTAAAATCAAGATGTCAGGTTGCTTTTCTTCAATTTTATTAATTGCATCAGTTACGCTATTTGCTTGCATGAAAAATAAAGAAAATGCATGTTCTTTATTTTTTAATATATGATTTTTTATATGAAGAAATTTTTGTGAATCATCTTCAACAATTAAAATATTTAAATCTTTCATGCTATGCTTCCATGCTATTTACTTTTAAAGAGTAAGCTACTTCTAGTATAAAGTGTTTATCAATTATATTGAAGTCTAAATAACCATTTTCTTTTTGATAAACTTTTGAAGCAATCTTTAAAAGGCCACTTCCATTTTCAGTTTTATTTTTAACAGTAATATCCCCAGATTTCATAATTTTTTTTATTTTATTTATGTTGGACGTGTGATGGGGGATTGATTCAGTTTTAACAGGACTGGTAACTTTGGTGTGAATAATAAGCTTATCTAAGTCAACGTCAATATCAATAATAATTTCTGGTCTTTTCTTTCCAGAATATTTTGATATATTGTCGAGAATTATGAAAATTAAATCATGAATATTAATTAAAGAAAATGAGCTTAATTTTGTAGTTTCATCTTTAATGTTAAGTACAAAAGAGGGTTCAAAGGATTTTATACATTTTAATGAGAGTGAGATAGCAATATTAAAAGCTTCTTTAATAAAGTATGTTTTATTTCCATTGTTTAAAATGTCAATGTCATGTAAGAACCAGTTGGAAGATGTGGTTAATGCTTTGTTTACATCATTAATTGCATTGCTTAGTTCCAATAAAATATTATATTTGGAATCCTCATTAAGATATTTTTTTAAATTGTTTTTTAATTCATTAAAGTAATTTTCAATGTTGGGTTTTAAATAATTGGATATAAAAAACCTAACATTTTGTAGAGATTGTTCAGTTACACCCCATAGTAGTGGTAAGATATAATCACTAAAATCATCAATGCATTTAGCTTCATTTATAAGTATTTTAGATATTTCAAAAAGAGCAGCATCAATATCAATTTTGAATAAACCTTTCGGTTTTTCTGGTGATAGTATTTGGAAATAGTCATCTTTAGCAGATAATAAAATGTTGTCAAATTTTTCAGAAAAATTCATTAATGCAAGATTAAGTTTTTTACTTTCATTTGATTTATTCTCTGTTTTTGAAAGTAAGTATTCATTTTTTTCATATTTGTTGCTTACTGAATCTTTAATAGTTATTAAATTAGAATGTTCTAGTGGTCCTCTGATTAAGCCTATAAAGGATTGGTGGCGTATTCTTTGGCTTAAATAGAAATCAAGTCCAAATGATGGATTCGTTAAGAATTCATTTTTAATAACTTTTATCATATTGTAAAGTAGTACTTCATCTTCCGTTGTTAAAATTAATAATTTATCTGATTTTTCTTTTATACTTTCTGCTATTGAATCGATATCAATTGGTAATTCAATATTAACTTTTTTAATATCTTTATACCTATTGAATGATTCTGATAACTCAATATTCATCCATTTTTTAAAGTGGTCTTCATCTACATATATTCTTGTTTTGTCTACTAATTGTTGCCCTTCTTCAGAAGCAAGTTTGAAAGCAATATGTTTTATTTCTTCATTGTAGATATTTTCATTTTGATGATCTACTTCTTTAATATTTTGATATATTTTAATTCTTTCCTCAAGTACTTGCTTGGTGCTAGTGATTGACTTTAATTGATCTATAAAATTTTCAGAACAAATATATTTCATAAAATAAATATATTTTTCTTTATTTGTGTTCCCAATCTCTAATTTTGAGGGGGTTGTTTTTAGATCATTAAAATATTCTCTTAATAATGTTTTTAATAGAGTGGAAACTCTTCTTTGCTCTTTTTCAGATTTAATTGAAGAATGATATTCATATAGTGTAATAAATAAATTTATTTTATTATTAACTTCTCTGTAGCTGTTGATGGAGTAATCTTTTAATGAATATGTTACAGGGAGTATATATGTATAGGAATATCCTTTGATTGTCTCATTAGAAATTATTTCGACTGTTCTTTCTATTCCAATTTCTTTACTTAGTAATAAGTTTTTTATTAAAGTAATTGTTTTTAAGGTTGAATGCTTTTCTTCAAGATTAATTTTGTAAAAATAATCTTTTAATAATTTTATCTGCGCACTATTTTCTTCTAGATATATTGATTCTTCAAATCCATAAAGTGGACTATTTAAAGATAAATTAATTAAGTTTTTCTTGTTTAGGTAATCATGAGTGTAAATTATTTTTATTAATGTGATTAAGTCTTTGAAAATACTCAACCCATTTAGATTTGTACAAATTTTAAGCATGCTACCTAAGTCTTTATCATTATCCTTTTTTCGTACAATTATTGAATTTAATTTATTTGATAATTCTTCAATTATGCTTTTGTTTGAATTTTTATTGTCTGTATTAATGCTTAAGTGAATTAAGGTATATATATCAACCATATGGTTTGCATTTTCATATAGTGGTTTAGTTCTATTTTTAGTTAGTTCACCTTGGTTTTTTATATATTTTTTTAACTTTTCAACCCTGATATCATCAGTATTTAATTTTTCAATATTTAATTCTTCTAAATAGTTGGAGTTACTTCCTTTGAAAATAATTTGGAATAAGTCAATTAAGGTTTCATATTGGTCTATTATTGAGTGATTTTGTTCAATAAATAAAATTTCTTTTATTTGATCTAAATTGAACTCTACATTACTTGTTAATCTAAATGTTAAATAATTTTTAATTGCTGAGTCTTCAATATTTTCAATTTTTTTGTTTAATTGATCATCAAATTTTTTTATTGATGTTGCATCTTCATTTCTTATGCTAATATTATATATGAAATATTTTATTAACCCATACGTAAGTTTTTTTCTCAACTCATTAGAATATTTTTTTTGCGCTTCTAGTCCTTCGTAGTTGTGTATAATATAGATTCTATTTTGTATTGACCAAAATGATGAACCAAACTTTAGTTCTATGGTATCTAGAGTTTCTAAACATTTTTTATACTCTTTATTTAATATTTGTTTTTCAAATTCATTTTTCAGAATTAAAAAATGATTAATTTTATCTTTTTCTAAGTTAACTCTATTCACTAAAAATCTGATTTGCCTTGAAAGGTCTGGAATAGAATTTTCTGTATTGGCTCTAAAAAAATAGTCAAACTTAATATCTTTATTTTTTAACTGGGGCAATAAATTTTCTATTTGCAGGTATACCCAATTTAGAAATTTATTTAGTTCAATTTCATTGAGTTGAAACTGTGATAGCAAAAATAACTCATTGATTTCTGAGTATAAAACAGACTCCATTGTAATTTTTGGATCCAATCTTACATGGTTGGATCTATATTTAGCTATAATTCCTCGGAATTTATTCCGTAATTTTAAGTTTTTTGAGTCTTGAGTTTCCACTGTATTTCCAGTTTCATACTAATTTTTTTGAATTTTACATTTGTTTCATCGAAATTAAAATATAAAATCAAAAAAATTAGTTATTTAGACTTATTTTTAAATTTTAAGTATGAAGTCTGTCCATGCTTGTAACATTACTCTTCTATTGTTTACATGCTTGGTTCGGTTGTAAGATTCTCCATTCGCATCTCTTACTTTATGAGCTAGTTGCCTTTCTATCCAAGTTGGTTCGAAATTTAATTGCTCTTCAAGGATGGTTCTTGCTGTCGCTCGGAAGCCATGAGCAGTTTGTTCTCCCTTAAAACCTAAACGCTTGAGTGCTTCATTTACTGTACTCTCACTGATATATGGTTCTTTGCCACGGATACTATAAAAAATATATTCGGTATGTCCTGTGAATTTGTGAAGCTCATCTAGCAACTCAATTGCTTGCGTGGCTAAAGGGATGATTAAAAAGTTTTTAGGTTGATCACTTCTTTGCTTTGAAGGTTGGATTGTTAAAGTTTTTCTTTCCTGATTATAATCTGACCATTTTAAAGTTCTGATTTCACCCGGTCGTAAAAAGATAAAAATTGAGATTTTAATTGCACAACGAGTGACAAAAGTAACTCTAGTATTTGATTCATCCCATACACTTTTTAGTAAGGGTTTTAAGTCATGTGATTCAGTAATAGCAGCAAAATTGCCCTGTATAGGTCTTGGTTGTGTTATATCATTCGCAGGATTAATCAGGATGAGTTTTTTCTTTCTAGCGTACTCTAATATCATTTTTACAGAGATGGAAACTTTACGTGCCAGCTCTAAAGCACCACGTTCTACAATACGATGTATGACCTCATTTTCTAAAAGGGCAGTAGTAAGCTGATTGACTGGAATATCACCAATAAAAGGGTAGACATCTTTATTTAATCTACGAATATTTTCAGAATCTTTTTTCCCCTCATGTTTTCTCAATTCTAGCCATTGTTCTGCAATATGCTGAAAGCTGTTCTTAGCATTTGCTTTTGTCTCTTGCTTTACTTGTTCTCGCATCTCAGCAGGATCAATATTATTAGCAATCTGCTGTCTAATATCATCACGTCGCTTTCTTGCAGCTTCTAATGTAATTGTTGGGTAAACGCCTAAAGCCAGTGTATTTCTTTTACCTGTTATAGGGCTTGTGTAATCCATTCGCCAATACTTGCTTCCATTTTTATGTGCGTATAGGTACAGTCCTGCACCGTCCGTATGCTTATTACTTGAGGAATCTTCAAACTTTAAATTTTTAACTTTGAGTGCTGTTAATTTATTTAGCTGTCTACCCATGACAAAATTTTCCAGTACATTTTTCAGATACCGTTAAATATACCGTTAAAGTGCATAGATTTCAGGGGAAGATTGTGAATTCCTATAGACAACAAAAAACCCTTGAACTTAATGAATTCAAGGGTTTGTGTACTACTATGGATCACAGTAGATTTGAATTTGGCGTCCCTACGGGGATTCGAACCCCGGTTACCGCCGTGAAAGGGCGATGTCCTAGGCCTCTAGACGATAGGGACTTCTTGAGGTGGGTGTATATTAGGGTTCTGTCACCAAACTGTCAAGAAGGTGAGGAGACAGTTTGTTCAAAATATAGCAAAACAGTTCAGCAGTCTTCTGTGTATCGTACAATGCAGAGTGGGCTTCTTTACCATCAAACTCGATTCCAGCCTGAATACATGCACGAGCCAAGACTGTTTGACCAAACATGACCGCACTGAGTGTCACGGTATCAAATACCGAAAAGCTGTGAAATGGATTTTGATTTTTTGTTCCTGTACGTGCAATCGCTGCTTGCAAGAATCCCAAATCAAAGTGTGCATTGTGACCTACCAACACGGCATGGGTACAGTGCTGAGCTTTACGGACTTCAGTCAATGATTTGAAAATACGACGTAAAGCACTGCGTTCATCTTCAGCCATGGCTACACGCATTGGATTAAATGGATCGATACCAATGAAATCCAGTGAACGGCGATCCAAATTCGCACCTTCAAAAGGATTGATATGTGCCTGAAATGATGGACCTGGTACAAATTGTCCATGCTCATCATAAATGATTGGAATACATGCAATTTCGAGTAGGGCATCGGTTTGCGAATTAAAACCAGCTGTTTCTACATCGACAACAACAGGCAAGAATCCACGAAAACGTTGTCCGATGACAGGGGCTTTGTTTTCTTCTTGGGTCACACTTTTCTCCAATGCAAGGTTTTACCTGCATGAAGTGGAATAATTTTTTGGCCATCAAGATAGTCTAAAGATTCTGCGATAGTAATATCTTCTTTGACCAAAGTAATGGTTGAGGTATTGCGTGGCAAACCATAGAAGTCAGCACCGAATAAGCTTGCAAAGCCTTCTAAGCGTTCTAGCTTGCCAACTTGATCAAAGGCCTGTGCGTATAGCTCAATGGCATTTGGCGCGCTATAACAACCCGCACATCCACACGCATTTTCTTTGGCATCTTGCGAGTGAGGTGCGCTGTCAGTACCCAAGAAAAATTTCGGATTACCACTAGTTGCGACTTCCAACAATGTTGTTTGATGCGTTTGACGCTTTAAAATAGGCAAGCAATAGAAATGCGGTTTGACACCACCCACCAACATATCATTACGGTTGAATAATAAATGTTGTGGGGTAATAGTTGCAGCAACATTACGATCTTGTTCGAGCACAAAATTAGCCGCATCACTTGTTGTAATGTGTTCTAACACGACTTTTAATTGTGGGAACTGTTTCAGTAGTGGCGACAGCACTTCATCCAAGAAGCGTTTTTCACGATCAAAAATATCCACGTGATTGTGCGTCACTTCACCATGTAGCAATAAGGGAACTTGATGTTCTTCAAGCTGTTCAATGACTGCATATACCTTGCGAATGTCGCTTACACCATTATCCGAGTTGGTGGTTGCACCAGCTGGATAAAGTTTAATTGCATTAACGAACTCAGATGCCTTAATTTTACGCACTTCATCTGGAGAAGTATGATCCGTAAAATACAGCACCATGCGTGGGTCAAAATTCACCCCTTCAGGAACATGAGCAAGAATACGCTCGCGATAGGCTAAAGCTTCTTCTACAGTTTTGACGGGTGGAACAAGATTGGGCATACAAATTGCGCGGGCAAATTGTTTAGCTAAATCAGGGACAGTACGTTTTAAAGCTAAACCGTCACGCAGGTGTGCGTGCCAATCATCGGGTTGTAAAAGTGTAAGAGTATTCAAGGTCTACTTCAAACTTAAAAATAATACAAATAATAATGCATAAAGTGTGAAAATGGTAACTACAATTACGGATAAGTGGTTAAGCAAAGCGCATGACAAAACGAGAAATTATGTTATTTTTTATGCGGCACAAAAATAGTGCAGCATAAAAAGAGTATATGGGATGGACAACGGCTATGATCTTGATCAATTGCGGAGGTCAAAAGAAGACCTAGAGCAGCTTGTTGCCCAACATTCTAAGTCTAAAAGTGCGCACCAGACTTTACCGCAAAAACTAGAAAATGAATTTTGGAAGTTCAATGTTGACCGAACGCGTCTCAATGCGATTCAGTTCTTTGGTCAAGGTGTCATTACCTATACCATTTTTGTTTTGCTGATTTTGCCTTCTAATTTTGTCGTGATTCGCGGGAGTGAACATTTTGTTCCCGATTTTATCTACAGTATTCTTAGTTTGATTATTGTAGGGATTGCATTGTTCTTATTTTGGGCATTTTCTCGGTTTAAAAAACTCAATCCTCTATTTTATCCCGCTGCCTGCATCATTGTTTTCTTTACCATCATTTTAACCTCAACCTTAATGATGAGTGTTTCCAATCTGGTTTTGCAAAATCAGGCGATGGTCTTGATTGCTTTCCTTTATATGTTGGGCTTTATCCTCAGTGGAATTCGTCCATTGCATATGTTGTGGATTGGTTCTTTGGCAGCCATTGTGATTCTTTTGCTGTTATATGTATGCAATAACCCCAGTGATTTTCTGATGATTGGGCGTACTTTAATAGGGAGCTTATTACTTGGTTTTTCAATCAGTGTCATGTTGACCTCCAAAGAACGAAAAATCTTTATAAAGTCTAAAATTTCTGAAATTGATGAACAAATTTTACGTATTCAGGCTTCTGAGTTGCTGCATTTGAGCCAGCATGATGAACTGACCAATGTGTCGAATCGACGTACCTTTGAAGAGATGTGTACCTATTATTATGAGGTCGCTTGTAAAGATAGAAAATCGCTCTCGGTCTTGTTTATCGATATTGATTACTTCAAAAACTATAATGATTTTTATGGACATCAAATGGGCGATCAAGTGATCACAGCCATTGCAAAAACCATTAAAAGTTCGATTCGACATATGGATTTTATTGCACGTTATGGCGGGGAGGAGTTTGTGGTGCTATTACCAGAAACTTCAGCTCAAGGTGCATATGCAGTTGCGACCAATATTTACCGAGCAATTGAGCGTTTAATGATTCCACACGATAAATCATTGGTGTCTAATCATGTCACGATTAGTTTGGGGATTACCGTTTTTAATGGTAATCCGAAAATCAGCCAAGATCTTTTGATTCATACCGCAGATAAGGCTTTATATCGGGCAAAGCAGCTTGGGCGCAATCAGATTTACTATCAGCCTTTACCGAATATAGAAGAAAATATCTAACATTAAAAAACCGAATATCTGTGAAGATATTCGGTTTTTTCTGACTTGAATAATCTAGATTATTCTAAGAATTTTACAGTTACACCTGAGCGTACTTTAGCACCTAAGTCGTTTGCATCCCAGTTGGTCAAACGGATACAACCATGTGATGCAGTTTTAGAAATTAAAGATGGGTTTGGTGTACCGTGGATACCGAAAGACTTTTTGCTTAAACCAATCCAAATGTTACCAACGGGTGCATTTGGACCTGGTGGCAGAGAAAGTGGTTTAAGATTTTTACCTTGCACAAAATTAGATGGTGAATAACTATACCAAGGATTTTTTGCAACACCGACTACTTTATAAGTACCTTCTGGAGAAGGTGTGTCAGTACTGCCAATTGTTGCAGGAAATGACGCAATCATTTGATTACGACTGTTGAATAAATAAAGCTGTCTTGCGCCTTTATGTGCAACGATTAAATGAATATCTTCTGGTAAGTCATTGCGAACATTGGCAACAATAATCTTTTCGCCTGCTTTTTTGAAACTTGCATTTGGATTGAGTTGCTTCAGGAAGCGCTCATCCATATGGAATTTTTCACCCAACATCTCTGTGACGCGAGTGTAGTACAAACCTTTCATTTTTGCTTGTAGTGCATAGTCTGAAGGAATCGAATCTGCATATGGACCTTTTAGGTCAGCATCAGTAATCGTATATTCAACATATGCTGGCTTAGTTTGCTTTGCAACCAAAGCATCCCATGTTTCTTTAGTTAACTGACCTGTTGGGGTTAAACCATTCATTTGCTGGAATGATGCAATCGCTTTTAGCGTATTTTTACCATTTGAACCATCAATTGCACCAGGAGAAGCGTGTGAATTGTTTAACATCACATGCGCACGTGCGTATGCAGGGTTTTGTCCTTTAGGTAAGCCTTCTGGCCATTCGGCAGCGTTGATGGCATCCATTGTCCAAGAAGCAGGAACGGCCGGAGCAGTTGTTGTCGTTTTCGCATCAGGTGTATTTTCTAATTGTTGCGATACAACAGATGCAGCACCCGTATTTACTTGTGGTTCAGATGCTGCTGTTGCAGCAACACTCGAAGCTGGCTGTGCAGTTACGTTTGATGCAGCACGGTCAACAGCTAAAGGATCAATTGGGTCTTGTACTGCCGCAGATATTTTTTTGGGGTTTAATGGTTGCTCAGTTGTTGGAGCAGCAAAAGCAACATTAGCAAGAATACAACTTAAACTCATAGCGAGTAATGAGCGAACAAACATGTAATTCAACCTTAAGAATTATTCATATTGGGATATAAGATATTGCAAGTATTACAGAAAATGATGCAGCTTGCAGTAGCAGTTTTGTGTCAAAGCGAAAATTTATTTTGAAGACTGACTTACTGTGTGCAATTGCAATTATAAATTTGGGGTCAACTTTGCTATTATGCGGCCTACACGAGAAAATTTAGAGATTGGTCATGACAACGTTGAAAAATGATCGTTTTTTACGAGCTTTATTACGTGAGCCTGTAGACACCACACCTGTATGGATGATGCGTCAAGCAGGGCGTTATTTACCAGAATATCGTGAAACTCGTGCACAGGCAGGGGATTTCTTGTCTCTATGTAAAAATAATGACTTTGCCTGTGAAGTGACTTTACAGCCTTTACGCCGTTACGAGCTTGATGCAGCGATTCTATTTTCTGACATTTTAACGGTACCTGATGCATTAGGTTTAGGTCTGTATTTTGAAACGGGTGAAGGCCCAAAGTTTCATAAAACAGTTCGTACTGAACAAGATGTGGCAAATTTACCTAAATTAAATGCCAAGTCTGATCTTGCTTATGTGATGAATGCGGTTTCGACCATTCGTTCTGCTTTAAATGGTCAAGTTCCTTTGATTGGTTTCTCTGGAAGTCCGTGGACTTTAGCGACTTATATGGTTGAGGGTGGATCAAGTAAAGAGTTTCGCTTCATTAAAAATATGATGTACGCGCAGCCAGAAGTGTTACATGCTTTGTTAGATCATTTGGCTGATTCAGTGATTGATTATTTGAATGCGCAAATTGATGCAGGTGCTCAAGCGATTCAGATTTTTGATAGTTGGGGCGGTGCATTGGCACATCGAGAATATGTTGAGTTCTCATTGAACTATATGACCAAAATTATTGCGGGTCTCCAACGTGAAAAAGATGGTCAACGTATTCCGATTATTGTGTTCACAAAAGGTGGTGGCCAGTGGTTGGAAACGATGCTAACTACAGGTGCTGATGCATTTGGTTTAGATTGGACCACACCGCTTTATACTGCGCGTGATGTGGTTGCCGGACGAGCAGCTTTACAAGGTAATTTAGATCCAGCAGTGCTTTATGGTTCAGCTGCTTCAATTGAAAAATCAGTGAAAGCAATGATTGATGATGCTTATGCCAATGGTGATAAAACAGGCTATATCGCAAATTTAGGTCATGGTATTACCCAATGGGTAGATCCATCACAACCGAAGATTTTTGTAGATACTGTTCATGAATACAGTGCTAAATATTTAGGTTGATGTTTTTAAGCATTTCCAATTAAACACGCTAGGATCAGTTTTGTGCAGTTGATTGTATTACCGCTCAACTTTATCTTTAAGGCAGCTTCGGCTGCCTTATTTGGGTTGTTGCTTCTGATTGCATTTGCAGTCACCGCACCGATGGGAAGTCATGAATATTGGGGCTTCTTTCGTTATGATTATTTGTTGTTTTATGCCTTGATCATTCAAGTCTGTTTGATCTATTTAAAGCTTGAGTCATGGGCAGAAGCAAAAGTGATTGCTCTGTTTCATATCATGGCGATGGGAATGGAAATATTTTTGACCCATCCATCGATTGCCTCATGGCAGTACCCACAACCAGCGGTATTAAAGTTACTTACTGTGCCATTGTTTGCGGGGTTTATGTATTCAGCAGTGGGGAGTTTTTTTGCTCGTTCTTTGCGACTCTATAACGTTTCATTCGAGAGTTTGCCGAATTTTGGGAATATGCTTTGTTTGGCGGTGTTGTCTTATCTCAACTTTATGACCAAGTTTTTTATTCCTGATATTCGTATTGCACTGTTTATTTGGAGTATCGTAATTTTCTGGAAAACTCGGCTTTATTTTCAGTTGCAGCAACAGCGTTTTAAAGTGCCTATGCTACCCATTTTATTGTTGCTTGCCTTCTTAATCTGGATTGCGGAGAATATCAGTACCTTCTATAAAATTTGGCTATACCCAAGCCAAGTCGATGCATGGCACATGGTAGGTTGGGGTAAGTTAGGTTCTTGGTACCTCTTATTACTACTTAGTTTGGTCTTGGTATTAAAAATTTTGGGCACGCGTGATAAAAACGGATCTTGGAAATTGAATTAAGCAGTTTATTGTTCTTTTAGCAGACCTTATATTTCATTCAATTATGTTATGAATATTTCAGATATATTTCAAAAATTATTTGCTAAAGCCTGCTAACCTCGTTATTTTAACTTTTGTGTAAGAAGAATTACACAACACAATAGTGATAAAAAATAGTTAATATAATTTATGCTGGAGATCGTTCCTATGTTAAAGAAAATTGCCTTAGCCGCTTTATTAGCCGCTGGTTCAACTGTTGCAATGGCTGACAACGATGTTGGTTGTGGTGCTGGTACACAAATTTGGGCAGGTAAAAAAGGTGTTGCACCTAAAATTCTTGCTGCGACAACCAATGGTATTTTTACTAACCAATTACTTGGTATTACATTTGGTACTTTAGGTTGTCGTCAAGGTGGTACAGTAACAGCGCAAGTGGTGACATTCACCAATGAAAATGCTGAATCTTTAGCACGTGATATGTCAGTTGGCCAAGGCGAAAGCTTAAATGTACTCGCTGAATTAATGCAAATTAAAGCCAATGATAAAGCACGTTTCTTTGCTGTATCTAAAGCAAACTTTGCTGAAATTTATTCAAGCAAAAATACAAACTCACTTCAAGTTTTAGATGCTTTACAAAGTGTGATGGCAAAAGACGCAGTGCTTAAAGCATACGTTTAATTTGTCGCCTGATAAAACCCTGTCCTGATGGCAGGGTTTTCTTATACCTATTCTGATTATTTTAAAAAATTGCGATTGAATGAAATTAGCTACTTTTGTATTTACGTCTTTGATGTGTCATTTTGCACATGCCTCGGTTGAATCTGATTTGCAGAAGTATTTAGACCTTGCCCAACAAAAACAATTAGATCAGCAAACCACATGGCAACGCTTGATGTATGCCGATCAAAAACAAAAGAGTGAAGTTACTTATGCAGGCTATTTTTATGCCAAAGATGGCAAAACAAATTTAAAGAGTGAATTACAAGCAGATATTAAAGCTTTATTTCTTCAATCTGCCGATAACCAATCCATCCGTTGTAAATTTCCCGCACGTAGTCGCTGGTTGATGCAGCAGTTGAATATTGAGTCGACACAACTTCCCCAAGCCAATTGTACTGAATTTGAGGAATGGATTAACCAGATCAAGCCGTATAAGGCCACTTTGATTTATGCCACTGACTTTATGGGCAATCCAAGTTCGATGTTTGGGCATACTTTGCTACGTTTAGACCCTAAAGATCAGAAGCAACTTAACCTAGTGTCTTATGCAGTAAACTATGCTGCCACAGTGAAAGGTGATGATAACTGGTCCTATGCATGGAAGGGCTTAACAGGGCAGTATCCTGGTGAATATTCACTAATGCCGTATTATCGTAAAGTCAAAGAATATGGTGATTTTGAAAGCCGTGATCTATGGGAATATGAGCTTAATTTAACACCCGAAGAAACCCGTTTTTTGGTTGAACATATTTGGGAAATGCAGCATGTGAGTTTCCCTTATTATTTTGTTAGTGATAACTGTGCTTACCGTTTACTTGGCCTAATTGATTTAGTGCGTCCAACTTTAAACTTAAAACAGCAATTTAACTATGCTGCGATTCCGATTGAAACCTTGAAGGCAGTAGATCAACAAAATTTAGTAAAAGAAGTGGTATATCGACCAGCTTTGGAAACACAGCTGCTTTCGCAGGCGAAACAGCATGGGACACAACTGGCTAAAGTTGCTCATCAGGTTGCTTTTACCCAGACTGATCAAGTTCAACCCATTTTAAAAATCTATACTCAGCAAGATCAGGCCAAGATTTTAGAAATGGCTTATGATGATTTATATCTACAATATATTAGTCATAAAGTAGATGCAGAGTTTGCCCAACCACAATTACGACAATTACTTGCTGAACGAAGCCAAATCGAAATTGATAAGCAACGTCAAGAACCAGAGCGCCCGAAAAAGCAGCCTGTAGAAGGGCATCATGCGCGTAATCTTTCTGTGAATATTGGTGAAGCGCAGGGACAGAAGTTTGTTGAGCTGGGTCAGCGTCAGGCTTATCATGATCTGATCGATCCTCAAGGAGGCTATCGGACAGGGACGCAACTCTTATTTTTAGATGGCAGTTTGCAATACCGTGAGGACAAGCTCAAGCTCGAACATTTAGATCTATTATCAGTGAACTCCTATAACCCGATTCAGCCATTTAAAGCGCCAATCACTTGGGGTTTTAATTTTGGTTGGAAACAAGAAGCGATTGAGAAGGGACAATTTAGTGAAGATGCGCAACATGGCGTGATGAATCTGAATATGCAAGTCGGTTATAGCGTGGCAGATTATGATCGTCGACATCTGTGTTATGCCCAAGTACAAAGCCATATTCAGGGCGGGAAAAATTTAGATCAAGGCTGGCGCGTTGGAGCTGGGCCAACTGTAGGTTGTATGAATGTATGGTCTGATAATATAAACAGCGTGGTACAGGTGGAATTACCGTATTGGCAAGATATAAGTCAATGGAACTTAAGAGTCGGTACACAGCTTCAATATAGTCTAAATACAAACCATGCTTTACGTTTAAATTGGGATTTTGAAGAGCAGGATCATAAAGACTGGAATAAAGTAGGTTTAGGTTATGTTTTGTTTTTTTAGATAAGATGCCGTTCGGATCAGGTCAATTTAGAATATCTAGACTTCAACAATGACGTAGTATTTTTTAACGGCTTCAATGACTTCAAATGTACCGACAAATGCGGGTGGGATAATTCCTGCATTTCCAGCAGTCACTTCAATAAAAGTATTGGTCTTTGCATCATGGATACGTACAATCCCTTCAATGACTTGAAAGAACTCTTGTTTGTTTTCAGCAAATTGAATATTCCAAGCACCGACTTCACATTGCCAAATGCCGCAGTTCATATGTGGATGTTCATATAAACTATAGGTTAAACGTTCAGGATTACCTCGAACCAAACGATCGGGACGAGGATAATCAATACTGGCTTCACCTTGAACTAACTCACCTAAACCTGCTATCTGAACAGAGGACATCTACGCTGCTCAGCTTAATAATTTTCAGGAACAGCGCTTAAGAATTCACGACGTACATCTTTGTCAGTTTTAAAATCTCCAACAAAAGAAACCGTACGAGTGGTTGATTCTTGTTTGCCAACACCACGCATCATCATACACATATGCGCAGAGTCAATCACAACTGCAACACCACGTGCTTGAGTCACTTCAGCAACTGCTTCTGCAATTTGCTGCGTCAGGTTCTCTTGTACTTGGAGACGACGTGCAAACATTTCTGTAATGCGCGCAAATTTTGATAAACCTAAAACTTGACCTTCAGGTAAATAAGCAATGTGGACACGACCATAGAATGGCAGTAGGTGATGTTCACACAGCGAATAAAATTCAATATTTTTGACCAATACCATTTCATGGTTATCGGAAGGGAAGAGCGCACTATTTGTAACTTCTTCAAGCGTTTTGCTATAGCCAGAAGTTAAAAAAGAGAAAGCTTTAGCCGCACGCATTGGCGTATCTTTTAAGCCAGGGCGATTTAAGTCTTCACCAACGGCAGTTAAGATATTTGCGTACGATTGCTGCATAGACATAACAATGTTCACTTAGGTGGGTTGAACAAAAACGGCAATTGTATCAGAAAACGATTGGAAATCTTAGTTTTGATAAAAATGCCGATTACTGTTTGTACTTAGGGTTCTTTTCGGCACGTTTGAGCAGGACTAAAACTGCTCCTGTACCCCCTTGATTTTCGGGTGCGCTGACGAAAGCAAGAACATCACGATGCTGTCTGAGCCAACCGTTCACATAGGTTTTTAAAATCGCTTCAGGGCCTTTGCCATGCACAATTTTAACGACATTTTGATTTTCATCTTTTGCCATTTGGAGCACTTGTAAAACAGCAGCTCGTGCTTGTTCAACGGTACAACCATGCAGGTCGACGGCTTCAAACCAGCGGATTTTACCTGCTTTCAAGTCTTCAAATACTTTGTGCTGTAAGGTCGCAATGCGGTAGCTTAAAGTCGCTTGGCTTGCAACAGGATTTAAGATCGCTTGAGTATCTGAAATCTCTGTGAGCTCTTGTTCTGCTCCACCTTCCGCTGCGGCACGTTTTGCCAAGGTTTGGGCATCGATTTTTTTACGACGCGCAACTCGAGTATCGGCAATATTTTGATTGTCGATTGGCTTTACCCCTAAAAGGGCTTTTTTAAAAAGCTCTGTATCTTCCAACTCTTCAGCAACAGCTTGGGTCTTTTTTGACTCAGCTTGTTTCGCAACAGCGCTAGACTGTGGGTTGGAGATTTGCTTTTTAAAGGCTTTCAGTAAATTAAACTGATCTTTAGAAAGCGATGAATCATGTTTACTCATAATTTTAGAAAACAGGCAAGATAGCAGAGAGGGGTAAAATTATAGTCTGAAACCGTGCTGATTTGAACTGTCTTGCATTCATGGGAAAGGTATGCATGGTTCTAAGAACAATATCATTGTAAGCCTATGAGTTAGTTTCCTGCTCATAATAATATGTTAAATCTATTGGTATATTCTGTTGATTAGGAATATGCCACATTGAGCAAACATTTTTTGTTTGAAGAAAAACATCGAAACTCGAGCTCATTAATGTATCTATTTTACTTTGTTTTTTATAGATAGGGGCGAGTTGACTAATATAATGGGATAACCAAGCTTCATCGTTAGGAAATGCTTGATAATCTTTTATATTTTTATAAAGACTTTGAAGATCTGTTTCGATTAATGTAATGTCTGGGTAGAATAGCCAAATAATGATATCCATCGATTGGATAGGAACCATAGTGTATTCTTGAGATGGTTCAAATCTTTCGATTTTATAAAGTTGTACGCCTGTACTGTCAGAATAGGAGCACAGTAATTTTGTATTTTCAATTTGGTAATAACCTTTACCAACTTCTAACTCCCTTAAATATCTAGAAATATTTAGACATTCTGGTAGTTCATTAATATCTGGAAATGTCAAACTCTTAAAAATGGATGTTGCTCGATGTATAACATGAGCCTCTCCTGTGCCTGTTATTAATCCGTGTTTCCATGGATAAAGTTTTGATAGCTTATCTTTATTGAATTGAATTTCTCCAGTATTCTTTAACGTGATTTTTTTATTGTCCGCAGCGATAATGATGCTATCATTCAACTGAATGGCGATGATAAAAGTCATGGTTCCATATTTTTTAAATTCGTCTGTTATATATTAAGCGATAATTGATTTATTTTATATTTTTATAAAAAGATAGGTGTCTGAATGGCTGGCGGCTCGCAGGTAATTATTAATAAAGCAGGTATTACGTTTATTACTCAGGCAAAGTTTGAGGCAAAAGCTGGACAGCATTTGTTTAAAAATGGAGAAAAAATAGATTCAAAACTTCCTTTTTTGCCTGAGGGAACCAATTATAACTTACGGTACTTATTTACTGATGATGAAGGAAAACCATATAGAAATATAGCTTATACAGCAACTTATCCTAATGGAGCAGAGGTCAAAGGTATTACAGATAAAGAAGGCTATTCTTCTACATTTTTTTCGAGTGAAGAGAAAAGTATAAAAATTCATCTAGAGCTAGAGTAAAGATGACAATTTTACAAAGACAAATTTCAACGGCTGTTACGGCTTCCGCGGAAAATAACACGCATCACGTTAAAATTACTAAGAAAAAACAATTGTTTCTTTTGTTCTATACTACTCAGAATCATAGAGGTGATGATTTAATGTATTTTTCGGCTAAAACAAGAAGACATAATATTGAAAAAGCTTCATGGTTTGATCCAGAAAGACATTTAATTTTTAATGTACCAATTCAAGACATAGCTGAAATTATTACTACAGTGGCAAGTTCTATTCAGAAAAGAGGAGGAATAGGAAAAGTCGAAATTAAAGAAGTCAATATTTTTTCTCATGCTTGGTATGATGGCCCTACAGGATCTGTGCCATGTAGTGTCGAACCAGAGGGATATCAAATGAAATTAGCTGGTTGGTCACTTATTGATTTTCAATGGGCAGCAAAGTCTCGTTTCGCGATGTTTGGTTGTAATACAGCAACAGATGAATATAACGCGAGAGTCTTTGCAGAAGATTTATCTAATTCCCCAAACTTTAAAGATGTTGAAGTATGGGGACAAACAAGCCCAGCAAAACCTTCTTTTTATCCTGACCAGAGGGATAGTAGCGTTTTAAGAAACATGGATACAGGATGGAGCGTAAATTTTACATATATGGTGGCTTCAATCAAAGGAGATGGATGGGCTGCAACCCGTGGTATTCCTAAAAAGTCTCCTCCAGCTATGCCTATGAAGAAATATATGAATGGAGTGCTAATAGAAAGAGCATTTCAAAGTCAATTTAATGATCACAGGAAACTTTAGGTTGAATAAAAAAATTGGTCTCGGAATAATGATTGTTAGCGCGATTATTATATTATTGGTAACTAAGTCTATGAAAAAATATGAAACTAATATTGATATTGTATTAAATGAAAATATAGAGAAAAAAGATTTAAAAATTATTTTAAATACATATGGTTATCTATTGAATGGTTATGAAATTGATAAAAAAGTTGGACAGACAAATACTTTTTTCGCTTTATACAAAGATGGTTCTAGTCAAGATTATAAAAAAACTAAGATTAATCAATACAGTGATTATATTGTCTATGCAAAATATAAAGATAAATATGCAAAAATGAGATCAACGAATACTTTGGTGATGGGGCAAGATGTAACGAATATAAAAGTAGTTGTGAGCAGTTTTAATAATTATGTTTATATTTCATCTAGTGAAGTTACTCCAAGCATTGAATCTATAAAAGAAGCTTCTTTTAAGAGTAAAGATGAGTATTTGAAAGATAAGCATGACATAAAAATGTTGGAATATTTAGATAGATTATAGCTTTTATTTGGAATATAGATTTTATTAATTGATGGTTTGTAAGAAATAGAGAAAAGATCTGATTCTGACGTATTAAGGTCCAAGGTAAAATCTCACCTTGAACCTTATTTACTTAAATTTGCTCAGGCTGTCCAAACAATTGATTAAATGCTTGATCAGGGCGAGGCTGCTTCATAAAACTTTCGCCCACAAGGAACGTATGAATATCATTGGCTTGCATCATTTCTACATCAGCAGGTGTGGCAATTCCACTTTCAGTGACTAAAACACGAGCAGCAGGTAATAATTTCTTTAAACGCAATGAGGTATTTAAATCAACATCAAAGGTTTTAAGATTACGGTTATTCACACCCAAAATACATTGCTCAGAAAGTTTTAGCGCACGTTCTAATTCATATTCATCATGCACTTCAACTAACACATCTAACTGCTGTTCAAATGCGGTCTTCGACATTTCTTCCAGTTGTTGGTCAGATAAACAAGCCACGATCAATAAAATACAATCCGCTTGCAGTGCACGTGCTTCAACCACACTGTAAGGATCAATCAAAAAGTCTTTACGCAAAGCTGGTAGGGCACAATGCTGACGTGCAATCGCAATATTTTCGTCTGCACCTTGGAAGAAATCCACATCGGTCAATACCGACAAGCAAGCAGCACCCGCCTGCTCATATTGTTGGGCAATCTCAGCAGGATTGAAATCTGCACGAATGATGCCTTTAGACGGTGATGCTTTTTTAATTTCAGCAATTACAGCAGGGCGTTTGTGCTGTAAAGCATTGGCAAAACCACGTACAGGTGTTGCTTCATTTGCCCACTGCTCGACATCATGTAAGTTACGTTGTTTTAAACGTGCTACAAGTTCCTCATGTTTGCGGTCAACAATTTTACCTAAAATGGTATTTTGAATATCGATCATGAGAAGTCCTTAGTCTGCCTGATATTGTTTCAATGTCTTGGTAAATTCAGCCAAGATACTCATTTTTTCTAGCGCTTGTCCGCCATAAAGAATATCTTGAGCCAACTCAACGGCTTGTTTATAGGTTTTGGTCATGCCTGCGACGTAAATGCCTGCACCTGCATTCAGTGCAATCATATTTGCTGCTTTTTCACCAACGTCTGATTTGTCCCGACTTAAAGCATCTTTAATCAGTTTTAAGCTTTCTTCTGAACTATTGACGACTAACCCTGTGAGAGTTTGAGAGGCAATACCAACGTCTTCAGGGTTTAGCGTCCATTCGGTAATCTCGCCATCTTTAAGTTCGGCCACAGCAGTTGGTGCAGCCAAACTAATTTCATCTAGGCCATCTTTAGAATGTACAACCAGTACATGCTCGGCACCAAGCTGTTTTAATACTTCAGCAATTGGACGACACAATTCATCTGAGAATACGCCAATCACAAAACGATTTACGCCAGCAGGGTTGGTGAGAGGACCAAGTAAGTTAAAAATACTGCGGATACCCAATTCACGACGGGGTGCCACTGCATATTTCATGGCTTTATGATGATTTGGTGCAAACAGAAAACCAACACCCATTTCACGGATACAGCGTTCAGTTTGCTGCATGTCTAAATCGAGCTGAATGCCAATCTGTTCAAGTACATCAGAAGAACCAGATTTGCTGGATACGCCACGGTTACCATGTTTAGCAATGGTTGCTCCCGCAGCAGCGATCACAAAACTTGAAGCGGTTGAAACATTAAATAAGTTTTGACCATCACCACCTGTACCCACGATATCGACGAGATGAGGAATATCACTGACATCAATTTTAATCGCGAATTCCCGCATGATACGTGCAGCAGCAGTAATTTCATCAATACTCTCACCCTTCATGCGCAAACCCATCATTAGTGCACCAATTTGAGCATCTGTGGCTTCACCTTGCATGATACTACGCATGACATCTTCCATTTGTGGCTGGGTCAGATGGATGTTCTTGGTAATGTTATTGAGTGCCTGTTGGATATTCATAGTCATGAGTTACAGCATTAAATGATTAAAAAAATTGAATGAAAGTGGTTAGTGGTGAGGGATAGCTCGGCTTTTTGTGGTGTATGTCCCACACATTAAGGGGGTATGTTAGCAGAAAATAGCTCAAGATTTAGGTTGTGGCTAGAGAGTTTTTAAAATTTTACCCGTTTAAGCAAGTTGGTAAATTTTTGACTGGGAGTGATTGAATGAAAAAGGTTTTATTTTATGAGAGGGTTATTTGAGTTTTTATGATAAATAATCAACCATTTGGTATATATTATTCACACATATCCCTATAAAAAATGTGTATAAATCAAATAAATAAAAGTGGATATATTAGGGCGGTCTTCATTTTAGTCATTCATAAATATGTATCTAAATTACTTGAAATATCTTGGGGCTGTTAAAAATAAAGGCTGCTTTGTTTTTGTGTTTATTACATGCCTTCATCCATTAGAGAGCTATGCTGAGACAAATATAGAAAAGCCACAAACAAAGACAACATCGGATAAAGTGGTACATGTTGCGGTCACAGGTTCACGTATTTCCAAAGCCCAAAAAGATGGTCCAACCAGTGTAACGGTGATTACCGCAGCGGATATTGAAAAGCAGGGCTTTAGCAATGCTTTTGATGCATTAAACAATCTGACCCAGAATACAGGTTTTGTGCAGGGGGCTGACTATGGTAATACCTTTACGCCAGCGGCCAACGCGATTAGTTTACGAGGTTTGGGGCCGAATCATACATTGACTTTGATCAATGGACACCGAGTTGCCGACTATCCTGTGCCATATGATGGTGCTGTGAATTTTGTCAATTTAGCCAATATCCCTACTGCGATTATTGACCGTATTGAAATCTTAAACGGTGGTGCTTCAGCGATTTATGGTTCAGATGCGATTGCGGGTGTGGTGAATATTATTCTGAAAAAGAAGACCGATGGGACGCAATTTAATATCAAGGCAGGTGGCACTAAAGAAGGTGGTGAAAATTTACGTCTACAATTGAGTGGCAGTAAAACACTGGACAAGCTTAATCTGGTTTATGGTGTTGAACTGAGTGGGCGCGAACCGATTTGGGCGGCTGACCGAGATTTTATGTCGAGCCGAACGCGTCGAGGGGAAAAGCCAGACACGATCGTTGGGCGTAAAAATGCCAAGACAGGCCAGTATCTTTCAATTAGTGGCTGTGATGCATTTGATGATCTATTTAAAGGCTCAGTAAAAAATATTGGAAAAGCGGGAGCAGATAACTGTGCTAGTGGTTTAGCTCGACCGACCTATTGGACTGTTCAAACCAAGAATCGCAGTCAAAATGGCTATCTTGGTTTGGATTATGAACTGAATGAAAAAACACAATTATTTGCAGATGTTTTGATTGGTGCCAATCAAATTGAAAATAATACCCGTGGTCCGACATGGACATCTTTAGGTGCAAGTAGTGGTTATTTCCTAAACCAAGACACAGGAAATTATGAAATCTGGACACGACGTTTTGCACCAGAAGAGTTAGGTGATGTGGAGCAAGCCAATAAAAAATGGAAAGAACTCTCCTCAAATTTAAACTTTGGTATCCGCGGTGATATTGGAGACAGCAGTTGGCGTTATGAGGCCGCCTATAATGGCTCAATTTATACCAGTCAATTACGCAAACAAGGTCTGGTTCGCTCGAATGTTGATGAATATTTCTTGGGTCAGCGATTGGGTACTGATCAAGATGGCATTTCGATTTATTCACCGAATCTGGATCGTTTAAGTCGACCACTGACCGCCAGTGAGTTTAGAGCGATTTCGGGTACGACAGAAGAAAAAGATAAGTCTTGGGCACAGAGCTTAACTTTAAGTGCCAATGGTGATGTGTTTGAACTTCCTGCAGGAACGGCCAAGCTTGCTGCTGTGGCAGAAATCGGGCGTCAAGGTTTTACAATTAAACCCGATAAGGCGGTAGAAAATGGTGACTTCTATAATGCGACTTCCAGTGGCGAATATGGTGGGGCGCGTACCCGCCAAGCGTTAGGTACCGAATTATTCTTACCTTTAGCCAAGCCACTCAATTTGACCTTATCTGGACGCTATGACCGCTATGCCTTATCAGATAACAGTATTGATAAATTCACATTTGGTTCAGGCTTAGAATTTAGACCACATCCAACCTTATTAGTGCGAGGCAACTACGCCACCAGTTTCCGTGCGCCAGATATGAACTATCTGTTTTTAAATAAACAAAGAGGGTATTTCCCAAGTACCACCGATTATTTACGTTGTAGCCAAACGGGGCAATCATTAGATAAATGTAGCTTTAAAGATTATTCGCCTGGCGCGAACTACACATTAACAGGCAACAAAGATTTAAAACCTGAAGAAGGTAAATCTTATGGTGCAGGGTTTGTTTGGTCACCAAGTAATAAGTTTGATATTTCAGTCGATTATTGGGATATCAAAATTGATAATCTAGTGACCAATTTAAGTGAAGATAAAATTTTACGTTTAGAAGCAGACTGCCGTTTGGGCGCACAAGATATCAACTCGGCACAATGTGTTGATGCGTTGGCACGTGTAGAGCGCAACCCTACAAATGCAATGGTTGATCCAAATGTGATCAATAATATCAATATTGTACCGATCAATGCAGCCTCAGATCATACTCGTGGGATTGATTTCACCAGCAAATGGCGTTGGAAAACAGAAAATCTGGGTAACTTCCTGTGGACGGTGAATTATAGCCGTGTGCTTGAACGTGAATATCAACAATCCAAAGATGGCGAGAAAGATAACTATTTAAAAGACTTAACCATTCCAGATTGGCGAGACCGCTTTAATACCAGTCTCAGTTGGAGTCTCGGTGATTGGGCATCAACCGTATTAGTCAATCGCTATGGCAAGATTCCAAACGGTAATCAAACAGCTTACTTAAGCCCAACTTATTTGGTCAATTGGAGTGGAACTTATAAAATTTCACCCATGGCCTCTGCATCAATTATTGTGAATAATCTATTTGACAAAGTGAAACACGATGACACAGGCGGATGGCCATATTATCCAGTAGGATCATATTCACCAATCGGCCGTCAGGGTTGGTTGGAGTTTAATTATAAATTCTAACAATGATGTGTGGACGCAGCGAAGTGGTACACCATTTGCTGCGTCTTTTTATTTTAAAAACTACAGAGGACAGATCTCCTATGTTGGTCAAACCTTCATTTAAAAAACAATTGCTACTTACAACATTACTTTCATTATCTGCAACACAGATTTTTGCATCAAATAGCAATGAACAAATTCCAATCGGCAAATTACCTGAATGGGCCATACCTGAATCTTATGATTTAGATTTTAAAATTGATCCTGCACAAAAAAGTTATAGCGGTAAAACTACAATCCATTTAAAACTGACCCAAGCAACCGATCATGTTTGGATTCATGGTAAATCTTTATCGGTAAAAGATGCCAACATCCTATCCGCAACCGGGCAGAAAACCACGGCCAAATATGAGCAAGCTTCAGAAGTCGATGGAGTCAGTGTAATTAAATTTGCCAAGACACTTCCCGCAGGACAATACCGCTTAGTATTGGATTTCAATGCGGATTATGATCAGCAACTGGATGGTATTTATAAAATTGAATTTGAGGGTAAACCTTATGTCATGACTCAAATGGAGGCGATCAGCGCACGTCAATCTTTTCCATCATTTGATGAGCCGCGCTTTAAAACACCCTTTAGTATTCGCTTAACCATACCAAACAAATATTCAGGTTTTGCCAATACCAATCAAGTCTCTGAACAGGCCGAAAAATCGGGGTGGAAAACTTTAAGCTTTGCAGCGACCAAACCGCTACCAACTTATCTACTTGCACTGGCGGTTGGCCCTTGGCAAGTACAACAAGGTCCTGATATTGGTGCGACTGAGTGGCGTAAAGAGGCGATCAAATTACGAGGTCTTGCACCTGATGGTAAGGCTGAAAAAATGCAGCAGGCTTTATCGGAAACCCCTGCAATTTTAAAAACATTAGAAGATTATTTTGCATTCGGATATCCCTTCGACAAATTAGACTTACTTGCTGCACCTGATTTTGCTGCGGGTGCAATGGAAAATCCTGGGTTGATTACCTTTAGAGATTATTTGATGCTGCTAGACAAAGACTCTCCAGTGTCTTTTGTACAGAGTTCATTTAATGTCAATGCACATGAGTTGGCACATCAATGGTTTGGGGATGTGGTGACCATGCCGTGGTGGGATGATCTGTGGTTGAATGAATCTTTTGCTACGTGGATGCAAAGTAAAATCACCCAACAATTACATCCTGAATTTAACGCTGATCTTGAACGTGTCGCTGATACTGCAGGCGCAATGAAAAGCGATAGTTTGGTCAGTGTACGCCGTATCCGTCAGCCAATTTTAAGTAATGCGGATATTCAAACGGCTTTTGATGGTATTACTTATCAAAAAGGTGCAGCTGTTTTAAATATGTTTGAAAGTTATTTAGGCGAGGAAAAATTCAAACAAGGGGTAAGAAACTATATTAAAAAGCATCAGTATGGCAGTGCCACAGCCAATGACTTAATTAGTTCCCTCGCACAACAGTCTGGTCAAGCTGAGCACTTTAGCAAAGCGGTAAAAAGTTTCATTGATCAACCAGGCGTACCTTTGCTGAATACTTCATTGCAGCAACAAGGTAATAAAGTCTTTTTAAATGTGAAACAAACGCGCTATCTCCCTGTCGGTTCAAAAGGGGATGCGAACAGTCTTTGGGGCGTACCATTGTGTGTGCGTTACGAAGTGCCAAATGCAGCGAGTAAAGTTCAATGTGAACTGGTTGACCAAGCTGAAGCCAAAATTGAACTCAAAGGTGCAACGATGAAGAGTTGGTATATTCCAAATGCTGATGCGGCAGGCTATTACCAATTTAGTTTACCTGAACCAGAGCTTGCTCGTCTGACTGCGGCGACAGAGAAGCTTTCTAACACTGAACAATTGGCTTACGCCTATGCTATTTCAGCAGCATTTAACCATGGCGATATTAATTTGTTGGCGGTGGTGGATGTGGCGAAGAAATTTGCTCACTCGAACAGCCGCCAAATTAGTACAGCATTGTTTCAGCAGCTTAGCGTTATACAACGTCATGTGTTGAAGACCGAGGTAGAACGTGAACACTTAAGAAAGATTTTGGCGAATTTGTATTTACCAAAATTGAATCAGTTGGGTTATACCAATAAATCAGGTGAGTCTGCCGAAGACAGTTTATGGCGGAGTGAGTTGGCGCAGTTCCTTGCACTGGAAATTCAGGTGCCAGAAGTTCGTCAAAAACTCTTAAAGCAATCGGATGCTTTATTTGAACAGAAGCAACTGAACTTTGCTCAGCTCACACCAGAATTATTACCGACGATTTTGGCGGTACGTGTCCAAGAAAAAGGACAGCCTACATTTGACCGTTTAGTTGGCGAATTACAACGTATCACGCAACCGACCCAACGTTTGGCGATTCTCACTGCTTTAGGCTCCGCAAATCAGGTGGAAACACGTCAGCAGGCCCGTCAGTTAGTTTTAGACCCACGTGTGAAAGTCGGTGAAGTACGTACCGTAATTAATTCAATCAATAGCTATAGTGGCGAACAAGGTGGACTCTGGACATGGTTTAAGACCAATCACGATGCTGTGTTTGATCGTTTAGGTAAATCTTCTGCAGGACGCTTCCCCGCATTGTTTAGTGGTGCAGCATGTTCACAACAAGAAGCGACACAGTTGAATGCTTTCTTTGCACCGAGAACCAAAGAACTGGTCGGGGTTGAGCGCGGTTTAAATCAAACCAAGGAGCGTATCCAACTCTGTGAGTCTTTAGTCGCAAAACAAGATGGTTCGCTTGTACAACAACTGAAATTATAATTAATTCAATCATAAAAAAGCCAACGATCATGCGTTGGCTTTTTTATTTTAATAGGGCTTAAGCATCATTATCTGGTTGCGGATTTCTGACACCGAGCAATTGACTGGTTGCAGTGCCTGCAGTCATCGAACCGTTAACGTTTAAAGCCGTACGGCCCATATCAATCAATGGCTCAATTGAAATCAGTAAGGCGACTAAAGTAATCGGTAAGCCCATTGCTGGGAGGACGATTAAAGCGGCGAAGGTTGCACCACCACCAACGCCAGCAACACCAATTGAACTAAGGGTCACGACGACAACCAACTGGGCAATCCATAATGGGTCAAGTGGATTAATGCCGACTGTTGGTGCAACCATCACGGCAAGCATCGCAGGGTATAAACCTGCACAACCATTTTGACCAATCGTCGCACCAAATGAAGCAGAGAAGCTGGCGATACCTTCAGGTACACCCAATTGTTTGGTTTGTGCTTCGATATTGAGTGGAATACTCGCGGCACTTGAACGACTGGTAAATGCGAAAGTTAAAACAGGAAAAACCTTCTTGAAAAAGTCGATTGGATTGACACGTACAAATAGCAAAATTAGTGCATGTACGAGGAACATAATCGCAAGGCCAAGATAAGATGCGACGAGGAATTCACCCAGCTTGACAATGTCGGCTACGTTTGCTGTTGCCACCATTTTAGTCATCAATGCCAATACACCATAAGGCGTAAATTGCATCACCAAGCGGACCAGACTAATCACCAATGCTTGTAGTGCTTCAATTCCATGTCTGATTCTTTCACCATTAACGGTGTCCTTATCCATCAGTTTTAAGGCTGCTACACCTAAAAACGCAGAGAAAATCACAACACTGATAATTGCAGTAGGGCGAACACCTGTTAAATCAGCAAATGGGTTTTGAGGGAATAGCGAAAGCAATAATTTGGGAACGTCTAAATCTGTTACTTGTCCAATGTACTGGCTTTGAATGGTCGCTAGGCGTGCTGCTTCTTTGGTACCTTGTACCAATCCTTCAGCGGTTAAGCCAAATAAGTTGGTAATCCCAGCACCGACAAGTGCCGCAATAGCCGTTGTGACGAGCAAGATACCGATCACGAGTACACTGATTTTTCCAAGAGAAGTGGTTTGGTGTAACTTCACCACTGCACTTAAAATTGAAATGAAAATCAGAGGCATGATCACCATTTGTAATAGTTGTACATAACCATTACCAACAAGGTTAATCCATGCAATTGAATGCTCAATAACAGGGTTGTCACCATAGATCGCTTTCAGTGCTAAACCAAAAAAGATACCTGCGATCATACCGATCAGAACTTTTTTGGAGAGACTCCAATCTTTACGATAGCTAAAAAACAATCCTGCCATGAGCAGGACGAAAACAATAATATTCAATAAAACCAAGGTATTCACAATAGGTTATCCTGATAAATCATTCAGGGGGGAATGCTAAGAACAATGACTTAGATTCTATCATCCAGCCGCCCTGAAACTTAATCATTCCTATGACTATAGTTAATCTAAAAAAGTAAAAAGCAATTCACGCTGCTAGAAAACACGTATTGAACTTACTTTTTATAACGTGTGAAAAGTGGATTAATTATTGAAAAAGAATGACTTGTTTTAAATGTATTTTTTCACTTTTATTTTAATGCTGTAAATTTATGCAGTATGTATGAGTTGTATATTGTTTTTATATGTTCAAAATAAAAACAGCCTATTCATAAAAAATAGGCTGTTTAAAGATGAAGTATGGTTAAGTCTTGAGATTAAGCATAAATATCTAAGAAGTTTTTGAAAATTTGATGGCCATGTTCACTTAAAATAGACTCAGGGTGGAATTGGACACCTTCCACAGGCAGTGTTTTATGTCTGACACCCATGATTTCTTCAATCGTACCATCTGTTTGATTGGTCCAGCAGGTGACTTCTAGGCATTCAGGCAAAGTTTCTTGTTCAATCACGAGTGAATGATAACGTGTCGCTGCAAAAGGCGAA
Organism: Acinetobacter sp. ANC 3929; assembly: GCF_000369405.1. Taxonomy (GTDB): domain Bacteria; phylum Pseudomonadota; class Gammaproteobacteria; order Pseudomonadales; family Moraxellaceae; genus Acinetobacter. Next base: position 316,091 of record NZ_KB849994.1, read on the forward strand.
GGCAAGTTGCTAAAAATTCCTTTGTCGCTATGGTGCATGTCGGATAGGCGACCATGCATCACTGTTTTAGCACGAATGATGTTGCCACCAAAGGCTTGACCAATTGCTTGATGGCCTAAACAGACACCCAATAACGGAATTTTGCCAGCAAAGTGATTGATGGCTGGAATTGAGATACCTGCTTCACTTGGGGAACAAGGGCCAGGACCAATGACCAGATATTTTGGCTGCCATCGTTCAATATCCTCTAATGTCACTTGATCATTACGAACAACTTTTACTTCTTGATTCAACTCGCCAAAGTATTGAACGATGTTGTAAGTAAATGAGTCATAATTGTCAATCATTAGAAGCATGATTATAACCTTTTGAAAAATATGCACTTAATTGTGCTATTGAATTCGATAAACTGATCTGAACGCTATACGATTTCATCTATCTTTAACAGGAGAAGGATTATTCTAGCGATAGCGGGAAATCATCATATCAAAACCGATCATTAATGTGGAAAGTTTTGAAACAAAGCGTGGGTTGGAATCAGCTCGATATTCTTGCTTTGAAATACCTGCTTAATTGAGAATAAATTTTTGTAATTGAAAGGCTTGGTAAAAAAACATGAAAGTGAATCTAAAGTCTAAATGAATTGATTGGAATGATCTTGAAAAGAATGATATAAAAAGCCAATTTATGCTAAGAATAATAGCGTAATTGGCACTACATTGGTTCTTTGTTATATGTATTGCACTATTTTGGTTCATTTTGTCTTTTTTAGGGACGCGCCAAAATAGGAATGTGTAAATATGGTGCGTTTTTGGATATAAGCATTATAGTAGACATAGGACATGGAGCTTAAAGCATTTTTTCTGCAAAGAATTTCAATGTTTTAGGTATGCTTTAAAATTGTTGGTATGATAATTGCTAATTAGATATCAACAACTAACACGCACTTAACAGGTGCATAGAAATTTCATTGGAGCAAATGAGCATGGCGAACAAGGTCCTTCAACTCATCAAAGAAAGTGGCGCAAAATGGGTCGATTTTCGCTTTACTGATACTAAGGGTAAAGAGCAGCACGTAACTTACCCAGCTGACACGATTGATGAAGATACATTTGAAGACGGTAAAATGTTTGATGGTTCTTCAATCGCTGGTTGGAAAGGCATCGAAGCGTCTGACATGATCTTACGTCCAGATGCTGAAACAGGTTTTCTTGACCCGTTCTTTGCTGAGCCTACAGTTGTTGTGACTTGTGACGTAATCGAGCCATCTACTGGTCAAGGTTACGAGCGTGACCCACGTTCGATTGCTCGTCGTGCTGAAGAATATTTAAAATCTACAGGTATCGGTGATACTGCATTCTTTGGTCCAGAACCAGAATTCTTCGTTTTTGACGAAGTAAAATGGGACATCGACATGTCTGGCGCGCGTCATACATTGATCGCTGAAGAAGCTGCATGGTCAACGGGTAAAGATTACGAAGCGGGTAACTCTGGTCACCGTCCACGTGTTAAAGGTGGTTACTTCCCAGTTCCTCCTGTTGATTCTTCACAAGATATGCGTGCTGAAATGTGTGCAAAAATCGAAGACATCATGGGTCCTGGTCGTGTAGAAGTACATCACCACGAAGTTGCATCTTGCCAATTAGAAATTGGTGTGAGCTTCAATACTTTAGTTCGCAAAGCGGACGAAGTTCAACAGTTCAAATATGCAGTTTGGAACGTTGCGCATCAATACGCTAAAACAGCAACATTTATGCCTAAACCAATGGTAGGTGATAACGGTTCTGGTATGCACGTTCACATGTCAATCTCTAAAGATGGCAAGAACTTGTTTGCTGGTGATGAATATGCTGGCTTATCAGAAATGGCATTATTCTTTATCGGTGGTGTGATCAAGCATGCTCGTGCATTGAATGCGATCACAAACCCTTCTACGAATTCGTACAAGCGTTTGGTTCCGCACTTCGAAGCACCAATTATGCTTGCTTACTCAGCGCGTAACCGTTCTGCATCTATCCGTATTCCTTACGTTTCTAGCCCTAAAGGCAAGCGTATCGAAGCACGTTTCCCAGATCCAATGATGAACCCGTACTTAGGTTTTGCGGCATTATTGATGGCGGGTATCGACGGTATCCAAAACAAGATTCACCCAGGTGAAGCTGCTGATAAGAACTTGTATGATCTTCCTCCTGAAGAAGAAGCGAAAATCCCAACAGTTGCTCACAGCTTGGATATGGCACTTGAAGCTCTTCAAAATGACCATGAGTTCCTGTTGAAAGGTGGTGTATTCACTAAAGAAATGCTTGATGCATATATCGAACTTAAAACTGAAGATGTACGTCGTCTTAACACGACAACTCACCCAGTTGAATTTGATATGTACTACAGCCTGTAATACATTCAATTCAAAAAAGCTCGCTTCGGCGAGCTTTTTTTATGTTTTTGATTCAATTGAAAGTCATACTCTTTTTTGAAAAAAATCATGTACACTCATAGGGGCTGCTGATACTTCACAGATGCTTGCGACAGAGGGCATTTTTTAGATGCTACAAGGCAGGTCGTATGAAATTTAGTGATTCTAAAAAAATACGAGCTAACGTAGTAACATCAAAAAATTTCCCTGTCCCGAAGGGTTATGGCTAAAACTCCCCCAAACTTCGTTATGAAACTTGACAAGGGTATCGCCATTGTCTACGTTCCATGCCTTGTCTGTGTGGTTTTAGCCTATAACGCAATGCATGGTTGAAGTATCAACAGACCCTAAAGATGTTTTTAGTGAGCCAAGCATGCCAAATTTACGACCAAACAGAATAAAGGGGAAAGAAATCCCGGTTGATTTAAAGAAATGGTTGTATGCATCTGGTTCGCTTACTCAACAATTAACCGATTTAGGTCTTGGTCAGTTCCATGTTGAGCGATTGAAAGAACATTATCAGCGTTTAACCTTTGCCGATAGTCAATGGATGCAGATGCCACCTCAGCATATTGGTTGGGTGCGTGAAACTTATCTTTATGGTAGTGAAGAGCAGGCATGGGTCAAAGCGAAAAGTATCTTTCCGATTCTGAGTATGCAAAAAAAAGCACGCTTGTTTCGGCATATCCGTAATAAGCCGATTGGCTGGTTTTTATTTCAAAGAACAAATCCCGCTTGCGAACGACGAGTGATTCATCTTGAAGAAGGGTGGACACGACAGAGTTGCTATACATGGCATGGATGTAAATTTATTGTGCAAGAAACATTTTTACCTGCATTTGAACAATTTATTCGACAGCATTGACTCTAAGGATTCATCATGGAAACAGTGCAACACACAACTTGGCGGCAGCGTTTAGAGGCCTATTACTATTTGTGCCGTTTCGATAAACCGATCGGCACAGAACTGGTTTTTTGGCCAACCATGTGGGCTTTATGGATTGCTGCGGGAGGATTACCTCCATTTCAGATCCTCATTGCGATGGTTTTGGGTACGATTTTTATGCGTGCAGCGGGTTGTGCAATTAATGATTTTGCAGATCGTAAAGTTGATGCGCATGTAGAGCGAACGAAAACCCGTCCATTGGCAACAGGCGTTATTCGTCCACGCGAAGCGGTTTATGTTTTTCTTGCATTAGTCGCAGCAAGTGCCTGCACTTTATTTTTCCTGCCGATTGCAACCTTTTATTGCGCGCTTGCTGGGTTGGTGTTGGCATTCATTTATCCATTCATGAAGCGCTATACGCATTTGCCACAAGTGGTTTTGGGTATGGCTTTTTCATGGGGAATTCCTATGTCTTTTACCGCAATGGGTAAGCCTTTAGATTTAACTTGCTGGCTTTTATATTTTGGTAATTTGGCGTGGACGGTTGCCTACGATACTCAATATGCAATTACAGATCGCGAATATGATTTGAAAATTGGAGTGAAATCTACGGCGATTTTATTTGGTCGTTACGATATACAGATTATTGGTTTACTCCAGATTTTAAGCTTACTCCTTATTGGTGGGGCCCTATATTTGGAAAATCTGTTATTGCCATTTGGATTGGCTGCATTGCTAATTGTTGCTGCTGATTTTGCCTATCAGGCGTTTAAAACCAAAGATCGTGATCCGCAAATTTGTTTCTGGGCATTCCGTCACAATCGCTGGGTTGGGCTGATTATTTTCATTGGAATTTTTTTAGAATTAATATTTTAAACTGACTGAATAGTTGAAAAGTGTTCTATGCAGAGCACTTTTTTTATGCCTTAATAATGTGGCATGTAGTTTCATGCTTAAAATAAAACAAGGACTAAAAGGATATTTTATGAAACGGTCTAAAATTGCGTTGGCAATGACATTCTCTATTTCTGCATTATTTTTAACCGCATGTAATGACAATGATGATGATTACACTGGGGTAAATACGGAAAAAACTTATCTGTCTGAAAGTAATTATGCGATTGATCAAGTTGATAATGCTTCATCTATTAAAGTCATGACCTATAACATGGCAAATGTCCAAGGAAAAACTGCAACGGCAACAGCGTTGGTATTGTTCCCGAAAGCAACTCAACCTAAGGATGGTTATCGAGTCGTGGTGTGGGAGCATGGAACTGTTGGGGTAGGTGATGGCTGTGCACCAAGTAAAAATGTGATTAATCCGCGTTTTAGAATTCTTGCTGATACGTTATTGGCAGCTGGGTATGTTGTCATAGCGCCAGACTATGAGGGCTTAGGTACACCAGGTGTTCATCCATATCTTAATTTGAGTAGTGAAGCAAAATCTGCACTTGCCGCGGTCAAGGCTGCAAAAGATCATTATGGCACTCAATTGAAAGGGGATTGGATGTCGATTGGTCAGTCACAAGGTGGACATGCTTCATTAGGCACAGCGGAGTTTGCAAATACAGATGCAAGCTATAAAGGCGCAGTGGCGGGTGCACCTGCATCAAGTTTGGGAACAATTATTCAGATTTATATTGATCCACAATTTAATCTTGATACGGATGGAAAGCCTAAAGTTGTAAATAAATTGGATGAGAGCTTACTACAAGTACGTTATGCAGTAGCGAATAACATACTCACACCAGCACAAGGCCAAGCAAAAATTGAGGAAATCGCAGATGGTTATGCGGAGTTGTTAGCATATGCAGCTTTAGCTAGTGCTGGGATTAAAGCACAGCAACCAAACTACGATTTAAAAACAATCTTTACCTCGGGAGCGGCTGATATTGCAGAATTAGCTCATGGGCGTACAGGGGATGATGGAGCATGTTTAAGTTATCCAGCACCAGATAGTGCAAATGGCTTGCAAGAAAAGTTTAAAGCCGGAATCTTAGCTTTCTTGGCTGATCCTACACATCAAATTGCACAGTACGGTATTGATCTGAATAAATTTAAGAATGATCAAGTTGTTAAAAACTTTTTAGCAGATACCCAGCCTGCAACCAATGCGACAGCAGCGAAAGTAATTAAAACGCCAGTGTTTATTATTCAGGGCGAAAAAGATCAAGCGGTATTACCTGTAGTAACACAGGGGTTATTTGCGAATATGAAAGCTAATGCTTTGAAGTTCTTCCCACAAGCAGCTTATGATAAAGGCTATAGTCTAACTATTGTTCCAAATGCAACGCATACACAAGCGATCATATGTAAAAATGCCCAAGCTTATGACTTTATCCAAGCCAATATGTCGGCTGGTACGGGTATTGTATTAACGGATGCGCAGAAGGATGCCAGTCAAAGCCCTCACTGTACTGGTAAATTCTAAGATTTATTTGCTTATTTAGAAGAAATTTTCTTTTAAAAAGAGTCTCTTTATAGGGACTCTTTTTTGTTATATTGTTGCACTGTTTAAAGCCATGCAATTTGAGTTTAGATCACTTATGAGCCAGCCGCCTGTTGAGAAAAAGTCAATCCCTTGGTTATTAATGAGTTTGGGATTGTTGATTCCAATTTTTATTGTCGGTATGGCCTTTGTTGCTGCCAAAAGTGATGCGCAAACCAAGAAAAAATATGATCAGCAACGCGCTGAAATGGCAAAGAAATTTGAACAGCAGAAAAATGCTGAACAATCGGCAAAGACGGAATAATCTTTCTTAAATTAGCTGACTATCGAAGATCCATCTGTAGCTGTTTTATAGATGGAATCTCCGTATAACGTTGTACTTGATAGCCTGCTTCTTGCAACATCTGATCGCGCTTTTTATCTTCTAATTCTTTACCTATATGGCTTGGGTCATCTAACTCAATAATCGCCAAAACATTCATCTGCTGATCTAAAACCACAAAGTCTGTCACCTTACGATTAAACTTACTGCGAATCTTGTAATGATCACTGGTAATCAATGCACTAAAGGCAACCTGCGCAAGCACATGGTGCTGTGGAAAGGCCTGTTGTAATCGTACAAACATTCTTGATTCAAATGATGTGATGACAGGTCGAGCAAAGAATTTTTGTTTGGGAAAGAAAGGGCGTATACAGCTAAAGAGTAATATAGCTGTACTAATAAAACCAATCGTTAGAAATAGGAAGTGATTTGATTCAAACATGTGTTTATCAAAGAGCAAATAAAAAACCCACTCAATTAAGAGTGGGTTTTTAGAATCTTGGCTCTCCCACCTGGGCTCGAACCAGGGACCTGCGGATTAACAGTCCGTCGCTCTACCGACTGAGCTATGGGAGAATCTGGAGCGAATTTTAGGGCTTAAATGTCAGTCCGTCAAGTAAAATTAGTATGAATAATAATCGCTTAACCAAAATGTTGAGTATTAACGTGCAACTTGATTACATTGTGCCAATTCAGTGGAGCGGGCATTCCAGATTGCACCTGCTGAGTTTTTATAATAACTAATCTTACCGATACGTAAGACGAGACTCTGACAAGAATCCAAGGAGAGCGCATTGCCCCAAGGGCCAGACATGCTACAGACATGACCATTACATTTCCAGACGACATTGGGACCATTCTCAATTGGTACAGTCACCGTGCCCTTATAAGAAGAACCAGCATACCAAGTGGTTTGGGCAGCCATTGCTGGACTGCAAAAGACGATTAAACAGAATAGAAGTTTTTTCATTATACGCTTTCCCTAATATTATAATTAAGGCTTATTTTATATTGAAATTATAGCGGCGATTGAAATTTATACGATATACAACATGAAATGAACAAAATAATAGCAATTATAAGTATAGATGTATTTTTTTGGCTAACAATAAAAAAAGCCCATATCATTGATATGGGCTTTTTATAATCTTGGCTCTCCCACCTGGGCTCGAACCAGGGACCTGCGGATTAACAGTCCGTCGCTCTACCGACTGAGCTATGGGAGAATCTGAGAGCCATTATAGGCAGCTTTTAAAATTGGTCAAGATAAAAGTGTCATGTTTCTTTCATTTTTGCATCGTATGCTTTTTATTTGCACAATTGCGATAAATTAGGAAAAATAACTTGAACTTTGAACAGGCTGTTGCTAGATTCGAATAAGAAAGAGCGTTTAGATATTGATCTAAACAGTGTGGATTTAACCCTACTTGCCAGCACTAAAATGGCTAAACTGGAGGTCGAAATGACTATTCTAAATATTCAATCTATTTTTTCAAATTTGCCTTTTTATCAAGAGCATTATCTCGAAATTATTCAAGATGCGGCGCAGTATTATACGCCCGTCGAAAATTCATTTATAAATACCTTTCCGTTTAAACAACAAGCCTTGTATCTGGGCGATTTATTGCAATTATGGTTTGGCAATAAGTGGAAAATTCAAACGGCTAAAGATCTACTCACACAAAAAAATACATCAACTGTTGATGAGCATGCCCCTTTATATTTATTTCAACTTGGTGGTGAATTATTTTTAGGCGCAAATACTGCTTTGGCTTGGTCTGTGGCAGAGCAAAAAATTGTCTCAGTACAAGTGAAAAGCATTTGGCAATACGCAGTATTCAGTCATTTGTGTATTCGACCAAAAAAGTTTCAAGCAACTCAAGCGATTGCATAGGGCTATAAGGAAATAGCCCATTTGCTTAATCTGTGCTTATGGGCGAATGATCATGCAGGTCGCGGTGGCATGGGCATAAAGCTTTCCATCAGCATCGATGATCTTGCCTTCAGAAATGCCAAGGTTTTTACTCATATTGATGATGCTACCCGTTGCAATGAGCTTTTGGTTTTTAGGAATAGGGCGGCACATTTTAATATTCAGATCGATAGTGCCATAACCTACACCTGCTTCTAGAAGTGTATGAACAGCGCACCCAGTGACTGAATCGAGTACAGTCGCAGCAAAACCACCATGTACACCGCCTAAGGGGTTAAGGTGACGTTGATCTGCTTGAACTTCAAATTTAATAAATCCTTCTGCAACTTCGACTGGCTGCATAGGGATGGTTTCACTAATACTGGCAGGTGGAATTTTTCCTTCACACATCGCAGTTAAAAGCTCAAGTCCGTTCATTTCTTTCGGGTGTTTCATGTTGTTTATCCTTTATAGTTCCAAAATAGAACTCGTATATAAAATAGACTTTGTGGTTGCGAGTGTCAAGTATCACTGCTGCTAAGCATCTGTTTTACAAATTGTTCGTTGCTAAAGATTTGGATTGTTTTATGCTATTTGAAAAATCATGCATAACAATTCTGGATAAAAGGTAAATGATAATGAACGGACAATGCGTTTGTGGTGAAACCACTTTTGAAGTTGAATTAAGCAATCATGATGTGCATGCCTGTCACTGTTCTATTTGTCGCCGACAGACCAGTGGTGTGATTATGACGATTGATGTCAAACAGGGAGGCTTAAAATTTTTAAAACAAGATCATCTTTCGGTATATAACTCATCAGCTTGGGGCGAACGTGGTTTTTGTAATGCCTGTGGAACCAATTTATTTTGGCGAACTAAAGACCAGAGTTATTGTAATATCAATGCATTTGCCTTGAATGAGGCACCAAAAGATCTGAATCTTGATTTGGAGATTTATATTGATTATAAACCTGAGTTTTATGCTTTTGAAAATTTGACCAAGAAAATGACCGAAGCTGAGGTGGTCGCACTATTTAGTGGAGAATCCCCAGAAGAGGGTTAAGCATTTTTGATTTATAAATAAAGAGATAAAAAAAGCTTCCATTTGGAAGCTTCTTTTACTGTAACTTAAATTATTGAGCAGCTTTTTCTGCTGCGATTGCAGCGTCTACGCCCTCAATTGAATCAGCCGCTTTTTTGATACGTGCTAAAGCATCTACTAAAACTTCGTCAGCAGTTGCGTAAGAAATACGCATGAAACCGCCTAGACCGAATGCATCACCAGGAACAACAGCAACGCCAGTTTCTTCAAGTAACCATTCAGAGAATTCTGTGCAAGATTTTAAGCCTTTGGCACGAATCAATGGACGGATGTTTGCATAGGCATAGAAAGCACCATCAGCAGGAAGACAAGAAATCCCTTTAATGTCGTTCAAACCACTCACAACGAGGTCATGACGACGTTTAAATGCTTCAATCATTGGCTCAAGTACATCTTGTGGGCCATTCAATGCTGCTTCAGCTGCAACTTGCGAAATCGATGTTGGGTTTGAAGTCGATTGTGACTGGATCTTTTTCATCGCACCAATGATTTTTGCAGGACCCGCTGCATAACCAATACGCCAGCCTGTCATTGCATAGGCTTTAGATACGCCATTTAAAACGATGGTGCGGTCATATAAGTCTGGTGCAACAGTCGCGATATTGTAGAACTCATCTTCCCAACGGATTGGTTCATACATGTCATCAGATGCAACAAAAACCTGTGGGTGACGACGTAAGACTTCAGCCAATGCTTCGAGCTCAGCTTTGGTGTAGATCATGCCTGTTGGGTTTGAAGGGCTGTTTAATACAACCAAACGTGTATTTGCTGTGATCGCTGCTTCTAACTGCTCTGGCGTGATTTTGAAGCGTTGTTCTTCACCACATTTTACGATAACAGGAGTACCTTCTGCAATGATCACCATATCTGGATAGCTGACCCAGAACGGCGCAGGGATGATCACTTCATCACCTTTGTTTAACAAAGCAAGAGCCAAGTTAAAGAAACTTTGCTTACCACCACAAGATACGAGAATCTGGTTGGCTTGATAATCTAAATTATTATCGCGTTTGAGTTTTGCAATAATTGCTTTTTTTAAGCTTGGAGTACCGTCTACCGCTGTATATTTGGTAAAGCCTTTATTAATCGCTTCAATTGCAGCATCTTTGATGTGTTGAGGGGTATCAAAGTCTGGTTCGCCTGCACCTAAACCAATCACGTTTTTACCTGCAGCTTTAAGCTCAGCAGCTTTGTTGGTTACTGCAAGTGTAGGGGACGGTTTGATGGCATTGACACGATCAGAGAGACGTACGTCCACGGCATTATTCCTTCTTATGGGATTAAAAAATAAAAAGCAGGTTATCTTAGCCTAAATCGCCTTCTTTGTGGCTGAAACTTGCCAGAATCGCATAAAAAGTTACTAAATTTTAAGCATTAGAATCATTGTGTTTTTTTACATATTTTATTTTTATCAAAAGCGCAAAAATCTATTACAATATGCGGCTAGAAATCTAGATTTCGAGAGAATTCCAATGAGTACCCAACAACCTAAAGCCAAAAAAGCTTTGGTGAAATTGCCTTTCCCTATGCCATCTGCTCAGGATGATGCTGAGGATGCAACGCATAATCAGGTTCGTCCAAAACCTGAACAATATGCTGATCGCACTTGGATGCCACCACGCGGTACACGTCGTTCGATGGGTAAGCGTTAATAAAAAAGCCAATCATTCGATTGGCTTTTTTATTGTTTAATGGCGGTTTAATGGATGCTGTATTTCTAATTCACCACGCCAAAGTTTAATAAAATCATACTCATCAATGTCATACAATTCCATTAAGGCAATAATTACACTGACAAAAATCATTGCACCTTCTTTATTGTCGTGGAAATTAAAAATCTTGCCGTTGAGCTTTCCGAGAATATCGCTGATTTCATGTTCACGCCCGCGTCCATAACGATCACGTGGATAAAGTTCTTCATTTAAAACCACTAGTGCAATGGCTTTTTCGGCTGCAGTTAAATTGGTTTTATCCAGTGCCTCTTCAAATGACTCATAACCATGATTGAAGTAGAAAATCACTTCATCATTAATAAAGGCATGTACCGCTGCGGCGGTTAAGTTGGGAAATTGTGAAACCGCATCTTCTTCAATATAGGGACGGAAAGATTCTGGAAAAATCACATTGGAATGGATGCCTTTGAATAATGGTGCGATTTCTGAGACTTTATAGCCTGCAATACCACAACCTAGAGCTGTCAAAAAGTATTTCATTTTTGCATGGTTTTTGGCGTAGATTTTAAAGTCATCGACATAATGCTCGATTTGGGACAGTGGCATTTGTTGTAAGTGTTCGTTCAGTGTTGGAATTGCGAAGGTTTGTCCTGCCCAACCACGACCAACACCTTTGACTGCTGCAAAGTGTTGTGCTGCAACACGGGCCGCACCGCTGTCATGTATACCTGCTAAATTACTACCAAAAACAAAGACCGTATCTTCTGGAAGTTCCGTTACGATTGTTTCATCGTGATATTGGTAAGCCATATTCTTATCATTGACATTGAGTATAAGTCCATGTTGCAGTTGATTACGTAGCGGGTCAAGTCTTGCTTAAGATTAATTTGTTCAAGACATGTTTTTGAGGGGCGATATTCCAATGATGATTAGATTCAAATATTGCTAAGCACTAAAATACAGATCATGTCATGCTTGGCAGAGTCTTTGGTATTTTGATGTGTTGTCTGGGAGTTATAGTTAACAATTGATGTAAAACTAGATTGAAATTTCATCCCATTCTGTTAAGTTTTTTAGGTTTATAAATATAAGTTGCGAGCTTTTTAAAGAGCAGGGCAATCCCTTGATTGGACCATATTGTAAATTGCATAACAATTCAAAGGTATCGTTAGACTTTAAAAAGCGGTTTGTTGCCCCCATTAGAAAGTGAAAATAGCCATCCAATCAGTTGAGTATCTCTGTATGAGCGAAAACCAACCTTTTGAATTAGTCACCAACTATCAACCTGCGGGAGATCAACCTCAGGCGATTGAAAAGTTGGTCAGCGGTATCGATCAAGGTTTTCGCAATCAATTGCTGCTCGGGGTTACTGGGTCAGGGAAAACCTATACCATGGCCAATGTGATTGCCCAAACGCAACGGCCAACGATTGTCATGGCACATAATAAAACACTTGCTGCACAGCTCTATGGTGAGTTCAAAGCCTTTTTCCCGAATAATGCAGTTGAGTATTTCGTTAGTTATTACGATTACTATCAGCCTGAAGCCTATGTGCCATCTTCAGATACATTTATTGAAAAAGACTCTGCCATCAATGACCATATTGATCAGATGCGTTTGTCCGCAACGCGTGCTTTATTAGAACGTCGTGATGCCATTATTGTGGCCTCGGTTTCTGCGATTTATGGTTTGGGTGATCCAAATGCCTATATGCAAATGTTATTGCATATCGTACAAGGCGATCGTGTCAGTCGTGATGAAATCATCCGCCGTCTAGTTGAAATGCAATATACCCGTAATGAACTAGAGTTTTTACGCGGTACTTATCGTATACGTGGTGAAATCATTGATATCTTCCCAGCGGAATCGGACAAAGATGCGATTCGCGTTGAGTTATTTGATGATGAAGTTGATTCGATTCGTTGGTTTGATCCGCTGACAGGGAAGCTGGTACGTAAAGTTCCTCGCGTGACCATCTATCCAAAAAGTCATTATGTGACGCCGAAAGACCATTTAACCCGTGCCATTGATACCATCAAAGATGAGTTAAAAGATCAACTGAAATTCTTCAAAGAGCATGACAAATTATTGGAGGCTCAGCGGATTGAACAGCGTACGCGTTATGATTTGGAAATGATGCAACAACTGGGCTATACCAACGGTATCGAAAACTATTCACGCCATCTTTCAGGTCGTAGCGCTGGAGCAGCACCGCCAACCTTATTTGATTATATTCCCGAAGATGCATTGTTGATTATTGATGAGTCACATGTGACCGTTCCGCAGATTGGTGCGATGTACAAAGGTGACCGTTCGCGTAAAGAAAACTTGGTCAATTATGGTTTCCGTTTGCCAAGTGCTTTAGATAACCGGCCGATGAAATTTGAAGAGTGGGAGCGGATTGTTCCAACTACGGTCTTTGTCAGTGCAACGCCTGCACATTATGAATTGGAAAAGTCAGAGCAAATCGTTGAGCAGGTGGTGCGTCCAACGGGTTTGATTGATCCTGAAATTGAAGTACGTCCAGTGTTAACACAGGTGGATGATGTGTTATCTGAAATCAATATTCGCAAGCAACTGAATGAGCGGGTACTGGTGACGACTTTGACCAAACGTATGGCTGAAGATTTAACCTCATATTTAAAAGAATATGGTGTGAAAGTTGCCTATCTGCATTCAGATATTGATACCGTCGAACGTGTGAAGATCATCCATGAATTACGTACAGGTGTCCATGATGTACTGGTCGGGATTAACTTGCTGCGTGAAGGTCTGGATATGCCGGAAGTGTCTTTGGTGGCAATCTTAGATGCAGATAAAGAAGGTTTCTTGCGTTCAGAGCGCTCATTAATTCAGACCATTGGCCGTGCTGCACGTAATGTGAAAGGTAAAGCGATTTTATATGCAGATCGTATTACCGACTCTATGCGTAAAGCAATGGATGAAACGGATCGTCGTCGTAACAAGCAAATTGAATTTAATGAATTACATGGGATTACACCACGTAGTGCGGTGCGCCAAGCGATTAAAGAAATCGATACTGGTGAAGTGCTGACTGATGATGAGATTGATGAAAAAGTGCTTGAGCAAGGGCAGGCGATTAGCGCGGATGAACAGCATTTGTTGTCTGATCCAAAACTGTTTGCCAAGCACATCAGCAAGCTTGAAAAAGAGATGTTGAAAGCGTCTAAAGAGCTTCAGTTTGAACAGGCAGCAAGATTGCGTGACGAGATCGTGCGCTTAAAAACACATATGCTGCAATCTTAATTAGACAGAGAAATCCTCACAAGGGATACATATCGCAACAGTTTTTGTTTATAAAGTAGGCTATTTTTAGTAGCTAACTATATGACTATTGATAACAAATTACTGTTTTGAGGATTTCTCATGCCCTTTATTCAAAATTTCCCGAAAGCGAGTTGGCGCCTTGCAAAGATTGCGATTGGTGGGGCCGTCTTAACAGGTTTGGCTGTTGGAACCATTGCTTATGCACAGGCAAAACCTTTACCGACAGTAGATAAAGTTGAACTCGATAAGTATTTGGGAGTTTGGTACGAAGTAGCGCGAAAACCGATGTTTTTTGAGCGTAAGTGCGCTTATAACGTCACTGCGACTTATACCTTAAATGAAAATGGCAATATTGTTGTTGATAACAAGTGTTATGACAGTGAAGGCAACGTACAGCAAAGTGTCGGTGAAGCCTTTGTTGCCAATGCACCATTTAACAGTAAATTACGTGTCAGCTTTCTACCAGAGGTCGTACGTTGGGTCCCTGTGATTCGTGGTGATTATTGGATTTTAAAGCTAGATAATGATTATCAAACCGTATTGGTTGGAGAGCCACGCCGAAAATACTTATGGGTACTTTCACGGATACCCAATCCGAGAAAAGAAATTATTCATGAATATCTAAATTATGCTAAATCATTGGGTTATGATATTGCGGATGTGATTTATCCTGAACATCACTAAATAAGATATACTTGTTTTAAAACCATGCTTGCATGGTTTTTTTATTTTCATATAGTGGATAAATCACATATTTTTAATTCTTTCAAATTTAGAGGTCCAAAGTGTTTAAAGGAATTGCTTATTCAGTTTTGGCTTCTGTGACTTTTGGGGTTCTGTACTTTTATACTCAATTGCTTGGTGCATTTGATAGTGAACAAACCTTTGGTTGGCGCATCATTGCGACATTGCCCGTTTTAACGCTATTTATGTGGTTTAGCGGTGATTTAATTCATATCAAACATATATTTAAAAGAATTCTGGCACAGCCCTCACTATTACTACTTTTAATCATTACCTCGGTGCTGACATCAACGCAGTTATGGCTGTTTTTGTGGGGACCTATGCATGGCCGAGGTTTGCAGGTTTCATTGGGCTATTTCTTATTGCCTTTGGTCTTAGTGCTGGCTGGAAGCGTTTTGTATGGTGAAAAGCTTTCAAAATTCCAGTACCTCGCTGTATTGCTCGCTGCTTTAGGGGTTGGACATGAAATATGGCGTTTAGGTAGTATTGCTTGGGAAACCGTCTTTGTTGCAGTCGGTTATGCAGCTTATTTTATTCTTCGTAAAAAGATTCAAACGGATAATTTAGGTGGGTTTTGGTGGGATTTATTATTGATTTTGCCCATTGCAATTTTCTTTGCTCAAACAGGGAATACGCCCTATCTCAAATTCTTAGAACATCCAAGCTTGGTATTGGTGGTGATCGGACTTGGGTTACTCAGCGCAATTGGCTTAGGCAGTTATATTCTTGCCAGCCGCTATCTTCCACTGATTATCTTTGGTTTGTTAGGGTATTTGGAACCTGTATTGCTGGCCTTGGTGTCTTTGCTACTTGGGGAAAAAATTGGAGCAGGTGAATGGTTAACCTATATCCCAATTTGGTTGGCAGTGTTGGTATTGGTGATTGAAGGTGCGGTGCATTTAGTACAGCAAAAGCAACGCAAACAGCATTTGCAACTTAATGTCAAAAAATATTCAAAACGGGTGGGGATAGATGAAAAATAGGATAAATCTGCGATTTACTTTTTCATGAAGCAAAAATTATCAATAAAACTGTTATAAGCATTGATTAAATTGAACATATTGTGATGAAGGAGAGTTTGTTTTACCAAAATTCACAAAAATAATTATAGGTATTTTATGAATTTATAGTCAATTAGGACAAAATCTTAGCGCGTTTAGCAGCTTTTGATTCAATCTTGATGATAATTCTATTACAATAATGGCGTTTTAAAAATTCACGCCCAGTATATATAAATTAGAGGACGTAACTGTGAGCAAAGAAACAATCGTTGCCCTACACGCAGAACACCAAGGTCGTTGGAAAAACCGTGAAGAAATCGCGGAACGTATGATTACCTTAATCGGTCAATTGTACCGTGAGAAAAATATTGTTGTTTCTGTTTACGGTCGTTCTTTAATCAACCGTTCAGTAATCCAAATTTTAAAAACACATCGCCGTACGCGTATGCTCGATGTTGAACTTTCAGTTGTAAATACCTTCCCAATTTTGGAAGCGTTAATGAAAGTTGAGAACATCGGTTCTGCTGAAGTTGATATCGGTAAACTTGCAGTTGAATTCAAAAATGCAGGCGGTGATGTTGACGCTTTTGTTGCAAATGCTGTTGCTTCAATTCAAGGTAAAGAGACTGCTGCTGCGCCTAAAGATGTTGTTCTTTACGGTTTTGGTCGTATCGGTCGTATCTTGGCTCGTTTAATCATCAGCCAATCTGGTTTAGGTCGTGGTTTAAGCCTTAAAGCAATCGTTGTTCGTAAATCATCGGATGGTGACTTGGCAAAACGTGCTTCATTATTACGTCGTGACTCTATTCACGGTACTTTTGATGGTACGATTTCTGTAGATGAAGAAAACGAAGCAATCATTGCAAATGGTCAGTTCATCAAAGTGATTTATGCGTCAAGCCCAAGCGAAGTGGACTACACTGCTTATGGTATTGAAAATGCACTTTTGATCGACAATACAGGTAAATGGCGTGATGCTGAAGGCCTAAGCCAACACTTGAAATGTGCAGGCGTTGCACGTGTTGTATTAACTGCACCAAGTAAAGGTGAGATGAAGAACGTTGTATTTGGTGTGAACAACACTGATATTTTAGATGAAGATAAAATCATCTCAGCTGCAAGCTGTACAACGAACGCAATTACACCTGTATTAAAAGTTTTAGATGACAAATACAAAGTATTGAATGGTCACGTTGAAACAGTTCACTCTTTCACAAATGACCAAAACTTGATTGATAACTACCATAAAGCTGATCGTCGTGGCCGTGCTGCAACGTTGAACATGGTGATTACAGAAACGGGTGCGGCTAAAGCAGTTGCTAAAGCTTTACCTGGCCTTAAAGGCAAGTTAACAGGTAACTCTGTACGTGTTCCAACACCAAACGTTTCGCTTGCAATCTTGAACTTAAACCTAGAAAAAGAAGTTGATCGTGAAGAAGTGAACGAATACATTCGTCAAATCTCGATCAGCTCTAGCTTACAAGGTCAGATTGGTTATACAAACTCGACTGAAGTTGTATCAAGTGACTTTATCGGTTCTCGTACAGCGGGTGTGTTTGATGCGCAAGCAACAATCACTTCAGGTACACGTTTAACCGCTTATGTTTGGTACGATAACGAAGTGGGTTATAGCTGCCAAGTATTGCGTATCGCAGAACAAATGTGTGGCGTAAGCTATACAAAAATTCCTGCTGAAACAAATGCATAATTTGTTTGTAGCACGATAAATAAAAAAGCCCAGTTTGACTGGGCTTTTTTATTGACTGTACAGAATATATGCTGAATAAAACATAAAAATCGATGAGAATGATGGAAAAGGGACATAATTAATCAAGGAATCATTCATTGTTGCAGTTTAGACGTTTATTTATCGTATTTGCTTTAATTGTGGTGGCCAATTTGTGTGGTGTGTATATCGCAATGTGGGTATTCAAGCATTTTAATATTTATATTCCGTTGAAGAATCAAGATGTCGCCATCGATTTACAAGAGCCTTTGCAGGTACGGGTAAAAGTCAAAGATGCTTTAAATGTTGATGTCAATGGACGTGTTGATGCAAAAATTCCAATCAATGAACAACTGAATGTTCCTTTAACTCAAACACTCACACCACGAGTTTATTTTGATAATGTGGTTCCGATTAGTACGACGATTCCAGTCAAGGAAACCATTAAAGTCAATCAAAGTTTGCCAATCGATACCAAAGTTCAGGTAAAGATTTTAGGTAAAGATGTGACGTTGCCTTTGAAGGGTTCGATTCCTCTACAGCTTGATGTTCCAATCGATATTCAAGTACCGTTACAGCAAAAAGTACATTTAAAATTTGATGCGCCTGTCCGTACTGTACTTAAGGAAAATTTAAATATTCCGTTGAAAGCGCAATTGAATGCCAATATTCCTATTCAAGGCAATTTGAATGTCCCGATTACTTCTGAACTCAATGCCACAGTGGATGTAAAAAATACGTTACCTGTCAAAATCGCGCAGGGTGAATTAAAGATTCCTTTATCAACCATGTATTTGGACCGTGTCAAAACTCAACCTGTAGAAGCTCCAGTCACTCAAAATGATGTAAAAGCAGGTGAGTAATGGAAATGCCAAAAACACTCAAAAGTTTTTTAATCAGTTTTGTGATTGTGACCACGTTGGTGGCGATTTTGTTTTGGTTCTATCTGAATATACAGGCTTCTTTGATCGTTTCAGCACAGCAGGCGGATATTCGTTTACCTGAGTCATTGGGTACCAAGATTCAGGTGGGTGATCATTTACGCGTAAAATCAGAAGGTCAACTGAATACGGTTTTGAACATTGATCGTAGCTTGCAATTGCCGTTAAAAGGTAAATATTTGGCCGATCTGAGTTTTGAAGTTGAAACCCCGATTACGGTGGATATCAATTATGAAACCATGCTGAAAGTGGATGAAGTCGTGCCGATTGAAACCAGCACAGATTTGATCTATCAAAATAAACTATTGCCTAAGTTTCCTTTGAGTCTGAATATTCCAGTGAAATTGGATATTCCTTTTCAACTGAAAAGAACCTATACCGTGCCAGTGAAAATTGTTTTTGATGGACCTGTGCATTTTGCGTTTGATGAGTCGGTAGATTTGCCAGTGAAGCATCAATTTAAACCAAGTTTTTATATGAATGATGCAATTAATATGAGTAAGATTTCTTCCTTTGATGCGGTCATGTATAACTCGGTGCAACAGACCAAAGCCAATTTAGATATGCAAATGGAACTGCCTTTGAAGAATGTGAGACCATAATCAGCTAAAAAAATCTCTATAGTTCGTTGACTTGGATAATGAAATTGAATAATAAGTTTAAAAAAATCAATTTGCTGATTTTTCTATTCGAGAATTTTCTTAAAATGTGGCAAAATAGTCCGCTTTTAAGAATTTGAGGATTGGCACATGCGCTTTGTTGATGAAGCAGTCATTATCGTAGAGGCTGGCGACGGTGGCAATGGCGTAGCCAGTTTTCGCCGTGAAAAATTTGTCCCTTTTGGTGGCCCAGATGGCGGAGATGGGGGACGTGGCGGAAGTGTATATATTCAAGCTGATGATGATACCAGCACACTGGTAGATTACCGTTATACGCGTCGCTATCGTGCAGAGCGTGGTAAAAATGGTTCGGGTGCGAACTGTTCTGGTCGTGGTGGCGAAGATGTTATTTTGAAAGTGCCAGTCGGTACAACCATTGTAGATACCGAATCGGGTGACATTATTGGTGACTTGGTCGCTGATGGTCAGCGTGTAAAAGTTGCCCATGGTGGTGATGGTGGTTTAGGTAATACTCACTTTAAATCATCAACCAACCGTTCGCCACGTAAGTGTACGCACGGTATCAAAGGTGAATATCGTGAAGTCCGTTTAGAGTTGAAAGTACTTGCAGATGTTGGCTTACTCGGTATGCCAAATGCAGGTAAGTCAACGTTCATTCGTGCAGTCAGCGCAGCAAAACCAAAAGTTGCAGATTATCCGTTTACCACGATGGTACCAAACCTCGGTGTGGTTGATGCGGATCGTCATCGCTCATTTGTAATGGCAGATATTCCAGGATTAATCGAAGGGGCTGCTGAAGGTGCTGGTCTAGGAATTCGTTTCCTTAAGCATTTGGCGCGTACGCGTATTCTTTTGCATATTGTGGATGTTCAACCAATTGATGGTTCTGACCCAGCACATAATGCAAGAGCGATTTTAGGTGAGTTAGAAAAATTCTCTCCGACATTGGCAAAACTGCCAGTGGTCTTGGTATTAAATAAACTGGATCAAATCGCAGAAGAATCAAGAGAAGAATGGTGTCAGCACATTCTTGATGAATTGCAGTGGAAAGGTCCTGTATTCAAAACTTCTGGTCTTATGTCGGAAGGAACCAAAGAAGTTGTGTATTACTTAATGGATCAAATCGAACAACAACGTGAGCGCGAAGTTGAAGATCCTGAGTATGCAGCAGAAGTGAAAGCATTCCGTGAACAGCTTGAAGCTGAGACACGTGAACAAACCATCGCAGCGAAAGAAGCATATCGTGCCATGCGTAAAGCACAGCGTGAAGCTGGTTTGGACGATGATGAAGACTTTGATGACGATGAAGACGAAGGCGATGTAGAAAGCGTCTACATTCGTGACTAGTAAACCGAGGGAAAAATGATAGAAGTGGTCGATGGGCAACGTCAGCTCAATGCGTGTAAACGAATCGTTGTTAAAATCGGATCATCTTTACTCACTGCAAATGGGCAAGGTCTAGATTTAAATGCAATTTCGCACTGGGCGAAACAAATTGCAGATCTACACAATGCTGGACATGAGATTATTCTGGTGTCTTCAGGTGCAGTTGCAGAAGGGATGGTACGCATGAAACTTGCGAGTCGACCCACTGATCTACCCAGTCTACAAGCTTGTGCTGCTATTGGCCAAATGGGTTTAATCCATACCTGGTCAAGCGTACTGGATCAACATGGTATCCAAACTGCACAAGTCTTACTCACGCATGATGATCTTGCTGATCGTCGTCGTTATCTCAACTCTTGTGATGCTTTGCAAAACTTGATTGATTGGCATGTTATTCCAGTCATCAATGAAAATGACACCGTATCAACTGATGAAATTCGCTTTGGTGATAACGATACTTTGGCAGCGATGGTTGCGGGTCAGGTACAAGCAGAATTACTGATTATCCTTACCGATCAGCAAGGGATGTTTGACTCAGATCCACGTAGCAATCCAAATGCAAAACTGTTCTCTGCTGTTCGAGCACTCGATGATCGTTTGTTTGAAATGGCTGGTGGTGGTGGTGTGCTTGGTCGTGGTGGCATGGTCACCAAGGTTCGTGCTGCGCGTTTAGCGGCAAAGTCAGGTTGTCCAACGTTGATTGCCAGTGGTGAAAGTGATAACGTGCTGGCTCGTCTAATGGCGGGTGAGATGTTGGGGACCTTATTTACTACTGACAATGATCGTGTCACAGCACATCAGCAATGGTTGGCTGCACATTTGCAAACTGCGGGTCGTTTAGTGATTGATGATGGCGCTGTTGAAGCGATTAAGCTCAAACATCGTAGTTTATTGCCTGTCGGAGTCAGAGCGATTGAAGGGCATTTTGATCGTGGTGATGTGGTTGAATGTGTTGATAAAAATGGTGGTCGTATTGCAGTAGGTCGTGTCAATTTTAGTTCACGTTCTGCCGAAATGATTAAAGGTTTATCATCAGAAAAAGTCTATCAAGTTCTCGGTGAAGCGCGATCGCTAGAGATGATCCATCGTGATCATATGGCAATCTACTAAATTGTTTTAAAATAAAAAAGCCCGCATTAAGCGGGCTTTTTTATGTCTGCTTGATTTAATTGTTTTAGCTCTAAGGTGGGAAGTGCTTTCTCTTCTCCCATCATATAAGGATGGTCTGCTAAAGAGAGCATTTCTAAATCCTCCTCACTATTCCCATAGGCATAAATCGTTTGATAATTTGCTAAATTGTAGGTTTGTAAAATGCGCAATTTCTTTTGCTCACAACTACAATCTTCTGAACTGTAGCGACCTGTTAAACGTCCATCTTTACTTTCAGTTTGGGTGCACAGTAATTCAATATTGAGAACCTCACAAATGGGAGCCAAATAAAGATCAACCGATGCCGATACCAGAACAATGTGATCACCACGTTGTTGATGCAGTTGAAGCTGTTGAAATAAATCTGGATCTAATTTTTTAATCAGTTTGTGTGCGTATTCTTGGGCCAGTTGCTCGACCACATCTACAGAAATGTCTTTAAACATACTTTGGAATAAACGTGGACGCATGGCATGTGCGGGGTAGAGGCGTAAATAATAGGCTTGAATCCAAGGCAGGATTTTCAAGCCTCTTTTGACAATATGGCGTTTTGATAAAGCAAAGAAAATAAATCCAGTGAAACTGTCTCTTGGATAAAGTGTTCCATCAAAATCAAATAAAGCAAGATTTAGAGTTTTATACGTTTCGCTCTTTGCATGCATGTTTCATATCGTCCATTAACGCGACTGGCAAACCAATTGGTATTATAGTCACGACTCAGTTTAGGGCCTGAAATAACGACTTCAGGCATAATTGCATAAATAGGCTCTTTATTGGTTTTATTTTGATACAACTTTTGAACGGCTAAATAAGTTTGTGTATCTTCGAACTTCTTCTCTTTTTCTTTCTTTAAGTCCGCACGAATTTGGCGTGGAGTAACTAAAATCTTATTGTTTGTAAATGCTGAGATCACTTCTTTTTCGGATTGGCTCAGTGCAGATTGTGGGTTTCCATCTTTATTGTAAAGTAATAAATCGCCATCCAAATCAAGGTCTTTACCTTGTATAACTTCAAGCATTTTTTGAAAAGCAGCATTACGACTCGAGAACATACCTGAGTTGTAATCAGCAAAACGATAGATGGCTTTGTCATAATCAGCAGAGTATTCCATCAAACGGTGAATGCCATAATACAAACCACCATATTGGGTATAGAGATCATCACGCAGTTCAGCAATATTGCCACTTTGACGCTTATGTTCTCTGGCATAATTGATATGCACTTGCATCGAACCCAAGGTAGTAATTGGATTCATTTTCTCGCCAATGTCTTGTCCCACCAGTTTTGCAGCACCTGTTAACGCACTGACATGATAATGCTTCGACATATAGTCAAAAATTTCACGGTAGAGCAGATCGAGTTCGCGTTCAGTTTTTACTTTGCGCATTTGGCTCATGTAGTTATTTTCTGGTGAAGGTTGGTTCTTGAGTACATCCTCAAAATAACCTGCCACTGTGCCGCCAATGGTTTCACCTAATTTAGCTTCAAATTTCTCATTGAGTCGGGTATTGATTTCCTGAACGGCTTTTTCACCCAAGCCGGGTACAGCAGGATCAGCAACAAAGTTAGACTCTTGATCGACCACCGCCACAATGCTGCATACATTTTGCTTGGTTTTGGGAATACTCAGTTGTTGCATGATATCAAAAATATCTTGCGACCAAGACTGTCGGTCATTCACCCGTGGTGGCAACACTTTTGTAATTTGCTCTGCCTTCATTTCAGGTTCTTTATTATTTGACCACCAAGCATTATCACCACAAGCTACTAAGCTTATGCTGATTGCCAATAGGCTAAATGTTTTGAATAGAGGACGAGTCGAAAACGATTGGTTCATAATGAAGACAACACCGCACAAAAAGATGAGCCGAACGGGCGAATGAAGTATACTATGTTGATCAGAAATTGTAAGAAAATATATGTATATTGGTTCATATCAACTGTCAAATAATTTGATCGTTGCCCCAATGGCAGGCGTCACCGATAGACCCTTCCGGACGCTATGTAAGTACTTTGGTGCAGGACATGCAGTCAGTGAAATGATGACCGCAGACAAGACACTCCGTATGAGCAAAAAGAGTCTCTATCGGGCTAATTTTGATGGTGAGCTTGCACCAATCTCTGCGCAAATTGCAGGTTCTGATCCTGAGCAATTGGCAGAGGCTGCGCGTTATCAGGTATCGAATGGTGCGCAGATTGTTGATATCAATATGGGTTGTCCAGCCAAAAAGGTGTGCAATAAGCTTGCTGGTTCGGCTTTACTGCAAGATGAAGATTTAGTCGCACGTATTCTCGATGCAGTGGTTACAGCTGTGGATGTGCCCGTGACATTGAAAACTCGATTGGGGTTTTTAAATGGTCATGAAAATATTTTGCGTGTAGCAAAACGTGCTGAAGAAGCGGGCATAGCTGCTTTGGCATTGCATGGGCGTACCCGTGAAGACATGTATTTGAACACTGCACGTTATGAGTTGATTAAACAGGTTAAAGAATTGATTGATATTCCATTGATTGCTAATGGTGATATCGATAGTCCTGAAAAAGCCAAATATGTGTTGGACTATACCGGCGCAGATGCCATTATGATTGGGCGTGCTGCCCAAGGCCGACCTTGGATATTCAGAGAAATTGCCCATTATTTAAAAACAGGTGAGCATCTTGCTGCGCCTGATATTGCTGAAGTCAAAGCAGTATTATTGGGACATTTGGCTGAGCTATATGATTTCTACGGTGAATACTCAGGTTGTCGTATTGCGCGTAAGCATATTGCGTGGTACACCAAGGGCTTGCGTTCAAGCAATGAGTTCCGTCAGAATATGTATAAAGTTGAAAGCACAGTGGATCAGGCTAAAGTAGTGGAATCGTATTTTGATCAGTTGCTAGATCAAGGCCTGCGAATGAGTGATGTACAAGTTGAACAAGTGAATTTATTGGATATTTAATAATTATTTTAATTGTATTGAAAAGCCTGTAATTCGATCTGAATTACAGGCTTTTTTTATTACGATAAATGAGCCGTGATTTTTTGCAGAATTTGCAAGATCACATCAAACTCACTTTGTAATGGTGTGCTTTTACGGGTCACTAAAGCCAATGTGCGGCTTGGTGCAGCTTCAATCGCTTTCACATCAATCTCTTCATTGAAATGAATCATGCTGTTTTTGAGTGCGATTTCAGGTAAAAGGGTGAAACCAAGATCTGAAGAGACCATTTCAACCAGTGTTGGTAATGAGCTTGCTTTTAAGCGATGATCATTTTTGCGCTCACCCACAGGGCAGGCACTTAAAGCATGATCACGTAAGCAATGCCCTTCTTCGAGCAACATTAAACGAGATAAATCTAAATCATCTAATGAGTTGGCATTGGCAGCATTAGTGTCTTTCTTGTTATACACAAGGAAGAGGTGCTCTTTGGCAATTTCAGCAACTTTTAGACTGCGCGTATCAAACGGAAGCGCAAGTACAATCATGTCTAAATTACCATGTTCTAACTTCTCTACAATCTTCTCACTTTGAGCTTCATGTAAGTGTAGTTGGATTTTTGGCAATTGCTGATGAACTTCATCTAAGAGTTGAGTCAGAATAAAAGGTGCAATGGTTGGAATAATACCGAGATGTAAATCACCTGTTAATGGTTCACTCATCTCTCGACTTAAACGCATCAGGTCCTGGGCATCGGCAAGCAACACTCGCGCTCGCGCTACCACTTGCTCACCTAATGGGGTTAAACGGACGTTTTGACGATCACGCTCAACTAAGACGCCACCTAATAAACGCTCCAATTCCATGATGCCACCAGACAGTGTTGACTGGGTAACAAAGGAACGACGCGCTGCTTCAGTAAAATGTAAAGTTTCTGACAACGTAACTAAATATGATAGCTGTCTTAATGAGGGTAATGCAGCCATAGTGTCCTAGTGTGATGATCTAAAGTGGTGAGTAAACAAACCACTAAGTTGCGGAATGAAATGTGCAGGAATATCATGCCCCATTCCTTGAATTAATTCAAACTTAGCACCAGAAATTGCTTTTGCAACAGCTTTCCCGTGACTTGGTGGTAACAGGCGATCTTTTGATCCGTGTACAACCAATGTCGGCTGAGTAATTGTTTTGTTCAATGCTAACAAAGAACCTGTACATAATATTGCTAAAAATTGTTGAAGTACACCCGCTGGGTAAAAACTACGTCGATATAATTTGCGAATGGTTTGAATTGATTCGACTGGATTGACATAACCAGGTGAACCGATTATGCGGAAAACATTTAAACTATGATTAATAATTGTTTCTTCATCATGCCCCTCAGGTTTACCTAATAAACTGAAAAGCTGCTTTGGAAAAGGCGGAGGTAAAAATGGTTGATTATTACTGGTAAATAACAAACCGATTTTTTCTACTTTTTCTGGATATTTCGCAGCAACAATCTGTGAAATCATTCCGCCCATTGAGGCACCAATAATGTAGGCTTTTTCGATACCTAATTGATCAATCAGCATCGCCACATCATCGGCCATATCATATAAGGTATAAGGTGCACCTTCATTGCGAAGGCCAAACATGAAGCGACTCATCAATTTCATGGTATTGAGTCGTTTGCCTTTATTGCGAATTTTAGAAGATAAACCAATATCACGGTTATCAAAGCGGACCACACGGAAACCTTGATCGATTAAGGCTTTACAGAAGAAATCAGGCCAAAACAGCATTTGTGCGCCTAGGCCCATGATTAATAAGATCGTTGGATGCTCGGGATTCCCACCCATTTCAACATGTAGTTCAATGCCATTGCCCAAAGTAACTTTGGTTTCCTGCATAAAAGACGCATAGGGTGACACGTTAAATTGGAGGGCACTGTTCATGATCTTCGTTCCAAATAGTATTCTTCTTATTGCGTAGAGAGTTTGGAGGAAATTCTTTTCTCAACAAACTCTCGTATTTAAACCTTAAACTTGCGCTGGAATCAAGTCAGGAACCAGCTTGGTAAGTGTTAAACGCTGTTTGCCTGCAGTTGGGCCTAACAGTACAAAACCTCTTAAGGTTCCTTCGCCATCAGCTGCTTTGGCAAGCATACCGTCATCAAACTCTTCAGTTTCCCAGTTCACATCCACATTAAGTGGTGCAGGTAAAACCGTCAATGGCGCAGCTGGTGTTTTTACCGCAACTGGCATCGCTGGGTAGTGTACCGCTGTACTTTGACCACTGAGGGTTTTTGCTAAAGCGCGTGCTTGTTGCATGATTGGCATCACATATGGCAATAACGTGCCATTTACTTCTGCACAGTCTCCAACAGCATAGATATCAGCTTGATTGGTTTCTAGCAATGTGTTGGTAATAATGCCACGACTGGTTTGAATGTCTGCTGTTTTTGCTAAAGCGATATTCGGCTGTAAACCAATCGCGGATAGTACAATATCTGCCACTAAGGTTTGACCGGTAGCTAAAGTGACTTCGTAGTCTTCACCATTGTTAATTTTGGTGACTTTTTCAACCGTGGTAGAGAGGGCGAACTTAATGCCTGCCTGCTCTAAATTGGTTTTGAAGGCTTCAGCGACATGGTTCGGTAATAAGCGACCGAGGGGCTGAGGGGCTAAGTCAATCACTGTAACATCATATTGGCTATGCAATAAGTCATTGGCAAATTCACAGCCAATCAGACCTGCACCAAGAATAACCACACGTTTATCTTTACGTTTTGCAAGGTTTTCACGGAAGATACGGTAGTCGATCAGCGAGTTCACGACATGAATGTCATCACTGCCATCACCCGCAATGGCTAATCGAATCGGGTTTGCACCGACAGCCAATACTAACTTTGAATAAGGCTGAGTAATGGTTTGACCATTTTTTTCTAATATAATTTCGTGGTTTTCAGCATCAATGGCTTTTACCCAAGTATCTGCTTCAATACGCATATTCAGTTGAGTTGCCATTTTAGTCGCATCGCCTAAAGCGATTTGTTCTGGTGCTTTGTTCCCCGCAAAGGCATTGGATAATGTTGGTTTTGCATAATTTACCGCATCATCTGCACAGATCATAACCAGTTCTTGTTCAGGACTTAGTTTACGAAACTCTCGCGCTACGGTGTAACCTGCCATGCCCGATCCGATGATAACGATAGGATGCATTCTATTCTCCAATATTTTCTTATTTAAAAACAAACGATAGCAAAAAAAAGACCATGATCATTGTCACGGCCTTCTCGATCTATTTAGATTTCAACCATTTCAAAATCAGCTTTTGAAACGCCGCAATCTGGGCAAGTCCAATCATCTGGGATATCTTCCCATTTGGTCCCTGCTGCAATGCCGTCTTGTGGCCAACCTTCTGCTTCGTCGTAAATCCAACCACAAACGATACATTGATATTTTTTCATGTGACTCTCCAAACTGATAGGTATGTTCAAGTTGCCTTTCAGTAAAACTATTCCGTAATGTCGCTATGATCGCTGCAATAGGAACTAACTTATGCTAATCGGGAGTTAGATTTTTACGCAGAACGACATTTAAGTAAAGTAAATGCAAGAGTTTAATCATTTATTCAAAAAGTGATATGGCAATTCTATCTGAAAGTCTTGTTATTTGAGCAATTGCTCTAATTTTTTGTAAAAATATAACGCTTATACAGTTTAAAAAAGCCAAAATGTATAAATATAGTGTGTATAAAAAACAAACATTCAGAATCAATATATGATGATGAAAACAATGATCAAGGAGAAAAAAACATGGAAACCTTATCTTATAATATAAAAATTTATGCGACCCCTGAGAAAGTTTGGGAAGTTCTTTGGACTCCAGAAAGTTATCAAGCATGGACAAAATTCTTTGCATGTGATTCAACCATGACGACGGATTGGAAAGTCGGTGGCAAAACTTATTTTGGTGATGGTAAAGGCAATGGCATGATCTCCACCATTGAAAGTATAGATGAGCCTAAAGAGATTGTTTTTAAACATCTTGGGATGATCGAGAACGGCAAAGAAGATCTGGAGAGTGAGACTGTAAAGTCTTGGGCAGGTGCTTTGGAAAAATATATGCTGTTTGATTTTAATGGTGAAACACAACTGCATGTAGAAGTCGATATTCAACCAGAGCATGCAGAATTTATGAATAAAGGCTTTGATCAGGGACTTGCCATGGTCAAGCATCTGGCTGAAAAATAAGTTGTAATTGTGATCATCAGCAGAGGGTGATTGTTGTGTTATCTATATTCAAAATTGATAAATCTTGATTTTTTTGAATTGTCTGGTTGAAACAATACGAAAATGAGTTGTGATCTGCTATTCTATGTCACTTCATTTTTTACTTAATCGAGGCAGAGATGACGCAACAAAACGCTCAATCGACTTCTGAACAAACACTTTCCGAAAACGATTTAATCGCACAGCGTCATGCCAAATTAAAGCAAATCCAAGAGACTGCAAAACAAACGGGTAAGAGCCCGTGGCCAAACACGTTTAAACGTGAGCATTATGCTGCTGATTTGCAAGAACAGTTTAAAGATCAAGATAAAGCGCAAATTGAAGGTGCTGAAAAAGTTTATGTAAAAGTTGCGGGTCGTGTGATGTTAAACCGTGGATCATTTATGGTGATCCAGGACATGACAGGTCGTATCCAACTTTATGTGGACCGTAAAGGTTTGCCAGCTGACATTTTAGAAACGATTAAAAGTTTAGACCTTGGCGATATCATCGCTGCTGAAGGTTATATTGGGCGTTCGGGTAAAGGTGACTTATATGTACACCTTGAAGGTTTTGAATTACTGACCAAATCACTTCGTCCACTGCCAGATAAATTCCACGGTTTAACTGATACAGAAGCTAAATATCGTAAACGTTATTTAGATTTGATTGTAAATGAAGAGACGCGTAAGACTTTTGAAATTCGTGCCCAAGTGGTTGCAGGTATTCGTGCCTTCTTGACCAATGAACGCTTCATGGAAGTTGAAACGCCAATGATGCATGTCATTCCTGGTGGTGCATCTGCAAAGCCATTCGTAACGCATCATAATGCTTTGGACATGGAGTTGTATTTACGCGTTGCACCAGAACTCTATTTAAAACGCCTTGTGGTAGGTGGTTTTGAGCGTGTGTTTGAAATTAACCGTAACTTCCGTAATGAAGGGGTTTCGACACGCCACAACCCAGAATTCACTATGATTGAATTCTATCAAGCCTATGCAGATTATAAAGACTTGATGGTATTGACTGAAAATATGCTTGAAAAATTGGCAGTCGATATCTTGGGTTCTACTGATGTGCCTTATGGTGAAGAAGTCTATAGCTTCAAAGGTCCATTCAAAAAGATCTCAATGTTTGATGCAATTCTTGAGAATAACCCTGATTTCACACCTGAAAATGTGAATGATCGCGAGTTCTTGGCGAAATTTACCAAAGATGTTTTAAAAGAGCAGGTGAAACCTGGTTTTGGTTTAGGTAAATTGCAAACCATCGTATTTGAAGAAACGGTAGAAACGAAGCTACGTCAGCCTACTTTCATTACTGAATATCCAGCTGAAACGTCACCACTTGCACGTCGTAATGATGATAATCCACATATTACTGATCGTTTCGAGTTCTTTATTGGTGGTCGTGAACTGGCAAATGGTTTCTCTGAGTTAAATGACCCGATTGATCAGGCTGAGCGTTTCCAAGCACAGGTTGCTGAGAAAGATGCTGGTGATGACGAAGCAATGCATTACGATGCTGACTTTATCGAAGCATTGGAATATGGCTTGCCACCGACAGCAGGTCAAGGCATCGGTATTGACCGTTTGGTGATGTTGTTTGCCAATGCTGCGAGTATTCGTGACGTGTTGTTGTTCCCGCATATGCGCCGTAAAGATTAATTCTTTGATTAATAAAAAAGCCACTTTAAAAGTGGCTTTTTTATGTTGACTGATTATTCTGCTTGCATATCTTTTGCTAGTTTATCAGCAGCTTGCATAATTTTAGGTGTAATGGCATCCATTTGTTTGTAGCCCACTTGCATACTTTTTTGCATGACAATTGGCATTTTATCAATAGTCGATTGCCCTACAGGCGTTTTATAAAATTTAATCATACCGTCGATTTCTTCTTGGCTAAACTCTTCAGCATAGATTTTGATCATTTCAGGTTCTAATTTTGCCCATGTTAATTCTTCTTGCATAATTTTGCCGAGTTCCTGAGTGTAGTTAACAACGGCAAGCTCCTGTTTGGTCGTTAATTTTCTTCCTTGAGTGATCTTTTCTATACTTGAATGCATCATGCTATTGATCTGCTGACTCATTTGACCGAGGAATTGTTCTGACTTGGTTATCTTTAACAACTCTTTTACAGATTCTTTCGTTGTGGGTTGAGCAAAAGCAGGGGTAGAAATTGCTGTCATAATGACAAATGTCGCAATCATCTTTTTCATTATTTGATTTCAGTTGTGTTATAGATGAATTAAATGTTACTGATTGGCATCAATTATTGTCAATTTATGTTGCATGTTAAAAAATGTAATTGTTTCGTTTGACGATTGAAAACTACTCATAAACCAACGATCATGTCACCATAAATAAATTTGAGAACAGTTTGGATATGTTTTTAAAAAAATCGCTTTATATCGCATTATTCGCTTCTCTTTCTTTCCCAGTATTTGCACAGGGTATTGTGCTCAATGATGAAAATTTAAGAACTGATCTGAATTGGCTCAACCAACAAGGTGTAATTCAAATCAGTACATCGACTTGGCCGATGAGCGGTGATGAAATTCAACGTGCATTGTCTCAAGCAAAGATCAGTAATAATACACAGCAAAAGGTTGTGAATTCTATTGTAAACGCCTTACAAGCAGATAATGCAACTGTGAAAGTGGGCTTACATGCTGGAACAGATATTAAGACTGTTCCGCAAGCATTCGGTGACAATCAGAAATCTCAATATCAGGCTGCAGTTGAGTTTAATGCGGGCGGTGAAAATTGGGATGCAAAACTTCGTGTGAATGGCGAAAAAGATCCATTAATTGATAATGGGCATGATGCAAATGTTGAAGGTTCATACATTGCAGGCAAGCTGTGGAATCAGTGGGTCATCGCTGGTCAGATTCCGACCTATTGGGGACCTGGGCATGATGGTAGTTTGATCCGTGGTGATGCGAGTCGCCCTGTTTATGGTGTGACTGCGCAACGTGCAGTGCAAAATGCATTTGAAACAAAATGGCTGTCTTGGATTGGTCCTTGGCAATACCAAGCTTTTGCTGGGCAACTGGATGATTATAAAGCGGTGCCAGATACTAAATTGATCGGTTTGCGTTTAACAGCTCGTCCATTCCAAGCCTTAGAAATTGGTGCTTCACGTGCAATTCAGTGGGGCGGTGAAGGACGACCAGAAAGTTTGAGTTCGCTTTGGGATGCTTTCACTGGAACAAAAGATAATGGCGGTACGGGAAAAGCTGATCCATCTAACCAGATTGCTGGTTTTGATGGTCGATTGTTCTTACAGCCATTATTGAATGTGCCTGTGAGTTTATATACGCAATTTGTAGGTGAAGATGAAGCAGGTGGCCTACCAGCTAAATATATGTACCTTGGTGGTGCTGATTTTTCATCGAGCTATAAAAATATGCCATACCAGCTTTATGCTGAATGGGCGGATACGCGTACCAATGGCGAAGTAAGAAAAATTTCTTATACCCATACGACCTATAAAGATGGTTATTACCAACACGGTTTCCCATTGGGACACGCGATTGGTGGTGATGGTCAAATGTATTCGGTTGGCGGTGATATTCGTTTTGATCTGATGAATCGTTTAAATGGGCGTGTTATATATGCCAAAGTGAATCAATCCAACTTGGCAATTAATGCAGCATTTCCAAAAGAGGATACCGTAAAAGGTCTTGATTTGACTTGGACGCATTATCTGAAACCGACTATTCCATTAAAAGTGAATGGCTGGGTCAGTGACTCAGATCGTGATGGTCGTGATGGCGGGGTTTCAGTTGGTGTTGAAATTCCTCTGGAAACAAAGATGTTCCGTTTCTAATTCATGTATATAGTAAAAGAAGCTCTTAGGAGCTTCTTTTACTTTGCTTCATTTATGTAAAGTGGATTGTTTTAATATCTATGAATCTTATTTTCATATCATAATTTTGCATATTGATATGAAAAAACAAGCTAAAGAACTGAATCTAAATTATTATAATGAATAACCTTTACTCAGTAGCAAGTTCTACTGCAAGTAAGAATATCGATATCATGAAAAATTGGAGTTGTTATGGCACTCGTTCCTCCACACAGTCTTCAAAGTGGTGGTTTAATACCGCTTATAGATTTTATGGATAGCATGGATAAGGAGGAAATTGTACATGACTGAAAATAGATTAACTCACCTCAAGCAACTTGAGGCAGAAAGTATTCATATTATTCGTGAAGTTGCAGCTGAATTTGAAAATCCTGTGATGCTTTACTCGATTGGTAAAGACTCGGCAGTGATGTTGCATTTGGCATTAAAAGCATTCTATCCAGCGAAACTCCCATTCCCACTATTGCATGTAGATACGGGTTGGAAGTTTAAAGACATGATTGCTTTTCGTGACAACATGGCCAAAACGCATGGCTTCGATTTGATCGTGCATCAGAATGTAGAAGGTCGTGAGGCTGGGATTAACCCGTTTGATCATGGCAGTTCAAAATATACGGATATCATGAAAACCCAAGGTTTAAAACAAGCTTTGGATAAGTATCAGTTTGATGCTGCTTTTGGTGGTGCACGTCGTGATGAAGAAAAATCGCGTGCCAAAGAGCGTGTGTATTCTTTCCGTGACAATAAACATCGTTGGGATCCAAAAAACCAACGTCCAGAACTTTGGAACCTTTACAACGGTAAAGTGAACAAAGGCGAAAGTATTCGTGTATTCCCATTGTCTAACTGGACTGAGTTAGATATCTGGCAATATATCTATTTGGAAAACATTCAACTCGTTCCTCTTTATTTCTCCGCGGTTCGACCTGTGGTTGAGCGTAGTGGTACGTTAATCATGGTTGATGATGAACGTATGCGCTTAAAAGAGGGTGAAGTTCCACAAATGAAATCGGTACGTTTCCGTACACTTGGTTGTTACCCCTTAACCGGTGCAGTTGAGTCTGAAGCAGATACCTTGCCTGAAATTATCCAAGAAATGCTTTTAGCAACTAGCTCTGAGCGTCAGGGTCGTATGATTGATCATGATGAGGCTGGTTCGATGGAAAAGAAAAAGCAAGAAGGTTATTTCTAATTTCCTTAAGCAAGTTCCTCTTTTGAAAGAGGGATTTAGGGAGATTAAAACCGATTTCTAAAGAATATGTGGAGTTTTGAGCAATGTCTCATCAATCAGATCTTATTAGCCAAGACATCTTGGGATATTTAAAACAGCATGAGCAAAAAGATTTATTGCGGTTTTTGACGTGCGGTAATGTCGATGATGGTAAAAGTACCTTAATTGGTCGTTTACTTTACGATTCAAAATTGATTTATGAAGATCAATTGCAAGCGGTAACACGTGACAGTAAGAAAGTAGGTACTACAGGTGATGCACCTGACCTTGCCTTACTGGTTGATGGTTTACAGGCTGAACGTGAGCAAGGTATTACCATTGACGTGGCTTATCGCTATTTCTCTACCGAAAAGCGTAAGTTCATCATTGCCGATACGCCTGGACATGAACAATACACACGTAATATGGCAACGGGCGCATCAACGGCCGATCTTGCGATTATCTTGATCGATGCACGTTATGGTGTACAAACACAAACTCGTCGCCATTCGTTCATTGCAAGCTTACTCGGTATTAAAAATATCGTTGTCGCGATTAACAAGATGGACTTGGTTGAGTTCTCTGAAGCGCGTTTCAATGAAATCCAAGTTGAATATGATGCCTTCGTCAGTCAACTCGGTGATCGTCGCCCTGAAAATATTGTATTTGTTCCGATTTCGGCATTGAATGGTGATAACGTCGTTAATCCATCTGCAAGTACGCCGTGGTACAAGGGTCAAACCTTGATGAACCTTCTTGAGTCAGTGGAAATTAAACGTGAATCGAATAAGCGTGAATTCCGTTTCCCTGTTCAGTATGTGAATCGTCCAAACCTCGATTTCCGTGGTTTTGCAGGTACGATTGCGCTGGGTGAAATTAATGTTGGTGATGAAATTATTGCATTGCCATCAGGGAAAAAATCAACAGTTAAAGAGATTGTAACTTTTGATGGAAATCTTGAACAAGCGGTTGCTGGCCAAGCTGTTACTTTAACCTTAAATGATGAAATTGATATTTCACGTGGCAACGTACTAGTACGTGCAGGTGAACAGCCATTAATTTCACGTAGTGTGCGTGCATCTGTTGTTTGGATGAATGAACATCCTTTGGTGAAAGGCAAGCTGTACAACGTCAAAATTGGTACGCAAACTGTTCCTGCTAAAGTGACTGCAATTAACTTCCGTGTCAATGTGAATACATTGGAGCACACGCAAGTTGAGGAACTAGAGTTGAATGCAATTGCGGATGTTGTAGTCGAATTTGATGCACCAGTAGTCTTTGATCAATACCAAGACAGCCGTTACACAGGTTCATTTATCTTTATTGACCGTCTAAGCAACGTGACGGTCGGTGCAGGTATGGTTGAAGCCGCGGTTGAATGGACAGCGCATAGCAATCCTGTGACTGCGGAAGATCGTGCAGCTCGTTTAGGTCAAAAGCCTGCGGTGATTGGTGTTTCTGCATCGTTGATCGAGAAAGCTCAAGCTTTAGAAAGCTTATTGATCCAACAGGGTGTAGTTGCGATTGCGAAAGCAAATTTAACTGCTGAGCAAATTGCATTGTTGCGTGAGACAGGTGTTGTAATTATCACGACGACTGTGGATGGTACAGATACCGAGATTTCTGCTGAAACGGTTGAGGAAGCCGCTGAGAAAGTGGTGGAATTAGTTCGTCTTTAATCGGCTGAATTGATTTTGTAAAAACCCGCGTAAGCGGGTTTTTTTGTATTGTGTATACTCTATATTTTTATATAACTACATTTCTAATAGATGAAACTTGAAACCTTGAATAAAAATGCTGAATTCTATATCGCTTCACTAGCTCTAGGAGTTTTAGGGGGAATGAAACAGGGTGTTCTTTCTCCTGAAGCTGGAATATGGTCTTTAGCAAGGTCGAGCTTTTCTAATGAATTCTTAAAATCCACAATAATTTCTGACGATCTGAAATATGTAATCGCATGTTTTGATGAGATTGATGCTTTATCTGACTTTGATGGTGGAGAGGTAAAGCAACAGAAAATGATTGATGAATTGAAAGAGAGATGTCTAAATTGTTTGCAGAGAGTTGATTATAAAAATATTGATATGAAAATGACATCTTCAATAAGTGATGAAGATGATTTATAGGTTAAGTCTGATTGTTCCACTTATCAAAAGGCGGAACAATCAAAAAATTAAAAAATATTTTGGGTTTTTTGAATTAAATATTCTTTTAGATCTTTAGGATAATCCTGAATTATTTTCAAAAAGACTTCCCGATCACCCTGATATAAAGCACGGGTTGCCTCTTCATAATTTGGCATATTACCTAGCATGGCAGACATAAAGCGGTCTGTAGACTGTTTGGCAAGCATGATATTGCTTTCAGAAGTTGGGTCATTCAGCTCTTTATCAATCAGTTTACGAATCACAGCAGAAGCACTTGCACTCTGTTGGTCTAACCAATCCCAATGTTTTTTCTGTAAGGTAATTTCACGAGAGATGACTCCAAGTTTAGGTCGCCCAACTTTCTTTGTCGGCTCAGGCTCGCTATAACGTTGATGAATTTCTTGTTCAGAACCAGAAAGATCAAGATCAACCTGTCGGCCAGTTTGATCATTGAAAATTAAAATATTCTCAGCTGTCTTAGGCGTAAGTTTAATCTTAATTGCAAGTTCAGCAGGTTGCCCACTTGCGATAAATGTACTCCCTGAAAAGGCAGTGTAGGTTGTTGTTTGAGTATTCATTTTCTTTGGATTGTTTTATACGGGTAAAATGATATTATCAGGGTATAAATAATTATGCAAATAAATAACGCTTCAAAAAGATCTGATTCATTTGGAGAGCCAGCTCTGAAACCTGACATAAAAAATGATGCAGATAGAATCCCAATTTTCAATTTTATTCTGCTTTGATAACGCTTTTATGAGACAATGTTTTTTTATTTTGTGTATTAGGACTCCCATGATTGAGCAATCTCCTGAATCTTTAAGCGATATCGAAATTTTAGACATTTTACAGTCTATGAAAAAAGATAAGCTGGATACGGAAGCAAATGAGATTATCCGTAATGGGGGGAAAGCCGGACGTCAAGAAGCACATAAACAAGCTTTGGTTGCACTGAATACAAACTTTGAAGAAAAGTTTGTAGAAGCGGTGACACTGGCATTAGGCTTGAATGCAGGTCAGGCGAAAAAAATTCGCTATAAAAAAGATCGTATCCGTATTTTAAAAGTGCGAGGTATTGATTATTTAGCGATTGATGGTGCAGAAACTGCACAGGTTTTAGCTCAGGTTGCTCAAGCGATTACTCGTGAAGATGCGATCGTGACCGAAGGTTTGCACAATATTTTCCCATTTTGGAAAGAAGGTTGGCCGATGGTTCAGTTTGATAATGCCTATAAAATCTTGGCAGAAGACATTGGGATTCACTATCAAGCGACGCTGGATGAGCTCATTTCATTGTATGGCGGGAATTAAGGAATTATAAATATCCTGTTCTGATCAATACGGTTGCCAATAGAAAATAACAAGGATTGTTACTTTTATGAATTTACCACCAACGATTCCTGCAGAAGCTTTAGCTATGCTTCGCGCAGGGCAACTGATTGATGCAATCAAGATCACACGAGAAAAAACAGGTTTAGGTCTAAAGGAATCTAAAGATTTAATTGATCAGTATTTGCAAGACCATCCACAAGAGCAGGCGCAGATTCAAGAGCAGTTAGCGCAGCGGAGTCGTGGTGGAATTAAAATATTTATTTTAATTTTATTGATTTTCGCAGCCGTGATCTGGTTTGTTGTGAAATAAAAAAAAGCCCATCTATGGGCTTTTTTTAGCTTTCAAGATTAATCATCTTGGGGAGCTGGAGATTCACCTTCGAGATTTGGTAAAACTTGGGTCACCAGTAATTGGTCAATTTTATAGTGGTCAATATCGACAACTTCAAACTTAAACCCTGCATATTCTACTGCATCGGCAGGGCGTGGGATTTTGCGTAAACGATACATGATAAAGCCCGCAATCGTTTCGTAATTTTCATTTTCTGGAAATTCTTCGATAGTTAAAGCATGTTTTACATCTTCAATTGGTGTGCTGCCATCAATCAGCCAAGAATGATTATCGCGTTTGATAATCTGCTTTTCCTCATCCATTGGTGTGACCCAGTCTCCCATGACCGTGATCATAATATCGCTGAGCGTGATAACACCTACAACCAAAGCATACTCGTTGATCACAACAGCAAACTTTTCTTTGGTCGAGCGGAAACGATCCAGCAATTCAGACAAGGTTAAAGAGTCTGGAATAATCAGGACATTACGGATGGTCGATTCATTGAGTTGGGTAAAGGACTGATTGTTTAAGATACGCACCAAAATATCTTTGGCATCGACATAACCAATGACCTGATCAATATGTTCACTACACACTAAGAATTTTGAATAAGGATGTTCAGCCAGTTTTTGACGAATACTCTGTTCTGCTTCATTTAAGGTGAAATAAACAATATTTTCTCGTGCTGTCATGCTGGATGGGACAGTCCGTTCTTCAAGCTCAAATACATTTTCAATGAAATGATGCTCTTGTTTTTGTAAGACACCAGCTTGTGCACCTGCATTTACGATGGCAGAAATATCATCAAAAGTCATACTGTCATCGCGTTTAGTATCAATTTTAAAGATTCTAAAAATTGAATTTGCAATGATATTAATAAACCAAGCCAATGGTCTGCAGATTTTGATAAAGATGGTAATTGGATTGATGACTTTAATGGCTAATTTTTCTGGGAAAATCATGGCCAGACGTTTTGGCATCAAATCAGCAAATAAGATAAATAGGGAAGTGACTGTTAAAAAAGATAAGCTGAATCCGATCGTATCTGCCCAAGGGCCTGGATAAAGCTCTGTCGCCAAGTTATGGAAGTAGGGACGCAATGAGGATTCACCGACAATACCACCCAGGATCGCGACAGCATTCACACCGACTTGCGTAGATGCGAAAAAGTCTGCGGAGTTTTCCTGCAACTCAATGACTTTATTTGCTCTTTCCTCACCGCTTTCAGCAATGAGTTTGAGTTTGAGTTTTCGTGATCCAGCAATCGCGATTTCAGATAAGGATAAAAAGAATGAACATGCGACTAGAAGGACTAGAATCATCATGCTTTGTAAAATATCCATACATCACCTATGTTGATAGGACACAGCCTATAAAATCGCTTATGCAAATAATTGTTTGTTACGCATTATTTCACTCGCTTATTCTTTAAGAGAATATAATCTATCAATAAGTAAAAGAAATAAATTTTTATTGATATTATTATTAAAACAATCAGCCACACATAAGATATGGCTGAAATTTCATCTTGTTAATGTGTCTGTTTAGAAAAAGCTATGTGGTAATTGTGAATTGCCATTATTCAACAAATACTCACGATTTTCTTCCTCAATCATTTGACGTGCAACAAACAAAATCAATTGTCTGAGCCAACGATGTGCAGGATGATGATGCAATAACGGACACCAAGCCATTTTTAGTTCAAATTCTGGAATATAGAAAGGAGGGTCTTTTATAACCAGTCTAGGATTTTGTGTTTGTAAGCGCGCCATACGTGTTGGTAGCGTCGCGATTAAATCTACATTTTGCGCCAAGAGTGCTGGCATTTGATAATGACGGGTAAATACAGAGATCTTACGGCGTTGACCAATACGCTCTAAAGCTTGATCAATCCAACCTAAGCCCGCTTGTTTTTCTGGATTAACACCAAAGCCGACACCCATGCCCGTTTTAGACACCCAGATATGTTGTGCATCTAAATAGCTTTTTAAATTGAGGTGAGTCACTGCAGGGTGCTTATCATTTAAAATACAGCTAAAACTATCACGCCATACCAAAACCTGATGAAAGCTTTGAGGAATTTCGTTGAAGCGGTTAATCGCTAAATCAACTTTACCTTGTTCCATATCACGGTAGGACACGTCACTTGGTGTTAAGAAATCCAAGACAACGTTCGGTGCTTCTGAGCGTAATGCCTTAACAAGACGTGGTACCAAAGTCGCTTCGGCATAATCGGATGTCATAATCCGGAATACACGATTACTGGTATAAGGACGGAATTCAGTACGTGGTTCAAGGATCATTGAAAGATCAGCTAACGCATCTCGAATACGTGGCTGTAATTCTAATGCACGTTCTGTTGGCGTCATGCCTTCAGAAGAACGAATGAGTAGGGGGTCGTTAAATAAATTACGTAAACGACGTAGAATATTACTCATCGCAGGCTGGGTGACACCCAATTGCTCTGCTGCGCGGGTGACATTTTTTTCACGAAGAAGTACGTCAAGATAAATTAATAAATTGAGATCGACGCGCTCCAGATTCATAAAAAAAATACCGAAAATAAAATCCTTGAATTGCCTTGAATTATGACATATTCAGAGGGATTTGTGTAACTTAATCCTACATAAAAGCAACAGCGGCAATGCTTATCCCCCAACTTGGCACATTCTGTCGATTTATTTAATTTTGACGGCTTTTTATGGTGTGCTTTTGTATTCAAATTGAAGAAAAACATAGAGGAAAATTGTCATTTTCTGCAACTTGAATAAGTAAATTTTAGCTTTTTCTGAACTGATGAGTCTAGAAAGTGAGTCTGAAACTTGATGATTAGCTATAACTATGTATTTTATAAGTTTAATAAAAACAATTATTTGTATTATGTTTTTTGCATTTTTGAAAAATGGTTATACATATATTTTTTTAGAAAATACTGAAGATTAAGCTAGAATATTGGATAAAACACTTGCCAAAGACTAAGCTGTGATACATGTTGATGACGTGCTTTAAATCTAGACTAAATAAAATCAGGATTTTTTAGCGATCATTCGATGCCAATCCGCAAAAGGAATATATCATGTCTACATATCAAACAGCGATTGATGCAATCCGCGAACTAAAAGCAAAATTCGGCGACACTTGGCGCGATATTAGCCCAGAAGATGCTGCGCGTATGCAAATGCAAAACCAATTCAAAACTGGTTTAGATATTGCTAAATATACAGCTGCGATTATGCGTCGTGATATGGCTGCTTATGATGCTGATTCTAGCAAATATACTCAATCATTAGGTTGCTGGCACGGTTTTATCGCGCAACAAAAAATGATTGCGAACAAAAAATACTTTGGTACAACTGAACGTCGCTATATCTACCTTTCTGGTTGGATGGTTGCTGCACTTCGTTCAGAATTTGGTCCACTTCCTGACCAATCTATGCATGAAAAAACGTCTGTACCTGCTTTGATCGAAGAAATCTACACTTTCTTACGTCAAGCTGATGCGAAAGAACTTAACGATTTATTCCGTGCACTTAAAAAAGCAAACGAAGCAGGCGATACTGCTAAAGCTGCTGAAATCACTGCTCAAATCGATGGTTTCCAAACTCACATCGTACCAATTATTGCAGATATCGATGCTGGTTTCGGTAACGAAGAAGCGACTTACTTACTTGCACGTAAGATGATCGAAGCGGGTGCTTGTGCACTTCAAATCGAAAACCAAGTATCTGATGCGAAACAATGTGGTCACCAAGCTGGTAAAGTAACTGTTCCACATGAAGACTTCATCTCTAAAATTCATGCATTACGTTATGCATTCTTAGAAATGGGTCTTGATGACGGTATCATCGTTGCACGTACTGACTCTGAAGGCGCTGACTTGACTCAAAAAATCCCAGTGGTTAAAGAGCCAGGCGACATCGCTTCTCAATACATCAGCTACTTAGATACAACTGAAATTGACATCGCTGATGCTCAAGAAGATGAAATCTTAATCAAACGTAATGGTAAATTACACCGTCCTAAGCGTTTAGCTTCTGGTTTGTATCAGTTCCGTGCTGACACTCAAATTGACCGTGTTGTACTTGACTGTGTATCTAGCCTTCAAAATGGTGCTGACCTTCTTTGGATCGAAACTGCGACTCCAAACGTAGAAGAAATCGCTCACATGGTTAACCGTGTACGTGAAACTGTTCCAAATGCGAAGCTTGTTTATAACAACAGCCCATCATTCAACTGGACTTTAAACTTCCGTCAACAAGCTTACGACCGTTGGGTTGCTGAAGGTAAAGACGTTTCTGCTTACGACCGTGCTAAATTAATGAGCGCTGAGTATGATGCTACTGAATTAGCTGCTGATGCAGACGCTAAGATCCGTACATTCCAAGCAGATGCTGCTCGTGAAGCAGGTGTGTTCCATCACTTGATCACACTTCCGACTTACCATACTGCTGCTCTTTCTACTCATGAGCTTGCACAAGGTTACTTCGGTTCTGAAGGTATGTTGGCATATGTTGCTGGCGTACAACGTAAAGAAATCCGTGGTGGTATCGCTTGTGTTAAACACCAAGCAATGGCGGGTTCTGACATCGGTGATGATCACAAAGAAATCTTCTCTGGTGACAACGCTCTTAAAGCGCACGATGATGCTAAAAACACAATGAACCAATTCGCTGCTCACTAAGCACTGAGTTGATTCAAAAAAACCCTGCGTAAGCAGGGTTTTTTATTGCTTTAAAATAAATAT
This sequence comes from Acinetobacter sp. ANC 3929, assembly GCF_000369405.1. Lineage (GTDB taxonomy): Bacteria > Pseudomonadota > Gammaproteobacteria > Pseudomonadales > Moraxellaceae > Acinetobacter. The sequence goes on from NZ_KB849994.1 coordinate 358,517, forward strand.
TTAAGACTGAATCTTTGTTTCAAGAAAACTAATTATGGCCTTTCTGATTATTAGTGATGAGACGCTTTCTATTGAAAGCACTTATTCAATGAGAGTGGGTCTATCTTTATTAACCTAAGGACAATGTAAAAGAGACTTTATTTTAACAAGAGCGAGTGAATTGGATGGCTGAGTCGAATGATTCCATCAAAATATAGACATAAAAAAACTGCCCATGAAGAGCAGTTTTTTATTCAAGAAATAATCACTTATTTCTCAACACCTGCTGGTTGACCTGCAAGTTTTGCATTTGCATAGTCCCAGTTTACTAGGCTTTCTAAGAAAGTTGCGATGTACTTAGGACGTAAGTTACGGAAGTCGATGTAGTAAGCGTGTTCCCATACGTCGATAGTTAATACTGCAACTTGGCCATGTGCAAGTGGAGTGTCTGCATTCGCAGTTTTAGTAATCGATAATTTACCGTTTACTTCATCAGCAACTAACCAAGCCCAACCTGAACCGAATTGAGTTGTTGCAGCAGCAGTAAATTCCTCTGCAAACTTTTCGTAGCTACCAAAAGTTTCGTCAATCTTCGCTGCAATCGCGCCTGTAGGTTTACCACCACCATTTGGCTTCATGCTGTTCCAGTAGAACGTGTGGTTCCATACTTGCGCAGCATTGTTAAAGATACCTGCTTTAGATGCATCACCAGCAGAAGCTTTGATGATTTCTTCTAAAGTTTTGCCTTCAAGGTCAGTACCTTTAATTAAGTTGTTTAAGTTAACAACATAAGTATTGTGGTGTTTGTCGTGATGGTATTCTAAAGTTTCGCGAGTGATGTGTGGCGCTAAATCATCATAGCCATATGGAAGTGCAGGTAAAGTAATGGTTGTCATGTTTCATTCCTTGCAAATTTGCTGGGTTTTACATTAAGTGCTTTTATTGTAAATGATTCTATAGACAATAGGGCAGTCTTTTAATACACAAAATATGCAAAAAATTTCGTTATGAGACATATACGATACAACAATGATTAGAGTTTTTAGCTCGTTTAGTGAACGTTATAAAATACTCTAACCAGTTTTTTATGGTGATACTGAATTAGGCTGAGCTGATTCGAAAATTATTGTACTTTTGCTTGTAATGTTTGGTGATAACGGCGATTAACTTCATTCCAATTCACGACATTATAAAATGCAGCAATATATTCAGGACGGCGATTTTGGTATTTTAAATAATACGCATGTTCCCATACATCCAAACCTAGAATAGGCGTATTACCATGCATCAGTGGCGAGTCTTGGTTGCCACTGCTTTCGACCACTAATTTGTGTTCAGGTGTCACACTCAGCCATGCCCAACCACTACCAAAACGACTCAGTGCTGCTTTGGTAAATGCATCTTTAAAAGCATCGAAACCACCAAGTTGCTGATGAATGGCTTTAGCAATATCACCTGTAGGTTCACCACCTCCTTGCGGGCTCATGACTGTCCAAAAAAGTGAATGATTGGCATGTCCGCCGCCATTATTGATCACCATATTTTTAAGGTCCGCTGGAACTTCATTCACTTTGGCGACCAGTTCCTCTACAGGGAGTTTTTCCCATTCTGTGCCTTCAATTGCGCCATTAATATTATTGATATAGGTCTGATGGTGTTTGCTATGATGAATTTCCATTGTTTTGGTGTCAATGTTCGGTTCGAGTGCATCATATGCATAAGGAAGCGCAGGTAAAGAATAGGCCATGTGTTTGATTCCTTTTGTAATCAATGTGGTTTTATTGCGATGAATTAGAGCGCCTTTATTATTTATTTAAAAGCTAATGAGAATCAATATCTTTTAATTTGCTTTTATCTATGCGAAATGGAGTAAAAAATAAATTTTATTTATCATTCGTTTGTTGGGGCTTGAATTGACTTGCCAAGGAAAATAGAGGGCTGATTTAGGCTTTATAAGCCCAAAGATATGATAAAGACATTGCGATGATGATAAGGCTAGCGCAAATCTTAAGTTGAAAATGGACGGATTAAAAAACTACGATAGATTGTGATGGGAAGGAGCAAAAATAATTTCACTCCTTCAAAGGATTGAATCGAATTAGATCGGGTTGTTAAGTTCAAAATATTCTGTTTCGATCGAAAACTGCTTTGCAATTGCCTGTGCTAAGCGCTGTACACCATAACGTTCAGTTGCATGGTGACCACATGCAAAATAATGTACCCCAAGTTCTTTGGCTTCATAAAAAGTACGTTCACTGACCTCACCTGAAATATAGGCATCACAATCTGTTTGAGCTGCTTTGGCAATAAAATCTTGCGCGCCACCGGTGCAGAAGCCTACTTTTTTAATTGCAGTTTTATCACTTGGCAGATGAACCACGTTAAAATCAAAAATAGCCTGTAACTTCGCTTTAAATTGTTCTGGGCTAAGGGAATCGTCTAAATAGCCAATATTTCCAATCGGGTGTTTTTCGGCAGGATCCAAGGCTTCCAGATTTTGTAAACCAATTAAATCTGCAATGGCGATATTATTTCCGAGTGTAGGGTGGGCATCTAAAGGCAAGTGATAGGCAATCAGGGAAATATTATGTTGAATAAGTTTCTTGATACGATTGCCGCGCATGCCTGTAATTGGATAGGCTTCACCTTTCCAAAAGTAACCATGATGTACAAGCAAAGCGTCGGCTTGTTGTGCAATCGCGGCATCAATTGCATCTTCAGATGCAGTGACAGCACACACAATTTTATTCACTTCAAGCTTGCCTTCAATTTGTAAGCCGTTAGGTGCGTAGTCTTTAAATTCGTTGGCCTTTAAAGTTTGATCACACCATTGCACAATTTCATGCAAATTTGCCATACGATTCCTCAAATGATTTACATCTCGTCTCAGCATTCATGAGAACATATTTTTAAATGTAACTAAAGCTAGACAAAACTTTTTTAACTTTTGCATTGATTTTAAGCAATTTACTTTACAATAGTGGAAACTTCCAGTTCTTCAATAAATTACGTTCATAACATAATTTCGCCTAGAGGATGATAGACGTGCGCCGTGCATTTACATGGTTACCTTGGGTATTACTCATTCTTGTTATATTTAGTTTTCTGGCTTGGCAGAAATCACATCAACCGAAGCCCACAGTGGCTGCTGATGGCGTAAAAATGCCAGCCGAAAAGGTTGAGCCACTGATTGATACATCACGTACCGGTGGGGTGGTTTCGTATAGTGCTGCAGTTAAAGTGGCTGCGCCTGCCGTGGTGAATATTTTTACCACTCAGAAAGTTAAACAGATGAATCATCCATTACTGAATGATCCTGTGTTTCGTGAGTTTTTTGGCAATCAAGTGCCACAGCAACCTCAAAATGAAAACAGTCTGGGGTCAGGTGTAATTGTGCGCGCTGATGGTTATATCTTGACGAATAATCATGTGATTGCACAGGCTGAACATATTGTTGTGGCATTGCATGATGGGCGTCGTGCTGAGGCGACGGTTATTGGGACTGACCCCGATACAGATTTGGCTGTGATCAAAATTGAGCTAGACAAATTGCCAGTATTGCCATTTAAGTTGAGTGGTAATGAAGTGGGAGACGTTGTTCTCGCGATTGGTAATCCATTTGGTGTGGGGCAAACGGTCACACAAGGGATTATTTCTGCGACTGGTCGTTCTGACTTGGGTATTAATACTTACGAAGACTTTATTCAAACCGATGCGGCAATTAACCCAGGTAACTCTGGTGGTGCATTGATTGATGTTGCCGGGAATCTGATTGGTGTGAACACAGCAATCTTCTCTCAATCTGGAGGTTCACTAGGGATTGGTTTTGCAATCCCAGCGAAAGTTTGTCAACAAGTATTGAATTCAATTTTGAAAGATGGCCGAGTGGTTCGTGGGTGGTTAGGCATTAGCTTAATTCCAAATAATTTGGATGAAGATGTGCTGGCGGCGAAACCGATTGGTGTTACTGTTGCAGATGTCTTACGCCAAGGTCCAGCGGATACAGCAGGGATTAAACGTGGCGACAAGATCATTCAAGTCAACAATGAGCAAATTTCTTCTGCATCGCATTTAATTAATTATGTGGCATTGCAAGCACCAGAAAGTTTGATTGATGTGATCATTGAGCGTGAAGGAAAGCAGCAAACAGTCCAAGTGAAAGTGGGTGAGCGTAAAGTACAGCAAAATGCGCAATCGCAGTATATTCCACTGCCTAAACGCCAACAGTAAAGTGCTTTGTTTCTAACCAAATAAGGGTTGCTGATGAGTAACCCTTATTTATTTCAGGCAATAAATAAGCGTGTTGATTTATTCGATCAACACGCTTTTTGCATTTTATAGATTTTTTATTTTTCATTACACCATCGAAATTTGATGATTTGATGACAGTTTTTTGATCTTCATATGACAAATAACAGCGCTTGAAAGATTTGCTCAATGCGCACAAAAGGCTTGATTAAAGTATTCAAATAAATCTGGTGTTTGAAGCCAGATGGCAATTGAAATACTGATCAGACCAAAAATAAAGATGACTAAGATCAGCTTGAAATTTCGTTCAATACTCGTCATGGATCACAGCCTCTTCATTGACGAAAAGATGGATAACTACACCAAAGATACTCAGGATTAAACAGGTGAGCCAGATCAAATTATAGTTGCCTGTTAAATCATGATTTACGCCGCCTAACCAACCGCCAAAGAACGAACCGATTTGGTGGGTAAAGAACACGATCCCACTAAGCATGGATAAATATTTGACGCCAAACATGTTGGCGACAATCCCATTGGTGAGTGGAACTGTTGATAGCCACAGTAATCCCATAATGATCCCAAAGCTATAAACGGTCAATGTGCTTAACGGGAGGAGTAAAAATGCGATAATTGCAATACCACGTAAGCCATATAACAACATCAGTAGCTTTGGTTTGGAATAGCGATCACCTAACCAGCCTGCACCATAAGTTCCGACAATATTAAATAAGCCTACCAGTGCTAAAAATATTGTGCCAGTGGTGGCATCAAACCCATGATCAATCAAATAGCCAGGAAGATGTACCCCGAGAAAGACTACTTGGAAACCGCAAACTAAAAAGCCAAGTGATAGCCACCAAAAGGGTTTGTGATCTCTCGCGATTTTTAATACTTGTTTAAAGCTTAAGCTGGGTTGGTTGAGTGCTTTTGGTATACTCGAAGTTGGTGCTTTTAATAACCAAGCCAAAGGAACAATAAACGCAATGGCGAAAGCACTGACCAATAATGCAGATGACCAACCGATGTTTTTGAGTAAAAGCAAAGTCGATGGCAGCATGATAAATTGTCCAAATGAACCTGCTGCACTGGCAACCCCCATCACCATACTGCGTTTCTCAGGTGGCGCAGCACGGCCAACAGCAGAAAGAAGGACCGTGAATGAAGTCGCGGACAAGGCAAGTCCAATCACCAGACCTAAGCTGAGGTTCAGTAATAGTCCTGTGGAGCTAAATGCCATCAGAATCAAGCCAATGGCATACAGTAAACCACCCGCTGCAACGACTTTCTTAGTTCCGTATTTATCTGCAATCGCACCTGTAAAGGGTTGTGCTGCGCCCCAGATTAAGTTTTGCATGGCAATTGCGAAACTGAAAATATGGTGTCCCCAGCCAAATGCATCACTCATTGGGACCAGATACAGCCCAAAACCATGACGCACACCTAATGAAAGTGCGAGTACCAGTGCACTTCCAATGAGCATGTAAATCAGCTGTTTGGAAAATTGTGGGTTGGACATTGTTGTTATGATCTTAGAATAAGTGAAAAGTATTTTAAAATACTTCGAGTCATATTTCGATTCTTAACGGAAATAATTGTGGGTTTGTTTCAAAGGCATAAAAGCGGAACAAACTCAATTTGCCCGCTTTAATCGTACCCAGTTGAGTATCTTTTAAACCTAAGAAGCGGTTACGCTATGTCCATTCATTACTATCACCATCAGCACTAAATTCCCACTCAATTGCATAGACCGCATTTAGCCGCTCAGTGAGTTTTTCATCACCTTTAATACCGAGATATGAACTATTTGAGTTAATTTCCCATACATCCTTATTTGAGCTGTTGGTATTTTTTTCTGGTAAACAATCGATGCTGGCATCAATTTCGCCGTATAGCGTTGGTGCTGCATAAACAGCACTGCTTAAAAAACTGAGCATAGCGAAGCTAAGAAGATTCAATTTCATATTGAGACCCCTGAAAATGGTGTTGAAGTATTTGATTTGAAAATCGTGTGGGATAATTGCATCCCACAGCAAAGGTATTGTGATCAAGCGAGAGAGTTACGTTCTAAGACGGCTTGCTCAAACAATTGTTGTTCTTTGGCTTTATGTTCGACTGAGAAGCGTATAAGGATGACGCTAAATGCAGCCACGGTGACTAATGCACCTAAGATCATCAAGCAGGTTTGCACGTCAAGTAAACCTTTGAGTAAGAAACCTGCGGCAACCGCACCAACATTGCCACCCGCACCGATGATACCTGCGACACCACCCAAAGCATTACGGTCAATAAAAGGTACAAGCGCATAAGTTGCACCACAAGACATATGCGTAAAGAGCGCAAAAACGGTCATGCTGATAATCGCAAGTGCTACGGTATTCATTTGAGAGAAAAGTATGAGGAATAAACCTTCACATAGGATCATGATAAATAAAACTTTAGTTCGGCCATCTAAGCCTTTTGAGATCGCAACCTTATCTGAGAGGTAACCTCCGAGTGCACGAGCAAACAGGGCGAGTAGGCCGAAAATACCCGCAGTTAAACCAGCTTCTTTAAGTCCCATATTGAAGTGATCGACATAGTACATCGCTGCAATGTTATGAATAAAAATTTCAATACCAAAGCATGCAGCATAAGAGACAAAGAGAATCCAAACACGGTAATTACGGGCAGCTTGCATCAGGATAGCAACACCACCTTTTTTGCCACTACCAACGTCAATGCCTTGCTCGCGAAGCTCTTTAAAATTTCCTTGAGGGCAATCTTGAGTAAATTTCCAGTACAGCACACCTACAATCAGCATCATGATGCCAGGTACGAGCAGAGCAATTCTCCAACCCATAGCTTGTTCAACACCAAACATGACAATCGCACCCAAGATAAGCGGCATAATTGCTTGGGTCGCACCACCACCTGCATTTCCCCAACCTGCAGAAGCGGCATTGGCAGTGCCAACAACGTTTGGTGCAAACATCACACTGGTATGGTATTGGGTAATGACAAAGCTTGCGCCAATTGCACCAATCAATAAGCGGAAGAATAGGAAGGATTCATAGGTATTTGCTGCGGCAACACCGAACACGGGAATACTGCCAAGCAGTAAAAGTGCAGTGTAAGTCTTACGTGGACCGTATTTGTCACAGAGTGGGCCAACGATGAGGCGAATTAGAATGGTAATCGCAACTGCTGCAATGTTGATATTGGCGATTTGATCTTTGGTTAAATTGAATTCACCTTTAATGACAGGCATCAGTGGTGCGCAGGCAAACCACGCAAAGAAACAGACAAAGAATGCCAGCCATGTCATATGAAAGGCACGCATGGCAGGTGTTGAAAAGCTGAATAATTTTATTTCGGTGGCTTTTTTTGCATCTATATTCATTGGTGAAGACATAACTTTCTCCTGAACTGCACGTTATTTATTTTTGCTTGGCAATTACGCTGCCAAAGCAAATCGAACAGAACGGACGTCATTGGCCGTCATCAAATTAATTTATGAATCGTCGTTGATTCATTTTGTTTGATATACAGCAAGTGTCATGCCAGAAAAATAAATTAACCAAATGAATAATTTAAAATATTAATCATCAAGGTGTTTATAGGAATATTGGGTGGGGCAAGCTACTTGTTTGTAAGAAAAGGCAAGATGGCTTTGTAGATTGATGTGAGACAAGCGTCTGAAAATTGATTTCTCTTGGTGCATGATTTTTGATCATAGTATTTTAAAAGATCACAAAAAAAGCAACTGATGCTGCTTTTTAGGGGAAATGAGATTTAGAAGCGATAGCCGACACCTGCGTAACCTAAAATAGGATTGATTTCGATATCAGTTTTTGCGCGAATAAGTTCTCCATATTTATCATCATTCACTGTTATTGTTGCTTCCCCTGTGAGGTGTGCATATGAAACAGAACCAACAGCAAACCAGCGATCGTTAAAATCATAAGTAAAACCAGCAGTAGCAATAGGAGCAAATGCGTCTGACGCTTCTAATTTAACTTTTGGATCACCAGAGCTGGTCTTTTTATCCAATGCTGCACCTGCTTTGCCATCTTTAATATTGACGATCATATGTCCAGCATTGATGAGGTCATTTTCGATTGCAGAGTTGATTTTTAGCTCATTAAAATAAGCATACATTAGACCTAATCCAACATAAGGTCTGAATTTATTCACACCTGTTTTACCGAAATGATATTGGAATTCAAAGGCAGGCGTCCATGCGCGTGCGGTAGCTGCTGTACCATGTGATTCAAGGTCAGTAATAAAAATATCTTTTTTTAATGGGAGATCACCAATAACTGAGCCCAATCCTTCAGGTGACGCTAAACCTGTTAATGGTGCGTAAATTTTTCCTTTTCCTTGAATATCTACTTTAGGGGGGATACCAGCTTTCATTTCTAAGGAGACATTATCTGTGAAGAAGTAGTTAGTCATAATACCTAAAGTTAGAACATCATCTGCTTCTAATCCCGTACCTGCATTATCCCAAGATGATAGTCCATTAATCTCTGCTGATCCTGCTGTCTTCGCTTTTAAATATTGCTCTCCATCTTCGCCTTTATAGGAAATTACTCCAGGTAATCCTAAGTTGAGAAGTGTATTTTTTTCTAGATCAAGCACACCCTTTAGTATTGTTTTTTTTGCTGTAGCATTTTGTTTAGATTCATCAATAGCATTCAAGACTGAGTCGGCTTTAACATCTCCAACACGCGTTTTAGTGCCTTCTGCAATAGCTGTATTAACATTTACAGGTTGAGCTTTGCCTGTTGGTTTCACATATAAAGCACCTACAGAAACAGAAAAGCGCTTAAAGCCATCTCCATCTTTTAGACTGAAATAAGGTGAGTCTGCGAAAGTAACGGTAGGTAGGGCACATAAACCTGTAAGCAGGCAAGCGAATGATTTCTTCATCATCGTGGGACTCCATGTCCAGAAAGTTTGTTAGGATTTTTCTTGCGCCCACCATAACGCTATTTTTAGACAGGGTTTGTTTAGTTAGGATTTATAATTGTTATGCTTATGAATATTTTTGTTTGATTTAAATAAATTGATGAAGAAATTGTGAATATATAAAAAGCCACCGAAGTGACTTTTTAAAAATAATTTAAATCAAATGAATTACATAAAACGAGACAAGTCTTCTTCAGGACGAGCAGTCAAAACTTCGATCCCTGTTTGTGTTACCAAAATCGTATGTTCATATTGGGCCGACAATTTGTGATCTTTTGTGACAACCGTCCACTTATCACCTAAAAGCTTGGTTTGCCAAACACCTGCGTTTACCATTGGTTCAATAGTAAAGGTCATGCCAGCTTCTAAGCGCATACCTGTGCCTTTTTGCCCATAATGTAAAACTTGTGGTTCATCATGGAAAACATTGCCGATACCATGACCACAATATTCACGGACAACACTGAAACGCTCAGATTCAACATATTGCTGAATTGCATAACCTACATCACCAAGGTATGAACCATCTTTAACGGTTGCCATACCGCGATACATCGCTTCTTGAGCCACTGAGCACAGGCGATTTGCAAGAATAGAGGTTTCACCACCAACCACATACATCATGTTGGTATCGCCGTGATAGCCATCTTTAATGACTGTTACATCAATATTTAGAATATCACCGTTCTTTAATGTTTTATTTTCAGATGGAATACCATGACAAACCACATGGTTTACCGAAGTACAAATCGAATGTTGAAAAGCAGGGCGACCAGGTGCGGCACCATAACCTACACAGGCAGGAATCGCTTGTTGAACATTTTCAATGTGATTGCGACAGATCGTATCGAGTTCTAGTGTGCTCACACCCGCTTTAATATGCGGTTTAATCATGTCTAGAACTTCAGCCGCCAATTTCCCTGCAACACGCATCTTTTCAATTTCTTCAGGTGTTTTGATTAATCGGCGTGGGGCTGTATAAGTTGTATTCATGATCTCTAAAAACTTTTGGTAATTTGCAAGTGTCTATGGTATAAATAGCCGCCTATTTTATCAAATGCTTTTCGTGAATATATTTTACGAAAATATCTGATAATGATAGTCGTAAAAAATCCGCACATATATCGACACATTACTCTGGGTGCCTAGCAATAGGTGGAGAATGCGGATATATGGAGGCCTAACCCAAACTTTAAGGTAAAGAAAATGGCAGATTACAACGTAAGCATGCGCGACCTTCTTCAAGCAGGCGCACACTTTGGTCACCAAACTCGTTTCTGGAACCCAAAAATGCGTCAATACATTTTTGGCGCGCGTAACAAAATTCACATCATCAACCTTGAACACACTGTTCCTGCGTTAAATGATGCTTTGAACTTTGTTAACAATCTTGCAAGCAAAAAGAACAAAGTATTGTTCGTTGGTACTAAACGTGCTGCTTCTAACATCATCCGTGAACAAGCTCAACGCGCTGGTCAACCATATGTAGATCACCGTTGGTTAGGTGGTATGTTGACGAACTGGAAAACACTTCGCCAATCTATCAACCGTTTAAAAGATCTTCAAACTCAATCTCAAGACGGTACTTTTGCTAAGCTTACTAAACGTGAAGCTTTAGAACGTACTCGTGAGATGGAAAAACTTGAACGTGCTTTAGGCGGCGTTAAGAACATGGGTGGTTTACCTGACGCATTATTTGTAATCGACGTTGATCACGAAGCGATTGCAATCAAAGAAGCGAAAAACTTAGGTATTCCTGTAATCGGTATCGTTGATACAAACTCTAACCCAGACAACGTTGATTACGTTATTCCGGGTAACGACGATGCGATTCGTGCAGTAACTTTGTATGCTTCAGCTATGGCTGATGCGATTCTTGCTGGTAAAGAATACGCTCAATCACAAGCTAATGCACAAGCAAAAGGCGACGATGCTGCGAAAGACGCATCTGAGGCTTAATGCGTTTTGACGCAAGCTTGTCATTTTTGCGACATGTAATGGTGGCAAATTAAAGCGTCGAGAGTGCAAACGGCCCAGAGTTTCTTTGGGCCGTTTTTGTTGAACAGATTTATTTTCTACCGATTTTAGGAGATCAACATGACTGCAGTTACTGCGAGCATGGTAAAAGAATTACGTGACCGTACTGGTCTTGCAATGATGGAATGCAAAAAAGCATTAACAGAAGCAGGCGGTGACATCGAACTTGCGATTGATAACCTTCGTAAATCAGGTCAAGCAAAAGCTGCTAAAAAAGCAGGTAACATTGCTGCTGATGGTGCGATCACTATTATTCAAAACGGTAACAAAGCAATTCTTGTTGAAGTTAACTGTCAAACTGACTTCGTTGCTAAAGACGAAAACTTCAAAAACTTCTCTGATAAAGTTGCTGCTGCTGCACTTGCTGCTGGCGAAACTGATGCTGCAAAAATTGCTGAACTTAAGCTTGAAGACGGCGCAACTGTAGAAGAAGCGCGTGTTGCACTTGTTCAAAAAATCGGTGAAAACATTCAAGTTCGTCGTGCTCAAATCGTTGAAGGCGAAAACTTGGCTGTTTACAAACACGGTTTAAAAATCGGTGTTGTTGTTTCTTATACAGGTGATGCTGATACTGGTAAAGGTATTGCAATGCACGTTGCTGCGTTCAACCCAGTTGCGGTAAATGCAGAAGCTGTTCCAGCTGACTTGATCGCTAAAGAGAAAGAAATTGCTGAAGCAAAAGCGTTAGAATCTGGTAAGCCAGCGAACATCGTTGAGAAAATGGTAACTGGTTCAGTTGAAAAATACTTGAACGAAGTTGCGCTTGATCGTCAAATGTATGTAATCGACAACGACAAGAAAGTTGCTGACGTATTAAAAGCAACGGGTACTGTTGTTGCTCAATTCACTCGTTTCGAAGTGGGTGAAGGTATTGAGAAGAAAGCTGAAATGAGCTTTGCAGAAGAAGTTGCTGCTGCTCAAGCTGCTGCGAAGTAATTCGTATCTTCTAAAAAAACCCAGTCATTGTGACTGGGTTTTTTATTGCCTGCTAAAATCTCATTTTGACTTATGGATTTCTAAGGCGTCACTGATTATTTTATTCAGCTTCTTTCTTAAGCTCGTATTTGTCGGCTAGCTCGCCTGTGATCTCTTTGCCTTCAGTATCTAAAGCTTTTAAGTAGCCTTCGGCAACAAAGTATTTACGGCCATCACCAGCTTTGTCTAGCTCAATAATCGAGGTGTTTTGGCTGTCGAAGTTAAAGCTACCTTTGCTTTCAAATGCTTTACCATCACCTTTGCCGAGATAAGTCTCTTTTAACTCAAATGTTTTATCTTGGTTGAGTTCAAGTTCAGTTTTGATTCCTTCGCAATCTGCGCATGGAAGTACCCCTGTATATGTGCCATTCCAGTCAAGTGAGTTTTCTGCGGTATGAGCACTATCTGCGACTTCAGAGGTCGCTTCGGTAGAAGTTGCGGGAGGTGTTTGCTCATCTGTTTTTGGGGTTTCTGCTTTATTACATGCAACTAAAAAAATAGACGCCAAAGAAATTGCGATTAGTGATTTTTTCATCTTAGATATAACCTCATGAAAACAGTAATATCTAAGTTATGAAATTTAAAGGAGAAATGGTAGTAAGGGAATGTAAGGGTTGTTTAATCTTTGGTAAAGCAAGACAAGTTAACCTTGTCTTGCTTTGAAGCGAGGGTTGGATTTGCAAATAACAAATAGCTTGCCGCGACGTTTTACAATCTGGCAATCAGGGCTACGACGTTTTGCACTTTTAAGGGATGAGCAAACTTTCATTTTTAAGTCTCTGTTGTTAATGTAATGTTATACTATTACATTAACTGGGCCGTGTAAAGTTTGTCTGATTCTTTGGTGGGCTTGGATAGGGTAGATGTATATAAGAAAAAAGCCCTCATCTTTCGATGAAGGCTTTTTTGAATCTGGAGCGGGAAAGGAGACTCGAACTCCCGACCCCAACCTTGGCAAGGTTATTTATATTCATAAAAAACAAAAGGTTAAGTTTTTATGGTGTCGAAGTGGTGTCAATTGCGCAAATTGTAACAAAATACATATTTTATCTATTTTATGAGTAAATATGTTTATTATTATCAGTATTACTTATAAACGACATGGTATCGAAATGGTTTTCAAAGAAATAGCTGAAATTGAACGTAGAAAAATTGTAGATAAGCAATGGGATTTAATTAGGAATGATAAGGGTCTTTCATTAGAGTTTGCAATCAATGATTTTATTAATGAAAATACTCAATTCAAAAGTATTTTTGATATACAAATTCAAGCATGTCAAAAATTTCTAGGGCATAGCAATTTTGCAGAGTTGAATCATAAGGATATCGATAAGTTTGTAAAGGAAAATACGGAATTTGAAAGTTTAAAAGAAATTGAAATACAGACAAGAAATTATCTTTCAAAACAAAATTAAAGGCGCATAAAGCGCCTTTTTCTAATTTTTACGTCGTGATTGCCTTGCTAAGGTCTGTGCGTTTAGATTCTCCAAGATCGGCATGACCTCTTTGGGATCGTACATGTGTTTCCCATCTCGACCACGATTAAAGGGGCGAAGGGTTTCGATAATAGTTTTACGTGAAAAACTGAACCGCTCCATTAAAAAAGATACTGGAACACGTGGCGGCAATTCTTCTGATTTCATTTCAACAACCTTTCCAATATTGGGAATGGTTTGATTGAGAAAAATTTGAGGCGGTGTTTCTGATTCAAAAGTTAATACATATTTACCCATTTTATTAAACCTCTCTGCGTTTCATTGCTTCCATCAATAAATCCTGCACTTCGCGCTTGGAGTCTCTGCGCTCCATAACAACAGAATCGATCGTGTTTTTGGCAATGATGTGGTAAATGTAAACTGGACGATCATGGCCCGCTTGCGCTTGGCGCGTTGGCCCAATGCGTTCTATGATTTGTTGGTATTGTTCTAAATCCCACCAATGGGAAAAGAAAACTAAAATATTCCCGCCATCCTGAAGATTCAGCCCGTGACCAGCGCTGGCAGGATGAGCAAACAGCACAGGGATTTTTCCCGCGTTCCAGTCGTGAATCGTCTTCGGATCTTTGTCTAAATGTCTGCCACTAGGAAAAGCCTTTTGTAATCGCTCAAGGTCACTTTTAAAGTGGTACGCAACAAGTACCGGCATTCCGCAGGCTTCTTCGACAATTGATTCAAGCGCCTGTATCTTTAAGTCATGCACCGCCTGCCAATTACCTTGATCATCCGTATAAACAGATCCGCTTGCCAATTGTAGGCACTTCATTGTCTTTGATGCGGCGTTGAATGCTTCAACTTCTGTGGTTTCAGAAAGCTCAATGAACATTTCCTTTTCCATCTCGTCATAAAGTTTTCGCGCTTTGCCTTTGAGCTCAATTTCAACTGTTCTGAATATTGGGTCTTTAATATCAAAATAATCCTTAGCCTCAATGCTCAAACAAATATCTTTGAGCTTAGTTTGGATTTCATTTTGACTATGAGGAAAGGGCACAAGCTGAACTGCGTTGCGGTCTGCACCAACTTGGATTTGTTGAAACCAACGCTGAGTAAATGCGCCGAAACTTGTGCCTAATCTTTGACCGCGATCAATGAACCATACCTGACCCCAAAGGTCTTTAAGCCCGTTGGGGCTTGGCGTTCCAGTCAAAGCAATGAATCTTTTTACTCGATTATGTGCAACCTTACCTAAGGCGCGTGCTCGTACTGAACCTTGGCTCACGCGAAAACCTTTGAGCTTTGTGCTCTCATCAGCAACCACTTTGGTAAAGAACCAGTTTGCTTTTAAGTAGCCAACAAGCCAAGGCAAATTTTCATAATTGATTGTGTAGACATTGGCTTGTTGCTTTAAAGCGCGTACACGTTCTTCAGCAGTGCCGACGATCGCCACAACTTTGAAGTGCTCTAAGTGCTTCCACTTCTTAGCCTCATCGGGCCAAGTGGTAGCAGCAACGCGCAAAGGGGCAACAACCAGAGTTGCACCAGGTTCGATTAAATCGAGCATGTCCAATGCGGTGAGGGTAGAGGATGTTTTGCCTGTACCCATTCCCGCCCACACACCGCAACGCTCATTATCAAGAATATGCTCGATAATGGCGTGTTGGTAATCGTGTGGTTTGTATTCGAGTGCTGTCATGGAGTCACCTCGATATCTCTAGGCTCTCCGTTTATTAAAATTTGGATTTGTATTAGGCCTTCCGTGCGAGCCTCTATTAATTTTTTGAACAAAGCGGGTGCCAGAAGCAAATCTCTTTGCTTAACTTCAGCAGGACGAACTGCGATTTTTTCTACAGACTTTAGAAGATCTCTAACCTCTGGCATTGTAATTTCACTCATCCCAATAACTCCTCAATTTGTTCTATGCTGTCAATAACTTCAACTCGCTGGCCCATATCGTGCATACGTTTATGCTCTCTGATCTGTGCCGCTGTTGGTTTTTCGCCTGTTGCTTTTAGCTCTGCCCAAAAGGTGTTGTCAGGTAGCATTACGATACGGTCAGGGGCAGAGTTGCGACCGATCCACTTAACTTTCCTAACTTCACCGCCTAGTGCCTTAACTCGTTGCACTAGGTGGGCTTCAATTTTCGATTCGCGCATGTTCAAGCGCTACCTTGCGCAATTCGATGTAGAGATTGGCTTTCTCATCTTCAGATAGGTATTCGTATTCACTGAAAAGTGCATCCTTTATAATCGTTTTGGCTTTCTCAATTTCGTACCAATCAGGATCATTAATTTGCATGATCGTACCCCCTAAATCCTCATAGGCATTAAGCAAGCTTTAACATCTTGGAAAACACGCCCATCTTCAAAAGGCCCGCCTCTAAAAAATATTCCTGCCACTTCTCTAGCTGATAGAGCACGGAAACCCACATTAAGACCGTCACCGCCTAATATTTTGTGCACCTTTTGGAAATCAGCCAAATATTGCCAATTGAATTGAGGGATGCTTCCTTCATAATTGATTGAAGGAGGTAAGTCTTTCGGAAAAATTCTGCGCCAATCTGGGTATTTACCGTCTATTGCTACAAATAATATACGGGCCGCCACATTTTTCTCAGTTATAACAATTTCGCCCTTTTTGGCATGAGGATCGAAAATAACTTTGCAAATTTCATGACGGTGCTTGCTTGGTACCTGTTTCAAAAAATGCTTGATATCGTCTAAGGGAATAATAAGTTCTACGTTTTCATCTAGCCCTTTAATCGGACATGCAAATGCGCGGTGACCATCGCAAGATGTGATATGCCCGTGACTAAAAGCAACACCAATAAGAACCTTTCTAATGTCCTTTTTTGAAGCACATATTGTTGCTGCTTCTAACAGTTGAATTGGTAATTCAATTTCGATATTTCCCATAGCGTTAGTCCTTCTTATAACGGTAAGATTCAAAGCCTGCTGCCGCCAAAGGCAAATCAATTGCCCAATCTGGATTGCGTGCGAGCAGACTCGATAAATGGTCAGGGTTAAATTCAGGTTGATCATCCGTTTCGGTAATCACTTCGTCATGTACAGAAAGGCAAATGTCATAACCTGATTCTTCGATTAGAGGCATGTTGTAGCCCAGCACATCACGTGAAAAAGCCTGTGTGATGTTCTCGGCAAACTTGCCGCCGTATGTATAAAGGCGTTCCCATTTACGTGTGTACTGGTTATTGCCCATATAAGAGATTTTGCTTTCTTCAGCTTTCGCACCCGGATAGCAAAGGAATCGACCACTTGGTAATTTAATCAATAACCAAGAGCCTTTTTTGATAAAGGTAACTTTGCGGCATGGTACAGCACGGTCAGGATTGCTGATTGCTTCAATCGCTGCCTGTCTTAGTTCATTCCACCATGCACTGATATTCGGATGCGCATAGCGCCATGAGCGCTTAAATGAATCGCACACAAGCCACGTTTTTTTCTTAAGTCCGAATGTCGTGCGGCGCTCTTTCTTATGCCATTCCCAAGCGCGGATAGCTTCATTCAAAATGCTTGGGTCTAAACTGGCGTATGCTTGGTCAGCCATTGCATCAAGGTTTAAACCGTATGCGGCCGCGAATGTTAAAAACGCACCCACACCGCCCTCATAACCTAAGGCTAATTCCTGAACCTTACCCACTTGGCGCTGCTCTTTGTCTACTGACTCAGGCGAAACGCTGAATGATTTTGCATAAGCCAGTTTGTAAAGGTCATGCCCAATACCAGCGTCAAAGTCATAGAATGCTTTGATCTTCCATGTTTCGCCTGCAAGCCAAGCAAGTGCACGACCTTCAATGTTCGATAAGTCAGTGACTACAAGCTTTCTGCCTTCAGGCGCACAAATACAACCACGGATTGCAGAGCTGGTCAGTTCCATGACATTTTCATAAAACAGATCCGCACAGCCGATTTTTAAGGATTCGATGCCTTCATCAATTACAGATTGCTTAAGAGCAGGGCGCGGTAAGTTTTGAGGTTGGAATAATCGACCTGCCCAACGTCCTGTGCGGGAAGCGCCATTAAATTGAAGCGTCCCACGTAATCGGCCATCTTTGCTTGTGCCTTTGGCTAGAGCGTTGTATTTGGCTGTACTGGTGGTTGATGCCTGCAGACGGATTGCAAGCAACTCGCGCACAGCAAGAGGCAACGAATCATCATTTAGTCGACGCTCTAAAGTTGATTTCTGCATGTCTGGTAGCGAAACGCCATGTGCTTCAAGAATATGCTTAAGCATTGCGTCGCGCTGGGTTGCCGCTTGCACTTCGCCATCAGTTAATGTAACTGTGCGTTTTGCCAATCCTTTTTGCGCTTTCTCTACAGCTTCGATTGCTGTATGGACAAGCTCAAGGTCAATGCACACACCACGATCATTAATTTTTTGGTCCAGATGCCACAGTGCTAATTCAGCATTGCGATAGTTCCACTTTGGGATTTTTCTATGCAATTCGCGCATAGCCAAAATATCGCTTTTGGCATATTCAAGAAATCGTGCCCATTCAACTGGATGCGTTTCACTGTTAGCTCGTCTGATCTTTTGGTTTGCGGGACGTGGTTTGCAGAATAACTGAATGAGTTGCTTACCCGCTTTGTCCTTTGCCTTGTCCTGATCGATCTTGAAAATCTCACAAAGGATATCAAGACCACCGGGTAATGAATGGCTCAAGGCTTGAACCATGGTATCTTCCCAACGCTCAATATCTAAAGGGCGACTAGGCATTGCGTGGCGTAATACCGTGCGGTCAAAGCCAGAGTTATGGGCAACCAATTTAACGGTTGGATCATTAAGAGCGTTGCTGAGCTCAAAAGGCAAAAATGGGTATGCAGTGCAATCCTCTACATTTACAGGACCGTCATCTAAAGCCCATGCAAAAACCATGATTTCGGCATTCTCAGCGTAAGCATGTGTGCCGTTTTTAATCGGGGTTTCGCAGTAGGTTTCTAAATCGAGATAGAGAGTGTTCATGCAAACTCTCCTACCCAAAACCGTGCAGGTTTAACTGATTCGATTCGCGAACGCATTACTGCAGCTCGCATCTCTTTAGTTGGAGGTGAGTATGTTCCTTTCCATTTCTGATCAATCCCAATATTGCGACCAATATTTGTTGAGTCAGCGGATGAAAGTGGGACTTTTGAAAATATCTTAGGATTAAGCATTCGTAATCCGTGCATCTTTACTAGTGGTCTACCATCTGCATCACAAACAATTTTCATCATTTCTGATATGCGTTGCCACCAGTTCACACTGCCAACATTTGCAAATTCGCCTGAAGAACCCAATGCGATTCTTGAGTAGTCTGATGCTAAACGCTGTAATCGATCTAGGCTTTCGTGCATGTGATACACCGGCACAGCAAAGCTTTTATTAATTGGGCATTCTTTTAATAGGGCATCGTTATCTTCTTCTCCGCCATCGATCACATCAGGAATAACAATAAAGTCGCAGTGAGGGTGCTTCATGCATTCTGAAGCAAAGTCATAAAATGAAGTCCAGTCTTTTACTGGCTTGCCGCTTTTCCAAGCGCTAAAGGCACCGTTATCTACAGCAAAGCTTTGGCAAACTTCAATAGCAACCCCAAGCTGTTGTTTATGGGCATAACTTACAAAAGCATGCCCTTGTTTTACGGCTTCGAGAGCTGCTGTAGCTGGTGTAATTGGCAAGCCATGGTAGTGGATCATTTCTTTATTTTCCTTATTTATGCTTTGGTAAAGTGAACGCAGAGGGTCAGCAATACATTCACTTTCCAAAGCATCTAGCGCATTGCTAGATGCCCTATGTTTTAGGCTTGGTATGAACCTTGGTAGAAGCTACCTAAATCAGCTAATTCACTTTCAAGAATTTCAGTGAATTGATCCGCGCGAAGTTGGTTGTGCGCATCGCGTCCAACAAAGCGCAATACAAACGTCGGTACATCGTCTTTGGTTGAGATACGGAAAGAAATTTTGATTTCTTCAACTGGTAGGCCTTTGTAGCTTTCAGTTGTTAAAATAAAGTGGGTTGGCAAACCTGCAACTACGCCTTCGGCTTCAACTGATTCGGTAACGCTGAGCTTTTGGCCCATGTCACGAACATCACTATCTACATCATGGCTACGGCCAATCTTCACATTACGAATTGCACGTAATGCTTTTTCAGTTTGCAGGGGGCCGTTAGCATCATGCGGTTTCACAAAGTCTGCCCAATCATCCAACCAGTCAATTAATTTTTGCTGTGAGAAACGATCACCGTCGATATTTTCTAAAGCGATAAATTCAGGTGTCTTTTCCAGGTTTAAACGTGCAGTATCGTCGCCATGTCCTGGTGCAACTTCATCGCCAATATTAAAAATGGTTTCAGCTGATAATCCGTTTTTTGTTGAGATAAATGACTTAATGCCGTTGACACCACGATCAGACACGTATGCAATAAACGCTGCGATTGCTAATGTTGAAAAGCGTCCGCGGAAACGGTCACGATTTTGGTTGAATTGTTCAAGCGAATGAACTTTAAAATCCGCAGGGATGATTGCAATTGAAGCGCTGCTGTCAACGTTAATCGGCATTTTTCCTTGCGCTGCAATTGCAAGTTGTGTGATTTTTTCGATTGCTGATTGTTCCATGATTTTTACTCTTGGTTAGGTTTGTGTTGTTTAAATCAATGTTTGAAAGGGACTATGCAGAATTAATCTACATAGTCTGTTGCGCGTACCTTTTCAGGCATAAGGGAAATCACACCGCCACGTAATACGTGCATCGGTGTGGCACCTACTGAATATTCGGTAGAATGTCCGCCTTTTGCGGTTGGGGTTTTATAGTCGATAGAATGTTCGACATTGACCTGTTGGGTGTCTGAAATTTGCTTAAGCTTTAACTTAATGGTGACTTCACCTTGTCTACCGTTAAGCACTACGCCAGCAGCAACAACAGAAAGCACAGCACCTAATTGCTTTTCAAAGATGCCTGCATTCAGGTCGCCAATAAAATTCGAAACATCAGTTGAGGTTTGGCTCATTTTTAATTGTCCTTCTTTTGATTCGGAAATTGATGCCACACTGACGCAGTGGCGGCGGCTATTGCCTAAAGGAGAAATAGAGGACCTTTATCAATAGCTGCTATGGTTGTTTCCAGTCCCAACACTCATAACTTGTCGGGTGGGGTGTTGCACTGGTCTTGGCGGTCGTTATGCGAAAAGTGGATCTTCACCCATGTCGTCGGCCGCAAGGTCATCAAATTCGTCAGCATTGGCAACACCGCCGCCCGCAAATGCTTCACCATCTTTCAAGAATTGAACGCCGCGAAGCGAAGCGTTAATGCGTTTGCCATAGTTGTTGTCTTGGCACCACAATTCGATTGATGCGTTGACGTAGCAACCTGCATAAGGTTTGCCATCAGCTTGAACAAGCGGAGTGCGGTCACGGTCAACTACAGTCACACGGGTTTTGTTGCGTGAAGAAATGAAGTAGTGGCCTGCAAAACCTTCATAGTCAGATTTAGTGTCGCCATCATGCAAAGCCGTGCGGTCTTTGGTTTCGATTTCTTTTTTAACTTGAGGCCATTTTGCGCCCCATTTTTCTGAACCTGCTTTTTCCATAGCATCTTTAATTTCTTTGAGCTGCGGATGGTTCGCAGGAAGTAAGAAAGATGCTGAGAATGCAGGTTCACCTTCTCCATTAACTGTTTTTGCTTCGAACAAGTTAGGGAAGGCAAGGCGTACGTTTTTAAGAGTTAATTTCATTGTTATTGCTCCATTAAGCAGTGAGATCGTCAAAATCGTTTTGTGGGTTTACATCCAGTGCAGGACGTTTGTCGCTAATCGGTGCGACAGTAGGTTTACCGTCAGCACGAGTAATAAGGGCTTCTACTTTGGTCCATTGGCGTGGGCCGATAACTTCAGCTTTTTTGAGTTTTTCGGCTGTCGTTGGGCTAATTAATTTGAGGTCGTACATTTCCTCAGTTTTGAGGCGCATGCTTTTAAGCATTGCTTCTGCTTCTTCAGGATTTGCCCAAGTGCGGTTGCCTTGTTTACCTTGAACTAGCTTGAATCCGTCAACAGCTTCGCCAGCGTGTAGCTTCTGGTGAACTGCTGAATCGACTGCCTTTATCCAGCCTTCGAGAAGGGGGATAGCTGCGTACATACGGCTTAGTTGTGGGTTTGTAGCAATCCAGACTTGCTCTGTGGCCTGTGCAATCTCAGTTGGCAAATCGACTTCTGTTAGGTCGTCAAAATCGCCCAGTACAGTTTGCAAGTTGTGCTTTTCAAGTGCTTTGCAGTTTGCTTTGGCTTTACACCACTGGCATTGCTTCTCACCTGGATTAAAAGAACCCTCAAAATCAGCAATTGCACCTCCATCGCCTTCGCCCAAACCGACTTCCAAGCAGCGGATGTATTCAGCAGATGATTTAGCTTCTTGTGCAAATGCTTCGAGTTCTTCGATTGTGCAAACCGCTTCTGACATATAGCCTAAGCGTGGTTGGTGGATGACCATTCGGACTTGTTTAAAGTCGCCGATCAAACCGAACTCGTTTAATGCGCCTAAACCGTACAGCTTCAATTGCTCATTATTTTCTGCGTCGACTTTCACACCACGACCGTATTTCAGGTCGTGTACTTGGATTTCATCAGCGGTTAGAACAATGGCGTCACTTGTGCCGAAAGCATTTTCCGAGTTGATGTAGTTAGAGAACTCAACACGTTGTTCGACTAACAGCTCGTTGCCTTCTGCCTGTGAGCGCACAGCATCAAGATAAACCTGTACGTTCTCTGTCATTTCCAGATCGACAGTGAAGTAAGAACTGCATTTCATTTGCTCGTCTATATCACTCCAATGCGCTGCACCTTCTTTGATATAGATTTGACGGTTCAGAAAATCAGTCGCGTTTTTACCTTGCTCTAAGCTCTCAGACGCAAGGAAATGAGCCGCTGTACCTAAATCCGCATGCTCAGATGTAGAATCAGGGATATCTTTTTCTAGGATCATGCTGCCCGCGCAATGCATCCAACGGTGTGCAGCAGACGGGCTTAATTTAGCGTGTGAAGTCATGGCAAACCCCTTAGTAGCTAATTGCAGCACAGTAAATAATCAAAGCACCCATGACGCTGAAAAATACGATTGCAGCGATCTTTTCACCTTGGGTGATTTCTTGTGGTTCTGCGAAATCGTCAGCGTTTAAACGCTTTTCTACGATTTCATCGAAACGTCCTTTTTTCATGCTGCGTATCCTTCAACTAATTGAATGACTTTCAAATAATCAGCCTCAGCAACACCTGACATGTTTTCGGCACCTACTTGCTCTAAAACCGATGCAATTGCCTTACGACCGTGCTTTTTACCTAGACCGATCATTGCTTTAGTAACGTCATCCTTAGTGATTTTATTAACTGCTTCCTCTGAAACGGTTTCAGTTTCAGTGGCTGCAGTTTCTTCAACTTGTTCTGCGCTCGCTGCTTCAGCAACTTTTTCAG
The DNA here is from genome assembly GCF_000369405.1 of Acinetobacter sp. ANC 3929. Taxonomy (GTDB): domain Bacteria; phylum Pseudomonadota; class Gammaproteobacteria; order Pseudomonadales; family Moraxellaceae; genus Acinetobacter. The sequence goes on from NZ_KB849994.1 coordinate 381,601, forward strand.
CGGATTCATCAGCTGCTTTTTGTGCTTCGACTGCAGCATTATTTTTTTTGTTTGATGCCTTTTCAGTTTCTGCATTCTTAACTTCAGGGTTAGAAGTTTTTCCTGCGTACTCATCAAGGTTGAATACAAACTTTTCTAGGGCAGCGACCGTTGAAATGATCTGTGCTTGTTGCGTAATGCCAGCGCTGATTAGCGCTACACAGGTTTGTTGACGGAATTCTGGAATTGCGATTGTCATAACTTTATCCTTCTTTTGTTGCGTTTGGCTCAACATATGGATAAGTTAAACGCAACTCAAAGTTGCGTCAAGCGCAATTTTTAAAAAATATGCATAAAAAAACCTGCTTTTAAAGCAGGCCTTTGATTTTTAAAATTTTATATTTTTAATTAGGGCGCGAACGTCTTTTAACCTTATAAGTTCTTCTGAATGAATCAACAACTTGACCTACAAAATGGCAATCTTCATCTAGTGGGATGATGTTAGGTTGAAAATTTGAATTAAGTGCTTGAAGGTATCTATTGCCGTTAGACTCTATTACTAACTTTTTGAAAGTGGCATCGTTTCCCTTACGGACTACTATGAGATCGCCTGAGATCATATCTGAATACCAAACAGTGGGATCGACTAGGATATAATCGCCTTCATAAAAGTCTGGCTCATTGCTTACACCTTTAACTTTTAAATAAAAACAATCATCACATGGATCTTCTGGGGCGGGCATCCATTCTGTAACTTCTGTTAAATCAACTGCCTGAACGTTTGTGAAAGTTCCCGCTTGTACCCATGTGAGCACTGGCAAAAGATTGTTTCTTTTCAAATGAGTAACGTTATTTTCTAATTTATTTTCGGCTGTTTTGAATAGTTCTGAGACAGTTGTATTGAATGCCTGAGCAATTTTTTCAAGTGTAGGGAAATCGGGGTACTGCTTGCCAGACTCATATCTTGATACATTGCCTTTATCGACTCCGATCTTTTCAGCAAGTGTTTGTTGACTCATCTTTGTAGCACTACGCAATTGTTTAATTGCATTTCCTAATTCGGCTTTCATAACGTGTCTCAATTTGCAAAGTTTTGCATTGTTGAGAAATTTTATCGTTAATATTGCGTCAAACGCAATGAATTTATGCGCAACATGTATTGCTAATTAGTTGCGTTTAATGCAACATAGTTCCAGTTATTAGTAAAAAACAAGGCGAAAACGATGACACCACTTCGTCGCATTAGAGAAATTCATAAGTATTCACTAGCAGAAGTTGCTGCTGCGGTTTCCTCTGATGCAGGGAATCTTTCACGGATTGAAAGCGGGGCACAACGGCCTTCTTTGGAATTGGCTGAGAAATTAGCTCAATTCTTTAACGGTGAAATTAACGAAATGCAACTGCTTTACCCTGAGCGCTTTGATGTTGCAGCTCCAAAAGAGTTCGAAGATTTATCCGAATCAAAAGGGGCAACGGCATGAAAAAGCGCGACATTCTTTTAGCAAAAATTGACGGGGCTTCATTAAAGAAAGCCCGTTCTTTGCATAAACCGCATTGCCCTAAAAATGGTGCTCGATACCTGTCTTTTGGTGTTGGGCATTGTGCGGGCTGCATTAAAGGGAGGGCTTAGGGATGACATGTGAATTCGATAAATGGCATTACTCTGACTTCTGCAAAGTCAATGATTGTGAGGATTCAGCTCAAATTCGTAATCTATATGAATCAATTTTCTCAATTGATGAAAATGATGCTGAGAAAGAAGCCCAGCATCGCGCTTGGAATCACCGCCAGAGCGAGGTGGATGAGCTGCAAAAGCGGGTGGATGCAGTAATGAAAATTGTCAGCACCAAACGTCAAAAGTGCTGGTCAACAAGCATTGAAGCAGCAAATGTCTTGTATGAACTTGAGCAAGAGTTAGAGCAAGCGCTCAAGGGGGGTGCCGAGTGAGCTATTTCAAGGAACACGGCAAAAACCTCTTAGCCAATCACTACATGATCATCCCGATCAAGCAGGGTATGAAGCGCCCTGTGATGGATGAATGGCAGAATGTACGACTCACTGCTATTGATGTGCCGAAGTATGCAAATCAAGGTGTGGGCATCTTAACTGGTCAAGGGCCTTTCCCGATCTGTGCGGTTGATATCGACGTGACTGATCCAGAGCTGGCAGAGAAATTTGCAGATTGGTGTCGTGATAATTTAGGGCTGAGCTGTGAGCGGGTAGGACGAGCGCCTAAGATTTTGCTTGTGTATAGAGCAGAAGAAGCGAATTGGGGAAAATCAACTTCTGCATGGTTTGCAGACCCTACAGAAGTTGATAAACCTTTTAAACAAATGCAGAAACAGCGTATCGAAATGTTAGGCCGTGGTCAACAATTCGTCGCGTACCACGTGCACCCTGATACAAAACAACCATACGAGTGGGTCGATTTCTTCGGTGGTATTACTGAGTTTGCTGCTAATTCATTGCCTGTTATTACCAAAGAACAAGTTGCAGAAGCCGTTCAGGTCTTTGAACGTATGGCTGAAGAACATGGCTTATTGCGCGTCAAAAATAGCAAGTCACGTGTGGGCGCTTTGACGTCTAGCGAATTGGATGATGACGAAGACTTTCTAAACAATATAACTGCGACTATCGGATGGTCGCTTGACGATGCAAAAAAATATTTAGGTTATATCGACAATGAAGATTTTGAAACTTGGGTTCGTGTGGGCATGTCTTTGCATCACGAGTTCAGTGCCAGTGATGATGCTTTGCAGCTTTGGAACGACTGGGCAGCAACAGCAAGCAATTATTCTTCGTTTGAAGACCACGAATATAGATGGGGGACCTTTGAGCAAACAGGTTCAAATATCATCACAGCGCATTGGCTACTCAAAGTTGGGCGCGAATCAAAGCAAGAAAAAATACGTTTAGAAAAACGCAAAGTTCTAGCTGATATAAAAAACAAAATCATTGAATGCCAAGAGACACAAGAGCTCTTGCAAGTTGTGGCCAAAGAAGCAGGTAAGGTTGCAGGCACTGACGTTGCTTTACGTGTTGAGCTTTCGGGCCTGTTACAGCAACGATTCAAGCAACTTTCAAAAGTATCTATTACACAACGCGAAATCAATATCGCTATGGGTGGCAAGAAGGTGCAAATCGCACTGGATGATGCTCAAAAGCGCCCGATGACTGAATTCGGCAATGCTTCAAGAATGCTTGATGCCTATGGCACTGAGATTATGTATGTAGCAGAAACAAGTTGTTGGTTCCGTTGGAATAGCATTTATTGGGAACCATGTGTGAACATGGTTATCGAGCAATATGCAAAGCAAACTGTTTTAGCTTTAGGCGATGAAGCCAAAAAGATTGATGACGATGCTCAGCGTGCTGAGTTCTATCAATTCTGTGCAGCGAGTCAAAAGGCGTTCATGGTTAAAAACATGGTGTCTCTTGCTCAATCAGATCCGCGTGTTCTTGTACCTTTCAACGAATTGGACAGCGACATTTATCTTCTTGGTTGTGCCAATGGTGCTGTGGACTTACGCACGGGTGATCTGGTCAAACCTAATCAGGACTTGCTGATTACCAATAGCACAGGCGTTGATTACAACCACAAAGCGAAATGCCCATTATTCGAAGCAACCGTACTTGATGCCTTTTTTGGTGATCAAGAAATGGCGGATTTCTTTCGTCGTTTGATGGGGTACTCAATTCTAGGCAATCCAAAAGAAAACTTGATGATCATCCCATTCGGTGATGGCTCTAATGGTAAATCCACGATCCTAACAACGATTTTCAAGGCGCTTGGTGATTATGCCAAAACAACACCAGCTGAAACGTTTTTAGGTGCGGGCAAGAGCAGTGCAGGCGGTGCACGTGAAGATTTACTTCGATTACGTGGTTCGCGCTTTGTCTATGTGAACGAGCCTGAAGAAAACCAAGAATTGAAAGAGGGCCTTGTTAAGTCATTAACAGGCGGCGAGTCGGTGACTGCACGTGGCCTCTATGCCAAGGGTTCAGTTGAGTTCAAGCCGACATGGACCACGATCATGCCAACTAACCATAAACCGATTATTAAGGGCGGTGACCATGGGATTTGGCGTCGATTAATGATGGTGCCTTTTCAGCGCAACTATGACGCAGACAAAACCTTAGTCAAAGACACAAATCGATCAGAGAAATTGCTTGCTGAGATTGAAGGCGTTTTGGCTTGGTTGGTGCGCGGTGCGCTTGAGTATCAGCAGGATGGATTGCAGGAACCTGGCAAAACGAAAGCGGCACGTGACGAATATAAAGACGAAATGGATCTGCTCAAGGATTGGATTAGTGAATGCTGCGAGCTCGGTGACACGGAAAAGGTTTGGGATTTATCTGCAAATTTATGGGCAAGTTGGCAAACCTACGCGGTTAAAAATGGCGAATTAAGGTACATCCCAACTGCAAGAAGTTTAGGGCGTCGTTTAAGTAGTAGGTTCCGAACAGCTAAAGGCGTAAACGGTGCAAGGAAAATGCTGGGTATTCGCGTGCGTGTTTCCGCAGAATTTGCGGATTTTGACACACCTAGTAATTAGTTTTATGGGTCGAACACGTAGCTTTTTGCGTATTCGCAATATTTTACGTGTTTGTAGTGGTCGGCAGGTGGCGTTAAGGCGTTTAGGGCGTAATTTTCAGGAACTTTCTATTTATATATATAGGACTTTCCATAAAAAACATATTTAAACGCCTTAACGCCACTAAAAAGACAAAAACGAAAAATTTAACGGTTTGGCAGGAGGGCGACATGCCTGTATTAGCGTTTCTTCCGCAGTACGTGGTGAAAGACAAGGTAAAACGTTGCTCTACGCCAAAAGTATCTGAGGATGATGTGAAAAACATTCGAGAATTATATAAATCAGGCCTTTCGTTGCGTCAGCTTGGTCACAAGTACGAGATATCACACGAAATGGCTAGACGTATTTGCAATGGGTATTGCTATAAGGAGGTTATCTAATGGCTTTACGCGGAAAACAACAAAGATTTGTCAATGAATATCTGGTTGATCGTAACGCAACGCAAGCTGCAATTCGCGCTGGGTATTCTGCAAAAACTGCGTATTCAATCGGTGAAGAAAACTTGAGAAAACCTGAAGTTAAAAAAGCCATTGAAATTGGTGAAGCGGAAATCACCGAACGCACAAAGATCACACAAGATAAAGTGATGAAAGAATTAGAGAAAATCGGATTTAGCAACATGCTTGATTACATCACCATCACAAACGGCGGTGATCCAGTAACTGATTTTTCTACTCTTACACGTGATCAAGCAGCTGCAATTAGTGAAATTGTCGTTGAGGAGTACACAGAGGGGCGCGGAGACGATGCTCGTAATGTGAAGCGCACCAAGTTCAAACTCAGCGATAAGCGATCTGCATTAGTCGATATGGGCAAGCATCTTGGCATGTTCAAAGATCACCTTGTTCACAGCAATGATCCCGATAACCCATTAACAGACACTAAATCTGCAAGCAAAAAGCTATCTGCTTTGGCTAAGTTGCACAAAGCGAATAAGGAGAAGAAAGATGCGTGAACAATTTGAACAATCAATCAAGAACACACTGAGTTATCAGAAACTTGTATTTCAACATGGCGAGCGCCTTTTTATTTATGAAGATGGGCAGTACAAAATCGCTGCTGTGCAATTGGCTTGGGAAATCTGTTTAGCTAATCAACACGCACATAGCAACCCACATGGACATAACGCAACATGCACATACCAATTTGAACTTGCATTTCTCCACCTACAAGACACGCCAGAACTTCGTAGGATGTATTGGTCTGCATTAGGTCAATTGCAATTTGATAACAACGATCAGGTTATTACGCCTGAGTTAGAGCAATGCGCTTGTTGCAAGGAGAACCATGTTGACTCCATTTGAAGCAATTTTGATTGTCGCTTTAGGCATAGCCATAGGCATATGGTTTATTAAACATGGCGGGTATTGATCATGAGCACGATTCTAAGTTTGTCGCTTTTGCCACTAATCATAGCCATTGCCACTTTGATTATGGTCCTACTAAAAATAGTAAGTAAGAAAAAGGCAATTAATTACTTCACTTGGATGATGTTTATAGGTAGCGCATCACTTTATTTCAAACTTTTTGGTGATACGAACCATAAAGAACTAGCAGATATTTGGTTCGTATCTGCGATTAGCTACATGCTCGTTTTTGGGAAAGAAGATTGGATGGATATATGACCAAAAACACTGACGAACAGATTCTTGCATTGCTTGCGGATATGAGCGAATCAGAAATTGAGCAATATTTACTATCGCTTGATGATGATGAACAAGCAGAAATCAGCAAGTTACTTGCCAATGCGCCTGTGTGGTTTCCGCTTGAAGGACCACAACTAGCAGCGTATTTATCGCATGCCGATGTAATTGGCTACGGCGGTGCAGCAGGCGGAGGAAAGACCGACTTGATCGTTGGATCTGCGCTAAACAAACATAAGCGTGTGCTTGTTGTACGTCGCGAGAAAGCGCAAACAGAAGGTATTGTGCAACGTACAGAAGAAATCCTAGGGCATAAGAAAGGATTCAACTCGCAGAAATCATTTTGGAATTTGGGATGCGGCCATCTAATTGAATTCGGCGGATTGGATAACCCAGGTGATGAGAAGCGTTGGCAAGGTCGTGCACACGACTTGAAGGCCTTGGATGAAGCAACAGAGATCCGCGAATACCAAGCGCGATTTGTAATGGGTTGGAACCGTTCTTCAGATCCTAGAATCAAATCCAAAGTGCTTATGACCTTCAACCCACCAACAAATGCCGATGGTCGATGGGTGATTAATTACTTTGCACCATGGATTAAGAAAGGACATCAAAAGCCAGCAGCGCCCGGCGAACTACGTTGGTTTGCAACCGTAAAGGGCAAGGACCATGAAGTTGAGAACAACAAACCATTTGTGTTGATAGACGATCAAGTGGTCTATGACTTTGATTCTACCAAATTTAAACCTGAGCACATTATCAAACCTATGTCACGCACATTCATTCCTGCACGTGTGACAGACAATAAATACTACATGGAGACAGGATATATGAGCGTACTGCAATCCTTGCCTGAGCCTTTACGGTCGCAAATGCTATACGGCGATTTCGGCGCAGGCATTGAAGATGATCCATGGCAAGTTATCCCAACAGAATGGGTAGAAGCTGCACAAGCACGTTGGAAACCTGAAGACGAAATGCGCGTTTTGTACAAGGGCGATTTCCCAATGGATTCATACGGCCTTGACGTTGCACGAGGCGGTAAAGACAGCACAATCGGCTATGCGCGTCATGGACATTGGTATAACCGGGCGAATGTACTTGAAGGCATTCAATCTAAAGATGGTCCTGCTTCTGCATCATTTGCAGTTAGCCATGTGCGTGATGAAGCACCAATCCATGTCGATGTAATCGGAGTGGGCGCAAGTACTTATGATTTCTTGAATCAATCAGGATTACATGTAATTCCAGTTGACGTACGGCAATCCGCAACATCGTTTGACCGATCAAATCAACTTACTTTCCACAACATGCGCACACAACTTTGGTGGCAACTCCGTGAATCTTTAGATCCTGCGTACAACAGCATTGTTGCATTGCCGCCTGAACCTGAATTACTTGCAGATTTAACAGCGCCACGTTGGTCGCTGCAAGGTAAGAACATTCAAGTTGAGTCACGTGAAGATATCGTCAAGCGCCTCGGTCGAAGCCCCGATTACGGATCTGCAATTATCAATGCGCAGATTGATACACCGAAACGCAAGGTGATGCAGGCCATTCATAGCAGCCAATCACGTAGAAATTACGATCCATATGATTAGTAGTGTCAACAGGAAACAAGGTCGATCAGCAGTTGCATTGCCATAATGCTAAAAACAAGTTTTTGGAGTAACTGAAATGTGTGTGAACAAAGTAGTAGATGCCTTAACAGGCGGCGTAATTGGTAGTCAGTTAGGCGGATTGCTTGGCAGCAATAAACAACCAACTGTGCAGGTCCAAGCACCACCACCACAACCTATTCGCCAATCTGCAAAATCAGCAGATGCATCTGGCACGATTGACCGAATGCAACAAGCACAAAGCTCTATGTCAGGTGGAATTGCAAATACTCTGTACACAGATCCACAGGGCGTAAGTGATGAAGATTTACGTTTAGGCAAGAAAACTCTTTTAGGTCGTTAATATGAACGAAGATGCAATCAGAAAGCTAAAAAAGCGTTTTGATAAGATTTGGCAAATGCGTGTCAATGATCTTGACGATTATTGCGCTGAGATTGCATTGCACGTTTTGCCTGTTGCAATTAAAACGATAAAAAACCAAGAAAAACATGATCGCGGAGCATGGCGCAAGATCGTTGATAACACGGGCAAAGATGCGCTGAAAGTACTTGCTGCAGGCATGTTGTCAGGAACTTGTTCACCAAGCAGACCATGGTTTGTTATTGAAGCATCAGATCCCGAATTAAAAAAAGATTTGATGGTGAAGCAATGGCTAAAAGAATTGCAGGACATTTGCTATTCAACCTTTGCAAAAAGCAATGTGTATAGAACTATTCACAATTGCTATCTGCAAGAGGGCGCATTTGGAACTTGTGCAGCACTTGCGCCACGTTCGGATGATTCCGAGCTAATGGATTTAATTCCAATGTGTTTTGGTGAATATGCAATTACCACAGATGCCTTTAACAAGCCTAACGGCGTTTATCGTAAGTTCAAACTGACCGTTGAAAACATGATTGCCTACTTTGGCGAAGATGCCGTATCCGATACAGTCAAACAAGCATATGAGAGCGACAACATAGAACAAGAATTTGTTATTCATCACGCAATTTACCAACGCGTTGGTGCCAAAGGATTTGGCGCTAAGAACATGAAATACGCATCTGTTTACTATGAAGCTAATACACAAGACAAACTGCTACGTGAGAGTGGTCTAGAAAGTTTTGAGGTTATCTGTGGCCGTTGGACGGTATCAAGTAGTGATGTGTATGGTGAGTCGCCAGCAACGGATTGCTTCGGTGATATGCGAGCATTACAGAAAGCGCATCAACAATTTGCAAAAGGGGTTGATTATCAGGTCAATCCACCAATGCTTTTACCTTCCTATTTGAAAGGGCAGGAAAGAGAGACATTGCCCAATGGCATAGCTTTCTACAACCCAAGCCCAACAGGAAACGTTGCACAAGTACAGCCAATGATGAATGTGCAATTTGCTGTAGATGGTGTATTCACTTCAATAGCTCAATGCCAAGAGCGGGTGAACAGGGCGTTTTTCAAAGATTTATTCTTAATGCTCGATCAATACGATCAAGGCAAGATGACAGCGACAGAAGTGTATGAGCGCAAAAATGAAAAGATGCTTATGCTTGGCCCAGTGGTAGAACGACAGATCGATGAGTTATTACGCCCACTTGTAGAGCTGTGCGTATTACGTGTTTTAGAAAGCACACCTTATTTGACCGAAACAGCGCCTGAAGCAATCCAAGGATCAGATATTAAGATCGAATTCGTATCCATCCTTGCCTTGGCGCAACGTGCTACTGGTGCATCGAATCTGCAACAAATGCTCGCAATGGTAGGGCAAATTGCCCAAGTCGATCAGCAAGTTTTAGACAAATTTGATACTGATAAATTCCTTGATGAGTACGCAGACACTATTGGCGCATCGCCTACAATTTTCCGTGATAAGAAAGCAGTAGAGCAAATCAGAACCCAGCGAGCTGAACAGCAACAAGTAGCAGCTCAACAGGAAGCAATGTTGCAGCAATCCAATGCAAGTAAACAGCAGGCTGAAGCGCTACGCACAGTCAGTGAAGTAAACACCGATGCACTGACGGATGCTGCTATTGGCGGAGGATTCGTTGATGCCTAAAAGCCAATATGAATTGCAACGTGAACAAGAAGTCAAAGACATTGAGTCAATACTTGCAACAGATTTTGGAAAACGATTTTTAATGCGATTAATCGAAAGAGCAAAGCTTTACGAACCAACATATGCAAATGGCGCACAGCCTACAGATTTTGCATTTTTGGAAGGGCGTAGAGAGTTTGGTCTTTTCTTACTTGCAGAAATTACCACGGTTAGCACAGATGCATGGTTAGACATGCAGAAAATGCGTTTTAAACAAATTCAAGAAACTGAAGAGAGAGCTAAAAATGAGCGAGAACAACAACGCGCCAGCGACAACGACTGATACGCCTGCTACAACAACGGCTGCACCTGCGACTACAGATGCACCAGGCACAGCAACTACCACAACTCAACCTGCGGCAACTTCTGCTGCTACAACTGACAATCCTGTTACTGAAACTTTGTTAGGAGGTGAGCAACCGCCTGCTGCCGAACAGCCGATTACTTATACAGATTTCACGATGCCTGAAGGTTTTGAACTTAACGGAGATGATTCAAAGGTTCTGCAAGAACTTGGTCAACAATTCAAAATGCCGCAAGAAGCGGTGCAAAAAATTGTTGATTTGGGCGTTCAAATGCAGCAACGCCAAGTTGCAGAACAGCAGCAAATGGTTCGCTCTTGGATTGATGCAACACGTGCCGATGCAGAATATGGCGGTGAAAAATTGCAACAAAGCCTGTTGACAGCGCAAAAGGCTCTCACCTTACCTCGCGGCGATAAAATCTCTAAGCTTCTAGTTAGTAGCGGACTTGGCAACCATCCAGATGTGATTGGGTTTATGACAGAAGTAGGCAAGCTATTACAACCTGACAGTATTGTCACAGGTAACGGCAACAACACTTCTACACCAAGTCTCGGTCAACTTTGGTATGGCAATAGCGATAAATAACTAACAGAGGGCTTATTATGTCTTTAGTCGCACAATTACAACCAACCCTCATGGATCTAGCTGCGCGCTACGGACAAACGCCCGAAAGTGCAGTGATTGAGATCTTAGCAGCGAGTAACGAATTGCTCGCTGATATGGTGTGGGTTGAAGCCAATGACGGCACAGGTCATAAAACAACAATTCGTACAGGTTTGCCGAAAGGTGCTTGGCGTTTATTAAACTACGGTGTGCCATCTGAGAAATCAGCAACAGCGGCTATCCGTGACACTTGCGGATTGCTCGAATCATATTCTGAAGTTGATAAAAAACTTTATGAAATGGAGCAAAACCCACAAGAATGGCGTGCAAGTGAAGACGCAGCATTTGTTGAAGGTATGTCACAAACAATGGGTGAAACACTCATTTACGGCAATTCGCGTGATACACCTGCGGCATTTACAGGTTTTGCACCACGATTTAACGACATTGCCCAAACAAACCCTGCAAATAAGCGCAACATCCTAGATGCTGGCGGCACAGGCAACAACAACACTTCTATTTGGTTCGTGGTTTGGCATAAAGACACTGTTCATGGCATTTACCCACGTGGTACCAAAGCAGGCCTGCAAATTCGCAATTTAGGTGAAACCACCAAAGAAGAAGCGGGCGGCTTGATGCACCAGGTGCTACGCACTCATTTCGAATGGAATGCAGGCGTGACAGTACGCGATTGGCGTGCGGTAGTTCGTATTGCAAACATTGATGTGACTGCATTAACCAAAGATGCTAGTGCAGGCGCGGATCTGTTTGATCTACTCGCTCAAGCAGCTGAGTTACTTCCGCATAAAACATCGGGTCGCGTTGCAATTTATGCAAACCGTACCATCTCGTCTTTCTTACGTCGTCAAAGCGTCAAAGGTTCGAATGTTCGTATCACTGTTGAAGAACAGGGCGGGCATAGCGTAACCAAGTTTGATGGCATGCCTATCCGTCGTGTTGATGCTTTACTGAACACCGAATCTCGCGTGGTTTAAGGAGTAAGTATGTTAATTGATAAATTACTCGTGCTGTCGATGGATCAAGCCATCACAGCCACAGCAACTTCTACTGACACACTTGATTTGCAGAAAGCATCAACGAGTGTCAATCGCTTACCCGTTTTGCTACGTGGTAAAAACCTTTCACCAACGACTGCGACAGTAACCGTCCAATTGCAGGAATCATCTGATAACTCTACATGGGCTACTATCGAAAGCTCACGTGCATATACAGGTGCAGAGCTTAATTCAGGTGTAATTGGCGAAGTGATGTTGCCTGTTAAGCCTAAGCGTTATGTCCGCTTGAATTATGTTGTAGCAAGCGGCCCATTCACTGCAGGTACTGTTTTTGCACATGTCTCAGATCATCGTGATGTGCAAGCAGCTTATCCAGTTTATGCAGGGGCTTAAACATGGAAAGCTTAAAACAAGTACGTGCAAATCAAAAGGGCTTCTACAAAGACCGTCTTATCCAAGATGGTGAAGTGTTTGCGGTTGGCGAAGAAGAAACAGGGTTATGGTTTGATGATGTTGATCCAAAGCCTGCTAATAATGACGCTAACAGCAATTATTCACGCATGAATAAAGAAGCTTTAACCGCAGCAGCCGTTGCAAAAGACATTGAACTTAACGGCTCAGAAACTAAGGCTCAGCTTGTTGAGTTGTTAGAAGAATCAGACCTTTTGAGCTAATGCATAAGGCCCGTATCCGTACGGGTCTTTCACCAAGTAAACGTATCGAATAGGCATAACGATGACAAAAAAATTAATAGCTTTATCTTTGTGTGCGTACATTGGCACCAAGTCTGTTCTAGCGACCACGATGACACGTGGTGAATACAACGATTATCGCGGATGGCAGATCCCTGAAAACGAAAATCCTTCTGAGCAAGGGTATTTAGTCGAATATGTTGACGGCGGCAAGCCGAACGATGAACGCCATGCAGGTTATATCTCATGGTCACCGCGTGATGTGTTTGAAAAATCATACCATCAAAGCCAGACTCCGCAAGATCGTGTTCGCCTTGAGTATCAAGAGTTAAAAGAGCGACGAGATAAGTTGATTGAATTCATTCAAAAAGGTCAACCCGATTTTATTGATGATAAAGGGTGGGCTCTATTGAATGAACAATGTGATGCAATGAACTGGTACTACACGATTTTAGGTAGTCGAATCGAATTGTTTTAAAACAGGGTAAAACCATATGAGATCAATTACTGATCTTTTCAATCTAGCCCTGTCGCATCTTGCGCAGGGCTATGTTGTTAATGATCCTACGGAACAAACACCACATGCACGATTGTGTAGTACTTACTACCCAATTTGCAGACAGGAACTATTGGATGATGATCACCAATGGACATTTGCTGTTGCTAGTTTGCCCTTGAATATTGATGCAGGGTATTTAGCAAAGCCAGCTTATGTTTTGCCAAGTGATTTTATTCGTCCGTTTCAGCTTGAATCAGGTGAACGCTTTTTCATTGAAGGCGATCATCTTTTTACAGAAGATCCAGCACCGATTTTGCGTTATGTGCGTGACATAAAGGACCTTGCTAAATTACCGCCTAAATTTAAAATTGCTTTGTCATATTTATTGGCTTGGCGAATTGCGGGCCCATTAGCACAAAGCAAAGAAAAACAAGACAAAACTGAACAGCAGTTTGCGATGGCCAAAACAGAAGCGATCAACAAAGACTTGCAACAACACCGAATAGAAAACCGACCTGATTTCGAAGGCTCTTTGATTCAAGCGAGATAACCATGCAATTATCCTTTAATGGCGGCATTGTCTCATCCGAAATGTTTAGCCGATACGACCAAGCAAAATATCAAACTGGTGTAGCTAAATGCACAAACTTTGTCGTTGAGCTATACGGCGGTCTTACATTTCGAGCGGGTTCACAATACATTTACCATTACACATTGGATAAAGGCATCATCCGTTTAGTTCGATTCGTATTTAGTGAAGAACAAGCAGTCGTTTTAGCTATACGGAAAAACGCGGTTAATTTTTTTGCTGACGGCGGTATTCTTTTAAACGATTTAGATCTGCCATTAGAACTCGTATTGCCGTATACAGAAGAACATTTAATGCAACTGCGCTATGCACAATCTGCAGATGTAATCACAATCACACACCCAAATTACGCGCCACTTAAAATCATTAGAAAGGGCGCAACACTATGGGAAACTGAATTAGTATCGGTTTCGTATGGCTTGGGTCAGCCTCAGAATCTATTAGGCACTGCCAATAAACCAAATACAACAGGGTATGTAGAACGCGATTATGTTTATCAAGTTACAGCTATAAATGAAGAAAACGAATCCCAAGCATCTGCAAAATCACCTATTCTAAAAAACGATCTGACATTAGCAGGGAACAATAATGTTCTAACCTGGGATGCGGTCACAGGCGCAACCCGTTATAACGTTTTCAAATTACGTTCGGGATTAGCAAGCTATATTGGTGAAACAACAGAGCTAAGCTTTACCGATGACAATATTGAAACTAATGGGGCTATTACTCCGCCTTTAATTCGAAATCCATTTGAATTTTTCCCAACAGCGATTGCTTATCATGGGCAACGCAAAGTTTATGGTGGTGGGTATCAATCACCGCAGTGGTTGCGTATGTCACGCACAGCTACAGACGATAATTTCGGGTATCACATCCCATTGCAAGATACTGACTCGATCCAAATTCGTTTTGCTGCACGCGATGGAAACGGCGTTAAACATCTTGTTCCTATGGATGATTTGTTGATTTTAACCAGCGGCGCACTTTGGAAAGTCTCGTCAGATGGGGCGATGACTGCTGCAAGTGTCAATGCTAAGAAAAGCTCAAGCACTGGTGCAAATGATGTAACACCTGTTGAAATAGATGGGGCCACAATATTCTCATCAGACCAAACGGGGCATATTCACGAAATATCAATGTCACAAGGCATTAACTCCGCATATCAAACAATTGATTTGTCCTTGGTTTGCCCACATTTGTTTGATGGCTACAAAATTATTGATTGTGCTTTGGTGCGTAATCCTTTGGATATTATCTATTTTGTGCGTAATGATGGTGTTCTTCTTTCACTAACGTATAACGCACAACAACAAGTTTGGGCTTGGGCGGAGCATCGCACTCAAGGCAAATACCTATCTGTTGCAGCAATCCCTGAAGACTCACAAACTGTTTTGTATTGTGTTGTAGAGCGTGAAGGGATTAGAACTATTGAACGTCTTTTAATGCGTCAACCGATCGATATGAAAGATAAATGTTTTTTGGATAGCTCTATTCAATACAAGGGGTTACCAACGCAAACAATCACGGGATTGGACTGGCTAGAAGGGCGCGAGGTTTCAATCTTTGCTGACGGTGGGGTGAAGCCTCCTAAAACAGTTACAGGTGGAGAAATCACATTAGATAGGGAATTAACAAATGTGTGGGTTGGCTTGAGTTATACAGGCGAGATCCAAACACTGCCTTTAATATCACAAAGCACTCATCCTGCAAAACCAAAAACAGCAACTCAAGTACACTTACGTGTGCAGGAAACGCAAGGAATATGGGCGGGTACTGATCCAAACAAACTTACGGAATATAAACCGCGTTCGAATGAAAACTATGGGCAATCATTAAATTTGCTTAATAGTTTTATCCAAGTTCCTGTTGCCAGTACATACCAAAAGGACCTACAAATTACTGTAAAACATGATAAACCTTTACCTATGAAGTTATTAGCTATAGAGGTGGAATTCCAATGACAATTACTAATATTGAGATCCGCAAACCAACTGAGCGCGATATTCGAATTCTTGTTGAAAATCTGCGTCCAGCTGATAAAGAAGAAATGAAAGCATATTTCAACGACAATTTCGCTTGGCAAATTAAGACAAGCGTTAAATATTCTCGCGATGCTTGGGCGGTCATTGTTAATGGCAAGCTTCTTTTTATCTGTGGTGTGGGTTTAACAAGTATGCTCGGCAATGTCGGTTGCCCGTGGCTATTGGGTACGGTCCATATCAACACATATCAGAAAGAATTTTATAAGCAGGCACAAAACATTCTTGCCGAAATGAAAGAAAATTATTCTGTGCTTGAAAACCATGTTCATGCAAAAAATGAAACTGCAGTTTCTTTCCTGAAGCGACTCGGTTTCAAAATGGGTGAAGCAGAACCTTATGGGGCAAATGGCGAATTGTTCTATCCATTTGCAATGGTGGCATAAATGGCGATAGCACCAGCTGCTGCTTTTGCAGGATTTAAGGCTTTAAACACATATAACAAATCTAAGGCTGCAAAAAAAGCGTATAAGCAACAAGCGCAAATCGCAGATATCAATGCGACACAAGAAGATATTCAAGCACGAAACGCAATTGAGTACGGACAAAATCAGGTCGAAGATTATCAACGAGAAGTATCGTCCTTTAAATCGAGTCAAATAAATGCGCTTGCCGATAATGGGATTGATGTTTCACAAGGTTCAGCAATTGATTTATTGGCAAGTACAGAAATGCAGGCGCAAAGTGATATTGACACATTACGCTACAACGCGGCTTTGCAGTCTTGGGGACATCAGGTTAATAAAACAAATTATGTAAACCAAGCCCGCGGCCTGCGCGTACAAGCCAACTCTATCAATCCAATATTTGATGCTTTACTTGATGGGGCAGGATCATTTATGCAAGCAGGTGGTTTGCAAGGCTTAGGAGGCGGTAAATAATGCGTGTACCTGTTTTCAAATCTCAAGTAAATGAGGCGCAAGCACCTTCAGTTCAGATACGTGGAGGTTTAACACCTGGTGAAGCGGTCAATGCGGTAGGCAATCAACTTGATGCGCTTACAGGATTTGTTGGTGCAGGTGCACAAGCTGTTAATCAGTTTAATGATGAATCTGATCGTGTCCGGGTAATGGACGCTGAAAACCAATTAGCCACTTTAAAAAATCATCTTCAAACTAACAATATTGATGGATTCAGTAATAAAAAAGGCGCAGATGTAGTTGGGTTTAATGACGGTCAAGGCGGCGGTTTTGTAGATTACTATTCACGGGCCTACCAAGATGGTGTAAGCGAAATCACGTCAAAGCTTGGTAATAACCGTCAGCGCCAAATGTTTAACCAATTGGCATCAAGAGATAGCGTTGCTTTTAAATCTAATCTGCAAAACTATTTCGTTCGTGAAAACGATACGTACCAGAAAAGTGTTTATTCAGCTTCAGCCGATCGATACATTCGAAACATTAATGAGAACCCAGCTAATTACGCTTTGATTGATGAGGATCGATTAAATCTAAAAGCGGCAATTAATAAATCAGCACAATTGGATGGCAAGTCTGCTATTGAGGCAGAAAATATTTATTTAGGTACAATTACCCAAGCACATATTGGCAATATTAATTCGTTTATTGAAAACCACGATTTACGTGGTGCAGTGCAATACCGCGATAAATATAAAGATGAAATTTCTCTAAACGATTCATTCAAGGCAACTAAGTTAATCCAGCAAAAACTAGAGGAACGCCAAGTCGATGCTTTGGTTGAATCAGCGTCCTTCGGTACAGATGAAAATAGTAACTTCGCTTTAAATCTACCGCCACAAGCAGCTAAACAAGCAGTGGATGAGCTGCAAAGTCTAACGCCTGAAGAAATGAAGCACATTAAATACAATGATCAGCGCTTAGATATCTATACGGTTCAAGCTGCAAAAGATAAAGGCTTAGAACATTTTGTGCCCCTTGTTCTTGGTCTTCGTTTGGCAGGCGAAAAGTCTAATAACAATCAAGTCTCAGAGGTTGGTGCCAGATCAATTATGCAATTCATACCTGCAACTTGGAACGGCAAGTCGGATCAAAAAAATGGGTATAAGTGGGATCGATCTTTAGGCAAAGAACGGGATATAAACAACCCAGCCCATGTAATTGATGCGGCTTTAGATTATGTTTCGGATGTGAGCAAAAGATATAACACAAAAGATCCAATGGTTATTGCAGCTCAGTATCATGGTGGGGATGCCGATGCAAAAAGGGTATTAGCAGGCTTGCAACCTAACGGTCCAAGGGGGCGCGCTTATTTGGAGCGAATGGACAACTGGCTCAACGATGGTTTTGGTCGTTACGCGAGTCAACCAGGTCGATCACGAGAAAAGGCTTTCGACGTGGTGTGGAATAGTGGTGCCTCATCAGAAGTAAAAGGGAAAGCCCAAACTCGCTTAAATCAGATGTTTGCAGCCCAAGATAAAATTAAAACAGATCAGCAGGATCAAGTTTATAGCGATTTGCATAACAGCTTAATCACTGGCCAATCGACATTTGAGCAATTGCCTGTAAATGTTGTATCTGTTCTCAAGCCTAATCAAATTGATAGTTTACGGTCAGTTAGTAAATCGCTTTATGAGAAGCCTGTAAAAACAGACCCGACTATTTACAGCACAATCATGCTGAATAAAGATGAACTTTTCAAAGGGAAACCGCAGTCTGTAGTTCACCAATACGCAGATAGGTTATCGCCTTCTGATTATCGAAACATTACGCAAATGTACATTGAAGTGAATAAACCGCCTAAAGATGTAAGTAAAGCTGACAGCTTGGACGTAACACCTAACAACGTTGCGAACGCGATTCAGCCATATTTACCAATGCTGGGGATCACTAAAAAAACTGACAAATCACAGATAGACCATTACTCTGCGGTACAAACTGACCTAATACAAACGTTAAGAGAGGCGCAAGCAAAAAATGGTGGTAAATTAACCCGCGATCAATTTGATCGTGTTGTTATGAAAAATATCAATCGTCAGGTACAGATTACAACTTCAAGACCTTTCTTTGATGATAAAGTTGAACTCAACCGTGTTTATTCTCAAGTAAAAAATAAAGAGGATATTTCTGATTCAATGAAACAAAAGATTGATAATATATTTAAAAAGCAAGGCAGAAATCTGAACAATGTTACAAATTCAGAATATATTAATGCCTATTATGCAATGATGAGAAGGGGGCTTTAATTGGGTAAGTATAATAAAACTGAAGTTTTACAGTTCATTCTGATATTTATTTTAATTATATTTTCTATTTATAATGTTAATACAATCAATGAATTATCTGATTCTATTGATTCGTTGAATGCTCAAATTGAAAGCATAGAAAGCAACGGTGGTGGGAGTGATCTAGTAAATAAAGTTTCAGATTTAGAAGAAAAAGTTGAGGCACAAGGTTCTTTGATTTCAGAGCAAGAAGATAAGATTGCTGTAATCGACACCCGGTTGGGTAATGCAGAAAATGATATTGATGAAGCTAAAGATAAAATCGATAGCTTATGCTTACATAAAAACATCTGCCTCTAAGCTGTCAACAGCAAAAGCCTTTATCACATATAACAGCATTTAAGATTACAGAAGTCCGTAGTCTTAAGTGCTTTTATTATGTCTGATCAAAACCCAACAAACCTAACTATTGGTCAATTATTCGAACAAAACCAAGGTAAGAACGCAACTCAGATTGCTGATAGTGAAGCGCGAGCGCGCAAAGCAGCGGCATCTTTGGGATTAGATTATAACAAGATGACCGAAACACCTGAGCAGATTGCATCGGTTGCGGATGAGGTCAATACACAAAAACAAGTAAACGAAGTCATTGCAAGCGATCCCGTACTTGGTAAATACGCCCTAAACCCAAATCAAGCGGCTGTGTCATTAGACGATTTTGGCTCATTAAAAAAGATCAGTGATAGTGTTTCATTGTTTGGCTCAAGCTATAACGATCCAAAACAAGCTGTTAGTTTTAGCGATATTCAAAACGCGATTACCAAAGGCGCATCACCTGAGCAACAAAAGCGATTACAAGAATTAGGTGTGTATCAGAAGCCCGAACGTGAAATCAAACCGAACGTTAACGCAGGTTTATTGTCTCAACTTAATGGGCCATTAGTTCCCCAAAGCTATGAGCAGATTGTAAAAACCACGCATGATAAAATTCTAAAAGAAAATGGGGCGTATGCGGCCGCAAGATTTAATCAGTACATGCAGAATCAAAAGTACTGGATTGATCAGACAACGTCAGCCGAACCGCTTAATCAGAACGATCAAGGCAACCGGTACGCAAATGCTGCATTTCGTGCTTTAGCAACAATTGGGCAAACAGAAGGCGCAGCACTGTATGCAGTTACGGGCAATGACAGTCTTTTAAACCTAGCTACGCGAGTAAAGAACAAAGCAGTTGCATCTCAAGAGATGGGCGATTTATTACAGCAAGCGCAATTGGCCGCACAATATAACGATGCGGGCGCATTAGGTGCTGCGCAGGAAATTATTAGGAACGGTAGTGCAAGCGTACTTGGCGAATTCCTTGTTGAACAAGCACCCCCAGCTTTATTAGGTTTTGCAGCAGGTGCGGGGGCGGGTAGCGTACTTTCTCAAACTTTGACACGTAGTACAGCGAAGTACGCTCCAATCCTTGTGAATATGGAAAGGGCAGCAGCTTTAACACGCGGTGCAGCATTCACAGGAAGTGCAATCGAAGGCGGTCTAGGATCTGGTGCTGCAGATATTGTTGCATCATATGGTCAGAACATGGCAGAAGCACGGGAAAAGTTTTTAACTCGCCAAGAACAAATCGATTATGCGTCAGCTAAAACGTGGGGTTCTGCAAAATATTCTGCGCTAGGCGGTCTATTGTTGCCTGTAGGCTTTGGGGGTCCGTTGCGCACAGTAGGCGGACAAGCTGTTATTCAGGGGGCAGCAGGCGTTTATTCTGTGCAAGGTGCAGCGGATGCAGTAGGAGAGAAGGCGGATCCTGTTGAAATGGCGCTTGAGGGCGTTTTAGGCATGGCAATGGCTGCGCCTGAAGTCGCCATGGTTTCAGCAGGTAAAGTTAAAAACCAACATACAGCGCAATTTGCATTGGACCAATTAAGACAAGAACAGCAAAACGAAGCGGTCAAATCGAGTACGTTTGCTGCAATTCTCAATACTTTGGTTGATCGTAACAAAGAAAGTAAAACAGCCCAGCGTGATGAAACTGCAAGCCAAGCGTTTTTAAAACAGGCCATTGAAGAACATGGTGCAGTCAATGAAGTATTTATTGATGGGCAGACTTTCAACCAATTATTGCGAGACCGTGATATAGCGCCTGAAGATCTGTTTGCACGTGCACCAAGCCTCCAAGATCAAATTGGAAATGCTCAAGAGTTTAACGGCTCGATTCAAATCCCCGTCGACGAGTTTGTATCAGCAATGTCTGTACTTGATGATTCAAGCGCATTTGTTGAAAACGTCCGCTCTAGTCCAGATATGCCGACCTATCGAGAATCACAAGAGAACTTGGCAAAAACGACTGAACAGATGCGCCAAGAATCTGATATTTACTTAGCTGAACAATCAAAATTTGAAGCAATTGAAGATTCACGGGAAGCGGTAGCAACTGAGATCCAAAGCCAGCTTGGTAAAGTCGGCACATTCAATGCTAAATACAATCGCGCAGCAGGCGAACTGGCATCTGCATTCTATTCAACATTAGGCGATAAAATTGGAGTACCAGCCAAAGAAGCTTTTGACCGTTACCCAATCCGTATCGTGGATTCTACTGAGGTGAAAGGAACTACATTTAATCAGATGGATATGCCGTCTAAAAAAGCTGAAAACAATAGCAAAGCGGCTTCGCCTGAGCAAAGTGCATATAACCAAAGCAAAGGCGGCACGCGCGGTTCTATTGTGTTCCCGAACGGCGATATTGGTTCTAATATTCTGTTAAGTAAAAATGCCGACTTCTCTACTTTTGTGCATGAGCTTGGACACCATTTCTTAGAAATGAATATGGACATAGCAATGCGTCCAGATGCGCCTTTGCAAGTTCGCCAAGACATGGAGACAGTATTGAAATGGGCAAAGGCCGATTTTAAAGATATTGGTGAATGGGATTTTTTCACTGACGCTGAAAAGACTGAAGTGCATGAAAAATTTGCAGAAACTTTCGAGCAGTATGTCTATACAGGTAAAGCACCAAGCGTAGATTTGAAACAAGTGTTCAATCGCTTTCGTCAGTTCATGATTGCTGTATATCGCAATGTAGAAAAATTCTTAGGTATTAACGATCGTGCCGAGTTGAATAGTGATATCACTGGCGTAATGGATCGTATGCTTGCAACCGAAAGTGCAATCCAAGAAGCACAAGCTGCATCCAATTTAGAAATGCTAATCCAGCAGGACGATGCAATGCGTTTGGGTATTAATCCAAAAGATTATGATGAAATGCGACAAGACCATGAGGTAGCCACAGAATTAGCGATCAATACGCTGGAGCAAAAAACACTTCAAAATTTATCCTGGTATCAAAAACAAAAAACTAAGTACATGCGCACGTTACAACGTGAAGCGAATAAAAAGCGTGAGTCAGTAAAACAAGAGATTGCAAAGGACGTAGCACAAGAACCGATTTATCAGGCCATGATGTTTTTACGTCAACCATTAGAAAAAGCAGAAAAGCGAGACTTAAATAACGTTCAACCTGAGCGCGACACTTTGTTTGAAGCTATCGCCAAATTAGGTGGTCTAGACTCAATTGAGATCGAATCAACTTGGGGCATCGATCAACCGGCTAAAATCAAATCAGGGATTGGTAATAAACCTGTAGCACGTTCAGATAAATCGAGAGTAAAGGGTCTTTCTATAGAAGAAATGTCAGAACGTTTGGCCGAGCTTGGTTATTTAGCCAAAGATGAAAACGGAAAATTTGATTCAAGAGAATTAGAGGATCGTTTTGCAGATGAACTAATTGGCAATAAACATTACTCAAACCAAGTTGAACCCGCATTGCTTGAATACGCGCAAGACATGGATATTTTGCAAGGATATGCAGAAGGCAAGGTAACCAAGGGTAAGTTGTCTTTAGACTGGATTGAGGCTAAATACGGCAAAGACAGCAAAGACAGTGAAGTATTCAAAACAATTTCTAAAGGTGCGTATGGATTAGCACAGCGTGGCGGTGAAAACCCCGATCTAGTTGCAGAAATGTTTGGGTTTGAAAGTGGGGATGCTTTAATCCGTGACTTAATAAATTCACCTACACCAAAACAGCGTATTGACCAACTTACTGATGAACGTATGGCTGTTCAATATTCTGAGTTCTACGATCCGCAGAGTATTACAGAAGCAGTTGAATCCGCTTTGCATAATGATATTCGCGCTCGGATGTTGTCCGCTGAAATGGCTGCATTAAATGGCTTGATGGGCCGTAAATCTGCTTTAAATGAGGCAGCTAAAACAGTAGCGAGTGATATGGTCCAGCGCCAAAAGATACGTGACATTCGACCCCATATGCGTGCGCAAGATGATGCGCGTTTGGGACGCATGGCAAACGATGCGTTTAGAAAAGGTGAAACAGTCGAAGCCGCACGTCACAAGCGCAATCAACTTGTTCAATTCTACGCAACCAAGTACAGCTATGATGCAAAAGACCAAGTGCAAAAAAGCCTAAACCTTGTGAAAAAGGTTTTTGGCAATAATGAGAAATTATCAAAAAACCGTGATTTTGACATGGTAACCGCTGCACGTGGGATTTTAGGTAAATATGGTTTGGGTCGTGATTCGTCTAACTATGAACAGCAACTTGATTTGATTAGAAAGTATGACCCAACAACTTATGCAGAGATCCAAAACATTGGCGCATTGCCTGAAAACCAAGATTATAAAAACCTTTCCTTAGAAGACTTTGGTGCGGTCATGGCAGCTGTAGAAACGCTATGGCATCGTTCAAAAGAAAACATGGTTTGGCACACAACCAATGAAGGCTTGGAACGTGAACAAGTTCGTCAAGAATTAATACAGCAATCAGGCGGCAAAAAAAGCATAGAGAAAATTCAACAAGATTTACTTGGTAAAAATAAAACAGCAGAGTTAAAAACAAAATTGATGGAGTTAGGCGCATCTGCTAAACGCGTGGATCAAGTTGTGACTTGGTTAGACGGCGGTGTAACAGGTAAATACCGTGAATATATTCTTAATCCTATGCAAGATGCGTTGGCTAAGTACCGTATAGACAAAGCCAAAATGTTGAACGATGTCGTTAAAACTTTTGAAGGCTTTGGAAAATTAGATAATTCTAAGATTGCTGCGCCTGAATTAAACAACTTTACGTTCGTTGGAAAGCAATCATTGCTACATGCGATCATGCATACAGGCAATATGAGTAACAAAGAACGTTTAGTACTTGGTTATGGGTGGGGGCAGCGGTTAGAGGATGGCTCAGTTGATTTCAGCGCGTGGGACCAATTCTTTAATCGAATGATTGTAGAAGGCACGATCACCAAAACTGATATGGACACGATTCAAAAGTTTTGGGATTTATTCGATAGTTATAAACAAAAAGCGCAAATCACACATAAAAAGATCAACGGCCGTTATTTTGATGAATTGCCAACAACACCTGTAAATACTCCGTTTGGAGAATACAAAGGCGGCTATGTACCTGCAACTTATGACCGTTTACGTTCAAATGAACAAGACAGAATGCAGGATAAAAACCTTGCAGAAAACAATTTGCAAGCTTTAGACATCGCAACCACAGGTGCTAATTTCACTAAGTCACGTGCGGATCGATATAGCGACATGTTGGAGTTGGATTTATCTAAATTACCATCTGCTTTAGACAAAGAACTTCGGTACATCCATCTTGAATTGCAAGTTCGCCAGGTAGGGCGGTTGCTGCTTAACAAAGATTTTAGAAATGAATTGGAACGTGTAATGCCGTTCGGTGTCAAACAAGTCTTTAATCCATGGTTAAAAGCGATCGCAAACCAAACTGTCGATGAAAGTTCGGGTATTAATATTCTTGATAATATCTATCGTGTTTTGCGTAGAAATACAGGCATTGCGATCATGGCCGCTAACCTAAAAAATGCTATTGAGCAATTCACTGGGTTTGCACAGATTTCAGTTGCAGTGCCAGTTAAACAGTTGGTGAAAGCACAAGGGCAATTCTTTAGCTCAGTAGCGAATCGTGAAAGCATGGCTAATCAGATCATGGAAATGTCTGATTTTATGAAAACGCGGTTTGATCGATCAGCAGATGAATACCGCTATGCAATTGACGATATGGTGTTTCAAAAGAATGCATATCAAACGGTGAAAGACTTCACCATGAAACATGCCTACATTCTTCAAACAACAATTCAAAAGCCTATGGAAGTTGTTTCTTGGCAAGCTGCTTTTAATCACTTCACTGAACAAGGCTTAAATCAATATGACGCTGTACATGCAGCTGACGGCGTAATTCGCCAATACATGAACGACATGTCACCTGAAGGGATTTCGAATCTTGAAAGGGGCACACCTGCAAAGCGTATGTTCCTCATGTTCTATAACTGGTTCAATATGGTTTGGAATACAGCAAATACAGAAATTAAGTTAGCACTTGAAGCAAGCAACGGTAATTGGGTTGAAGCATCGCCGCGTTTGGCTTATGTCGCTCTTATGATGATCTCAGTGCCTGCAATTTTATCAGAGCTGTTAGGCGTAGTCTTTGCAGGTGGTTTATCTGATGACGACGACGATGGCAGTAAATGGGATGATTTATCTGCGAAGATGGCTTTATCTCAAGTCAAAATGCTATCTGCTTTTGTTCCCTATGCAGGCAACGTAGTGAATGCAGCAATTAGTAATACCGATGGCAACGTGATGAATGACCGATATACAGCTTCACCAGTGTTTAGCATTGGTGAAAGCGGGCTTGCATTGATCCAACATGCTAAACGCGCCATGAGCGAAGATAAAGAAGTCAATCAAGGCAAGGCAGCAAAAGACATTTTGAACACTATGACCTTGGCTACTGGCATCCCGTTTGCTTCGCTTGGCAAACCTACTGGCTATTGGTTAGACATTTTTAGTGGCAAAAAAGATGAACCTGAAAGTACTTTAGATGCGGTACGTGGTTCGATTACTGGCAAGCATGCTCCAACAGATTAAGCTGTTGACAGGACAAGACTTGCGACCAACTATTTAAAAGCCACCTTACTTAAAATGGGCTGTAGAAATACGGCCTTTTTTTGGTGGGTTCATGACAGTCTCAACATCGACACGTTTAAGCGATTTATATGTCGGAAATAATGTAAATACAAACTTTTCCTTTACGTTTAGAGTTTTTAAACAGGAGGGGGAAGACGGCATATCTGTTCGTTTGAAAACAGAGAACGGTTTCACTACGCTAGATAAAGCCCTGTATAACGTAGTACTGAATACAGATAATTTAGGAGGACAAGTCGTATTTAAAGCACCTCCATCACAGATTGATTTTTTTTATATCGCGGGAACAACGCCAGCGGATCAGCAATTAGATATAACCAACTATGATAATTTCTACCCTGATGCGATTGAAATTGCTTTAGATAAACTAACAGCAATTTTGCAAGAATGGTCAACGCTACTTACTCAGGAAACTCAAGCACGTCAAATAAAAGATGATTTGTTAGAACAGTACATCAAAGATTATGTCGATTCAGTACTACAGATTAACAATCCAGAAGCTATAACATCCATACTCGCAGATATTGTAAAAACAAATGTTGGGGGCAACCCATACAATCAACAAGAATTTAATGAATTCCTTCTTGAGTTTGTTAACACCCGCTATCCTGATATCAATCAGTTTATTGAACAAGCTCAAGAGGCCTTTGATAGTTTTGTACTAACCAATCAAAATTTAATTAATGAGACTGTTGCTCAAGCTCAACAAGATGTTTCAATTGCTATTGCAGGGATCCAACCCACTGTAGATGCCGCAGTTGCAAATGCGGGCAATATGATTGGGGCTGCGAACAAAGCTGCACTAGATTTAATAACCGACAAACCTATCAACCAAAATGCCATGCTGGATAACGGAGATATTTATCGATGGAACGGCGCTATTTGGATTTCTACAGGTCTAAATTACTTTAATTACGTAAATGCGAATCCTTTGTTTAAACCAGTTACTTTAACTAACGCAAATAATCTAAATGATGTCCGTACCGAAGGTTTACATAAGCCAAATACAGGTGTCCCTTCATTAGCATTGAATTATCCGGTGACTGGGGTGGGCGAACTTCAGGTACGTAATCTTGGCGGCAATGTCTGTGTTCAGACATATTGGGTTTACGGAACGTTTGGGCAATGGATTAGAACTACAGATGGTTCTGGGAATTGGTTAGCATGGGAACAGATCGGAACAAAGTCATTGATTGATTCACTTATTAATGCTGCTAAAGCGCCTGTAAATCTCACAGGCAGCTCAAACATAGATCTTAACACACTAACTATTCAAGGTGTTTCAGTAGTCTATTCAACAGCAGATGTAAGTGTTTCGCACTTCCCGAAATCTGGAGTTCAAGCATTTGTTCTTAACTACACTCTGACAACGCATCAACAGCAGATCTTTTTAGTGCGCGGCACTAACGAGATGTACATCCGTACTTATTGGGGAAGTAATGGCTGGACCGCATGGAGTTTGATTGCTACTACTGATTATGTAAATACCGCTATCACCGATGCACTTAACGCTTTGAATTTAGCTAAATATGAAAATTTAATTTATTCAGACTCGTTAGATAAGTTATTGCGTGACCCTTTGCGTTCTTCTCGTATCAAGATGATTGCAGACTCAATAGGATGGGGCTTAGGTGCCTCAAATAACTCTGACCCAAATCCTCCAGATAACCCTCGAACTGGTTATTTAACTGATGCTAGAAATACTACTGATCCTATCTCTCCGACTTTCGCCAATCTGTTACGTAGATGGATTGCATGGGTGTATGGAAACAAGACAATTACTGAAGATCGTCCAGGGAGTGCATATACAAGTAAGCAGTTGGTTACTCATTGGCGTGAAATTTACAAGTCAGTAAAAATGACAACAAACCAAGCTGTTGTTTTGACAGATACGCAAAAACTGGCGGTTATTGATGTTCAGAATTCATTTGCAGTCAGCGGCACAAGTGTAAATCTATTAAGTACTACATTTGCAACTGCCTTTCGACCTCAACAGATGGAGTTTGATATCACAGGTGACAACATTACTGTGTTGTATCAGAAGCAGAATATCGGCGATGAAAATAATATTGTTGATATCTATGTTGATAATGTCAAAGTTGATAGTTTTAACTACTTTAATGCAACAAGCGACTACACAGCTGAAAAGTCTATTTCGTTCACGTATGGCAAGCACACAATCAAACTTGTGAATACGGCTACACATGCAAGTTCTTATGTTCGCCTAGGTGGATTCAAAGTAAATAAAAAAATATGGTTGATCAATGAGGGGATTATTGGTTTAAGTACTGCCACGCTTTTAAGTCGTAATATTCTGCAAGATACGATCAATCAATATGATGACGTGGTTTTATTCCAACTTGGGACCAATGATCGTCAAGAGATAGGTGGTGTAGAGGGGTATAAGAAACGGTTAAATGATTCACTTGATTTAATTCTTACATTAAATCCAAATGCAAAAATCATTTTAATGTCGTCTTCATATGCTCAGTTAGATGCACCATCTGCTCCGTATAAGTTTGATATGGGAGTGGTAGATAGAGTGATTGCTAGTGTTGCAAGAGAGCGTAACTTTATCTTTATTTCCAATTACAAAGGAACTGCTGAAAAAATGATTGAGGGTGCAAACCTTTGGTCTGATGGATTGCATTTCAATGATGCTGGGAATAAAGCTTTCTTTGACACAATGGTAGACAAGCTTTTTACATATGACTAAAAAAAATAAGCAAAGCATTAGCCCCTTCAGGGGGTTTTTTGCTGTCAACAGATTTCGATACTTAAACACCCCTAATCAATAGAATTAAACAAAATGATTAGGGCTATTTTATGTCTGAACAAGAAACCTACGGCATAAGAGTTGAAAAGAAAATCGACCAAGTTCAGGCAGAGCTTAAAGCTCTGTCAGAAAATCAAATTCGCCAATCTGAACAACTTACAACCATACTTACTCAAGGCAAAGATAACGCCCGTGAGATAGATCGCATTGATGAAAAAGTACGGCATTTAGAAAACAAGTCTAGTTCTTTAGATGGGGGCCTAAATGTCGTCCGCTGGATTAGTGGTGCTCTAACAGGCGCTCTGATAGGCATAGCGGGTTGGCTAGGTTCTTCAATCATAGATTTAAAACAAGAAACGTCAATTCATACGTCAAAGATTTTGAGATTAGATACGGATTCAAATTCAACCAATCAGCGAATATCTCAACTAGAGAGGGAACAAAAACATGAATAAAGAACAAACTAAAACGGCCATTGCGTTTGTTGCTCTTGCCATTGCGGCCCTTTCAATCATCGGATTATTTTTCGTCGATATTCCTGAGCGTAATCGCGATTTAGTAAACATCGTGCTCGGTGCAATCATAGGCTGGGGCACAACTGTTTTTGGTTTTTATTTTGGTAATTCAGATCGAAAGGAGAGTTCGGATGAGCATTGATCAATCTCAACAAATTGCGCAAGCTTATTCTTGGCTGCGAGCGATGTCAGGTGGAAAGCTTACTCAAGATCAAGTTATTGCAGGGGACGCGGTTATCGCATTGAATGGTTTACCTACTTTTGCAAATCTAATCGGATTCAAGTTGGATTCAACTATAACGGGTCAGCGTGATATTTCAGACAAGGGCTACCAAATTATTCGTGAATTTGAGGGTTTTAAAGCGAATGCCTACCTTGATACGGGCGGGGTTTGGACAATTGGATTTGGTACAATTAAATACCCAAACGGCGCACGAGTTAAAAAGGGCGATACTTGTTCTTTGGAGCAAGCGGAATTATGGCTTAAAAACGATTGTCTTTGGGTCGATGCTTGCCTTGATAAATACATCAAGATAAATATCAGTCAAAATCAGTTTGATGCACTTGCTAGTTTTGTTTATAACATCGGTGAAACAGCATTTGTCAAAAGCACTTTATTAAAAACTTTAAATACTGGAAACTTCGCGGGTGCCGCAAATCAGTTTGATAACTGGGTTTATGACAACGGGAAGTTAATTAAAGGTCTAGTAAATCGACGTGAGAAAGAGAAGGCCTTATTCTTAAAAAAGTAATGCATCTTTGCAAACGCTCATTATCATCGTTGATTCTGAGCGTTTTTGTTTTGTGTGTTTTACCTGGTTGTACGGCCCATTCTATAAAAACCAATGTGAGCATTTCCGTATGCTTGTAGTGTGTTCAACACTAACTGACACGCAATAATCCTTCCCATGTAAAAGGGTTGTTGCTCAGTTTATCTCGACTCATAGACCAAGTCCTGTTTGGCATAAAGCATGGTCCTATTCCAATTTTCTTTTTCCCGAACTTCTCTTGAATCCCTTCAAATGCTTTCATTAATTTTTCTTTTTCTTCAATCTCATTCATATCTGTTAATAGGTCATAAATGTGCGAAGACTTTGGCTCTAAACACGTAAGCATCACACCGCATTTTTTAAATTTGATACCCGGTTTAAATACATGCGTAATCATGATCGTTGCAGCTTTCACAAAATCAGTTACGCAATCGGTAGGTTGGGGGAATGCAAAAGAAACGGACTTATTATAAAAAGGGGTGTTTGCGTCAAAAGGATTCGATTGCGCAAACACTATTAAGCAACCACAAAGCGACTTATCATTTCGCAATCTCTTACATGCATCTTGAGCGTGCATAGCGATCGCTTCTTTTAGATCCTGAATTTCAGTGACTTTATGACCAAATGATCGGCTTGAGATTATTTGTTTTTTACTTGGTGGAGTATCTTCTATTTCAATGCAAGAAATTCCTTGAAGCTCGTTTACTGTACGTGCCATCACGATGCTGAACATTTTTTTCATTTGAATAGGGTTGCTACAAGCCAAGTCCAGAACAGTGTTGATCCCCATGGTTTGTAATTTTTTCGTGTGCTGTCGCCCTACGCCCCAAACTTCGCTGACATCGATCTTTGCGAGATAATCTTCTTTATTACACAGATCCATTCGGGCAAGGTCGCACACACCGTTAAATTGTTTGTTCTTTTTAGCGATGTGGTTTGCGATTTTAGCTTCAGTTTTACTGCGGCCAATGCCTACACAAACAGGTAACCCAAGCCACTGCCATAAAGTGTTTTTCATATCATGGCCGTATTGCACGAAGTCTATATAGTTAGAGAATGATGTTAAATTTAAGAACACTTCATCAATTGAGTATCTCTCAATTTCAGAATTGGCAACGAATCCAGATAAGATGTTATAAAAGCGCTTTGACATTTCTTCATACATAGCGTAGTTACTTGACATCACAACAACGTTATTGCGCTCAACCATATCTTTAATTTGAAAGAGTGGCACACCCATCTTAATACCCAAATCTTTCGACTCCTGCGAACGAGCGACAGCACAGCCATCATTGTTTGAGAGCACAATGACAGGGCGGTTGTTAAGTTTCGGATTGAACACGCGCTCACAACTGACATAGCAGTTATTCACGTCAACGAGTGCGAAAAATTGTTCTTTCATGGTTATCTTGAAAACGTTACACATTCAAGATAAATGTTAGAACTGTGCCTTTGTGAATTCAAATTTAAAAAACTGTGGATAAACAAAAGGGCGACTTATTATGTCGCCCATTTTGATGTGTTTGGTCGGAAATTATGCAGCATCCAACATTCTTGCAATTTCTGTTGCAGTAGGGTTGTAGTACGTGTTTACCAAAATAGATAAAGTCTCGTGTCCAGTAATCTTAGAAAGAATCTCGATAGGCAACTTATAGTTGTGCACGAACCTGGTGATCGCTTCATGTCTTGTATCATGGAATCGGATCTTTCCGACTAGGCCCGTTTTGGTTAGATTGCGTTGCCAGATCAAGCGGAACGAGTTTGCATTGTGTGGAATTAAACGACTGTCATCGAAAGGAGTATCAAGAACAGTCAATAATTCCTTAGCTCGTTTGGTAAGTGGCACATCACGTGATTTACCATTCTTTGTATCGACCAGGCGAATAAAATCCTCATAAACATTTTTCTTTTCAATACTTAAGATTTCGCCTTTACGCATCGCAGTTTCTAAAGCAAATAGAAATGCCCAAGCTACATAGTGCATTTGTTTGGTTGGCACTTTACCTTTCTGGTAGTCAAGACCAGCTATGATTTTTTCTATATCATCGTCGCTCACACGCTGATTCCGTGGCTGAGCTTCAGGCGGTCTATTTACTTCTTTGAAAGGGTTTTCTTTGGTTAAGAATAATTCTTTTCGTGCATAGTTAAATGCAGCACTGAATACAGCGAATTGTCTGCTAATGGTTGCAGGCTTCACTTCTTTCAATCTTTTATCACGCCATTCTTTTACGATCTGAGGGGATAAGTCGTGAATAGATAAATCGGCTGCTGGGCCCCATTGTTTCTTCAGCAATTTTAATTGTTGATCAATAAAGTTTTTACTTTTCTTATTTCTGCCTGATTCGTGGTAATACATGTCGAAAAGGGCGTAAAAGGAGAGATGAATTTTATCAGGCTCTTGGCTTTTATCACCGCCTGCTTGTAGTTCTAATAATTTTTTAGCGGCCCATTGTTCACATTCTTGAGCAGTATCTCTAGTTGCTGTGAATCGTTGACCATTGTGGCGTAAAGTAATACGCCAAGCGTTGCCGCGTTGTACGGGTTTTTGCATGAAAGAACACTCCAAATTTCATGGTGTCGCAACGTCACCAAAAACTTGAAAAGGGCAAATGACCCTAACTTTTCTGGTGTCGTTACGGAAATATAAAGCGTTTTTTAATGTGAAATACAGTAAAAATGATCCACTGTAGCTGACCCATCGACAATAAAAAACAAGCCGCACAGACCTATTAATCCGTGCAGCTTACTGATTTTTAACTAAAAAAATCTGGAGCGGGAAAGGAGACTCGAACTCCCGACCCCAACCTTGGCAAGGTTATGCTCTACCAACTGAGCTATTCCCGCAATAGGACGCATTATAGAGAGTTTCATTCAAGTGTCAACTCTTTATCATGCTAAGTGTTGAATTAATCAGCACGTCGCCAAATTGTACCTTGACGCGTATCTTCCAAAACGACACCTTGATCTAATAAAGACTGACGAATGCCATCTGCTTGAGCAAAGTCTTTGGCCTTTTTCGCATCAACACGCTGTTGGATAAAATTTTCAATTTCAGCATCAGAAAGAGTAAGTGCTTCTTGACCAATATCTGATTTGAGGAATTCATCAACATCATGCTGAACTAAACCAAGAATGTTGGTTAAGTGGCGTAGGGTAGAGTAAAGCACAGTGGCTTGCTCAGCCTGTTCATCTTTAACCGCACGATTCAGTTCTTTGTTGAGCTCAAAAAGGACCGCCATGGCTTCAGCAGTATTAAAGTCATCACACATGGCATTGTTAAAACGTTCAACAAAGCTGTGTTCTAAGTTCTCAACAGTTATTTGGCCATAGACCTGTTGATAGGCTTTAAACGAATGATAAAAGCGGCTGAGGGCAGTTTTCGCTTCTTTTAAGGCGACATCAGAGAAGTTTACTGGACTACGATAATGTGATGACACAATGAAGTAGCGAATCACTTCTGGATGGAATTTTTCCATGACGTCGCGAATGGTAAAGAAGTTACCTAAAGACTTAGACATTTTCTCGCCATCAACATTGATGAAACCGACATGCATCCAATAGTTTACATATTGTTCACCCGTTGATGCTTCACTTTGCGCGATTTCATTTTCATGGTGCGGGAACATGAGGTCTGAACCACCACCATGAATATCAAAGTGATTGCCTAAGCAGCAAGTCGACATTGCAGAACATTCAATATGCCAACCTGGACGGCCATTGCCCCATGGTGATGCCCAAGCAGGTTCATTTTCCTTGGCATGTTTCCAAAGAACAAAATCAAATGGGTGTTTCTTTTCAACTTCAACATCAACGCGTTCCGAAGCACCAGCTTGCATGTCATCCAATTTACGGCCAGATAGACGACCGTATTTATTGAATTTGGTCACTTCAAAATAGACATCACCATTCGCAGCAGGGTAAGCAGCACCTTTATCCACTAAGGTATTGATCATGCTTTGCATCTGATCGATATACTCAGTTGCCTTTGGTGCCTCATCTGGTGCAGCACAGCCCAAGTTAGCTGCATCTTCATTCATCGCATCGATAAAACGTGCAGTGAGTTGCTGAATGCTTTCACCATTTTCATTAGCACGCGCAATAATTTTGTCATCAATGTCAGTGATGTTGCGGATATAGCGAACTTTCCAGCCTTGGCTACGTAAGAAGCGAATGATGTAATCAAATGCAACCATAACTCGAGCGTGTCCGATATGACAGTAGTCATAGACTGTCATACCACAGACATACATATCGATTTGACCTTCTTTGCGTGGGACAAATTCAACTTTTTTACGTTGCTCAGAATTATATAGAACAAAAGGTTGCATAAGGGTTTTCAAACACTCTACAAAAATCGTTATTCATCATAACGTATGCACCATATTTCATAAAGTTATCAGGAGAAAAAAGATGGTTTTGGTTCGCAATTTTTTTCTTTATTCAAAACTGAATTTACTGGTCGCTCGAAGCAGGGTCTTTTTGGCAAAGTAATAATAAATCACCGCTGTTGCTAAAATATCGACCAGCCAAGATATATCTATACCACTTAATGCTGTGGCGATTGCACCCGTAAAAAATTTACTGTGAATAACGGGAAGTTGTAGCAAAACACCCATCACATAGTAGCCAATATCAATACTATTCCAGCGGCCATATTTTCCGTTCGGATCATATAATACGGCTATATCGCACTCTTCTTTAGAAATAAAATAGTAATCGGCTAAATTAATTGCACTCCATGGGATAAAGAAGGTGAGCAAGAACAGGAAAAATGCTTTAAAGGTGTTTAAGAAGGTAGGTTCTGTGTCCGTGATTAAGCCGTAAGCCTATACGCATGAGAATGGCGAAAATTTTGTATTTAACACGCTTGCTATACGCTATAACACCCCGAAAAGCCCTTCATTTTTCATGAAAACTTATACATTTAGAAACGTGTATGGTGTGCAAATATGCTAGAATCTCCACCATTCTTTTGATTAAAATCATCTACCATCAGGTGGATAGAGTATTATTTTGAGTCAAACTCATATGTCACAAGCCATAGATTTCCAGAAAAGCGCATTAGAAACATTGCGTGTCGAACAACAAGCAATCGAAGTCCTTGCTGCACAAATTGATGAACGTTTTGATGCTGCATGTGAAATACTTTTGCAATGCAAAGGGCGTGTTGTGATTACGGGTATGGGTAAATCTGGTCATATTGGCCGTAAAATGGCAGCGACCTTTGCATCGACAGGCACACCCTCGTTCTTTATGCATCCCGGTGAAGCTGGGCATGGTGATTTGGGTATGCTGGTACGTGGTGATGTACTGATTGCGATTTCTAACTCGGGGAAGAGTGATGAAATCATGATGTTGATGCCATTAATCAAACATTTAGAAGTGCCGCTAATCACCATCAGCCGTGATGAGAAAGGACCAATGCCACAAAATGCAGATGTTGCCCTGACCCTAGGTGAGGCAGATGAAGCGTGTCCTCTCGGTTTGGCACCCACCTCAAGTACGACTGCGACTTTAGTTTTGGGTGATGCCCTTGCTGTTGCATTGTTGGAAGCGCGTGGATTTACCGCTGATGATTTTGCACGCTCACACCCAGCGGGAGCATTAGGCAAACGTTTGCTTTTGCATGTAAAACATTTGATGCATACAGGTGATGAACTGCCTAAAGTTCGACCTGATACGCCAATGAACAAAGTGCTATATGAAATTTCGGATAAGCGCTTAGGTTTAACCACCATTGTTGATGACAATGACACATTGTTGGGTATTTTTACAGACGGCGATTTGCGTCGAATGATTGATCAGCAACAAGGTTTTGACGTCAATCTACCTGTTTCTGAAGTCATGACCAAAAGCCCTTTAACGATTTCTCAGGAAGCTCGTGCGGTCAAAGCGTTGGAAAAAATGCATGAGAAAAAAGTAAATCAATTTGTCGTTGTTGATGATACCAATAAAGTGATTGGTGTGATTAGTATGCATGACCTTATTCAGGCAGGAGTAAATTAAGCCATGGCATCTTATGCTTTACAAGAACAAGCACGTCATTTACAAGCACTCGTGCTTGATGTGGATGGAATCTTAAGCGATGGCTTTGTTACTTTAACCAATTCAGGTGATGAGCTTAAATCATTTGATATCCGTGATGGCTTAGGAATGAAACTGGTCCAAAAAGCTGGTATGAAAGTGATTATCATCACAGGGCGTAAAAGTCAGATTGTTGAAAAACGCATGTCTGATCTTGGTGTTGATCTGGTCTTTCAAGGGCGTGAGGACAAAGGCGTTGCGTTACGTGAAGCTTGTGCTCAATTGGGATTATTGCCTGAAGAATGTATTTATATGGGCGATGACTGGCCTGATTTATCTGCATTTGCTATCGCGGGTATGAAAGTAACTGTGCCAAATGGACATGAAGAAGTACGCCGTCGTGCTAACTTGGTGACTCAAGCAATGGGTGGCCGCGGTGCAGTTCGTGAGGTATGCGATATGTTGTTGATGGCAAAAGGTGTTTACCAAGAACTGCTTGAAAAATATCTTGCGGTACCACATTAATATAGTGTTGATTTGCTCAAAGGTTAGGTAACCCTGTTTATGGATACCAAAATTTTATATGTTGTTGCTGTTGCCGTCGCTGCTGTCAGTGGTGGGTATTATTATTACAGTGGCAAAGCAAAAAAGCTGGATGTTGATTCTGCAAAGAATATGACTTATTCAGCACAGGGTGTTCATTTAACCCAAACGGATGAGCAGGGTAATTTGTATATCCGAGCTGAAGTCAAACAGTTGCAGCAAAATATGCAATTGAAAACGTCTACGCTTGATCAACTGAATGCAGTGATGTACAAACAGGGCAAACCAGACGCAACGTTTTATGCAAAAAAAGCCAATGGCTATGATGACAACAGTAAAGTCATACTCATTGGTAATGTTGTTGCGACAAAGTTGTCCGATCAGGGAAACAAAATGGAGTTTCATACGGATGAACTCACAGGTTACCCAAAAACTAGAGAACTTGAGACGCAACATCCAGTCACGGTTCAATCACCGTCAGCTGAGTTTGTGAGTCAAGGTCTCAAAGCTAATTTAAATAATGGTCAATATGAATTTTATAAAATTCGAGGAAAGTATGCGCCAAGTTCTTAATTCTAAATCTCGTTCTACTTTCCTGAAACAAGTCACTTGTGTTGCCGTTGTTGCGCTTTCTTCTGCGGCAAGCTTTGCATTGCCATCAGACCGTAATCAACAGCTTTCTTTGGTCGCCGATCGTGCAACATATAACGATAAAAGTGGCGTGACCACTTATACGGGCAATGTTGTGATCGAACAAGGTACGATGAAGCTTCAAGCTGACTCAATTGTGGCAAATTTAAATAGCAAAAAAGAGATTCAAATTATTACCGCGAAAGGTCAGCCTGCGAAGTTTCAGCAGCAAATGGATGCGAATAAGGGTTTAGCGCGTGGCGAAGCACAGACCATCGTTTATAACGCTGATACAGGTATTCTTACTCTAACGGGTAAGGCTTATCTGTTGCAGGATGGCTCAAGTATTCGTGGTAATAGCTTAAAATACAGTATGAACAAAGGTGATGTTGAAGCACAAGGTTCTTCAAGCAATCGTGTGCAAATTATTATTCCACCTTCAAGTTCAAAAAGTTTTCCAGGGGCGCGTGATTAATGGAACAATCGGTGCAGCAACCGCAAACGCTTTGTATTAAGCACTTAGCTAAAAACTATAGTAAACGTTGGGTGGTAAAAGATGTGTCTTTTACCATGCAAAGTGGGCAGATTGTGGGTTTGCTTGGACCGAATGGTGCTGGTAAAACTACGAGCTTCTACATGGTCGTTGGTCTTGTTCGTATGGACAAAGGCGAGATTCATTTAGATAACCTTGACTTGTCCGACCTCGCGATGCATGAACGTGCGCGCAAGGGCATTGGTTATTTGCCGCAAGAAGCTTCTATCTTTAGAAAGTTGACGATTGCTGAAAATATTATGGCAATTTTAGAAACGCGTAAAGATTTGAATAAGCAACAACGCCAACAACGTCTGAATGAACTGTTAAGTGATTTTAAAATCAATCATATTAAAGATTCATTGGGAATGAGCGTGTCAGGTGGTGAACGACGTCGTGCGGAAATTGCACGTGCACTGGCTGCCGATCCAAAGTTCATGCTGTTGGATGAACCTTTTGCTGGTGTTGATCCAATCTCTGTGGGTGATATCAAAGATATTATCCAGACGCTTAAAGATCGTGGGATTGGTGTGCTGATTACCGATCATAACGTGCGTGAAACTTTAGCGATTTGTGAGAAAGCTTATATTGTGAGTGAGGGTTCTGTGATTGCAGAGGGGACACCACAAGAAATTTTAGATAATGAGCAAGTGCGTAAAGTGTATTTAGGTGACGACTTCGTCGTTTAAATCAACCGATTGTCACTTTTTAAAGAAGAACCGTGAGGTTCTTTTTTTATGCCGAAATTTTTAAAAGCTTGACTTGCCTAAATGGAAATATGAATTTTTTTAAATAATATATTGATAGATAACTATTTTATAAATTGAATCATTTAGGCATAATCTATAAAAATGTGAACTGATTTACAAAAATATACACATATCTAGTGATGAAATTGTGTGTCGAACGTAGTGTTTTTTATAAAAAAATGCTTAAAATGAAAATGCTGAAATGATAACAATACGAAAAAAATATGAACTTGCAGAACGATATAAAAGTGAATAATGGATCATGGAAAAAAAGTATGGATTTTAAGTGGTTACTTTATGTAGCAACATTATCTGTGCCAATGACACATGCAACAACACCGAGTGAACAGTATCACACTTTAAAGAACAATATTTCTAAGCTTTTTGTCCCCAAAAGTAGTGATGAGTTTAAAGTGGCTCAAATGCAGAAACTGAGTAAATTTTCTGTAGATACTTCATTGGGTGGTGATTTGCCTGTCGTTGGTTCTGGGCGTCCACAAGATACAGTTCCTGCCGCTTTTTGGCAAAATCAACGGAAAGTATTGAAAGATGCGGTACAGATTGCGGTACAACGTAATCCAGAAATCTCTCAAGGGATTGCAGCATTGGCTTCGCAAAATGCAAATATTGATGTTGCAAAAGCGGGTTACTACCCGCAAGTAGGTGGTGGGGTAAGCACAGGTGATTTAGGTAAAAAAAGTACGCGTGGTCAACAGCTACTGACCTTAAGCGCCACTCAAATGATCTATGACTTTGGTAAAGTTAAGTCTGGGGTTGATGTCGAAAAAGCCAAAGTTTTGGTTGGGCAAGCCAATGTACTGGTGAAAATTGACGACATTTCCTTAGATGCTGCCCAAACCATCATTAATATTCAGCGTTATCAAAAGTTAATTCAAATTGCCAATCAGCAGATTGCAGGGATTAAACGTATTCAAGAAATGGCAAACCTGAGAGCCAATGCAGGGATTAGCAGTCAGGCCGATCCAATACAAGCACAGTCCTACTTGCAATCTGCACAATCCGCGATGATCGCGCAGCAATCCTTATTGAGTCAATACCAGCAGCATTTGTATACCTTGTTAGGTTTTGATGCGCGTAATACACAATGGACAATTTCAGATGATTTTGTGAAACAGTCCGATTTATATGCAGCGCCACAATTCAATACGATTCCACAAATGATTGCAGCACAGGCTGGAATTGAAGTTGCTCGTAATCAAAAATTACAGACACAGGTGAGTAATTATCCAACACTCGCTTTAAAAGGTGAGCTAAGTCAGGCTTTGCATGGACGAAATCCAGGCAATGATAAAGAGGGTGGATTTGATAGTGCCATTATGTTTGAAGCCAGCAGTCAGTTTTATCAAGGGGGAGCAACCTCCTCAAAAACAAGAGCTGCCAGTTTTGCTGAAGAGGCAGCAAAAGCACAAGTCAATGCAGTTTATTTAAAGGTCCTGGATCAAATCAGAACCAGTCGAGAACAAATTGAAAATAAGCAACGCCAAATGCAGGTGTTGGCAGGACAACAAGCAACAACAATACGAACCCGAGAACTTTATCAAGAACAATATAAATTGGGAACCCGAACTCTGGTCGATCTGCTCAATGCAGAACAAGCGATTCATAGTGCGAATTCAGAGGCAGAAACAGCACGTTACGACATTTACAGCAGTATTGCACAATACATCGCTGCGACAGGACGTTCTCGACAAGCCTATGACCTCAATAATATAAAAATCCAAGGATTTG
This sequence comes from Acinetobacter sp. ANC 3929, assembly GCF_000369405.1. Lineage (GTDB taxonomy): Bacteria > Pseudomonadota > Gammaproteobacteria > Pseudomonadales > Moraxellaceae > Acinetobacter. Next base: position 421,711 of record NZ_KB849994.1, read on the forward strand.
AGGTACAGCCATGATTACAAAAATAACTTATCAGCCATGGTTACAAGCAATTTTAACCATTGCCAAGCATTATCGAATTGAACCCTCTGAGGAACGGATTCGTTTACAACTTGACTGGAACCAGAACCAAAATTTGGATGAAGTTCTGGTACTTATTAGTCGACAGATTGGCTTAAACCTCAGAAAGGTTGCTTTTACCAATGAGGTGATCAACCCTTGGAGGTTGCCTGTTCTCGTCGAACTGGCTGATGGACAAGTGGGCGTCATTGATAAGGCTGACGGAGCGGGTCATGTCAGTATCCAGCTCAGTGGTGATCAAGGCTTATCGCAGAAATTTGCTGTTGGTGCGTTAAAACATATTATCAAGAATGTGTATGTCCTTCGCCCTGAACAGTCTGTTCCCGATGCGCGTGTTGACGAATATATCAAGCCTTTTGAGCAGAGTTGGTTCTGGTCTATTGTATTGCAAGACTGGAAACGTTATATCGATATCATGTTGGCATCGATGATCGCCAATATCTTGGCATTGGCAACCATCATTTTTTCCATGCAAGTCTATGACCGTGTGGTGCCATCGCAATCCATTCCTACGCTTTGGGTCTTGGCGGGTGGTGTACTGATTGCAGCTATTTTTGAGTTTGTACTCAGACTGTCCCGTGTTTACATTTCCGACATTATTGGTAAACGTGCGGATTTACGCATTTCGGATCGTGTTTTTGGTCACGCACTAAGAATTAAAAACAGTGAACGCTCTAAGTCAACAGGAACCTTTATTTCACAAATTCGTGAATTAGAAGGTGTACGTGAGTTGGTGACCTCAACAACGATGGGGGCAATTGCAGATCTGCCGTTCTTCTTTTTATTCCTTGTAATTTTTGCAGTGATTGGTGGCAACTTATTCTGGGTCATGTTGTTGGTGGTTCCTCTAATGATCTTACCTGCGATTTTGGCTCAAAAGAAATTGGCGCAGTTGGCACAGGAAGGGATGCGTGAATCTTCGATTCGTAATGCAATCTTGGTCGAAGCTGTACAAGGAATTGAAGATATTAAGTTATTACGCGCTGAGTCTCGTTTCCAAAACCAATGGAACCACATGAATGAGGTGTCGGCTGATATCAGTATGCAGCAGCGGAAAATTGTGGGCATCCTCACGGCTTGGACACAAAAAATTCAAGGTTTAACCTATGCTGCCGTGATTTTAGTGGGCTGCTTTGCGGTGATGAAAGGTGATATGACGACGGGTGCATTGGTTGCTTGTTCGATTTTATCTTCTCGTATGTTGGCGCCTATTTCACAAATCACAGGTATTTTAGGTCGTCTACAACAGGCAAAAGTAGCGAAAAAAGGCCTTGATGAATTAATGAAAAAACCTGTCGATCAGGCCGATCAAGCACATTTGGTCCATAAAGAAGTATTGCATGGTGACTACGAACTAAAAAACGTTGCATTTCAATATACGGAAGATGATCCACGACCAAGCCTTGCGATTCCTCACCTTAAAATTCGTGCAGGTGAGCGTATTGCGATCTTGGGACGGAATGGTGCTGGTAAATCAACACTTCTACAAATTTTGTCTGCGATGCAATTTCCGAATGCAGGTTCGGTGCATTTAGATGATTTAGATATTAGTTTGATTGATCCTGCTGATGTCCGTCGTGATATGGGATTGCTCAACCAAAATTCGCATTTATTTTATGGCACCATTCGTGAAAACTTGACCCTTGGCGCACCTTTAGCACGTGATGAAGACATTCTGAAAGCCTTAAAAGTCACTGGGGCGCTGAGCTTTGTACATGAGAAAAAAGAAGGTTTGGACCATTTGGTTTTAGAAGGGGGCGTTGGTTTTTCTGGCGGGCAACGACAAGCTTTATTGCTTGCACGATTATTAATTCGTCAACCGAATATCTTATTGTTAGATGAACCAACGGCTTCGATTGATGATGTGGCTGAGAAACAACTGATTGATCATTTGAGAACTTGGTTAGGTTATCGAACCTTAGTCGTGGCGACGCACCGACGTGCTGTTTTGGAATTGGTTGACCGAATTATTGTCATGAATGAAGGCAAGATTGTCATGGATGGACCAGTAGACCAAGTTTTACAACAATCATCTATAAAACAAAAAATAGTTTAATATTAAGAGGAAAATGTATGAGTGAACAACAACAAAACAGCAGTCGTCCAATGAATGTAACTTATAAGGAACCTAAGTTACCTCGTTCGACACTCGTTGTTTGGATGATTGGGATTGGCTTACTTTCACTCTTAATCTGGGCGTGGTTATTTAATCTAGAAGAAGTTTCAACAGGTACCGGTAAGGTCATTCCATCTTCAAAAGAACAGATTATTCAGTCACTTGAAGGTGGAATTCTAACTAAGCTCGATGTGAATGAGGGGGATGTAGTTGAAAAAGGACAAGTCCTTGCACAGCTTGACCCAACGCGGCTTGCATCAAATGTTGGGGAGTCGAAATCTTTATTGATTTCTGCACAGGCAACCGCAGCGCGTTTACGTGCTGAAGTAAATGGTACGCCTTTAAGTTTCCCAGAAGAAGTTCAAAAAAATCCTAAACTTGTACAGGAAGAGACGGCGCTGTATTTGTCGCGCCGTGCCAATTTAGATCAGTCAATTGAAGGTTATGAACAGGCTTCTAAATTAGTGCGCCAGGAACTTGCAATGACTGAGCCCTTGGTTGCGAAAGGTGCTGCCAGTGAGGTTGAAGTATTACGCTTAAAGCGTGAAGCCAATGATTTAAGCAATAAAATCAATGACACACGCAATCAATATTATGTAAAGGCCAGAGAGGAATTGTCTAAGGCCAATACCGATATCCAAACTCAGCAACAAGTGGTGAATGGTCGAAATGACAGCTTGTCACGCGCAGTGTTTAAAGCACCTGTACGTGGTGTGGTGAAAGAAATTGACGTTACTACAGTGGGAGGTGTCATTCCTCAAAATGGCAAGCTCATGACGATTGTACCTTTAGAAGATAAATTGTTGATTGAAGCACGTATTTCACCGCGAGATATTGCATTTATCCATCCAGGGCAAGAAGCTTTAGTTAAAATTACAGCTTATGATTATTCTATTTATGGGGGTCTAAACGGAAAGGTCACGGTGATTTCACCAGATACCATTCGTGATGAGGTGAAGCAGGATCAATTCTATTATCGTGTATATATCCGTACCGACTCAGACCGTTTATACAACAAAGCAGGTAAAACTTTTAGCATTACCCCGGGTATGGTAGCAACCGTTGATATTCGTACGGGGCAAAAAACCATTATGGATTACTTGTTGAAACCGTTTAATAAAGCCAAAGAAGCGTTACGCGAACGCTAATTTCTATGGATCAAAAACCTCGCTCAATGCGAGGTTTTTTTGCGCTCGACAAAGATGAATTTTGGAAAAAAGGCATCTCAAATAACAAGATTACACCATTCAAATATTGATCAGTTCTGATAAAGTAAATTGAATTACTGGAAAATTCATGTAATTGAGAAGGAACTGAAAAGCTAAAAAAGGATGGTTATGCAAAATAATGTAATTATTGACGAACTTAAAGATGTATTGAAACCACATCAGATTCTCACCACAGCAATCGCGAAGGCACCTTATTTAAAAGGGTTCAGGGTTGGAAAGGGTGAAGCTCTAGCGGTGGTTATTCCTGACAGCTTATTAGAGCTTTGGAAAATATTGGAGTGTTGTGTCAAACATGATGTGATCATGATTCTACAGGCAGCGAACACGGGTGTTACAGGTGGTTCAACTCCAGATTCTAATCATTATGACCGTGATGTTCTGGTCATCAGTACACGAAAATTAAAAGGCTTACAGTTATTAGAACAAGCAACTCAAGTGATTGCTTTTCCTGGAACCACACTAACCGAATTGGAAAATGCACTCAAACCTTATCAGCGAGAACCGCATTCAGTGATTGGCTCTTCATGTATTGGTGCTTCCGTAATCGGTGGTGTCTGTAATAATTCAGGAGGTTCTTTAATTCATCGTGGGCCGACTTATACTGAAAAATCTTTATTTGCCCAGATTGATGACACGGGGAAGTTAATTTTAGTCAATCATTTAGGTATCGATTTAGGTGACACACCTGAAGCAATTTTTGCCAATTTAGAACAGCAAAACTATGTTACGGGCCAAACAGCTACATGGTCAGGACGAATTTGGGCAGACAATTATGCGGATAATTTGCGTGATACTACTTCTCCAACACCGACCCGATTTAATGGCAATCCTGAATATTTACACGAGAGTGCAGGTTGCTCAGGTAAATTAGCGGTCTTTGCTGTTCGATTACCGACCTTTGAAGCCGCAACACAAACCAGCACCTATTTCATCGGAAGTCATGATGCGTCGGAACTAATTCAGTTACGCAAATATCTATTGCAGCATTTGTCTGTACTTCCCAGCCAAGCTGAATATATGCATAGACAGAGCTTCGAACATACCCAACGTTATGCCAAGCATATGTACAAGGCGATTGAGATCTGGGGGGCTGAAAAAATTCCGATGCTCTTGGCGCTGAAATCACGGGTAGATGCACTTTTCAAACGTGTGCCGATACTGCCAAGCAATATGACAGATCGTTTGATTCAGTTGTTTAATCGTCTCACACCAACGTGGGTTGAGCCGAGATTACAGGCATTTCAGCAAAAATATCAGCATCTACTGATGCTGAAAATCGATATGCAGCAAAATGATGAGTTAAAGCATTTATTCATGGGTTTTTTCGAAGGGAAAACAGAGCAATTTTTTCAATGTAATGAAAAAGAAGAGAAAAATGTTTTTCTGATCCGTTTTGCTGTTGGCGGCTGCATGGTTTATTACTGTGATCGTGAAGCAATTGATCCCAATGAACGATTGGTCTCGTTTGATGTTGCATTTAGACGTAATGACCAGCAATGGTTAATCGAGCTACCTGAGCATCTTCAGCAACAGGTGATCATGGAAATTAGTGCAGGTCACTTTTTTTGTTTTGTTTTACATCAAGACTATCTGCTCAAACAAGGCGTGGATGCTCAGCAGTTTAAGAAAGAAGTGCTGAGCTATTTACAGCAACGAGGTGCTAAATACCCAGCTGAACATAATATTGGTCATCTTTATCAAGCGTCTTCTGATTATTCAGCACATTTAAAACAATTGGATCCGACCAATAGTTTTAATCCAGGGATAGGCAAAACCAGTAAATATAAGCATTGGCGTTAAGGTCTAACACAATCAGACTTTTTGTAAGCTGAGTGATCTCTACGATCAGTCCTCATCTCGTCATTTGCTAAGCCCCTAGCACTATATGAGGTTTTTTATTTAGGTCGTAAAAAGCTATAATCTTGTTTTAAATTTTATATTTATGTTTTATGCCATTCACCATTGCCAGTTCAGTTACTTTTGAAGAAGACATTAAAAAAAGTCGTTTCCAAGCGATTGCGGCAGTTGTTGAAAATGAACAGCAAGTAAAGACCTTTTTAGAAGAAACCAAAGATTTATCCACGACCCATCAATGTTGGGCATGGAAGATAGCTCATCATGTTCGTTTTAATGATGATGGTGAACCTTCGGGAACAGCAGGGCGGCCCATACTTGCTACCATTGAAGGGAATGATCTGACCAATATCATTGTATTGGTAAATCGTTGGTATGGCGGTATTAAATTGGGTACTGGCGGTTTAGTACGAGCTTATGGCGGATGTGCAGGGCAATGTTTGCTTCTTGCTGAAAAAATTGAGCTGATTGAAAAAAAACAAATCCGCTTCAGCTGTTGGTTTAATGAATGGGCCATTATTCAATATGAATTAATGCAACAACAGATTGAGTACCAAGAGAATTATACTGAAACAGGTGTTGCTATTGATGCACGTGTTCAAGTCCATCAGATTGAGCCGTTAAAACTCAAACTTCAAGATGTCACGAGAGGCCGTGAGCAAGTGCGATTGGTTGATGAGGAGCAAGATAAAAATGAGTGATCCTTTACTAAAATACCGAGAGCAACATAAGCAACGCTTGAATTATATGCCTTGGCTGTATTGGTCTTTGAAACCGAAACATCGGGAATGGGCCGAAGCATGGCAGGCAGAATATCAGGCTTATTTGATGGAAATGGAAACTGTCGAAATTGGTCAGAACTGCTTTATTTCACCTTTGGCTCATATTTTTGCAGAGCGTGGTCGCAAAATCAGTATTGGAGACAATACTTTTGTCGCTGCAGATTGCACTTTGCATGGCCCCTTAGAGATTGGCAATGAAGTGGCCATTAACCATCATTGCATTTTAGATGGGGGACGTACGGGGATTAGGTTACATGATCAGGTTCGGATAGCTGCCTATAGCCATTTATATGCGTTTGATCATGGGATGGAAATGGATCGTCCAATCTATCAACAACCTGTGACTTCCAAAGGCATTGAGATTGGCCGTGATGTCTGGCTTGGGGCACATGTGGGTATTAAGGATGGAATCAAGATTGGCGATCATGCCGTGGTGGGTATGAACAGTATGGTAACCAAGAATGTTGAAGATTATGCGGTTGTTGCAGGGAATCCTGCAAAATTAATTCGTTATCGAACTGAATAAAAAAGCGTATGAGATTCGATACATAAATTTAACCCACCACGCTTTCATCTATGCTAAGTTAAAAATAAGTAGAAGACCTAAGGTATATACCTAGAGAGAGGCGAAAATGAACCGTGTAATTGCATGTATTGATTCTTCACCCTGCATTGATGCTGTTGCAGAAGCCGCAGTGTGGGTTGCGAAACAAACGCAAAGAGAGTTGGTACTGTTGCAAATCTTGGACTATTACCCAGCTAGCTACCATTTAGGTGAAATCAGTGGCGTGATTGGCTTTGAAAGTAATGCCATGCTACTCAAAGAACTTGCGGAGTTGGAACAAAAACAAAGTGAGTTGGCACTCGATTATAGTAATAATTTACTTAAACACATTTCCGAACTAATCGAAAAACAATATGGCTTAACCAGCACCAAGATTCAGGAAAAAGGTGATTTTCTTGAACAAAGTTTTAATATCCTGAATGAAAATGATGTTGTCATCATGGGACGGGTAGGTGAACGTGCTGCCGAGAAGAACAAACCGATTGGAAGTAATGTTGAAAACTTTATTCGTGGTGCAAATTGTACGGTGATTACCGTTGGGGAACATTTCCAGCCACCGAAACGCTTTATCTTCGCTTATGAATATTCACCAACCTGCCAAAAGATGCTGCAACGTATCGCGCAGAGTGACCTGTTGAAGAAACTGCAATGTCATTTACTGTATGTTGGTGATCATCCTGAAATGCTGGCTGAGCCTGAGAAGTATCTGACGGATGCAGGATTAGAGGTAGTATCGGTTTACCGTTATGGTGATGTGGCCCAAAATATCCTTGAATATCAAAGAGAACATGATATTCAATTGATTGTACTGGGTGCATTTAGCCACAGTAAAATTCATCAATTCTTCTTGGGCAGTATCACTACAACGATCTTCCGTAATGCCAATGTTCCACTATTAGTTGCTAAGTGATTCATTTTATTCCATATAGTTATCCGCAATTCCTGTGGATAACTGTATGGAAAAGCACTGGAGATAAATATAATTTGTTGATATTGCACAACTAAATTAAATAGGTTGTTTTTTAATCTCTACTTGACGATTGCAATGGCAAAACCATCGTGGCCTTTTGAACCAACGGTTTGCAAAGCTGTACAAGAAAGCAGTTGAGGGTGATCTTTCAACGCCGTGAATGCTTCACGGATTCCTTCAATACTTGGTTTCTTGTTATTCTCATCCAGAATATCTCCTGCACGAATCACATTATCCAGTACGATAATGGTACCTGAGTGAGCAAGTTTTAAACTTAATTCAAAATACTCACGGTAACTTTGTTTATCCGCATCAATGAAAATCAAATCAAACGGCTCACTACCTTCTGCGATCAATTGGTTCATGATATCTGCACCACGACCTTTTTTGAGCTCGATTGTGGTTGGCATATTGGCAAAATCAATATTTTCCTGCGCAATGATGACATGGGTATCACGGCCTTCAACGGTGAGTAGATAACCATCTTCAGGAAGGGCCTTGGCCAGCCAAATGGTACTATAAGCTCCAAAAGTACCGAGTTCCAATACACGTTTGCATTGATTCATCTGAATCAACATTTGCAAAAACATGCCTTGATTTGGTGCAACAGCCAAATGATTAGAAAATCCCTGAGTATCAGTATTGTCTAATGCATGTTGAAGTCTTGGGTCTGTGGGAATTAAATGTGAATTGATATAGTCATCAATCTCGGTCCACATCTGTTGCATAATCAAGTTTACCTATGAATCTGTTAGCTGCATTTTAAACATTTATGCTCAGAGTGCAATTTGATTGGCACATGAAACATCATCATGAAACAAAAAAGAGATCATTTAGATCTCTTTTTCTTGTGATATCTGGTTTAGAAATTACACATTGAGCTGTTTCGGGTAAGGTCTGGCCCCCAAGTACGGTAACCTTGGGTATCGATATGGATTTGACCTGAACTATATAAACCAATGCCTAGGTCTAGGCTTTGACCATGCTGAGCCCAGAATTGGCAGAGCTTGAATTTAGTTTGCTCAATAAAAGCATAATCTTGTGGCTGTGGGTATTCTGGCCCAATACGGAAATCGATGGCTGAGTTGAATAAATGTTTTGAAGAACCTGCACCGCCAGCACACTGGTTCAGTGGCAAATCACGATAGACAGAAGTGACTTCAAAATCCGTTAACACTTTTGCTGCGACAAGATATTTAAAGGCACGTAAGGTTGGAAGGGCATTACCCCATAACTCACGGTTCGGCACCATATATTCTGAACGACCACATTTTTGCCAGTCTCGTGCAGTACGGAGTAACTCAAAACTTGGAACAATATGGGCAACATTATTACGGTTTAGGAATTGCTCGTATTCACGGACACGTGCGTAGTTATCGCCTTGATTGAGCCATTGGCGGTAAGAGGCTGGTTCAACTTTATTGGGAATCGGGCGTGTAAAAGTGACTTGTTCTTGCGGGATATAAATTCTTTTACCTTGGTTTTGATTTACTTTTGTTGTGGAACTGGTACAACCCACCATCATCACAGGGATGATAAATAATGATAATAGACCCTGTAATTTATTTCGCATCATAAAAAGGCAGTTCAAATCTGTAGGCGTATTATTTTAATGCAAAATGGCGCATGAATAATGATGTAATTGCAAAGAAATGTGTGATTCAGGTATAAGAAAGGCCAGTATTACTGGCCTTTTCAATTATTTTTCTAAATATTGCAGCTTGTCTGGTTTACCGTTCCAATCTTCACGGTCAGCTGGTTGTTCACCAATTTGCGTGATGTTATTGCCTGCCCATTTTTCTGATAATTCAGCATTGAGCTCAATAAAGACTTCTTGGCCTTCTGGTAACTCGTCTTCAGAGAAGATTGCATTTGCAGGGCATTCAGGCTCACACAGCGCACAATCAATACATTCATCTGGATTGATCACAAGGAAGTTAGGACCTTCGTAGAAGCAGTCAACAGGACAAACTTCAACACAATCTTGATATTTACATTTAATACAATTTTCAGTGACAACGAAGGTCATGGCGGCAGCTACCTAAAAAATATGGTTTTCATTTTCAATGGTGTATTTTAGGCAAAAAAGACTGACATAAACAATTCCTTTTATTGATATTTATTATTCGTATCAATGAAATGGACTTATTTATATGACTTTTGTTGATAATAACTCTCAAAAACAGACTTAATGACTCGATTTTTGTCTCTTTTTTAACCCGCCACCATCTTGCTTATTGACCGTTGCCCAAGCAATCCGTTCGGCTTCTTCTTGAGAGTGACCTTGCTCTAATTCACTTTCCTCAATATGTTTTGCTTGTCTTTTCTGTTTTGCTGTATAAGCAGATTTATCGCCACGTGACATGATTATTTCCTCTATATATAGTTTTAATACAGGATTAGCATGCTCGGTGGGGGCAGTTGGTGAGCAATTGTTCGTTTTAAGGTCGGCTATGTAAATAAGCTCTATCATGAATGATAGAGCTTATTGAAGGATATCAGCTTTCAAGTGTTTGACTTGTCTTAAATAAAGCCTTTAATTGATAGAGTTGCTCTAGGGCTTGACGTGGTGTCAGGTCATCGACATCAATATTTTGTAACAACTCTAATGCTGGAGATTTTGCTTCAACCTCAACCACTTTCTCAATAACTTGCGTTTCGATCTCATGCTCAACAGCACTGAATAAATCATTTTGCACGCTACTTTGCAAATGTTGATGCTGTTGTTTTTCCAGAATCTTCAGGCGCTTTTGTGCTTCTTTAATCACATTGGCTGGAATACCTGCCAACTTTGCCACTTGTAAGCCATGACTTTGACTCGCGGGCCCATGTTGAACTTTATGTAGCAAAATCAGATTACCATTCAGTTCTTGTGCGGTGACGTGATAGTTATCAATACCTGCTTCGCTACCCAGTTCTGTCAATTCAAAATAGTGTGTTGCAAAAAGACAGAGACATTTTACACGTTTGGTTAAATCAACCACACAAGCCCAAGCTAAAGAAAGACCATCATAAGTACTGGTGCCACGACCAACCTCATCCATCAACACTAATGACTGACTGGTTGCATGATGCAAAATTTGTGAAGTTTCAGTCATCTCGACCATAAAGGTTGATTTACCGGTCGATAAATCATCGGCAGAACCGATTCGGGTAAAGATACGGTCAATCGAACCCAGTTTTGCCGATTTAGCTGGTACGAAACTACCGCAATAGGCAAGTAAGCTAATCAACGCGGTTTGACGCATAAAGGTCGATTTACCCCCCATGTTTGGCCCTGTGATGATCGCCATACGATGTTGGGTATCTAAAAAGGTATCATTCGGTGTAAATGGAGCTTTGTTTAAAGCTTCAACCACAGGATGGCGACCTGCCTGAATTTTGATACTGGTTTCAGGTGTATACTCAGGTCTCGCCCAATTGTTGAGTCGAGCTTGATGTGCGAAGTTTGCGAGCACATCAATATATGCAATCGCAGCACTCATCATCTGTAAATGCGCGATGTTTTGACGTAATTCATCTAACAACGATTCAAACAACAGCTTTTCGCGGGCGAGGGCACGGGATTCACTGGAAAGAACTTTATCTTCAAAGCCTTTGAGTTCTGGCGTGATATATCGCTCAGCATTTTTGAGGGTTTGACGACGAATATAGTCGGCCGGTGCTTGTTCTGCTTGTGCACGAGTCAGTTCGATATAATAACCACTGACACGGTTGTAGCCGATTTTCAGGGTATTGATACCAGTACGTTCACGTTCTTTAATTTCTAAATCTATTAAGAATTGTCCTGCATGATCACGGATTTTCCGTAGCTCATCCAGTTCATCATCATAGCCTTCTGCAATTACATTGCCATCACGTAATAATACAGGTGGACTCTCAACAATTGCTGCAATCAAATGCTGGTGCAGACTTTTGAAGTCACCCAGTTCTTCATCTAATTGGGTTAACAGTTTAGATTGCTGTGTTTTTAAAACAGGCCCGAGTGCATGACGCAAGAATGGAATCTGTGCGCAGGCTTGACGCAGTTGAACCAAATCACGTGGACGGGCACTGCCTAAAGCAACTCGACTCAGTACACGTTCAATATCCCCAATTTCTTTGAGCACCAAACGTAATGGTGACTCATGGTAGCCTTTTAACAATTGCTCGGTTGCATCGAGACGCGCATCTAAAACAGCAGTATCACGAATTGGCTGCATTAAAGTACGGCTCAGTAAGCGTCCGCCCATCGCTGTTTGGCAATCATTAATCAATTGGAACAGTGATGTACCATGATCAAACAAGGGTTCAATAATCTCTAAATTGCGACGTGTGATTGGATCCAGTGCTATAAAATCGGTACTTTGTTCAATCTGAATAGAACGAATATGGGGCAATGCTGTTTTTTGGGTTTCTTTGGCATAGTGAATCAACGCTGCTGCCGCTGCTTTAGCGAGCGGGACAGGGTCTAATCCAAATCCTGATAAGGTTGATACAGCAAATTGATCACATAAGGTTTTTTGTGCATTGTTTAAATTAAAATCAACATTTGGACGCTTGGTAATTGGACAATCTAAATTTTTCTTAATTTGTTCAATAATATTCTTATCAATAAGATCTTCGTCAATCAGGATTTCGCTCGGCATTAAACGTGCCAGTTCAATCGCAAGCTGTTCTGGTTTATAGTCTTGTTGTTGAACTTTAAAAATACCGGCACTCAAGTCGAGTAAAGCAAAACCAATTTGATTTTGTTGAATACACAATGCAACCAGATTTGACGATTGATAGCTACCAAGTAGTGCATCATCAGTTAAGGTTCCTGGCGTTAAGATACGGACAACTTTACGCTCAACAGGGCCTTTGCCTGTGACTTCACCCACTTGCTCACAGATCGCAACAGTACGGCCAGCTTTGACTAAACGCGCGAGATAACCTTCAGCTGCATGATAAGGTACACCAGCCATTGGAATTGGTTGACCGCTGGCTTTGCCTCGATGCGTGAGGGTAATGCCTAAAAGTTTGGCTGCTAAATGAGCATCTTCAAAGAAAAGTTCATAAAAATCGCCCATACGGTAGAACAGCAATGCATGTTGATAGTCTGTTTTGACTTTGAGATACTGCTGCATCATTGGTGTGTGGTTGGAAAGGTCTGCTATGCTATTATTATCATTCATTGTTATTAATTCCTTTATTTTCAATATTTTTAATAGTATATGACATAAACAGGATATCCGAAGGTGTAGGAGAAAATCTAAGTAAATACAGCCTAAGCTAAAACATTAGTGTAGGTTTTAGTGTAGGTTATTTTAGTTTAAACTAGCCATCATTCCTTATCAATATTGGAAAATGGACAGCTTGAAAGGATAACAAATAATTCAATCTTCTTGTGAGGTTTAAAGTGGTTCGCTCAATAGATCAACAAACGCCAATAAAAAAAGCACTTTCAGCCAAAGCCATTGAGAAGATGAAAATTGGTGATCCTGACAAGGCAGATATTGGGGAATATGTAGGGCTACGGGTACATTGCGGAAAAACAGGAATGAAGACTTTTTTCTACCGTTACCGTAGCCCTATGGATGATTCAATTAAACAATACAAGATAGGAACTTTCCCTCAAGTTACATTGGCTGAGGCAAGGATTGAACTCACTCGTTTAAAAGCTGAAAGGAATCAGGGGATTTGTCCAAAACATAAAAAAGAGCAGGAAAAGCTTCAACAACAGATTGAACAGGAGCTTGCACAAAAAGATATGTCTCAACTCACTGTGTCTCAGATGATAGAGATGTATTTGACTGAAGTGATTGAAGATCACTGGATTACTGATCCTCGAACAGGGGAAAGGAAAAAGGTTTTGGGGGTGCGAAAGCCTAAAGGTCAATCTGAAACACGACGAACTCTGTATGGCGATGCGGTACGGGTTTTGGGAAATCGGGTTGCTTTGGAGGTAACTAGAAAGGATGTGGTGGCTTTAACCAAAGAGATTATTGATCGTGGTTCTAATGTGCAGGCTGGACGGGTATTGTCCGAATTAACATTGGCTTATGAATATGCCATCGGGTTAGAGCGATTTCCTGCCAATTTTGCCAATCCTGCCTTATTAGCAAAAATGAGTATTAAGCAGTCAAGGCTGAAAGTAACTTGTAAAAAGGGTACACGAGTTTTAAATGATCAGGAATTAAAACGTGTATTGGCTTGGTTGCCCACATCCGGATTTACAACCCATCAAAAACATATCCTTTATTTAACGTTGTGGACAGGTTGCCGTACTGGAGAATTGTGTGATGCACAATGGAGCGATTTTGATTTAGATCAAGGTATATGGCATCTAAAAGCTTCAAAAAATAGCACTGAGCGTTATGTTCAGTTATCAACCCAATGCGTTAATTTCTTATACACATTCTACAAACCTGATCAGAAATATTTATTCGCTTCGAGTCGAACAGGGCTTCCTATTCAGCAAAAGTCTTTGAGTGAAATGAAATGGCAACTGAAGAATCCAGAGAAAGTTCAAACGAAATATCGTCCTGAGCAACTTTGGTTAGAAAATATGGATGATTGGAATCCACATGATTTACGGCGGACGGTTAGAACAGGATTGTCTAGGTTAGGCTGTCCTACAGATATTGCAGAAGCAGTTCTAGGGCATTCCAAAAAGGGAATTGAGGGAACGTACAATCTGCATAATTATGAAGCGGAATGTGCGGAGTGGTTGAAGAAATGGGCGGATCATTTGGATAGCATTAGAAAGAGGTAACCCCTTGATAGAGGATTGTCGGCAATCTCGGTCTTTGCCAAACACTAAAAAACTCTTGAAGCCCTTGTATATACAAGGGCTTTTTTATACAAAAAATAGTTGTAAAATTTGTATATATTTGAAAATTTTTGATTATTTAAACTTATTAAATATTGAATAAAATAGAAGTCTTAAATTTAATTTATTTTTGAGAATTTTTAGGTTCTAAACTTGTATTTTAGAATAATTCTAATATATTTAAATCAATTGGTTAATGAGTTTTTGATATGGATTTTAATACAAAAATTAGAATTGAGAATTTTGATTTTATTGAACAGCTAAAAAATCTTTATTTAGATATTAAACTCACTGGTAACGGCGAGGAACAATTTTTAAATTTTCAAGATGCTCTTAATGTTTATCAGTTATTGGATAGAACAATGCCTGTACTCGTTTCGAGTTATGATGGAAGTGATGAGAGCCTAGAGAAATGTTTTGAAGATGAGCGAGTAGAAAAGCTGATCAGTGCTATAAAAAATGTAAAAATTTTCCCAAATACGAATTTGTATAAGATCAATCAAAATTATTTCTATGAATATAGAACTTTTTTAGAATTTGCCTCTCAGGTGCGTTCTAAAAAAACTCTAAAGGTAGCTAATGGTAATATTCTTTTATTTGATGAAACACAGGAATGTTGGAATTTTTCGGAAAGAAACTATGCAAAAGAATTTTTAAAAGCATATATTTCTGAGCGGTATAAAAATCATCTAGAAGGATCAAATTCATCCAGCAGTAAAAAAAGACTTAGTGATAAACAGGATAAGGAGATTGAAAAACTACAACTTAGATTTGAGCAAGATACTGCTTCACTACTTGTCGCTACAGGCATGCTTTATGTTGTAGCTGTCAAAGTCAGCTTTAAAGATTTAACAGGTGATCCTGAAAAATTTAAGATGCTTAGTGAAGTAATAAATATTTTGATAGGAAATTTGGAAAATATAAAAAGTATTGTTCAGATACGCTACTTACCATTCTACAATGCAAATGGTCATTCAGAATATTTTGTGATTTTTTTGGTTCAATCACCAATACCGCTTGATGAAGAAGATTGATATACGCTGAATTATCAGGAGACTTTCCCTTGGGAGATTCTAGGCAGCCAACTTATAAAAGTCTTCGGCCATTTGATTTGGTGTCTTAAAACCCAAACCCTTTTGAATTCTTCGATGATTATAAAATAACTCAATGTATTTTATAATATCTGCTTTGGCTTCTTCTCTAGTTTGATAGTTGTAATGATGAACTAACTCATTTTTCAATATTCCCCAAAAGCTTTCAATCGGTGCATTATCGTAACAGTCTCCGCGCTTGCTCATTGAACCTTGAAAACCATATTGCTCAAGTATATTTCGATATTCATGGCTGCAATATTGACTTCCTCTGTCTGAATGCACAATCAGTTCTTTGGTTGGTTTTTGATTGTGAATAGCCATATTTAGCGCATTACAAACAAGCTGTGTTGTCATGCGCTCATTTAAGCTATAGCCAACCACTTGCTTCGTGTAAAGGTCTTTTACCGCTGCTAAATACAGCCATCCTTCAACAGTCCATATGTACGTAATATCACTTGACCATGCTTGATTTGGTCTAGTCATTGAGAATTGTTGCTCCAGCAGGTTTTCATAGATCGCTCGATTATGGTCACTATTCGTAGTCCTTTTAAAACGCTTGTGTCGCTTACAATACAGGTGGTTCAGCGCTTTTATCTGACGTACAGCGTACATACTCATTTTTATACCCTGAGCTTGTAAGTATTTGGTTAATCGAATATAACCATAGCTCTGCCTTGTCTCCTCATGGGCTATTTTCACCAATATCGTCTGTTGATTTCGTTGAATCGTTCTTTTGCTCACGCCTCTCTTGAGCCAATCATAAAAACATGAAACTGAAACATGAAGTAATCGAGCCATTAAGGTAATTGGAAAAGAATATCTTTTTTGTTTCATATAGGCGTACCTTACTGACTTTCTTTGGCAAAGTACGCTGCTGCCTTTTTTAAAAATTCACGTTCCATTTCAGCTATTTTGAGCTGTTGTTTGAGTTTTTTATTTTCTTCGAGTAGAGCGTTTAGATCAGGTGAATACTGTTTTGTACCTGCTAAAGTTCCAGCCTTTGCTTTGGTATTCCAATTTGAAAGAGTTTGCATTGAAATGCTAAGTTGTCTAGCTGTTTCCGAGACATTGCCTTGATTGGCTTCAATTAATTTGATGGCTTCAGCTTTAAATTCTGTGGTGTAAGTCTTGTGTTTCTTGCTCATGGTAAACTCCTGATGAGTGTGTTTAGTTTACCAAGTTAAAACCTCCTGTTTTTTCAGCACACATCAGATTTTATAAGACAAATAAAAAGCGAATTAGAAAAAGCGGTTGTGCTACTTGAAAAAAAGAATTTGATGCTAGGTGTAGACTGTCAAAATCTAAACAATAACTTTAGACAGACTACCTTGACACCATTTCAAGAAAAGAATTTCATTCTTGTGAATGCTTTGTATGATTCAAATGAAATTGTAAAAAAATGGTTCTTTGATTTTCTATATCAATTAGAAAGATTTGGATGTTTATCAAATCAACATATATCCCCTACATCGATTGCTGAACTATACGTTGATCGGAGGCATTCCAAAAGTAAGTCTTTAGAAATAACTCATATCATGGGCTTAAAAACTCAGCAGTTTCAAACACTCTTATCTTTGGATCTAACAGCTAGAATAAAGTTTATCTGGAAGTTGGATCATTTATCACCACAGGCAAAAACGTATATCCAGCAAGTATCCATGATATATCGAGAGCAATTTGCTGTATGGGGTTTTGAGTATTACTACGATTTGGCAATTCAACTTGAAATTTTTATCTTGTCTTTACGTGAAAGTCCATTTAATGCTTTTAGTCCCATACTTGAGGTAACACGAAAAAGACCTAGGCAGGCGATAGATTTTGAAAGAACAATGATGTGTGCTGAAAAAACAGGAGGTTTTAACTTGGTAAACTAAACACACTCATCAGGAGTTTACCATGAGCAAGAAACACAAGACTTACACCACAGAATTTAAAGCTGAAGCCATCAAATTAATTGAAGCCAATCAAGGCAATGTCTCGGAAACAGCTAGACAACTTAGCATTTCAATGCAAACTCTTTCAAATTGGAATACCAAAGCAAAGGCTGGAACTTTAGCAGGTACAAAACAGTATTCACCTGATCTAAACGCTCTACTCGAAGAAAATAAAAAACTCAAACAACAGCTCAAAATAGCTGAAATGGAACGTGAATTTTTAAAAAAGGCAGCAGCGTACTTTGCCAAAGAAAGTCAGTAAGGTACGCCTATATGAAACAAAAAAGATATTCTTTTCCAATTACCTTAATGGCTCGATTACTTCATGTTTCAGTTTCATGTTTTTATGATTGGCTCAAGAGAGGCGTGAGCAAAAGAACGATTCAACGAAATCAACAGACGATATTGGTGAAAATAGCCCATGAGGAGACAAGGCAGAGCTATGGTTATATTCGATTAACCAAATACTTACAAGCTCAGGGTATAAAAATGAGTATGTACGCTGTACGTCAGATAAAAGCGCTGAACCACCTGTATTGTAAGCGACACAAGCGTTTTAAAAGGACTACGAATAGTGACCATAATCGAGCGATCTATGAAAACCTGCTGGAGCAACAATTCTCAATGACTAGACCAAATCAAGCATGGTCAAGTGATATTACGTACA
The DNA here is from genome assembly GCF_000369405.1 of Acinetobacter sp. ANC 3929. Taxonomy (GTDB): domain Bacteria; phylum Pseudomonadota; class Gammaproteobacteria; order Pseudomonadales; family Moraxellaceae; genus Acinetobacter. The sequence continues at coordinate 439,793 of NZ_KB849994.1, forward strand.
TATGGACTGTTGAAGGATGGCTGTATTTAGCAGCGGTAAAAGACCTTTACACGAAGCAAGTGGTTGGCTATAGCTTAAATGAGCGCATGACAACACAGCTTGTTTGTAATGCGCTAAATATGGCTATTCACAATCAAAAACCAACCAAAGAACTGATTGTGCATTCAGACAGAGGAAGTCAATATTGCAGCCATGAATATCGAAATATACTTGAGCAATATGGTTTTCAAGGTTCAATGAGCAAGCGCGGAGACTGTTACGATAATGCACCGATTGAAAGCTTTTGGGGAATATTGAAAAATGAGTTAGTTCATCATTACAACTATCAAACTAGAGAAGAAGCCAAAGCAGATATTATAAAATACATTGAGTTATTTTATAATCATCGAAGAATTCAAAAGGGTTTGGGTTTTAAGACACCAAATCAAATGGCCGAAGACTTTTATAAGTTGGCTGCCTAGAATCTCCCAAGGGAAAGTCTCCTGATAATTCAGCGTATATCATGTTGTTCTCGCCCCGCGATAAAGATATTTCCAATAGATGCCATTTTCTAACCCTAAATTTTAATTAATGATAATGATCATGCCTAAGAGAGATCACATTTTTTGTATGGTTTTGGGAATAGCATAATATGCAATCTAATTGAGAGCTATAACTCTATGTGTTTATTATTATGATTCAAAATAATATCAAATACATATTACCTCCATGAACAATCAATTTTCGTGGAGTAATTTATATGGCACATTTAGTTGAAACAATGGCATTTGTTGGACAAACCCCTTGGCATGGTTTAGGTAATCAACTCACCCCAAATCAACCGATTGAAGTCTGGGCACAACAAGCAGGAATGGATTGGCGTATTGAATCTTCTGACGTTAGTTATATGGCTCAGAATGAAAAAGGTCAGAGTATTATTATGCCTTTTGAAGAACAACGGGTTTTGTATCGATCTGATACCCATGCACCGTTATCTGTGGTTAGCCAACGTTTTCAGGAGGTACAACCGAGTTCTATCTTGGAGTTCTATCGAGACCTCACTGAACAATCAGGCTTTGAGTTAGAAACTGCTGGTGTACTTAAAGGCGGCAAGAAGTTCTGGGCATTGGCTCGGACAGGGCAGACCACAGCTTTAAAAGGCAAGGATGTCAGTAATGGCTATATTTTATTAGCAACAGCTTGTGATGGAACCCTAGCTACAACAGCTCAATTCACTTCAATTCGAGTAGTGTGTAATAACACGTTGGCAATTGCCCTAAAAGCACAGAATGGTGCAGGCGTTGTTAAAGTTCCGCACAGTACCAAGTTTGATGCAGAAAAAGTGAAACAGCAATTAGATATTTCAGTCCGTACATGGGATGAGCATATGTATGAGATGAAACAATTGAGCCAACGGAAAGTAACACAGCAGGAAGCAGCAGCTTACTTTGATGCGGTATTTAACAATACTAATCTAAGTATTGCGGAGCAGGATGAAAGCATAATTCAATTCTACCGTAATACTGCGATGTCTAATCAACCGAGCTTACCTCGATCAGATAGTAAAACTGAACCGAATGGACGAGCCATGTCTAAAGTCATGACGATGTTTAACGGGCATGGTCGTGGGGCGGAACTGAGCTCTTCCAAAGACACAGCCTATGGATTGCTCTGCGCCATTACAGAATTTTGTGATCATGAACGACGAGCCATGAGTACCGACCATCGATTGGATTCTGCTTGGTTTGGTATGGGGGCAGTTATTAAGCAACGTGGTTTGGAACAAGCGTTAAGAATGGTAGCTTAAATTCAACTCAACATATGTAAGGATAGGTTTAGTAAATGAATAGCCTAAGCTAAACCTTTCCTGAATCAACCAATTTTAATGAATAGTTTTTCCTTTTGCCGCACCTCCCCCAGGTGCGGCTTTTTTTATGCCCAAATTTTAATTTTTTACAGATATGGAGAATATGATGAATCCAAATACTCAAACCTCATCAAGTCATGCAAGCACTCATCTACCTTTAACCCTAAATCCACCGCAAACAACTTTGACTTCTAGATCACAGCAAAATTCAGCTAAACGTTTGGCTAAAACTAAAGGCATGAATCGAGAACAATGGTTACAGATACGAAAGCAGGGTATTGGGAGTAGTGATGCCGCAGCAGCTTGTGGTTTAAATCCACATATGTCGATGCTGGAATTATGGATGATTAAAACAGGTCGGATGCAAGTCCCTCCAGATCAACCTCTTAAGAACCACTATTCACCTCTGTATTGGGGTAATAAGCTTGAGCCATTGATTGCAGATTATTATCGGCAGCGCACAGGTAATAAAGTTCGTCGGGTCAATGCAGTATTACAGCATCCTGATGAAGACAAAGCCTTTATGTTGGCCAATCTAGATTATGCGGTTGTAGGTAGTGATGAAGTACAGCTTCTGGAATGTAAATCAGTCGGAGAGTGGGGAACCAAACATTGGAGGGAAGGAGTTCCTTTGTATGTGCTCATTCAAGTACAGCATCAATTGGCTGTTACTGGTAAACAAGCAGCACATATCTGTGCCTTAATCTGTGGACATGAAGCCAAGATATTTAAAGTTGAACGCAATGAAATTGTGATTAAAAGGCTGATTGCGTCAGAGAAAATCTTCTGGTCTTGTGTAGAAAATGATATGCCGCCGCATGTAGATGCCAGTGAGTCAGCAGCAAAAGCTTTACAGCTCTTATATCCTCAGCATATCCCTTTACAAACTGTGGATCTCTCCACGTTATCAGGACTAGATCAATTGTTTACTGATTTACTCATTGAGGAAAAGCATCTAGCGCATCATCAAACCAAATATGACTACCTCAAACATCGTATTCAGATATTAATGAAAGATGCAGAAAAAGCCATATTTAGTCGGGGCAGTGTGACATGGAAGAAATCCAAGGATAGTGTGGTTTTAGACCAGAAAGCATTGCTCCAAGCACAACCCGAATTATTACAGCAATATCCTCAATCCCGTAGTGGTAGTCGTAGATTTAACATTCATCCACGTCACTAAACAATTTTAGTAATACCCTTTAAACCTAAAAAAGCGCAAAGCTACCCCACTTGCCCTCCCTCCAAATAACAGAGAAAGGGCGTTGGAGCAGCTTTGCGTAAATCTTTGATGCACTCAATCTCTTGTGACCGATGAATAACGATAGGTGATTGATCAGGCTGAACAGGAATAGGTGAAGAGGAAGTGCTTTACGGTAAATACCGTGACTTCGTAAATATTTAACAAAACAAGGATTCATCTCATGATTAAAGGCCTAGCAATCACACCACCTATACTTGGACGTATCAGTATCGGCAAGATCGTAGAAAAGAATGGTAAACGACTCCCTGAAAAGGATGACCAATTTACCATTACCAGTCAAATTCAAGGAAAAGACGGATGGATTAAGCATCCATTAGATGAACAGCTACGTGCCAAAGCCCCTAACCAAAACCAGAAACTGAGAACTATTCCAGTCCGAATGCTCTTTAATGATCCTGAACTGAATCTACGAGCTGAATATACTTTATTTGACCGTCAGACAGGACGGCCCATCTGTACAGGCAATGGTGAAACCTGTCAGCGAATCGGACAAAACGGGGTTGAACAACACCCATGCCTATCACCTGATTTATGTCCACTAGCACAAGGAGGCTTATGTAAACCTTATGGACGACTCTATGCGAACCTAGATGATTCAGATGAATTTGGAACCTTCATTTTTAGAACTACAGGTTTTAATAGTATCCGCACTTTGGCAGCCCGTCTTCGTTACTACCATGCCGCATCGGGTGATCTTCTGTCATGTCTACCTTTACAACTCACTCTGAGAGGTAAAAGCACCACACAAAGCTATCGCACTCCGATCTACTACGTGGACTTAACTTTACGTGATGGAATCAACTTGCAAGAAGCAATTATTTCAGCCAAGCAAATCGATGAACAGAGCAAGGTAGCAGGGTTTTATCAGGAGGCTTTGGATCATGTTGCACGGCAAGGTTATGGGAATGCCCGTTTTGAGGTAGGAGGTGAAGAGGGCTTGGATATAGTAGAGGAGTTTTATAGTGATCAGCAAAATGCTGTTGAGGTACAGTCTGATTCGGCATCTATTCATCAGGCAATGGATGATGCTACAGGCATAAAACAAAGTCTTAGGCAAAGTGTACGAGCTGTAAATTAGCTCAAGTCTATTGGCAGAAAAATACAGAACTCGGGTTTGTATTGAGAGAACCACCTCTCGATCACAAACTGGGAGTAACACAATGATTCATTCTACTGAATACCAATACCAAGTTTTTAATATCAAAGCTGTGATTGAAATTACAGCTTTAAGCCGTTCAACCATCTATGAGCTCATTAATCCAAAATCTGATTACTACGATTCAAGCTTTCCTAAACCACTTCATTTAACTCAGAATCGAATCGGTTGGATATCTCAGGAAATCTATGATTGGTTAGAACTGAAAATCGCTCAGCGAGCAGAATAAGGGGGAATGCCCCCTTATTTTTTTGTTTTGAATAGATTAGCAAGATTAGGAGTGGTGCAACTTAAATAATCAGATCCGATGTTCAAAGGAAAAACCACTAATAAGCACGACAAATTATGTCTTTTATCTTGCAAATGTAGCTGAAAAATAATTAATTTTCGGTAAACTATTCACGTTTCATTCTTCTATGTGGATTTTTATAACAATGACCCAAGTACAACTGCAACAGCTACAAAAACAACTATGGAATATTGCCAATACCTTACGTGGCAAAATGGGTGCAGACGAATTTCGTGACTATATTCTTGGGTTTATTTTCTTTAAATATTTATCTGAAAAAGCGGTTAATTTTGCCAACGAGTTGTTGGATGGCGAAGACATTAGCTTTTTAGAGCTTGATGAAAATAACGCTGAGCATGTGCCATATATTGAAGAAATTAAAAAGAATGCCATTGAAGAAGTCGGCTATGCGCTGACACCAAAGCAACTATTCCATACGCTTGCTGAACGTGGTCGTAAAGGTGAATTTATTTTAGATGACTTGGCTGCCACGCTGAAAGCCATTGAACAAAGTACGCTGGGTTCTGACTCTGCCGATGACTTCGCCAATCTATTTGAAGACCTCGATCTAAATTCCACTAAGCTAGGAAATACGGCGAGTGACCGTAATGAGCTAGTGGCTAAGGTTCTCAGTCATTTAGACGATATTGATTTTGATATTTCCAATACTGAATCGGATGTATTGGGTGATGCTTATGAATACCTGATTGGTGAGTTTGCATCAGGTGCAGGTAAAAAAGCAGGGGAATTCTATACGCCTCAAACGGTATCGACTTTACTGGCGAAGATCGTGACGCAAGGAAAAACCCGTTTACGTTCTGTTTATGACCCGACTTGTGGTTCTGGTTCGTTGTTGTTACGTGTAAAGCGTGAAGTGCAAGATGTGGATATGATTTACGGTCAGGAAATGAACCGTACTACCTACAACTTGGCTCGTATGAACATGATTTTGCATGACGTGCATTTTGCCAAGTTCGATATTAAGCAAGAAGATACCTTGATTCGTCCTCAGCATTTGGACAAGCGTTTTGATGCAGTGGTTGCCAATCCGCCATTTTCGGCAAAATGGTCTGCTGATCCGTTATTTTTACAAGATGAACGCTTTGCGGCTTATGGAAAACTTGCGCCAAGTTCTAAAGCGGATATGGCATTTGTTCAGCACATGCTACATCAACTGGATGAGCATGGCACGATGGCTGTTGTGCTGCCACACGGTGTTTTATTCCGTGGTTCGAGTGAGGGTGTAATTCGTCAATACTTGATTGAACAGCTCAATGTGATTGATACCATCATTGGTTTACCTGCCAATATTTTCTATGGTACGTCGATTCCGACTTGTATTTTGGTGTTGAAGAAAAACCGTGAGCATAAAGACAATATTTTGTTTATTGATGCCAGCAATGAGTTTGAGAAGCAGAAAAATCAAAACAAGTTATTGCCTGAGCATTTGGATAATATTATTGGGGCATTTGAAAACCGTCAGAATATTGAAAAGTATGCCTATGTAGCGACTTTAAAAGAAGTTAAAGACAACGACTTTAACCTGAATATTCCGCGATATGTCGATACTTTTGAAGCTGAGGATGAGATTGACCTAAATGCCATTGCACAAGCGTTGCAGGCTTTGGAAGTTGAAAGTCAAAAGACTGATTCAGTGATTTCAGATTTCTGTAAAGAGCTTGGAATTGCTTCGCCGTTTGCGGAGGTGAAGTGATGTCTGTACCTAAATTACGTTTTAAAGAGTTTAATGGGGATTGGAGGGGCAAGAAAATAGGCGATATTTCACAATGTATTGTGCCGGGGAGAAATAAACCTAAATTGTTTGATGGTGATATTCCTTGGGTTACAACACCTGATCTCAAAGGAAAAACCTATGTATCAGATACTGGAAGTAACTATTATATTTCAGAAGAGGAAGCTAAAAGTGTAGGAAGTAAAATTGTTCCTATAAATTCTGTGATTATGTCATGTGTAGGTGATCTAGGCTTATTTGCAATTAATACAAAGCCAGTTGTAATTAATCAGCAATTACACGCATTTATATTAGATGATTATAAATATAGCTCAATTTTTGTATTAAATGCTCTTTCTAAAAATCAAGACTATATTGAAAAAGTAGCTACTAAAACAGCGTTACCTTACTTAAATAAAGATAACTGTAACTCTATTCCTTTGTTTCTGTGCACTTTTCAAGAACAAACCAAAATCGCCTCTTTCCTATCCGAAGTCGATGAAAAGATTAGCCAACTTACTCAAAAACATGAGCTACTTAGCCAATATAAACAAGGTATGATGCAGAAGTTGTTTAGTCAGCAGATTCGATTTAAAGCGGATGATGGAAGTGAGTTTGGGGATTGGGAAAATATTTCGGTTAAAGAAATTTTTGATGTAACTAGGGGGCAGGTTTTAGCGGTTTCTAATACGGTATCAGTTGCAGATACAGATTATAAATACCCAGTTTTTAGTTCTCAAACTAAGCAAAAAGGTTTGATGGGATTTTATAAAAAATATTTATTTGAAGATGCACTAACATGGACAACTGATGGCGCTAATGCAGGTGATGTAAATTTTAGAAAAGGCAAATTTTATTGCACGAATGTTTGCGGTGTTTTATTAAGTAAGAAGGGATACGCAAATCTTTGTATTGCTGAAATATTAAATAAAGTGACTCACAAATACGTTTCCTATGTCGGTAATCCCAAATTGATGAATAATGTGATGTCAGAAATTCCTATTACTATCCCAAGTAATTTAGAAGAACAAACCAAAATCGCCAATTTCATCTCTGCGATTGACCAAAAAATTGAAGTCGTGGCACAGCAAATTGAGCAAGCTAAACAATGGAAAAAAGGCTTGTTGCAGCAAATGTTTGTTTAAGTTTTTAAAGCCAAATCTTATAAGGAGGTTTGGCTTTTTTATTTTTTAGATGAGGGAAACATGGCTGAATTAGACGATAAAGAATTACAACGATATGAAAATTTATTGCTTAAAGCACAGCAATATAAAATTCCTGAAAGGGAAATGACAATTTTTGATACGGCGTTAAAAAATCATCACGAAAATCCAATTACTGAGCTTCTATCATTTTTTCTTAATCCAAATGAAAAGCATGGATTAGGAACGAGTTTTTATGATGGCTTCATCAATAGCTTGAATTATAAAGAAGAGTATGAAGATTTTGATTTTGGAAGCTTTTTAAAGGTATCTACACAACAAAAAACAGATAAAGGTAACTTTATTGATCTATGGGTAGAAACAGATACAGCATTAATTATAGTTGAGGTTAAGGTCTATCATTATCAGAAAAACCCTTTCCCAGATTATTTGGCATGGGGTGGAAAAAAATTAAAAGAATTTAGTAATCTAACAAAAAAAGAAGAAAGCTATTTTGAAAAAGAATTAGTCCCCCTCATTTTATGCCCAGATGGCATAAGCTATGCGGAGCAGTGGTTAGGCTTGGCATACAATGATTTGACTTTGGAAATAAGAACAGCATTGGCGCATGAGTTCTTCAAAATTTCTATAAATAAGTGGGGAATATTTGCGCGTGATTTTTTATTACATTTAGATAGCTTTGTAGACTTATTGGAAACGAATATGGAAAGTATAAATTTCGTAGTTCAGAACATGAAAAAAATTCAAGAGCTAGTGGAGTTGAGAGATAGTGTCTATCAGGAAATCATTGATTATATTAATAATGAAATAAAAAATAAGCTTGGTGAAGATTTTGAACCTATTGTGAAATGGCATACTTGGGCAGAAAACCATCCAGCTATACGTTTTAGTGGCAGTAATTGGAAAGATAAGTGGACAGATACAACTTTGAATCTACATATAACTAAAAATCCAATGAGTTGTTCAGTCCATATCCATATTGAAAATCAAAATGATGAACTTATCAAAAAGCTCAAGCAATATTTAAGGAAAGTGAAATTTCAAGCTAGTGAGCCTTGGTATGAAAGGAATAAGAAATTTTGGTGTATGAAATGGGATTTTGATGAATTTAATCTTGAAGAAATCTCCCAATTTTTAGTGTTTACTCAAGTAGGACTCAATAAAGTTGAAACAGAATGGAAAATAAAAACAGAGTGCTAATGCACTCTGTTTTTGAGTCTTATATAGTCTTTCTAAAAGCAATTAATTCTGATTTGTTAAAGACAGGAGAGAGGGCATTATTTTGATATTTCGTGGGATAGTCCATATAACGCATCCGAATGCGACCAATATCATTAAATTCCCCGTTAATAAGCATATCCAGTAATTCAATTAAGGTAGCTCTTTTAAATGTATTGCTTCCATTGATCGAATATTGAAAATATCCCTTATCTTTTCCACGTGTCACCACATAGGGATGAGTGATAACCCCTTGGGTATTAATGCCATGAACTAGGGTAAGAAAAGTAAAGCCTTTTGAATTGATTAGCATTTGAATTTAAGCATTATGTGTAAACCTTTAAATTTATACTAATCAACAATTTATTTTCAACATTAAGTGAATTAATATCATAGACATAAATGACATATAAAGAATTAAATAGGGTAAGCATGACAGCGCAAAGCGAAGCACAACTTGAAAATGAACTCATAGCACAACTCGAACGCTTGGGATTTAGCAAGGTTGTTATCAGGGATGAAGCTCAGCTTTTGGCTAACCTCAAGTCTCAAATTGAAAAAACCAACGGATTATCACCACTTTCAGAAACTGAGTGGAAGCAGGTCATTAGCTTTCTAAATACAGGCACAGTATTTGAACGCGCAAAAAATCTACGTGATCAGTTTCCTGTCAAATTTGATGATGGTTCAAGCAAGCACATCTTCTTTTTATCAGATTACCCAAGCAAAAATGTATATCAAGTCACCAACCAAATTACGGTAGATCATCGTGATTTTAATGGTCGAACCAGCCGTTTCGATGTGACATTATTGGTGAATGGCTTACCTTTAGTTCAAATTGAGCTGAAAAAGCGCGGTATGGAAATTGCCGAAGCTTTCAATCAAACGCAACGCTATATTCGTGAAGCGTATTGGGCAGGGCAAGGGCTGTTTGGTTTTATCCAGCTTTTTGTCATTAGTAACGGTGCAAATACTCGCTATTACTCAAATGGTACGACTGGGATTGAGTTTGCATTTCCGTGGGCAGATGTTGCCAATAAACATATCAATGAAATTGTCGATTTTGCTGATGCCTTTTTAAATCATAAGCATCTTACAGACATGCTGACTCAATACATGGTAATGCTGGAAACCAGTAAAAGTTTGATGGTATTACGCCCATATCAAATTTACGCCGTGCAAAAGATTATTGCCCATGTACAGAATTCAGAGCAAAACGGTTATATCTGGCACACCACAGGTTCAGGTAAAACACTGACCTCATTCAAAGCCAGTCAGCTCATCATGAAAATGCCTGATGTTGAAAAAGTACTGTTTGTGGTGGATCGTAATGACCTTGATACCCAGACTTCACGTGAGTTTAATGCTTTTAAAGCCGAGAGTGTGGATAGTACAGACAGCACGCATACTTTAGTGAAGCAACTCGATCAACGCCATGACAAACTGATCGTGACCACCATTCAAAAGTTAAATCGAGCCATCAGCACTGATCGATATTTAGAACACATCAATTATCTAAAAGACAAAAAAGTGGTGTTTATTTTTGATGAATGTCACCGTAGTCAATTTGGTGATACTCATCAAAACATTAAAAAGTTCTTTAGTAATGCGCAGATGTTTGGATTCACGGGAACACCGATCTTTGAGGAAAATAGTCAATCCAAAGCAGGTTTGAGACTCACCACAGATTATTTATTCAATCATTGTCTGCATCAATATGTCATTGTAGATGCAATTCGAGACCGCAATGTATTGCAATTCCAAATAGATTATCGTGGCAAGTATACTGCTAAAGGTATGCAGAATAACCTCGATTATGACGAAGATGTTGAGGGGATAGATACCAAAGAGCTTTATGATAATCCACAGCGATTAGAAATGATTGCCCGTTATATCGTTGAGACACATGACACCAAAACCAAGAACCGTGAATTTACGGCGATGTTTTGTGTCAGTTCAGTAGATACCTTGACGCAGTATTATGAACTGTTTGAAAAGGTACAAGCTGAGAAGCAGCAGCAAGATGAAGCACTAGGTCGATTATTTAAACCTCTCACCATTGCGACTATTTTTTCCTACGGTGCGAATGAAGCTGTTGAGCACAATGACCAAAATGGATTGATTCAAGAAGAATCAACTGATGCTCCGAACCAAATAAATCAGTCTAGTCGTGATAAATTGGATCGCTATATTGCCAATTATAATGCTCAGTTTGGCACTAACTATAACTCTGGTGATGGATTCTATGCTTATTACCGTGATATTGCTGATCGAGTAAAGAAAAAGCAGATTGATATCTTACTGGTTGTGAATATGTTCCTCACAGGTTTTGACTCAAAGCCTTTAAATACCTTATATGTCGATAAGAACCTTAAATATCATGGTCTAATTCAGGCTTTTTCACGTACAAACCGTGTCTATAATGATAAAAAGCCGTTTGGGAACATCATTAGCTTCCGTAATCTTAAACGTGCAACAGATGAAGCATTAGCATTATTCTCAAATAAAGAAGCCAGAAAAACGGTTCTTGTCCCAAGTTTTGATGAAATCAAACAAGATTATGAACAAGCGGTAGAAAAGCTGTTTGCCATTACTGCTGATTATCAAGCCGTGGATGACCTGCTGACTGAGGATGAGCAACTAGAGTTCATCAAGGCATTCCGTGAAGTGATGCGCTACAACGCCCAGCTACAGACCTTCATTGAGTATGATCAAGACGACACTAGGCTTGATAAACAGCACTTTGCGAATTTTGCATCTAAATATGCCGATCTCTGTCGTGCGATTCGAAAAACGACCAAGAAAGAAAAAGTCTCTGTGTTGGATGATGTCGACTTCCAATTAGATTTATTGCACAGTGATCGTATCAATGTGGGGTATATTCTGACTCTGCTACAGATGGCAGTGAATGCTGAAACAGATGAGCAGCGTAAGAAATACGAAGCCCAAGTACATGATCTGATCGGCAGTGATATTAGCTTGCATGATAAGCAAGACTTGATACAAAAATTCATCGAAGAAAACATGCCAAAAATGATTAATGGGCAAAGTGTACAAGTGGCTTTTGCTCAGTTTTGGGATGCGGAAAAAGAGCAAGCCTATCAGCACTTTTGTGAACAAGAAAATCTAAAGCCTGAAGTAATGAAGCAAGTGTTAGATAATTATGAATTCAATAAACGCTTACCAAGAAAAGAAGAAATGAAAGAGTTGCCAAACTATAAAGTCAAGTTGTTTGAAAGAGACAATGTGTTGAGTAGTTTATTGATTAAAACACGTCAGTTAATAGAAAAATTTGATACAAGTTCTTAATGTGAGTAATTTAAGCACTACTTTGATGGTTGAATTACTTAAATATATATTTAAGAAGGTATGGTAAGGAAGTTCTTAACTCGGAAAGTGTGCTCTTATTTGGGTCAAATTCATTACTTACTTATTTTGTATTTTATAGATTAAATTTGATGGATATATAATTTAAATGAAAACAATGGATTATTACAATATTTATGCAGAGGAATTTGCGGAATCTACGTTTAATCTAGATATGGAAAGTTTGTATCAGCCATTTTTAGAGCACTTACCAAACGCAGCAAAAATATTGGACTTAGGCTGTGGATCGGGGCGAGATAGCTTTGCTTTTAAAAAACAAGGTTATGAAGTTGAGGCGAGTGACTACGCTGAAGAACTTGTAAATAAAGCGCATGAATTAACTGGTATTAATGTGCGCCATTACAGTTTTTATGATCTGGACGAAGTTGAGCGTTATGATGGTATTTGGGCTTGTGCATCATTGCTACACTGTGAGCGAGATCGATTGGCTGAAGTGCTTCAAAAAATGCTTTGTGCACTAAAAACAAATGGCGTGATCTACATGTCATTCAAATATGGGGATTCAGATCGAGAGAAAGATGGGCGGGAGTTTACAGATTTGAACGAAATACAAGCTGAAGCACTACTTAGACAATTTAATAATGTCAGCTCGATAAAGCAGTGGCTTACAGTAGATCAGCGTCCTGATCGGCAAGAGCAATGGCTCAATTTGCTTTGGAAAAAATATGCGTAGTGTAATTCCTACAGCACAAGAGCAACTTAAATTTCTAAAGAATATTCAGCTAATTCTCCAGTCAGGTAGTTTTAGTAGTACCTATAAATTTGCTTTACTAATTAGCCTAAGCCGTTTGAGTATTGAAAAAGGTGAGGACGAGGGTGGTACTTTAATTCTAGAGTACATAGATATCGCTGAAAAATTTATAGAGTTATATTGGAAGCAAGCCGTCCCTTATGCCTTTCATGAAGATGGGCAACTGATTTTGAATCAGAATAATGGTAAGCAAGCAGCGATCGTAAACCAAATTATTTTACTGAGACAAAGTTATTCGTCACTTGGTTTGTTGCGTCGGGACACATCTGTTTGGTTGAAGCTACTAAAACAGGTGGCAAAAACTGTAAAAGAAATGCCAGTACGATATTTGCAAAATATCAACAGTCAAAACTTTGAGTTTTTATATCGACTAGAATACTCGAATACGCAATTAACACTTTTGCCGCAAGTCATGTATTGCTTAAGGCAATTTAGTGAAATTATTGAAGAACTTTGTCAGAAGCGATGGATTGATTACATTCGTAAGAATAACTGTAATGCGCCTATCCTAAATAAGCTGCCAAACCTTGAACAGTTTATGTTTGAGCCGAGTCGTAATCAGCTGAATGCTGTTGCTAATGTATTGGTAGAACTACAGGAATGTAAGTGCTTTTACTGTAATAAAGAAATTAAAAGAAATAATTATGCTGTCGATCATTTTATCCCTTGGTCGATGTACCCATCTGATACTGGGCATAACTTTGTATTAGCTGACTCAAGTTGTAATTCTAAAAAAAGTAATTTGCTAGCTTCAGATGAGTTTCTGCATAAATGGCAGGAGCGGAATGAAGAGCAAGACTTAATTATTGTAGATAAGATATCTGTACTCGGTTTTCTAACAGATAAAGAACGATCATATAAAGTGGCGGAATGGGCTTATGAAAAAGGAAAAGAAAATAATTATTTAGTATGGTATGGCTTATAAATTTTAAAATGATTGTTAATTGAACAATTGGATGCTTCGCTGGAATTTTATGTATCATTATTAAAACATCTATTTTTTCTATCTAAATAGGAATTATTTCAATTTATTTAAGGAAATAATGTCCTATATAAACTTAACTTCGGTTGTTGCTGAGATTGCTACGACACTTTGTGTCGTATTGAGCTTTTATGATTATTTAAAATTTAAAAATATGATTTAAATTAAGATTATGTTTTCCAAAAGTTAAAAAATTAACAGTATTATAGTCAATACGTAAATTTCCTATAAGTTGTACTTTGCAGCATTGGAAAACAAAGCTGCTATTATCTGAGCAAGTAAAGCAAATGCTTTTGAAATGTTAACTTTTACTTGTTTATTAATTTATAGCTTTTAGTATTTATAAGATTAAATTATTTAGAGGACTAGAGATGTTAGCTTTTGCTGAATTTCTACAAAATTATTTTATAATTCCAATATCAATGCTTATTTTTGTTTTGTGGATTGGATTTAGATTCTTTACAAAGTATATCCAACCTGCAAAAAATCTAAATAATAAATTGTTGACGATAATTAACGCATTACAGGCTGCTAAAAAAGATGCGAGCTCAAGTAAAAATATCCTAGATTCAGAGTTTGAACATGATACCCCTCTACAACATGCTTGGTTAAATTATAAGAACTCTTTTCATGATATTTATGAAACAGTAGATGGTGAAGATTTATTGGTATCTTCTAGAGCTACAGCTTCTAGTGATGTTTTCTTTTCTCAAACAGTTATTGTTGATACCCCTTTAAAAGTTGAATTTTATAAGCACTTACCAGGAATTATCACAGGTGTTGGTATCATCGCCACATTTGCTGGTCTTTTATTTGGTTTGTTAGCATTTGATCCTGCAGGAGATCCATCAAAAGTTCAAGATAGTTTGGGTCTATTATTGGCTGGTGTGAGTGAAGCATTTATGGCTTCAGGTTTAGCGATTGCAACAGCTATGATTATTACTTGGAGAGAAAAGTCGTGGTTAAGAAAGTGTTATGAAAGTCTAGAAACTTTAACCACTGAAATAGATCAAATTTTTGAAACGGATGCTACTGGTGAAGAATATCTAGCTAAGCTTTTAAGGTCGTCAGAAGCAAATGAAACAAATGCACGTCAGTTAAAAGATAGTCTTGTGAATGACTTAAAGGCAATGATGACTAATTTGGTAGAGGAGAACAAGAAGAATCAATTAGCATTTACTGCACAATTAAGTGAAAGTTATACAAAAACAAGCCAAGATATGGCGACACAAATTGGGCAATCAATTACCGATACTTTACAAGCCCCATTAGATAAAATTGCTGCAAGTGTTCAGCAGGTTAGTGGTGATCAAGGCTCTGCAGTACAAGAGTTAATGACCGATGTACTAACTGCATTTATGAGTAAATTAGAGTCAACATTTGGCAGTCAAATGACAGGTATGAGTGAGATGATGACTCAATCTGTGTCTGCAATGAGAGAGATGCAGTTCGGTTTTTCTCAATTGTTGACAGAAATGAAGACGAACAGTGAAGCTTCGACCAAGACTTTAGAAACTCAGATGTCAAAAATGATCGAGGAAATTCAAGTAAAACAAAATCTAATGTCTGACCAGATGAATTTAATGGTTGAGCACTTATCTCAGAGTACTGTTAAAATTGGAGAACAGGGTCAACAAGCTATTGAGCAGTTAAATTATAAAGTATCTGAATTGATGATGGGACTTGGTGGCACTATGTCTGAATTAATGTCAGATGTTGCTAGGCAACGTATGGAACAAGACCGTGTAGTTATAGAAAATCAGCAAAAACTTCATGAACATTCATCAATTTTGATTGATAACCTTGGCTCTGAGATTAAAGATCTTATTGTTCATAGTCAGGATGCAGTTCAAGCATATAAAGAAAATATTCAAAAAATTGCTCAAGTAACGACAGAAAGTATTACAGGCATGAACAATGGTGCTGAAAAAATACGTTTAGCCTCTGATAAGTTTAATACAGCAGGTGAATCATTAATTACTGTGGCTGATAAAACCACTCGTTTAATTGGTGAAGTGAGTACTACATCAACACATTTAACAACAGCAAGCAGTAATTTAATCACTTTATTAAATGAATACAAAAATTCGCAAGACAGTATTAAGCAGGCAATCAGCACCTTAGATAGCTTGATTAAACAGGCCCAATCCGAAGCGAGTATGAGTACTGAAATGCTTAAAGATATGAATCAGATGACAGTTGCTCTTAACCAAGTTAAGAAAGAAATGCAGGATTATCTTGAACAGGTCAATGATGTATTGGTTAAAAGCTTTGAAAGTTTTGGTGCCTCTGTTGAGACGAGCTTAAATCATTCTTTGGGTGCTTTTGATAATACATTAGATCAAGCAGTAAAACGTCTTTCTACTGGTGTAGATGCCTTGAGTGAGTTTGTTGAAGATCTGGAAGATCTTGTACATAAAAAGAAAAACTAATTTTGGAGTGCATGATTAATGTTAGGTAATAGGTACTCTAAAAAACCACGCATAAAAGATGAGGGTGAAAAACCTTTTTGGATTTCTTTTGCAGATTTAATGACTGCGCTCATGACATTGTTTCTAGTGGTGATGGCAGTTTCATTGATGGTCGTAACCAAAAAAATTAATGAAGCAACACAAGCGGAGAAAGAGAGGAGCTCAGAGATTTTAGATATTTGTACGAGTATCCAAAATGATGCAGCGTTAAAAAATAAAATTATTACTGTAGATTGCAAAGATAATCGAATCAATTTTGGTGAGGCTGGGCGCTTTGGTCATAACGATTACAGGTTGAATGCTGCAGGGATAGAAGCTTTAAATACTCTAGTACCAATAGTGTTGGATGCTGCGAATAGTGAAAATGGAAAAAAATGGTTTAAGCAAATTGTCATTGAGGGTTTCACAGATACGGATGGTTCTTATCTCTATAACTTAAATTTAAGTTTACGTCGTTCTGAATGGGTGATGTGTAGTTTACTTGATCCAAAATTTAGTCAGGGACTAAGTTTGACTGACACACAAAAGAATCTGGTTAAGCAATTATTCTTAGCAGGTGGAGTTTCTTTTAACTCAGCAAAAGATAGTAAAGAAGCTTCACGGCGTGTTGAACTTCGTATGCAGTTTTATGGTTTAAAAGAAAAAGATAATGCTGAGCCTCAACCACATTTTGTTTCAGCACCTGTTGAAACATGCCAATTAGCAAGGTGATAAGATGAGCATTGTTAATTTAAAAATGCGGATGCAAGAAAAAATAAATCAGATGTCTGAACCAAATCACATACAAAATAAATTTGTTAAACCGCAACGTTTATTGAAAACACTTTCAGCTATAGAAAAAAAAATTGATGATTATGAAAATGCTCAGCCATTGGATGAAAAAATATTTAAAACGATTAATCGCCTAAAAAAATATGGATTTAGGGATTTGACTAAAAGGGATCTAAAAAACTTAGCTTGGGCATTAGGGAAAAAATTGCCAAGTGATAATGAAAAAATGTTATTTAGCCAATTGGGCAAAGAAATAATAAATTATTTTGATCAAGCTGATTTTGAATTGTTGCGTTTCGTTTATTTTCCATTGCTTTATACATACTTTTCTTTTGAAAAAAATGAGATAGAAAAGACTCCCACTTCATGGATTCAGTTAAGAAATATTCTTAGCCAAAATAAATCTAAAATATTTAATTCTGTACCAAAGCCTAAAAAGTGGATGAATACCCTGATAGATCATTCAGAAATACTATCTGATCAACCTGCAAAGAAGTTTGTACGAGATTTTTTACAAGATAATCATCAAAATAAGATTTCTCCCGAGCTTGAAAGTTTAAGAATATCAGCTAGTAGCTGGTTTTGGGATGACTTAATACGATCTTCAATTAAGTCTATTAAAGATATGAAAGAAGATGAGTATTTTAAGATTATTCCAAGATTTTTAGAACTTATAGAAAAAAATAAAATATATACAACTGATATTTTGGTAGCACTTCTTGAACGTTATGCTAACAGTTCAGATCGAGCAAAAGTACATGAGGAGCTGAAAAATATTGCTCTTAATCAGTGGGGAAATCCTCAATATGAATCATCGGCAGGGTGGAATAATGTGAATACAGATACTAAAAAAATGGTAATTCAATGGTTCGTTAGGGCTGACTTGGAAGCTTTCTTTAGATTGTTTAGCCGTACAGCTGACGTTGATAGATTTAATTATTGGATTAAATTTATTGATAAAATATCAGTTTCTCAGATATTTCTTGGTCCAGCAGCTACTAAATCTACTCAAGCTGAACATCGTAAATTTCGAGAAATAAATAGGGGACGTTTGAAAAGACTTTCAGGATCAACACAAACAAACAATGCCTTTATGTTGAAAATTGAGAATATTTATGTGTTTGACTTTTCAGATATTGGTAATGCATGTTATATATTAAATAAAATTCCTTATAATCAAGCACGTGCTGAAGTTCATATTGATACCCTTAAACCTTGGGAACATATTCTTAAATTAAGTCATACGTCAGGATGGCAAAGAAAATTTGATGAGAAATTAGCTGAATTAGGTATTTTTGCAAATCGAAATATAAATTCACGATATGGCAGATAAGTTAAAAAGGGATAGTCATGAAGTTAGCATTCTGGAAAAAGGAAAAAGATACTAAATTTGTTACTGAAATTAATTTGGTAGACAGTGTAATAACGCCTTTACAATACGATGAAGTTGGATTGCTCTATACTTATAAACAAAATGCTAAAAATGATGCAGACTTTTATTGGCAAAGCCTAGAAGAAGAAGATATCGCTTATCGTATTGATGGGCAGTATGTATTGCCTTGGGAGGATTTTTTTCAACTTCAACAAGATCCTGATCATTCGAATGTACTTCCTTTATTAAATTTGCCCAAGCAAACAAAGTTGTATCCAGTTCTTCGTAGTGAAGGGGGGTTAAGCAACTCTGATTTTAAAATTATTCTTGATGGGTGGCGTGACCAAAATGGAATTAAACTTAAAGGGATAAAACGAGGAGGTGCAGTACTTGACGTTGAAGGTGAAGAGCAGTTAATAGATGAAATAACTTGGAAGCTAGTTGAGAAAATAAAAGAGTTTTCTCGGTTAGTAGATAAAAATTATAAACAAAATCAAAAATATTGGGCACAAATACGAAGCTTAGCTAATCGTAGTCAAGCAAATCTAGATGATTTTCTGAAAAAAACAGTGGTACTTGCACCTGAAAAATTACAATTAAATTTGCGTAAAAATGAGATTAGCACAGAGTCAGTTGTTGAAGTACAACCAGATTTTGAGGAGGCACCATCAAACTGGCTACAAGTATTTGATAAATATAATCAAGTGCAAGACCAGTACAGTATAAGTTTACCTGATGGTGGGATAGCTCATGTAGTTATTGATCCTCAAGTAAAAAATGTACTCAATGAAATTAAAAAAATGCCGAATAGGCGAGTATCTGGTGAGCGTGCACAAACTTTTTTACATAACCCTTTTGCACAATTAGGGGATGATGCCTCAGAGGTTATTTCTCCTGAAAGTTTTGAGCAATCCAAGCAAGAAGCAAAAATTTATAGTTATAGTTTGCAATTAGATAAACGATATAATGAGGTAGGGCATTATGTTTCTTCTCATCTGCATCTTAATGAAAATTCAGATCGTGATCAACAACCTATAATATTAGAGCTCGTTAATCTAGAACAAACAAAATATTTTATTGATGCTTTTGATAAGCCCTCACCAGTTTTCCTTTGGGCAGGTTATGCAATAGATAGAACAAGCTATCTTGATCATCAAATTCAAGATCTTAAAAGTGACATATTAGAAATTCAAAAATTCCAAGATGAATTGCAAGCTAAACAAATACTAGATTTATCAAATTATAGTGAGCGTGTGATTGGTATTGGGGAGGCTCAAAAGTTAAATCCAGGATTTGTCCAAAAAGACAGTGGTGAATCAGTATGGTTACCGCAACATTTGGTGGAGCTAGAGCAGCACTTACAAAAGAGCTCTGAAGATCAAACATTTCAATTGCTTGAGCAGCTTATAAAACAGGCTGAACAAGTAGGCAAAGCTCGTGTTGTAATTCCAAATACAGATACTGAAGTTTCTATCGATGAAGCCAAGGAATTATTAAATAAATTAAAAACTTCCAAAAAAAATAGTCTTTTAGAGCTGGAAAAAGAGCCTTTAGAAAATCTTCAGAAAAAAAAGAAAGATACTTTGCTTATCGCAAGTAATATTGAAGAAGCAGAATTCACTAAACAAAGAATGGAACTGCTAACTTTGGATAAGGTAAGTTTTCCACCACCAAGATTACCTTCAAGTTTTAGAAAGCAGGAATTTAGTTTAAAGCAGCATCAAGAGTATGGTATTTCATGGTTGCAGAATCTCTATCAATATGCACCAGAAAATGTGAGTGGTTGTCTCCTGGCTGATGACATGGGGTTAGGTAAAACACTTCAATTGTTGTGCTTTATTGGTGAGTATTTAGAAACTGCAAAACAGAAAAAGCCAGTATTGATCGTCGCTCCAGTATCTTTGCTTGAAAATTGGGAGGCTGAAGCAAATCGTTTCTTTAGTGCAAAATTTGCAAAAATTCTAAGTTTGTATGGAGAAAATTTAAAAGATCGAAAAATTCCTAAACTTTTGATTTCTGCTCAACTTCGTGAAGATCATGGAATTACAAATTTACTTGAGGAAGATTGGCTAGGCGATACAGATATTGTATTGACGACTTATGAAACTATGCGTGATCTAGAGTTTTCTTTAGCACGAGTTGATTGGTCAATTATGGTGTGTGACGAAGCACAAAAAATCAAAGTACCTACAGCCATGGTCACAAAAGCAGCTAAAGCTCAAAAAGCTGATTTTAAAATTGCTTGTACTGGAACACCTGTAGAGAATTCCTTGGTAGATCTTTGGTGTTTGTTTGATTTTATACAGGAAAATTTACTTGGATCATTAAGTGCATTTAATAAAACGTATCGTCGCCCGATTGAAAGTGGTGAAAATGCAGATAGCCAATTATTAGAGCAACTACGTGAGTTGATAAAACCACAAGTTCTTAGACGTATGAAGAAAGAAGTAGCTGATTTACCGAATAAAAATGAAGTTAGTGATTGTAAGAAAATTGGAATTTCAATGCTTCAGCGTCAATTATATGCTGAAGTAATTAATCGTTATCAGAAGTTATCTACTGAAGGTAATCAAGGGGCAATGTTAGCATCATTGCACAGCATGAGGATGATCTGTGCACATCCTTTACAAATTCGTCCTGATGCTTCGATTCAAGATTCACCTAAAGTTGATTGGTTAATAAAAACCTTAGAACAAATCAAAGCAAAGAATGAAAAGGTAATTATTTTTACTGAATTTAGGGATATTCAGGTTTTTCTCAAACGTATTCTTTTAGAAAGGTTTGGGTTGAATATTACTACTGTTAATGGTGATTCAAGTACAAGCAGTAAAAAAGGTTTATCACGTCAAAATTTAATCGATAAATTTCAAAATACAGTTGGCTTTAATGTCATTATTTTATCCACTGTTGCTGTGGGTTTTGGTGTGAATATACAAAAAGCTAATCATGTTATACATTACACGCGGAGTTGGAATCCTGCTAAGGAAGATCAGGCAACTGACAGAGCGTATCGTATAGGGCAAGACAAAGAAGTATTTGTTTATTATCCATCCATATCGGCTCATGATTTTGATACATTTGAAATTAAGTTAGATTACCTTTTATCAAGTAAGCGTGCTCTTGCAGATGACATGTTAAAACCAAGTACTGATTTAACTAAAGAGTTGAGTAAATTAATCTAGGGTAACTCGAGCTAATATTCTTTAAGATTTGACCAAAACCCGGAATTAAAATACTTCATAGGCTCATTTACTATTCTAATTCATGCTACATAATCAATTGTTTTAGCTAGGCTTTGGTTAGAGTTATTTTTACATTCCACATATTGTAGTTTACTGTAGCTGATTTAAAAAATTGTGAATCGATTGATCTTTGTTCAGTTATTAAGGTAGGTTTTTTTCTGACTAAAAAGCGAGTTTATCAGATGCGAATTTGTACTTTAGGCAACAGAAAAGGATATTCATATTAAATATATTCAACCTTTCAAGTTGCTATTAGCTTAACCTGATACCTCGTATTTCTTCCTCCTCCTTCAAGTTTCACAATACAGCCTTTTTCGAGTAAATCAGTGAGATGGCGAGTTGCAGTAGCTCGACTGACTTTCGCTACTTTCTGATACTGGGATGCACTTATTCCGTGCACAAAACCATTCTCCCCTCCATCAAGTAGTCGATTTAAAACTTTGCGTTGTCCTTCATGCAAATCCAATTCTGAAAAAACCTGCCAAAATGTACTTTTAAAAAGAGTTCTTTCAATACGCTCTAATGTCTGCTCAAGGCTTTCATTAAGTGCTTGTAAAAACCAAAGTAACCAGTCAGTAATATCAGAACCACTTTTTTGAGTGGCTTCAAGAATTTCATAATAGCTTTTACGCATATTTAAAATGATAGGTGACATCGCATATAGACGAATACTTTGCTGATCCATTTGAGCTAGAGCTAAGTCAGTCAGTGTACGTGTAATACGTCCATTACCATCATCAAAAGGATGGAGTGTCACAAACCATAGGTGAGTAATACCAGCTCGAATCAATGGATCAAGCAGACTATCGTCTCTACTGTTATTAAACCATTGTATAAATTCATTTAAACGTTGTTCTAAACCTTCTCGTGGAGGAGCTTCAAAATGCACTGTAGGGTAGTCCATCCGTCCAGATACTACCTGCATAGGTTCATGTCCACGTAATTGACCGATTCGAATACGCTGTGTTGTCCAGTCACTTTCATTGAATAGCCATTGGTGCCACTGAAATAATCTTTCAGCAGATAGGTCTTGTTCAAAGTTATTTAAGGCATCTAGCATGATATTGGCTAGACCATCTGATCGTTCTGAGCTTGGATAGGGTTGTTCTAGTGATACACCTAAACGCTTTGCTAAAGATGATCGAAGTGAATAAACATTGAGAGTTTCATTCTCAATCGCTGAAGATGAGACAAGATTGGCAATCAGGTTGTCTAAGGTAAGGTGGTCTTTTTCTGGGTTATATTGGCTTTGCCCAAGTAGAATTCCAACTTTTTGATGAATATGTCTGGTGAGTGGAAGAATCTTTTCCTCTTTCCATGTAAAGGTTGTCCAGTCAGGCTGTTTCCAAATCCAGTCATCATACATATTTGGCCATTCCTTGAAGTAGTTAGAAATAGGAGTGAGCAGATTATAGTGTATATTTGACTCAATAAATGAGTCAAATAAAATTGTGATTCAGCTCATCTAATTATTCAATCTAATGACTTATTTTGTGGGCATAAAAAAGATGGTGTAGGTTGCTTGAATGATTTTGAAAAAGTGTAGGTTGTTGTATAGGTTTTGAAATTTTGTTAAAAATTTATGTTATAAATCAATGTAAAGGTATTTATGCATCATCGGCGTATGAGATGAAAGATCAGCCATGATTTCAGCGCTATTCATTTATGTTAAATCCTTAAATTTAAATAATAAATAAGTTTAATTCTAAAGCTCAGCTGCCTTACTAATGCGAACAGCCAATGCACAATTTCGACTTGAATGAAGAAAGAAGTATACCTTTCTGTGTACTTCTTTTCTGTCAAAATCGAGTCAACAGTGTATGAGAAATTGAATGATTTACTCAGTATGATCATCTTAACAAATTGAGAAAGATTCACAAAAAGGAATCCATGACGTGTGAAGAAATAAACAACAAAAAAAGTTGCTCAGTCAGCTTTTATAATAGAAAAGTTTTAGCGCATGAAAAAATGGCTATGGATCGTCAGTGATGTAACACATGAATTTGAAGCTCTTGAGGTGGAGGAGATCCAAACAGAACATATTCATTAATGTAAAAAATTGCATTTTTAAATATTTCAGAAGATTGGAGGCGCTTAGTTGTTCTAATCACTTCCAATCACATATTTTAAAAGAGCGAAAATTAGAAATACTTCAGCAGAGTGATATGTTTATTTCTATGTTTAAATTCAGAAAATTTATAAACAAGAGGGTACAGTAATACACTGAGGACAATAGCAATCGTCCAAAGCGTTGAAACGCTTTCTACACCGTAATATTCGCCATAATTTGTACCAAAAATATTGACAGCAATAAGGTATAAAACTTTTAACACATATAAGTGGACGATATAAAAAAACATGGGCACAGAGCCAAATACAATGAAAGGTTTAACCCAATGCTTATTTTCAACTTTGTGCAATAAAACTAATAGAATCAGTCCAATACCTACATTGAAGAGCGTGAATAGAAGTGAAGGTGGGTATTTAGTAAGATTTATAAAACTCATCGCAGTATCAGTAAATGAAGGCATCGAAATCCAAGCTTGATCGCCATAAAAATTCAAATACCGTAAAAGAACAAAGGTTCCGACACTCGCTAGACCAAAGCTGAGTAATATCTGGTTCTTCTGATGCATTGTTTTGGATTGATGAAATACTGTTGTACCAATGCAGTATCCTAGTGTAATGATACCGATCCAAGGCAAAACAGGATAAGAAGTCCTAAAACGAATGACATCTCCAAAAATAATCCAGCCTCTTTCATGGAGGATTAACCACAAGTGATGCAGAATTGGAGCATTTTCAAATGAAAGATGATCGAGTAAGTTGTGACCAAAAATGATCAGCAAGCTAATGAACCAAAGCAATTTTTTTGGTAACCCAATGAGAGCTGCTAGAGCGAGCATGCTAATACCAATTGCCCATATGACTTGTAAATAAACAACGTCAGGCGGGAAGGTTCCAGTCCATGCAAAGTTAATGACAATTAATTCGAGGAAAATTAAGAATAATCCCCGCTTTAAAAGAAACTCTCTTGTCATCGCTAGATTATTCTTAGCTTGATAAAGATAAGCGGATAACCCAGTTAAAAGTACAAAAACAGGTGCACATAAGTGTGCCAATATTCGACTTAAGAAAAGCGGGTCTTCAGTATCTGGGACAAGCATTGGATCAGGTACTTGATAGTGAAGGTAAAAAGTTTCTCTAACGTGATCGACCATCATGATTAAGATAACCAAACCTCTAAGAGCATCAATTGCTTGTAAACGTTGAGAAGATATAGACATAAATTAAGTAAGAAATTAATGGTATGTTATAATGTATCATATTGTGATTTAAGATCGTTTAACAAACAATAATTAGTTTCGAGAGAGAAGATGAGGTAGATATAGTTGAGGCGTTTTATATGGCTGAGTTACTGCAAAAGTAATAGGCTTTACGATATTTAAAAGTGCTTGTTGCGGCTAGCCTGGGCTTTGAGTTTTTTGTTTAATTCCGATTAGATCTTATATTAAATCAATGTGATTAGCACCTAACAGCGAAATAAGAATGTTAAGCCTTATGATGAGGTGTAATAGCGTAAAAATTTACGCAAATTTTACGCGGCCAATTTTTTAAGTTTATTAAAATACACTTTGCAATCGTTCTTATGGATAGGTTAATGGGTTTCTTTAATACGTCTGATCAAAGCAATCATTTTCATAACATGCTTCTTAATAAAAAAGACATATTCAATGGTTATAGCGTAGAAATGCTGGCTGAAAAGTACGTAGATGCACCGAAAGAAATACAGCAGATTATTGTTCAGATTCTTAAAGAGAGAGGGTATTCTTCACAAGAAATAGAGCATATGCTTAAACAAACGAATGAAAAAAGTTTTGTCCTATAAACGCTAAAGAAAACTAAATATGCAGAGTACTACAAAAAAAGCAGCATTGCCTGCCACAGCTTTGGCAGCCCTCGGGGTCGTGTTTGGAGATATTGGAACAAGCCCGCTATATGCATTAAAAGAATCCTTCCATGCCGCCCATGGTTTAGGCATTCAACCTGATAATGTCTTAGGTATTTTGTCTATTATTTTTTGGTGTTTAATGCTGATTATAAGTATTAAATACATCGCTATCGTCATGCGTGCTGATAATAATGGTGAAGGCGGGATCATGGCATTATTAGCATTGAACCTGCGTAAAGCGAAATTATCAGATACAAAAAAGATCTATCTCATCGCAATCGGTTTTATCGGGGCATCTTTATTTTTTGGAGATGGGATCATTACTCCAGCAATATCTGTTCTTTCTGCGGTTGAAGGCTTGTCCATTGCGACCAATGTGCTTGACCCCTTTATTTTGCCGATCGCGATTGTGATCGTAACCACGCTATTCATCATGCAAAAACATGGTACAGCCTTTGTGGGTAAGTTCTTTGGACCCATCACCTTAGTCTGGTTTCTGTCACTTGGTATTTTAGGTATTGCCAGTGTAGTACAGACACCTGTTGTACTGGGGATGGTCAGTCCACATTGGGCAATACAGTTTATTTTTACTCATCCTGTACAGTCTTTCTTTATTATGGGGGCAGTGGTATTAACGGTCACTGGTGGAGAAGCACTCTATGCGGATATGGGACACTTTGGTCCACGACCCATTCGTTTTGGATGGTTCAGTGTCGTGTTGCCTTGCTTGGTCTTAAACTATGCAGGCCAAGGTGCATTATTACTGCGTAACCCAACCGCGATTGAAAACCCATTCTATTTGTTGGTGCCAAGTTGGGCGCTCTACCCGATGATTATCTTGGCGACGATGGCAGCGGTAATTGCGTCACAGGCGGTTATTTCTGGGGTGTTCTCATTGGCACGCCAAGCCATTCAATTGGGCTATTTACCACGATTAAGTATTAAACATACGTCTGACTCAGAAGAAGGGCAGATTTATGTGCCTTTTCTAAACTGGTTATTGTTGATTGCAATTTTAATTCTGATTTTAATTTTTCAAACCAGTTCAAACCTTGCCAGTGCTTATGGTCTAGCTGTGACATTAACCATGCTGTGCGATACGATTTTGGTTGCCGTCTTTATTTACTATGCTTGGAAATGGAGCCTGCCAAAGGTATTTCTCCTTATTATTCCATTCTTCATTCTTGAGTCAGTTTTAGTTGCGGCTGCATCTTTAAAAATATTCGCAGGCGGTTGGGTGCCATTATTAATTGGCGCTGTTGCAATGGTTATTCTAATGACTTGGAAGCGAGGTCGTGAACTTACTTTTGCCAAGCTTGAACATGACACCTTATCGCTCGATTTATTTTTAAGAAGTATTGGTGATAATGTGCATCGTGTACCTGGTGATGCAGTATTCCTAACAGGTACGCCGAATGTGGTTCCACATGCCATGTTGCACAATATTAAGCATAATAAAGTGCTACATGAGCGTAATATTCTGGTGACTGTGGTGATTGAGGATGTCCCGTTCGTTCCACAAGAACAACGGATTGGTGTTGAAACTTTAGATAATCATTTTTATCGGATCAAAATTTTCTATGGCTTTAAAGACGAGCCGAATGTACCACGAGCATTGGCTCAAGCTTATGAGCAGCTAGAGTTTGAATATGATTTGATGCAGATTAGTTTCTTTATCTCACGCGAACGTATCATGCATAGTGTCGGGGATGGGATGGCGCCTTGGCGGGAACATCTCTTTATTTCAATGCAACGTAATACCAGCCCTGTCAGTGATTTCTACCAAATTCCTACCAATCGAGTGGTAGAGTTGGGTAGTCAGATTGAAATTTAAAAAAATGACATGCTCAGTTTTTTCTGAAGTGGCGGTAAAAGCCTCCACTTCATTTTTGCTGTAGAAACATTGGATAATAAGTCCTATATCGAGACTGTTTTATTTTCTAATAAATGGCCTGAATTGGTTTTATAAAGAGTCTTTATTGTTTTTTGGTTGCGTTTAATGTGTAACAAATTATTCAAAATTTAATTAAACTACAAACTTGAAATCTACATATCATATTGATATTTAATTTTTTTTATTATTTTGTTTAGCTTATATATGATTCTTAAAAAATTAAACTCAATTCTGAAAGATTAGGCATAATCGGAGCAACTATTGTAAAAAAGGTCTATATACATGGATCCCTCGTCGGGTAAAAAATTAAAGTACAATTTCATAACTCCTTGTTTTTGTAAAAGGAGTAAATAATGGAATTTTTATTAGATCCAGGGATTTGGGTAGGTTTGCTTACTCTGATCGTTTTAGAGATTGTTTTAGGAATTGATAATCTCGTCTTTATTGCCATTTTGGCAGACAAACTTCCTCCTTCACAACGTGATAAAGCCAGAGTCATTGGTTTATCTCTCGCATTGATTATGCGCTTGGGCTTGTTGTTCGCCATTTCTTGGTTAGTGACATTAACGAAGCCGCTTATTTTTATCTTTGATTGGTCTTTTTCTGGTCGTGATCTCATCCTTTTGTTTGGTGGTTTATTTTTACTGTATAAAGCCGTCAGTGAATTGCATGAGCGGATGGAAGGAAAAGCTGAAGTCAAAATTACCACCAATGTTGTGTATGCAAGCTTTACTGCAGTCGTAGCACAGATTGTAGTGCTGGATGCAGTCTTCTCATTAGACTCGGTGATTACTGCCATCGGTATGGTGGACAATATCTACGTCATGATGGTGGCGATGGTCGTGGCCATGCTGGTGATGCTACTCGCTTCTAAACCATTAACTGAGTTTGTGAATCGTCATCCGACCGTCATTATCCTTTGCTTAAGCTTCTTACTGTTAATTGGTATTAGTTTGATCGCGGAAGGTTTTGGTTTCCACATTCCTAAAGGTTATATCTATTCGGGTATTGGTGTCGCGATTGTGATTGAAGCGTTCAATCAGTTTACACAGCGAAATAGATCCAAACATGAGTCGAAGATCCCTTTGCGTAATCGAACTGCAGATACGATTTTAAAGCTGATGGGTGGCAAGGCAGAAACCACTGCGGTCAATCCGCTGCAACATTTGGAAGCGCAAGATACCTTTGATGATCAAGAACGTTACATGATTGGTGGCGTATTAATGCTGGCAGAACGATCTGTGGCATCAATTATGACACCACGCAGTCAAATTTCTTGGATTAACATTGATGAACCGCCAGAGAAAATACGAGAGCAGGTTCTATCTGTACCCCATAGTTTATTTCCGGTATGTCGAGGTAGCTTAGATAAGGTTCTGAGTGTCGTTCGCGCCAAGGAAATTTTGGATGTGCTGGATGATGAAGCGCAATTAAAATCTTTGATCAAAGCACAGCGCCCGATTTTTATTTTCGAAAAAATGAAAGTGATTGATGTGATCAATACACTGCGTACATCGAAAGGTTCACTGGTATTAGTTAATGATGAGTTTGGAAATGTGCAGGGTGTAATTTCGCCGTTAGATGTTTTTGAAGCGATTGCAGGTGAATTTCCAGATGCAGATGAACAACTTGAATTGATTCAAGTGGATGAAAGCATTTGGAAAGCTTCAGGGACTTTAGATCTGTACCAACTCGAGTTACAGCTGGGCGTTGATTTAGTCGATGAAGAGACGGGTTATATTACGGTGTCTGGACTTATTCTAGATAAAAGTAATGGCTTAGTGGATGTTGGTTCAATGTTGGATTATCAAGACTTACAGTTTGAAGTGGTTGAGATGGAGAGCAATCGCATTAAAACCGTTATGATTCGATTAAAGTAAATCATCTTGCTCAAAGCACGGTTCATAGTTTGATAAAGTTTTGAACTTGAATGCAACGAAGCTGAGCAGAAGGGGTAGTTTGTCATCGGCAAACTGCTCCTTTTTTAAATATACAAGAAGTAAAATAGTGAACATCGAAGGCCTTTAACAGCTATGATTGCTGATAGAAATAGATAATGACAGTCTTAAATTGGACGCTTAAAAATGAAGAATATCCTTGTGGCATTTTCTTTCTTGATTCAAATGTCGAGCTATAGTCTAGCCAATGACTCAACAGGTTATGTCGGCACGGGTGGAGTTGCATATCTCAAAAATTCGCATATCGCGATGCAAAGCGAAGACTTATTTATTAGTAAAAAGCTGATTAAGGTTGATTATCTGTATAAGAATTTAAGTGCTAAAGATGTCACTGAAACCATTTTATTTCCATTACCACGTATTGATAACTTCTTTGAGGCAGATTTTGCCCAGACTGAACAGCTTTTAAACAGTTTTAAGATCATTGTCGATGATAAAAATATAAAACCAGAACTACATGTACGCACCTTTATCCAGAAAGATGAAACGTCTCCGCTGATTGATGCAACAGATGTATTTAAACAATGTGGTTTTACTGAAACAGAAATGCTGAACCCTTGGATGCGTAACAATGATAACGCTGCCTATTATGTCAATAAATTAAGGCAATGTAAGCAGCCAAAAATGCAGAAGATCTTGGCGGATTTTAAACAAGATGAGGAGATTCCATGGTCTGCTCAAGTGGTCTATAGTTGGAAGCAAACCTTTAAGGCGAATGGTTTAACCAAAATTCAGCATCAATATCGACCTTTGGTGGGTGGTTCTGTTGCGCTATATCCTGATGAATACAATCAGAACTTTTGTATGGACACTCAATTTAAACAGGGCTTAAAAAAAGCCAGAGCTGAACATTCACCTTTTAATGCATTGAGCTATATTCTGACCACAGGTGCTAATTGGGCTAAACCGATTGAAAATTTTAAGTTGACCATTGAGCGTGATAAAAACGAGTTGGTCTCTTTTTGTTGGAATGGCAAAGTCGAAAAAATTAGTCCAACTCAATTTCAAATGACCAAGCGCAACTTTGTTCCTAAACAGGATCTAGACATTATCTTTGTAAGGGTGAAATAAACTACTCTGAAAATAAGTTTGAAGAAAAATCAATAAATAGATAGCTTAATCAGGGTTTTCCCTTTCATACTATATGAGTTGAGAGGGACGTGTAACTCAGGATTGAACGTGAATTTAAAGAATCTGGAAGCATTTTATTGGGTTGTGATGCTAAATAGTTTTAACAAGGCTGCGGCAAAATTACAAACTACTCAGCCTGCGGTATCACAAAAAATCACTGCTCTTGAAAATGACTTAGGATTTAAAGTCTTGGATCGAAGCTTTCGTCAGCTCAAACCGACGCATAAGGGCATGACTTTGTTCAAATATGCTGAAAAGTTGATGCGCTTGGAAACTGAACTCATTGCAGAATTAACAGACAATCAGCATCTTACAGGCACAATTCGCTTGGGTGTTTCAGAAACGATTGTCTATACATGGCTAGTGGAATATATCGAAAAGGTACAGCAAGAATATCCAAAAGTTTCAGTCGAAATTGTGGTTGATCTGACACCTAATTTACAGGAAGGTGTCCGTACAGGTGATCTGGATATGGCCTTTTTACTCGGACCAACTTTGGCGTTTGAATGTATTGAACAGGCACTGTGTAATTTCGAATTGAGCTTCTTGGCTTCGCCTTCATTTAAAGGCGGTGTTGGACAAATGTCATTTAAAACTTTGATGTCGCACACGATTTTAACCTATCCAAAAATTACCTACCCCTATAAAGAGCTCAAGGCAAAAATGAAGGAACAGGGGTTAGATGAGCCGCTTTCCATAACCAGTTATTCTTTAGCCACACTGTTACGTTTGGCTGAGCAAGGTTTAGGTATTGCTGTGGTACCGACCTTAACCGCTTTAAAAGAAATCACGGATGGCAGATTAGAAATATTAAATACCCCCATTCAGTTAAAGACTTTTCATTTTACTTCGATTTACATTCAAGGCAACGATTCAGCTTTAAAAGAAAAATTAACTGATGTTGCCGTGATGGTGTCCGAAAGTGCGATGCAACGACTGAATGGACAAATCAAAAAATAGAGGCTTATTTGCTTACTTCCCAGTATATTTCTCTGCTGCAGAAAAGGTTGTTTATTGGAGAAGCCATAAAAGCAGCTTATGGAACGTGATAAGTAAAATTTATATTGAAAAGTTTTAAAAATAAAAATTAAATAAATTCATGGTCTTAGTTTTATTTGTTTCTATAGAAAGTCGTATTGTTCAGCAAGCTCGCTTATGTTTTCATTTTAAATAGAAGATTTGATGACCCTGCACTTTGTGGGAGAACAGGGAATCTTTGTTATTTAAAGGGATTGAAAAAGATCATTTGTAGAAATGGTGTTTCTGGATCAAGTTAAAAATAGCGTTATGAAGCTCAAATGGATGAGGAACGCATTAATATGTCTTTACTGAAATCTTCTTTTCTATCAGATCGCCAATGGGCCATTGTTGCTTCGATTTTTATGATGGCAACCTCGGCAATGGGACCAGGATTTTTAACCCAAACGGCTGTATTTACGGTGAAGTTAGGTGCTGCATTTGGTTTTGCCATTTTAGTTTCCATTTTGATTGATTATGTGGTGCAGCAAAATATTTGGCGTGTGGTGACCCTCACGCAAATGCGTGCATCTGATATTGCCAATAAGGCTTTACCAGGCAGTGGTTATTTACTCGCATTTCTGGTCATTTTAGGCGGCTTTTTCTTTAGCATTGGGAATATTGCAGGCGCGGCTTTAGGTCTGAATGCACTATTTGGTCTGGATACCAAATGGGGGGGAATTCTGAGTGGTGCCTTGGCGATTTTGATTTTTGCTTCAAGAAAGGCAACGCTTGCGATGGATAAAAGCATGATCGTGTTGGGATTGCTGAAAATCATACTGATTATCATCGTGGCGGTGATTGTGATGCCTCCTGTTGGACAAGCAGTACAACAAACCTTTGCACCAAACCAAATTGATTTTGCCATTATTACCACGATTGTCGGTGGTACGGTGGGTGGTTATATCTGTTATGCGGGTGCGCATCGTCTACTCGATAAAGGTGCAGTTGGCCCTGAAAACATTGATGAAGTTGCGAAAGCTGCGACCAAAGGCATTGTTGTCGTTGGTATTATGCGTTATGTACTATTTCTAGCCTTCTTAGGCGTGGTGGTCAGTGGTGCAAGCATTGATCTCGCCAGTCATAATGCCAATCCAGCTGCACAGGCATTCCAGTATGCAGCAGGTACATTGGGCTATAAATTATTTGGTTTGATTTTTTGGGCAGCAGGTATTAGTAGCACCATTGGCGCAGCATATACTTCAGTTTCATTCTTTACTGCATTTAAAAAGAATTTAACGCCAAAACAAAGCAATTACACCACCATCACCTTCATTGCCTTGGCCTTATTACTCTATGTGGTCTTGGGTGCAACCCCAGCAGGGTTGTTAATTTTCGTAGGTGGTTTTAATGGTTTGGTGTTGCCGATCGGACTTACCATTTTCGTCTATGTTGCAGCATGCCGCAAAGATTTAATGGGGAATTATGACTATCCAGAATGGTTAATTCTTCTAGGTGGCTTAACCTGTTTGTTGACGTGGTGGATGGGCTATATGTCGTTTACAACCGTGTTTAACTATTTGACCAAGCTGTAAGCCAGATGACTGTGAATTGATAAAGGAATAATGCCATGTTTGTAGATTTAAATAGTGATTTAGGCGAAAGCTTTGGTTCATGGAAAATGGGCAATGACGATCAGATTTTGTCTGTGCTGAGCAGTGCCAATATTGCTTGTGGCTTCCATGCTGGTGACTCACTCGGCATTTTAAAAACAGTGCGTAAAGCAGTTGAGCTGGGTGTGACTATTGGCGCTCATGTGTCTTATCCAGACCTTGTTGGTTTTGGTCGCCGTAATATGGATGTGTCACGTGACGAACTGATTGCCGATGTGCTTTACCAAATTTCTGCACTCGATGGCTTGGCGAAAGTGGCAGGCTCAAAAGTGCAATATGTTAAACCACACGGCGCACTTTATAACACCATTGCGCATGACCATGTTCAGGCAGCAGCCGTTATTGATGCGATTAAAATGTACAACCCTCAACTGGTTTTAGTGGCTTTAGCAGGGTCGAACTTGGTCGAGCAAGCACGAGCTGCTGGCTTAAAAGTCGTGTCTGAAGCATTTGCAGATCGTGCATATAACAGCGATGGTTCACTGGTGTCTCGTCGTTTAGAAGGTGCTGTTTTACACGATTCGGCATTTGTGGCGAGCCGTGTGGTTTCAATGCTTAAAAATGGTGGGGTCGAGTCAATTGACGGTGTCTTTACGCCAATTCAAGCCGACACCATTTGTTTACATGGCGACACAGATGGTGCGCTAGAGATGTCGGCAGCCATTAAAGCCGAGCTTGTAAAAAACAAGATTGAAATCCGCCCATTTGTAAACAAAGCATAAGGATGAGCACATTGTATAAAGATATTAAAGTCGACCAAGCTCAACTTGAAGCCGCTTTAGATGCGCGTTTAAAAATCCGTGCAGGTTTTGATCAACCGACAGCAGGTATGGCGGCTGGCATGACGCAGGTCAACATGATTTCGGTGCCAAAAGAGTGGGCATATGACTTTTTGCTCTATGCACATCGTAACCCACAAAGCTGCCCAGTGCTTGATGTGCTCGAAGAAGGCATTTATGCAACTCAGCTTGCAGTAGATTCAGATATCCGCACTGATTTTCCGCGTTATCGCATTTGGAAAGAGGGTGAAATGGTGGATGAAGTGACCGATGCGAGCGAGATTTATAATGCCCATCCTGATTTGGTGACTTTCTTGATTGGTTGCAGTTTTTCATTTGAAACCGCTTTGCAAGAAGCGGGGATTGAAGTTCGCCATATTCATGACGGCACCAATGTACCGATGTATTTGAGTAATATACAGTGCCAGTCAGCAGGACGTATTTCAGGAAATATGGTGGTTTCCATGCGACCAATTCCTTCGCATCAAATCAGTGAAGCGGTAAAAATTACATCGCGTATGCCCAGTGTACATGGTGCGCCTGTACATATTGGCCACCCTGAAAGTTTAGGAATTTCAGATGTAAATAGGCCTGACTTTGGCGATGCTTCTCGTATTGAAGCGGGTGAAATTCCAGTGTTTTGGGCATGTGGGGTCACACCACAAGCGGCAGTGATGAACTCAAAAATTCCTTTTGCGATTAGTCATGCACCGGGTCATATGTTGATTACCGATATTCCTGACCGTGCTTGGATGGGCTGAGTGGGCTAAAGAACAATTAAAAGGATAAGCAAATGCGTTTTTTATCGGTAAATGCCGATTGTTTCCTGATTGAGCTTGCGAGCCTCGAAGAAACCTTGGCGTTGTACAATAAATTGCAAAATACGCAATTGAATGGAATTAAAGACTTAGTCCCTGCTGCAAAAACAATTTTGGTTTTTTTTAACGAGATCGAAACTGACTTTAAAACACTGGTTGCTTCAATTCAGAGCCTAGAATTTGATTCAGGGTTTGAGCGTAGCAGCCAAGAAGTAATTGTGCCGATTCGTTACGACGGTGAAGACCTTGCACAGGTTGCTGAGTTACAAGGGCTGTCTGTAGCCGATGTGATTAGAAAGCATCACCAAAGCGTGTGGAATGTGGCTTTTATTGGTTTTGCACCGGGCTTTGCTTATATGAGCAGTCCCGACAGACCTTTTACTGATATTCCACGTTTAACGGTTCCACGTAAAAAAATACCGTCAGGCTCTTTGGGCTTGGCTGGAAAATACTCTGGTATTTACCCGAAAGACAGTCCAGGTGGCTGGCAGCTGATTGGTACAACATCGGAAAAAATGTGGGATTTAGCGCGTAAAAATCCTGCGTTGTTGTTACCAGGCATGACTGTTCATTTTGAGAATGTTACGCATCGCCCAATAACTGTGAATGTACCGCAGCAAATTACGCGTAAGGTTGAACCGAAACAATCTGTGCCACTGTTTACGATTACTGCACCAAGTTTACAGATGCTCATTCAAGATGAAGGGCGATTCAACCAGACCAATATTGGGGTTGGGGTCGCAGGTGCAATGGATTTGTCTGCTATGCAAAGTGCCAATCGTATTGTAGGTAACCCAACCGATACACCCATCATTGAAGTTTTAAATGGTGGCTTAAAGGCCAAAATGCAGCATGCAGGTGTTCTTGCAGTTGCAGGTGCCATGTCAAATATCCGTGTGAAATTTGCCGACGGTCAAACCATAGACTTTGCAAGCGATCAGCCGATTGATCTAGATGAAGGTGATGAATTTCAGATTCTACCACCTACAAAGGGGTTGAGAAATTATCTTGCCGTTCGAGGTGGCATCGATATTGAACCAGTGCTCAATAGTGCTTCATTTGATAGTTTGGCGGTGTTAGGGCCAGAACCTTTAAAGCTCGGAGATACCATTTACCAAGGACAGGTTCAAGCAGCCAACATTAGCGTAAATGAAGTGGGCAAAAGTGATTTGCCACAAACTGGTGAATTGGTCGAGTTAGATATTGTGATGGGGCCACGTACCGACTGGTTTGAACAAGACAGTATTGAACTGCTCTGTCAGCAAGAATGGTTGGTGACCAATGAAAGCAATCGCATCGGGCTCAGATTGTCAGGTAAGCAACCTTTAACTCGCAAAATTACCCATGAACTGGAAAGTGAAGGCGCATGCATTGGTGCCTTGCAGATTCCACCGAGTGGTCAGCCCGTTTTGTTTATGAATGATCATCCTTTAACGGGCGGATATCCAGTCATTGCTGCTGTTGCCAAGCACCATTGGGACTTGGTGGCACAGACTCCAGCAGGTTGCCGTATCAAATTTAAAAAAATTGCCGAATTTACAGATTTTGAGAATAAATGATGAATACAGAAAAATTACTGATTGCGAATCGTGGTGAAATTGCCGTTCGTATTATTCATGCTTGCCGTGATATGGGAATTGCATCGGTCGCGTTATATGCAGATGACGATATGGGTAGTCTGCATGTCGAACTTGCAGATGAAGCATGGGGCTTGGCTGGTGCGACTGCCAGTGAAACCTATTTAAACATTGCTGCCATTATTGAAATTGCAAAGAAATCAAAAGCGACTATGGTGCATCCAGGTTATGGCTTTTTATCTGAACGTGCCGAATTTGCCCAAGCAGTCATTGATGCAGGCTTAAAATGGGTGGGGCCGTCACCAACTGCCATTGAAAAACTGGGCGATAAAATTGAAGCGCGTAAAATTGCCGCTTCGGTTGGAGCTCCGTTAGTTCAAGGTACGCAAGTCCCACTTAATAATGCAGAGGAAGCTTTAGCATTTGCCAAGCAATATGGTTTGCCGATTGCGATTAAGGCGGCATTTGGTGGCGGTGGTCGTGGTTTAAAAGTTGCATGGAAACTCGAAGAAGTCAAAGCGCTTTATGAGTCCGCAGTGCGAGAAGCGAAAGCTGCTTTCGGCCGTGGTGAATGTTTTGTTGAGCAATACCTCGATCAACCTCGTCATGTCGAAGCGCAAGTGATTGCCGATCAACATGGCAATATTGTGGTACTCGGCACACGTGATTGTTCATTGCAACGCCGTAACCAAAAGCTAGTCGAAGAAGCACCAGCACCATTTATTAGTGATGAGATTTATCAGCAAATTTTAACCTCGGCAAAAAAAATTTGTCAGGCCGCAAACTATGTGGGGGCGGGAACAGTTGAATACTTACTGAGCCGCGATGGCAAGCTGTCATTTTTAGAAGTAAATACCCGTTTGCAGGTTGAGCATCCCGTGACCGAAGAAACAGCAAAAGTCGATTTGGTGGTTGAGCAAATTCGTGTCGCGCAAGGCCATGAACTTTCGATTAAAGAGACACCTACAGTTCAAGGTCATGCTATTGAGTTTCGTATTAATGCTGAAGACCCAGCACGTGGTTTTATTCCTGCATTTGGTATATTGAGTTTGTTTGAAGCACCATTTGGTCATGGGGTGCGCGTCGATACAGGGGTTCGCACTGGGTCCTTGGTCTCTAGTCATTTTGACTCGCTGATGGCAAAACTGATCGTGACGGGTCCAACCCGTGAGGTTGCGATTGCGCGTGCAAAGCGTGCTTTGCAGCAATTTAAAATTGAAGGTGTCGCCTCAGTTCTAGACTTTCATCGTGCAGTCTTAAATGAGCCTGATTTTAGCAATGAGTTTAAAGTACATACCCGCTGGATCGAAAATGACTTTAAACAAGAGTTAAAGCCGACCAAACGTGGTATTCCAAGCCATCAACAGCCGATGTTGCTGAGCTACATTGAAATTGATGGCAAATTACATCGTTTAGGTTTACCTGCGGGTATGTTTGCACAAGGTTCTGTAACAACGGTAACTCCAGCAGTATCTACCGAACCGGAAATAAGAGTTGAGCATTTACTTGCACCCATTAATGGTGTGATGAGTGCCTGGAAAGTTGCACAGGGTGAACAGGTCACAGAAGGACAAGTGGTTGCCATTATGGAAGCCATGAAAATGGAGGTGCCTGTGTTGGCACACCGTAGTGGCATGATGAAAATCGAAGCAGAACAGGGGGCTACTTATCAAGCGGAATCAATTATTGGGGTGATTGAGTGATACTTGAAATACCTCTTTATTCCTGAAATGAAACAGTAAAACGAATAATAAAAGAGGCAGGGATTTGCCTCTTTTATTATGTCTATCGAATGAAGAGTTATTTAAGTTCGTAGTCAGCTAAAAGACCTTCATGGTTATAGTGCAGAACAATATTTTTGGAATGTTGAATTTTTGATAGCTCATCCATGGGAATCAAAAAGCCCTCAGCCAGAATCGAATGTGTCACATTATTGATGGTGATTTTTTTCGCCTTACGATATCGCAACCAGTTATAGCTTGCCCATAACAGCAGAGAGGTACAACAGACTGCGACCATGAGTGCGAGCCAAAAGAAATTATGCAGCTGTACACTCATCTGCTCTGCAAAAATATAGTTTTTAATCAGTTTGCCTTGATATAGCCATAAAAATATTGCCAATAAGGGTAAAAATAATAGGGTCCAGAGTGCCCAGCCAATTCCTTGCAGCAAATAATGTGCGCCTTTATTTTTCACATAGCTGTGTTGATCAATATATTCAGGGATATCGAGTTGTGATACGTCCTCAATGATATTCAATTGTTGTTTGTTCATTCTGCCTCACCTTTAAAACCACGATCTGGACTGACCCATCTCGCTCTTTTTTTACGTGTAAATAACGCTTTTGGAACCGCAACCACGGTTGTCATTGCTCCCAGCATCCAAAAAAACAAGGGGTACCAAATGACCCAAAAATAATTTCTAAAAAAACGATTTCCGTCATATCGCTTGTCGATGAACAAGCTAACAAAAAATTGAATTAGACAGGTGATTGCTAAAATGACACCGTACCACTGGGGGAATAGAGACTTAATGTGCCATTCTGCCGATAGAGGAATAAATAACCCGATGAAAAATAGAATGATGATCAGAAAAATGACATATGCCCAGATCATGCTGATGATTGCTTCAAGGGCGACAGGCCACATTCTGAGTGCTGAAATTTTAAAGAGCTTGGGCAGGTAAGTTTTGATGACTTCGACACCACCTTGAGCCCAGCGCAATCGTTGCTTCCACAAGCCTTTAAATGTTTCAGGCATATAGATGTAACACAGGGCATTAGGAACATAGTGAATATCCCATTCTGCAAGTTGCAGTTTCCATGAGATATCAATGTCTTCGGTGATTTTATCATCTGACCATAAACCGACTTGCATGAGTGCTGTTTTTCGAAAGCCAGCAATGACACCTGAAACTGTAAAAATACGTCCATAAGTACGTTGAGCACGTTTAATTAAGCCAATAATTGAGGAAAACTCTCCCACCTGTAATTTCCCTAAAATACTTGAGCGGTTTAAAATCCGAGGATTCCCAGTCACTGCACCAACCTGATTAAATGCGGTCAGTTGATGCATCATCCAAATGGCCGCATGTGGATGCAATAAAGCATCTCCATCAATACAAATCAGATATTCATATTGGCTCACCATCATGCCAGAACGTAAGGCAAAGGCCTTACCCTGATTTTCTGCCAAATGAACGACCCGTAAACTTGGATGTTCAAGCATCAGTTCATCCAAAATCTTTGCAGTGTTATCAGCACTACCATCATTGACAGCGATGACTTCAAATTTTGGATATTGTGTTTGTAGCGCGAAACGTATGGTTTCTCGAACTTGATCTTGTTCATTAAAACAAGGAATGATAATGCTGCATCCTTGCTCTGAAATTGCAGGTAATCTGTCTTGCTTATATTCACGTTTAAAGTAGAACCATAATCCACCAACCATCCATGTCCATGCCATGACCAATGGATAGAGAAAAGCAAATAAAAAAAGGGTTTCCATTAGGGTCATGGGTGTGCTCCATTTACGTGTTGATTGATAAATGGATTGCGATAACTGATCGGGCTCTCATTTAAACTGAGTGGTGTAAATAATTGTTCATGCACCGCTTTTGCATTATCAAAGCGGTAATTGCTTAAAACCAATTTTTGGATTCCATGTCTTTGTAAGTTTAAAAACTGTTGTCGCAGGATCTGTAACTCCTTTGCAGAAGTCTGGTCTTGGTTCACTAAGGTGACCATCAGTCTGGCTTTTTCTGCGGCCGTTAAATAATCAACTTGCGCTATAAATTTTTGATACGTATTTAGATTACTCAGACTATCTATTTCAATATTTAGTAATGATACGAAGGGCAGATAGGTTTTAACAATTTGCGCTAAGCCCTGATCTGTTAAATCAGAGAGTGAGAGTTGTAGCGTTAAATGAAAGGGATTACTTTGGTTGAGATAAGGTGTGACAGCCGCTTTGACCTGTTGGGTTAGCTTTAAAATTTGAGCTTCTTTTTCCAGACAAACTGAGTTCACAACAGTGCTATAACGACAAGCAAGTTGTTGATCTGTTTTTAAAATAATGCCATCCAGATTGGGATTATTTCGAATCAGGTCTCTACTTAAATCGACTGCTAAATGAGTTCGCTTCAGATCGGGGAAGATCGGCATTTGTGCAT
The DNA here is from genome assembly GCF_000369405.1 of Acinetobacter sp. ANC 3929. Lineage (GTDB taxonomy): Bacteria > Pseudomonadota > Gammaproteobacteria > Pseudomonadales > Moraxellaceae > Acinetobacter. Next base: position 480,346 of record NZ_KB849994.1, read on the forward strand.
AAACCCGATGGAAAACCCGCGTTCGTGTTTGCCAATGAGTACGACTTAAAATATCTTGAGCCAGTTTTAGATGGGTTGTTGGAAAGTAGGCTTGATCCTCGGTATTTTCCTTTTGATTGGTCAAGGCATTAACGATTAAGGTATTGGTTCTTAATGCACTTAAATTATTTAATAAATCGCCTAACTGCTGATTGTATAACGTGTTGTCCTGTGAAAATTGAGCCAAGTCAAATTGTAAACCTCGTATCGGGTCATAATCTTGACGTTGACCGTACTCCATAAAGCCTGTGAGTTGTTCACGTAAATTTTCCGCCGTTGGATTATTCGAAACAATGCCGCGTTGAAAAGTCGCATCATTGGCATTGTTTAATTTTTCAGTTCCCAAACTAAAAGACAGCGGAAAACCTGCCTGATTGGCAATTTGAGTGACTTGTTGGTTGACCGCACCATAGGGCCAGATGATTGCAAGCGAATCTATTCCTAATTTCTGTTGTAAGACCTGCTTGGATTTCACTAAGTCGTTGTAGATGCGTTGGTTATATTCTTGTTCAGATTCATAGCGTTGTTTGCTTGGATCATATTGTCGAGTCAAAGCCGCAGGTTTTTCATTTTTCTGTATATTGGCCAGTACACCTTTATGCAAATCGTGGCTATGGCTAGCAAATTCAACTAAACCAGATTTTTGAATATCTTGCAGTTGTTTCCAGCTCATCAAATTATTTTGACCATAGGCTTCATAAGCGGCTTGCGTATTGCCCTCGGTCCAACTGGTGACCAAAGCAAAGACAACAGGGATTTGATATTGCTTGATTAATGGATAAACATGGCTATACCCACTCAGCGCCCCATCATCAAAACTAATCAGAACTGCATTTTTAGGCAATGGAGTCCCATGTTCCCGAGATGCCATAATTTGTTTTAAGGTAATTGGAGTCCATTCCGAACGTTTCAGCCATTCAAAAAATTGCACTAAATTTTGAGTATTAATGGCATAAATATCTTTGTCACCATTCTTGCGTACATCGTCGCGGACATCATGAAAGGTCAGGCTAACAAAATGATGAGCATCAAATTTTACTTGCTCTGATGCAAAACTGTGCATAGGAAGGAGAAATACGCATGCAGAGAACATTTTAAAAATATTGAAAAACGTCATTAGAATCGCCCCCCAAAACCGAACAGGGCATAAGTTTGTTTTTCATTGATGCCATCATAGGGATGTTGTCTCCAACCAATGCCATAATGCAGTGCCCAGATCCTTGACAATTGCCATTCATGTCGATATTGCGCATCAAAAATGGGCTTGGAGCCATAATCTTGTTGGTGAAACATCCCCGCATTGATCGAGAAATTTTGATTGAAGTGACGTTCGTAATTTCGCCAAGTCAACCAGTCATGGCTCAAGTTGATCGCCAAGCTATAACTTTGTTTAGGACTAAAATAAGCAACATTATCTAAATAATTTTTCCCTAAAAATGTTGAAAAACCAGCTTGTGTAGTGTGATGAGCGGTTTGGAAAACACGTTGGTTGTAGTTTGCAAAAAAATCATGGCGCTTATTACCATCACTGATATCCGTGTAACTATATCCAGCATTGGCTTGTCGGGATTCATTTTGTTGCCACCGAACTCTAGCAGCATAAGATTTGCCATTTTCACCTTGATCAATGGCTTGTAAGGGAATATTGGCTTGGGTGTTGATGGATAATGCGTATTGCCAGTAATCATTGAGTTGATGTGACCATTCCGCTGTTAAGCCTTGACGCTGCCCGTCAAGATTTTGAGAGGCAACCAGTGCCAAAGTTTTACCTTTGTCTTGCCATTCTAGTCCCAAACCAAAGCGTTGCTCTTGTAAGTTTCCATCTGCATATTTTCCCCAAATATCCTGATGTTCAACAAATATCCGATAATTGTCTGCAAGCCATGGTGAATATAGCGAGGTATTGGACTCGCGATCACGTGTCCCTTTGAGTGATTGTAATAACTGGTTTTGCTCTGCACGGCTACGTGAAAAGCGGCTTTCATGGATGATACTGGCATGATTGCGATCATCTAATTCTTTATTACTTTTGATGACACTACTATCACTAGGGTAGTTTTTGATAAGTGCTTGGGCTTGATTGCGCCAAGACTGGATATCACCAATGGCCTGAGTATTTTGCATGTTATTGATACGTGTGTATTTTGAGTGAGGTTCTAAACCATTTAAGCGGTCAATGCTTTGTTGGGCTTGACGAGGATTTTCTCGCCAACGTTGGATCTTGGCTAAATCGTTTAAATATTGAGCATTATTCGGAGTTTTGCTGACGATCTGATTGAGATATTGTTCAGATAAATCTAATCGATTCCGATAAGCCATATCTAATGCAACTAACGATAGATATTCATTTCGATCTGGGTGGACATTCTTATCGATGCCTTTGGCTTCACTATATTCATATGTGGGAATCAGTTCATCAATCACGATAACCAGTGTATGTGCATCTTTATATTTTTCTTGTTCAATCAATGAGTAATAAAGAGATGTATAGAGACTAACATCAGGATAGTTCTTTTCAGCCAATAAGCTGCGATAGATCTTCTCAGCTTCGGCTGGTTGTTTATTTGCAAGGTATGCATCTGCAATGGCATGGCGCGTATATACTGGCATTTGTTCAATTGGCGGCAAGGAGACTAGTTTTAAAATGCTAAAAAATTGTTGTTTTTTGCCTCGATAATTTAGAGCGTAGAGATAGTCATAATAGAAACGATTGAACATAGGTTGATTGGTTGGAATTTGCTGGGAAATATGTTCAGCTTCGTTTAGGACTTGATCAAGTTGCTCAAAACTTCTGGCCTCACTTTCAGCACGTGAAGATAAATATTTTTGCTGTTTGATCGCTTCATTTACATTCTGTGAAAATTTTCCAATTCTATTTTGCCAAGCTAAATTCTCAGCATTCTCTTTGAGTTGATGCTTTTTGGAAAAATCGGTTGCCATGTCGTAACTGCCAAGAGCAACTAAAACATTGAAATACTCTTTTTGAATGGCGACATTGATGGGATATTGATGATAAGCCAGCTGAATTGTTTGTAAGGCATATGTGTATTGTCCCAATAGACGGTAAACGTATGCGACGATGCTCAACTGTTCTGCATCCATCTCTGCTGTATCAAGATTTTTTAATATCTTTGCTGCTTCAACCAGTTGCTTATTTTCTGCACGTAATGCAGATTTTAGAATTGCAACTTTCATACGATTATGTATCTGATAAGGCTCAAATTTTTCGAGTAGAACTAATGCAGAATTAAACTGTTTTTGATCCCGTAAAAGTTTAACCGTCATGAGTTGAGCATATTCAGGATATAACTTTGGCTGAATTCGTTGGGTTAAATCGGTTAAGGTAGCTTTGGGGATAGCTTGAATCTGGGAGGCTGACAATAGGTAATCAGCTAGAATATTCTGTTGATCAGGATATTGTTGTAACAACGATTCAAGGGTTGTCAAACCTTGTGTTACTTGTCCATTTTTAATTTGATAAATAGCTTTTTCTCTTAAAAAATCAGATGTATGGGCATGTGACATATTCGCAATTAATAGAAACAATAGACTGGCTGGGAAGAGTGGCTGAGTTTTTTGCATAAAGTGTTTGGGTTGTTAATTATTTCTCTTTTTTATTTTAATATGTGATTTAAATCACATATTGTCTTGCTTATGTACAGCTATGCTGATTGATCTTTAATTTAATAAGTTTATATCTATCAATATTTTATTTATTTTTTAAATTTCCACCTGCTGATATGGACATGTTTTTTTGTTTTTTCTATCTATGTGTTTGTGTATTTTATGTTTTGTATTCTAATGGCATAAATTGAGCAAGAAATTAATATTCAAATAAAGAAATTCTCATTACAGTAAATATCAAAAATATTGAGTTAAATTTAATTAAAAATATTTTTAAGTAAAATCATACAATTGTATAGAGCAATCTTTGTTTATATGTCAGATATCAATGAATGAATAATGAAAATAGATTGGAAATATAAAATAAATGAATCTATAGATTATAATTACAAAAAATACACTTACTAAATTTGAGATTTAAATTTCTGTAACCTTTTGGTGTTGGATTAAGTGGTTGTATTCTAAGTATTTTATTTTTATTTTTATCTTTTTTTTGTATGGATGAGATTGTTTTACGACTAAATTTCAAGGTGGTTGTAGCATTTTTTTCTTGTATATATATGAATTCTTTAATAAATATTTTTTGACTTTTGATTGTTTTAATAACTTTATGAAAATAATGCTAATTTTTATGTGCTAAATGATAATAAATTTAGATTTAAAGGGGGTAAGGTCTATTTTTATAATAGAGTCAAGGGGCGGGTGTGATCTATAAGAAAACGTTAGTGCTAGATTTTGATAAAATGAATGAGAAGAATGAAGATAATGGTGTGAATTTATTTTTAAGGAATGAACAGGTTTTTGTTCTTACTATGTGTTTATGGAATACAAATATTAGCTATGTTTTTTTATTTTTGTATTTACTTATTTTTTTTGTGGAAAAAATAGATGATTTTTATTTTGTTGTAAGTTTTTCTTTAATATTTAGTCTTGTTATTATTGTTTTACTATTTTTTTTAATATTTTTTGTTGAGTTAGCTTTCTCCTATCGTTAGATAAAGTAAGAAAAAATAGAGTTTATAGAAAAATAATAAAAGTATAAATCTACATTGTAACAAATAATCGTGAATTAGTTGAAGTCAATCCATTATTAAATATTTTTAGACTTGTCAGTGCTTATTGATTTGGATGAATTTGTTTTGCTAGTAAAACAAAAAAGTCAAATAATTATTAATTTCTCTTTTCGTATAACCTGTTTAAAGATTTGAATACAGAATAAAAATAAATTTGTACCACTCCTTATGTTAAAGACAGCTTAACAATCTCCAAACTTTCCCTGAAATGATAATTTTTCTTATTGAAATGATAATTTTTTTATTCAGTTTTCCAGTAGATTTTTAACACTATATGTGACTAATATCACAAAAAAAAGTTTTTTTGCCGTATTGGTAAGGGGGCGAAATTGCTGACTATGAAGGTTTTTTTAATTTGATTAAATAATGTACTTGCATGAGTGGTTTTTGATTCCTTCTTGGAGGTGTGGTTCTTGATATGAGATAGAGTGGGTGAAATGGTTTTGAGTAAGTCTAATCAAGTTAAATTAGTTTCTAGTGCGATGCAAAACCTATTGATTTATTTTTGTGTAAAAAATAATCTTAAAAATGCAAAATATTTGAGTGACTATAAAACCAATGAGTTAATTCCACTTTGGGATTGGATTGAGTTATTGGAGGAAATTAATCAAAAATATCCAAAGCCAACACTTGGACTAGATATTTCAAAATATGCACAACCTAAACATCTTGGTATTTTAGGTTATATTGCGCTGTCTAGTGAGAATATACTAGAAGTTCTAAATTCCTTTATAAAATATCAAAGATTATTCTGTGAAACTAAACCTGCAAAAATGTCAGTTTGTGATGATTTTCTTGTCATTAGTTGGAGCGAAGACCCATATATAAAAAATAATCATCTTGTGGATGAGTTGTTGATGGGGGTTTTTTATGTTTTTTTAAATCAATTAGTCCATCCAAATATGATTCATGTACATAAAATAAACTTTAGTACGAAAAAAAATAAATTTTTCTATAATTATGAAAATTTTTTTGGATGTTCTGTTGAGTTTGAAAGTGAGAATGTAGAAATATATATTTCTATGAGTAGCCTTGAACTTACGGTTCCAAATGCAGACCCCGTATTGAATGATATTTTAATCAAGCAAGCGAATATATTGCTATCAAAGCGTCCCCATCTCGATGTTTTTGATGAGTTAGTACAAAAAACAATAATACAGGCCGTGAGTAAAGGTAATATTAGCGTGGAATACGTAGCGAACCAGATTGGCTTACCATCGCGTATTTTTCAAATGAGATTAAAACAGCAAGGATACACTTTTAAAGAAAAATTAAATCAAGTCCGTAGAGATTTAGCTTTTGATTACCTAGCTGATTTAAATTTGAGTATTTTGGATATTTCAATGTTATTAGCTTATCAAGAGCAGACTTCATTTATTCGGGCATTTAAAACTTGGACGGGGATGAGTCCATTACAATATCGAAAGAAAAAAATTTTAAATTATCGTTCATAATTTTATTCTTTAAGCTTTTAGTCATCATTCTCATCCAAAACGAAGTCGCAATGAGAGTTAAGCCTTGCTTTTGCGCTATAACTTTTCGATCGTATTTTATCCTGTCTGTCGCTTGATCAATATCCTCGATGTTGAACGCCCTATTTATAATGCAAGAGGTGACTTTCACGAATAAGTTGGAAATTTGATTGATTATCCTGAAAAATAGAGAAGTTATTTACAATTTGATAAATGTAAATGATAATTAATATTATTTGTGGTGTTTGCATACTTCAATGATTAATCCTCTCCCAACGTATGATAGACAGCCGTTGATTCAAAATCGTGACCCCAATTACGATGTCGCACTGAGCCGATGCCTTAACTCTTTCATTGCTTACTTTAATATTGAAGAAGTTGACTGTTGCAGAACACTAATATTTTGATTTTATTGTTTTTATTTATTTAAATCCTTAATTATTTTATCGCCTCTTTAGGCAGACGATGAATTTTTATCTTTTGGTGATGATGTATGTTTCAAGCTATCTCTCAAAAAACGGTGATAAAGCCACTTAACCTAGCTATTGCTTTATCTATGAATGTCTTAACTGTACACGTCTACGCGGAGATTAATACAACAGTTTTGCTGAATTCGAACAAAACTGTAGCATTGCCTAAAAGCTCATCCACAGCCAATGATCAGAACCAAATTTATCAGATGACACCCATCGTGGTACAGGCAGAAAAAGAAGATACCATTCAGTTTGGTCAGAGTGTATTAAACCAAAAAGCCATTGATCGTTATCAGGCAAACAATGTTGCTCAATTACTCGATAACATGCCAAGTGTGGGTTCCGCTGGTTCGCCAAGACCAGGTGGGCAAACCATTAATATCTTGGGAATGGGTGGAGTAGAAGATGTTCCGATTAGCTTGGATGACTCGGTTAAAAGCTTTGATAAATATCGTCAAGGTTCAGTCTTTATAGAGCCTGAAATTTTAAAGAAAATTACGGTAGATAAAGGGCCACATAACGTTGAAGTTGGAAATGGTGGTTTTGGTGGAAAAGTCACATTGGAAACTAAAGATGCAACAGATCTGCTTCGAGATGACCAAAGTATAGGTGCTTTTTTAAAGTATTCACGTTTTTCCAATAATGCGCAAAATACTTATACTGGTGCAGTATATGGTAAAAGTGAAAATGGATTTGTAGATGGTATGCTCTATTATACCAAGCGAGACAGTGGTGATGTTAAGCGTCCAGATGGCAGTAAGTTTTTATATTCTGCACAAGAACAAAATACCTATTTGGCCAAGCTGAATTTTTATCCGACTGACAGCCAAAAAATCACCTTAAATGCGATGCAGGGTGGACACAAAGGCTGGGAACCATTTGCAGCGATGCGCGACCAAGATGCTGTACCCACTGAGGCGGATATTAAAAAGTATGGTTACGATGAGGCTTGGAAACGTCGTTTGGTTTATCGTGATCAGAATGATACCAGCTATTCGATGGGATATGAGTTCAACCCAGAATCAAATCCATATATCAATCTAAAAGCGACGGCATCTTATTCAAAGACGGATCAACATGATCAAAGACTCCCCAGCGTTAATGGTTCAGCGGCAACCTTGGGCAATGAAAGCTGGGTAACGTATACCAATACGGCTTTTAAACTCAGTAATATTAGTGATATTGCGACTGAATACGGTACGCATAAATTAAAACTGGGGGCACAATATCAAAAGATGGAGCAGAACTCCCTGATTTACGATAAAAACAATGCCGCTAAGCCAGATTATAACTTTGGTTATTATGAACCAAATTATATGCCCTCTGGGGATCAGCAAATGCTAAGTGCCTTTGTGGAAGATCAATATCAGATTAATAATTTTACCATTACACCATCGCTGCGTTACGATCACATCAGAAACACAGGTAACCCGAACCGTGCGCCACGTTATAACGATCCAAGTGCAGGGCATGACTATTCAAGCAAAACTTATACAGGCTGGTCGCCACGTTTAGGCTTGGCTTGGAAGCAGGCGGATTATCTGACTTGGTTTGCCAATATTAGTAAAACATGGCGTGCACCACGCGTAGATGAACAATATTATGTGCAATCGGCAGTAACATCTTTGTCTTCGACCAGTCGCTACTTATTGCCTGAAAAAATGCTGGCGATGCGTATTGGTAATGAAATGAATTTTGATGATGTTTTTGCTACTGAAGATCATTTACAGGTACGTCTTACTTATCATCGCAATCGTGGTAGTGATGAAATCTTCCGTAATCGTTCAGTCTTCTGCAAGGCACAGGCGGAAATCAATGCCAATGGTGGAAATGGCAGTATGAGCGATTGTAATGGTAAGTACGATCCTGGTTTCTATCGCAATGTGAATGATTATACGATCAAAGCTTATGAAGCTGAGCTTTTCTATAATCAGCCGACCTGGTTCACTGGATTGACCTATTCATATATTCGAGGACGTCGTGACAATTCTCCGGTTAATCCGTGGTTTGATCAAAAAACATGGATGACGGATATTCCACCCAAAAAAGCTACGGCAACGTTAGGAATAAATGTACCAGAACATCATTTGACCATGGGGTGGAGAGGGATTTTTGTAGCAGCACAGGACCGGAGTTTATCTGACAATGATAAGTCGATTGCAGCATCCTCTTTTTCTTTGCCAAAAACCAAAGGCTATTCACTGCATAGTGTTTTTGCCGACTGGCAGCCTGTGGGTGACAAAGGACCAAAGTTAAATCTCTCAATTGATAATCTGTTTAATCGAGATTACAAAATGTATTTAGGTGAGTATATGACGGGCACGGGTCGTGATTATAAGCTGAGCATCTCTCAATCATTCTAGTTTGAACGGTGTCCTGAATCTAAGTTAGACATTTGTAGTGCGTAAAAAAGATACAGATGCTGAGTTTAACTGAGTATCTGTACTTATCTGTAAAGATAATGAAAGTTATTTAACTATAGAAACGGGCAAAGGTTTATTTATTTTTATATCTAATACCTTGAGCTTAACCATGGATACAATAAGCTAATCACGGAAATAAAGTGAATAGAAATCTAAATTTTCACTAAATGATAATTTTTTAATGATTTACTGTTAATTATTATGAAAAATAAAATCCTATAATAAGCCTGAATTATTATTGAAAGTTATCATTAAGGAATTTTAGTGAAGGACTGGATCTGTAAAAAATGTAGAAAATATAGAAGATTTAATCCTGAGCATTTAAGATTAGGGCAAATTATTTGCTTTCTAGTCTTTGAAATAGAAGGTGTGGAGATTAAAAAAATAATAAAAGAAGGGGTTCTGTTAAAAAGAATGAATACCATCCTAATGGTATTGGATCATGGGAAAATTTTCTATTTAAAAGAAAGCGATGTTTATCCTATCGATGCGCCTGCTGATTTTGTTTATAATATGTTTGGTGAGTGTTTTTGCTTTTCAGATTATTGATGTTAATTGTTTTTTGAAGAATAGCATTTTAGTTATCGAGTCATTTACATAACTCTTGTCGTAATAGTGGAATTGAAAAATCTAAAAAAAGTTTTGTTGCTAATAAGACATTCTGCCGTGTTGGTATGAGTGCATTTACAAGCGAGTCACGCAAGAACCATTGCGTATCAGGCTCAAAAACCTCTACCAATTGACCAGATTTTAACTCTTCAATGCATAGGTACTTTGGCACGATTGCTACGCCTAAATCTTGCAGAACAATTGATTTTAAAATAGACATATTTCCACAGCTTACATACGGCTCGAGCTGCAAGTTAAATAGCTCATTATTTTGATGCAGAAATTCTCTATGGACAAGTTTTTTATGAAATTCTAGAGCAATAAAGTTCATGGTTTTAAGTTCTTCTGGATGCTTAATCTTTTGTTTTTCTCGCATGTAATGGGGACTTGCGACCAAGAGCATGGATAACTCACAGACTGGACGAATGATTAAACTAGAATCTTGTAGTGGCTTTGATGAAATTCTAAAAACCAGATCCACTTGTGCACTGATTAAATCGATATTGTGATCTGCGGTATTCAGAATAATTTTGATTTTGGGATATTGGCGCATAAATGAATGAAGGATAGGAACCAAAGCTGCTTGTGCAAAGGTCGGAGAGCAGCCGATTCTTAAAGTTCCTTTAGGATCACCTGCAAGGTCTGTTGCAACTGCAAATGCATTATGTGCTGCTTGTTTTAAGGCTTTTGCATGGATATATACTTCTTCACCTGCTGGGGTCAGAACCACATTCCTTGTATTTCTATGGAATAAACGGACACCAATCCGATTTTCTAGTGCCACAATATGTCGACTTAGTTTTGAACGTTGCAAACCGAGATGACGTGCTGCTGCGGAGAAGCCTGCTTGCTCCACGACTTCAGCAAATAATAATAAGTCATCCAGTTTTTCCATCATATTTTTACATCCATTGTTGCCAATTTTAGGACAGTATATTGTGAATTTTGTGGATTTTATCGTGTTGCTTAACTTGCTAGATTGATCTTCGGAATAGTAGTGAAGGTTTGAAGTATGCGTACAATTAAAAATCAAAGGATTAGAACATTTATAACCAATAAAATTTTTGTAGCATTATTGATATCACTGCCATCCAGCTCCATTTTTGCACAAGATAATGGTCAATCTGTTGACCTGTCGGCTTATCAAAATCGTAGGGTTTTAAATGATTTTACGGCTGCATCGTGTCCTGAAAATCCGAAAAGTTTAACCCAAGTGAGAGGCAATCTTTATCGGCATACCACAGGTGCAGGTTTAGCGGTACATAGTGGCTTAGTCCTCATTACAAAGGAAGGAGCTTTAATCATTGACCCAGCAATGACATGTACATCTGCATGGTTAAAAGAAGAAATCAAAAGACGTTTCGGTGTATCTGTGAAATATGTGGTTTATACCCATGCGCATGCTGATCATATTAGTGGTGGGCAAGTCTTTAAGGCAGATGGTGCAACGATTGTTGCCAATCAACGCAGTATTGAACCGATTGTGGGAGAAAAATTAGCAACAGCATTACCTGATCGAGTGTTTGATCAGGATATGAAAATTAGCTTGGGCGGCGAAGAAGTCTTGTTGCATTACGTGGCACCTAGTCATTCAGACAGTATGGTGATGGTGCTTTTCCCTAAATATCAGGCACTGCAATGTACGGATGTTTGTGAAAGTAAAAGTATGCCCTATAACGATTTCCTCGACTTTTACTACACAGGCTGGATTGATACTTTAAATTGGGTTATCCGTCAGGATGTCGACATTATTGATGTTGGGCACTATACACCTGCAACTCGTGAAGATCAGATTGCCCTTCGAAATTATCTCGTAGACTTGCATCAGCAAGTACTGGACTTGGTTCGCGACGGTCAGTCTTGGGATCAACTCTACCGTAACGTAAAATTTAGCCCTGAAGTTCAGACTTGGATAGCGTTCAACACAATGAAAATGCCGAATATCCAAGGCATGTATCGATGGGTGAGTAACCATCGTAGAGGCAACTGGTAATCGCCATAAGCCGACAAAGCCAAGATTTTATTTTTAGGACATGACTTGTACAGCCCATGTTGCATGACTCAGCTAGAAGCTTCTTCTAAATAATCAAAGCGTACATAGATTTGGTATGCATTTAAATAAGATATGAATGAGTGTGAATGTGTTAGATATTAGAGATTTAAAGATTTTTATATATGCTGTTGAAAATTCATCTTTAACAGTGACGTCAGAAAAGCTTGGTATTGATCAGTCTACTGTCACGAAGCGGATTAATAGTATTGAACAGAAATTAAAAGGCAAATTATTCAACCGTAAAAGTAGACCTCTGCAATTAACGCATTTTGGCGAAAAAGTATATTTCAAAGGGCGTCATATTCTCGAACAGATGGAGCAGCTAGAAAATTTCCATCAACAAAAAACGGAATCATTTCTGGAAAAGATAAAAATAGGTCTTCCAATGACCTTGGTTGATGACTTATATGAATATATTGATGATAGATATAAGTATGATCATTATTCGACTGAAGTTGAAATGCAAAGTGGATGGGGACGAAGCCTTATCCAACAAGTAGATGAGCGGGAACTTACACTTGCTATTGTGATGATTCCCTCCAATCTGCATCTCTCTGAGCATTTATTTTTCAAAAATATTGGAACGTTACCTTTGGTTGTGGTTGCGCTCAAGAATGGTGTCAAAGAATACAAAACGCTGGAGCGGTGTAGTAAAAAGGGGTGGGTTGTGCATCCCGAGGGTTGCTGTTTTAGAGAAAGCCTAAATAAAAAACTCAATGAAAAAGGATCCGTTTTTTATGCAAATAAGGAGGTTTTCGGGATAGAAGCTCAATTAAATAGTGTCGTAAACGGTGATGGATTGGGGATATTTCCTAAACCTTTTTTTGATAAGTATTCTGAGACGAATACCAATCTGGAAGTTGTACCAGTCAATGATTTTGATATCAGTCTTAAAGTGGGCATTGTGTATGCCGATAAAAAAGATTTAGATCAAGTAAACTATTTTGCAAAAATTATAAAAGAGCGCTATTTCATTCAATTTGCTATCATTTTGAATTTAGGATTTTATTTTTTAGATAGTTTTACCATTACTTTTATCTAAGTGTAGTGCTGAGGAGATATGGTGCACTTAAATATATCGAAATGTAGCATAGGATAGGTCGATGATTTATTGTATAAACATAAGTTATTTGAAGTGTTAACAAGATATATAAAACATGTGTGCAAAGAGGATAGGGTAAAATTAGGCATTAAAAATTAAAAAATCAATTAGGACTTAACAATGAGAAACATACGAGGGTGGATGCTTGCTTTGATAACGTCTACAGCTGTTTTTGCAGTTGAAACTTCTGGGGGAGATGTCAATGCAGTAGCACAAGTAAATCTTGGCAATGTATCATCAGGAAAAAATAAAAATTATCTTATTAAGCAATCTACAAAAAGGGCTGATATTGATGCTGAAGTTGATACACAAGCATTAAAATTAGGGGGTATTCATCGGCGAGAAGATGCGCGAGAATATCTTGAGTTAAAAGATAAAGAAGAAAGTATTGCGAAGCCGAATGAGAAAACTAAAAATAAGAATGAAATGTCCAATAATCTGATAGCCGAGTAAATTATCTTTTTTGCGAAATCTAAGTCTATATTGAATTTACGCAGTGATGCATTCTGAAATGTTTTCCACATAACTGTAACTGATCAGTTAAAAAAATATTAATGGAATTTATTTATTTGAAGGTAATTTCAAGCACTTAACTGACGAATTAATAAAAGTCTAATACTTATAACTCTTGTTACAACCATTTAGTCGACAAGCTTAAAAAAATTTCCCATAGTCCTATGAACAATATTATTGGGAGAACTGTTATGGATAAAATTACAGTGATTGTGAAAGACCAAGAAGAAAATGAGTCTATTGTCGTAGCCCAGTTAAATGATTTAGAAGACCATGATATTCCTTTTTTTAAACGGGTTGAACATATTGAAGTAGAAGGGAATATCATTTTTCCAAATATTGACTTACTGTTCGAGAGTGATGTCGATGGAAAAATCTATAAGTTGGTTGCACCTGTGAACGATAAAAGATTTATTTGAATTTAGCCCTGTCTTTAAGCCGTGTAAAAACCCACTTATGCTCAAATCCAATAAGTGGGTTTTTATTTGAGAGGGGTTAGCATTCGGTAAAACCTGACTCAGTCTATAAGAAAAAGTAAAGAGCTTATGGGCTAGCTGTTACCTAAGCTCTTTATATATGAAAGTCATCTCTTTTTTGTCTCAGTTAGATCAATGAATGGGATTAAGCCCTTTCACAATATCATTAAATTCAGAACCATTGAGCCAAAAAGATTTCTTTAAAAACAGGGTCGTCATAATACTTTCTGCGGCTTCACTATTTGGGCTTTCACAGAATAATCCGTAGCAATTGCCAAGGACTGTATCATTTTCAATAAGACGAATAAAATAAGCATGTTGTTCGTCAGCATAACCAAGAATAGCATCACGTTGATTGTTCATTTTTCATGTCTCCACATCAAAAATATTTGAATAGAATCTAACTGCCAAGAGATCAAATAGATTAATGAATTAGATCAATAACTTAATATCTTTTATTTGCATAAGTTATTCATTTAAAACATTAATTTTGATTTGTCTTACATCCTTGTCTAAGTTAAACAAGCCAAAATCTGATCTATGGATTCATTGTTATGCAAAATTAATTGTACGTCAACTTGAATTTGTAACTTTTTCAAGTTAAATTATTTGAAAGTATTTTAAGCTTGGGTAGGGGGAAGGTATGTCCAAAAAAAATGAATTTGAGCATGGGGGCGCAAGAACCAATGCAGGGCGGAAGGCACAATTCAGTGAGCCGACCAAAGTCATCCGTGTTCCTGAGTCCCAAGTTGATTTCATCAAAAATTGGTTACTGAATAATGTCAAAACTGATCAGCAAACTGATTTGGCCACTTCAATGAAAATACAAAATGTTCAAGCGAAGAATGATCGACTTTATCATATTCCATTGGCAACGGAACGTGTCGCAGCTGGTTTTCCGTCGCCTGCACAGGACCATGTTGAACAAGCTTTGGATTTAAATGAGTTTTTAATTCGTAATGAAAACTCAACTTTTATTGTGAAAGCAAACTCACTCTCGATGTTAGATGCTGGTATTGATATTGATGATCCTTTGGTGGTGGATCGTAGTCTTTCAGCGAAGTCTGGGGATATTGTGATTGCTTTGATTGATAATGATTTTACCGTTAAACGATTGATGATTGATCATCATTTCAGTCCACCTAAGGTGTGGTTAAAAGCAGAAAATCCTGACTATCAAAATATTTATATTACAGAAGGGCAAGAACTGTTGATCTGGGGTGTGGTGACGTATAACTTGAAGCCGATGAGGTAAACCAATGAGTTTGCCACAACGTATTTTTGCTTTGATTGATGTCAATAATTGTTACGTCAGTTGTGAGCGTGTGTTCAATCCAAAGCTAGAAAACCGTCCTGTGGTGGTGCTCTCAAATAACGATGGTTGTGTGGTTTCCCGTTCTTATGAAGCAAAAAGACTTGGTATTCGAATGGCGGTGCCGTTATTTCAGATTGAAGAAATTATTCGTCAACACCAAGTGGAAGTCTTTTCTAGTAATTATGCTTTGTATGCAGAAATGTCACGCCGTTTTATGAACATATTAGGCAGCTTTGTGGATCCATGTGAACAGGAAGTTTATTCGATAGATGAATGCTTTTTAGAGTTGACTGCATATCAGCATAGCTACGATTTAACTGAATATGCGCATCAGATTCTGGATACGGTGAAAAACTGGTTGGGCTTGCCATGTTGCATTGGCATTGGTTATTCCAAGACCCAAGCCAAACTTGCCAATAATCTAGCCAAGACACATGCTTGTTTTAATAGTGTGTGTAATCTAGTGAATGAAGACCCATGTGTGATTGAAGACTTGTTAGGGCATATGCCTGTAGGTGAGGTTTGGGGTGTCGGACGAAAGATTCGACAACGTTTAGAAAAAATGAATATCTATTCGGTGATGGATTTGGTTCAAGCTGATCCGAAAATGATGGGTCAGTACTTTTCAGTACTGATGGAAAACACGGTCAAAGAATTACAGGGAGTGACCTGCTTAGAGATCGAAGATGTTGTGACAGATCGGCAGCAGGTACTAAGTAGCCGTTCCTTTGGTCAGCCGATTGAGGACAAAACCAGCCTGAGTGGCGCTTTAACTGAGTTTAGCTTACGTGCCGTCGAACGTTTGCGAAAGCGAAACTTACTGTGCAAAGCGGTTGGAGTGAGTATCCGTACCAATCGTTTTAATAAGGAAGCATATTATCGACCTTTTACCGTGGTGTATCTCTCTGACTATAGTGATGATCGTTTAGAGATTATCAAAGCGGTACAACAAGGGCTTGATCGTATTTATCAGACAGGTCATCGCTATAAAAAGGCAGAAGTGATTCTGCTCGATATTATTCCTCAACGCAGCCACGCAGTCGATTTATTCCATGATACGGATGAACTCATTGCTCGAAGAAATCTTTCAGTCGCTTTTGATGATATTAATAAAAGATTTGGTCGGGATTGTATGACGCTAGGGCGATTAATTACACCGCATGGGCGAGCGTGGCGTATGATCCAGAATCACAAATCTCCCAGTTATTTAACCAAGTGGGATGAGGTGTTAAAAGTGGTATAAGCTGGCTCTTTGCGGCCAATCATTACTAAACCCTTATTTACTCATGATTATTGGCGTGATAAATCTTGAATCAAAGCATTTTATTGAATTGAAAAGCTTATTTGGTGTGATGTATTAATATTTTATGATCAATACATTGGTTATATTCCTAACCTTTATTTGGATAAATTAATTTGCTATGGCGACTTCTGTTGAAAGAAATGTGAATATGGAACAGTTGATTGATGCTGTTTCCTGTTTTACTGAGCACTCAGATGATCACATTTCAGTGATTCCTCAACTTTCTTTTCATCGTCGAATGCGTCCTACAGATAGCACCCATTGTATTTATCACCTAGGCATTGGCATTATTTTGCAGGGGCAGAAACAAGTCGTGATTGGGGAGCAAGTCTATCAATGCTCGGAAGGGCAAAGTATGCTGACCACGATTGATCTGCCAGTCACATCCCATATTGTTCAGGCTTCACCGCAGAAACCCTTTTTAGCAGTTTTACTGTTACTTGATTTACAAATGGTGAATCAGGTCATTGCTGATATGCCTCAAGAGTTATGGATGGAATCAGACCATAATCATCCTTCATTTTCCGTAGAGTCGGCCGATGCGCCATTGGTCGATGCATTTTTGCGACTGGTGAAAGTGCTAGATGAATCTATAATGATTCCTCATCTGGTTCCCCTGATTCAGAAAGAAATTATTGTACGGATACTGAATGGTCCGCATGGAATTTATTTACGGCAACTGGTGAAATCAGGTTCGGCACATCATAAAATCCATCAGGTGGTGAGCTGGCTTAAGCATAACTACGTACAACCCATGCGTATGGATGATTTGGCGGATAAAGCGTTTATGAGTCCATCCACATTTAGACAGCATTTCCGTGCTGTAACAGGGATGAGCCCGTTGCAATATCAAAAGCAACTGCGTTTACAGGAAGCACGACATTTGATGTTTAATCAAAATATAGATGCAGGACGAGCTGCGGGTCTGGTTGGTTATGAAAGTGCTTCTCAGTTTAGCCGTGAATATAGCCGTTTATTTGGAGAGTCACCACAGCGGGACATTCAACGTATGCGACAAGGGCTATAATCATTTGCTTAAAAAAGATCATGTTCATATTTCATATGAAACTAGATGTGTGATGAGATAGGTTGTGCTATGTATGCATCGGATCAAACTAAAGAACTTGTGAAAACACTTGCTGATAAAGTTGCTGGGCTGGTTCAAGTTGAAGATTTCCAAACTCAGATTCCAGGTTTTTCTTTACATCGCCGTACTGCCAAACAGTCTATTCATTGCATTTATGGACTTGGTTTAGGCATTGTCTTACAGGGGCAAAAAGAAGTCCTGATTCGCGATAAAGTGTATTGCTATGGTGCTGGTCAAACTATGTTGACCACCATCGATTTGCCTGCCATTAGTCGGGTGACAGAGGCATCTTATTATCAACCTTTTTTGGGAATGATGCTGTCACTGGATCTAGATCTGATTATTGAAACCGTACAACTATTAGATTGTCAGGTAAAACTCAAAAATCTACCTGCATTTTCAATTGAGTATCTCGATAGTGCATTGATCGATGCATTAACGCGTTTAGTGAATTTGATTGAAGAGCCAACAATGATTGATCAGCTTGCACCGATTATCAAGCAAGAAATTGTGCTTCGTTTACTGGTCGGGCAACATGGTGTCTATCTACGTAATTTAGTCAAGGCAAGTGGCTCGGATAAAAATGTTTTTACGTTGATTCATTGGGTGAGAAATAATTTTCTTCATGAGAATTGCATACAAGATGCTCTTGACCAGATGAATATGAGTGCAGCGACATTAAGAAACCATTTCAAAGAAATCACGGGTATGACACTTCTGCAATACCAGAAACAGTTACGCTTGCAAGAGGCTAGAAAGTTGATCTTATCTCAATCAATGAATATGCAGCAAATTGCTGATCTAGTTGGTTATGAAAGTCAGTCACAATTTACTCGAGAATATTCTCGACTATTTGGCAACACGCCTAGCCGAGATGTACCACAATAAATCCTCAAAATAGGCAAACTTTTTTTAAAAATAGGCAACTTTGATTTGACGTCGGTTTCTAAACTGGAAACATCAGCAAAGAGATCTTTGCTTGCTTTTTCCTATATTCAAGAGGTGATGAAATGGAAGCAGTCAAAATCAGAAATACTTATTGGGATATTGCCGCAGATTTATATTTCCCACCTGCATTCGATCAAACTAAAAAATATCCAACGATTATTAGTGCACATCCCATTGGGAGTTGCAAAGAGCAAACCTCAGGCAATGTCTATGGTGAAGCGCTGGCTAAAGCTGGTTTTGTGGTGATTGCATTTGATGCCAGTTTTCAGGGTGAAAGCGGTGGAGAACCGCGCTATATCGAAGATCCATCACTGCGTGTTGAGGATTTTCGCGTTGTTGTTGATTATTTGGTCACGCTTGATTATGTCGATGAAAATCGAATTGGTGTCTTGGGAATTTGTGGCGGTGGTGGTTACTCGATCAATGCTGCCATGACCGAACGCCGTATTAAAGCGGTGGGGACTATTACAGGTGCAAACTATGGTCGTGTTATGCGTGAAGCCAGTGGCGGTAATCCGATTGCGTTTTTAGAAGCGATTGCGGCTCAACGTACAGCCGAAGCAAGAGGTGCAGCACTTCGGGTGGACCAAGGTTTATATCCAACGGTGGAGGCAGCAAAAGCAGATCATGCCGATATTGATCCATTAGAAGCAACTGAGTATTACCGTACAGCACGCGGTGAAAAACCGAATGGCGTAAATAAAACATTGTTCTCTCACAATGCTGTTGCTGTCGGTTGGGATGCATTCCACTTGGCAGAAATTTTATTAACTCAACCGTTGATGATTGTGGTGGGAAGTAAACCAGGTGGTTTTGGTGCCTATCGTGATGGCTTTGAAATTATCAATCGCGCTGCATCAAAAAATAAAGAACTGGTTGTGGTGGATGGCTGGTCTCATTACGATTTATATGACAAGGCAGCACCCGTCAAAATTGCGTTAGACAAGCTGATTCGGTTCTATCAAGAAAATCTTTAATTCTAAGGTGTTGCTTTAGTGGTTTATGTTCTTTGAGTTGGGCAGATTACTGGCCAATTCACTGTATTTCTCAATATCCTATCTAAAATGAATAGTGGTGTCGTCGGTGAATTCTAAATTATTCCAACCTTTTCAATTAACTTCAGCTCTGAGTTTGCGTAATCGGATCGTCATGGCGCCCATGACAACTTGGTCAGCAAATGAGGATGGTACGATCTCAACTCAAGAGCTCGAATACATACGTAAGCGTGTTAAAGATGTCGGGTTAGTGATCACGGGCTGTACGCATGTACAGGAAAATGGAATTGGATTTACCCGTGAATTTGCAGGCTTTGATGATCGTTTTACTACGAGTCTCGCGCAATTGGCGCAAGCTGCTAAAAGTGGTGGTGCATCTGCAATCTTGCAGCTTTTTCATGCAGGCATCAAGGCCATCCCAGACCTGATTCCTGATGCAGATATTGTGAGTGCCAGTACTTTAGCTATTACAGCAGGACCATTTAAACATCAACAGCTTGCTAGTCGAGCATTATCCCATGATGAGGTTTTGCAATTGATTCATGATTTTGGTGAGGCTACTCGTCGGGCAATTGAAGCTGGATTTGACGGTGTCGAGTTACATGGTGCGCATGGTTTTCTGATCCAGAACTTCTTTTCACCTTTGTATAATCAGCGTAATGATGCGTGGGGTGGGTCATTAGAGAAGCGGATGGCGTTTCCTCTAGCTGTGGTACAGGAGATTAAGCGAGTAATTCGAGAATATGCGCAACGTCCTTTTGCATTGGGGTACCGTATTTCTGTTGAGGAGTATGAAGATAATGGTCTAGAGATTACAGATAGCCTAGTGCTGATTGATCAGTTAATTGCAGATGGTATTGATTATCTGCATGTGTCATTAACTGATGTACTACACGCGGTTGCTAAAAATAGTTTTGAGCAGAACCTGACCATTCAGCAGGTATTGCAACGTGTTGCGAACCGTATTCCAGTAATCGCGGCAGGTCTGTTACGAACACCGCAACAGGCTGAACAAGCTTTAGCTTTAGGTTTGCCGCTTATAGCAATTGGTAAAGCATTGGTGATGAATCCGAACTGGGTTGAGTTGGCTCAGCATGGACAAGTCGATGATATTGCCCTTAAGCTCAATCCTGCTGATGTACCTAAGCTGAATATTCCCGATTATTTATGGCAGGAAATACAGCTAAGAGAAGGCTGGTTTAGCTTAGGTCAAGCTGAACAGGCTTAAGCTATGGGAGAATCGGACAATGAGGACAGAACATACCCGTGATGTCATTGCTTTATTATCAAGTACTGTAAATCGTCTGATTCAAAGCGATGGTGATCATCAAACTGCGATTTCCCCTTTATCATTACACCGCCGTTCGGTAGCCAATACGACACATTGTATCTATAACTTAAGTCTGGGGATCGTGTTGCAAGGTGAAAAGCAGATTATGATTGGTAATCAGATTCTGACCTATACTGCAGGTCAATCGATGCTCACGACAATCGACATTCCTATCATTAGTCATACACGCCAAACAAGGAATCACCAACCCTTTTTGGGGGTGATGTTGTTACTTGATGTGCCAATGATTACTGAAATGGTTATGGAAATGGGACAGGTTCATCTGAAAGAAAAAGTTCAGCCTTCATTTGGTATTCAAACGATTGATTACACACTTCTTGAAGCAATCAACCGTCTCGTGAATTTACTGGATGAACCCGTTTTATTGCCACAATTAGCTCCTATTTTGCAACAAGAGATCATGATCCGTTTATTGACTGGGCCTAATGGGATTTATTTGCGCCAATTGATTAAAACAGGCTCAATCAGCCAAAAAATTGCTCAAGCAGTATCTTGGTTAAAGCAAAATTTCGTGCAAGAGATGCGGATGGATGAGTTGGCTGAGCACGTCTATATGAGCCCTTCCACATTTAGACAGCACTTCCGAGAAATGACGGGTATAAGTCCTTTACAGTATCAAAAGCAGTTGCGCCTTCAGGAAGCACGTCACTTGATGTTAAATCAACATTTTGATGTAGGGCATGCTGCTGGATTGGTCGGCTATGAAAGTGCTTCACAATTTAGCCGCGAATATTCAAGATTATTTGGTAATGCACCGCAAAGAGATATTCAGGACTTACAATTCATCTAAATGTTGTATATCTTTAGAAAGATTTAGCCCACTTCTCGGGGAGAGGATGGGATTTTATTGTTATATCTATTTGAAAATTAATATTAAAATTCTGATGCGGTTAAATAAACAAAATAGGCAAATATACCGTCAAAATAGGCAATTTAAGCGAGTTTTACGCCTCTATACTCAAAGCATGAAAAGTAGATATCCAATCTAAAAACGGATTGTTGTTATACATAATCATCTAGTGAGGAACTCAACATGCAAGCGGTTCAATATAAAAACTTGGCTTGGGAATCGGCGGCAAACCTCTTATTCCCGAATGATTTTGATCGAAGCAAAAAATATCCTGCGATTGTGAGTGTTCATCCAATCGGAAGTTGTAAAGAACAAACATCAGGAAATATCTATGGTAAAGCCTTAGCCGAAGCA
Source organism: Acinetobacter sp. ANC 3929 (assembly GCF_000369405.1). GTDB lineage: Bacteria > Pseudomonadota > Gammaproteobacteria > Pseudomonadales > Moraxellaceae > Acinetobacter. Next base: position 502,406 of record NZ_KB849994.1, read on the forward strand.
GGTTTTGTGGTTCTAGTCATTGATGCATCATTCCAAGGTGAAAGTGGAGGCGAACCACGTTTTATTGAAAATCCATATCACCGTGTTGAGGACATTCGCTATGCGGTGGATTATTTGGTCACTCAAGATTTTGTGGATGAAAATCGTATTGGTGCTTTAGGTGTCTGTGGTGGCGGTGTTTATGTACTCAATACGGCAATGACAGAGAAACGCATTAAAGCCGTGACTTCAATTACTGGTGTGAACTTTGGTCGCATGACACGTGAAGGCTATGGTGGGACAGGCACGGCTTTGATTGAGGGACTTGAAGCAATTGCACAACAACGTACTGCCGAAGCTCGTGGTGCAGAGTTATTAGTCAACAACTTATTACCACCATCCGTAGAAGAAGGCAAAAAAGCTGGAATTACAGATATTGATCCACTTGAAGCAACGGACTACTACAAAACTGCTCGGGGTCAGCAACCGAATGGTGCAACCAGTGCATTATTTTCTCGTATGAGTGTGGCGTTGGGCTGGGATGCATTTCACTTATCTGAAGTTTTGTTAACTCAACCAATCTTAGTGGTAATTGGCGATAAGCCTGGTGCATTTGGTGCATACCGAGATGGTCATGAAGTAGTACGTCGTGCCGCATCGAAACAAAAAGAGCTATTGGTATTAGAAAATACATCGCATTACGAATTATACGATCAACCTGAGCCTGTTGCTAAAGCACTGGCAAAAGCAATCCCATTTTTTAAAGAGCATCTTTAAGTTTTTTAAAATTAAGTTGTTCAATCAAGGAATATAAAAATGTCAAAAGAAATCAGTATTCAAAATCTCAATGGTCAAGGTATTACACTTGCAGCAGTGATCAACTTTCCTCAAGGTTTTGATGAAAGCAAAACTTATCCTGCAATTGTAGTGAGTCATCCAGGCGGTGGTGTCAAAGAGCAAACTGCAGGTTTATATGCACGTAAGTTGGCTGAGCATGGTTTTGTAACGATTGCTTATGATGCATCTTATCAAGGCGCAAGTACTGGATTACCCCGCCAGTTAGAAAACCCATATGTTCGTACAGAAGATGTCAGTGCAGTGATTGATTATTTAACAACATTACCTTATGTCGACAATAACCGTATTGGTGCAATGGGTATTTGTGCCGGTGCAGGTTACACCGCAAATGCAGCAATCAATGATCGTCGTATTAAAGCTGTGGGCATGGTGAGCGCTGTGAACATTGGTTCAATGTTCCGTAATGGTTGGGAAAATACAGTCAAAGATGCAGATGCGATTCCGTATATTCAAGCTGGTTCAAATGCGCGTAGTGTAGATGCCAGTGGTGCTGAAATTGCCACAATTCCACTTGCACCTTTGAGAGAAGAGGATGCACCAAATGAAGAATTACGTGAAGCATGGGAGTATTACCATACCCCACGCGCAGAGCATCCAAATGCACCAGGCTTTGCCACTACGCGTAGTTTAACTCAGATCATTACTTATGATGCTTATAACAAAGCTGAAGCTTTCTTCACCCAACCTTTATTGGCGATTGCAGGAAGTGTAGCGGGTAGTAAATGGATGAGTGAAGATTTAATTCATCGTGCGGCGAGTACCGATAAACAGCTTTATGTTGTGGTTGGCGCAAACCATATGTCTCTCTACGATAAACTAAATTTTGTTGATGAAGCTGTTCAAGTGTTAGTAACCTTTTTTAGTACAAAGCTCTAATTGAAGCAGATTTTTAAAAAGACAGGTATAGCCTGTCTTTTTATGCCTCATTTTATTTAGCAGATGTTTGAATAGATAATTACTGAGCCAGATGATTAATCAAGTAATCAATCGCCAGACGTGTTTTTAATGGCATATAAGCTAAACGGGGCCACACTACATGAATCGGAAAATAAACACTGGAAAACCGTGCCAAAACTTGAACTAAGCTTCCATCATGCAGTTCGTTATGAATGAGCCAATCGGGTAACCATGCAATACCATGATGGGCTAAAACAGTATGCTTAATTGCTTGCATATCATTTAACATGAATTTGGCATTTGGTTTGACCGCATAATCCTGTTTGTTTTCATCTTGTAGATACCACTTTTGCAAATGACCTGAATGGGGGTAAGCAATGGTTGTATGGGATTGAAGATCATCAAGTGTATGTACTGGTCCTGATTTTTGCAGATATGTTGGTGTTGCACAGAGTAGCATTCGATGATCACCCAATTTTCTCGCAATTAAATGGCTGGTGTCAGCTAAAGTTCCGATACGGATGGCCAAATCAAACCCATCTTCGACCAGATCTATAGTTCGGTCATTCAAGGAAAGTTCAACCTGTAAATCTGGATGCTGTTGTGCCAGTTCGACCATCAGTGGGGCAATATAAAGCTGCCCAAACAGCACAGGCGCTGAAATTCTTAATAGACCTGTTGCACTAATCTTGCCTTGATCCAATAAAGTTTCGGCAGTGTTGATTTCAGTAAGCGCGCGACGGCTATGCTCATAAAACAAAGTCCCTTCATCAGTTAGGCTCAGTGTTCGAGTGGTGCGTTTAAAGAGCGATACGCCTAAGCGCTCTTCTAGACGGGCAATACTTTTACTCACTGCCGAACGGGTGAGATGTAGTTGCTCTGCGGCATGACTAAAGTTGCCAGCCTCAACCACCGTTACAAAAATTGAAATCGTGCTGAGTTCAGTTTGCATGATTGTAGAATTTTAGGAATCAATTAATTGAAATATTATCACTACTGGTGATTTAGTTGTAGTAGTAACATGTCTCCATTAAAGATTTGGAGAACGAACATGGCTAAAGTGTTGGTATTGAAATCAAGTATTATGGGTGATGATTCTCAGACTAGTCGTTTGATTCATGCATTTCTGCAACAACGTGCTGAAAGTGGCTTACAAGATGACATCATTATTCGTGACTTGGCAAAATTAAATCTGCCTGTACTTGATGCCGAGATTTTCCAAGCGTTACGCGGCGCAGAAAATGTCGCTGAACCCATTCAAAAAATTATTCAATTATCTGATGAATTAATCGCAGAGTTAAAAGCCGCAGATCTGTTGTTGATCGGTGCGCCAATGTACAACCTGAATGTTCCGACACAACTAAAAAACTGGTTTGACTTGGTTGCTCGTGCTCGTCATACCTTTAGATATACGGAAACCTATCCGCAAGGCTTAGTAGAGGGTGTAAAAGCAATTGTGATGAGTAGTCGAGGTGGTGTGCATCTAGGACAAGTGACGGATGCTGTAACACCTTACCTGAATGCTGTTTTAGGTTTGATGGGAATTCATGAGGTTGAGTTTGTATATGCAGAAGGTTTAGATATGTCTGCTTTAAGAGAGGATGCACTCAAAGGTGCATATCAAAAAGCCCAACAAGTCGCTATTTAACTTCGTACCCTTTACTGCTGATCTTGGCAGAATCGGGCAATCAGGTGCCTGGTTGTCCGATTTTTTCATATTTACATAAAATAAGGACGATTTGCATCTGTATTGGGTTTGTTCACCCCTAAGTTATCCCGAGATGCAAAGCTTGGTGTCTGAATGATTTTGACCACTAGGGCTGCGACACTTTTACGTGAAACAACCGTCCCTTTAAAGTCTTTATCACGGTCAGTGGTTTCATAATCAATTTCATCTTCGTCCATGAGCCATGCTGCACGTAAAATACTATAGTCTAGATCAGAGGCTTCTAATAAATCTGCTGCTTTACGATACGGGCCAAGATAAGTACCAATTTCTTGGTGATTCCATTCGCCAAATTTACCTTTAACTTCATCATAGATGCCTAGTGAATTAATCAAAATAATCCGTTGAACGCCTGCTGCGTGCATGGCTACAATAATATTTTGAGTTTGTGCTTCTAATTCTCCCGCCAAGTTTGCATAAACAATATCTTGACCTTGAACGGCTTGCTTCAGTTGTTCTAAATTTAAAACATCACCTTGAATAATTGTGGCATTTGTAGGCAGACTGATCGGCAGTTTTTTGGTATCGCGAACAAACAGGGTTTGGGTGAGTTCAGGCTCATTTGCCAGCATCTGAATTGCCCATATCGCAATCTGTCCAGTTGCACCGAGAATTAATACTTTTTTCATTTTGAACGACCTTTTATCCAAAACAGTCTACTTTTAAGCGGACTTGTCTTTATCTTTGATGTTTTTATTTAAACGTAAATCTATCGTGCCGCTTGACCTGAAATGCTCAGTTGTTTGCCTAATTTGATTAACTTGATTTTTCAAAATGTGCAATAAAAAAGCCTCATATGTAAATGAGGCTATCCATAGATCGATATTATTTAATTAGCGGATATTCTTCCACCATTGTTTAAATGCTTGTTGATCATTATCCAGTTCAACCAATTCACCAATCATTGGGGTTGCCAGCCGATAATTTCGTGTGCTTGAGTATTCTGTAATACGGGTGATTGGTTCATACCATGCATGCTTGGCCAGACTGAATTTTGAGTGATGCACAGGAATCATATTGCGTGCATTCAGTTCTTCTGTGGCTTGAGCCACTTCATCTGGATGGCAATGTACTGAACGCCAAGCAGCATCATATTGACCATTTTCCATCAAAGCCCAATCAAAAGGCCCATATTTCTTTCCAATCTCAAGAAAGTGTTTGTCATAGCCGCCATCACCTGTATAGAAGATCTTTTTATGAGGGGACTGAATGACAAATGAGACCCAAAGATTTTTTCCGCCATCAAAAGCACGTCGAGAATCGTGGTGTGTTGTCTCGGTGATGATAGTAATGCCATCATCAAATTCAATGCGATCACCCCAATCTCTTTCGATCAGCTTATCTTTTGGATACCCCCAATATTCAAAGTGTTCACCTACACCTAAACCTGTAATGACGTATTTGACTTTGTCTTTCAGTTTGAGTGTGGTTTCGTAATCTAGATGATCATAGTGATCATGTGAGATTAGCAAATAATCTATCTCTGGTAAGTCTTCCACCGTATAGATATCTGTTCCTTTATAAGCACGTGTACCCCAAGGAAAAGGGGATGCTTTACCACTCATCACTGGATCAATCAAAAACCTCTTGCCATGGAGCTGCATAAATACAGAAGAATGGCCAAACCAGATGATGACATCTTGTTGTGGATTCAGTGCTTTCAGGTTGGTTTTAACCGAAGGGATTGGATCGATTGGGTTGCGATGCGGAATGGTTTTAATAAATGTTTTATAGAGTTCTACAGCGATACTTGAGCCTTCACTCATTCCCGATTTCTCGATGAGATTGCGGAATTGGCCTTGTCGATAATTGGAAGAACTCTCGATTAATTGTAGGCGTTTACCAGAAGGAATTTTACCAAAGAGGGGTTGTTGGGTATACATGGCACTGCTAACAATGAGCAGAACGACAGCGATAGCAAAAAGAATAAGCATAGATAGCATCAACCTTTTCATTTGAGCATTCGATACAACATTAATAAAAAGTAAAAGCGACAAAATGATGAAATATTGTCTAAAAGTCGACGAATGAAAACTTGCCTATTGCTGCTGAATATTTGCCTAAACTAACGAGAAGTGATTTTTGATCATGCAATTGGATTTGTATTGATGTGATTGAGCAAAAGGAAGCCATTTAGAGAGACTGGGTTTATGCTAGACTATGAGGACATTACAGTCATGACAATGGCTGTAAGTTTACAGAACGAGTAGGTAAGATGATTGGGCAGCAGAGAAACATACTAGCAACTTTGGGAATCGATGTTTGGATTCCTAGGGAAGTCGTGTGTCAAAAAAATACTGCACCCAGTCTATGGCGAGATCAAGTGGTTGATGAGGTTTCGCAATCGACAGTACTTGCGTTTGATCCAGCACCGATTGTTCAAGATATTCCTGTTACGCCAGTACATACGCCACCGATCACTGAAATTGAAAGTCCTCAACAAGTCAAGGCTGTTGCAGAACCTGTTGCTAAAGTAGCTGCGGTTGAAAAAGAACAGATTGTTATTACGGCTCAGATTCAGGCGCTTGAACTGCAAATGTACGTTTTGGAAAACTGTGCCATTTTATTAGAAAGCAGTCAGTTGAATGGTGCACAACACCAGTTGTGGCAAAATATTCAAAAGGCAAGGCTAGGTCAGTACGCAGAGTTGAAATGGCCATTTCCGTTGGCTGCTTTTCAGGAAAGTCGAGGACTCTCTTCCTATATTCAAGGTTTTATTGATGCCACCGCAACCAATAAAAAGATATTATGCTTAGGTCAACTGGACTTTATCCAGCATTCTAATATATTACATTTAGCGAGTTTAGAAGAAATGATTGCTCAACCGTTATTGAAAAGACGATTGTGGCAACTTATGCAATAAAGATCGGAATTTAATAATGAAGAAAGTCGTTGTATTCAGTCAAATAGATCAGGATGTTTTAGCGAAGTTAAAGCAAGATTATCAGGTGGTGGTCCTTAACCCGAAGCTTGGTGACATCAACGAGCAGATTCGAACGGAAGTTGTTGATGCTGATGCCATGATTGGCGCAGGGCGTTTATTGAATGAAAGTAATTTAGCCCCAGCACAAAAACTAAAAGTCATTTCTACCGTTTCCGTTGGCTATGATAACTACGATGTCGACTATCTCAATCAAAAGAAAATTTGGCTTGCCAATACCCCACACGTACTGACAGAAACGACTGCTGATCTTGCCTTTACATTATTGCTCAGTGCCGCACGTAAAATTCCGTCTTTAGATGCATGGACCAAGCAAGGTCAATGGAAACGCACGGTATCGACTGAACAATTCGGTGTAGATGTGTTTGGGAAAACCTTAGGCATCATTGGTTTGGGAAATATTGGTGCTGCGATTGCCCGTCGTGGTTTCTATGGTTTCAATATGAATATTTTGTACCATAATCGCCGTGAAAAAATCGAAATTGCACAAGCCTTTAATGCCCAATATCGTGACTTGGATCAGTTGTTGCAACAGTCTGATTTTATTGTGGTTGCAGTTGATTTAAATACTGAATCTAAGGCACTGATTGGTGTAGAAGAATTTGATTTGATGCAGAAGCATGCGGTATTTGTGAATATTGCGCGTGGTTCGGTTGTCGATGAAAATGCATTGATTGAAGCATTGCAGCAAAACAAAATCTTTGCTGCTGGGTTGGATGTATATACCAAAGAACCTTTGCAAAACTCACCTTTATTCGAACTACCAAACGCAGTCACAGTACCGCATTTGGGCTCGGCAACCGCAGAAACACGTAAAAAGATGGTTGATCTTGCTTATCAAAATCTGATGGATGCCTTAGAAGATCGAACCCCACGTTATCTGGTCAATCCAAAGTTTGAATAATTGCTTACAATGCTGACAACTTGATTGCTGCATTATTGTGCGAGTCCATCTTTTTAAGCTGATTAATATTGGTACACTTGCGCCCTTTGTGATTTCGTGTCGGGGTGTCTGTGTTCGAGAAATTAGCTGAGCAAAGTTTGGGCTTGATGGGATGGGAAATTGACAATCATTGGGATTTAGATATCGATCAATGTGTCATGATTGCCGCACCACATACCAGCAATTGGGATGCTTTATATGCGCGTTTGGCATTAAAAGCATTGGGCGTGAATGTGCGCCTGACCATTAAAGACAGCTATATGAAACTTCCATTTGGCCCATTTGTACGTGCTATGGGAGGTATCGGGATCGATCGCAGTATTAAACAACAAGGGCAAGAGCGACCGAGTATGGTTCAGCTCATGACCGACTTGTTTAAAACACATCCTAAACTGGTGATGTTGGTGACGCCTGAGGGAACACGTGCCAAACAAGAACAGTGGAAAACTGGTTTTTATCATGTGGCAGTCGCTGCAGGTGTACCCATTGCGCTCGCGTATATGGACTATGCCAAGAAAAAAACTGGCGTTGGAAAAATTGTTTATCCTACAGGCGACTATGAAAAAGATATGACTGAAATTATGTCTTTCTATGCTGAAATTAATGCCAAATTCCCTGAAAATTTTAGTGTAGATCAGCGTTACATCGCGAACAAATAATTTAAGTCACTTGCAAAAAACATAAATTAAGGCAGGATTTTCCTGCCTTTTATAACACTTTGTTGCAAATTTCTCCTTTTTTCAATGCTATAGTGAATTTCTTTATTAAAATCATAGAGAAACCGCTTGAGATCGTTGCTGCTCGCATGTGGCTTATTGGCCACAACTCAATTGAGTCACACTGAGGTCTTTTTACCTTCCCATACGGCTGGGCAAACTGAAGTGCCTGAAATTGGAAGTGGCATAGGTTTACTCGATCAACAAAAAGAAAAATTCATTGGCGAAAAAGTCTATCGTGAAGTACATCGCCAAATGCCCACAGTGCAAGATGCATGGTTGGAAGATCAGTTCTTTCAGGTATTTTCAGGCATTCTCAGTCAGACTCAACTGGGTCAACCGATTGGCTTAGTGATTATTAAAGATCCTCAAATTAATGCCTTTGCAGTTCCAGGTGGTCTATTTGCATTAAATACAGGTCTGATTACTTCAGCTAAGAATCTGGATGAAATTGCTGGTGTTATGGCGCATGAGATTGCACATGTATCACAACGCCACTATAGCCGCTCTCAAGAAGCATTTAAGGGACAGGGCTTGCTTGCATTGGCGGGGATTCTTGTCGGGGCTGCTATTGCATCTCAAGCCGATGGCAATGCGGGTGCAGCCGTAATGATGGGTACTCAAGCGGCATTGATGGATAAGCAGTTGAGTTATAGTCGTAATCAGGAGCGTGAAGCGGATCGTATCGGTATGCAGTTTATGTCTGCGGCAGGTTATAACCCACAAAGTATGGCGGATTACTTCGAAACCATGCATCGAGCGACCAGCCGGGTTAGTTTTTTACCTGATTTTTGGTTTACTCATCCATTAACCACAGAACGTATGAGTGAAGCGCGTCTGCGCGCGAATCAACTTCCTAAAGTGAAATCTAAAATTTACGATCTCGATTTTGAAATTCTAAAACTTTACACCTTGGTGGTATCGAATCAGGCGACTGAAATTCAATTACAGTCACTGGCAAATCAGAAAAATACAGCTGCACAATTAGCATTGAGCAAGTTTTATCTGGAGCAGGGAGATTATGCACAAGCTCAGGCCAATTTAGATTTGGTGAAGGCTAAACTTCAGAATCATGTGTTGGTACCGCTGATTCAAACAGATATCTATTTGGGGCAAAATAAATTGGATCAAGCTTTTAATAGTATTAATCCAATTCAGAAAACCATGCCTGAGAATCGAGCTTTATCTTATAAATTGGTAGAGGTGCTGATTAGACAAAAGCAAGTTGCACAGGCACAAATGTTGGTGCAACGTTTTATTCATAAAAACCAACGTGATATTGAAGGTTGGCAATTGTTGCAACAGGCCACTAATTTAGATAAAAGTTCACCATTACAAGCGGTCAATGTATTGGGTTATCGAGCCGAGGCCGAATATTGGTCAGGCTATGAAGAAAATGCGATTAAGTCAATGTTACATGCGCAGCGTTTGGCAAAAGGCAATGTCGCGATGTCGGCGAAGATTGATGCTCGGTTAAAACAAATGCAAGATGAGCGCCGTATGAAGCTCTAAATGAATATTAAAACAATTAAAGGCATGCATATGATCAAAGGACAATGTTTGTGTGGGGCAGTGCAGTACCAATATCATGGGGAAATTGAAAACAGCATTTTATGTTACTGTACCGATTGCCAACAGGCACAGGGTTCTATCGCAGGCTGGAATAGTGCCATTGATCAGACTCAATTTGAGCTCACCTCTGGGCGAGAGCAACTGAAAGAATATTTTCATACCCCAAATAAGGCGCGTGTATTTTGTCAAAACTGCGCCAGTCCACTTTATTCTTATCGTAAGGATTTGCCTGATATCATTCGTTTACGTCTGGGGAGTGTGACTGAAGGCGATATACCCGCTCCAAAAGAAGAATTTTTTCTGGAGCATAAACCAAATTTTATTGAATTAAGATAAGATGGCGTGCGTAAGCAATCGCTGAGAAGTTAAAAGATTTATGAACAAAATTTTAGTTTTTATTTTTGCGATAAGCAGTGTGGGGATCAGCTCGGCAGCATCTGTTGAGCAGTATGCAAATTCGGTTGAGAAAATTCGTGGTGTGTACGCGCAGGATATTCGTGGTTTTTTGCGCAGTTTAAATCCTCAAATTTCACAATTTACGCCTGAGCAGCAAGCGAAATATTGTCAGATTAATCAGCGTTATATTCAGGACATGTCAGATGCGATTGAGCAAAACCGCTCATCATTACCAACCCAATATGCGAGTATGAGCAAACAAGATTTAATCAAGCAAGTGGTTGAATCTAAAGAGATGCAAATGCTTGCGAAATATAATGTTCAGTGTGATTTTAAATAAAAGAATACTTTGGGTTCATTGTTGAAATGAATCCAATTCTTTAATAAAGCGAAATATAGAAAGGAGAGTTAAGCAGATTAGCTTAATTTTGCTTTGATTTTAGCAGATACTTGTGCAGGATCGGCACGCCCGGCTATGATCGGACGTAGAGAATTCATCACCTTACCCATATCTTTCATGCTAGTAGCTTCTTGAGCAGCAATCGTTTGCTCAATGATGGAATCAAGTTCTTCCTCAGTCATAGCGGCTGGTAGAAATTGAGAAATAACCTCAACTTCGGCTTGTTCCTTACTAGCTAAATCATCTCGAGCAGCGCCAGAAAAGGCCTTGATCGATTCTTTACGTTGTTTAATTTGCTTTTCAATGACCGCAAGAACCTGAGCATCGTCAAGCTCAATGCGCTCATCGACTTCGATTTGCTTAATTGCTGCCTGTACACCACGAAGAACCGTTACTGTTGCCATATCTTTGGCACGCATTGAGTTTTTTAATACGTCAGTAATCTGGTTTTTTAAAGTATTCATAGTATTTTCAGCAGTCAATCACAAATTAATTAGTAAAGGCGAGTAGTACGTACAGATTCGCGAGTCAATTTCTTTTGATAACGCTTAACTGCAGCAGCTTTTTTACGCTTACGTTCTTGAGTTGGTTTCTCATAGAATTCGCGCTTACGAACGTCAGCTAAAACACCCGCTTTTTCGCATGAACGTTTGAAACGACGGATAGCTACGTCTACTGGTTCGCCTTCTTTCAACTTAACTTGTGGCATGTAAAATCCTCTAAGATGATGGATATGATCTAACGCACTATTGCACTAGATCGCAAGTGAAGGTCAGTATTTTACTCATTTACAACTCAGATCACAAGTCTATAATAGCTCCGATATTATTTTTGATCGTTGTAAAGGCAGTTTAATGATTGTTTTGGGCTTAGAAACTTCGTGTGATGAAACTGGGTTAGCACTCTATGATAGCGAGCTCGGCTTACGTGGACAGGTTCTATATAGCCAAATTAAACTGCATGCTGAATATGGTGGTGTAGTACCCGAGCTGGCTTCACGTGACCATGTTCGAAAAATGATTCCCTTGATGAATCAACTGCTTGAGCAAAGTGGTGTCAAAAAAGATGAGATTGATGCAGTTGCTTATACCCGAGGTCCAGGCTTAATGGGTGCATTAATGACAGGTGCATTATTTGGTCGTACTTTGGCATTTGCATTGAATAAACCTGCAATTGGTGTGCATCATATGGAAGGTCATATGCTTGCACCATTACTTTCGGAAACTCCACCGGAATTTCCGTTTGTCGCATTGCTGGTTTCTGGTGGGCATAGCCAATTGATGGCAGCTTACGGTATTGGTCAATATGAATTACTGGGTGAGTCGATTGATGATGCTGCGGGTGAGGCCTTTGATAAAGTCGCAAAAATGATGAAATTGCCTTATCCGGGTGGTCCAAATATTGCGAAGTTGGCCTTACAGGGCGATGCACAAGCTTTTGAATTCCCACGGCCAATGTTGCATCAAGGTTTAAACTTTTCATTTAGTGGCTTAAAAACTGCTGTTTCAGTACAGTTGAAAAAATTGGGTGAAGAAAATCGAGATGCAGATGTAGCCGCGTCTTTCCAAGAAGCGATTGTGGATACCTTAGTTAAAAAATCCGTGAAAGCTTTAAAGCAAACAGGTTTAAAACGTTTAGTGATTGCCGGTGGTGTGAGTGCCAATTTGCGATTACGTGAACAATTAGAAACCTCATTGGCAAAGATTAAGGCGCAAGTTTATTACGCTGAACCTGCTTTATGTACCGATAATGGTGCCATGATTGCTTTTGCAGGATATCAGCGTTTAAAAGCAGGGCAACAGGATGGCTTGGCTGTGACGACTACACCGAGATGGCCGATGACAGAGTTAAAGCCAACCTAAGATGTACCCGTAATTTTGTTTGGATGCTGTGTGTAAACTTACAGCAAATCCTCATTATTATTTTATTTAAAAATCAGATTATTCATTTTTATGCAGAGTGGTGGTGACGGTTTCTAGTCAGCGCTATCTTATTAAATTATCAGATAAATTATTTATTTTGATGAGCTCAAACTCATCGTGGAGTATAGACGTTGAAAATTTCTTATATTTTTACATGTGGCCGACTAGAATCTTTATTCAAGATTCTATGCCTCACTCAAAAAGGTGAGGAGAAGGTTGCATCAAAAGAAAAAGTAGTTGAACAATATAGAAAAGACATCGCTTTAGGACGTCCTTTTGAAGAAACTGAACTTTATCAAATAATTGAGAAAAGTGAAGAAAAAATTGTCATTAATCGCTTGAGTAATATTCTTCGAGAAAAACCTACTCAGCAGAAGAGTAGCTATGATGCAGACGAATATAAGACAGGTGCATGGTCTGAGTTTAATGATTATAAGCTAGCAGTTCGATTCTCAAATGCGAAAACCGAGTTAAGTGAAAAGCACTTTGCGAAAACTGGTGAATACATGACTAGTCGTGGTATCGCAAAATTGACTGGTTTTAATCCAAGCAATATTAAGAATATGTTGCAGCATAAAAGAAGTGTAGTGAAAAAAATGCTCGCGACATTAGAGAAGTTAGCAAAAGAGTATTGATTTAAATTTGATTATCGATGCAGGGAAGTTTTTTCTGCATCGATAGGCAGATTTATGCAGAATCCCATATTAGATGAGATTTTTGATATTAAATAAAATGGTTTACACACATTTTGACTTTTTTTAGTGCTAAATTCGTACACCCATGATGAATACATTTCTCTGCTGAAAATCCATCGTGGCTAAGAACTGCCAGAAATTGTTTGACTGCTTTAATTTCATTGTCAGATAGAACATGATCTTTAGTATCTAACTTAATTCCGAATATTGGGGATGAGCTCTCTGTGGGCGAGCACTCAAAATACCACCATTGCTGACATACTGAACATTGATAGCACGTAATAGAATAATCAAAATTAGGTATAACTTCATCTGTAGGGATTTCTTTTTTGAAGTACTCTGGAAAGCTATAACTTGCCTGATAATCAAAACTGAAAAGATCCGTAAAATCATCAGGGCATGCAAAAAAAGATTTTACCTCTTGGCATTCACACATATTCAAGGCTCTTATAAATCGGTTAATTATTTTTAGATAGCACCGCCAGACAAACAAAAATTAAGGTCATACCAACCCAACCAATCGGGGCCAATTGTTCTCCAACTAACAAGACGGCAAACAATGCTGCAACCAGTGGTTCAAATAAGGTAAGTGTCGTTGCGGTGCTGGCTGAAATGGTCTTTAACGCATAACCAAATAGCAGATAACCAAGAAACATTGGAATCAGCATCATATAGCCAACCACATACAAATTCACAGCTTCATCAAACAGATTCGCACCTGTAAAAAATAGGGTGGGCAATAAAATTAAAGCACCGAAGCCAAAAATTAAGCCCATCGATGCTTTTGAGTCGACCCCACGATCAATCATCTTTTTGGCAGCCCAAGAATATAAAGAATAGGTGAGTGCAGCGATCAATCCGAGAATAATCCCTATGCTTTTCTGGTCAGTTGCAATGTTCTGGCTAGTGCTATCAGAATGTGATTCGCCCATCGATAAGAGCAAGACCCCAGCGATGCCAAAAACGAAACTGATAAACCATTTTCTAGAGAGTGCTTTTTTATCAAAGAACTTTTCTAGTAGTGCGGTAAATAAAGGGGCCGAACCAATTGAAACAACAGTGCCAATAGTGATTCCTGCCATACGCATCGACGAGTAAAAGGCCAGTGGATAAATAGCAACAGAGACCATCCCAATCAACAGTAAAGGATAGTAAGAGCGAATTTGAGGTAAATGACTGCGGATATTTTTATGGGCCAATAAGGCTTGTAATAATCCGCCACCACCCATGGCGATTGCGCCAATGGCTAAAGGGCTGAGATTGGGTGCATAAGAGGCGGCAGTACCCGTAGTTCCCCATAAAATAGAGGCGACTAAAACAGCGATAAAACCAGAGTGTGAACTCAGGTTGAAGGACGTACTACTCACTTTGCAACCTCTTGTTCTAATAAGCTTTGGGCCATGTGCTTTGCAGCAAAGACTTTGTTACTGGAGCTTTCTAAACCTGCACGGGCAATAGATCCTTCCAAAATAAAAGAAAGCAGCAGTGCCAGTTCTTTTACGCGCTCGGGATCGTCAGTTAATTGACTCAAATGCCCAGCTAGAATCGCTTCAATTTCATCTTTATGATTTTTGACAGCTAAACGCTCAGGACTGTGTGCAGGAAATTCTGCCGCGGCATTGAGTAGACCGCAGCCACGGAAGCCTTTTTCATAAGCGAATTCAGCATGATCTTGGTAGGCATCGAAAACAGCCAAAATACCGTCAATGGGTGTTTGGATTTGAGCTTTTCTCTTGTGATATAAATCCAGCCATTCTTGATGACGTGCTTCGATATAACAGCTAATCAGATCTGATTTGGTGGCAAAGTTATTGTAGAGGGACATCTTTGCCACGTTGGCTTTCTCTGTAATCGTATTGATTCCTGTATTGCTGATGCCATCGTTATAAAACAAGGTTGATGCTGCATCTAGGATTTTTTGTTTTGCTGATTTAGTGCTCATAGTAAAACTGTTTTATATATACCGACCTACCTAATTTTATTGAAAAGTAAATTATTTGCAAGGGGAAATTGGAATTTCATTGAATTCTGATGAGCAGGATGGCATCGATTAAAACGCTGACATTGCGCTTTAATCGATAGATAGGTTATTCAATATTTTTCTTACTGTGGATAAAAGCCAATCCATACACAGGCCATTTCTTTTCTGATTTTAGATTGTTGACCAACCATGCAACCAATACCAAGGCAATTGAACCTAAAAGCACGGGGAAAAATAAGAAACTCCAATGATATTGAATGCTATTTGCCGTCAATAAGGTGACCAATGGGTTTGCGCCCGCAGGTGGGTGGACACAACGCAAAAGTTGCATGACTGCAATTGCGCAACCGACAGAGAGAGCAATGCTCAAAGCCGATGTACCAAAAAGTTTAAGAAACAGTAACCCAATAAAGGCTGAGACGAAATGCCCCAAAATTACATTGCGAGGTTGCGCTAGAGGCGATTGCGATACGGCATACAAGATCACACAGGTTGCACCAAAAGGAGCCATGATAAATAGATTGTGGGTGAATTTACTGAGCAGGATTAAGATCAAGATACTTAATGTGCCGCCAATTAAACTTCTTATAATATCAATGGATTGAGGTAAGGGGGCAAGATGTTCTCTACCGTTGAATAAAGATAACATGGTGATCTCACTACAGGGTTGCTTTATGGCAATGATAGAACTAAAATTCAAAATAGTACAGATCTGTACTATTTTGAATGAGTAAATTTTTATGTCAAAGTCAGCCAATAAAATTTTGCATACAGCAGAAAAATTATTTTATGAAAATAGTTTTGTTGGAGTGGGTGTTGATCTTATTCGGGATGAATCAGGTTGCTCAAAAACTACCATGTACACCTATTTTAAAAATAAAAATCAATTGGTGAAGTCAGTTTTGGAAGCGCGGGATGAAAAGTTTAGAAACAGCTTGCTGGATTATGTCGCTGATGAAACGGGAAGGGCTGCACTGAATCGGTTGATCGATTGGCATTTACTGTGGTTTCAAGAAGATAACTTTAAGGGATGTTTATTTGTCAGAGCAGTGGCGGAATCACATTTGGGTGATCAAGAGATCATCGCGGTATCAAAAGAGCATAAAGTCTGGATTAGAAATTTGATTACAGAATATCTGCAATCTTATCCCAATGCAGAGATGTTGGTTGAAGTGACGTATACACTGATAGAAGGGCTGATCAGTCGCTTTCTGGTCGAAGGTTATGATGCAAAAGTGGCAGCCGAGATTAAGGATTCAATTCATCAAATCATTGATAATTTAAATCGTTTTAACAGTTAGAGCGTATGAGTATGTTTTAGATAGATTAGCCTTTGATGTTTCAGCAAAGGCCAATCACGGTGTTCATTTAATCTTTAAATGCATTTTGATTCTCGACGTCTACATATTCGATATAGCCACGGCCTTGGGTTGGCTGATTCAGATATTCACCTGTAAAGGTATAGGCACTGGCATAGCCAATACCATGTCCATAACGAAACGGACTGTCGATTTCAGCAGTGATAGCTAAAATTTTCTGATCCGCATCATCTTTCACCGACCAAGAGAACAAGTGTGGTAAGCGCATTTTCTTGCCGCTTGGTGAAACATAATCCTCAACTTGATGCGCAATCACCTTGAACTCAACATTGGTATAGACCTCTGCTGTTTTGTCAGTATGGCGAACATGTAAGGTATACGCTGCTGCTTGACCCAAAATATCAGCTTTGGTGAGCAATAATTGGGTGGTATCCGTCAAATTGATAATTTGATAGGTAAAGAAATCGAGTGGTAATTTATAAGGTTCAGGCAACAGCTTTTTCACCACGCCATGTGCACCAGTTGCTCGGGCATATTCGTAAGTACATAAACCTTCGGCTAGGGTAATTTGACCTTGATATTCAAGCTGACCTTTGAAGTTTGCCAATAAACTAAAATGATCATAAATCGGTGTTTTAATAAACCATGAAACTTGGTCTGTGACATCCAAATCAAACTCAAAGCTGAGTCCATGATAAGCACCTTTGAGGTGAATATTTGGTAGAGTTCCTTGAATTGAGACTTCTTGACCTAGCTCAATGATTGTTCCATTGTCTTGAATATTGGTTTGTTCTGGAATGAGATACGCTTTTAATAGATGCTCATCTACCGCCGCAGTACTGGAGAAAAAAGTTGCAGTCTTTCTTGGGTCGCCTAAGGTAATATCATCATGATCAAATGCAAGTGCTCCTGGGGTACCCAGTAAAATCATAATATTTAAATAACGATGTGGCCCGGGAAGCAGCGGAAAGAAGATTCCATAATGCGTCCACGTATAAAAATTCCCATCCGTGCGTGGGCGAATGATGTCTGGATCTGAAAATGGTGTTGTTGAATATTGTATTGCTTTATCGAGCGTACCTTGTGCCAATAACAGGCTTTTACCCAAGATTTTGCTAGTCAGGGAAGTCGGTGGCAATTGTTTCTTCATTTTGTTTCCTAAACTCGATCCATGTTGAAAAGTAGATTATGAGAAACAATTGCCTGTGCTAAGCGGAAATAAGGACAAAGCTACAGCTTTTCAGGACATTTATACATGGGCTTTGTTTGACAATTTCTCTAAGGTCTGTGAGCCGATCCAGTGTTTTGAAAACTGGTAGGCAGCCCGTCCAGAACGTTGACCACGTGCTTGGCACCACTTTAAACTTTCACCACGAACCAGATCGTTATATTCCAAGCCCGCTTTTACAATGTAATGCTCTACGATGTGTAAATACAACTGTTGATCCATTGGGTAGAAGGATAACCACATCCCAAAACGGTCGGAAAGTGAAATTTTTTCTTCAATCGCTTCTTGTGGATGTAACTCGGTGTATTGTGGTACGTCGACCTTCCTTACGGGTGTATTTTCGTGCATAAACTCAGGCAGTAAATGGCGACGGTTACTGGTGGCATAAATAATAAAATTACTTGAACCAGATTGCAGTGAACCATCCAGCACACTTTTCAAACTTCGATAATTTTCATCTTCGGCATTGAAGGCCAGATCATCACAATAAACAATGAATTTTTCAGGACGATTTTCAATCAGTTTTTGAATTTTGGGTAAATCGGATAAATCATCGCGCTCAATTTCAATCAAGCGTAAGCCTTGTGCTGAATACTCTGTGAGTAGGGCGCGGACAATCGACGATTTTCCAGTACCGCGAGAGCCTGTCAGTAAGACGTCATTGGCTGGTAAGCCGTTCAGAAATTGTAAAGTGTTTTGGATAATTTTGTCTTTTTGGCGTTCGATGCCTTTTAAATCTTCCAGATACATCTTCTTGGGTTGTTGTATCGCGACCAGTTGTTGATTTTCCCAGCGAAAAGCGATTGCTGAAAAATCAGTCGGTTGTCTCAGTGCGGGTAGAACTTGCTGGAGTTGTGTTAAAACACTGGATAACGATTGGATAATAGATTCGGGTAAATCAAGGATAGCCATAAATACAAACCAAACTCAATGATGAATAGGGATACTATCACTGCTATTACGGAAATAAAGAAAATATCATCAGAAATATCGAAATATATCGATTTACCCCTTGATTGTTGTGGCTGCTTTTTGCATTGTATAGGTGCAAGAATATAAAAATATACTGAAAATTGGAATTGCGAATGTTCAATAGAGTTCAAGAGAAAAAGAATACATATCAGACACATAGGGTTGATGTGTTACAAGAACACTTACGACATGCGCACTCTTATGATGAATGGAAAGAAATCGCACTAAAACTGGATGAGGAATCTGGTCATGAGGCATGGAAATATGACAATGAATCGTCTTATTTTGATGCAGAAATTTTATCTAAACGTTATAACTTGTTAAAAAAATATCGAATGCAGCATCGAACCTTAGATCTGATCTATGTGTTAAGAGAAGGTCTGTCTTATGACTTTGCCAATATTGGGCATCCCATGTTATTTGCACAGACCTATATTGGAACTAAAAAAATTATCGAAAACTATGTTGAGGAAATGAGTGACTGTTTACGTTATTTGGCCTCAAGTGAATGTATTACGTTTCAGCTTAAAGAAAAAATCCAATTTTTTGAAGAATGCCAAAAAGCTTATGGGCAACCCGCACTCATGTTTTCTGGTGGAGCGACCTTAGGCCTATTTCATACTGGAGTCTGCAAGGCACTGATAGAGCAAGATTTAATGCCGCAAGTGTTATCAGGTTCCAGCGCAGGGGCGATTATGACAGGGATGCTCGGCGTTTCACCACCTGAGAAAGTACCTGAATTGCTTAAAGGGGAATACTTTTTTAGTGATGCATTTAAATTTAGAAAGGTTACAGAACTGATTCGGGGACGTGGCGGTGTCGCTGATGTCATGTATTTGAAAAAATTCCTGATGCAGAATCTTGGAGACGTCACTTTTGCAGAAGCTTATAAGCAATCCAAACGTCATATTAATATTGTTGTCGCACCTTATAACACTGCACAAAATCCAAGAATTATGAATGCACTGACTGCACCGAATGTTCTGGTGTGGAGTGCAGTACTGGCTTCTTGTGCGGTACCTGTTTTATTTCCACCTGTGCATCTGACCAGTAAGCGTTATGATGGGCAACATACGCCTTACCTCGCCAATACCAAATGGGTGGATGGCAGTATGCGCAGTGATTTTCCGCAGGAAAAGATGGCTCGGCTATATAATATTAATTACACCATTGCCAGTCAGGTCAATCCACATATCGTGCCGTTTATGCAGAGTGATAGCAACCGTTTCCGACGTGATGTACTGAGTTGGCCTGAACGTATTATTCGTCATCAAGGTAAAACTATTGCCATGGATGTGATGGATTTAACCCGTAATTATATGGGCAGTTTTTTTCCGATTCGTCGTATGCTCGATCATGGCTATGGTATTTTGGGGCAACGTTACTACGGTGATGTGAATATCATTGCCAAGTATGGTCTCCGGCACTATAGCTATATGCTAAAAAATCCACGACCAAAACTGTTCAAAATTCTGCAACAAGAGGGCGAGCGAGCAACATGGCCTAAAATCGCCTCGATTGAAATCCATGCACGGATTGGTAAAACCATTGAGCATTGTTTAACATCATTGCGAAAGCAGGAAGAAAAGCAGCAGAATGAGTTTTACTACGTGGATCTTTGATCCCAAAATTCCATTTGAAAATTTAAGTCTCGCCACCAAAACGCAGAGTTATGCATTCGGACGACGTATATATGCCTTCCAAGCCAATCAGCAAACTTATTGGCTGAAACTCCATCAAGCAAACAGTCAGCATGTTTTGGCGAAGGCTTTTCAGCGTGAACTTAACTTTTACCTGTTGCATGAACATACACAACAACCATTTCTGTTGCCGTATCAAATTATTCAATTCAGTGATGTTGTGAATCAGTTGGATGCAACGGAGGGCGGTGTAGGGCTGTTAACTGCCAATTCAGATGCTTTTTTTACGGATTTAATAGACGAGAACGACATTAAAAGCATCCAGCAGAAAATTCTTGCTGCTTTAGACACACTTGATGCTTTACATCAACTGGGGTGGATTCATGGTGATTTGAAGACAGAACATTTCCGTTTCTATGAAGATTCATGTCGGCTGATTGATTTTGAGCAATGTTTTAGGATTGGGTTTCCCATTCAGACTTTGGATGCAACACCACATTATATGGCGCCAGAGCTTTTTCGAGGGACAGGAAAAACGATTCAAAGTGATTTATATGCTTTGGGTATTATTTTATATGAATGGTTGACTCAATCAACGTTAAAGACAGGCAGTTATCATGATTGGGCTGTTTTACATTGCCAGCAATTGAAAATTCAGCTTCCATCGACACTGCAATGCTTTTTGCCTTTGCTTAAAGGCTTGTTGAAAAAGCATGTCGAACAGCGGTTTAGCTCAGTTTCAGCTGCAAAAGCAGCTCTAAATGTCAGAGATTTGCTTGAAAATAAAAATAAATAGTTGATTTGAATATTATATGTTCATTTGATTGGTTTTTTTAGCAGAAACACTTGTCAGAATGAATGTTTCTCACTAATATGCATACCCATCGGGGGCGTGGCGAAATTGGTAGACGCACTGGATTTAGGTTCCAGCGCCGCAAGGTGTAAGAGTTCGAGTCTCTTCGCCCCCACCATATTTAAAAAGCAAGAGTATCTTGCTTTTTTTATGATTAAACAAAATATAGTTTAATCATGTGGTTATAGAGGATTGGTGTAATGGTAGCATGACGGTCTCCAAAACCGTTCGTCAAGGTTCGAGTCCTTGATCCTCTGCCAAATAAATAAAAAAGCCCTTGTGAAAACAAGGGCTTTTTTATTGTCTAAATATTTTTAATTTATGATTATAAAACTTAAAAATTGATGAAGATGAATAAAAAAAGCATTTAAAGTCAAAACTTGATGATTAGAGTCAATATTAATAACAGATAGTCGGACTATTTTGATCAGAGATTCTTAAGTAAATCAAAGTTTTCTCTCAGTTCAAAATTAGTCAGTAGGTTTATATATGTCAGACTCCAATATACATTTCCAATTAGATGTCGAGCCAAACTCAACCAAAGATTTTGGTTTATTCGGCCCTGATTCAATTACATGGAAGGTGTGGTCTCATCCTGCAGCTTTTGTTGGACTCACTCGATCTTTTTATATTGAAGTCTTGGGGAGTATGGATGCAGCGGCTGCTTTGGCAGATCGAGCAACTTATAAGTCTGATCCTGTAGGGCGATTAAGCCGTACAATGTCGTATTTCCTTACGGTCATTTTTGGGGATACGGAGACTGTAAAGAAAGCCAATAATAGGTTGTTTAAACTACATTCTCATATCAAAGGTAATGTGCCATTAACTGGGAGACATTATAGTGCACATGACCCGCTTCTCGTTGTCGGTACCCATCTCATCACTTGGCATTCCGTCTACTATGCTTATGAGAAATTAGTTGGAAAACTGCCGATTGAAGAAGAGCAGCAGTACTTTAAAGAAAGTATTCGATATCTGGAATCCTTAAAGGAATTTTATCCAGATTTAAGTATTGCATCTGTAAAAGAAAGTGCATTACAGCATGGTTACGATATGACAAGTCTTAAAGACATAGAAAAGCTTCCTGATACGCGTGAAGAGTTTAGACGCTATATAAGATTAACCAATTCTAAAGCCGTAATTACACAACAGACCCGTGACATCATTAATACTTTATTAGATCCTTCTTCTGTAGAGACGGATGATCAGCTTATGAAATTAATACTTAAGTTTTATCCTGTATTGAAGGTTGTTGTGGTGACTTTAACCCCCAAGGAAATTTGCAATTTAGCAGGTTTACCTCGATCTCCGAGAAAAGATAAATTTGCAATATTATTGGGTAAGCTATTTGTGAGAGCTGTTTCGATCGAGATGATTAAGGAGCTGTTTGAGAGCAGAATTGGAACGCATGGATACGTTCAAATGAATCATGCAATGATAGCAAAATCATGAGGCTAAGCGTTTCTTAATAGTGAGAGTTATGAAGAGTGATAAGTAAATAACTTATGATATAGTTTTAAGAAAATATTCTGTCAAAGTTATGAATAAAAATCCGACTATCAATGGTTCTATTGCTGGGATGTTTCTTGAATTTATTTCAGAAAATCATCTCGATATACCTTTGGGGAAAACTTATCTTGAGAGTTGGAAAATTGATGGCAGAGTCCCACTTCTAGAGCTTGGATTATGTTTGCGATTAATTCAGGAAAAATGTCCTGAATCTGGGCTTGGAATGAAAATTGCTCAATATTTCCAACCTGTATATTCAGGTTTATTGGGCTATTTGATATTACCATGTCAAAACTTTAATGAAGCAATCATGCAGTTTAAGAAATATTATGCATTAATGTGGGATGGTTTTTCAGTTGATATTATAGAGGATGATGAATCCGTTACCGTAAGTTGGAATGTCCCATCTTTAGAAATATATAAAAATCATACTGGGCTTTTAGAAATTATAAGAATAGGTTATGAGCTGGGAATAAGTTGTTTTATTAAGATGTTACATCAACTCACAAATGCATATAGCGTTTTACAACCTACTCTGATTAAACTTCCAGGAAATCAGCCTGAAAATACCAACATTTATCATGAGTTTTTTCAATGCCCAGTTCTCTTTGATGCTAGTCGTGGTGCTGTGAGCTTTAATGCGGCGATATTAAAATTTCCTATAAATTTAAATAATACGTATTTCTTGGAGCTGCTCGATAGACAAGCTGAAGCGTATCTAAAATCAATCAATCTTGAACAGAAAAATATTCACACTGATTTTGTTCTTAAATTTCAGAAGGTCCTAGGTCATGGGATTGAGGAGGGAAATCCAACACTTGATTATGTGGCAAAAGAGTTGGCAATGTCTAAATCAACTTTGCATAAAAGACTATTAGATCAGGATCTAAATTTTCAAACTCTTTTGGATAAGGTGCGATTAGAGTTGGCTAAAATGTATATGACTGATCAATTACTTTCTTTGGCGGAAATTTCAAATTTATTAGCTTTTTCTGAACAAAGTGCTTTTAACCGTTTCTTTAAAAGAGTCACTGGGCTGAGTCCTAGCAAATATAGAAAGTCTTTTCTGTAACTTATAGAGCGTAAGTAAATCACTAACAGAATTTTAATGACCCATAGCAGTTTTGTGCATGCTTCTGACCTAAATCTAATGGGTTAATATAAATAGGTTGATTAAACAATATACCTCCAATCACATCTGATGCTGCAACTTCAACTTGTTGTTTAATATCTAAATTACTTATTTGGAGATTAGGCAAGGAGATCCACCAGCCAGATTGTGCTTGTGGATTATCAAAGCTTTGAGAGCTCAATTTTTGCCAAGTGATTGGCATCGATTGTAATGATAAATAGAAGTCACTGGTTGGAATATTTCCATCTTTATCTTTTGCAAGCAATAATCTATGAACCGTACTCAATGGCTGGTTTAAGACATTAATATTATTTAAGGTTAACCCAATTGGAAAACCTACTACAGACGTTGTGGTAGCTTGTAATCCAGTCAGATCTATAGTTTTTGCCCGATTCACGCTTATCGATGTGTTATAGGGTGCTAAAGTTCCTGTGAAAGGTAAACAGACGAGAAGTCTGACACATCCATTACTAAGTTTTGAGTCAGTCACGCTTATATTTAAATCCCCAGTGATTGTTCCTATCCCAGTGTCATCCAAGATATTTTCAGAATCAGGATTTGAACCAAGAGAAAGCAACCCCAATACGGATTCTGCACCCAAGCGTAGGCCGACTATTTCTCGTAATGCAGCAGAGTTAGGATGCTTTATGGCGAACTCAAAAAAAGGATTTTTAATTTTAGCGTCTGTACTGGCAAAGTTATTGTCAATTGGATTTACACCCGTCAGACTTACATTGGAGAGATCTATATCACATCCAGCTCCTTTTACTCCACCACATCCAAGTTGCAAGCTTTTTATGTTTAGATTGCTTTCCATTTCGACTTGCATTGCTAATCGATAAAAACCAATATTTTGATTTGGGTTCCCATTGGAATCAGGGGCAATAGTTTGAATACTAAAAAGTGCCTGACCTGTTTCTTCGGACAGCTCTTTATCAGTCATTGAATCCATTGCATTGGTATGGTTTAAGCTGATTGTAAAGAGAAAAGCCAAAATGGTCTTTTGACGTATTTTAGTAAACATAAGGTTGTTCTTTGTGGAAAAGAATATCTTTCTAAAATATGGAGTTATTTATAAGAATGATTGATTTAAAATTTTGTTTTTTGATAATTCATGCATTTTTTATGACAAAAGAGCTGAAAAATTCAAATCTAGTTAAATAAGGCTAAATCGTGAAATAGGGGTGTTTTTATCTTTAGTTGTAAAAACATTAATGTAGTAATAAGAATTATGAATTTTTCTGATTTTATGAGTTTGGGGATAGCAAAACGTGTTTATCAAGCTTAAACAATTCGATCAATAGTTTCCATATTGTCACTGTCAATCAATAAAATGCTAAAAAACAGTACATTTTTTGCATAATTTTAAATTTTTTGTGCCAATTAGTTTTTGAATAATAGAGTCATCAGCATTGTTGTTGATCATTTTAGCTTATTCAACTTTGATTTCAGCTTGATGAAAGAAGTCACAAAAGACTTAGATAAATAAAGCCAGCTCAGCCAGGAATGGATTGTCGCTAGGGAAAATGAATAATTAAGGAATAACAAATGTTTGTAATGTGTATGGTTCAACATAGAAAAAGTGAGTTAGGCAGTCTTAGCCAGCAAAGTAACACGCGGAGTCGATGCTTCATTGATTGTGATTCAAAATAAGGGAGAAGCCATATGATGATCATCCGTTATATTGAACAGAAGGATATCCATGATTTGTACCAGCTGGCGCAAAAAGCGGGTTTTGGCTTAACTTCTTTACAGCCAGATATGGAAATATTGGCTGCGCGTATCGATCGTGCTGTCAAGACCGTTGAAGGTCAATTGGACAAAGCGGAGCAGGGCTACTTATTTGCGTTGGAAGACACTGCAATCAATAAAGTTGTTGGGGTTTGTGGAATTGAGGTCGCACTGGGACTAAAAGAACCTTGGTATAACTTTCATGTGGGGACACAAGTGCATTCCTCGGAGCCTTTGAATGTTTATAAGGCTTTGCCAACTCTGTATCTGAGTAATAACCATACCAATTGCAGTGAACTTTGTACTTTATTTTTAGATCCAGATTATCGTTTAAATAAGAATGGAAAGTTTCTCTCCAAAGTTCGACTGTTGTTTCTATCTGCATTTCGCCAATATTTTGAAGAAACCATTGTGGCAGAGATGCGAGGTTTTTCAGACGAAAATGGACATTCGCCATTTTGGGATGCAGTTGGACATAAATTTTTTGATATGGAGTTTAGCAAAGCAGATTATTTAAGTGGTACTGGCAAGAAAGCTTTTATTGCAGAACTGATGCCACGACATCCACTTTATGTCGATATGTTGCCAGACGATGCCAAAGCCGTAATTGGTACTGTACATCCGAATACGGTACCTGCTTATAATCTTTTAATTGAAGAGGGGCTACGCTATAAGAACTATGTCGATATCTTTGATGGCGGAGCTACCTTGCAGGCTGATATCGAAAACCTGCGAGCAATCAAAGACAGTCATATTGTCAGTGTAAAAGTTGAGTTGGCTGAACAGATCACTTTAGATGATGAGGCTTATATTGTTGCAAATGATGACTATGCAAATTATCGAGCCATTCTGGTTTATAGCCAGCCTGATCAGCATGTGGTGAAGTTGACTCAAGCACAAGCTCATCAATTACACCTGAAGGATGGTGAATCAGCCCGAATACTGAATATCAATATTAAAGGCAATAAAAAGAATAAATAAATGCTTTATAGCTATCTAGGCAATATTCAATAAACCAAGCTTATGAGGTTCATATGGCATTTTAATCGCAGTATGAACCTGCTTGGTGTTGAAAATATCGATGCAGTTATAATATAAAATGATAGCTGCTTAAAATATGAACTTATTTAAGGGTGTTATTCTACAACCTGTTGGTGATTAATTGTACGTGTATGCCGAGTGTTATATTCAATAGAGAAAAGAATAGGATATGATTTCTGCGCCTAAAATAATGTTAATGAATCGCTTAGGGAGAATAACGAGTCTTAGGAGAGCTTAGATAAAAAGTGGATTGAATATATTGATGAACGAGATCATTTGGATAACAAATTAATTTGATAATAATTTTATGCAACAAATGGATTTCTCTATTAAAGGTAGTTTGAAAATATTTATTTTTATTAAGCATTGATAACGGTTGTTGTAAACTGGAGTAAGGATTACATGAGTCAGAATAAAGGAACGCAAACTCTGGATGAAGATTTGCAGGAAAGTCCGCAAGATGAAGAAAAATTACAACGCTCTTTGACCAATCGTCATATCCAAATGATTGCGATTGGCGGGGCAATTGGTACAGGACTATTTATGGGTTCTGGTAAAACCTTAAGTATTTCAGGTACCTCTATTGTTTTAACTTATTTAATTATTGGTTTTTTCTTTTTCTTCGTCATGCGGGCAATGGGTGAGTTGCTGCTAGCGAATACCAATTTTAAAACCTTTGCCGATTTTGCAACAGCCTATATTGGCCCTTGGGCTGGCTTTTTCCTTGGCTGGTCATATTGGTGTAACTGGATTATTACCGCAATTGCAGATGTGATTGTCATTGGGGGATATATGCAATTTTGGTATCCCGATATTCCAGTCTGGATCCCAGCATTTACCTCTCTTGCTATTTTGACCATCCTGAATTTTGTTGCGGTTCGAATGTTTGGAGAGCTCGAATTCTGGTTTTCTTTGATTAAAATTTCCGCCATTATTTTATTTATTCTGGCTGGGATTTATTTAATTAGTACAGGCTTTACTTCTCCTAGTGGCGTCAAAGCATCTATGAGCCATGTATTTGAAACGCAGTCCATGTTTCCATATGGAATTACAGGCTTTTTGGCGGGTTTCCAGATCGCTATTTTTGCTTTTGTTGGGATAGAGTTAGTGGGAACAACAGCAGCTGAAACCAAAGATCCACATAAATCACTGCCTAAAGCCATTAATTCAATTCCATTGCGGATTCTGCTGTTTTATGTGGGCGCATTGGTTTGCATCATTGCAGTAACCTCTTGGGCAAAAATTTCGCCAGAAAAAAGCCCCTTTGTTGAGATGTTCACTTTAATTGGTTTACCGATTGCTGCTGGACTGGTTAATTTTGTTGTCGCAACTTCTGCATTATCTTCTGCAAATAGCGGCATCTTCGCGACCAGTCGTATGCTATACGGTTTGGCATTGGATAATGATGCACCTAAAAGCTTTAGTAAATTATCGAAAAAGAAAGTGCCAATTCGAGGTCTGATTTTCTCCATGACCTGCGTCACCATTGGAACTTCTATTCTATTTATTGTGCCGAATGTAATGACGGCTTTTACGATTATTTCAGCACTAACATCTATTTTATGTGTTTTTACTTTTATGCTGATTATTCTTTCCTATATTGGCTATCGTAAAAAATTTCCAGAGTTACACCAACAGTCTCAGTTTAAAATGCCAGGTGGATTATTCATGGCTTGGTCGACCATGTTATTCTTAATTTTTACCATCGTTATTTTGGCTTTAGATCATGATACCTTGATTGCATTAGGGCTTTCACCTGTCTGGTTCATTGGTTTATTGATTGCGTATCGCTATAAAAAGAAAAAAATGCTGCAACTTGATATGTTAAAAACCAGTAGGGTGGATTATGTTTAAGTTGAATTGATCAACTGCTACATCCCAACGTATTTTTAAATAAAGCAAAGCTTCGGCTTTGCTTTTTTAGATTATTTTTAGAGTTGGATGATTTGAGTACTGTTTTATCCCTATGAAGATAAAAGTATTATTTAAAGCCTAGAAATTTGGGTGACGAAAAATGTCATAAACAGACCATACTGTATAGACAGAAGCGTATTGCTATCGGTAAAATGCCCTAAATTTAAGCAAAAAAATTTATAAAAATGTTGAACAACATCTATCAAGCGTTAGAGAGTCTCGGCCTTACAGCACAAAAACGTGCCATTCATATTCAATTTTCGAATCAAAATTTAAATACTCAAGTTTTTCTGCAACGTATTGATGGACAGCATCAACTCAATGCAGGCCTTAAAGCAGAATTAATTTGCTTGTCGACTAATGCGACTATTCCCTTAAAACAATTTATTGGCAGTCAAGTTGCAATTGATACGGTGACCGATCAAGGTCAATTGACCCGTGTTACGGGGATCATCACCCAAGCCTTACAAGGACAATCAGACGGTAGCCTAACTTTATATAAACTGACTTTAGAAGATCCAACTGCACTGTGGAAACAACGCCGTAACAGCCGCGTGTTTATGAACAAGAGCGTGCGTGATGTCATCGAAATCATCTTCAAAGAATGGCAGAGCAAAAGTCCGTTATTTGCATCCAGCCTCACTTTAGACCTAAGCGGACTCAGCCAAGACTACGATGTCCGTCCCTTTATTATGCAGTCCAATGAAAGTGACTATGACTTCTTAACGCGTTTGATGCGTAGTGAAGGCATCAACTGGCTGATTGATGAAGCAGCACACACAGTTCCACTCAGCAGTGCAGCCATCCAGGCACAAAAACTACGTCTCATTGATGACAATAGCCAATACCAAGCCTTAGACCGTCGACAGATTCGCTATCACCGCAGCAGTGCCACCGAACAATACGACAGCATGACCAGCTTGATCGGACAACGCACACTACAGCCAAGCAGCGTGCATGTACAACGCTGGCAAGCCGATGCACTGGAACAGGAAGAAGGTGCAGGCAGTGTCCAAAGTACGCATCAACACAGCGAACAACATGACAATGCCAGCCTAGGCTTAGAACAGGCATGGCATTTTTCACCCGCTTGGATGCAAGACCTAAATGGAGAAGATGGGGCGACCCAGTCAGGCAATGCCCAGATTGAAAAGCTCAATCAAAACCTAGGACAATACCACGACCTACAATCGAAACAGTTTATTGCCCATACCACAGTACGAGATACCCATGTCGGTTACTGGTTTGAACTGGCAGAGCACCCTGAAATCGATCAACACAGTGGCGCAGACCAAGAATTCCTGATCACAGGCAAGCAGTTCTATAACCAGAACAACTTGCCTAAAGACCTCAATCAGCAGATTAATCAACTGTTGGCACAAAGCAATTGGCAACCCACTCAATACAACAACGCAGAAGAACGCCAAGCCAACCAGTTAATCCTGCAACGCCGCAATATCAAAACTGTCCCTGAATATCACCCACTACAACACCGTCCAGCAGCCTCTCCACAACGCGCCAAAGTGGTTGGACCCAGCGGTGAAGAAATCCATGTGGATGAATGGGGACGCATCAAAGTCCGTTTCCTGTTTACCCGCAATGACGATCATAGCCACGATGGTGGTGCAGGCGCGAATGACAATGACACCGATTCAGCATGGGTGGATGTACTCACGCCTTGGGCAGGTGAAGGCTATGGTGCACGCTTCCTGCCGCGTATCGATGAAATCGTGGTGATTGACTTCTTTGATGGCAACATTGATCGCCCATTTGTGGTGGGGCGCATTCACGAAGCCCATCGTAGCCCGACCAAGTTCGACAATGCAGGCAAGCTTCCAGACACCAAGAAGCTGGCAGGGATCAAGTCCAAGGAATATCAAGGCGAAGGTTTTAACCAACTGCGCTTTGATGACACCACTGGAAAGATCAGCGCACAGCTACAAAGCAGCCACGCTGCTAGCCAACTGAACCTCGGTAAACTCAGTCATCCCAAAGACAAAGCGGAAAGTGAAGACCGAGGCGAAGGTTTTGAGCTACGCACAGACCAATGGGGCGCAGTCCGAGCTGGAGAAGGTCTACTCGTTTCCACGCATAAACAAGATCAAGCGCAAGGCGAACACATGGATGCCCAAGTTGCCAAGCAACAGCTTGAAGGCAACCAAAGCAATGCCAAAGCCTTAAGTGAAGTGGCTAAGAATCAGCAAACTGATGAAATTGAGTCCGTTGAGCAATTGAAAGCATTCGCAGAACAGATTGAAGCAAAAATTGCTAAGTTTAATAAAGCAATGCTGTTACTCAGTTCACCTGAGGGAATTGGTCTAAGTACCAATGAAGATATTCATTTATCGGCAGATGGGCAGATCAATCAGTTTGCAGGTGACAGTATTAATCTAAGTACGCAGAAGAATTTGATCGCACATGCCAGTGCTAAGGTGAGCCTGTTTGCCGCACAAAATGGAATTAAACAGGTCGCTGCCAAAGGTAAGTTTGAAGTTCATGCGCAGTCGGATGGCATGGATTTACTTGCCAAGCAAGGGATTCAAATTATCTCGACCGAAGATCGTATTGAGATCACCAGCCCAAAAGAGATTGTGATTACCGCAGGTGGTTCTCAAATCAAGCTGAATGGTGCTGGTATTTTCCCAACCACAGGTGGAAAGTTTGAGGTAAAGGCGGGGCAGCATTTGTTTATGGGTGGGGCACAAGTGAGTGCACAATTACCAGCTTTGCCTAAATTTGATAATAAAAATTGGATTGCTTTAGAACATCTAGATGTAGATCGCCAACCATTTGCAAATTTGGGTTATAAAATCTTTTTTGAAAATAATCAGGTTATTGAAGGAAAATTAGATGAGCATGGTAAAGCTCATCATGACAATGTTCCAGAGAAAGCAATTAGAGTTGAGTATGAGCAACCTAAAATGGAAGAAGATAAGCCTTGGGATCAGTTTGATACAGTCATGGCAGAATTAGACAAGATTGATAAGAATAAGGGGCAATTTTAATGCCAGATTTTTTACCATCTAAGAAAGAGCTAACCAATGCTCTAGCGTGGTTCACAGCCCCAGTAAATGATGCAATCAAGAAAGGGAAAGAAACTGCAGCGGATATCGCAGAGTGGCTTTGGGTTGTGTTACAAGGAGACTTTGCAGAGGATCAAACAACTGCACAAATTGTCACTGGTACAGTGATTTCAATGATCCCTTTTGTAGATCAGATTTGTGATGTTCGGGATATTTGTGCGAATGCGACAAAGATTAAAGAAGACAGTAATAATCCGTGGGCATGGATTGGGCTAATTCTAACACTGATTGGCTTATTTCCAGTATTGGGTTCATTATTTAAAGGGGTTTTCAAAGTTATTTTGGCTCCTATTAGACGCTTTATGCTTAAGCCTGCAACCAAAGGTTTAAAGTTTACGGGTGGAAATATATATAAGTTTGCTGAACCTGCGATTGAAAGTGGAATTACAGAGTTAAATAAATTTCTTGCACGCCCTGCGGTAAAAAAGGCCATTAAAAACGCAAAGATTACCAATATTTATAAAGCAACAGCGAGCAAAATTCGAGAAGTTAAAGGCATGTTGACCAAGCAGGCTTTGTTGGGCGTGTTTGATAAACTTGTAGGATATTTAAGAGATACGGTTAAATTTATTGATAAATACGCAAGTAAGGCGATTGGTGCAAAAGCACGACAAATGTTGCAAACCGTAATTGATGTCCGTAACTTGGCGAATCAAAAACTTGGCGAGTTTTTAAAACCTGTACAAGACTTTTTGGAAAGATTAGCGGTTAGAATCGAGAAAGAAAGTGATCAGGCTTTTAAAGCGACGACTAATGTTAAGAATATTCATAATTTTAAGAAAGTAGGAACAGATGCTGAGTTAAAAAGTGTTTTAAACAATAAACCGAACTGGGTTGATGTTGCAGCAAAGGAGAAATATGAAGCTTTAATCCGAAGCCCAATAATTCCAGAGGGTTTTCCCAATATTGGTACAAAAGATATGCCCCTAAAGAATGCATATAATACGTTTCATCGAGCAAAGCCAGTTACTATTCCAGAAGGTGAAGTTTTATATCGTGTTTTAGATCCACGTAGTTTAGATAACAGTATTTGTTGGATGAGGGAAGCTGAGTATAAAAAACTTAAGAGTAAAGCCGATTGGCGACGCTATTTTGCGGTATTTGCATCATGGAATCATAATGGTGAAGTTGTTAAATACAAAGTACCAAAGGGGGGGATCAATGTATGGGAAGGCCCAGCAGCGAGTCAGACTTTTAAAAATAGTGCGGGTAAAGTCGAGAAGGTCAATAGTAAAGGGGAAGTATTTGTACTCGAAGGTGGTGGCATACAGATTGTCCTAGATCCAAAAGATTTGGTTCATGCAAATATAAGTAAACGCGAAGCAACCCCTTGGGGCTATGACAGTGGTTTGATTGGTGAAGCTAAAACCAGCATGGTGGGTGTACCCCGTTTAGAACAGAACTGGTATGGAGATAAAAAGTAATGTTGCAGTTTGAAATTCGTCCGCAGGAAATTTACTTACTTGAACGCTATAGTTCGGCTGAATACTTTAACGAACTAGTAGATACTTTTAAAAATATGCTGGATGCAGCAGAGGATGCGCTCGAGCTATTTATGCAAGATTTACCTTATGATTATCGGAACCGTCATATTTCACAACAGCCCGATGTGGTTTGGGGTGAGCATGTTTTGCCTAATTTTCGATCAACTCTTGAGGCATTAAATTATGGATATAAACGTTTATTAGAGGGTGATTTATCTGCTTTACAATATGCAGGAAATGTGGTGACTGACTTTAGAGGGCAAACTGCTGACTATCTAGCTGATTGGATGGATGAAGAAAATTACAGAAAATTTAATGATTGGCAAAATGAAGCAAGCATCTTGTCATCTAACATTAAAGCTACAGTCTTTGGTAATTGGCCTATGACTTTTTTAACAGAAAAATATGATGCAGAATATTTAGGAGAGTTAAATTTACCATCATCTTTACCAATATATAAGCTGAACCAAAATATTATAGTACAAACAGGCGAAACTGTGCCACAGGATGGAATTTTCATTCCTGTAATTCAGGAAGCAAGTTCGCAGCTGTTATTAAAAGGACATGATGCGATAGAAGCATTAGTAGGACTTGATGAATACTGTCCTCAATATGATCATAAAGAAGACACGAAATGGGTATTAGTTGAACGAATTGCGAATGAAGGTGGTTCATCTGAGACTATACAATTTGAAAACTTAAAAGGCTTTGCTGGCCAGATTTGTCAACGTACTGGTAGTTGGTGGAGCCCTGCAAATCAATTGCAATCCCGTTATTTTGAGCAGGGAGAGGTATTTCCTGAGGTTGAAAATAATAGTTGGGGAGAAACGATTTGGTATTTAGAAGTGACGAATAAGAAGTAAATATGCGTTATAATATAAATCCTAAAGCTGCATATTTATTAGAAAAATTTAGCTCGTTAGCATTTTTTGAGACTATGCGAAATAACTATGGTCTTTTTTTAGATAGTTTAGAAGAACTATTTGAAATCTATATGCATAATTTACGAAGTTTACCCTATCCTGAACAAGCAGATATTCAATGGGGAGAAACTGTTTTACCTAATTTAAGAAGTACAATGGACTATGTAGATGAGTGTTATGTAAAAATAAAATCAGGAGATTTTACATATTTGGATTGTGTTGGTGATATTCGTTCCAATGATAAAGGCTTAAGTGAATTTTCTCCACATTGGATGGATGATTTACCTAAAGAGAAAGTGGAAAAATGTTGGGATTACTATTCAATTGCCAAAAGTTATGCTTCGATTATTGGGAATACTTATCCCACATATTGGGAAAAAGGATTTTTGGAAGAAAATTTTCCAAGTTTAAGCAGATTTAATAGTATAGATGTAATGTTACCAGTGTCTTATCCTATTTATAGGATAAATCCAGAGGTGAAAGTGGATTCCAGGGAAAAGATAATTAAAACAGGTATTTATGTTTGTGGTGGATTTGACAATAATTTAAAATTTTTAGCAGCTAGTCCAGAAGATGATAATGGTTTTGCTCCACGATATGCGATTCAAGATCAAGAAACTGGAAGAAACATATATTATGAGACCACATGGACTTTAGTAGAGCGCATTGCAGATGAAGGTGGGTCATCTGAGACAATTCAAATAGAAAACTTAAAAGGTTTAGCTGGTCAGGCTTGCCAACGAACAGGCAATTGGTGGAGTCCTGCAAATCAATTGCAATCCCGTTATTTTGAACAGGGAGAGGTATTTCCTGAGATTGAAAATAATAGTTGGGGAGAAACGATTTGGTATTTAGAAGTGACGAATAAGAAATAATTTATGTATACAAGATTAGATTGTCAAAACAATGATAAAGTTTTGATGAAGGTAAAATTCTACCTGAGATCAAATCTGATTGGGATGAGGGGTTTTGGCAGTTTGATAGTGATGAATAACTTATGCTAAGAAGCTGTTCTAAATTGACTCGTTTTCAAAAGCAATCAGTTGCCCTAATCTATTATGTTACTTCACGATCTTATTTGGAAATGTTACTCACCAAACTGGATGATTTGATTCAATATACTGGTGGCGTGATTGATTTAGCTGATCAGCAGTATCGTGATCGTATCCTATTGCAAGAAGGTTGGGGCATGGGTGATACCTCAGCCAATTGGAGTACTTATGCTTACCCATCTTTACTCGATTTTAGAATAGGGTTAATCAGAATAATTGAAGAAACAAAATTAGAAGAATATGGTTGGACACCTGCATATAATACAGCACGTATGTTAGGCGAGTTTCAACCTAACTGGATGTCAGAAGAAGAAGAAACTGATTTTAAAGCGCGCTTTGATGAATTATATAGATTATGTAGTTATTACGACTCTTGCGTAAAGCCTCCAAGATCATGGACTTTATATAGTTTATTTGAAGTAATTAAAGAGCTTGGAGTTTTTGATCATAAAGTCCCAAAGCTTAGAGTTCATACAGATATACGTATAAATAGTGAGGAATCTATTTATAGGACAGGCGTATATATCCCTGTAGGCGATCAATTGGGTACACCACAATTTGCTTGGACTTACCGTGATGAAAATGGTTTTGAGGGTGGGCAATTGGAAGAATGTGAAACATTAAATGCTTTAGGTAAGCAGTTATTTTCTAAGTTTAATGAATATACAGCATGGACTCCATCTGAAGAACTAAGAGCATTCGCAATTGAAAATATTAAAAAGAAGAAAATAGATGACGATTTTGGTTATGTAAAGTTTGATTATGACACCCAATTAAGATTAGCCCCAGAGTTGATTGCAAGAAATGCATTTACTGGCTTTGACTGTAGTTGGTACTTTGTTGAATTGGTTGATGGTGAGTTTGAAGATTGATATACGCTGAATTATCAGGAGACTTTCCCTTGGGAGATTCTAGGCAGCCAACTTATAAAAGTCTTCGGCCATTTGATTTGGTGTCTTAAAACCCAAACCCTTTTGAATTCTTCGATGATTATAAAATAACTCAATGTATTTTATAATATCTGCTTTGGCTTCTTCTCTAGTTTGATAGTTGTAATGATGAACTAACTCATTTTTCAATATTCCCCAAAAGCTTTCAATCGGTGCATTATCGTAACAGTCTCCGCGCTTGCTCATTGAACCTTGAAAACCATATTGCTCAAGTATATTTCGATATTCATGGCTGCAATATTGACTTCCTCTGTCTGAATGCACAATCAGTTCTTTGGTTGGTTTTTGATTGTGAATAGCCATATTTAGCGCATTACAAACAAGCTGTGTTGTCATGCGCTCATTTAAGCTATAGCCAACCACTTGCTTCGTGTAAAGGTCTTTTACCGCTGCTAAATACAGCCATCCTTCAACAGTCCATATGTACGTAATATCACTTGACCATGCTTGATTTGGTCTAGTCATTGAGAATTGTTGCTCCAGCAGGTTTTCATAGATCGCTCGATTATGGTCACTATTCGTAGTCCTTTTAAAACGCTTGTGTCGCTTACAATACAGGTGGTTCAGCGCTTTTATCTGACGTACAGCGTACATACTCATTTTTATACCCTGAGCTTGTAAGTATTTGGTTAATCGAATATAACCATAGCTCTGCCTTGTCTCCTCATGGGCTATTTTCACCAATATCGTCTGTTGATTTCGTTGAATCGTTCTTTTGCTCACGCCTCTCTTGAGCCAATCATAAAAACATGAAACTGAAACATGAAGTAATCGAGCCATTAAGGTAATTGGAAAAGAATATCTTTTTTGTTTCATATAGGCGTACCTTACTGACTTTCTTTGGCAAAGTACGCTGCTGCCTTTTTTAAAAATTCACGTTCCATTTCAGCTATTTTGAGCTGTTGTTTGAGTTTTTTATTTTCTTCGAGTAGAGCGTTTAGATCAGGTGAATACTGTTTTGTACCTGCTAAAGTTCCAGCCTTTGCTTTGGTATTCCAATTTGAAAGAGTTTGCATTGAAATGCTAAGTTGTCTAGCTGTTTCCGAGACATTGCCTTGATTGGCTTCAATTAATTTGATGGCTTCAGCTTTAAATTCTGTGGTGTAAGTCTTGTGTTTCTTGCTCATGGTAAACTCCTGATGAGTGTGTTTAGTTTACCAAGTTAAAACCTCCTGTTTTTTCAGCACACATCAGATATTGGGGTTGAGGATGTAGTTATGTTTGCTACACCTGATTTAAAAGTTATAGGTGGAGAATTATGTCCAAGAACAGGTTATTGGATTTTATCTAGCCAAAAGGGGAAGCGTTTGTATTTTACCAAAGGAACATTAATTCCTAAATATAATAAAGACTGGGGTGAGGAATATTGGATTTTTGATGGTAATGCTTAAAACTGATGAACACCTAACGCCATTCATTGCACATGATATTTATGTGATGGAACAGTTTCTAAAGCCCGAACGGATAAAAATGATTCGGGATATCTGGCAGGAGATGCTGGATTATCTGGAAAGCTTATTGGATCGTTTTATGAATGATCTTCCCCAAGACTATCGTAACCGTAGTTTACCCGAACAACCTGATATTGTTTGGGGAGAACGGGTTATTCCCAATTTTAGAAGTACAATGGAATGGTTGAATGAAAGCTATATTCAACGGTTAAACAATGATTTTGACTGTTATATCGGTTTTTCTTTAGGTGCAAGTACAAATGGACAACGAGAGTTTAGTGTAGACTGGATGGATGAGGTTGAACCTGAAGCCGCTGCAAAGTATCAACACCTCTTATTTAAGGCAGCTCGTCTTGCTGAAGCGATTGAGCATACGATTCAACAATGGTCACCTGGAGACTTAACTCATTATTTTTCTCAAATAGGCTCACATAATAGTTCATTTACTTATGATCCAGTAATCCCACCTCCGTTGAGTTATCCTGTTTCTCGCTTGAATGAAAATATAAAAGTAAAAGCGGATGAAAAAATTCCTCAAACAGGATTTTACTTACCTAACTTACCAGATAGTTTCCCTCTTTTTATGTGGGTTTCAAATAATGACGTATGGGAGTTGGCTGGTGAAACCCGTATACCAGAAAATGATCCAGAATATCCTGGCTCGCGGATTTTGGCCCCATGTACTTGGACCTTGATTGAAAGTGTGGCTGATACAGGCAATGAACATGAACATGTTACGGTGTTCAATGTTCTTGCAGGTCAAATAGCCACACATTCGGGCTATTGGTTTACAATCGCCAAAGAAAATTCACGTCAATATTTTAAGCAAGGTGAAATTTTACCTGAGATCAAATCTGACTGGGGTGAAGTGTATTGGCAGTTTGATGGTGAAGAATAACTAATGTGCCCTTCGGGGCATTTAAAATTTTGAGATTTATATAATTAAAATGATTGATCAGCAGAAATTAGAGCTATTTCCAAAAGAAATTTATTTATTGGAACAATTTCTTTCATATGATTATTACTATGAAACGGTAAAGTTATGGGAGGAACAAATCAAATATGCTGAAGAGCTGTTAGATAAATATAGTGCCAACTTAGCACCAGCTCACCGTGCTCAACATCCATCTCATCAAGCCGACTATGTATGGGAAACCATTGTACTACCAAATTTTAAGGGAGTCTTACATCATTTGGTTGATGGGCTGGATGACTTAAAAGAGAGTTTTTTACCTATATTAAGAAGAATGAGTGGCATTCGTAATGCTCTTATTGCTCAATGGAGAGATTATCCTTATGATTGGATGGATCATGTTGAAAAAGGCTCAGCTGATATTTATAAAGCTAAACTGGATATTGTATCAATAAGAGCTAATAATACCTTTGTTGCAAGTGATTACTATGACTCGCAATGGGACTATAAAGATCTATTAAAAA
The DNA here is from genome assembly GCF_000369405.1 of Acinetobacter sp. ANC 3929. Classification (GTDB taxonomy): domain Bacteria; phylum Pseudomonadota; class Gammaproteobacteria; order Pseudomonadales; family Moraxellaceae; genus Acinetobacter. The sequence continues at coordinate 541,151 of NZ_KB849994.1, forward strand.
TGATGTGTATAAAAGAGATGTGGGTATAGAGTATCCTCCAATCTTACCTAAATATTATTTAAATCCTAATATAAGTATAAAAACTGATGAACCAATTATGGTGACAGGTTTTTATCGTTCTACTGAATCATATTCAGCTTGTAAGTTTCTGATACATGAAACAAAAATATCAGCCAAGCATCCTGAAGACTGGAAATTAGCTCCAGCGGTTCAGTGTTTTAAAACGAATCCAGACCTTTTTACGACACCAGATACAATTGAAAATTCAGAAGAAGTAGAAACTACATGGATACTGGTGGAAAAAGTAGTTGAGGATGATGGCAGTAGTTCGGTATTTAATGAAGAAAGAATTTCTCAATGAATTTCAGCATTAGTACAAAAATGATGAGTTACTCTAAAAAGATTCTATTAAGTTTTTTACCTCTTATTTTATGTATCAGTTGTAGTAATGGCCAGTCAGCAGCGCAGCCAAGCGCTGATACAGAAGGATTTATCAAGAAACTAAACCAGCAGCATCGGTTTAAGGTTCATGGCTGTGCAATTAATTATAACGGTACAGATCTCTATATGAATTCTACCGTTGAACCTTGGATCAAAGCCTTGGGGAAAAACTATAGAAAAGTGGATAGTACGGATGGAATTAATTTAACCAATTTATATATCTATGATGATATAGGAGTACGATTGGTTGAGAGAAAAAATGATAAGCAAATTGATAGTTTTCGTTTCCGTTTAGAACGACCAGAGCACGATATAAAGAAAGAAACAGATGCAGAAATAGAAGAAGAACTAAAGAAACCTGATACAGAACAAGTGAGAAGTATATTTAAAGATGCGATCGATATAGATGGGATACTTGTTGGCGCTTATCCAATGCATGATGAGGTTAGAAATAAATTTCATTCAAAAACACGCGTTAGTTATAACTTAACTATTAGCTGTGAAAATGATCAAAAGGGTAGGCCATTTGGAATTGAGTTAAGTACGAGTTTTAATGATCCCGAAGTGATTGATCATATGTATTTTTATAATTATTTTGATTCTATCAGTGATGAGGAAAAAGCGAGACAGCGTAAAGAGTTCTGTGAAGGCCCTGATCGAGATCATCCTATTTTAGGGGGAGGTTGTGAGAATTACCCTATAAAAAATAACAATACTGCCATAAAATAAAAAGCAGAGCCGAAGCTCTGCTTTTTTGAGTCAAGCAGTTTTAGATTTTGCTGATCAAATCATTGATTTGTTTTGCTTGTTCTGCGGCATTACCTGTATAGGTTGCAGGTGTCAACTCAGCTAAACGAGCACGTTCATCGGCTGGAACTTGTGCAAGTTCATCGCCATTGACGAAGTTCACCATCATGTCACGAGTCATTGCTTGACCACGAGTCAGCGCTTTTAATTTCTCATATGGCTTTTCAACATTATAGCGACGCATAACGGTTTGGATTGGCTCTGCAAGAACTTCTTGTGCTTGGTTTAAATCTTCATTTAAACGAGCAGCATTCAATTCAAGTTTACCTACACCTTTTAAGCATGCATCAAATGCAATTAAGCTTTGTGCAAAACCAACACCCATATTACGTAATACAGTTGAGTCAGTGAGGTCACGTTGCCAACGAGAAACTGGAAGTTTTTCACCGAGGTGGCCCAATACTGCATTGGCAATACCTAAGTTACCTTCAGAGTTTTCGAAGTCAATTGGGTTTACTTTGTGAGGCATGGTTGAAGAACCAACTTCGCCATCTTTTAACTTTTGTTTGAAGTAACCCAGCGAGATATAACCCCAAACGTCACGGTTAAAGTCGATCAAGATGGTGTTGTAACGACGCAATGCATCAAACAATTCAGCCATATAGTCATGTGGCTCGATTTGTGTGGTGTATGGGTTGAAACTTAGACCTAAAGATTCAACGAAAGCCTGTGCATGTGCAGCCCAGTCAATTTCAGGGTAAGCAGAAAGGTGAGCGTTGTAGTTACCTACCGCACCATTGATCTTACCGAGTAATTCTACATTTTCAAATTGCTTGATTTGGCGCGCTAAACGATAAGCAACGTTCGCCATCTCTTTACCCAATGTGGTTGGGCTTGCAGTTTGACCATGAGTACGTGACAACATTGGCTGTTCAGCATGCGTGGTTGCCAAAGCAGAGATCGCATTAAGAAGTTGCTTCATACTTGCAACTAAAACTTCACGACCATTTTTTAGCATCAATGCATGAGACAGGTTGTTAATGTCTTCAGAGGTACATGCAAAGTGAATAAATTCGCCTGCATTTTGTAATTCATCAATGTTGGCAATTTTTTCTTTAAGGAAATATTCAACTGCTTTTACGTCATGGTTCGTTGTGCGTTCGATCTCTTTAATGCGATTCGCATCTTCTTCAGAGAAATTAGCAACGATCGCATCTAAAGCTGCATTGGTTTCATTTGAAAATGGCGCAACTTCGATGATTTCTGCACGATTTGCAAGTGCTTGTAACCAACGCACTTCAACCGTGACACGAGCGTGGATTAAACCAAACTCAGACAAAAAAGGGCGTAGGGCATCGCATTTGCTAGCGTAACGTCCATCAAGTGGCGAGAGTGCGGTTAAAGCATTCATACAGATTCCTTAATTTTGGAATAAACATAAAAATAAATTCGTTGTAGCATCGGTCTATACCACCTGATACTGCAAACGAGCGAGAGCTTGAATATCTTGCAATAACTTGCGTTTACTAAAGATCATACTCCAAGAGCTGCCACCAAGCTGCTTCCATAGATGCGCCAGCTGTAAGCCTGTAAATAAGCATGCACGAATACGGTTGGTATGATTGATGTCTTTAAAAGCTTCGGCATTGCCACGGACCAAAATACGTGGATTGATCTGTCCTGCGGTTTCAACATAGGTTTGAGCTAAATTGGCAATGATGCTTGGATGTAAATAATTATTATCGAAAAATGAGAGTTGCTTTAAGATTTTCTGTTGTGCTGTTTCTATAATTTTGACGTATTCAGGATTGCTATAAACTTTTTTTTCCAACTGCAACAAGGCCATTGCATAGGACATCGGCAGTTTTGCAGTCGACATTTTGGGAACACGGGATTTGGGTGCGGTATTAAAAGGCTGGGTAATACAGCCTTCTAAGGTTTTTAATCCCAGTGAAATATCTGCAAGCTGATTAAAAAAATCTAAGGTCTGAGAGGCATTATTCGCTGCAGGACGAATATTCAGGCTGGCTTTGATCAACAGTTCAAAATAGAAGTTACCACTATCGCCAATGCTTTGCTGTCCAGCCATTGCAGTCATATGTGTTAACTGAGTTGCCTGAAAGACCGCAGCCAATGCCAGAGCACGGTTCTGTCTAACATTCAACGCTTGAGTGTGCTGAAAGGGTAACTCGACCATGCTTCGCTTCCAATTTCCTTAAATAAAATCTGGTTCAGGTGCATTGGTATGGTGAATCACACCACCACCTAAGCAGACCTCTCCGGAGTAGAACACCACGCTTTGTCCAGGAGTCACAGCGCGTTGTGGCTCGTCAAACTCAACACGAATTCCATTTTCCGTTTGTTCATCGCGATAGATTGTACACGCTTGATCTGGCTGACGATAACGGGTTTTGGCTGTGCATCGGAATCCAGTCGATGGAATGTCCTGTTCGCCTGCAACCCAATCAATTGATTCGCTCCAAAGCTGTGTACTTTGCATCAATGGATGTTCATGCCCTTGACCAATCACCAAGCGATTATTGGCAATATCTTTATGTAATACGAACCATGCACCTTCTTGTACACCTTTCATACCACCGATACCAATACCACCGCGTTGACCCAGCGTATAGTACATCAAGCCATGATGTTCACCAACTTCTTTACCTGATTCCAAAACAATTTTTCCAGCTTGTGCAGGTAAATATTGTTTCAGGAAGTCTGTAAAGCGACGCTCGCCAATAAAGCAAATACCAGTTGAGTCTTTTTTCTTGGCAGTTGCTAGATCTAGCTCTTCTGCTATGCGACGAACTTCTGGCTTTTCAATTTCACCAACAGGGAACAAGGTCTTGTTGATTTCACGACCGTGTACCGCATGTAAGAAATAAGTCTGATCTTTATTATTATCAACGCCACGGAGTAATGGCGCATAGGTTTCGCCACGTGAATTCTGCATGCTTGCACCACGACGGGCATAGTGACCTGTTGCAATAAAGTCTGCACCTAAAGTCATGGCATGGTCGAGAAAAGCACGGAATTTAATTTCTTTATTGCAGAGAATATCTGGGTTTGGTGTACGACCCGCAGCATATTCGGCTAAGAAATGCTCAAATACGCGATCCCAATATTCCATGGCAAAGTTGGCAGTATGCAGTTTAATGCCAATTTTATCTGCAACGGCCTGAGCATCTGCCAAGTCTTCCAATGCTGTGCAGTAATCCGTACCATCATCTTCTTCCCAGTTTTTCATGAAAAGGCCTTCAACTTGATATCCTTGTTGAAGTAACAGTGCGGCAGAAACAGAAGAATCTACACCACCAGACATACCGACGATGACACGTTGTTGCATCTAATTAAGCATCCAAATGAGAAGTTAATGAGGGAGAGAAAGGGTGCTCATAAATAAGCGATAAAGGGTATTTTTTACCAGCAAGGGCATCTTCAATAGCTTTTAAAACCAATGGACTACGTGCTCGGGCTGATTCTTGTAGCTCATCCAGATTCATCCAAACTGCACCTACGATACCTGTATCCAATTGCGCATTTTCCTCAACGGCTGTGACATGAGCCAGAAAGCAAAAACGATAATAAGTACGGTCGGGAAACATCGGTGGTGTATAGGTGTAGATACCCAGTAGATGATCAATTTCGACGTGATGGCCTGTTTCTTCTAAGGTTTCACGGATGGCTGCCTGAATAATGGTTTCACCACATTCTACATGTCCCGCAGGTTGATTAAACACGGTATGTACAAAGCCTTCGCTGTGTTCTTCAACAAACAGAAAACGTTCGTCTTTTTCGACAACAGTAGCGACTGTGACATGAGGTGTCCAAGCGGTCATAGAAAGCACCATGGTTTTAAAAAACGTATTCTACAAAATTTGACTGTTTTTGGCTACATAGAAAGGCTAATTCGCTAAAGCGGAGGAAAATATTTGCTGACATCAGTATATATATGATGTTTGAGAATCGAAAAGAAATTGCTTCAAAAAAACAGATTGTGTTAGTGTGTTTTTTGACCGCGAGGTAAAAATAATAATTCCGTCTAAGCAATGTATTGTTTGCTCAGGCCTTTCAATAATTTAGAAGTACAACAGATGATGAATTAGACTCATATACAGCACACGGAGTTGAAGTATTATGCAACATATTAAAATTAAACCTGGTGTCGCTTTAGCAGAACAAGCAGAGATTGGCCATAATCGCTGGCATCCAGATATTCCATTTTTAACATCGGTGAAACCAGGGGAAGAGATTCTCATTGAAAGCCTAGATTTTTTAGATGCACAAATTAAAGATACCGATGATGTTTCTGATGTAAAAAATGTTGATCTCACTCGAGCACATCCTTTGACGGGGCCTTTTTATGTTGAGGGTGCTGAGCCAGGCGATTTATTGGTGATTGACCTTCTGGATATTCAACCGATCTCAGCAGTTGGTTTTTCTGGCGTTTTCGCGAAAGAAAATGGTGGTGGCTTTTTAGCAGATTATTTCCCTGAGGCAGATAAGGCAATTTGGGATTTAAAAGGATTATTTGCAACATCGCGTCATATTCCCGGTGTTCGTATTGCTGGCTTAAAACATCCTGGATTAATGGGGACGCTTCCTTCACATGAGCTTTTAAAAGAGTGGAACCGTAGAGAAGCGTTATTGGTGCCTAAGGGGCAGGCAAATCCACCTGATCCAAGAACTGCGGTGTTACGAGGGGTCACTGGAGCAGAGTTTGACCGGATGGCAGTTGAAGCGGCCCGTACGGTACCGCCGCGTGAACATGGCGGTAATACCGATATTAAAGATCTAGCTGCGGGCAGTCGTATTTATTTTCCTGTGTATCAGAAAGGCGCTGGCTTCTCGATGGGTGATCTACACTTCTCACAAGGTGATGGCGAAATCGGATTCTGTGGTGCGATTGAAATGGATGGGGTAACGCGTGTTGGTTTTGACCTGATTAAAGGAGGAATGGAAAAATACAATATTGATTCGCCTATCTTTGTTCCAAGCAATGTCAGACCTAATTACGATCAGTGGCTAACCTTTGAAGGTATCAGCGTGGAAAATGGAATAAATCATTACTTGGATGCTACGGTTGCTTATCGTCAGGCCTGTTTAAAAGCAATTAAATATCTTGAGAATTTTGGATTTACGGGGTCTCAAGCCTATATGTTGCTTACCGCTGCACCTGTTGAAGGGCGTATTGGTGGCATTGTAGATATTCCAAACTGTGCTTGCACAATTTCTTTACCAACCTCTATCTTTGAGAAGAATATTTTGCCGCAAGGTGCCTTAAATGAGAATAAGTTTTGGGGACATCGTTAGTCTTGGACGAATGCAAAATTAGTCGCTAAAGAAGGATTTTAAGATGCCACTATATGATTTTAGATGTGAACATTGTGAAGGGATTTTCGAGAAGAATGTCCCAATGGTTAGTATTGCAAGGGATAACACATCTTGCCCGTATTGCCAGCAATCCATGTTATTAAAACCGATGATGACAGGGCATCAAAAGATCTCAGTCAAAAATAAATGGCGACCCTCATCGAGTGCCGAGCAACTGGCAGGGCCATTGGTTGAAGGGCCGGGAACCAATAAAAAAAGTGCTCGGACATCGGTGTTGCATAACTGTCGCGGTGTGAATTGTTCTTTATGTGAGGTTTGAGCTTCTACACTTTAAAAGTAAGAGATATTGCCATCCTGTGATTTTGTTGTATTGGATGGCTTTTATATAAGCTTGATGATATGCCTTTAGGGATAACGTCATTCTTCCTGATATTCATCAAGATCTAACTTTTTCCATGTATCACCGATGAAATCTCTTTCAGCTACTTGACCGTAACCAAGATCAAAAATGTCATTCAGACTCGGGTCTTTTAGAATCATTTGTTCCAAGGCAACTAAGCGAATATCATCTGGTTCTTGGTCTCCAGTTAAAAACTGCCAATCGCCATCAGTATCGTGAACAACGCGTAAGATGGGTTGATTATGTTCTAGCCATTGCCGAGTGGTAAAAATACCAAGGTTTTTTGCTTCTCTGAACTTAAAATCAGCATTTCGGTCTAAGAGTGGTTGATCATAAATAAATTCTTCCTCAAACCCATCTTCCCAAGGCAATTTATTATTACGATCTGCCCAAACCAATTGCAAAGCAGAAAAATTGTCGTGTTGATAGTAATTTAAAGCAGCACCAAAATAATCTTCAATATTTTTAATATCTACAGGCAAAAATTGAGCACGAGTTTTTTTTAAAATTTGATCGCCATACTCTTGATTGAGAGCAATTATTTCTCCATTTTTGATCAGATTAGCCACATCATTGATGATGGTATGTGCTAAGTCAGTTGCTAGCCCAAAGCATATAATTTCAGGGTGCTGATAGCTTTCATATAAACCAATACTATAACTAAAAGAGGGTAAATAGTCTGTCGCACTAATTCCTATAACTTGCAGTCCGTACTTTTCAATATTGAGCTTAGTTGTATTAATGAGTGCATCTGGAGTAGGGCAATTATGTGAATGATCAGTGTTCATTAGATATCCCTAAAAGTTTATTATTTTTAATTGTGTGCAAAATTAAGCAGAAGCATAACGAAGTCTTAAACTTCGCTATTCTTATAATTATCCTTCACTTTCACATAATGACGTGCTGAATAAGGAAGGAATTCCATTTCTTTTTCGGTCAATGCACGAACTTGCTGTACTGGGCTGCCGACATAGAGATAACCACTTTTTAGCACTTTACGTGGCGGCACCAGACTACCTGCACCAATCATTACATCATCTTCAATAATCACGTCATCTAAAACAACGGTATTAATCCCGATCAAGACACGATTACCAATGGTGCATCCATGTAAAGTCACATGATGCCCAACCGTTACATCTTCACCAATCACCAGTGGGGAACCATTGGGTTTAGACTGGTTTTTATGGCTAACATGCAACATGCAGTGATCTTGTACATTGCTATTTTTGCCAATCTGAATGGAATTTACATCACCTCGAATGACGGCAAAAGGCCAGACCGAAACATTCTCTGCTAATTTGACATCACCAACCACAACTGACATTTCATCCACGTAGCAGCTTGAATCGACATCAGGTTTTTGGTCTAAATAAGGACGGATGTTCTTTGGCATAGTCGTTTTCGATTGGAAAATTTAGAGTAATTATAAAATAAAAAAGCATTCATACCCAAGAGCATGAATGCTTTATCTAGCTATTCTAAAAATTAAAATAAGTTGCTGAAGAACATTTTAATATGATCAATCATACGCGCGAAGAAACCAGCTTCTTCAACAGGCTTCAAGGCAACTAGTGGTTTTTCAGCAATCACTTTACCATCTAGGCTCGCAACGAGTTTACCAACAACTTGACCTTTTGCTAAAGGTGCATTGAGTTTAGGTTGAACCACAAGTTGAGTTTTGATTTTATCTGCTTGGCCTTTAGGCATGGTGACATTGAAGTTTTCAGCTAGACCGATTTGAACTTCATCTTGTTTACCAAACCATACTTTTGCTTTGGCAAGAACTTGGTTTGCAGGTTGAACGTTTGCAGTTTCAAAGTTTGCAAAGCCCCAAGCCAATAATGTACGTGTTTGATTGGCACGTTCATTCATGCTTGGTGTACCAAAGATCACCGAGATCAAACGCATCGGTCCACGTTTACTTGAAGTGGTTAGGCAAAAACCCGCTTCGTCGGTATGTCCAGTTTTTAAACCATCTACGCTTGGGTCAGTATAAAGCAGGGCATTACGGTTGCCTTGCTTGATACCGTTAAAAGAAAACTCTTTTTCTGAATAAATTGGATAGTATTTAGAGCTATCTTTAATGATATGTTGTGCCAGTACAGCCATATCTTTTGCAGTTGAGTAATGACCTTCAGCAGGCATGCCTGTTGAGTTGATGAAGTGTGTATTCACCATACCAACACGTTTTGCTTCTTGGTTCATCATGTGGGCAAAGGTACCTTCATTGCCTGCAATATGCTCAGCCATTGCTTTAGATGCATCATTACCTGACTGGATGATAATCCCGCGTAACATTTCTAAAACAGTTGCAGTGCCATTTAATGGAACATACATACATGATTCTGAACTGGTACCACGACACCACGCAGATTCATTCATGCGTACCTGTTCGTTTTCAGTCAATTCACCCTTTAAAAGTTTCTGCTCAATGATGTAGCTTGTCATCATTTTTGTCATTGAAGCAGGTGCCAGTTTTTCATTTTCATTTTTGGCAGCGAGGATCTGTCCTGTCTCATAATCCATTAACACATAGGATTTATTATTTAATTCTGGTGGGGCAGATAGGACAGTTGCTGCATATGAAAAGCTTGGCAAAAGGAGTAATGCAGCAAGAGCGCTTTTTTGAGTCATTCTAGGTGGTTCCAATATCTTGTATGAAGCAGACGAGCCTAGCATTTTAGGATAAAGCAAAGCCGACTTCTACGGGAGAAATCGGCTTTTTCATACAGTATTGTAACCTGAAGCTTAATTGGTCGGATTATTTCGAATAATAATTACGAACATCATCGCAAATTTGACGGTTATCATTGTCAGAAGCAGCTTTTGCATCTGCACGTGCTTCTTTCAAAGCTTCCTGAAAATCTTTGCCTTTCACGCGGTTATTGAGTGTTTCAACAGCTTTGGCATCGTTGCTTAAATAGGCTTTGACCAGATTGTCATAGGCTTTATTAAATTTTAAATCTTTGCCAATCAGACTAGGGCAAATTTCAGAAAGCACGTAGATCGCAGCAAGTTCTTGCTTGGTTACGCTGTCAGACATTGGCGTGACTTCAATCTTTTCAGTTTCTGACTTTTTGTCAGCCGCAAATGCTGATGAAGTAAGTGCACTCGAAGCGATGAGGAATGATAAACCTAGTGTTTTAAAAACATTTTTCTTCATAAGAAATCAAACTCAAATAACAAGACTTAAAGAATTTGAATAACTTATAGCATAAAAGGATGTTAAAAAATGTATGTTTGCTGTAGGAACCGTAGAGAAAATGTGGTTTTTAATTTTAGTATTGAAAGCCTAGCCATTGTTTAATGGACTTATCAGGCTTAAAAAATTGTATGTCTTTGAAGAGGTTGCTTGGTGCATTTTTGCTCTTCATTTGATCTTCGAAGTTAACATGGATATGATTAAAAAATAAACTAATTGGCTTCTTTATGAAAATGAAAGTAGCGGTTAAATGTGTGTTGTGAAATATAAAGGTTAAGGTTGAGGGAAAAATTAGGAAAATAACAAATATATTGAAAGAGGAAGCAGGAACATGGAGACAAAATTCAAAGGCGGTGTTGATATTGCACTGAAACTACCACCGCATCAATTCGAAGCTACAGTCGCATTCTATCGTGATGTGATTGGTCTTAAGCAAATCACAGAAAAAGGTTCAGAGATTGGTTTTGAGTTTGGACCAGTTAAATTATGGATTGATGTGGTTGAGGGGATGAGTCAAGCAGAGCTTTGGCTTGAACTGTTTACAGATAATTTTCCCGAAGCAGCTCAATACCTGAATCAGGCAGGTGTGGTGCGTTGTGATGCTATTGAACCTTTACCGGAGGGCTTCAAAGGTGGTTGGATCAGCAGTCCTGCCAATATTATTCATATGGTCCGCGAACCAGATGCTTGGTAGGGATAATATATAAAAGTAAAGTCATTGTAGATAATGGAAGAGTGGTTTCAAACAATTTGGGTTTAAAACCACACGATTATTCCAAAGCTTGATTAGCCTTCGAAATTTAAAACTTCTTCACATACAGACTTTTGTTCAGCTTTATCGACTTCTGATGCTGCTTCACGCGCATCTTTCAACAAAGTTTTGAATTCGCCATCTTTTTGTAGGCTATCTAATGATGCCGTTTTATCTGAATAATTGCTGAGATATGAACCCACCATTTTCTTGATATTTTGATCAAACTTGGCATTCTTTCCGATCAAGTTAGGGCACATTTCGATAAGTACTTGTGCATTGGCGATGTCATCTTTAATTAATGCATCAGCTTCTTTGACTGAAACCGCTTCATCAGCAAAAACAGCTGGTGCTGTTAAAAGTGTGAAACTCACCCCGAAAACTCGGATAAATTTAGATAAATGTCTCATGGTTGTATAAATTTCTAATACTATGAAGTCATAACTATATATAATTCAAGGAATAATTCAATTGGGAAAACTGCTGAGTAGTCAGGTGATTGTTGACATCTTTCCATGATTTTTAACTGTGATTTATGTTGCTCATTGATTTTAATGAAGATCGAAAGATACGTTGTTCAGATGAGGATGGATGGTTGAATTTAGTCTAATTTCAGTGATGAAACTTGACAAGTGGGGTACGATTACCTAGGTTTCATGCCTTATTTGAGTTATTTCAGCTTTTCATGCAAGGCAGAGCTGAAGATGCCAGCAGATACTGTATAGAGAATTAATTTTAGTGAATATCTTAATAGCAAATGCACATTATTAATATAAGTTATTGTTAGTTATATAATATTATGTAGTTTTTAGATAAAGTACCCGTTATGTTACCCGTTTTTAGAAAAGCAACCTCAACTTAATAAAAATAAAGCCTGCTATGAGCAGGCTAGTGTACCAGATTCAATCTTATGTTCTTCAACTTTCTGCTTCACATAAGATTCATGCCAAAAAACATCTTTTTTGTTTACCCGGACTGGCTGTTGAATTTCACCAGTTTTCACTCTGGAGTAAAATGCATCTTTCTTAATTGATAGTAACTGCATAAACTCTTTTGCTCGAACTCTACGATCAATCTGCATTTTCACCCCTCCGCATCCGCTTTTGCTTCTTTATATCCTGCCCACTGGTTGCAATTACATTTTGGGCAGTGGCCATATAATTTGACAGAGGGCTTTTCTGTTTCAGCCCAATGAAGTTTATCTAGTTTCGTATCACAAACTTCACAAACAAACTCATCTCCATCATGTTCTTTCATGTAGTCCGCATGGTCGGCTGGGTTACAAAATGGGCAAGGAATGTCCCCACCACTTGTGAAACCTTCATCATCACCGCTATCCTCATCCCATAAATAACCTTCAATACATTGTGAATCAGGATAGGACGCACCAAAATAAGAAACTGGCATTTGAACAGGGCATTGCTGAGGCTCTGTAGGTATCAATTGTTTAATCATTTTCCGCCCCTTGCTGATTCTAATGTCAGTAAATAGTCTGTTTGCAAACTCACAGCTTTTGATTCAATCCATCTTTCTTTAAAAAGTTGCATTTCAATAGCCGATAGGTTGGCGTATTCACGCGCAAGATAATTTTTTGCGCCCTGATAAATATATTCGGCACGCTTCCTTGCTAAATCTAGGCTTAATGTTTCTGGCACCACCACGCAGCCTTCAAGATTTTTATTCAATCCAGCTAAATACATATGCCATGCACTGACTGTTTCACGATCCTCATAATTACCATCACTATCAAGATCAAATTGACAGCTATGTGCGCCCAATTTTTCTTCAAATAAAGCCTTAAAAGCCTCACGTTCTTTTTCAATATCAAACATCAGCCTTCTCCCGTAACTCAACTTTGAAATCAACTTCTGGTGCAGGAATAAATACTGATCTAGGCAACTCTTTTACCAGTCCTGCCATTTTCAACAATTCCCAAACCAACTTTCCTTCAGCAGTAACTTTCAAGCAAGGGTAGTGTGGGTCATGTGCTTCAGCAGCAGGTACTGACTCAAGCAAACCTTTATCAATCAAAGCTTGTGTAGACTTTGATGGGATATGTACAAACTGCTCTACAGAAGCGAAGTATGTAAAAGATTCAATTTGTCGACGGCTTAAATTAAGGTTGAATGCACCGCCAGTTGTATACTCAATAAAATTATGATTCATCACCACACTCCCGCCACTACAATTAATAAAAGCCCAACCGCCAAATTCAACAAGATTGATAAACCTAAAGTGAGTTCTTTCATGCTGCCCATCCTTCTTTGTCTCGTTTAGCGCCAATAGATTTCTTAATCTGTTCAGCGTAATTCGTAGCTTTAAATTTGTTCCAAATCTGGACGAGAACTGAATAATTCTCAGCATTTTCTATGTCTTTTAAGGCTTTTTGGTAATCGTTTTTCAACTGGTTTTGATATTGGTTTTGCTGAGAATTCTGTTGGTTCTGATATTCGTCAGAATCTGCATCTTTGGAATCGTCAATTAAAAACAAACCATTTAATGCATATTTACGAGCATATGAACTTGACGCACCAAAAGTTTGAGCTACATCCATACCTTTTTTATTTACCTCAACACCAGCCTCTGCTTGGACCAACGTTTCCTTGCCTTTGCTATCAACAAATTTAGCAATAGCTGTCACAATGGGAATTCCACACAATTCTTTAGACTGATCGGATAGGACCAATGTGCAGTTGTATTTGTGCAACAATGGCTTTACGGCCTCAAGAATTGACTCGCAAGAGCGGTAATTGTATTTACCAAATGAGTTGAATTTATCTTTAGGGGCTTTCAGTTCATGTTGAATAGCCACTAGATCTTCAATAACCAACGTATTTGAAACTTGAGCATTCATCATCTAATCATCAAAACTTGATTGATACATGTGGAACCAAACCCTTATTGATGGCTTGCAAAATCTCTTTGCCCTTAGCCTCATCAACACCCAAAGCCAATAAACCTTTTAGTGCTTCGTTACAGATTTTCTTTTTGTGCGCTTGGTTTGCTTGCCGTGCTAATTCAGCTTGACGTTCTGCCTCTGCTTTTGCAGCCTGTTCTTGTTCCATGCGCAAACGTTCGGCTTCAATAGCTTGCTGCTTTTGAATCTCAGCCTGTTTGGCTTGTTCAATCGCTTGTTGTTTCAATTGTTCTTCACGTAGCAATGCAGCTTCTTTTTCTGCTTGAAGGCGTGCTTCACGTTCAGCAGCTTCACGTTGTTGACGTTCAGCTAATTCAGCCTGTTCTTTTTGTTCACGTTCCAAACGTTGCTTTTCAGCTAAAGCTTTTGCTTCTGCTTCGATACGCGCTTTATCAGCTGCTTCTTTCGCAATACGCTCTTCATGTTCGCGCTGTAAACATTCTTGTTCAGCTTTACGTAAACGCTCTAATTCTGCCTGTTCAGCTTCATATTTTTCACGTGCAGCTATGGCACTACGCAGCTTTTCCAAAGTCTCTAACTTGGCAATTTTTGCTTCTTGTTCGAACTCTTCAAATGAAGAATCAATAATTACTTCTTCAACAAGACCAATTGCACCTGCAAGCATTTCGGCTGTGGTTAGCTCCAAAAAACCTTCTGTGGCATGTAAACGAATCTCTTTAATATTGTGCTGATGTTTAGCAACACGATCTTCTTCTGCCTTTTCCCATGCATCACGTGGTGCAAGAATCTCATCTCGCAATAAATCAAACTTCTTAACAACCCCAATTCGGTCATCATCAATCAATTTGATTTGCGCCTTTTGTTCAGCAACAAGGTCTTTACCACATTTCTCAATCAATGTTTTTGATTTACTAATTTTTAAAGCAAGAGAGCCAATGGCATCTCTCCCTTTCTTTGTGCTCACATCTGGAACATGACTACGAACTTCCTGAGCAATACGCTCGTACAATTCATCTGTGCCACCAACTTTAGAAAAAGCAGCAACAATCACATTTTGTTCTAATACTTGTAATTCATTAACTTGTGCATTCATGTTAATCGCCTTTATATTTTGCATTGGTATAAATAGGTGAGTCCTTCAAAACTCGCTCTATAACTTGAATTTGTTTAGGTGCGTCTGGACCACATTTATAGTTGGGTTCCTGTTCACCAATAGGTGTGCAGTGCTGGATTGTTAAAGGCCATTTACGCCAAGACTTTCCTAAATCACACCAGTAAAAAATCTGATTTCTTGCAACTTTCAATGACCATTCAGAACCACCGAAAGTGCTGTAGTGGGTTGCTTCTTCTTTCTCGCCAATTGAATAACCGAATTGCTCAAGAAAGCTTTGAGGGAAAATAGTTCCCATAGACACCTCACGTTACAGAGCAACTCCATACGTTTTGAGACCAGCCACATGAACATATCCATGAATATCCCTTGTTGTTGTGAAAGGGCACTTTGCGCTGAACTGAACGACCGCAGCTTTTACAGGTAGTGTAATCAACACTAAAAATCGGCTGTTTCGACTTAATCATGTTGGGCACCAACTCGAGCCGTCATTTCTACGACTTCGCCTTTTTCTAATTGTTGAATAAGGGCTTGGGTTTCTAACTCTTCTTTAGCCTGGTAATACGCTGCAATGTGAAGAACCAAACCAATAAATGAAATGCACATCACCAATACAGCAAGCAATGCAAAAGACTGGATAGCCACAGTTTTGATCGTGGTGAACTTCTTAGTGTTCTGGCGTTTGATTAAACGTGCAATGAACTGGTTGTGAGTTAGAGTGTTGTTATCCATGATCAAGCCTCCACTTCAACGAATTCGCAATTCTCGTCCAATTGATACCAGGTATTAGCTTTAATACCGTTCTCACCAACCTTAGAAGCGCGGATATGGATAATTTCATCTTGTGTGTTGCGATAAGTTAGAACTATTGCACCCGACTCGCATGCCATAGCTTTATTATTCCAACCTAGACCGCATGCAACAGAATGCTTTCCAGTAGCCGAAGCAGCACCGTATTCGCCAGTAGCCGAAGCAGCACCGCGATAGCCAGTAGCCGAAGCAGCACCGCGATAGCCAGTAGCCGAAGCTGCACCGCGATTGCCAGTAGCCGAAGCTGCACCTTGATTGCCAGTAGCCGAAGCTGCACCGCGATTGCCAGTAGCCGAAGCTGCACCTTGATTGCCAGTAGCCGAAGCTGCACCTTGATAGCCAGTAGCCGAAGCTGCACCTTGATTGCCAGTAGCCGAAGCTGCACCTTGATAGCCAGTAGCCGAAGCTGCACCATATTCGCCAGTAGCCGAAGCTGCACCATATTCGCCAGTAGCCGAAGCTGCACCGCGATTGCCAGTAGCCGAAGCTGCACCGCGATTGCCAGTAGCCAAAGCTGCACCGCGATTGCCAGTAGCCGAAGCTGCACCGCGATTGCCAGTAGCCGAAGCTGCACCTTGATTGCCAGTAGCCGAAGCAGGTGATTCGGCATCAATAGGTGTGCATTTGCTAAATGTGTAGTCGATAGCAAACTTAACTAGATCAGCAATACCAATTTCAAATTTGATAGAAATTTCACGACTAGAAACTTTGGTGTCACCGCCATCTTCACGGCTTAAATCACCTGATTGTTCAACAACCGCATAGCGACTTTGTGAAGGAGGGTAGTAACCCAATACATCTAAAGGGTGTTCACATGCATGAAAACCTGAACCGCATGCTTTAACCTCACCTTCGTGCTTATATGTCTTTCCAATTTCATATTGGAAGCCACGACATTTAAGGTCTTTGTCAAATCCCTTGTACGTGGTGATTGTTTCTTGATTTTGTGTCATACTTATCTCACTCTTTGAGTAAAAGCTCCGCGTCGCCAAACTGTCGGGGCTTTTTTGTTGTCTGTGAGGTAAATATCGCATTTCCGATATTATTAGTCAATAGGTAATCCGATATTTTTATAGAAATTCCGATTTTTTATGTTTTAATAGACAAAAGAAAACCCACACTGGGTGGGTTGGTTGGAGTTTGTTATGAATAAAAATGAATCTTTAGTTGTTAAGCGTTTACTTTGGGCTACCATCTTTTTTAATAGTGTAACTTTGATCTGTATGCTTATTATTCTCAGCCTTCTGGTAAAAAACTGAAAAGTAAATAGTAACTAAAATTGAAATGGCAGCAAGTATCGATGCAATACAACCAACAATAAAGGTTGGAGTCACTGTCCAATGGGGCTTGGAAGACTCTTTAATTTGCCTACCCAAAAGCTCATTACTAATCAATTGAATGGTTGGCTCTCTTATAAAACCATCATGACCTTCACCGCTCAAAAGCTTAACCAATTCCTCATCTGTTAGCGTTTTTATTTGATCATAGGAAAGATCAAGCATATTTAGATCAGGCATTTCTAAAACTTTAGTTTTCATTACATCTTCTTGAGACGTAGATTGAATAGTTTCATCAATAACCAGACTATCATAAGGTTTTTCACGATTAGATAGACTTTTTACAGTATCTAGTGTCAATCTGCCAAGTTGTTTAGGCTTGTCTTCGTTATTCATTCCCACCCCATCCCGAACCATTGTAATTACTGTATCGGGTTCACAGTTTTTATTAGCTTTTCCTAACACGCTTTGGACGTGAACCGCCTAATGGTCTAAATGCATCAATCACTAATCCTACCAACTCCATACCCTCCTCAAATTCAATGATGTTTGGTTGAAAATTAGGGTTGAGTGCTTGTAAATATTTCCTCTCATCGCTTTCAATCACAAGCTTCTTGAAAGTTGCATCTGAATTACTACGCACAACTACAAGATCTTCCGAGATCAAATCACATACTTGATAATTAGGATTTACAAGGATGTAATCACCATCGGCATAGGTTGGGTAATTACTAACACCAACAACCCTTAAATAGAAACAACCATCTGGGTCATCAGCACTTAAAGGCGGCAACCATTCATTTATTTTATTTGGATCAATAGCTTCTACTGATGTCATTGTTCCAGCCTGAACCCACGAAAGAACAGGAAGCAATTTAGAGCTAATAGGTGCGACGTTATTATCCAGTGTACTAATAACACCTTTTTTAAGTTCTTCAGCCGTTACACCAAGCGCATTCGCTAACTCAAGAATAGATCCAGTAGATTTTGCATTACCAGTTTCTAAGTCGGATATAACAGACTGTTTTACACCTGATTTCTGAGCCAACTCCTTTTGAGTCATTTTCTTTGCTTTGCGAATAGATTTTAAGTTGTCGCCCAAAGTAGCCATAAATTTATCCATCGTTACAACTATCGGAATTCTGATACATAATTCAATCGGTTTGGCTATTGAATAAATATCGGAAAACCTATATATTTAATAAAAATTATCGGAGATTTTGCATGAATCAATGGCAAAAGATGATCTCTGAGTTAAGGGAAAAGGGTCTAACTCAGACATATATCGCCACAGAAATAGGCTGTTCGCAAAATTACGTTAGTGATTTAGAGCGTGGCTTATGTGGGAAACGCCTTTCATATGAACTAGGAAAAAAACTAGAAATCTTATGGAAGGAAAATTGTTCAACACAATTAACCGCTTAGGAACAACCATGAGCAAAGTATCAGCCGATTTAACTGCAAGAGCGAGAAATGAATTGACTCGGGTATTGCAAGCGCTTTCCTCAAGTAATCAAGGACAGCTTGCAGAACAAATAGGCTTAGACCCTAGCACATTATCTAGAATGAAAAATGATAAGAAATCCAATGGATTGACAGAGATTGAGAACTGTTTAGCTCTATTGGATGTTCTTGGATTCAAAACAGTGCCTAAGAAATATCGAATGATTAGCGAAGAAAAGCTTAATGCTCTTTTCGTGATGTCAAAGGCATGGATGGAAAGCAAGCAATCAATTGACGATCTCTTTCAAGATGACATTGAAGATTTTGGAATGAGTTTTGAGCTTGGGTACAAAGAAAAAGCCTGATTTACGAGATCAGGCTTAGGTATTCAAAACATTGGAGTAATGAATGAAATCAAATTTAGCATATGTACCACCTGATCCGCAAGGAGAGCTGGTTCCATTTCCAAAAGCTGAGCGACAATCTATGTCAAAGAAAGAAGAGGGCTATACCAGAATGCCTAACTCTTTAATTGACGACCAGGTAATGGCGCAATTAAACGATAAGGCCTTTAAATGCCTAATGCTCATAGTGCGTCAAACATCTGGTTTTGATCGTACAAATCACACAATAGCAATCAGCCAATTTCAAAAATACTGTGGCATAAGAAAACGTGACACGGTGATGGCATGCATCAAGGAACTTGAAGACAAAAAAATCATTCTTGTTAATCGTAAAACTGGGTGCTTAAACGAGTATTCAATCAACCCAAACCAGTCCCACGAAACGGTACTACCACTAAAAGGGACTAGTACCGTCAAAGGTGATGGGACTAGTACCGCGAAACGGGACGAGACCAGTCCCGTCAAACGGGGCACTAATAAAGAAACACTTAAAGAAACACTTAAAGAAAATATATATGTCGTCTTTGAGTTCTGGAAAACAACTTTCAACAGCCAAAAAACCGTACTCACTGAAAAACGGAAAAAGAAAATCGAAGCTCGTCTTGAGCAAGGGTATTCAGTTGAAGACATCAAAAAAGCAATTCTGAATTGCTCGAAGTCTGATTACCACATGGGCAAAAATGATCGTGGCACTGTCTACAACGATATTGAATTGATTTGCCGTGAACCTGAAAAGCTAGACCGATTCATCAGCATGAGCACACCAGTTCAAGCAAAAACAACTCAACCAGTTCTGGATAACAGAAACGTAAACGAAGCATGGGCAAAAACCCAGACTCATTACGAAAATGTTGATCCTGTTGAACTAGAGGAGTGGATGGTATGAATGCGATGTTCAATACTGAAATTCTTCAAAGCAAAACGGTATGTCCTGAACACAAGACTCAATTGATCGTGATGTTTGGTCGTGAGCAATGTCCAGCATGTGCAATTGAGTATGTGAAAGCGTCAAACAAAGAGCATGACAAACAAGTAAATCGCAATGTACGTGAACAACACTTTGCAGGTGCAATGCTTCCAAAACGTCATGAGAACTCAGGATTCCGTAACTACTCTACTGAATTACCAGGACAGAAACTTGCGCTCAAACAAACTACTGATTACGCAAAAGAGATCATCAAGGGAAAAGTGGTCAATCTTGTAATGGTTGGCAGCACCGGTACAGGTAAAACCCATTTGTCATGTGCAACGGCAAGAACACTTTTGGCAAAAGGAAAATACGCTCGTTACATCACATCTGAGGATATGGCTCAGAAGATCATGAAAGCTTGGGATAAGGACACGAAAGATCAATCTGAAGCGTCAGTGATTTATGACTTCTCGCAATACGACTTATTAATTCTTGATGAGTACGGATTGCATGACAGAGAAAAGCGTTTGGAGCTTGTTCACAAAGTTCTTTACTCACGCTACGACGAAGCAAAAGCAACGATGCTTATTTCAAACATGACTCTAGATCAGCTCAAAGCAGACTTGGGAGATCGTCTTTGGTCACGCTTCCAACATGGCGGATTAACAGTCGTTGAGTGTAATTGGACTGATGGTCGAGTGGGAGGTGCAGCGTGAACCAAATCCCAACAATCACTCAAGTGAAGCAAGCACTTCACAAATTAGCTGAACAGAAGAATAGACCGAGTTATGAGGTTTGTACTGCGAAAGAAGTGAAGTATGCACTAGAGAATGGATTAGAGCATCCACTGATTGATGAGTTGAGAGGGTTGATTGAGTTTAAACCTGAAGTTGTTGAAGTGGTTAGGACACATCGAGTCTCACACGCGAGATTAGTAAAACAACGTGTGTATCCAACAGCAGAACAGGCGAAAGACATAGTTAATTGGATAAGGACTTATAGTGGACGTTTAGTCGATGTGGCAAGAATTGCAGGATGTGCTCATTCAACACTTTCTCTAATTAAATCAGGAACTAGACACTCATTTACGCTAGACATGTACAACAAGATGAACAATGCACGCATGAGCTTAGAAGGCGTGACTAATCATGACAAGGAGCAAAGCCAATGAACGCGATCCAATTCATTCAGCAGCACGGTTTTGAGAGGGCGAGGGAAGAATTAACCAAACTTCCTAATTCAAATGTTACTCACATGACTGACGATGCTCGCATGTTTGTTGATGAAAACAACCCATTGCTTGACGAGTTTCAGCGCAGTCAGATCAAAGACTTGATTTGTATTGAGGAGCTTAAGCGCCTCGTTGAGAGCCTTGAACTGGTTAAAGAGTATGGCGGCATATCAATGGCAAAAAGACAGTGCGCTTGTTTTACAAATGCCTGTACAAGCGTTGGAGTGAAACCATCACCACGTCTTTCGGCTTTGCAACAAGCCATCGCAGACTACGAATCCATTTATGGAGGTGAGCATGTTTAAGGTCGGGGATAAGGTTGTTTTAATTGAAGGTGAAGATAGTCGAATCTTTGTTGTTGATTTTGCAGGATGGGATACAAATCTTTCTGTTACTGGCCTAGGTAAATACAAAGATATACGAGGATATGTCTGGGATAAGAAGTTATTCAGATTGGCTACCAACGAAGAAATCGCAGCAGGCCACCGCATTGACTTAGAAGAATTAAGAGGCTGTGACACACCCCCAAATTGCAAGAAGCACAAAGAGAGGGTTGGCAATTATGAAACTAACTAAGTCACAACGTGAAGAACTCAAGCGAAAATTTGATGGTCGCTGTGCTTATTGTGGTGACGATCTGACTGATAAGTGGCATGCAGACCACCTGGAAGCAGTGGTGCGTGATTTAGTCACAGGTAAGCCTGAGAAGCCTGAAAACGATGTCTATGAGAACTTAATGCCAGCATGCACAGCGTGTAATCACAACAAGCGTTCAATGTCATTGGAGTCATGGCGTGACTTGTTAGCCCACTATCGTGATGTTCAAGTTCCAAGAGATTGTTCTCAGATTCGTCACCTTATGCGTTTCGGTTTGGTTGAGTTCATCAAAAAACCAGTGGTTTTCTATTTTGAGCAGGTGAAGTGATGAGAGGAAATTCAGAAATAGAGGATGAAATCAAGAAGTCTTTGGAGTTGGAGGATTTTGATAAATATCACAATCTTTTAGGTGAAAGAGAAACAAACAAACTAATTGAAACTATACACAAGGCAGCAAGAGAATATGAATCAAATTACAAAATGCAATGACGAAAGAATGTGTGCTAGGTGCTTCACTGGCGATAAGTGTGAAGTGATGAGAAGTGAATTTGAGAAAACCAAAGCTTATGAATTGTGCAAATCATGGCAGATGGACTTTGATGAAGAACTGCAAACTTATTACTCAATCAATCCAATGTTTCACAGTGATGTAACAGTGATAAATTCAGCATGGCGTATGTACCAAGAACGCCAGACCGAGGTGGATGAGCTGCAAAAGCGGGTGGATTTAGTCAAGCAACTGATCCAAGCCTATAAAGACGAAGAAAAAGAGCTTGAGCTTAAAGAGTGGGAACAATCAACAATCTACGGTCGATTTGCAATTGAGTTAGAGCAAGCGCTCAAGGGGGAGACATGAAAGCAATCAAGATCCCTTGTGAGCATGATTTGTTGAGCAGCAATCACAACACATGGGTTGATGCCGTTATGCGCTGTAAGGGTGGAAGCCCTTACTGTGGCGCAGATGGATATTGCCATGCTGGTGGTGGTTGTTTTGCTGACCAAGAGATGACAAGAGAGCAAGCAATCTTGGAAGTTGATCGTTTATCACAAGAACTCTACAACGCAAAAATCGAGAATGACAAGTTGCGAAATATGGGTAGTCAGTTGGTCAATCAACTTGAATTAGCCAAAGAACAGAATCTTAAAAGTGGCAATGATCAGCGAGTTTTTGCTTTGAAATTCTGTATTCACGAAATCAAGAAAGCGATGGGGTGATCTATGACCACATTCAAAGAGGCTCAAAGAAGTAGATCAAAACCTGTGGCGCGTTCAAGCGTGTCACGGAAGTTTGGTAAGACAGTCAGCAAAGGTGACGCTCTATTAGAGAATCATCTCAATGCTCTAAAGATTCCATTTACTAAAGAGTATCGGTTTCATCCTGAGCGCAGATGGTTAGCAGATTTCAGAATTGATGACATGCCCATCCTGGTTGAAGTGGAAGGTGGTGTATTCAGCAATGGTCGGCACACCAGAGGCGAAGGCTACACAAAAGACTGTGAGAAGTATTCAGCAGCAGCTGTAAACGGTTGGTTCGTGATTCGTGGCACAACAGCACAAATCAAAGAAGGATTAGTCATCCAATGGATTGAGAAGCTTATTGAACGGTTGAGAGGTGGGTGATGGATAAAGAGGCTTGGGATTTAACTTGTCGATGGCACATTCAGAAAGTGAAGAATTTTTACTCTGATCAGTGGTGTGATTTAAAAGATGCGCTAGAGGAATTATTGAAATTGTTCATGATAACTCTACGAATTGTACTATCACCATTTGCTTGGATTTTGATTCTAGCTGTAGAACTAAGATGCTATTACAAACAATTAAAAACTTATGACAAAGAAAGTCGTGAACGAGTTAGAAAACACATAGAACGATCAGAAAAGAATTGAGGTGACGGTATGAATGCGGCAGTAGTAACAGAAAAATTATCTAATCTTGAATGGGTTGGGCAGCAGATGAGAGCTAAAACAGCAAACTATGAAGCTTCAACAATGTCGACTGGTGAGAAGGCACCAACGTGGGAAGAGCGTTGCGGAGCTATTGCATCAATTGAAGATCAAGCAACAAAGGCATATTGTGAAATTCTGGTTTGGGGTGATTCCCGTGATACTACTCAAGCGTTCAAAATTCTGGTTGAGCATATTGGAAAGATTTTATATGACGCAGAAATCACAGAGCGCCAGCGTCATCACTTCGATTTAAAGCTGTTCTGTAAGAAGATTGCTCGTATGCAGGTGTATTTCACATTACGCCCTGAGATCAAAGAAGATCGTACGTTGCAGGGCCAGTTAAAGTTCTGTGGCATTAATGAGATCAAGGCGGACACCTATAGCAAGAACTATGCATATCTAGGCGCCATGGTGAATATCATGCTTAAAGACATGGAAGATGAGATCGATTTTTATGTTGGTGAATACCGCCGAAAACTAAACAAGACAATCAATTGACAGCTATAAGGATTTAAGATATTGTTTTCCCATACTGGTCGTATTACGGTTCATACCGAGACCAAGCCATTAAAGCTCATCGAAAGGTGGGCTTTTTTGTTTCTGGAGTTACCTACTAGGCTCTATAAATTTAGTAGGATATTATCTGGTCAATAATATATATGAAGGGTGCGGGTTTTGAACAAGACACTACCCTTGGATTGACCACCTAAAGAGGTGAGTATTTACTTGCGGATTGGCGACCCCTTAACACATCAGTCAGCCTTAAACTACGTTACTGCTCAGCCCAGTTGTTCATTTGAATAGCTGGGCTGTTTTAATCCAGTTTCCTCTTTATGCCCTGCTTCGGTGGGGCTTTTTTATGCGCCATTCGTCTAATTGGATAAGACATCATAATTCTAGTGTGATTGATGTGGGTTCGAGTCCTGCATGGCGTGCCAATTTATTCAGAGAATGTCTATGGACACAATCGAAGCGAAGAAGAATCTTGAAATTTACAAGAAGAACGTAGTGCTTTTGCAGAATTACAATCACTTGTTTAGCAGCCACACTTTCAAGAATGACTGTCAACGTGAAATTAATACGCTTACAAAACGAATTGAGAATCTAGAAGATGCGTTCGCAAAAGAGGCTAAACGAAATAAGGCAGTTGCCATGCGTTAGATGCGGATCTAGTCCTTCACAGGCTGCACATTCAAACAGTTCGAAGCACGGTAAGTCCCGTGGACGCAAGGCGGATGATTGCTACACAGTTCCACTTTGCCACTCATGCCACAGTCAATTCGACCAATTCAACCTAGGCACAAGACAAGAATCAGAAGCTTTGTTTGAGCAGTGGTTGGAAAAGACTGAGAGGATGTTAAACATTGGGTACAACAATGAGGTATTTTGATGGAACCAGTCGTCTACAAAATCCAGAATCACTATGATGTTGCTAGAGTCGCCAATTATCTTAATTTAAATCATGGCAGAGCGGCAGGCGAAGGTAAGCCACTTGTTGTGCATATTCAAGAAGACACCAAAGATAGATCAAAAGCTCAAAACAAACTCTACTGGAAATGGCTCAGTCAATGGGCGAAGCATCAAGGTACAGATAAAGATAATGAGCATTTATTCTTTAAGCGTAAATTCTTAGCAACGATCTACTTTCGTGATGATGTGGGTCAGTATCGAAATACATTCAATGCAGTGAAAGCATTAAAAGATCAGAAGCATCCGTTATATAACCAAGTGGCAGCAGGACTAAATGAACTGATAAGCACGACTGATGCAAGTGTTCAGCAATTTACTGAGTATCTAAATGACATTCATGCGTTTTGTAATAAGCAGGGGTGTTGGTTGGAAACGCCTGAAGATTTGATGTGGGTGGTGGAGAGCAAGGCATGACATGCAAATCATGTGAAGAACGTCGTGAATGGATTAAACAACAATATGAACGAGCAAAAGCAAGAACAGCAGCAGCTATCAAGCGAATTACTGGCGCTGATGCAGAAGATAGTGGAGCAGAACACAACACTGATTCAGCAGATAGCGAACAAGGATCAGATAATTCTGGCAGCACTGGAACAGAGCAACGAACTCCTGTTGCAATTAAGCGAACAGGAAGACGAACTGCCAAGATCGAGAACGATTGATTGAGGTGAGTATGTCTAGAAGACTGGTATTAAAACGAACGCAAGGTTCTAAAGGATCGCTAGCATTACATGATGCAATTACTGGTGAATTACTTGTATCACAACAGGAACTCAAGATTGAATCACACCCGAATGGTTATGTTGAGCTTAACGTTAAGTTCATCGTAGATGGTGATCGGTTGAGAATAGTAGGTGATCATGAAACTACGGACATTAAAGCCGAGACTCCAAACTACCAAGACGCCTAAACAATCTAACTGGGGTCAAGGACGTGGTGGTCGCCCATGGCGAAGACTTAAAGCAAGCATTCATTTAAGAGATAAGTACACATGCCAGTGTTGTGGTGTTGTAACTATGGAGCTTGAGCTTGATCATATTGTGAATGTGGCTCAGGGTGGTAATGATGAGGAAAGCAATCTTCAATCGTTATGTGTGCCTTGTCATAAAGAGAAGACATTGAGGGAGAGTGGGCAGTGGGTAATAAAACAATAGAAGATATGGTCCATGATTACGCTATAGCAAGCATTCAATCTGGTAAGTCGGTAACACTGGATGATGTTAAGAGCTTTTGCCTTTTGGCTAGAGATGTAAAACAAGAGGCTAAGCGAGCACAGCAATCCATAACCCAAGATGAACAGCGCCGGAGATGGTGAATTTAATTATTAAAATTTGCATCAAAATGGTGCGTAAAATATCAGCAGGCAGGGGGGGAGTTAAAATTTTCAAGCTCAAAGCTCACGGACACCGCCGCCCTCCTCACTTATAAGAAAAAATCAGTTTTCAAAAATATGTTAAAGGAGGGTATATGGCTTTAACAGAAAAAAAGAAGGCATTTGCCCTCGCAAAACGAAACGGCAAAGACAATAAAGAAGCTGCCATTTTAGCTGGATGTCCTGAAAAGACTGCATCTGCGGCAGGAGCGCGTTTAGCAAAAGATCCTGATGTTATTGCTTATCTGAAACGACTTGAAGAAGCCACTCCCCAGCAAGTTGTTAAACATGAGGTTAAACCTTTAACAACTTTCACATCTATCCAGACTGCCAATAAGTTGGACGATCCGCTTGAGTTCTTGAAGTCAGTCTACACAGACCAAGTTGAAGATATGGCTCTACGTGTACGAGCTGCCCAAGCAGCCCTTCCATACGTCCACGGCAAAGTAGCTGAAAAGGGCAAGAAAGAAACCAAAGAAGATGCTGCTAAGGCTGCTACAAAGTCAGGCAAGTTTGGAACTTTAAATAATCAATTACCGAGCTAGTTTATGTCATCAATGTCACCAATCTGGACTACAGCTTGCCCAGATTGGGCGACACGTATTGTCAATAAACAATCTTTAATGCCTTGTGAGCCATTATTTCCACAAGTTGCCGATGTTGCAGAGCGAATTTTTAATGAATTGATCTTAGTTGATGTGATGGGTAGCCCAAAGATGTGTGATGTCACATTACCATGGGTGTTGGAGTTTGTACGGGCAATTGCAGGTGCATTAGATCCAAATACCAAGCGTCGATTAATCCGAGAATTCTTCCTTCTGATCTCAAAGAAGAATACTAAGTCTACGATTGCCGCAGCAATCATGCTTCTCTTACTGATTCTGAATGACCGCCTTTCTGCTGAACTTATTATCTTGGCACCCACGAAAGAAGTTGCTGACAATAGCTTTAACCCGATTCGTGACTTCATTCGGGCAGATGATGAACTAAGCGAAATGATGAATGTGTCTGAGCACACAAAGACAGTTACTCACTTGGGTACAAGTGCAACACTTAAGGTCATCGCAGCGGAATCTAATGCAGCAGCAGGTAAAAAGGCTTCAATCATTTTGATTGATGAAGTTTGGCTATTTGGTAAGCGTGCCAATGCTGAATCAATGTTCCGTGAAGCAAAAGGAGGTTTGGCATCGCGTCCAGAAGGCTGTGTGATTTACCTGTCCACTATGTCAGATGAGGTGCCATGCGGTGTATTCAAGCAGCTTTTAGACTATGCCCGCGATGTAAGGGATGGAATTAAAGAGGATAAACAATTCCTGCCTTTAATCTATGAATTCCCTAAAAAGATGATAGAAGCGGGCGAACACTTAAATCCTGAAAACTTCTATATCACAAACCCGAACTTGGGTGCGTCCGTAGACCTTGAGTATCTTATTTCAGAGTTTAAAAAGGTCAAGGATGCTGGTGAAGAATCCCTTAGAGACTTCTTGGCCAAGCACTTAAACATCGAAATCGGCATGAATCTACGCGCCAATCGTTGGGCTGGTGCTGAATACTGGAACAAGCAAAAGCACGTCTTTGGATTAGATCAGATCATTGAACAGTCTGATGTCATCACAATGGGAATCGATGGCGGTGGGTTGGACGATTTGCTGGGGTTCGCTGTACTTGGCAGACTTAAAAAAGACCCACGTATCTGGTGGCTTTGGAATCATGCATGGGCTAATAAAATAGCTTTAGAGCGCCGCAAGGAAAATATTCCGAAGTATCAAGACTTTCAAGCCGAACATTCTTTAACTGTGGTTGAGCGTGTGGGTGATGATATTGACCAGCTCGCAGCGATTGCCAAGAAAGTTTATGACAGTGGCAAACTTAATAAGATTGGGCTTGATCCACTCGGGTTAGGCGGTTTGCTTGATGGATTACTGGAAGCAGGGATACCAGAGGGTGCCATGTTTGGTGTGCCACAAGGACACAAACTCATGTCCTATATTTTAACGACTGAACGCAAATTAGCAGAAGGTAATTTATTCCATGCAGGGCAGCAACTCATGACATGGGCGGCAGGTAATGCGCGTGTAGTGATGATTGGCAATGGTATGCGAATAACCAAGCAAGAATCTGGAATCGGGAAGATTGACCCTTTGATTGCCACGTTTAATGCGGTGGCGCTTATGTCAATGAACCCAGAGCCAAGCACAAAAGAATACAACGTCTTTTTCGTATAAAACACATTTCACAGATAACCGCCTTAATTGGCGGTTTTTGCATTTTGGAGGGGCTATGACTGCTCTGCACAAATCATTCGGCTCATTCGAAATCAAAGCCGTAGACGATGAAAAACGAACATTTAAAGGGGTGGCAAGCACACCCAATCAGGATCGAGCAAAAGACATCATGGTTCCCACAGGTGCCAAGTTCACTTTGCCAATGCCATTACTTTTTCACCACGACCATAAATCACCAATTGGTCATGTCACGGATGTGAAAGTGACCAGTAAAGGGATTGAGGTTGAAATTCATCTTCCAAAGATAGAAGAAGAAGGCGCATTGAAAGCCCGAATTGAAGAGGCTTATCAGTCCTTGAAACACAACCTCATCAAGGGTCTATCCGTTGGGTTTCTCCCAAATTGGGATGACGTGGAAATGATCAAAGGTGGTGGCATAAAATTTAATGATTGGGAGTTTTATGAACTTTCCTTAGTCACCATTCCATGCAATCGCGAAAGCGAAACAGATTTTAAAAAAGCATTTGAGGAACACAAAGCCGCGTTGGGCAAACAACCTCAGAACGTTCCAGATGGCGATTCATCTGAACAAAAACACGTAATCGTAAAACTAAATAGCCCAACACAGGGTGGAGTAAAACTATGAATAAATACTTAAAGCAGCTTCTTGATGCATTAGCTGCGAAGAATGCAGAAAAACAAGGAATTGTCACCAAAGCTTTAGATGCTGGTCAGACCCCCAATGAGGAAGAAGAACAGCAAATTGGCGTGATTGATGTTGAAATTGCAACGATTCAGAAAAATATTGATCGTGTCAAAGATATGATTAAGCAGGCTGAAACTGCTGCGACCACAGCAACACCAGTTGCAGGTGACAATCCAGGAGAAGCAGAAAAGTCCGCAAAAGGCGATCCCAAGCCTAAAGATGATCCTAAGGTAGAAGTTAAATCCAATCTTCCTAAAGGTATGCCTTTTGCTCAGTTTGCTCGTGCAAAAATGCTTGCATGTCATGAGCAAAAACAAGGGCGACTAATGACTGTCGTTGATGCGGCAAAAGCATTGGGCTATGACGAAGCAGTGGTTCAATATGTTGAAAAAGCCACTTTGGGTACCACTACTGATGCTGGTTTCGCTGCGCCACTTGTGCAGCAAGACACATACAAAGGCGATTTCTTAGAATTGCTTCGTAATGCAACCATCTTTGATAAGTTGCAAGGTTATCGTGCTGTTCCGTTCAATGTGAAAATTAACGGTCAATTAAGTGGTGGTACGGCTTCATGGGTTGGTGAAGGCGCTAAAAAGCCTTTAACTAACCCGACATTCAACAGTATCGAAATCAAAGAGCATAAATTGGCTGCGATTACAGTTTATACGCAAGAATTGTTGCGTCGTGCCGATCCAGCAATTGATCAACTTGTGCTTAATGATTTGATTGAAGCAACCAAAGTGCTGATTGATACCACGTTTCTTGGTACTCAAGCGCAAACCGATGTGACTCCATCGGGTATTCTGAATGGTGTAACAGCAATTGAACCTTCTGGCACTACGGCAGCAGCAATTGAAGCCGATTTGTTAAAACTTATCACGACATTTGTTGCCGCAAACCTTACCACTGACAATGCGTATTTCTTAATGAGTGAAACGCGTGCAATGCAATACGCTTTGCTTCGTGATGCTCTTGGAAATACATATTTCAACGGCATGAGCTTTGCGGGTGCAGCGCGTTCGCTTCTGGGTATTCCAGTTATCACGTCACAATCCATTGGCGACAAGATCATTCTTGTAAAAATGAGCGAATTGCTTGTTGCTCAGGACGGTGGTGTTGATGTGGCGTACAGCGATCAAGCAACGCTTGTTGATGGATCTACAACCCATAACCTATGGCAAGAAAACAAATTTGCCATTCGTGTAGAGAAGTTCATCACTTGGGCGAAACGTCGCGCCATTGCAGCGGCATTCCTGGACTACAGCACACCGTAATCTATAAATGCTCAAAAAACAGCTCCTGAATTTAATTTTCACCATAACAACCTCTTCCGAGGTTGTTTTTATAAGGATTTTTTAATAATTTTTTATAAAAACAACCTAATTTTTTGGTATAATAAATAAGCGAAAAGCCTAGTTGCTGGAAACAACTAAGCCTTTCTAATCAACCTGTTATTGAGACTAACAAGATGACTAAATCCAATTCTAAAGTCATAGCGCCTGCTATGCAATCTAAGACTGAAATATTTATCCAAAAAGCTATTGCTGTGCATGGTGGTAGATACGATTACAGCAAAGTTGCTTATATTGTCAGCAAGAGTAAAGTGATAATCGGCTGTCCTGAACATGGTGATTTTGAGAAAAGACCAGATCATCATTTGGCTGGTCAGGGCTGTCTAAAATGTACAGGACTTGCCAAGTTAACAGTCAAAGAATTTATATCTAAAGCTAAATCAGTGCATGGCAACTTATACGACTACAGTCAGGTTAAATATATTAACAGCTACACCAAGGTAAAAATAATTTGTTCCTTGCATGGAGTTTTTGAGCAACGACCCAATGATCATTTAAAGGCGTATGGTTGCTCAGAGTGCTCTAAAAACTTAAATGCGTACTCACTAAGTGTTTACGTGAAGACCTGCAAAAAATACGATGGTCATTCCAGTCTTTATGTTGTTAGATTATTTAATGAAAATGAATCGTTCTTTAAGGTTGGAATTACTGTAAATGCAAAAAGCAGGTTTAGGGAGTACACCAAAGCTGGCTATGCATGCGAGGTTATAACAACCATACGAGATAAGGCTGGTTATATTTGGAACTTAGAAAAGCGATTGCACTTTATCTTGAAACGGTGGCGATACAAACCGAAAAATGATTTTGGTGGTCAAACAGAGTGCTTCTCGCAGATACCAAAATTAGTTTGCAGATTGCTTGATGATATACAGCAGTCCATGCAGATGCAGTTGATGACTTAAATAAAATCCCACTCTAGGTGGGATTTTTTATATCTGGAGAAAAAATGAAAATTAAGTATTTAAAAACGACCCACGATTCCAATGTTGGGGATGTGAAAGAAATTCCTGATTTTCAGGCAAATGTATTGCTCAAAATTGGTGTTGCAGAGGTCTATACAGAACCGAAAAAAGCAGCACCAAAAGCGAAAAAAGAAGATAAAACCAAAGAATAGGATGTAAAGAATGGGCTTTTTCGGAAATTTATTTGGTAAAAAGAAATCCCTCCAAGGAGTCCATTCAAACCAAGGGTGGACTTCTTTATTTGTACATGAGCCATATTCAGGGGCATGGCAAGAAAATAAGGAAATTACCCGCGAAGATATGACTGCATTTTATGCGGTATTTGCTTGCGTAAGCCTTATCTCTAAAGACATTGGCAAGATGCCTGTTCTGTTAAAAAAGAAGCAGCAAGGTGTCTTAGTTGATGCTTTAACCCCAAAAGAATTACAGCGTGTACTTCAAAAACCGAATAATTACCAAAACTGGCAGCAGTTCAACGAGCAATGGACGCAGAGCCTTTTGCTTAGGGGCAACACCTACGTTTTTAAAATGCGCGATGTGTTTGGCGAGTTATACCGATTGGTGGTTTTAAACCCTGATTTAGTGACTGTTCTTGTTGATGACCAAGCGAATGTGTTTTATCAGCTTACAAACGACCGATTAACACAGGCTGAAAATGTAATTGTTCCTGCGTCTGAAATTATCCATGACCGTATTAACGCAATTTATCACCCGCTAGTGGGATTAACGCCAATCATGGCGTGTAGTTTGGCGTCTGAACAGGGTATTTCGATTCTCAGAAACTCTAAAAACTTTTTTGCCAATGGATCCAAACCAGGTGGTGTTATTGAGGTGCCTGGGCCATTAGATGCAACAAAAGCCCGAGAGGTGAAAACCAAATGGGATGCAAATTATAGTGGTGCCAATGTGGGTAAAACTGGTCTTTTGTCCGATGGAGCAAAATACGTAAACATTTCAATGTCAGCGATAGACAGCCAATTAATTGAACAACTTGGGATGTCTGCTCGTATTGTTTGTACGGCATTTAATGTGCCACCTTTTAAAATTGGCGTGACTGATGTTCAAGGTGCAACTAAAGTTTCTGATCTGAACGAAATCTACTATTCAGATTGCCTTCAATCCTATATCGAAGCACGTGAAAACCTTTTGGATGAGGGATTGGATTTACCTTCTTATGGTGTTGCGGCCTTCCTTGATCTTGATGTTCTAATCCGCATGGATTCATCTAGTAAAATTGCATACTTCAAAGATGGCATCAGTGCAGGCATTTTTGCCCCCAATGAGGCGCGCCAGAAGTTGGGTTATTTACCTGTTAAAGGTGGCGAATCCCCTTATTTACAACAGCAAAACTACAATTTGGAAGCACTTGCTAAGCGTGATGCTAAAGAAGATCCATTTGGTAAATCTGAATCAACCACTCAGTCTGATAATCCTCTTAAATCGCTCTATAAGGGCGTATTCAAAGACGATGTGCAGTACCAAAAAGGACAATTCATTACCAAGAATGGCGCACTCTGGCATGTTGAAAACGATCATTTTGGTGAATTTGACCATAAAAACTTTAAGTTATGTGCTAAGGAGTGGACAGAATGAGCTTAGTCACACTCGAAGAAGTCAAACAGCATCTTCGCTACGATGATGACTCCAACGATACGAACATAGAAATCTACATAAAGGCCGCTGAATCAGCGGTTTTTCGTTATACGGATGAAGTTCATCATGCACAACCGCCTGAAGAATTTAAATTGGCTGTTCTGGTCTACGTTGGTTTCTATGACAAGTACCGCAATGCCGAGTCTGATGCACCAGTGAATGGAAATTACATGCCGCAACCTGTTCAGGCGTTGCTATTCCCTTATAGAACACCTACAGCAATCTAGGAGGGTGATATGGGACAAAGCGCAGGTGAATTAAGACACAGAGTTGTTATTCAGAAGTATCAGCAAGGTGGACGGGATGATGATGGATTTGAAATTGAAGGTGGTTGGATTGAATACGCAAAGTTATGGGCCAAAGTCACGCCACTATCAGCCAAAGATTTAATTGCGGCTCAAGCGGATCAATCCGAAGGCACAGCAAGAATGAAAATTCGTTATCGAACGGACATTGATACTGAAATGCAAGTGATTTGGAAAGATCGCTTGTTTTCAATCAAGAGTCAGGCTCTTGATGACAATGAAGATTCATATACATATTGCACCTTCTTGCTTGGCCAAGGGGTAGAAAGATCCAAGTGAGGTGCCTATGGCTAGTGTTGAGGTTAAGCTTGAAGGGTTGGAGGAAGTCTTAAAAAAATTAAATAGATTATCTAACCAAAGGCTTGTTAAAAATGCTGCTAACCGTGCTGCAAGAAAAGCCATGAATATTGTTAAAGATGCAGCAAAACAAAATGCAAAAAGAATTGACGACCCAGAAACTCGTGAAGCGATTTATGAGAATGTCACAGTCAGTCAAGGTAAAACTCGGAACAGCTCATACGTGAGAATGCGTGTTGGCATCATGGGTGGTGCTGGATCGAATAGCAAAAGCAAAAAAATCGTCTTCAAAGAAAGAAAAAAAAGAGGTGAAGCCAAGCAGGTTCTCGATGACGACACCATAGCTCTACCGGGCGGGAATACTAAATATTGGCGTTTCATCGAATTTGGAACATCACATATTCCAGCCACGCCTTTTATGCGACCCGCTTTAGCAAATAACATTCAGCAAGTAACGAATAAGTTTACAGAAGCGTTTTCGCTCGAACTCGACAAGGAATTACTCAAATGAGTTTCTTACCCATATTCCGAACACTCAATGCAGACAGTGCAGTAAAGACATTACTCGGCAATGACTTGCGTGTTTATGAAGATATTGCACCCTTGCATGCATCAGTGCCTTACGCAGTCTGGCAAGAAGTAGGCGGAAGTGCTGAAAATAGCCTTGATTGCTCCGCTAAGACTGATCATGTCATGTATCAAGTGATTGTGTATGACACCAATCAAAAACGCGCCTATGAAGCACGTGAAGCAATCAGAAAGGCCTTGGAAATACAAAGCTACATCTTAAATCCGCGAATTAGCAACTACGAAACAGACACAAAGCTGTTTGCGCGAGGATTTGATGCAAATTGGTTTTTAAGTCGTTAAAGAATTTACCTAAATCAAACCTGTCCTTAGCGGCAGGTTTTTTTATGCCTGAAATTCAGGCAACCCACTGGCTAGGCTGATCCCCGAAAAGAAGATGGTCGTTTTGACTGTTCATACTTCTTCCTGCCAGTGTTTTTTCTTTATGAGCAGTCGGAGAAGCATTATGAATGCGATTGTAAATTTTAAATCCAATCCATTTCTTGAAGTAGAGTTAAATGGGAAAGTTCAGCTAGGTGTAAATGCACGAAATTTACACAAGATGCTTGAAGTAAAGGCTGAATTCTCCCACTGGATTAAACGTCGAATTAATCAATGTAAATTTGAACAGAATTTTGATTATGTAGTTATCGTCAAAAAAGACGAAAACCTAAAAGGTGGTCGCCCAACAACTGAATATATCATTTCAGTTGATATGACTAAGCATTTAGGAATGATGGAGCGGAATGATAAAGGACATGAGATTCGTAAGTATTACATCGAGCAAGAGGAATTAGCTAGACAGCTCAAAGATGGATTGCAGGTTCGCATTGGTGAACTCTCAGCACAGATTGATGTAATCACCCAATCATTATCGGGTGCCGCAAGCTTCTTATCAATTCATGGTAAACAAACCAAGCCTGCAATGCTCAAAGAATTGGACGATCTAATTAAAGAAGCTCAACCATCTTTGGATTTTAAAGACGAAAACGACTAAACAAACCAAAACCCCGCGCCACCGAAAGGTGGTTTTTTAATGCCAAAAATTGAGGAGTACTACTCATGGCGAACGTTCTTGTAAACGGTATGGGAATTTATGTATACGATGGCACAGCCATTACAAAAATCAACTGTATCAAAACTCTTGATTTTGGTTCTGATTCAACGACTCGTATTGAAAATACGTGTCTTGATGAGCCGAATACAAAATCTTATGTATCGGGCTTATCTGATCCGGGTCAAGGTTCAATTGGCTATGACTTTGATGATGAAAACACATCACATGACAAACTAGAAGAATGGGCTAGAGACAAAAAACAAAACTTACAGTTCTATATCGGCTCTAGAGGTAGCAATGATGCACCGACACTAACAGGTGGCAGCGTTACTTTGCCTGAAACTCGTACTTGGTGGTCGTTTATGGGTGGTTTATCAAGCCCTACACCAACATTTGAAGCTGATGCACTGGTTGCATACACCATTACATTGGAACGATCAACTGAAGTGATCCGCACCCCTAAAACTTAAATAATTGGAATCAAGAAAAATGGCCAAGACTAAAGAGCAAGCGGTAAACGCAGAATCAATCAAAAAATTTAATCTTCAAGATATCGCAAAAGGCGCATTGGTAGGCTCAATCCGAAACTTGCCTGTAGAGTTTTATCACGATGGAGAAAAAGTATCTGTAGATATTCGGGTCAAGCAATTGCCTTATAAGGTAACAGAGCCTTTATTCACTCGGCTTAACAAAGGTGAAGATGTGGTAGCTGAATGGCTTTCACTGACTTTGGTAAATGATGAGGGTGATATCTACTTAACCAAAGAACAAGTTGATGAGTATTTTACTCAAAGTTTGGCGGGCGCAATTTTTAATGTGGTAACTGGCTTGGAGGCAGTTGCAAAAGACAAGCAGGGAAAGTTGAATTAACGCCAGAGGACGAGTTTTGGTGCGAGCTTGTATCTAACGGTATTGCAGGAAAAACAATAGCCGAAGCTAAAGAAAATATGACTTTAGTTGAGGCTCAAATCTGGTCTTCATATATCTGGAAGTACGGAAGCCTCAATACTGGTCGAAGAGTTGAACAAGTTATTGGTGGCGCACTTGCATTTTATGCAAATTCTAATCGTGGTAAAAATGGTAAAGAGATTTCGCCTTATGCTTTTATGCCCCACGAACAGAAGCCTAAAGTGATTGAAATGGATGCTGAGGATTATTTGAATAGTTGGGTGGGTAAATAGATTTACCCAATTCATTATTTGACCAAATATTATTTATTTATGATACTACTTCAATAACTTAATAATGTTACGACAATGTGTGTCGTTATGCTTAATTTATTCTGGGGTGATCGTGGATAATATAGAATTATTGCCTAGTGAAGATGATGCTATGCTTACCGTAAATATAAAGAACAAACAACCAGTAGATCTAATCGATTTTGCTCAGAGCATGATCAGTTTAGGCGCTGAGTATTCTGATTATATTGCGGAAACAAACAATCATTTAGTTTCAGATGAGATTAAGCTTTACATCAAAGAAATTAGACCTGGATCAATTATTACAGAGTTGGTTGCTCTTGCGCCAGCTTTAATGCCTTTTGCTGAGCATGCAAATACTGTTCTGGACTTCACCAACCACATGAAGTCATGCATAGAATACTTAAAAGGAGTTGGCA
Organism: Acinetobacter sp. ANC 3929; assembly: GCF_000369405.1. Taxonomy (GTDB): domain Bacteria; phylum Pseudomonadota; class Gammaproteobacteria; order Pseudomonadales; family Moraxellaceae; genus Acinetobacter. Next base: position 578,223 of record NZ_KB849994.1, read on the forward strand.
GAAAACCCGAGAACCTTGATAAGCAGACATTAACTAGGGTTTCAAAGTTTGTAGAGCCTGTTGCAAAAGATTCAGGATCAATTTTGCAACTTGATGCCTCCAATAATAGTGGAACCATTACAATCAACATCAACAGCCTTGAGGCAAATGCTATTCAAAACAAGGCGAGCAAAGAAATAGAAAAATTAAAAGAACCAATTGTTGGCCTTCACAAGCAAGTGGTTTTGTATTGGACACAGACACGTTCAGATAATCGCAAAGGCTACAAAGGAATCATCGAGAGTATTTCTAAAAAAGAAGTGAAGGTACTTTTTGAAAATGATGAAATCCAGTATGAAATGATTCATGGGGAAGATCAGCTATACGAAAAAGCCTATGTTGTAGACGTTTATGTTGAGACAATAAATGATAATCCAGCAGCCTACAGAATTATGAAGTTTCATGAATCTATGGATATGCCTGAATAGCAAACCTGTCATTTCAAAAAGCCCTTCGGGGCTTTTTTCTTTATCAAATACCACCCTGAACAATCTTAGTTAAATTATCAACAGATTGAATTAAGCTATTAATTTTATCTTGTTGCTCTTTAAGCATAATTTCCATCATGTGCATTTCAAATTCATGGGAAATCTGAGCTTCAAAGCTTTGTTCTAAGCGGGCGACCATATCAGCATTCATAGATCGATTGTATTGTTCTGATGATTTAGAAATTTTATCCCTTAACTCAGGTGGCACACGAAGCCTAACAGTAACGTGCTTTGGGTTTTCTGCCATTAATACTCCAATAGCCTCAGAATGAGGTTAAAAAGTTCTGATAATGTATTGACAATACCTCAAATTGGGGCTAAATTTAAATAGCCTTAAAGTGAGGCTATTAGAGGTAATTATGAAATCTGAACAAAATAAACCCACCGATGTACGCTTTCGGTTAGAAAAGGAACTTTATGATCCTTTAAAAGAATTAGCGAAAAAAGAAGAGCGTTCGATGAATTATTTAATGAATAAGGCAGTCGAATTATTGTTAGACCAAAAGAGTGCGAAAGCATGAAATCAACAGACAACAAAAAAGCCCAACACTTGCAGGCAGAGGGCTTTATTGAAGTCATAACAGAGAGATATGTACAATATGAATATACCATTTCAATTTAATAAAGACAAGGTGTTAGATATTACAGACCTCTTGCCAACCATTCCTCTCGACCTACTTGCAAAGGTTGGTTGCTATGGTGGCGAAGTATCAAAAGAAGAAGAGGATTTTTTGAAATCAGCAGGGCGTGCAGTAGAAAATGCAAATCAACCAGTTTTAAAGGGGTTGAGTGCCATAGGTGTGCTGCTTGCAAATGCTAACGAAGAAATACCATTGGAAACATTTAATGATGTTGGATGGTTAATTCAGTCGCTTAGTGATCAAGTTTTAGCATTAAGCAATATGCAGGGTTTTGCAGAATCTATTTTGGAGGCAAGTAATAAAAATAAAATTCTCAAAGGTAATGGGGGATTAATGTCATGAATGCGATTGTTAACACAAATATTCAAACCATGACAAGTTTGGAAATATCAGAACTTGTAGAAAAACGCCATGACAATGTTAAACGTACTATTGAAAGCCTTGTAAATACTGGTGTAATTGTCCAACCTCAAATTGAGGATGGGATTAAATCTGCAAATGGAATTGTCCCAAAGGTATATGTATTCACAGGCGAACAAGGTAAACGTGACAGCATTATTGTAGTTGCTCAACTTTGCCCAGAGTTTACAGCTCGTTTGGTAGACCGTTGGCAAGAACTTGAAGAGCAGATTTCAAGTAAAATTATAGCAATGCCTAACTTCTCTGATCCAGTAGAAGCCGCTCGTGCATGGGCTGATCAAGTCGAGGCTAAACGTCTTGCTTGTAAAGAACGTGACCATGCAATCGAAACTAAAGCCCATATAAGTGACAAGAAAACTGCTACTGCAATGGCAACAGCATCAGTAAAAAGTCGTCAAGCTGAAAAACTCAAAGAACAGTTAGGTGAATCGAAAAATTACGCATCTGTTAAAGCGGTTGAGAGTAAGACAGGTCGTAAGTTTAACTGGCGAGAGCTTAAAAAATGGTGTGTGGAACATGGCAAGAAGATTAAAGATATTGCTGATGCGAATTATGGCACTGTAAAAATCTACCATAAGGATGCGTGGAATGCTGTTTACGGAATAAATTTAAAAAATATATTCAGTTGACTTAGCTAATGTCTTAAACCTTTATTTTAAGAAACTTTTAAGCTAACCTCATTAAATCAATTTAATGGGGTTTTTTATGGCTATTAGACCATGCAAAGAATGTGGAAATCCAGTTAGTGATAAAGCCGAGGCTTGTCCTAAATGCGGTGCAAAACAAAAGAAGAAGATGAGTATAGTTCTCAAAATATTACTCTGGCTTTTTGGTATTAGTATATTGGTAAGTGTTATTGGTGGTATGAATAGCAAAAACAATAAGATAGAAGATGATCCTAAAATTGAGGCGCAACCAACCCAGAATGAAAATAATACAAGTAAGAGTAATTGGTTTTATCACGAATCCAAGGATGAACTTCACAGCACTACAACCAAACTAGCTGTAGCGGAGAGTTTAAATAGTGCAAATTTTGGTTTTCCCTACGGGAATAGTTCTAAGCTTTTGTTAGGGGTTCGCAAAAATCACCAAGGACTTGATGTTTATATAACTATTGATAAAGGGCAATTCGTTTGTGGGATAGTTGATGGGTGCGATGTTGCATTCAAGTTTGATGATGGCAATATTATGAATATCACCATGGTTGAGCCAGATAGTCATGCGGCAGATGTTTTATTTGTTAAGCTAGATTCGACTGAGAGTAAGATCGTGGAGAAAATCAAAACTTCTAAGAAATTAATTATAGCACCTAAATTTTATCAGCATGGCGACGTGCAGTTTGTATTCAACGTTGAAAATTATAAACCCATTTAGATTATCTTGATTATCAAAACCCCGCTAGCCGGGGTTTTTTATTGCCCAAATTTCGGAGTTCACATGGCCACAAATTCACTCGGAAGATTAACATTAGACCTTTTGGTAAAGCTTGGGTCATTTGAGCAAGGGATGAGTGCTGCTGAAAGAAAAGCAAAGCAGTCTGCTCAAAATATGTCTAACGCCTTTAAGGGTTTTAATGATCAGATTCAGCAAATGATTGGCGGAACTCAGCTAGGCTCAGTAATCGACACTGTATCAACAAAACTAAGCGCCATGCGTGGAGGGGTTTTGCTCGCAACTTCTGCTCTTGCAGGCATGGCAATAGGCGGAACTGTAGTTGCTATTGGTGGGCTTTCAGCAATGGCTATTCAGTTGGCAAAAAGCAATCTTGAGTTGGCAAATTTTGCTGCGGTATCCAATACATCAATACAAACCTTTCAAGGATTGTCTGGTGCTGCTTCTAGTTTTGGGATTACCCAAGAAAAACTTTCTGATCAGCTTAAAGATTTTAACGAAAAAATTGGTGAGTTCGCATCTGTTGGCTCGGGAGGCGCAAAAGACTTCTTTGAACAAATAGCAGTTAAGACAGAAAAAGGAGCTGATGGTGCAAAAAAACTTGCTGTAGAAATGTCTAAAATGGATGGAGTTACAGCACTACAAACCTATGTTGATAAGCTTGAAGAGGCAGGTGTTAATCAGCAGCAAATGTCCTTCTATCTTGAAAGTATGGGTTCTGATTTAACTGTACTTGCCCCACTATTAGCAAATGGCGGGAAGTTATGGAAAAACTATCAAGAAGCAATGGAAGAAGCTGGAATTATTACAGGGCAGGAGGCAATCGAAAAGTCCATCGAGCTTGCAGCACAGACAGAGTCAGTTCAGCTCCAATTTACAGCGTTAAAGAATCAATTAGCTCAGGCAGTTATGCCGGCATTGAGCAGTGTAATTGGCTACTTTTTAGATGGGTCTGGAAAGGGTGGTCAATTTGCTAGTGTGGTTGATGCGGTAGGTTATGCGGCCAAGGGAACAGCAGTTCTAGTAATTGGTCTTGCGTCTGGCGTAAAATCTTTAGTTCAGATCATTGGTGGGGCATTAGATGCAATTGGGAATTTGGGGCAAACAGCTATAAATTTCTGGAATGCACCAACTCTATTAGGAAAAGGCAAAGCATTAGTTGATGGATTCCAGAATAATAGTCTAATTATTGAAAATACTGCAAAAAGAGTTTGGGAAAATACAAAGCAAGCTTATGGCGGCATCTCTAAAACTATTCAAAATCAGACTGGTGATCATGACCGACTAACGCGATCCATTATCGACAACAAAAAAGCCCAGCTTGATTACAACAAGGTTTTAGGTAAAGGGGTTACCACAGGAATTGCGCAGAATAAAGCGCTAAATCCTACCGTTAAAGCTCCTAAAGTCACCAAAACACCAAAGGCTAAAACTGATCATTCTGCCGAACAAGCTAAACGAGAACAGGAACAGCTTGAAAAGGCTCAACAATCCATAGTCATGCAATACGCTGACGAGGAATTGAAGCTTAAGCTAAAATACGAGGAAGAAAAGAAAAAAATATCCACGGCCTATGCTAAGGATCCAGTGAATGAAAAACTTTATTTAAGCAAGGCAAAAGAAGCATATGACAAAGATGTTGAAGCTTTCAAGCAAGCTCAACAAAAGAAACGAGAAGATGCTTTCAATGGGATTAACACTGCTAGTGGAAATATTGTTGGGCAGCAGGTTGCAGCATTAGCTCAAACAACTTTAAGTCCAATAGCCTTGTCACGTTTTAATCTGAATGCTCAACAGCAAGATGGCTATTCTCAACTCGGGGACAGCCTTAACTCAGGTTTATCTGCAATTAATGATAATGAGCTACTAGCGGATCAGGAAAAATATGATGCTCGACTATCCATTTATCAGCAGTATCTTAAAGCCAAATCCGAATTAACTACAGACTACAATCAAAAGGAGATTGAGTTAAATACCCAACTTTACTCTAGCAATTTATCAGCTATGAGTTCTGTTTTTGGATCAATGGGGGACTTGATTAAAGGTTATGCAGAGGAAAGCTCAGATGCTTATATTGCAATGGTTGCAATTCAAAAAAGTGCAAATTTGGCAAGTGTTTTGATGAACAGTATTACGGCTATTTCGGCAGCTTGGGCTTCTGCACCATTCCCAGCAAACTTGCCAGCTGTTGCTATGGCTACTGTTGAAACTGGTGCCTTGCAAGCGACATTGCAAGCATTCACACCTCAAGGATTCGCTAACGGTGGCTACACTGGTGCTGGCGGTAAGTACGATCCAGCAGGCATCGTTCATAAGGGAGAGGTTGTATTCTCCCAAGCTGATGTAGCTCGTTGGGGCGGCGTTGGAAATGTTGAGGCAATGCGTACAGGTAAAGGCTTTGCTGATGGTGGTGTTGTAGACACTAATGTTTTGGATATGGCAAATAACCAAGCAATTAGTGGATATCTCTCAGACCGCCAGACCGCGAATGAGCAGGCGGCTAATACTTCAGAGCTTCTTCAGTCAATCCAAATTAATAATATTATGGACCTTTCAATTGTTGGTGATTACCTAGCAACACCAACAGGAACAAAGCAAATCCTAAATATTATTAAACGAGATGCTACGAATATTAATACCATTTTGGGAAGAAGATAGTTTGTGCTATCTTCAATTCTCAATTTTTATAAACATATGATATTAATAGGTAGAATAATGAAGCACCTTATATTAAAAGCTATTGTAGCTAATGTTAATTTAGGAGATGTTTACCCTCCAGAGCAAGTTATTGGGATTACATTACATGTTAATGGAGGGTTAATAAGTGGGGATATCATTTCACGTAAAGAATATTATGAACATAGCCAAAATGCTTTAATCAAGCCATTTTATGATGCAATTATAAAAAGCATGGAAGATGAAAATGAAAGCTTTGATGATGAAGATTTAGAAACACTAACTCAAATACATTTAAAAAACGCAGCTTATATAAATGGAAGTCAGCGCATACCATTGAGAGGTGGCACTACAATTACTGTTTTAATTGATGATGTTAGTGCTTTTAATATCGGTAGCCTAAATTTTGATAAGTAATGGTTAATTTAACAAGCCGGCCTTAGATAGGTCGGTTTTTTTATGGGTGAAATATATGAAAGTCACAGTAAACGGGCATGAATATATCTTGCTCACGAAATGTCCATTACTTGAAACAACTGAACGTTATGAGTTTAAGACTGATGTTCACCAGAGTTTTGATGCATCGAGTGAGGAAAGGATTCCTTTGCTTGATGTAGCACGTCAGTCTTTCAACTGGTCCATGATGGCATTTAGAAATGAAGTGCCAGAAATGTTCAATGATCTTTATTCATGGATGCGTAAAGAGTATTTAGTGCCTCAGCCCTTAGAGTTTCAAATGGTAGGTAATCTATCAGATGACTTTATTGAGACAGACACGAGCAACCTAGGCATCAATGTAGGCTCATTGATCCTTGTTCAGGCTGCGGGAGTTTTAAAGGTTGTAGAAGTCACTGAAATAGGGCGATATGAGGTTATTGAAGATGTACCTGTATACATTGATGGTTATCGCTTAAATGAGGCTGTAAACGCATCTGATGCGAAGATAATCCCATTGCGCAAAGTAATCATTGCAGGCAATCCAACATCACAAGCCAATGGCCTAATGTTCAAGCCGACAATCGCTTTAAGAGTGATGGACAGTGTCGAATATCCAGTTGCAGCTGATCCGCAACAGTTCAAAGGCGATGCTATTTACTTTACTCCATTGCTGCTAGATGGTGACTTTCTCGATATTAACTTTGAGCAGCACCAAAGCATTGTAGATGGTGAGATAGGGCAATTCTGGCAATTCACTCACTGGTTCAATCCTCTGATCAACAAGAACTTTCGTGTAATCATGAAGAATCGCCAAGAGTACATCGATTACAAGAAGTGGTTCTATCGTCGTCGTGGTCGTCTAAACCAATTCTGGATGCCGAGTTACCAAAACAACTTCAATTTTGTATCACGTAGTAGCTCAAGCATTACAGTAAAGAATGACAACTTTCTGAGTGATCGAAAGAACATTGCAATCAAGGCAAATGGCGTTTGGACAGCACATACAGTTATTTCTTCGGTTACCAGTGGCCAAAATATCGTAATGAACATCTCACCGTCACCGCCAGCGGTTATAGACCGGGTCTCATATCTTGGCCTGTATCGCCTGAATAGTGATGCAGTGGAGTTCTATTTTAAAGGGGCCGACATTGTGGAGGCTACAGTTCCAATAGTTGAGTTATCGCCATGATGAACTTATTCAAATCTAAAAAGGACTTATTTGAGTTCAAGCATGGTGATAAAACTTGGTATTTCACAAGTGCAGCTAAAGCTGTTGACCACAACGGGCATACATATCTGCCGCTAGTAGTGAGCCGTGGCAATATAGATGATGAAGACATTGATAAGTGTGATACAGAGATTACCTTTCCATACCCGATGCAGATATTGAATGCTGAGGGTGATGATCTACAGGCTTTATTCATCAACAAGATTTACTACAAGAGTGTCACAGTCACGATTCTGGAGTTGTACAAAGGTGAAACATTAGTCATTCACATTGGCCGCATCACACAGCCAAAGTTCGATGATGACGAAAATACAATGACACTTGTGAGCTCTACTGCTGAGACTCAACAGAACAAAAGTATTCTCACTCGTAAGTTTCAGAAGACTTGTTCAAATAAAATCTATGATCGTATATGTGGTTTGAAGATCGATGAGTGGTCTGTTGATGTGACGATTACTGCTATTGATAACCTGACAGTTACTTTCACTGTAAACCCAACACCTGTGCTAGATGAAAATGGTGATCCTGTTTTGGATGGGGACGGTAATCCTGTGATGGAAATGAAAAGCTACCCGGATAACTATTTCAGCCGCGGTGTTTTGCAACAAGATGGAATATTTACCTCAATTTTGAGAAGTACTGCGTTTGAGACAACTGGTTCTAATACTGTGGTTTTAGGGCGTCAGCACTTTGGGCTTCTGGTTGGAGATGTGGTAAAGCTAGCACCAGGATGTGATCAAACCCGTGCAGGTCCTTGCCATACAGTATTTAATAACCATCTACGCTTTTTAGGTTTTCCAAATGTTCCAAACTCAAACCCTGTAAACGATCAAATTATTAAGTGAGGTTCTCATGTTTGCGATAATTGCTATTGTATTAGCTGTTGCTTCAGCAGTTTATTCTTACTACACAATGCGAAAGATGCAAAAGAAGAATCGCCCAGAACCTTCGCAACTTGACGGGTCATTGGCAGATGAAGGGGTTTCATTTTCAGATATAGCGGGTTCACCTCACTTACATGGAAATATTGTTTGGAAAGGAAATGAAAGCTCATCACCAATAAAAGCCAAGGGTGGTAAGAAATGAAGATATACATGTCTGACATACGTAAAGCCAATATGTGCTCGCGAGGAACGCGGGCATTTTTTTTGGCTCAAGGTTGGGATTTTCAGGACTTTCTTATAAATGGCTTAGATGCTGAAAAGTTTATTCAAACGGGTGATGCAATGGCATTGCAAGTAGTAAAGGTGGCACAAAATGGGCGGAAGCAGTAGTCAAGTTGTTGGGTATAAATATAAGGCTGGTGTCCAATCTGTGCTTGGAAACCCGATTGAGTACATCATCAATATTAACCCTGATAACCGTGGATGGATTTTCAATAATCCGACAGAAATAAAGGAGCTGGAAAAGGGTGATAATTCAATTGTCGTAAATAGGCCTGATCTTTTTGGTGGCGATAAGGGGGAAGGTGGGTGGGTTGGCACTATAGATATCCATACTGGACGACCGGAAGGATTGCGTCAAAACCCATATTTAGCAGAGCAAGACAGTGAGCTAGTTTCTTCATTCCCATTTCTCTCGCATATTGTATATCGCGGTTTTGACTACTCAACAGGTTTCCAGCTTGTCTCAATGTCTGGAATGATGAAAGAGGTGCTTTACTGGGTAAAAAGAATTCATATTAAGAATGATTGTTCACCACAATGGTATGACGCAAAAGCTGAAATAATTGATAGTTCATACATTGATGGTGCTGATGAAATCAGTATTTTTGAATCAACAATTGCTATTCAGTGTGATGGCCATGAGATTAGTCACTACGAAGGCCATGATGATTGGAAACCTGAAGATGGTCATATTAAGCAATCAAATGAAGCAAAATTAGATGATGCCGGTGGATGGTATGGAGAAGGAAGATGGAATGATTCAGATTTTCCACCAATGATCGCAATAGTAGATATTGATTTTGATGTTTATGCACTACATAAAGCAAAAATCACATTCCTAACCAGTGATTACCCATTAGCTCCGAGTTATGTACCTCAATTTTCGCTTTCAGGTGCATTTATAATTTCTGTTTTCTATGAAGCTACTGGTGGAGCAATAAACAGACATACATATGATATTGTTTTTGTGGGCAAGAACCTAAACGCAATCATAAAAGTTGATCCACACATAAACCACGAAGCTTCAGAAGAATTGAAAAGTTATACAAACACAATTGGATTAATTGAGACTATAACTTATTATCCTAAACCTTTTATTAATGAAGTTAATATTGGCACTGATATAAATCCAATTCATAAAATCAGAGAAATCATCACTGACGACACAGCAATGAACAAACCAGAGTCGATGATAAATGAGGTGAATTTTAAGGCAGCTGCTTCACGAATATACGATGAGTATCTTGGTATTTCATGGGCTATTACGGAAAAAACCTGTAAAGATGCAATTGATGAACTTTGTTTCCATATTGAAGCAGGGGTTAGATTAAATCGGCAAACTGGTCAATATGAGGTTATTTTATTTCGTGATGATTTACTTGATTTGGATAACGCTTTTGTTTTTAACAAAAGCAACATCAAGTCTTTCAATATTGAAATTGCGAATTCAGATGATCTAATTAACTCAGTAAATGTTAATTATTATGATCGTCAAAACATTAAGAATTCTTCTTTCTCTCTTGATGAAATTGGTTCAATCATGTCATCTGAAGCGAATGCGCAGACATTAGATTTTCCATATTTTATGAATAGACAAAATGCTGAAAAAGTAGGGAATTGGAAACTTAAGCAACTATCAACTCCAACTCGTAAAGGCACTTTTACAACTGGAAAATATGAAGCGCGAAAGATCAATAAGTATGATGTTGTAAAGCTCACATGGCCCAATCAGAACATGCTTGAAATTCCTGTGCGAATCATGAAAATTGGCTTAGGAGACGGGCGCGATAATACTGTAACTTTGGACTGGGTTGAAGTGATTCCATACTCATCAACAGCCTTTCCAAAAATCAATGTTGATCCACCCACATCAATTGTATTGCCACCACAGCCAAATTTAAGTGTGGTATTTGAAATGCCTTATTTAGAAGCTGTTCAGATTTTTGGACAAACACAAGTTGATGCTGAGTTGGCGAATAACCCAGATCTTGGGTATTTGATGGTTGCTTCTAAGAAACCACAAAACAACTCAATCAATGCGTTGTTGTATACAAAAGTGGCGACTAGTTATCAGCAAGCTTCAATTGTAAATTACTGTCCAACTTGTTATCTCGACCAGTCTATTAATTTCTTAACAACAAGTTTTGCTGTGAAAAATGTAGCAGCTATTGGAGATGCTGCTGTTGGGACTCTAATTGTCTGTGATCAAGAGTTGATGGTTTATCAAGGTTATAACCCAACAACTAAGGTGCTGACTGTAAAGAGAGGGGCTCTTGATACTCATCCAAAACCGCATTTTGAAGATGCGGTTTTTTATTTCTATGATGCTTTCAATGCTTATGATTCTGAGCAGTACGTTCTAAGTGAGTTGATCAAAGCCAAGGTCTTAACAACCACACCAAGTGGCATACAAGATTTGGCTTCCGCTCCAGAACTACCACTTGAAATTAATGCGCGTCCTATACGCCCATATCCACCAGCTAACATCAAAATTAATGATGTTTATTTCATTGAGAACTTAGTCATTTCTAATGATGTTGTTGTGACATGGGTTGATCGTAATCGTCTTCAGCAAACAGGTGGATCTATTCTAGGGTGGACGGATGGGAGTGTGACCAAAGAAACAGGAGTCACATACTCAATAGAACTTTCTTCTGAAGGTACTGTTTTGCATTCAGCTTCTGGAATTACAGCAAATACATACACAATTAACCATTCTGTTTTAAAGCCGAATAAAGTGCATAAATTGCGTTTATGGTCGATCCGAGATGGGTACGATTGTTATCAAGTATTTGAGCATAGTTTTTTTGGTGAAGCAGTTAGTTTGACCCTTTCAGCAACAGTGAGTAAAGACAAAGTTGTTGGTTCTACATTACCTGCGGCAAGTGTAACTGCTGTAGTAGATGAGAGTTTAGGTGCAAACATGCGTTGGGATGGCACAAGCATTAAAGGAAAAGCTGTACCAGGATCAACAATCACAATCGAGGTGCAAGAATAATGGCAACTTATACAGGTACTGCTGATGTAAATGGTGATTTTAATATCTCATTTGGTGGCAATAGCTACACATCAGCTCAAAAAGTTACTGTAACAGCAGCTAAGGATGGGACTACGAAGTCAATTGAATTGTTTGCTCCTTCTGATACAACAGGTGGTGGTGTAATTCAATTTAGTGGGACATTGAATAACTTTCCAGCAAATATTGGAGTTATAACTCTTTCTGCTGAAATTAATGGGAGTATTGCAGCCAATGCGTTTAATGCAACACAACAGTCGTTAGGAAACACAGCAACTGGTTTGATAATTAAAGCTGCAACATCCATTGGTTCTTCAGCATTCAGAGCATGGGTAAATGCTACATCCTTAACCCTTCCCGCTACAACACTTACAACTATTGCAGATCAAGCATTCCAAAACTGGTCAAAACTAACTGAGATACTAATTCCTAATAGTGTTACCAGTATTGGGCAATATGGATTCAGGGATTGTACATTGGTTACAAAAATAACCTTGGGTACATCATTGTCAAGCATAGGCGCAAATGCATTTGAAGGATTTTCGAATTGTAATGAAATTAATTGTTTGAGAGCGACGCCACCAACAGCAGGGTCTAGTTTCCTCTTAAACCTTAAGGCTGCCTGTGTGATTAAAGTACCAGTTGCTTCATTATCAGCATATCAAACAGCATCGAACTGGTCGGCACATGCAAGTAAGATGGTTGGCGTATAACAAATTACTTAACAACAAATCCAAAGCCCCAAGCGGGGCTTTTTTATTATCTGGAGAAAAGTGAATGGAACCAGTTTCAACTGGCGGTTTTGCAGCAATTTTAAAATTTTATGGGGTAGCAATCATGGTGACTTTAGCGGTCGCATTGGTTGCAGCCGTTGTGATGATGACTCGGATGCCAAGGTCTCCTCAAGAGTGGGCAGTAGGGTTGATTTGCACAGTGGTATCGAGCCTTGCAGGTGGGTCTTTCATTATTATGAAATTCACCTTACATGCATGGGCCACAGATACATGGGGTTGGTTTGCTATTGGTGGTTTGTTCTTTATGTGTGGGTTACCCGGTTGGGCTTTAGTCCGCTGGATATTCAACTTTATTGACAAGCAAGAAGGCAAAACGATTGTAGAAGTGATCAAAGAAATCAAGAAAGCAAAGAATGATATATCAGGTGGTGAGACATGAGCAAAACAACTAGTTATGTAGGTCTTGATCTTATAGCAAGTTTTGAGGGGACACGCCTCCAATCCTATGATGACGGAGTGGGTGTCTGGACGATTGGCATCGGAACAACAGTTTATCCAAATGGTGTGAAGGTAAAGAAAGGTGACACATGCACATTAGAACAAGCAAAGTCTTACTTCGCACACGATCTAAAACGATTTGAAGCATCTGTGAATAACCTTGTTAAAGTGCCACTATCTCAGAATCAGTTTGATGCGCTTGTCAGTCTTGTCTACAACATTGGGTCAGGCAACTTTACATCATCAACACTTCTTAAAAAGTTGAATACTAAAGACTATCAGGGTGCTGCTGATCAATTCCCAAGATGGAATAAAGCTAAGGGGAAGGTGTTGAATGGCCTAACTCGACGCAGAGCTGCCGAACGAGCACTCTTTCTAAAGAAGTAACTTATATGTGCCAACGATCAAAAATTGCTTCGCTTGTCACAGTGCTGTGTCTATTATTTTCAGGATGCACAGCTCATAGCATTAAAACAAACGTCTCAATCAGTGTTTGCTTGCAGTGTGTGCAACATTAGCAAGCATCACTCCCGCACAATATCTACGCCTTTCAATCTTCGACCACGTGTCACCATAAAATAATCAACTTCTCGTTTTTCTAAAAACTTAATGGCTTCATCTTTGGAGTCAAGAAATACATACTGTTGAGTAATCATCCCATTGATATCTGAATAGTCCTGATAATCTTCAAACAGTGATTGCTGGATATGCAAATATTGCTTGCCTTTCTTTATGTAGAAATACCTCATTTCTCACCCCAACTATCAACAATGTCAGCCCAGTCTTGAAGCATCTTTCTGCGGCTTTCTAAATATTTTGCATGATTATATGTGGCTCTAGTTTTATTTTCTTCAACATGGGCAAGCTGTTTATTGATCCAGTCAGGCTTATAGCCCTTTTCATTTAGTAGAGTGGAAGCTGTAGCCCTAAAATCATGAGTAGTTACCTCTGGCAACCCTATAAACACAAGAGCTCTATTAAGTGTGGTCCTTGCCAGCATTTCATTTGTCTTGAATGGTGCAGAAAATACAAAGGTTTGATCACCACAAATATCATATTGCTCTTTAAGTAGGTTATATAATTGTTCAGACATAGGAACAATGTGTATATGATTTTTTTTGTTACTTCGTTCTTGTTGTCTACGTCTAGAGGCTTTAGGGAATTTAACTATCTTTTCTTCAAAGTCTACAAAAGACCACTGCATTCTGCGAATTTCAGAAGCTCGCAGCATGGAATACATCATTGCAAGGCAAGCATTGCTAACAGTTCTTGTTCCGCCATATAAGCTTAGGCGAACCATAAGTTTAACACGTTCGTCTTTTTCGAGTGGGCGAGCATGTTCTGTTTCTGGTGATTCAATTGCATTTTTTACTGCATAGGTGGGGTCTGTATCAGCGCGAAGAGTTACGATTGCATATTTCATAACTAGGCCTATAAATCGGCGGTTTTGATTGGCAGCTGATTCACCAGTTCCGTAATGCCCAAGTTTCCTAACTCGTTCTATTGTATTTTTTATAATCTTTAACACATCTGCGGAGTTTACTGTTCTTACTGGTTTGTGGCCTATCTCTTTGTATATATCTTTATTCATAGACCTCTTAAACTGAGCTATGTAATCCTCACCCTTATACTTCATTTGATCTAAGATGTACTCTTCAGCGACTGCTTTGAAGGTATTCCCATGGGCTGCTAAGTTCTCTTGTTTTTTATTCCTCTTATCTTCTGATGGGTTAATTCCATCTTTGAGCAAGGTTTTAGTCTCATCTTTCTTTTTTCTAGCCTCAGCCAAAGAGACAACTGGGTATTCACCAAGGCTAATTGTTCCTTCTTTACCATTTAAGGTGTATTTCAATCTCCATACCTTCTTTCCAGAAGGGCGTACTTCAATGTATAGTCTTTCAGCGTCCAGCACTCTATACATTTTTTCAGTTGGCTTTAATGATTTTATTTTAGTGTCAGAAAGCATTAGATTACCCGTCCAGTGTTTTTCGTTACCCGTGACTATACCCGTTTTATTGACAGATTAGTTCATAACAATACAGACTAAAGTAGATTAAAGTTGCTGTGAAATAAAGAGGAAAGGAAGATAAAGCAGACTGATATAGATTTAAGAAGACTAAAGTGAATATTTTAATAGCAAATGATGATGGTGTGTTCGCACCAGGACTACAAGCTTTGGCCCAAGCGTTAAAGCCATTGGGTCGCGTGGTGGTGGTTGCACCTGAAAGTGAACGAAGTGGTTATTCGAGTGCTTTAACGCTAGATCGCCCATTGCGACCTATACAAATCTCTGAAGATGTTTGGGCTGTGAATGGCACACCTGCTGATTGTGTCTATTTATCCATGAATGGACTATTTGATTTTGAGTTTGATCTGGTGGTCAGTGGAATTAATAGTGGTGCCAATCTGGGTGATGATGTTTTATATTCAGGTACTGTAGGTGCCGCTTTTGAAGGACGCTTGATGAAGCATCCAGCAATTGCTGTATCACTAGCTGGATCAAATGTACGCGCTTATGAGCATCCGCAACATTATGCAGTTGCTGCACAATGGGTTCATGATTTTATTGCCAAAGGTTTGCCTGTTTTGCCACCGCGTCATATCTTTAATATTAATATTCCAGATGTGGAACAGATCAAAGGGGCACAGGTCACCTATCAGGGGCGTCGTGCACAATCAAAGCCAATTAGTAGTCATGTTGATCCGCGTGGTCGTCAAGTGTATTGGATTGGATTGGCCGGTGAAGCGATTACTGATCCACAAGCCGTATCGAGTGATATCCAGTCTGATTTTTTTGCAGTTTCGAATGGTTATGTCAGTATTACGCCTATCCAAATGGATGCGACTAACTATGCAGTACTGGAAAATTTGCATGCTCATGTAAATGGTTAGGCGTTTGAATGTTATAACTTTGTGAATATCAGAGGTGAGAACTCGTTTTTTCTCACTTTTTTGATACTCTTAGGCGCAAATATATTAAGGTTTTTTCGATGAGGGCGAAGATGCACTTAAACCATGTCTCGGTTTTTCTATCACAGAAGATGATTAAAACAATCGTTTTGTCTATAGCGGTTGCAACAGTGACAGTGATGACAGGGTGTGCATCTAAACCGCAAGTGCATGGTGGCACACGTTCTGTGCAAGCACCAAATTACTATACTGTTCGTTCAGGTGATACTTTAAGTGCAATTTCAAACCGCTATGGTTTGAACTATTTAGATGTAGCTGCACTCAATGATATCGCTGCGCCTTATCGAATTTATGTGAATCAATCTTTGCGTTTAAAGGGTTCTGTTGCTCAACGTACAACCTCAACACAAAGCATGGCGCAAACCGCACCTATTCAGCGTCAAAGCATTAATTTACCAACGCAGCAGCCTGTTCCACCAAAAACACAGCCTGTGATCCCACGTCCTGTCGTTCCAACCGTGCCTGTGAATCCATCATCGACGCTCGCTTCAAGCTTACGTTGGGTGAAACCGTCGAACGGCCCAATTATCCAAACCTTTAACGTGGCAAGTAATGTGAAGGGAACTCGTTATGGTGGTAACGAAGGTGATCCAATTTTTGCAGCTGCAAACGGGCAAGTAGTCTATGCTGCGGATGGCTTAAAAGAATATGGCAATTTGGTCTTGGTCAAACATATCGATGGCTATATCACTGCATATGCACATAACAGCAAAATGCTGGTGAAGAGTGGTGATAATGTGACTGCTGGTCAGAAAATTGCAGAAATGGGTTCTTCGGGCGCTTCACGCGTTATGATGGAGTTCCAAGTCCGCTTAGATGGAAAACCTGTGAACCCTGTCACGGTTTTACCAAATTAACCCTAGGATTATTAACAATATTTCAATTATTTATTAATAATCCTCTAGTGCATAAATAGACTTCCTTGTATACTCAAATTAGATTGCTTTCATTAGAACAATAAGCATATTAATAAATTAAGGGTAAGAGGGAAGTCTATGCTAGATCAATTGCGTGCAATGGGGGTTTTTGCCTGTGTTGTCGAAAAAAGCTCTTTTAGCGGTGCTGCAAGAGACTTGGGGATTACAACCAGTGCGGTCAGTCAACAAATCCGTTCTTTAGAACAAGAAATGGATGTTACTTTACTTCATCGTTCAACTCGCAAACTCAGCCTTACTGAGGCTGGACAAGCATTCTTCTTAAGTTGCCAAGAAATGTTAGCTGCGGCGGAACGTGGCAAAATCAGAATTAATGAATTACGTGATGATCTGGTCGGTGATTTGCGTATTGCAACTACGCCTGAATTGGGTGCTTTACACGTGATTCCTGCACTTTCTCATTGGATGTCAGCGCATAAAGGCTTGGCAATTCATTTTGAAGCCGATCACCGTTATATCGATTTAATTGAAGAACGCATTGATATTGCGATTCGCATGAGCTTAAAAGTAGATGATCATCAACTGACTGCTGTACCTTTAGCGCGAGTCGATCAAGTATTGGTTGCTTCACCAAGTTATCTAAATCAAGCACAGCCGATTACACGTCCTGAAGACTTGCGTCATCATGAATTACTGCCAATCACCTTGATGCAAGGCTATCAACATTTTGCATTCCGTCATGGCATCAGTGGTGAAGTGGTGAATATCGACATGAAATCACGTTTAGGCACCAATAATGTCTTCGTGGCAAAATCTCTATGTCAGCAAGGTCATGGTATCGCACGTATTTTGTATATGGATATTCAGAAAGAATTGGTGAGTGGTTCGTTGGTTGAAGTTTTACCTGATTGGCAACTACCCGCGTATACCTTGCATGCATTAACGTCTAAGCGTGAACAATACCCAATGAAAGTGCATCGTTGTATTGATGCGTTGAAACAATATTTTGCTCAGTTGCCAGGTGGGCGTTCCTTACAGGGCGTAGCCTAACAAAAAAAGCCATGCTCCCTAAGGAACATGGCTTTTTCTTTTATCTCTTTTTCTTTTGTTTAAGAGATTTTAAGCTTTTTGCTTCAACAGCAGTTTCTTCTGAGACTTTTGCTTCAGCAGTTTCTTTTTTGGCTTTCTTACGCTTTTTCTTTTTCTTTGGTTCATCATCTTCAACTGCTTCACCGTCTTCGATGGCTTGCCAATACTCAAGTTGTTCCATGACCGCAGCGTAGATTGAGTTCTTGCTGTAGCGTCCTTTCTTGTCTAGAGTTCCGACGGGACGTGCCATGAGAATCTCTAAAGCTTGATCAATGGTATCAATGGCATGGACATGAAACTGGCCAGCTTGTACAGCGTCAATCACATCTTGGCGTAACATCAAGTGTTGCATGTTTTGACGTGGAATAATCACCCCTTGTTTACCAGTTAAGCCTTGCAGCTTACATGCATCATAGAAGCCTTCAATCTTAGCATTGACGCCACCAATTGGTTGTACTTGACCTAACTGATTCATCGAACCAGTAATGGCCCAAGATTGATCAATCGGAATTTGGCAGATGGCAGATATCAAGGCGGAGAGCTCCGCAACCGTCGCGCTATCGCCATCGACCTGTCCGTAACTTTGCTCAAATGCTAAAGCCGCAGAGAAGTGTAGTATTTGTTCACGACCGAAATGTGCTTTTAAGAAGCTGGACATGAGCAAAACACCTTTTGCATGCAATGAACCACCCAACTCAACACTTCGCTCAATGTCTAAGATATCGCCGCCACCTTGATATACAGATGCAGTCAGGCGGGAAGGGAGACCAAACTCTACATCGGCATAGTGGATCACAGAAAGGGCATTGATTTGACCTAGGCGATGTCCTGAAGTTTCAATCAACTGGGTACCACGAGACAGATCTTGCCAATATAGCTCACGTAAATAGCCTAGACGATATTGACGATGATGCAGTGCTTGATTTACGTGCTGATCGATAACGATTTTGTCATCTGCTTTAAAGGCATGATGATGGGCTTCACGAATTAAATCACCTAGTGTCGAGGCATGTAGTGATAATGAACTTTGATCTTCGGCTTGACGACTTGAATCCGTCAGTAACGCTGCAAGTGCGGAGCGATCGAAAGGAAGTAACTTGTCAGCCTGAACATAATCAGCGATCAACTGCATATACGCTTGTTCATTACTGTCATTACGTTGTAATGTATCGGTGAAGTCAGCGCGGATTTTAAAGACGCTACCTAACTCTGGTTCAAGCTCTAAAATTTCATAATAAATCTCAGGCTCCGCCAGTAGGATCACTTTAATATCTAAAGGAACAGAAGCAGGTTCAATCGAGATACTGCCAGTTAAGGTTAGCATATGTTCGAGTGATGAAAGCTTAAGTTGCCCTGATTTTAAGGCACGTTTTAAACCCTGCCATGCATAAGGCTGCTCAAGTAGCTGTTCAGCTTCAAGCATTAAAAAGCCGCCGTTGGCTTGATGTAAAGAACCAGGGCGAATCAAGGTGAAATCGGTGGTAATTGTGCCGTTATGGGTGAGTTGTTCAACATGACCTAAGAGGTTGTAGTGCGTTGGAAAATCTTCAAAAATGACAGGTGCACCACTATTCGGTTTGTTGGCAATGATCACATTGGCTTGATAACGTGAAGGAACACGGTTAAATAACGCTGGGGTAAAATCATCTTCCTCTTGCTCTAAGATTAGCTCAACATTATCAATAATATCTTCAGCATAATGCTTTAGGAACAGTTCTAATCCGCTGACCTCTTTGTTTTTATTGAGTATTGACTCAATACGTGGCATCACCACTTGTGTTGCAATGTCACGATTTAAGCTTGAAACTCGATCACGCGCATCATCTTCTAAATCACCTAGATGTAGGCCTAAGCGTTCAAGCTTTTTCTCCATATAGCGGATATTGGAGTTGATTTCTGTACGCTCTTTGCTTGGTAGGGCATTCAACTCATTTTGAGTTAATTCATGATATTCATTCTCTTTGAGTTGTATTGGAATAAATACATGTTTGTCATTACGAGAAATCAATTTTAAATTGATTTCTTCACCTTCTTTGGTGAGTTCAACTAAAGCTTGCTGTTGTACATCTCCAGTATCTTGACGAATACGTTCGATACGATTGTGGTAGCTTTCTGCACTAAAGCGACGTTCTAACTGTTTTAAAATGATTTGCCATGCTTGTTGCAAGGCATTTTGAAATTTAGTGCCTTGTCCAGCTGGAAAGCGGAGTGCAATGGGCTGTCTTGGATTTTTGAAGTTATTAACATATACCCAATCATTCGGAGTCGGCATGGTTTTGGCGTGTTGCTGAAGCAAACGCTTAATCATGGTGCGTTTACCAAGTCCTGCCGTTCCTACAGCAAAAATGTTATAACCTGAATAAGGTAAAGATATTCCAGCTTCAACTGAGGCGCGGGCTCGATCTTGCCCTAAAAAATTATTGAGCGGTTTAATCCGTTTTGTTGAGCTTGGTATCTCAGCTAAATCTGGAATATGAGTCAGTTGCTCTGCACGTAATGCAGTTTTAGTCAGTGTTGGTTGTATGTCCGTCTGCTCAAAAGCGCTAGGTAATGAATTAAGGTTTGCAGTAATAGTGTTTGTTGGTGTTAATGATAAAGTTGTTGCCGTCATTTGATCGAGTTTTTGGGTCACTGTTGCTGTCCAACAAATTAAACTAAAGTTGAGTAATTAAAGGTATACAGTTTTAGGTCTAAAGATCAAGCGAACTTGTGTTTTTTATCGACAAAACAAAAGAATGGTTGCATAAAGCAACTTGCAAGCAAGGACAAGAAACGATTGAATAAGCACATTCACGCATGTTCATGGAAAATAATAACCAATGACAACTCAAGCCTCTAGTTGGGCATCTGCATTTAAAGCATTTTTAGATCGCCGTGCTCTAATTATGTTATTTCTTGGTTTCTCTGCGGGGATTCCAATTTTATTGATTTTTTCTAGCCTATCTTTGTGGTTAGGCGAGGCTGGAATCGATAAAAGTGCGGTCACTTTCTTTAGTTGGGCTGCACTCGGTTATTCTTTTAAATTTGTTTGGGCGCCTTTAATTGACGAATTGCCGGTTCCATTTTTAACCAAGAGTTTAGGTCGTCGCCGTGCTTGGTTGCTCATTGCACAATGTTTAATTATTTGTGCGATTTGTATCATGGCATTTTC
Organism: Acinetobacter sp. ANC 3929; assembly: GCF_000369405.1. GTDB lineage: Bacteria > Pseudomonadota > Gammaproteobacteria > Pseudomonadales > Moraxellaceae > Acinetobacter. Next base: position 599,044 of record NZ_KB849994.1, read on the forward strand.
TGATCCATCTTTGGGTCAAAGCTATTTAATCCAGATGGCGGTTGGTGCTGTACTGTTGGGCTTTTCGGCAGCGACTCAGGATATTGTTATTGATGCCTACCGTATTGAACTGGCCGAAACTGAAATGCAAACCGTTTTGGCTTCGACCTACAATGCGGGTTATCGTATTGGGATGATCGTTGCTGGTGCTGGTGCGCTGTTTTTGGCTGCCTATTTGGGCACAGCAAAAGGGAACTACATCTACGAAGCTTGGAAATATACCTATTTAACCATGGCAGCCGTGATGGTGGTCGGGATTATCACCACTTTGTGCGTTCGTGAGCCACAAGTAAATCGTGTTTATAAACACTATAAAACCACTGACTATTATCGCTTGGTCTTTGTATTTTTTATTGCTGTTGCAACGTTTGTTATCAGTTATATTTATTCAGGCAATGTCACTGATGCAATCGCAAAGTCAGCAGGAATTAAGGACACAGCTGCATTATTTGGTTTAGAAGCACTACGCTTTTTGACGGCTACAGCTACAGCTTTACTGGTTGGTTTTGGGTTAGTTAAGACTGGTGTTGTAAATCAGCAAATGGCTAAAGAAACATGGGTTGCACCGATTTTAGATTTCTTTAAGCGCTACGGCGTTAAACTGGCCTTGGTTTTATTGCTACTGATCGGTTTCTTCCGTATCTCTGATATTATTGCAGGGGTAATTTCCAATGTGTTCTATCAAGATCTAAACTTTAGTAAGGAACAGATTGCGGAAGCCGTTAAGATTTACGGCGTGCTATTTAGCCTGGTAGGCGGTTTCTTAGGTGGCTTGTTGGCACAACGCATGAACATTATGAAATTGATGTTTGTCGGTGCAGTCTTAGCCAGCTCGACCAATTTGATTTTTATCGGTTTGGTAAAATCGGGTAAGCCACTCGATCAAGTAGAAGTACAAGTTGGTGATCAGCATTATCAAGTTCAGACCGATGAGGTGGGGTATTGGAAGTTACATGTACCGAATGAAGCGTTGTTAAAGGCAGATTCAGTTCAGGTGAGCACCCAATATCAAAACCAAGCCGATTCTAAAATTCAATTGGCAGTACCGTATTTAATCAGCTCGGAACAGCCTCAGATTCAATTGTTACCAATGAGTGGTGATGATCAACTCACAGCAAAAGAGTTAAAACAAAGTTTGGTGATTAAAGGACAGCTCGCGAATATTAAGCCTGAAGATTTAGATGCTGAACGTCCAGTGATCTTACGCTTAGACGGTCAGGAGTTTGTGGCGAAGCTAGATCAACAGGGTTTATTTAGTGGCGTTATCGATGGCAAAATTTTACAGGCATCACCAACTAAAACCATTACAGCTGTAGCAAACTTAAAAAGCAGTGCTGTGAACCAATTGTTAGCAACACGACAATATCGTATTGATACAGCATCCCATGCTGAAACAGCGCTCAATGTAGATATTCAACCGATTGCTGTGATTGATCCTGCTCAACAAGGGACAGTCGAGCTTTCTGGCAAGGTGATTAAAAGCTATAGCTCTTTATGGTTGTATTTAGCCATTATTGTGGATAATTTGGCCTCTGGTCTTGCTGGTGCGGCATTTATCGCCTTCTTGTCCAGCTTAACCAGTGTATCATTTACAGCAGTTCAATATGCGATTTTCAGTTCTCTCATGACGCTCACGCCTAAATTGTTGGGTGGATATTCGGGAACAATCGTCAGCAATATCGGTTATCCAAATTTCTTTTTAATGACAACTTTAATTGGCATTCCAATTTTAATTCTCGTGGTTTGGGTTGCGAAGCTTTTACGCGACCATGAAAACCAAACAACTCAACAGACAGGTGAATAATTATGCGCATGTTACATACGATGCTACGAGTAGGTAATTTAGAACAATCTTTAACGTTCTACACTGAGGTACTTGGTATGAAATTGCTACGCCAACGTGATTATGAAGAAGGGCGTTTTACATTGGCTTTTGTTGGCTATGGCGATGAGAAAAGCAACACTGTGCTTGAGCTTACCCATAACTGGGACACAACTAGCTATGAGCTCGGCAATGCCTATGGTCACATTGCGATTGGTGTTGAAGATGCTTATAAAGCATGTGAAGACATTAAGGCGCGTGGCGGTAAAGTTGTACGTGAAGCAGGTCCAATGAAAGGTGGCGTTACGGTGATTGCTTTTGTTGAAGATCCAGATGGTTACAAAGTTGAACTTATTCAACAAGATCAGGATGCCTACAATAATTAATCTTTGGTCAAATAAGCCCAAGATTTCTTATCTAAAGCCCTAGCTTTATTTATAGAGCCCAGTATGATGTTCGATCAAATGGTCAACAAGTCATGCTGGGCTTTATAGTTCTTAGAGAATAGATAGGGATAAGTTATGTTGAAATTATTGGCATTGGATCGCTTTACCATACTGTTGGTTACCATGGTAATACTGGCGACGTTTTTTCCAGTTTCGGGGCAAATTGCACATTATTTTAATATTCTAACCACCGTCGCAATCGCAATACTTTTCTTCTTACATGGTGCGAAACTGTCCCGTGAAGCGGTGCTTGAAGGAATGATGCATTGGAAAATGCATGCGTTGGTGTTTGCTTTTACTTTCGCCATTTTCCCTGTCATTGGGCTACTCGCTAGGCCTGTCTTGGAACCTCTGTTAGGCCAGCCCTTGTATTGGGGTTTTCTGTTTATGTGTTTCTTGCCCTCAACAGTACAATCCTCAATTGCATTTACCTCTATGGCCAAGGGTAATGTAGCAGCTGCTGTCTGTAGTGCTTCTTTCTCCAATATCATTGGTATGTTTATTACCCCGATTTTGGTGAGTTATTTTATCTTAGGTCAAAGTCAGCATGGTTTTGACCCAACCAAATCGATTATCCAAATTACTTTATTGTTGCTTGTCCCATTTGTTCTTGGGCAATTATTACGTCCTTATGTTTTTCCATATATGGTCAAAGTCCCTAGTATCGTCAAAGCATTTGATCAGGGCTCGATCTTAATGGTGGTGTATGGCGCATTTAGTAGTGCTGTAGTTGCAGGTCTGTGGCATCAAGTCAGTGGATTAACCTTGTTGTATTTAGTGCTTGCGTGTTCAGTGTTATTAACCATTGTTATGCTGCTTGCTTTGTATGTACCAAAATGGTTAGGCTTTAATCGGGCTGATCAGGTGACGATCTTTTTTTGCAGTTCAAAGAAAACACTGGCAAGTGGGGTGCCAATGGCACAAATTCTATTTATTGGGCAACCTTTGGGTATGATTGTGCTGCCAATTATGATTTTTCATCAAATTCAGTTAATGGTATGTGGTGTGATTGCGAATCATTGGGCAAAATCCAAGCAGGAATAGTTCGCAAAATTTAATTCTTTGGCGTATAATACTCGCCACTTGTTGGCTTTGCTCTGACCGTTAGAGTCTCGGTGAGTCAAAAGAAATGGTCTGTTGTGGTGTTGATCTGCAAGTGTGCAAACACTTTGCTTTCCTCGTTTTGAGAGTGATCAATTGCGATAACAGCTTAAGCCTTTCTTACTAATAGGAGCATCGAGCATGCGCGCCGATATTCACCCTAAATACGAAAACTTAGTTGCTACTTGTTCATGTGGTAACGTAATCGAAACTAAATCTGCTCTTGGTAAAGAAACGATTTACCTTGACGTATGTTCAGCTTGCCACCCATTCTATACTGGTAAACAAAAGAATGTAGACACTGGCGGCCGTATCGACAAATTCAAACAACGTTTCTCTGGTATGTCACGTTCTATCAAACGTTAATATCAAGAAAGAAAAAACGGGCAATATGCCCGTTTTTTTTGTGCTCTCTAACTCTCCCTCCTTTTGAAAAGGAGAGTTGGAGAGGATTTTTATTGATCCTGCACATCAGTTAAACGATCAAGTTTTTTCTGGAAATAGTTACCTTGTAGGTAGCGAGCTTCTACATTCCATGCATTTGCAAATAGATTCATATCATTAAGCTCCATCAAGAAAATTTCGACTGACTTTTGCCCAATAAAGTGCAGGATTTTCTCTTGTAATGTTGCCATGTCCTTATCTGAGCTCAGCATCTTAGTAAGTTTGCTATGCAAGCTCAAATATTGAACATCGATTTGTTGTAACATGGTGTCGCTATATAAGGAATCACCAAAACCACGGATCGAGATTTCTGCGCCGTGTTGACGGAGTAAGGCAATTTGTGGCTGTGCTTGAGATAAGTTCTGTTGAAGTGCTTGTTCTGAGAATTGCAAAATCAATGGATGTGCTTGTTTGCTGCCAATAATGGTCAGTAACTTAGCAACCAATTCAGGCAACTTCTTATCATTCAAAAGCACATGGTGATTGAGGTTTACAATCAATTTGGCTTTTGGATATTGAGTAATGAAATTGTGCAATTGCTTGCAAGCTTCAACCAGTATCCAACGATCAAGCTGAATGGATAATTCAGGGTCATCCTTCAGATCACCAAGATCACTTAAATCCTGCCATTGATTGTCAAAAATAAACCCGCCAGAAACTTCATAAGTATGCGTATGCTGATCTTGTTTATCATAGAGCTGTTGATATTTAAGATGAATATCGCCTGTATCAAGTTTCTGTTTCAGCCCTTGTAATAAGGTTAATTGAACTGCTGTTGGAATATGTTCTGTGGTGAGACCAATATCCGCATCAAGTTTTGGCGTATTAAAGACTGGCAATCCTTGTACAAATGCTTTGGTGAGAACTTGTTCAAAGTGTGTCTCATCTGGAATTGCTTGTGCAAGCTCACAATAACCCAATTTCAGGTGCAAGGGGAAAGTATGCTGTGCGGCCACTAGCAGTTGTGGTTTCTGCAAGCTGTTCAAGCCAATCAGAAGCGAGTTTAAGACATTCTTTGATTCAGCCTGAAATAAAGCCACATATATCGCACTATCAACCTGATAAACAGGGGCATTTACCTGTTCTTTGATAAAGTTCTGAATATTGGAAAAATAAGCTTTGCTTCCACGCCAATCTGTTTGGAAGACTTCATTTGGGCAGCTACTCAAGCTAAACAATACCACTGCATTGGCATTTGCAGGGTGATTGGTGAGTTGCCGATTAATCTGTTGTAAAGCGGTATTTAAATTTGATACTTTTTCAGCAGAAACTACTAATGCTGGTGTCGCAGCTGTCGTTTGAGAGGGCGTACCACATTCAATATTAAGTTGAATTTCTTCTTCATTCCCTGACGGCAAAAATTCAAGATGTAATGGATTATTTTTTACAGTTGCATTTTGGGTACGCAGTTCAAAACTACCATGCTCAAATTGCCCTTGAGAAATCTTTTTAAACCGAAGCTTAAATTGGCTTAAGTCCTCTGGTTGTAACACATCCAGAATAGGTAAACCAATCAGTTCATCGGTACTGGTGAAACCGAACAAATTGGCATATTCAGCATTCACATTGATATGAATGCCTTCTTGTAAAATAGCAACCGCTTTATGGCTTTCAGCAACCAAAGACTGTGCCTGAGACTGTGCCGCTTCTAATTCATTTAATAAACGATGTTCAGCTTGTACTAGGCGGCTATAAGACAGCGCACGAACGATGCTGATATAGAATTTTTCTGGAGACTTAAGATTTAATACATCATAGATGCCTTTATGAATATAAGTCTGATATTGATCAGCATTATAGTCATCTGGTTCTAATAGCAGTACAGGTAGGCTCGGCTGTGATGATGCCTGAATTAGGGACAGTGTTTGTTCAATTTTCAGATCATAAGCACGACCAAAAATAACAATATCCCAGGGTAAGTTTAGCTGTTTTTCAAATGTTTTAAGATCATCTAGCAATGTCGCTTGAATTTGATGGTCTTGTGCCGTAAAAATCGCTGAAATTTGATTATAACGTAATTGATTATCATCAATAATCAGTAAACGGGTTTCCGTCCGTTTGAGTTTCTTAGAGAGTAAAGAATTTCTCACTTTAATGCTTCCCATAAATCTTGATCAATTGTGTCCATATTTTTTTGTGCCATATATTTTTGAAGAACAGGGAGTTCCTCATCATTTAGCAGTTCAAACTCAAATTGAACAAAACTCTGGGTAATTAATTGTGCGTTTAATAAATACACTTTGACTTCCTCTTTCCCCAATCTTAAATGAACAGCTTGGTGTTCTCTAAAAATTTGTGAACCTGGTAAAATTAAGGTTGTTTTTGTTTCATCCAAATTTTGGTTTTTTAATAAAAGTGTTGGATGATAATTGCTGATATGTCGATCCGCCTGTAAGCGCACAGCACAAGGGAAAATTTCCTGTGCCAATACCTCTAAACCAAGTTCTAAACTTTTCTCGCTCGATTGTTTAAGCCAACGAATTACTCCTCCACGCCAGTGCCCATGTGATGTTTCTTTAACTAAAATATATTCGCCTGTTCTTAGGTTTTTCGGTGCTTCTCCTGACCATTTAATACGATAACCGTTTACACTGATATCGAGTATATCTGCTTGGTAAACAGCTTTGCTTTCACGGCTTAAACGCTGGATGGCTGATTCTTGATTGTCTGTAGTGCTCTTTTTATCCCAAGCCGACATGAACTTGGATTCGTTTTGCAGACCATAACCGTGGTCTAACAACAAAGTCTCGGAAAAGTTTTTAGCTTTAGATAAATAGAAGTGGGCAGTGAGCAGACCAAAGCAGATGTGCAGTTGTGCTGAATATTCATAACGCTCATGGCGACGTTCTGCGGTTGTACCTAAAATGGTTTGCACATGAAATTTCAGTGCTGGCGTTAAATAGATTTTTTCATTTTTAGAAATATATTCTGCATTTTTATGCAGCGTGGCTGTGACATGATCCAACAAACTATGTGTGCTAATAAAAATGTTCGGATTGAAGCCAGAACTTTGTTTCTTATTATAAATAGGTGGATGATCTTTGGTGGTATCTACCACATATTTGGTGAGATCAGTTTCCTTTGCCAAAATCTGAACCATTTTCGCCCAGTCAAAACTACACTGGAACAATGCCTGTATTTCAGATTGACGAATTTGATTGGTATTAAAAATATCCATCAAAATCAACTGGGCATAGGCCTGCGTAATATTGGTAATCGCACTTGGTTTGCCTTGAGACTGATCTAAGTTGGTATGCTGATATTTATGAGTTACTGCTGCATCATAGAGCTGATGAGCAATTAACCATTGTCCAGCAACTGGCTCGCTATACAACATATGTTGCTGATAGAGAAGTTGGGTTAATTGCTGTAACGATTGAAATGTGGCCAAGGTTCTTGCTGTTTGCAGATTTTTCTTTTGATTCAAAGCGAAAATAGAAAACTTTTGCTGATCAAGCTGGTCATTACTTCGACGCACAATATTGATGTAGATTGCAGCGAAGTAGCAACGCAATAACATTGCGAGTTCAATGATATGTTCATTACGATCAGAACTAATCACGCCCTGATTAAAAAAGTTTTTTTCTAGGCTGCCCAGCACGTTTTCAATAGTCGGATGCAGAACCTGAACCAAGTCAAAACGTAAAGTTTCCGAACATTCTAATTCACTCAGCTCTAGCAGAGCCGCAAACAGTGCTTTGGAGGTATCACCTAACTGCATAATGGACAGATTTGATATCCACTCATTGAGACTTTTAGAATTGGTATCACAAAAGCTAAGTTTGTCCCGTCTTAAGACTGTTGGAATTTGAAAAATATCCGAAAAAGCATTATTCATCATTGTGTTATCAATCTCAGAATGTTTGAACCCCAAAAAGCGGTGTTTTATTTTTTTCGCCCGCAATTTCCCTGACGAGTTTCGGGACGAGATATCCTGGTAAACTCGCTAATACATCACTGTATATCTGATCTATCTCTGAAGATCTTAAATCAAAATGCTGAGCTCCTTTAACTTTATCCAAAACATGAAGGTAATAGGGCATTACTCGTGCTTCAAATAAACGGCTACTCAATGCATTTAAAGTTTCTGCAGAATCATTCACACCTTTGAGCAAAACTGCCTGATTAAGGACGGTTATATGCTGGAATGATAACTGTAGCAACTTCGAGCAAGTGAAATCATCGAGTTCAGCTGCGTGGTTTGAGTGTACCACTACTACAATACGTAGCCTACTGTTTTTTAATATAGAAATCAGCTCTTCATCAATACGATTCGGGATCACAATGGGAACCCGTGAATGAATTCTCAATATCTTAATCTGAGGGAGAGATGCGACTCGTTCTAGCCACAAAGAAATTTTTCGATTGTTTAAAGTGAGCGGGTCACCACCACTTAAAATCACTTCATTGATTTGTGGATTTTGCTCAATATACTGTTTAATGTTGAGCCAATCGTCATTTTTAGGAAGATTCTCCTGATATGGAAAATGACGGCGAAAACAATAACGACAGTGAATCGCACATGCGCCAGTTAAGGTTAGCAAAAAACGTGATTGATATTTGTGTAAAACCCCGGCCATTTGATTTGCGGCTTCTTCACCTAAAGGATCCGTCACAAATTCAGGATGCTCTTCCAGTTCTAGGTGATGGGGTAAGACCTGTAACAATAGCGGATCAAGTGGATCACCTATGGTCATTTTTCCGACGAATGCACGTGGAACGCGCAATTTAAACTGTTCAGAGGCAAGGATTGCCCCTGATAATAGCTGATCGGTAGATAACTCAAGCAGATTTAACAGCTCTAAGGGATCAGTAATTAGGTCACTGAGTTGTGATTGCCAGTTTTGCTCTTGATGTAAATAGTTTATCATGCCATACGTTAAAAATAGTGTTAGTGTCACACCTGTGCGTGTAGTCTAACATTAATAGATTTGAGTTTTAAGTTTGGAGTGCGCCTTTCATGGCCTATTATTCTACAAATGATTTTAAAGCAGGCCTTAAGGTTATGCTTGATGGCAACCCATGTTCAATCATGGAAAATGAATATGTAAAACCAGGTAAAGGTCAAGCGTTTAACCGTGTGAAATTACGTAACCTTCGCTCTGGTAAAGTATTAGAAAAAACATTTAAATCAGGTGATTCTTTAGAAGCAGCTGATATTGTAGAAGTTGAAATGGATTACCTCTACAACGATGGCGAAATGTGGAACTTCATGGATCCTGTATCTTTCGAGCAAATCGCTGCTGATAAAACAGCAATGGGCGATGCTGCGAAATGGTTAAAAGATGATTCAAATGAAAAATGTACGATCATGTTATTCAATGGTGTACCTTTGAACGTAAATCCACCAAACTTTGTTGTGTTGAAAATTATTGAAACTGATCCAGGTGTACGTGGTGATACTTCTGGCGGTGGCGGTAAACCAGCGAAGCTTGAAACAGGTGCGGTAGTACGTGTTCCATTATTCGTACAGCAAGAAGAAAGTGTTCGTGTAGACACGCGTACTGGTGACTACTTAGAACGTGCGTAATTGTGAATGAGTAGCCACGCTACTCAAGATATACAATTATCGAAGGGATGATTAAACAATCATCCCTTTTTTTATGCCAAAGTATTAGATAAATAATTGAAGCTAGAAGGTAAACTTACAAAGATATTTCTTCTACAGAAAATATAGAAAGGGAAATCTAATAAGGGTTTGCTGACATTTCAGCCATGCATTGCGTTATCGGCTAAAACGATATAAACAAGGCATGAAACGCAGGCAATGGCGACCCCCTTGTCAAGTTTCATAACGCAGTTTAGGGAAGTTTTAGCCATAACCCTACGGGACAGGGACATTTTTTGCTGCCACTACGTTATATTTTATTTATTTAGAATAGCTAAATTGCATAAAACATGCCTTGTGCCACCTATAAAATGTCCTCTGTCGCAATGAGAGCTATAGCTCGTAAAGTGAAACGTCAACCAACCCAACCCTAACCACGCATTATGTATTTGAGAGGTTTTGAATGGAGACAACACAAGCAAAGTCAACACTTCCCTCAAAACTCCTATGGAGTTTGGTTGCCATCGTTGGGGCAATTTCATTTGGGATATTGGCGGTTAGTCGTGGTGAGCATGTTAATGCGGTCTGGTTAGTTCTTGCCGCGGTCTGTGTATATAGCATTGCGTATCGATTCTATAGTTTATTTATTGCAAACAAAGTTTTTGAATTAAATCCTAAACGGTTAACCCCAGCTCATCGTCTTGCCGATGGTCTGGATTATGTTCCTACCAATAAGTTTGTTTTATTCGGTCATCACTTTGCAGCGATTGCTGGAGCAGGGCCTTTAGTGGGGCCAATCCTTGCAGCGCAAATGGGTTACTTGCCTGGAACCATCTGGCTTTTAGTCGGTGTGGTGATTGCGGGTGCAGTCCAAGATTTTCTGGTTTTATTTATCTCCACACGACGAGATGGTCGTTCTTTGGGTGAGATGGCAAAACAAGAACTCGGTACTTTCGCTGGTGTCATTGTCATGCTCGGTACACTGGGGGTGATGATCATTATCCTTGCGGTACTTGCATTGGTCGTCGTTAAAGCCTTGGCACATAGTCCGTGGGGTGTGTTTAGTATTGCTGCTACCATTCCAATCGCATTATTTATGGGCGTGTATATGCGTTATCTGCGCCCAGGGAAAATTGCAGAAGTTTCTATCATTGGTTTTGTGTTGATGATGGCAGCAATTGTATATGGTGGTGATGTTGCCAAAGATCCATATTGGGGTCAGTTATTTACCCTCAGTGGTACTCAATTGACATGGGCCTTGATCATTTATGGTTTTATCGCTTCAGTTTTACCTGTTTGGTTGTTGTTAGCACCGCGTGATTACTTATCAACCTTCCTTAAAATTGGTGTAATCGCAGGCTTGGCAATTGGGATTATCTTTGCGATGCCTGATTTGAAAATGCCAGCAGTGACGCATTTTGTTGATGGTACAGGTCCTGTGTTTGCAGGTAGTTTATTTCCTTTCCTCTTTATTACCATTGCTTGTGGTGCGATTTCAGGTTTCCATGCCTTGGTTGCATCAGGCACGACTCCTAAACTGGTCGATAACGAAGTCAATATTCGTATGATCGGCTATGGCGGTATGTTGATGGAATCCTTCGTCGGCATCATGGCAATGATCTGCGCGACGGTACTAGATCCAGGGATTTATTTTGCGATCAATGCGCCAGCAGCAGTTTTAGGCACCTCGGTAGAGACCGCTGCTGAAGCAGTGCGTAATCTTGGCTTCGTGGTTAGCCCAGAAATGTTGACCTTGTTGGCTCAGGAAGTGGGTGAGAGTTCAATCTTGTCTCGTACAGGTGGTGCACCGACATTTGCAATTGGTATGGCACATATCATTTCAGAGATTTTCAATAACCGCTCAATGATGGCGTTCTGGTATCACTTTGCCATTTTGTTTGAAGCATTATTCATTTTAACTGCGGTAGATGCGGGAACACGTGCATGTCGTTTCATGGTGCAGGATACGGTCGGCATCGTGGTTCCAGCGATTAAACAATCAAGTTCATTCTTTGGTAATTTGGTCGGGACCTTTGTTGCAGTCGCAGGTTGGGGTTTCTTCGTTTATCAAGGTGTGGTTGATCCATTAGGTGGGATTAACTCCTTATGGCCGTTATTTGGTATTGGTAACCAAATCTTGGCATCGATGGCCTTGATCTTAGGCACAGTCATTCTATTCAAGATGAAAAAAGAGAAGTATGTTTGGGTCACCATTGTCCCGACGATTTTCTTATTCATTACCTCGATGACTGCGGGTTGGCAAAAGATTTTCCACGAAAATCCGAAAATTGGTTTCTTGGCACAAGCGAATCGTTTCTCTGATGCAATTGCACGTGGTGAAATCCTTGCACCAGCCAAAACAGTTGCTGAAATGCAGACCATTGTCATGTCGAACCAGATCAATGCGGCACTGTGTGGCTTCTTTATGATTGTTGCCATTGTGATGATCATTGCTTCGATTGGTATTGTACGTAGAGCATTGGCGAGTCCAACACCAACAGTGAATGAAGCGCCCGCAGTTTATTCAGAAACCCCGATGACTGCCAATAGCATCAAAGGAGAGTAGTGATGGATTTTAAAATTGCTCGACAAGGCAGTGCGGTGATTGTGAAGATTATTAAATTCACCATCATGTCGCAAAAACATTTACTTTTATCACCCAAGAATTGGTCGCGTATCGCTGTTTTATGGCAGCGTTTGCAGCAGAGTTTTAGGTTGATGGTTGGTGTGCCCGATTATGAAACTTATGTGCAGCATATGAAAGCGCATCATCCTGACTTAACGCCAATGGATGCAAAGACTTTTTATCGTCATTGTATCGATGCACGCTATCCTTCTGCTGGTGGTAATATGAAAAAATGTCCTTGCTAGAAATCAATTGATTTCATTGAAAAAAAACCAAAACAGTGTATGTTGAAACATACACTGTTTTATTTTGGGGATAAAATTATGTGGGGCACGGATCAGGCTTCAGTTCAAGACAAAAAACGACAAAACCAAGCATTAGAACAAGATATTAAAAGCTTTGGTCAAAAGATTGAGCAATTTTTAATTGAAGTCAATCAGCTCATTTTAGATAAGCCTCAACAAACTAAACTAGCGCTGACCTGTTTGCTGGCAGGTGGTCATGTGTTGTTTGAAGATTTACCCGGATTAGGTAAAACGACCTTAGCCAGTGCTCTGGCTCGTTTGGCAGGACTCCATTTTCAGCGGATTCAATTTACCAATGATATGTTGGCCAGTGATGTGATTGGCATCAATATTTTTAATCAGAAAGAACATCTATTTGAGTTTAAGCAAGGGCCGATTTTTACCCAGATTTTGCTGGCAGATGAAATTAACCGTTGTAGTCCTAAAACCCAAAGTGCCTTACTTGAAGCGATGGAAGAAGGTGCCGTGACTGTAGATGGTGTGCATTATGAATTGCCACAACCATTCTGGGTATTGGCAACACAAAACCCACTCTTTCAAAGTGGCACTTATGCATTACCAGAGTCTCAGCTCGACCGTTTCTTGATGCGATTATCCTTGGGTTATCCATCGCGTCAGGCAGAAAAACTCCTGTTACAGCAAAGTTCACGGCAAGTGCTGATTCATCAGTTAGAGGCCGTATTTAATCAAGCTGATATTTTGCATTTACGTGAATTGGCAAAACAGGTTTTTCTCAGCGATGCCGTGCTCAACTATATTTTAGATTTGGCTGCTGAAACGCGTAAGCAACGCCACGGCCTCTCAACTCGTGGAGTGTTGGCTCTGAAGGCTGCGGCACAAGCCTATGCTTTGGTTGAGAGACGCAGTTTTGTGACGACGGATGATGTACAAAACGTATTTGTGGCTGTGGTGGCACATCGCCTGAGTTTAGGTGATATGGAGGTTAAACAGCTGTTGCAGTCAGTTGATGTATTGTAAGTGAGTACAGGCTATGCAAACTGGACTTAAACAACAGCTTAGTCAATGGATCGCGAAACGTTTCCAGATGGATCACAGTAAAATACTGCGACAGAAGGACGTTTTGGTTTTTATCTATAAACAAGGTTTTTTATATCTTGTCCTGATACTGATCACCTTTATTGCGGGAATTAACTATGCAAATAACCTGATTTTAGGATTTTGCTTTTTAATCAGTGCCATTCTTTGTATTAGTTTTTATCTGACCTTTAAGCAATTACATGGTTTACAAATTGATGTTGTGATGCCAGAGGTTGGGCAAGTCGATCAGGCACTTATTTTAAAGCTGCTATTTAAACAGCCTATTAGTGCTGCACGTTACCTAAGAATCCAATGGCAAAATCAAGAGCAACTTGTTTATCTAGATCAGACTCAACATCGCTTTGAATTGCCTTTTGTAGGAGAAAAACGAGGTTTATATGAGTTTGGTGCTGTTAAAATTTATTCTACTTATCCATTGGGATTAGTACGTGCATGGACTTATTTATATCCAAAACATAAAGTCTGGGTTGCACCGAAGGCCTATGATTGGCAGAAAGAACATAAAAATAAACCGACTTCAGCTCAAGATAGCCTAGATGAATTTAAAGAGCTTCGAGGTTTTCAACAAGGTGATTCTTATCAGAATGTGGCATGGAAACAGGTTGCACGCGGGCAGGGGTTCCTAATCAAAATGTTTGAAGCTCAAGCCAATCATCAACATTTAGAAATTGATTATCAGCAGATTCCAGCTCAAAGCCATGAAGATAAATTAAGCTTTATGATGGGTTGGGTTGAGCAATGTGAACAGTTAGGTGATGATTATGCACTTATTTTGCCGCATGCACGCTTAGAAAGTGGGAAAGGACAATCTCAGTTAATTCAGGCCAAACTTTTATTGGCGCAGGCATAATCATGACTAAGCAAATCTATTTCTGTGTCTTGGCTACATTGGCTTTGGTTTTAATCGGGCAAGTTGCGTTTATACCTGTTACTTTGACTGGTTTATGGGGTGTGGTGTGGTTGCTGTTAGTGCGTCGATACAGCAAACAGAGCTGGGTAGCCTTTCCTAAATGGTTTTTGCTGGTCTTTATTTTATTGTCATTAGGATTGGTTTATCTCAATTATCAGACTTTGTTGGGGGTCGAGGCGGGCGTTGCCTTTTTAAGTACCTGTTTATTTGCCAAATGTTTAGAAGCTAAAAATATTCGTGATTTGTTGATTGTCTTTAATTTTGCTCTATTTGTCAGTGCAAGCTTATTGTTACATAGCCAAGCTTTCTGGATGGCATTGATTGTATTTACAGCCTTTGTGATGTGTTTACTTGGTTTGTATCGGATACAGACAGGATTGTTTAATCAAAAGAAGTTGTCATCAAATCAGCTCAAACAAGATGTGAAGCAAATTTTTAAATTTGTAGGTATTGCAATTCCTTTCTTTTTGATTTTATTCATTTTCTTCCCTAGATTACCACCACTTTGGGCAGTTCCAATTCAAAAGGATCAAGCGACAACAGGCATCAGTGATCGGATGTCACCTGGAGATATTGCGCAATTATCGCAATCTTCGGCATTGGCTTTTAGGGTGGTGGCAGATATGTCGCAATTTCCAGGCAGACCAGAACTGTATTGGAGAGCTTTAGTTTTAGATGAATATGATGGAACCACATGGAACAGCAGTTTTTTTAATCAGCAAATCAGAACAATACAGTCTACTCCTCGTAGCGTACCTTATCAGTATTTAGCAGCAGATGAACAAGCGAATTGGATCATGGGATTGGAATATTCGATTCCACAGGAGCGCTATTTGCAGCTTTATCAAGATCATAGTATTCGTCCATCAAAGCTCATCAAACGTAATGTACCGATACAAATGCTTTGGCTAGGAAGAAGGCCAGCAGAAACAGTGTCTTTATCACCGCGGCAACTAGATTTAAATCTTAAGTTTGATGAAGGTCGGGATATTAAAGCACAGCAACTGGCACATACACTTTTTGAAAAAAGTCACAAGCAACCTGAACAATATCTACAATCTGTGCTGTCATGGTATCGAAAAAATGGTTTTGTATACACGTTGACGCCAGGGACTTTAGGGGGGGATCGTATCGATCAATTCCTGTTTTCTAGTCGGAAAGGTTTTTGTGAACATTATGCTTCAAGTTTTGTCATGTTAATGCGTTATGCAGGGATTCCTGCACGCGTAGTGACAGGCTATCAAGGTGGACAGTTGGCTCCAGATGGACAAAGTTGGGAGGTTCGACAGCTTGATGCGCATGCGTGGAGTGAGGTTTATCTTGATGGAAAATGGAAACGAATTGATCCAACTGCGATGATTGCACCGCAACGAATTGACACAGGCATGCAGGATTATCTGACACAAGATCAAACTGTCTGGGGAGATGAGAGTAAGACTTGGCGTTTACAACAGTTCAAATTTCTAAAAAATATGCGGATTTGGAGTGATTATTTAAGTTATCAATGGCAAAGCAAAGTAGTGGGCTATGATGCAGAAAAACAGAAAAACTGGTTATCTAAATTAGGTCTAGATTCAAGTTATGCTTACGCGCTGGTTTTGATTGTTGCTATCGGAACGATTCTAGTGATCTATGTCGCTATTTATTGGTGGCGACAAACAAGGCAGCAAGCGGGCTATCAAAAAGCTGTTCTTAAGTTTCAAAAGAAGTTGCCTAAAAATTTGCATAAGCAACCAGCTGAAACGTTTCAAGTGTGGATGCAGCGTTTAGCCAGTCAGGTTGAGAATGCTCATATATTTGAACAAACGATTGTGTTATATCAAAAAATTGTTTTTTTAGAGCAAAAGGATAGCGCAAATACTCAAGAGTTTAAGCACTTGCTTAAAGACTGCGCAATTGCACTGAAACAATCTCAAAAAAACTTGTGAAGCTGATAAAAAATGAATATGATGCTTCTCATTCTAGGTGTATAGCTCAGTTGGTTAGAGCGCTACGTTGACATCGTAGAGGTCTCCAGTTCGAGTCTGGATATACCTACCAAGATATTAAAGTCATATAGCTTTTTATGAAGTTACATGAACTCCAAAGCCCTGAATCATAACGATTTAGGGCTTTTTTAATTCTTATACGGTTTATTAAAACTAAAAATTGAAAAGTTTGATGGTAAAGAGAAATTAGACATACCTACATGTTGAATTACTTAGAATTTATTTATAGATATTATTTCAAGATGATAAATTACCTTAATAGAAAATCTAAAGTGTTGCAAATAAATACTAGAAATTAATATCGTATTTTTTCTATTATTTTTAATAACTTAATTTATAGACTTATAAAAAATTAGAGGCACAGGGCAACATAGCTATTTTTTAATGACAGAGGGCAGGGATTACATAGATGATTTAATATAAATAAAACTCACTTAATATGATTTTTTTAATGACTTAAATTTAGCCTTTTGATAGATTATCTCTAGTATATAGGGGTGTTTTTATGACAAGAATTTTAATTGCTTCAATCCTATTGGCCTTGAGTTTAAATGTAACCGCTAATTCAGATTTTAATGCTGATGAAGAGTTAACAAAATTAGGGATTGTTGGGCCAGATTTTAAATTTATAGATCTTGAACGAGCTACGGATTTTTTTAAAAAAACGACAGAGAAGCTATCAAGTTCACTGAATTATAAATCAAATGAATTAGTAAAAATAACATCAGCTTCGACGACACCACACTATTCTGCGGTAACGTTTAGCCCTACTGTAGATGTATCTGAAGCCGAAGAAAAAGATTTAGTTGATTTTATGAATACGCGGGAAGCTGTTCAGGTATGGTGTAAAGAGCTTTTCAATTCTAAATATATGGGTGTAAATGATCATAAGGTTGAAGTGTTATATAAAAATAAAGTTGGAGCCACATTAGGTAATGTTGTTTTGAATAATCAAACGTGTAGGTAGATTATTTTATAAAATTGATTTAAATCAATATCTTATATTTAAAAATTTAAAATCCCCAATTTTTGATTGGGGATTTTTATGTCATAAGAAAAAGATGACCGCTCATGAGAGCATAAACAAACGATTTGCTATGCTGTTGTTTTTATGTTTCTTAATTGTTGATTTTAATCAAAAATTTACAAATTAGGAATGTGTAGTGTATTTCCCTTGTAGAATATTCACATCGTCGCTTAACTCTCCTGTTATAAGG
Source organism: Acinetobacter sp. ANC 3929 (assembly GCF_000369405.1). GTDB lineage: Bacteria > Pseudomonadota > Gammaproteobacteria > Pseudomonadales > Moraxellaceae > Acinetobacter. The sequence continues at coordinate 616,549 of NZ_KB849994.1, forward strand.
ATATCAACAGATTTGTACGATAACGTATTGGAATTATGATTTTTTTATAAATGCCCAAGCGCTATAAGATGGCTTTGAGGATAGCGAAATTAATGAAACATTTTATCTTAACCAGTGTAACTGCAATAGTTGCAGTATTTTCTACACATACCATGGCTCTAGACTTTGTTGCAGGTAAAGATTATACGGTAGTACAGAATCCAGAAAAGACGTCTATGCCCGATAAAATCGAGGTGCGTGAGTTCTTTTGGTATGGTTGTACGTATTGCTTTAAATTAGAACCACATATGCAAACGTGGTTAAAGAAAATTCCAAATGACATCTATTTTCTTCGCACGCCAGCGGCAATGACCCCAATGTGGGAGCAAGGCGCACGCGCATATTATGTGAGTGAGGCATTAGGCGTGCGTAAACGGACACATTTACCGTTATTCCATGCCAATTTTTCAGGTAACCAAAGAATTTTACAAAAGGATGCTTTCGCAAAATTCTTTACTCAATATGGTGTACCTGAGAAAAAATTTAATGCGATGTTTGATTCTTTTGCAATCACTGCCAAAATTGCTGAATCCAATCAATTAGCTCGGAAGTATCAACTTACGGGTGTTCCTGCTTTGGTTGTAAATGGCAAATATATCGTTCAGGGCGGTGATGAAAAAGTCATTCAAGTGGTTGAATATCTTGTGGATAAAGAACGGAAACAGAAATAATTTTTAGGTCTTCTAAATAGCTGTATTTTTATTTGCCTATATGGAGAAAAATGTCTTATTCACCGGGGTCATCATTTATTTTGTTTCGCTTTTTTCAGACTCAAAAGGGTGCTTGACCCAATCGAATAATGGTGCTAATTTAATCAATAAGGAAGTCATATACTATTTGGGATTTAAGAGAAATCTTGCCTAAATGAACAAAGATATGACAACCTGAACACGCAGCTAACAACGAACGAAACGATTCAGATCGTTTTTAAAAATGTTCAAGGTTGTAGAAAAGCCCGTTAATCGGGCTTTTTTAATGTCGACTATTTTTGAATAAAATTTAAGCTATAGTGAAATAAAGATTGGGGGAGCAATAGGGGATTGTGATGCTGATGTTTATTATTTTAGTCATTTTGATTGGCTTAGTTTTATTATTTTTTTTTGCAAACAAAACAGGTGCTACACAGGATACTACGGATTATAGTCATCCGTATTCTTCAACAATTTCGAGCTGCGATTCATTTCAGGACAATAACGATACGCATATGGATGATTGTCGTGCAAATGCTGATTCGAATTCTGACTCAAGCAGTTGTGACAGTAGTAGCAATGATTAAAAAAGCTTGTACCCCTTGAGGGTAAGAGGTACAAGCTAAACTGGGTTTAAGGTAAGTCAAACCAAATCATCTGGCTGTCTTGTAATGCAGTAATGGTTGCTGTTTCATCAAACAGTAAAGCATCACCTGCTTTGACAAGGTGATCAGCAATCATGACTTCGCCTGAAATCACGTGCACATAGTTCACTTTTTTCTGTGCGGTAATTTCTAAATGTTGATCTTTCTCAATGACAGCAGTTTTCACTTCCGCATTTTGACGAATGGACATTGGTGCAGATGCATCACCAGCAATCAAGTGCCATTGGTTTGGATGATCTTTCGGGTTAAGCTGAATTTGCTGATAGGTTGGCTCAGCATCTTGCACATTCGGTTGAATCCAAATCTGTAACAGATGCACCGCTTTATCATGCTTGTTCATTTCACTGTGGGTGACCCCTGTTCCGGCACTCATCAATTGCCATTCACCTGCATTGATTTGACCTTCATTGCCCATACTGTCTTTGTGGGAAATGGTGCCATCAAGTACACAGGTTAAGATTTCCATGTTGTCATGAGGATGGGTACCGAAACCATTATGTGCTGCAACCGTATCATCATTAATCACGCGTAGGGCACTGACACCCATATATTTAGGGTTGTACCAGCTACCAAATGAAAAGCTATGATAGGTGTCTAACCAACCTGCTTTAACATGACCACGATTTTCACTACGATGTAGATAAGCATTCATCTTTCATCTCCTAATTATTATGTTTTGCTTGATGTTCATATTATCGATTCATAATGGTGATAAATAGTCTTTTATTGCGACATATTGTTCTATAAATGAAATGATTGAATATTTAAATTTTTATTTCAAATAATAAAAAAGGCTGAATCAAATATTCAGCCTTTTCAAGTTGGTAAATGAATTTACCAATCTTTTATTTTGATTTATTTTCTAGCTGTGGAATTGCAGAACCTTGGCCAACAGCAAGTAAACCTGTTTCAGTATAGATACCGAGTTTTGCACGGGTATCGGTAATGTCGAGGTTACGCATGGTCAACTGACCGATACGATCCATTGGGGTAAACATCGAATCACCTTTCTCCATCGTCAAACGCTCAGCCTCATAGGTGAGGTTCGGAGATTCAGTGTTCATGATGGTGTAATCATTACCACGACGTAATTCGAGTGTTACAGTACCCGTAATCGCTTTAGCAACCCAACGCTGTGAAGTTTCACGTAGCATTAATGCTTGTGAATCGAACCAACGGCCTTGGTAAAGTAAACGACCTAAACGTAGACCATTAATGCGGTATTGTTCGATTGTATCTTCGTTATGGATACCTGTTACCAAGCGCTCATAAGCAATGTGTAACAAAGCCATGCCCGGTGCTTCATAGATACCACGAGATTTCGCTTCGATGATACGGTTTTCGATTTGGTCAGACATGCCTAGACCATGACGACCACCGATGCGGTTTGCTTCTAAAATGAATTCAACTGGATCTTCGATACGTTGACCATTCAGTGCAACTGGCATACCTTCTTCAAAAGTAATGCTCACTTCTTCTGGCTGGATGTCAACGTCATCTTTCCAGAATGCAACACCCATGATTGGGTCTACGATTTTAATACCAGCATTCAAGTATTCTAAATCTTTGGCTTCGTGCGTCGCGCCCAACATATTTGAGTCAGTTGAATAGGCTTTTTCTTTTGACATTTTATAGTCAAAACCGTTGTCGATTAAGAATTGCGACATTTCGGCACGGCCGCCTAACTCATCAATAAAGGTTTGGTCTAGCCAAGGCTTATAGATTTTGAGGGCAGGGTTAGTTAATAAACCGTAACGATAGAAACGTTCAATATCGTTGCCTTTATAAGTAGAACCATCACCCCAGATGTTTACATCATCTTCTTTCATCGCGGTAACAAGCATTGTGCCTGTCACTGCACGACCTAAAGGTGTGGTATTAAAATAAGGCACACCGCCAGTGCTGATGTGGAACGCGCCACATTGAATTGCAGCAATACCTTCAAGTGCAAGTTGTAAACGACAATCGATTAATCGAGCTTTGACTGCGCCGTACTGTTCAGCTTTCTTTGGAATAGCATCATAGTCATCTTCATCAGGTTGACCCAGATTTGCAGTATATGCATAAGGCTCTGCGCCTTTCTGTTTCATCCATAATAAAGCTGCTGAAGTGTCTAAACCACCAGAGAAGGCAATCCCAACTTTTTTACCTACTGGTACATGCTGCAAGATCGTTGCATTATCAGTCATTGCTAGTCCTAACTATTTCGAAATAGGCACCCTAATACATCGGTGACCAAAGAGAATTTATACGCTCAGTACTATATCACTTTTCAAATCGATTTTTTTTGTGTTGGGAAAGGAATTCTTTTTTTTTCATTTAAAAAATAGATTAACATCGGAAAAGTATAAAGTTTTGCGATAAGTATTCACCGTAATGCATTACGTCTTTATGGGCTTTGATAAGCCAAGTGGTGAGGGTGAGAGAAAGGCTGCAAAACTTATCGCTAACATTCAAATTGATTTCAAAGTGCATCATTTAAGCCAATAAATTGCTTCTCAATCGGTGTAAAGGCATGGTCCTGACGTGCAATGAGATACAAGCCGATATCTCGATACTGCTCAGGTGTTTCTCGATAATATTGGATCTTGTATTTTTCGATCAATGATTTGGCAATCATCGAAATACCCATGCCTAACTGGGTAAAGTGAATTAAAGCTTCATGATCATAAATATGGGTGAGTTCACCTTTTGTAAGATTATAGTCCGTATAGATACTGTCTAAAGTTGTCGCATAGCAACATTGTTCAGAAGCCAGCAAGATATTTTGATGATTCAGACAGTCTTCAAGACTCTCGTGGTTGATCATGTTTTTACCAATAATCACCAATTGGTCATCAGCCTTTTGAATGTATTGCAGATTTTTGTGTTTAGGATGTCCTAATGCATAGGCGATATCTAGATTTCCAGCCAAGATCTCATCTTCAAGATAGCCTGTAGGACCTGTTTTTATGGTGATAGAAAGGTCAGGATAAGCTTCATAGAGTTTGCTAAAAGAGGGATAAAAACGCATACCTCCTAGACTGGTATTGGTTCCAAAACGCAAGACACTTTCTTGTTGATAGATCTTATTTTCTGTTTCTTCCCAAGTAAAAATCATCTTTTTGTATTGGGCATATAAGTTCATGCCAGATTCAGTGAGTTCAACACCTTTGGGTTTACGAATAAACAGTTGGCGTTTGTAGTGATTTTCAATTTTTTTGATTTTCGCTGTCATATTGGACTGTAAATAATTCAGCTTATTTGCCGCTGCTGTAATGCTTTTAAGCTCAGCAACAGTAACAAATGATCGGATATCGCTAATATCAATATTCACATGAAGTCCTCAATATTTCATTCTAAACAATTTTAAAATGGCATTACAGCATTCAGATTGAAATAGGCATCAAAAAAAATGATGTATCTATTAAAACATAGCATTATTCATGATGTTATTTGTTTTATACACTAGAGTGACTTTCTAAGGGTTGAGTACAACACGTGAATATTCGAGTCGTTAGTGCAATCGCATTGCTATGCTTGGTGTGGGGATCTTTATGGGGACTGGTCAAACATAGTCTGCAAGTGTTTCCGCCATTCCTCTTTATCTCTACACGTTTGATTTTAGCGGCATTGACATTGATGGTAGTACAACGATGCCTAAAAAAATCCATTTTTCCAAAACACGCTGAATGGAGGTCATTGATTATTCTAAGTATGTTGATCTGCTTTGGTTTCTACGCCACTCAGACTTTTGCTATGCAATTTGTAGACTCAGGCTTATCTGCGGTACTTGTGTTTACCATGCCAATTTTTATTGGTGTGTTAGCACATTATTTCTTAAATGAAAGGTTGAATACGCAGAAAATCTTGGGTCTCATTTTAGGAACCTTAGGGCTTGTCGCAATTTTATGGCCTCAACTCCATCATGTGCATATGAATATGTCACTGCTTGGACAAGTCTTATTGATTGGTTCTGGCTTGTTCTGGGCATTATCTACAGTCTATATCAAAAAGAATTTTGCGACTTATGACAAAATCAAACTGACCATTTGGCAGCTATTATTAGGTGGAAGTTTAATGTTTGTCATGGCCTTATTGTTTGAACCTGTCGATGCTCAGGTTTGGTTAAATCCTTTAAATGAATCAGTATTGTTTTATATTGCAGTGGTTGGAACTGGTTTTGCATTTGTACTCTGGAACTGGATTGTAAGTCAGGTCGATACCTTTATTGCATCTATTTCGATTATGTGTATTCCAATTTTAAGCTTATTGTTTGGTTATCTGGTTTGGCATGAGCCCTTAACACTCAATATCTTAATTGGCGCAGCATTTATTTGCTTGGGAATTGTGATGAGTTCTTTAAAAATAAAAGTACAGAAAAATCGCTTAGCTTATTCAGGCAATCAACAGCGTTAAATGATGGATATACAGAATTCGCTATAAGATTTGAAAATAAATTTCAATAAATCAAAAGCATTGAATATTTCATCCGAAAGAATCAGCTATGTCGTATATGGCTGATTTTTTTATTTTTTAGATGAACCTTTTGGGAGTGTTTATCAATTGAGTTATTTGCATTGTGATTTATTTAGGCCATAAAGATTGACATAAGAGGTCGTATTGACTCTTTCAACACTGAAAATTTTATAAATAGTCATCCCAAATAAATAAAAAAGTATTAAAGTACTATGCAACAAGTTGCAAAGCCAAAATTATAGAAGGAATACCATGACTAGCTATGCAAATATCTTAAAACCATTACATTTGGGTTTTACTACCATTAAAAATCGTGTCGTAATGGGCTCAATGCACTCAGGTTTAGAAGATCGTTTTTTCAATTATCCTAAACTTGCGGCTTATTTCGGTGAGCGAGCAAAGGGTGGGGTTGGCTTGATCATCACTGGAGGAATTTCTCCAAACCGTCAGGGCTGGTTGCTCCCTGCGGGTGGAACGATGAATAGTTTGGCGGATATTCCTCATCATCGTTTAGTTACACATGCCGTACATAAGCATGGCGCAAAAATTTTGATGCAAATTTTACATTCTGGTCGTTATGGTTATCATCCATTTTCGGTTTCATCATCTCCGATTCAAGCACCAATTAATCCATTTAAACCTCGTCAAATGTCAGATGCTCAAATTCTTGCAACCATTGATGATTACGCGCGTTGTGCCAGCTTGGCAAAAAAAGCAGGTTATGACGGCGTAGAAATTATGGGTTCAGAAGGTTATTTAATTAACCAGTTCTTAAGTAGTCATGTGAATAAGCGTACTGACCGTTGGGGCGGTGATATCGACAATCGTATGCGTTTCCCAGTGGAAATTGTAAAAGCGATTCGCGCTAAAGTGGGTGAAAAATTCATTATTGCATTCCGCTTGTCTCTGCTTGATTTGGTACATGATGGCAATACCATGCACGAAGTGATTGTGGTTGCCAAAGCATTGGAAAAAGCTGGAATTACGCTGTTAAATACAGGGATTGGCTGGCATGAAGCACGTGTCCCAACTATTGTGACTTCAGTTCCTCGTGCTGCATTCGTAGATTATACCGCTGCGGTAAAACAACATGTTTCCGTACCTGTGATTGCATCGAATCGTATCAATATGCCTGATGTGGCCGAAGAGATTATTGCTTCTGGCAAGGCCGATATGGTGCAAATGGCGCGTCCATTCTTGGCTGATGCGTACTGGGTAAATAAAACCGCGACCAATCGTGTTGATGAAATTAATACCTGTATTGCATGTAACCAAGCGTGTTTAGATCATGCATTTAAGAATGAGCGCGTCAGCTGTTTAGTCAATCCGCAAGCGTGTCATGAAACAGAATTGGTTTATATCAAAACCAAAAAACCAAAGCGTATTGCTGTTGTCGGTGGTGGTGTGGCGGGGATGTCAGCTGCAACAGTTGCGGCAAGTCGTGGTCATGCGGTGACATTGTTTGAAGCCAATAATGATGTCGGTGGTCAGTTTAATTTGGCCAAAGTTGTACCAGGTAAAGAAGAGTTCCATGAAACGATTCGTTATTTTAAAGTACAACTCAAACAAACCGGTGTTGATGTACGTTTAAATACGCGTGCTAGCCGTGAACAGTTAGAACGTGAAGGTTTTGATGAAGTTATTGTGGCAACTGGTGTTGTACCACGAGCATTAAAAATTCAAGGCAGCACAGCACCACAGGTGTTGTCATATGCAGAAGTATTGCGTGGTGCCGAAGTTGGACATAAAGTTGCGGTGATTGGCGCAGGTGGTATTGGTTTTGACGTTTCAGAGTTTTTATTAAAGCCACCGCATCAACCTCAGCCACAACCTTTGGCAGACTGGCAGCGTGAATGGGGTGTTGATCCAAATCCGAATTATATGTCTGAGGGTGGTACACAACGTCCAGAGGTGGAGATTCCAATTCGCCAGATTTATTTATTGCAACGTAAAACAACTCCGCTGGGTATCGGACTAGGTAAAACCTCTGGTTGGGTGCATCGAGCACAATTGAAAAAACATGCGGTACGTATGCTTCGTGGTGTGCAATATAAAGCAGTCACCGATGAAGGTTTATGGGTCGAGCATAATGGTCATGATCAATTATTGCGTGTCGATACGATTGTGGTCTGTGCAGGGCAGGAATCGGTTAAAGATTTAATGCCAAAAGACGGTGAAAGTACCTCTGCGAACTACCATATTATTGGTGGTGCGAAGCTGGCAGCCGAGCTTGATGCTAAACGTGCGATCCGAGATGGTGCTGAATTGGCCGCTAAACTCTAAAATTGATGAAACATTATGCATTTGAATACATTGCAGTTAAATTTCTCTTGTATAAAGAGGGCAAGCTTTGTATTCTTACGCACATGGAAGCGTGGCAGAGCGGTTTAATGCACCGGTCTTGAAAACCGACGAGGGTGTGAGTCCTCCGTGAGTTCGAATCTCACCGCTTCCGCCAAATTCAAGTTTCTGACACTGTTTAACACTATATAAGTTTATGATTTATAAGGTTAAAGTTAGAAATTAACAATATGACAGGCCGTGACGCACTACGCCAATCGGTGGTTATAAAGTAGTAAAAAATGCAGTAAGATTATTTCTTACTGCATTTTTTTATGTCTGAATTATGGCAACTCGTGGAATCAATAAGCTTAGTGCTTTACAAGTTAAAAAAGCCAAACCTGATCCTGACAAGATGTATAAGCTGTCAGACGGTGGAAATTTGTATTTGCGTATTGACCAAAGCGGTAGCAAGTACTGGATCTTCAATTACACACGTCCGTTCTTAGCCAAACGTAATGATTTATCTTTAGGGACTTATCCTGAAGTTTCGTTAGATGATGCCCGCACTATTCGTGATGAATATAAAAAACTCATCAAGCAGGGTATTGATCCAGCAATGGAGCGGATTGAAACCAAGTCCCAGAAACAGAAAGAAGCAGAAAATACCTTTCGTATTGTTGCAGAAGCATGGCTGTATAAACGTGAGTTGGAACAAAAACAAGATGAAGAGACGATCCGTCGTTTAAAGCACGATGTCTATCCCTACGTTGGTGATTTGACCTTTCCTCAGCTTACTCTAGAAATTCTTGAGATTAAGGTCTTTAAGCGCATTATTGAGCGTGGAGCATTGTCTGTTGCCAAACGGCTTAAATCAGACCTCAACCAAATCTTTAAATCAGCGCGTAAGAAAAAGCTGATCCAATATAATCCAATTGAAGATATAGAATTACCAAAACCTCAAGGCGGAAACTTTGCAGCCGTGACAGAAGAGCAAGACCTAGCTCCGATGCTGAATAAAATTTGGAACTATTCTAAGCTTTATACACGCTGTTTACTGACCACACAGGTAGCGTTAAAAATCTCGGTACTGACCTTTCAGCGACCTGGGGAGATACGCAAGCTTAAAAAGGAATATTTCTATCGTGAGGAACGCTGCTTTAAATTTACAGCCAGTAAAACCAAGCAACTTCATATTGTACCATTGTCAGATCAAGCCTTTGACTTGATTGAGTCAATTATTGATCTGCATCCATACAGTGAATACATCTTTGTGGGTCGGGATGGTAAAACCTTTATTTCTGACAATACCATCAACTCTGCTTTAAAACGCTTGGGCTATGGTGGGGAACAGACGGCACATGGTTTTAGGGCAACTGCTCGTACCATGCTGGATGAGATTTTGGAGCAGCGTGTTGACTTTATTGAACATCAGTTAGCCCATAAGGTAAAAGACAACAATGGCACAGCCTACAACAGAACTAAGTTTTTAAATAATCGTCGGGAAATGATGCAGGAGTGGGCTGATTATTTAGAATCTTTGAGTGAGTTGAAATAGTTAATAGACGACTTGCTTAAAAATGTAGTAGGACTTAAGGGAATTAAAATTATTAATAAAAGTGGTATTTTTTATTCTCAATAAGGAAAATACTTATTGATTTTGCTGAATATTTAATGGAAGATCGAATTCGAAGCTTCTTAAGGCTTTAAAATAATTCAATTTTAAAATCATTAATATAAGGCAATAAATATGGCTAAATGGCAAGTAAGTGTAAGATGTGAAAATAGTGTGAGAAATGTACAAGTAGAAGCTGAATCAGAAAACACAGCCTGTAATCTGGCAATGGATAAAGTTCGCTACCTTTCTACTGAACGAAATCAAAATAAACAGATTAGTGTGCATGCTATAAAAAGATTGAATTAATTTTTGCTTACACTTACATGTATTACTAGTAATTAGGTCGTTCATTTTAAACAGATAAGGCGGAGATTAAATAAATATTAGTTCAAAGTATAAGTTAAGAATTTTTAAAATTAACATTTCATACTTTATGCTCAAGTAACGTATTAAAACAGCCTGTCATCGACAGGCTGTTTTATTTATGCTGCTTGATTATTTTTTTGTTCAAGCCAAGCATTGATTTGGTTTTCAGCCCATGTTGGCATACTTGCGGTCAGGTAGGTCGGTGCAGGGAAGTCACCACGACGTACCATCTTCCAAAAAGTAGATTCTGCGATATTCAATAAGCCTTTGCTGGAAGGCTTGTATGAAACTCTGCGTCTACGGCCACTACGATCCACATAGTCCTTTGCTGGGCGTTCAGGATAGTTCACTAAATCTTTTACACGATAACGGGACTCTAACATTTTACTAATTTCCATTGAGCCAAATTTTACTCAATCATCAATCCGATTTCATCAAACTTTTCGTGTGATGCCGTTTCAATGACTGTTCATGGTCCCATGGTAATTATTTAATTAGATAAGTCCTATGATACTAGGATTGTGAATAAATACTTTACTAGAATATGTGCTAAAATTTTAATTAATAAGTTATTTTAATTTTGATGATGAAAAAAATTAACGATGAAGACATCAATATATTAGAGGCAGAAATGCTTAATTGTTACCTTTACCATGCAGGTGATACAGGGACTTTAAATGAGCAGGAGGAGTTCTCTGCTGACGAAATTATGTTTATAAAAAAATGTATGGTTGATGAGATTTCACTCAGAGGAGAAGCTCAACTCTCACAGTTGCATGAACTGAATTTGTTATTAAATCATATTGCTCAACTAAAAGAAGAATTATTGGGGTTGGACGATAAGCAAAAAAATAAACACAGCGTGATTGGCTATAAACGAATACTTTATGCCTATCTAGCGCTTGATTTTGATCAGCATGTTTTTCAGCACCCAAAGTTACAACGCCGAATCAATGGTATAAAGAATGTGAAAAAGCGTTATGAAGGTAATCTCTATGAAAAGCGAGAGATCATTTATAGGGTATTACGAGAAACTGCAAAAATAAAAGGACGCTGGAAATGTGTTACGGCTGCAATTAATGATGTTTACCCGACACTGGAAAAAGAGCTTAAAGCTTTTGATCAAAATTGGATTAAAAATCGTATAGCAGAAAATACCGGCAAAATTGCAGAATTACAGGATGCTTTAGAAAATAATAAAAAACGATATGAGGGATCTTGTGATATCAAAATTCAGGATCGAACCTATATTAACTACATTAAAAGTCTGGAAGAAGAAAATAGAGAATTTAGACGAGCTTTAAACGCCCATAATGTTGCAGATATTTTGAAGAAAAAAATGGCTTTTAACTCGAATGATCAAGAACAGACACTTCTTAATCATGTGCGGAACTGCCCAGAGCTGCTTGCAAAGATTATTGAAAAAGATTCCAAATAGGGGGGTGGTAATGGGGTGGTGAAGAATAAACGTTTAGGCCAATCAATGGTGCCGATTTAGTAGATGAATTACGATGGATATTGCAGAATTTAAGTTACCTTTAGCAGCTGATAGAGACTAGGAATTTAGCTATTCAACACTTACATTAGTTAAGCAGTTCAATGTAAGAGGGGTCACATTTAAATAAATGGTGGGAGATGATTCCTATAGATTGGTTCCCATGATTCTTAATCCTGTTTTTACCGCTAAAACTCATTTTGTTCTTTTGGTTAGGGGTAGGCGGTGTTCTACGACCAGACCTCTTTTTAATTTTTCTGAGTCTATTTTTTCTGTAGCTGTTGTGCGTCTATATAAAGTTCGAGGTTGATCTGTTTGGCCTTGGGTAAGTTCCGTGCCAAGAGCATCATTTTTTTGTTCGGTATATCCAGTATTTTTACTTTCTGTCTCGGATAAGGTCATTTTATTTTGAAGGAGGGGGTTAGGGAAGGCATGGTTGGTAGTCTCATTCATAGATTTGATGTCGTGACATGATTCTGTAAGGGGCTGATTTTTGTTCTCAGATTGCATTAGATGTAGAGAATTTTCATCAATATTGTTTAAATCGTTTTCTAGCTTTTCTTGTGAATTATTCTCATTTATAAATGGGGTGGGAGTAGATCTTAGGAGTAAACTCTGCCGATGGCTTGCAAGCTCTGCCAAATAGGTTTTTTCACGCTCATAAGCTAATTCTAGCTGTTTTTGCAAGGTGATATTTTGCAAATGCATCATGTTTAAAATATGTCTAAAATTTTCTTGATGATTTATCTTCGTTTTCTTAATTGCTAAAGAGGTGATAACCTGTAACGCATCTTCATAATTTATTTTACCATTTAAAATCATTAATTTACCTATTTTTTTAAGATAGTAAATTTTTGATCTAGAGAGACCTGTCAGTTCGCTTAGTTCAATAACAGTTACTTCTTTCATGATTAAATTGTGTCCAAAATTAGTATAATTAGACATAATTTTATAAAAAAATTGACCGATTTGCCATAATTAAATTAACTCTTTAAGTGAGTTAGAGATTTAAAAAGATGTAGTTATATTATTCACTGTGCATAATGTTTTTATTTATTGTGAATGATGGTAAAATTTTATGTGAATAATAGTAAAAATAACTGTGCTTAATGAGATGGAGTTTATTGTATAGTTTGACTCAATCCAGCTAATATAAAGGATATTCACTGGTTTTGGGTATGTTAATGAATAATTATAAGCTAATAATTAAAGATAAAGATCTATTTGATTTATTTTTTAATCAAGTTCCTTATATCTGGCAAGCTTTAGATCGCTCCGTGAAGCAAGATCAGGCGTACCAACCTGCTTGTTTATATAAAGAATCGGTTCAGGTTGTTCGGGCAATCAATAAGTTTGTAGATGATTTGAAGTCAGGAAGTTTGCCTCGGGCGACTCAGTTGGGAATTAGTGTGACTGGGCATGCTGAATTTGACCCTTTATTTCTTGTTTATTTTAAGGCCCTTCAATTTGAGCGCAAAATGTTCGATATGACCTATCTCGAGCTTGGGTTAAATTGGGTTTATTATCAAAAATTTTTAGAAGAAGATGCAGTTAAGCTACCAAATAATATTCCTTGTATTGAACAGGTTCTGTCGGGTTCTGGTGGTTTGCAGGAACGAAAGCAACAATGGTCACCTTCAAAATTCCATTATAAAAAAGCATGGCGATTGATGAATTTCTTTTCTGAGTTGCAGAAAAGTCCTTTATATATCGAAGAAACCAATAGACAGGTTCAGCAGGTCGTAGAGAATATTAATTCTGCTTTTGCACATTTTGATACGCTTTTATCAATACAGCAGGAAGTGTATACCTTGGTGATTGATATTCGTTTCTTGAGTACAGTGAATCAAACTGAGAATGAACCGTTAGAGCAATTGATTGAAAAAGTACTTAGAGATCGGGCTGATCTACAGCATGCGATTTTTCAATTGATCCCAGATTGGCTGCATGTATATACCAAGCTTGAGCATGATTATCAAAATGGTTTAAAGCTTTCATGTGTTTTTATACTAAGAAGTTACAACATTGATCAGGAAGACGTTATTGTTGCTCATCTACAAGCATTATTGAGGAATAATTTTAGTCACTATGATGCGATTGATGTCGTTAATGGAAATGAGTTTGTACGAACACATGGTAAGAAACATGCTGTTGGTCGTATTGGAATAAATACGCCTGTTCGGATTGAACAATTTAAGTATTGGGTACTCAGCTATTTTTATAAAAAGGATTCATTTGCCAAGCTCATACATCCTGAAATACCTTTTGAGGTGAGTGAGGACTTTAAGCATCAGAATTGGCAACAGCCTGAGATAAAGAAACAAGCTGTGTCATCCAAGGTAAGCCCTCCAGCTAAAAATCTTGCGCAGGTATTGCAGGAATACAAAGTACCAAAAGGCATATGGGATGTTAAACATCTTGTGAAGCGTGTAGCGGATCGTTTGCTCGTTAGTCAGATTTACTACAAAGAATTTTGTGCTGAACAAGGTATGTCAACACAGTATGGTGAGTGGTTGTTCCAAATTGAAGTATTTATTGAGACTTTGTTACACAATCAACAACCAGCCTTTAATGAGGTGAGATTAGCGCATCAGACCTACTTTTTGAATGCTAGAGATATGCAAACATCCACCACACAGCTTGGTCAGCAGTATTTATCGCTTATGAAGCAGATTGCAGTTGATTTTAACCTTTTGGGGCTGATTGATCGTTTAATTCAAAACTACGGTTTACGTACATGGTGGTTTGGGCATGAAGACAATTTGAGCTTGCGGATGAATATTCAACAGATTTTTACAGGCCTTATATTTGATCAGCCAGTCGACTCTGCTGTGTTAGGTCAGTTAAATACTAACCTCCAAGCTGTAAGGAATTATTTTCTTGAACAACAAAGACTAGAAGTAAATAAGCGTGAACTTTTGGAGAAGCATTATGCTCAAGCTGTACGGAGGCATACGTATACGCGAGAATACCTGAATAGCGTATTAGAGCAGAATTGTTGGGCTTATCGTATTACTGTCGAGGTGGGTTCATCAAAGGGATGTTTAAAACAGTCTGAACTATCAAAACTATTTACTGAGTTCATGCGCTTAGCAAAGCGAGCTAAACCTTGTTATTGGTTGCGTGGCTACATAGGTATTTGGCAAGAGAAAAACTGGCCGATGGTTTCAGAATTTACATTAGATGTCGTATTGTTCTTTAATGACCGTTGTCAGGCACAATTACAAACCTTAGTCTACGATCTAAATCAGCGCTGGAACAACTTTCTTGATACTAAAGCTGCCCAGACTTTAAGGCTGCAAGATGCAGAGAATATAAAGTACTATGGCGCAATTAAACCGAAAATATTAATGCGTTCTGTTGATGGATTGAATACAGAGGATAAGCCTCAGAATACTTATTATGTTTGTCTTGAAGCACATGATCGTAAAATGAAAAAAATATTCATTGAACATGTCATACCCTATTTCGCTTATCGGGATGTATTCCATGCTCCGTTTAGTCAGACAGTTCCCAAAGCTTTTATTAAAGGTGTGATACTTAAAAAATAGTTGGCTTTAGCATTGAGCAAGTTCATTTTAATCCACTCATTAATTTCAAAGGCGGACCTGCCAATAGGATTTGTGATTAAGTGAACCTGTTCAGGGAAGGGGGGATTATAGTAATCGGATTTATAGTCTAACAAGTTGTAGAACGTGACACGACTTGGGTTCGCAATAAAAGCTAATTTCTGCCCTAACTCTCGTAAATGAGATTTTCTCTGAAAATACAGGGTTTGTAGGATGGGGGAAGATTTGATTGATCTATGAGTCGATTGATTTTGCAGCTACTGAGTCTTGTGATAAGTCGGTAAATAATATTATTAAATTAATAAACACTTAATAATATTCAATCATAAACACTTCACTAAGATACTCATAGTGAAATTAGAGACTTAATCGTGATGTCTACTGAATCTTGATACCGTCAATCAATACGCTACTATCCCTCAATACAACACATCAGATCAGTACCGAGATTGATCAGGGGGGAGTGGATTCGCCATGTAGGCATCTTTATACATAAAAAAATAATGTTGTCTCCTTAGTTATGTACCAAACATAACGAAGGAGTATCTCAATGCAATATGACCTATCTCATCAAGCTGGCGTCATGACAGCCGTACATGGCTTTGTTGACTGGGTGCTGAATCTGGAGCTAAATCAATCTTCCTTTATCACGCATCTTTGCTCACTGATTCCTGCATTTCAGATCTTTGATCAAGACGGTATTGAGTACAGTGCATCCATTCAGGCTTTTAAAGATATGACTCAAGCAATTGAGGTACTAAGAGGGACTTTATGTCTTGAGGATTATTTGTTACAGCTATCTTCAATTGAAGTATTAAAGTTAGTGCGAAGATTGAAAGATCACCGTAGTTTGATTCTAGATGAGATTCGCTTATTCAGGCAGCAGGAATCAGATAATCAAACCAGCTTTTTGACTTATGTTCAGCAAATGATTCAAGATCATTATCAAGTTCTGATTGTCCGTGTGGATTTAGGTTATTTAAAGAAATTTATGTCGAATGTCACAGTTCATGACTTCTATCTCCATATTCAGTCTCTATGCAAGTACCTAAAAGATAAGAATGGCTGTTTTAAGCATATATTGGGTTATGGTTTAGCTTTAGAGCAAGGGTGTTATACAAAGGGCTACCATGCGCATCTGATGTTGATCTACAACGGCTCAGAACGTTGTCAGGATTGGTTTCTAGGGGATCAGGTCTTACAAAAGTGGCAGACTATTACCCATGATTGGGGATATGGGAGGAATAGCAATACTAAAGAAAACAAAGAGCAGTTTGCCAATAAAGGCTTACTGGGTATTGGCAGGATTCACCGTAAACATCCAAAAGAACTTCAAAATGCTTTGAATGTTGCCAGATACTTAACCAACCCAGAAAAGTATCTACAACAGATGTTAGTTAAACCGATTAATAAAAGAACATTCTTTAAAGGCATTTACCGAGTGCATGGGCGTAACTATCAACTCATATCCGATTAAGTGCCTGTAAAAAAATATGGATGAAACAGTTCTATGAAATCCACAACCTTGTAGAACAACCTCCATGGATATTACACACATTGAACACCAAACAGCACCACGCCTAGAGAAAGATGTGCATGACTTTTTTACTCAGGCACGCTATGGGGCTTCAGGTCCCAAGAAAAGCGATGTTGAAAATGAAAAGAATCTGAAACAGGAATGGTCACAGGTTTTTTTAGATTATTTTGGCGACTGGAATTTTTTGATGTATTCGCATCGAGATGCTGAGCTTGGCTTTTGGATTACTCAATTTCGAAATGCTTATTATTGTGTGCTATCACAAGTAAACCCGTATGCACGTTACTTTATACCAGATACGACACATACTAAGAAATGGATGATTGAACAGATTCTTGAAAAACTAAAGACACTATTTAAGACGACAGGCTTTAATGAGCGTTTACATCAGTACAATGACCAATATGACAAGCATATCAATCAAATTCGAGACTCGTATATTGAGGTCAGCAAGACAAGTGTAGATGCACCAGATATCAAATTTTATCTGAGCTTCCCATCAGAGACAGAGAAACTGCAAACGATTGATTGGGTGATTAAATCATTTCGAAAATTTGAAAAAAACTTGAAATGCCAACCTTGGTTTAGAGGCCAAGTCATATTTACCTACTATCACTTAATTCGTGATAGCTACAGAAACTGCTATGTCATCCGTTTTTACTTAACCTTTCAAAAAGTTTTTTATTCTATCGATACGAATTATTCAGCTTTGATACTGCGATTATGGCAGGAAGCAACGGATGGATTAGGAACATTATTGATTGTAGATGAGGAGCCATCTAAGCAACCATCAGGTAATCCTTTTGGTTTAGGTCGTGATGACGTTCTGGCATTTCCTGAGCCACAAGACCCATTAGATGATTTAGATAACGTGCCTGAAGTTGCTTCTAGTGTATCTGAAAAGATGAATAAGATTTGTATCCTAACACGTGGGTTTAAAGCCTTTCATGGAAAAAAATGGTGATTGAATCAAATCAAATGTAAAACAATTGACCTCTGTATCTATTTGATTAGATACAGAGGAGTTTGAGGGCATATATTTTTTTACGGTGATGGACATGATATGTGCAGAAAGAACGCCTTCATACCACATCGGAGTACATCAGATGAACGCGTTAAATTCACAAACATTTCAGATCAATCAAATTTTAAACATCAGGCAACTAGTTGAAATCACAGGGCTGAGTCGTGCCATAATTTATTCACTTCTAGACCCCAAATCAAAATATTACGAAGCCAGTTTTCCGCAGCAGATTAATTTAACGAGCAATCGAGTTGGTTGGGTTGCGCATGAAGTGAATACGTGGATTGATAAAAAGATCAGTGAACGTGGAATCAGTACTAATTGAATAAAAGCTATGAATTAAGATTGTTGCCCCATCAGTTGTAATACAAGCGCGTAAGCAAAATAAGGAAAAATTTATTCAGCAATGAAGAATGCTTGAGGTGGGGTAAAATCTAAGATTTGTTTACAGAAACGGGGCTGTTCATCTTTTTATTAATCACGAAAGGTGAATTCGTTATATGGATGAGAATATTCTTGCCTATACTTTGGACCACGAATACATTTGGGTCGCAACATTTATCTCCGTCAAGTTTACTACTGGTAAATTATATATCAGAATAGAACACTATGATTTTGGGTATATTAAGTTTATTTGTTATTCAAAATGACAAATATAATCTACGACTTCACTTGTATGAATCTTAAATTGGCTATGGGCTGGGATTTGAAACGACTCACCAGATTTAAAGATTTTTATGTCAGGCACATGACCAATTTGCACACTACATTCCCCAGAGATAATTTCCATACGTTCGGCTAGATGAGTCTTAAAAGTTAGTGGTTCCTCAGATGGAAGAATTACACCTAAAGTTTTTTTAGTTCCGTCTTTTAATACAATAGCATGGCTGATCGATGCGCCATTAAAATGAACATTGGCTTTCTTTTTTATTGAAATAAAATCAAATTGCTCTGACATAGGCTGGTTCCTAATATTTAATGTATTGAGACTATATTAATAAATTATACTAAAAATTCTCAAGGATTTAATGATTGATAAATTCTGACTAGATCATGGTTGATTCACTTACATTATGGCGTGTCGAATAAGCTATAAACAGCTAAACGTATTGACACCCTTTACTTCGCTGATTATCCTTGGCTTGCTGACCTACATTGTCAGTCGGTTTTGACGGACCGTTTTGTAAGACGACATCAGAGTTTTCCCTTCTGAGGGCTGACTTTGTGTGTACTTCTCGTCCTTCTCTCGTTGCGGTAGGGCGAGAGAGGGACACCTTCGGGTGTGCTGGAGTCTTACCCAGTCCGTCAACCCTTTCTCGTTCTGCCACCATAATCTTTGTATTTTGGGCAGAACTCCAAGTTGATAACGGAGTCGACCATGTGCACTACATTCTTAAATTATCATTCTATTTTTACCCCAGTGCTGTGTACGGCTTTGTCTTCACTAGACCAATAACAGCATACATAAAACAATAATTTTATCTGGGGTAAACAAATGAAGGATCTCTATCCTCTGTTTGTCTGTGTGCTCGGATCATTTTTACTGATCGGCTGTGGAAATAAAAATGCTTCCACTGAAGTTTTACGCCCTGACGAAAATGCAGCACTCAGCCAACGACTTGAACCAACACATCGACCTATTCTGGTCGAAGCCAAAGCATTACAACCTTTCTTAAATCAACAACAACTGCCCGATGTAGATGTCTCAGGCTTCCGTGACTATCTGCATGCCCAATCAGGCAATCGATCTGCATTGCTACAATTCCGAGAAAAACTGCAACTCAAGCCAAATCAAATCTTGGTCTTAGGGATAGAAAAACCCAACAAAGAATTGCTACTGGAATTTCCAAACAATGATTTATTTACCAGTGCCAATGATTTAGTGATTAACCATGCACGAATGCTGAAGACCCCAGTTGCAGGAGAGAGCAAAGGCGAATTTGAAACTACGGAGCAATA
>NZ_KB849995.1 GCF_000369405.1 Acinetobacter sp. ANC 3929
TTTGTAAATAAAGGCTTCTAGAGCTTATATGACTACGTTTACCTACCAATATGACTACGTTTACCTACCAATATGACTACGTTTACCTACCAATATGACTACGTTTACCTACCAATAATCTACATTATTTTTTTTGTAGATTTAACTACGTTTACCTTGCATTAATCTACATATTTATTATTATAGATTTATATTCATAAGTAATAATGTAGATAAATAGAATGCGGGACTTAGTAGTTAAAGACAATGCATTAATTAATGCGAGTTATAACTTAGACTTAGTAGAACAACGTTTGATCTTATTAGCTATCGTCGAAGCAAGAGATAGTGGTCGGGGAATCAATGCAAATGACCCTTTAGAAGTCCATGCTGAGAGTTATGTAAATCAATTTAATGTTGCAAGACAAACAGCTTACCAAGCGTTAAAAGATGCCTGTAAAGATCTATTTGTACGTCAATTTAGCTATCAAGAAATTAATAAAAGAGGAAATGTAGAGAATGTTTTAAGTCGTTGGGTCAGCGAAATTAGATATATCGACGATGAAGCTACAGTAAAGTTAATATTTGCCCCTGCAATCGTGCCACTTATTACACGTTTAGAAGAACAATTTACTAAATATGAGTTACAACAGATTAGTAATCTCAGCAGCGCTTATGCTGTGCGATTATATGAATTATTAATTGCTTGGCGCAGTACGGGTCAAACTCCTATTATTGAACTTGCAGAGTTCAGACAAAAAATAGGCGTTCTTGATGATGAATATACAAGAATGGGAAATTTTAAAGATCGAGTATTAAATTTAGCTATTGCTCAAATTAATGAACATACGGATATTAACGTCCAATGTCAGCAACATAAAAAGGGACGTAATATTTCTGGTTTTTCATTCACCTTTAAACTGAAAAAAGTCGTTATAGCTCATACTAAAGAGCAAACTGCTCTTGAGATTTTCTCAAAATTTACCGATGCACAGTGTCATCTTTTTGCCAGTAAATTATCTGAGCTTCCAGATATGAATAAATATTCTCAAGGTACTGAAAGCTACTCACAATTTGCAGTTCGAATTTCTGAAATGCTACGAGATCCACAAAAATTTGAAGAACTACTCCCCTATCTAAAGAAAGTAGGCTTTAATACAAAATAAACTTCATGTTCAGATTGGATGTTCACACGAACATCCTTGTACACGCACTGAGGGATTACATTGAACACAACAAAATTCAGCGTCATGGACGCAAGTAAAGCCTTTAAAAAATCACGTACAACAATATATGAGGCTTTAAAAAATGGTGAATTATCAAGAGATCATGATGGTCTTATAGACTTATCGGAACTTATTAGAGTTTATGGCAATCCAATCAGTGTTCAGTCCAGTACACGCACTGAACAAGTTCAGAAGGATGTACAGGTACACGTTCAATCTGAAGTTGAAAATGTATTAAAAGATCAGATTTCTTTACTCAAAAATCAGTTAGATTTAGCAAATCAAAGAGAAAAGTCTTTGATGCAACATATTGAAGATCTTACTCACAGAATTGAGTTTAAAGGCACCTTAGAACAGCCAAAACAAGAAAATATTAATCAGCTAAATGAATCTACTAATTCGAATATAGCAACAGATCCTCGGTCACAGGATGAATCAAACTATGACGGATTGACTACTCCTGAGAACAAACGGATCCCTATCCCTGAACATATTGAGCCTGAACCTAAAAAAAGGGGCTTCCTGAGCCGTTTCTTCCTTCCTTATGGTTAGCCAGCACTCCACTTTTTTGATGAGCCAATTTCATTGCCAGCAATGAAATAATGACTCCTCAAAAAACCGGATGATGTTTATTGAAACTGAATAAAATCGTGGAACATTGCTTATTTATTAAGCGTGGAACACTAAAAAAGATAAAAAAAGCCCGAACAGGGATGTTCGGGCTATCAACTAGAAACTACAGCATTGATTTCTAAGTGGAATTATAACGCATTTCGTATAAGGTGTATTATATTAATTTTAGAAATTCTAAAAAAGGGATAGTTTTTAACTATCCCTTTATCTTGTAAAAATTATCTTAGTAATAATACTGGTTTTGTAGAACTTGATAACAATTTGGTCGTCGTACTACCAATAAAAAACTGGCGTATCTTTGAATGACCATATGCACCAATCACAATCATATCAATAACGTTTTTTTCTTGATAATCCAATATAGATTTCTCAACATCACCTTCAAGCACACTATCAATGACATCAAAACCATTATTTGCAAGTAGCTCTTTTGCCCAAGTGACTTGTGATGTCATATCACTATTTGGCTTACCAACATATACCACATGAGCTGTCAGGGTTTTTAA
This sequence comes from Acinetobacter sp. ANC 3929, assembly GCF_000369405.1. GTDB lineage: Bacteria > Pseudomonadota > Gammaproteobacteria > Pseudomonadales > Moraxellaceae > Acinetobacter. Next base: position 2,345 of record NZ_KB849995.1, read on the forward strand.
TAAAGGGCTATTTGCAATTTTGTCTACACAAATACGTGCAGTAGGACTTCCATCAAAAGCAATTAAAAATGACTGAGGTGGACTAAACGGTGAGGATGTGATTAACACGGGTTTATGAAGAGCACGAACAACATTTTCAATATGGGTTCCAACTTTACTGGAATTGTGCTCGGTTTCAGTTCCATGCTTACCCATAACAAGAACTCGAATATCCTCTTCCATTCCCATGATTGTTTCTAAAAGACTGCCATGGCGTTGAAAGCTTTGAGCATCAATAGAGAACTTCTCCAATAGATAGTTTTTTGCTTCCCGAAGAAGAATTTGGCCATGCTCTAGCTCAATTTTCCCCTTACGTTCTTCCAGTTCAACCAACTCGTTTAGCAAGGTTTCTCGACTTCCTAGACCAATTGCACCACTTAAATCTTGTGGTGCTTTCGCTTTTGGCTTATCAATGACATGCAATAACTGAAGAGGTGAATTCAATTTATCGCTAAACCAAGCTGCATAATCACAAACGGTATTTGTTGCTAATGATCCATCAATACATGCAATAATTTTTGACATAATTCATCCCTCTTAGTGGCTATTTAAGCGATCTAAAGCATCTGGCTTATCATGGATACCAAACTTATCGACTAACGTTTTACTGGCTTCATTCATTCCAATCAGTTCGACTTCTGTTCCTTCACGTCTAAACTTAATGACCACTTTATCTACGGCAGCGACCGCAGACACATCCCAAAAGTGAGCCTGACTAACATCAATCACAACTTTTGAAAGTGCTTCTTTGAAATCAAATGCAGACGTAAATTTATCTGCCGAGCTGAAGAACACTTGACCCGTCACCGTATAAGTACGGGTACTTTCAGGTTCATTAAATTCGGACTGAATTGCCATGTAGCGTTCAATTTTGTTAGCAAAAAATAATGCAGAAAGAAGAACACCGACTAATACGCCATAAGCCAGGTTATGTGTGGCAACAACCACAACCACTGTCGCTATCATTACGATATTGCTAGAGAAGGGATATTGGCGAATATTGCGCAGTGAATCCCAGTTAAATGTTCCGATTGAAACCATGATCATTACGGCAACCAGTGCAGCCATTGGAATGACTTTGAGCCAGTCACTGATAAACACCACCATAATTAACAGGAAGACCCCCGCACTAAAGGTAGATAAACGGGTACGACCACCAGATTTCACATTAATAATTGATTGACCGATCATGGCACAGCCTGCCATTCCGCCTAAGAAGCCTGAAGCGACATTGGCAACGCCTTGTCCTTTACACTCACGGTTTTTATCACTGGTGGTATCTGTTAAATCGTCGACAATCGTTGCTGTCATCATAGATTCAAGCAAACCGACGGCTGCTAATCCCAGTGAATAAGGCAAAATAATAGCTAAAGTTTCAAGATTTAAAGGAATATCAGGAAGCAAGAAAATTGGAAGAGTATCTGGTAATTGCCCCATATCACCTACGGTTCTTACATCTAAACCAATGAACAAGGCAAAGAGCGTGAGGAGTACAATACAGATGAGGGGAGAGGGTAAAAGCTTGCCTATTACTGGGATATAGGGGAATAGATAAATAATGGCTAAACCACCAATTGTCATCGCATAGACATGCCATGTCACATTGGTGAGTTCAGGCAATTGGGCCATAAAAATTAGAATAGCCAAGGCATTCACAAAGCCAATCACAACCGACTTTGACACAAAGCGCATCAATGCACCTAATTTTAGATAGCCTGCTAGGATTTGAATAAATCCTGTCAAAATTGTGGCTGCTAATAAGTATTGCAGACCATGCTCTTTAACCAGTGTGACCATTAATAAAGCCATAGCACCAGTTGCAGCAGAAATCATCCCTGGACGACCGCCTACGAAAGAAATCACCACGGCAATACAGAATGAAGCATATAACCCTACCTTAGGGTCGACACCTGCAATAATTGAAAAGGCAATTGCTTCAGGAATTAGAGCCAAAGCAACAACAATACCCGCAAGAACATCCCCGCGAATATTGGAGAACCATTGTTCTCGAATAGTGGATAACATGAAAATAGCCTATTTTTTTAAATTTTAGGAAAGGCTAGTGATGTGATATATGACACACAAGCTACTACACCACATCACTAGACAGTGATGAGTTATTTACTGTTTTAAGAGATAAATAAACTTATGGTGGCGTAAGTGTCATATTAAGAAAGATATCTATTTTGGAGGGTTTCGGGGGCAATGATAGCAGTTAGGCCCTTTTCTATCCACCCTAACCGCAGTACTGAAGTAAAAGTAAGAATGATCATAGATAATTTTAGAATTGATTTATGTCCATTTAACATAATGGGCGTTATACGAAACGCCTTTTTAAATAGTATTATTTATCAAATAGTTAACTCAATAAATCCAAAACCCCAAAGATCAAAAAACAGACGTTTTAACAACTCGTGTGTTTTTTAAGCAACTTTGTAATCTTTCGCCAATAAAATCGTCTAAAAAATGCTCAATTTTGGCATTTTCCCAATGTTCTCAGCTCTTCCAGGGCGAAAACTATCCCCAATTACTGTGGATGAAATTTAGGCTATTTTGTACGCCTGGGCTTACGTAAATTCTGGTTCTTTACGGCTGTCCAGGATAGGTGAATTTTCCTATGATGAAGCCATAGAGAACAGGATGTTCCAAACAACAAGAATAAGAAAGATCGCACCAGGAACGTGAGGTAAGACAGGAGTCATACTTAGCAACCCAATATAAAAAACCCCGGCAGGATGCCGGGGTTTTTTATTGTCTAAAATTAGCTTCGGATAATCCGTATTATGTTAATTTTAGCAAAACTTAAATAAGTCACATATATTTAGATCGAACTTAAATTAAATGTTTCCTCTAATAAGTTAATGAAATTAACAAATTCATTTTCTCCATTTTCTAAATTACTTACTTCTATAATTTCTTCTGAAGACATTTGAGACCATAATTTTTCAACTAATTGTGTTTTCCTGACTGATCTGTATGGAGCAATTAAAGGTTGTAGTTTTTCCTTTTGATCTTCATATGGATCTACTACATAGTCTAATTCTCCATTAGAAATCCGTTTAATTAAATTTGGATGCAAATAATTTTCGCACTCTCGCTTTTTTGTCAAATAAAATAGAACTCCTTGTTCATTATATTTTTTTTGAAGTTCAATGTTCGTAAGATAGTCTGAACAGTTCTTTCCATCATTATCAGAATCAAAGAAAACACACCAAGGCTTTCCTAGAGACTCAATAAGTTTGTAATTGACCCAATGTTTTAGGTTCCCACTTCCACCACTTATTAATATGTGAACATTTTTGTCTTCAATATAATTCCTTTTTATTTGAGCACTTTCATGTAACTTTAGAAATATATGTTTTAAAAAGACAACATCTGAAACACCTTCGACAAATACAAAACCTTTTGCACCACTGCTTTGAATTTCTTTAACAGGATTAATACCCAGTTCTTGCGAAATATATTCGTAAAGGTCGTCACTTGGATGATCAATACGATGTGTTTCCTCTGATTTATAAATATACCTCAGACTATCTAAAGGCATTAAACCAGCTAATGCTGGTACATGCGTTGTGACCATAACTTGAGTTTTAGGAAATTCTGATAACTTAATTAGTGCCTTTATCAACATTTCTTGATTAGAGGGATGTTGAGATGTTTCAGGCTCTTCTATAGCATAAATTATAGAATTACTAGATGACTCACTCATCTTTCTTTCAGCTTCGGCTCTAAAAAAATTCAATAAAATTAAACGCCTTACCCCACTTCCCCTTTTATTTATAGCAATACCTTTTTCAGAAGAAAGAGATAATTTAAATAATGTCTTCCAATCAGGCTCTTTAGTAAAATCTGGTATTAAATCTTCCGCTAAAGAAGAATCCATTTCAGCAAGCTTTGCTAATGTTCGTTGTGCTACATTCTCTACTCTTGTTTTAATATGTCTTTGAATTTCATCTAATTGAGGTTGAATATCTGCAAGAGCTAATTTAATAGCCAGTTTTAATGGATCTTGAACCTCAGAGTCTTGATCATTGCTATTACGGTCTGACTTAAATAAAGCATAAATAGGTAAATGTTTTAACAAGCTTGTCCAAATATCTTTAGCATCTTCTTTATTTAATAAAATTTCTTGTTCTGAAAAATTCAGATGTTCTGATTCATACAAAAAATTTCGAATAGACGTATTAGATCTTAAGTCAGCAACATCATTTGGATTTAATCCCCTAGCTGTAATTCGCTTCTTAAGATCATCCCGTTTTAAATAAATTAGGTCATTCAATCCCTCATTCGAAGGATGCATACAAATTAAAGATACTTTCTCACTCGCTCGACTAGTAGTAAAATCGAAGGTCTTACAAACTTGTAGTAAATTGTTTTCATTAAGTAGATATTCACGTTCTAAACTAGTCTGTGAACCACTATCTAGACTTAAAAACTGAGGATAGTTATCAAAGATGCATGTTATTTTAATGCTTCCTTCAGCATCAATATTTTTATCTTCTCTATCAACACTTGAATTACCAAAAAAGATATCCAACGCCTCTAAAACGGTAGACTTTCCAGCATCATTTTTCCCCGTAATTCCAGTAAAGGCGTTATCAACCAACAGTGTTGCAGGTTCTTTATAGCCCCTAAAATTTTCTAAAGTTATTGATTTTAATTGCATTACAAACTCATGTAAAAATAATAAGTTATAGCAATATAAGAGAAGTTGTATAGAAAAGGCAAAGTGATGTTATAAGAAATATATTAAGAAAATGAAAAGCAGAATTGAATATGAAAAAAGATCTACCTAAAGAAATCTATATAATGAATCAAAGATTCATTATATAGATTTCTTTAGGTAGATCAAGAACATAAGTTGGTTGACAGCAATAAAAAATAACGTACAATGCGCTAGCGCATTGTACGTTATTTTTTATTGCTGTCAAAAAAATTTAACTTTTTTTGTGTTATGATTATTGAATTGATTTAGATGTCTCTTTTAAGCGCGAAACAAATTGCTTCCAAGAGCTATAATTTGCGTAGGAACACCGTTAATACTTGGATATTAATGTCGTGTGAGACCTTAAGAGAGACAGAAGGCGAGCTATTTAATTAGCTCGCCTTTTTTTATTTCTTAAATATTAATTCACCAAGACGATGCTTATTAAGCTTCTTAAGCTCACATTGCATAAAATTCCATAGAATATTGCTATTACGATCTATTTTCAAAACAAGCAAAATATGGTTTTTAGAACCCGAAAATATTCCAATAAAGGCAAGTCTAAATCCTCCATCTGAATATTTAATTTTCCATACTTCAAATGGACTCAGTAATGTCAGATGAGCCAATTTTGAAAATCTTTCTCTAGCATCACTTCTTTTCTCAACAACATGTTTTAAATTATCTATCGAAACAATGGCCCAACTTTGAATAGCGTTAATAGTAATTTTTCTTGAACAAATATTATCAACCAATTCAAATTCTTTAGAAACAATCTCTAAAGCTTCTTGTTCAGTTTCACCAGCCTTTAAAATCATTGACTCTTCATATGGATGAAATTGTTCTGGAGGAGTATTTCTAATGTCATCAAGATTAAAAACTTTCCAGTTATCTTGATCTTTTTCCTCCTTAATCATTTAGTATCTCAACCATAAAAACGAACTATTCTACTCGATTATTCCCTTAAATATGTATAATTATTAGCCATATACGCTAAAGCTGAAATTCTTTATTTTTCAAAGCCTAAAATAATTTTAGAAATCTTATCAATGTCTATAAATAGGGAATATATTTAACATAAAATCTCTTATGCGAAATACAACAACAAAAAAAGCCCAGCTTAGGACTAAACTTACAACTAAAAAAATATTTAATTAATTGATAATTCAATATTTTTTATTTCTTAATTCATTTACTTCTAAAATAGCTTTTTCAATCTCAATCGTCGTAATGCTTTTCCCATCGTGGGTGTACTTTGATAAATTATTTAAAGCTATAACGATAACATCGTCTTCTAATCTATAGCTACTCGTTAATCTAGAAGCTTCAGCAAAAAACCGAGTCGCTCTCATACGATGAAAATATCTATGATATTCAATAAACATATCTTTTATGCTTTCACTTGAACTATTTGAACCAATTTGCAACTCTTTACAGGCTGCAAGCACAGCACCACCAACTTCAAATTTACGTCGGTTTTCAGCAGTTCTTTTCTTCTTAGCTTCGTTCTTTTGGATCTGACTCAGATATAACTCTAAATCACTGACATCAAGCTTTTGTGCCTTAAAATTTAAATAACGAGTACACATGGTTTTGAGAAGATTTACATCTGCCTTCTCTAACAAACCGCATTCATAATCATCATATAATTTTAAAAATTTTTTCTCATATTCAGACTTATTCTTTTCAGACTCCAATTGGTCAGCTAATAGCACGAGCCTAGTGTGTTCACGGTACGGTTTTAACGCTTCTTTCACCAAAACCTGCTGCGGTTCAGACAATAACTCAAAGTTAAAATCTTTCTTTAGAAGAAACATCATTACTTCATCTTGCAGTTCCGAGCGTTCCTGACGTCTTAAAAATTCAACAAAGCCATGCAACTCTGCCACCTGGAGTAATTGAGCCGGTCTTCCACGTTTTTTTGCTTTTTCAAAAGTCATTATCTGCCGCCGAATTTTCAGAACTGCTACCGATCCAAATATGGTTTTACCATATTTGGATCGGGCAGTCTGAAAATAATTATTTAAATAAAAAATAAAATTTCTTGAAAAGAATTTCTATTTTTTATTTAAATAATTCGCACTTGACAGTTTCTCCTGATCGGAGAAACTAGTACGCAATGGGGCGATTCCCCCTTGACCCCCTTCAACCGGATTTTTCAGCCATCCAGGCATTCCAAATCCGGGCGGTTTTCATTCCGTTTCACTGCATAAAAACCGATCCCAGACCAACAAAAAGGTGAGCATGGCCAGTTATCACTTCAGCGTCAAAAGTAAAAATAAAGGCTACGCCATTCAGCATTACCTCTATATTGCCCGATTGATGCAATACGAAAACGTCCGCAAAAAAAGTGATGAAATTTTAGAATACGTTGAACCTGGCAAATGCATGCCGTCCTGGGTGAAAGATCCCATTGAGTTTTGGAAAGCCGCTGATACTTTTGAGCGAGCCAATGCCAAAGTCTACATGGAGTATGAAATTGCCCTCCCCAACGAATTCACGCCAGAACAGCGTAAAACGCTCATAGAGACGTTTTTAGACAAACATATAGTTCCACAGCAATATCCGCATTCATACGCCATACACAACGTTAAATCGCGCCTCAGTGGCGAAGATCAGCCTCATTGTCACATCATGTTCTCGCTAAAAGCCGATGACGGTATTGAACGGACAGCCGAACAATATTTCAAACGCTATAACCCCAAAGATCCAAGCAAAGGCGGTGCAAAGAAAATCCAGCTGCAGGATGGCCATGCAGACTATTCCACTTTTTTAATCTATATCCGAAAACAATGGGAAAACCATCTGAATGATGCGCTTGCACAGCACTGCCCGACAGTGACCTACCATCTCGATGGCCAGGACATCACGATAAAAAACCAAGTTTCCGCTGACAGTTATGAAAAATACAATGATATCCACGGCACCTTATACCTTCCGGAACCAAAGCTAGGGGTTGGCAAACAAAACGCAACGCCTGAATATCTGGCCGAGATCCAAAAAATCCGAGAACACAATCAGCAAGAGCGAGAACTAGAAGAACGCCAAAAACGCTTAGATCAACAACATGAATATTTTTATAGTGCTGAAAACCATCCCTTTTCATCATTGGAAGTGATGTATTACCTGAATTATTTAGTGAAGAATCAGAAAAATAAGGAAAAACTGCAAAAAGATTTTAGTGAAATTATTAAGACCCAAGAGCCTATATTGCAACAAGAAGGCTGGAACATTCATAACATGAATCAAAAATTGCAGAATTCAAAACATAACTCAACGCCATGCTTTGAGTTTGACGTGTATTCCCCACCAAAGAATCCATTACCCACGCAGAATAAGCCCTCTAAACTGGTTCAATCTGAACAGCCAAAGCCAAAATCTGATGATTATGATTACGGTGGTCCGGGGTTTTAAATTATCTGGATTTATTCAGGCTTTACAGAGCGAGTGTCTACGAGCGAACAGACACAATTAAAATTTTCGCCATGCTTTTTCTCTGATTACAAGTTCCCCCTTTGCTGCTAAGACGGAGGTACAGAGCATCCCGAAGGGTGCGAACAGATTCAATTTGCTTCTAGGCCGAGCGAAGCGAGCATAAAAAAATGATGAGCGAAGCGAATTCCGAGTTGCTTTTGATCTTGCTTTTGCTTTTTCTCAAAGTCATAACGGGATAAGCCAAAAAATTGCCCCGACGAACTGAGCTTTAGCGAAGTTCAATAGAGTTTGAGCGTAGCGAAAACCAAGGGCAATTTTTCAATTTGCTCTTTTTAATTATTTTTAAATCTTTTAAATATTTTAGGTAGGCTGAAAGCCCTTAAAAACAAGGCTTTCAGCTCTTAACTATGAGGGATTGACTACTAATTATGAGAGATTGACTACTAATTATGAGGGATTGACTACTTAACTATGAGGGATTGACTACTAACTATGAGAGAATTATAGTACTCATAATTAAGTTTTCGAAATAAAAATGATGAGTCCATCTAAAAAAGAACTAGTAGTTAAATCAAATCAAGTTATCGAGGCTTCATATCAACTCAGCTCAACAGAACAGCGTATTGTGTTAGCAGCGATTAGTAAAATTAGTCGGGCTGAAGACATTACAGATGATGAAATTTATCGCGTAACTATTGATGACTTAAAAAAACTTGGGGTTCATGAAAAAACAGCTTATAGAGATCTAAAAGATGGTGTAAACCGCTTATATGACAGATCAATTAATTTAGCCATTAATGATGAATCAATCAAAATGAGATGGATTCAATCCATACGATTTTTAGAAAGTAAAAGCGTTGTAGGAATTAGGTTTTCTAAAGAAATTTTACCTTTCATTTCTAATCTAAGTCGTGAATTCACTAAGTATTCACTATCTGACATTGCTGGTATGAGTAGTGCCTATGCTATTCGTATTTATGAGTTATTAAGCCAATACCGTTCAATAGGAAAACGGGAGATTTCCATCGAATCTCTAAGAGGTATGTTGGAGCTAGGAAAAAGATATCCATTATCTGCTGATTTAAAAAGATGGGTTATTGATACAGCTGTAGATCAAATCAATGAACATAGCCCTTTGAATGTATCTTACGAGCAAATAAAAACAGGCCGAAAAGTCACACACATTCAATTCACGTTTAAAGAAAAATCAAAAAGTATTGAGCATAAATCTGAACAGAATAATTTTTATAAATTAACCGATTCACAAATTAATATGTTTGGTAATCAGCTTTCACGCTTACATGAATTATCTCACCTGGCACAACAAGGTGAAAGTTATGATGACTTAGCTATCAAAATTAAAGATATGCTGCGAGATCCAATACAACAAAAACAACTCATTCCTCATCTTAAAAATTTAGGCTTTAAGGCATAAAGATCGACTGTGTATGTAGCGGTTGACTGTTTGTTGATGTATCTTGGTTCACATAATAGACAACCAGAATTACAAGATGAAATCACTATCTGTTATTGAGCTTTCAAACCTGTATGGAATAACTCGTCAAGCCATTTATAAGCAAGTTAATAAAGGTAATTTAAGTAAGAATAGTGATGGTAAAATTGATCTTTCCGAAGCTATTCGAGTTTTTGGTGAACCGTCTAGAAATGTGAACAGTTCACAGACAACCGAAACACGAAAGTTGTCAGAAGTTCACCTGCTAGAACAACAGGTTTACATGCTTCAAAAACAGCTTGAACAGGCGCATGAGCGTGAGCAGTTTCAACGTGAGGAATTAAAAGCCAAGAATGATCAATTACACGTTAAGGATGAACAAATTGAAGCGATACAACGATTATTAGAAGCTCCAAGAGCCTATACAACTAAGTCTATCGATCCAAAATCAGATACAGCAACAGACACTAGCTTAAAAAGTGAGTCGAACTATGATGGATTGACTACCCAAAAAAAAGAACCTCCTGTACAAACTGAGATTCAAACTCAGGCGAAAGATGACGGATTAACTACCCCGGAAAAAACAAAAAATAAGCGGATTCCGGTGCCGGATCACGTTGAACCGGAGCAGCCGAAAAGAGGCTTTTGGAGCCGTTTTTTTAGACCCTATGATTAACCACGATTGTTAAACTGATATGAACAAAGTCGTGAAACATTGATCAAAGAATAGGCGTGGAACGTGAAAAATCATAAAAAAAGCCCACCTTGGGGAAGATGAGCTATTAACTAGAAACTACAGCATTGATTTCTAAAGATAATTATAACGCATTTCGTATAAGGTGTATTATGTTAATTTTAGAAAATCTAAAATAATTATTGATAATTTTTTTTTGAAAATTTAACATACCTTCCGATTGGTATTTTAGGTATGATTACTTATGAACAGTGTGTTACTCGCTTATGTATTACTTGGATTTGCAATAGTTTCCGAAGTGATTGGAAGTAGTTTTTTAGTTAAATCGGAAGGGTTTACAAAACTTTTTCCAAGCGTGATGGTCTTTATTTTTTTTAGCACGGCATTTTATTTATTATCACAAGTTATTAAAACAATCCCTTTAGGTATCGCATACGCTATATGGGCTGGTGTTGGGATTGTTCTAACTGCTGTAGTTGGCTACTTTGTTTTTAAACAGACACTAGATAATCCTGCTTTAATTGGAATTGGTTTTATCGTATCTGGCGTAATAATTATTAATTTATTTTCGCAATCAGCAGGTCATTAAGTGAAAGAAATTCGGCAACAAAAGAAGCAACCAGAGGTTATTCGAAAGCGCATCCTTGAACAGGCAACTATTCTTGTTTCTCAAAAGGGTATTTCTGGTGTTTCTATTCAAAATATTGCTACAGCAGTAGGTATAACAAAAGGGGGGGTATTTCACCATTTCCCGAATAAAAAAAATTTGATAGAAGAAATGTTCAATCAAATAATTCTTGATTTAGATCAAACAGTTGAATACTTGATTAAACGCGATCCAACAGAATATGGTAAATTCACACGAGCTTATATTCATAGTTCTTTTATCCATCAAATAGATGGGGTGGTTTCTGCTTGGTCAGCGTTATCAATGACTATGATCACAGAGCCTACCTTTAATAAAATTTGGATGGAATGGCTAAAAAATAGATTATCTCAACATGCAGAAACGGATAGTCATCCTGATTTAGAGTTACTTCGTTTAGCAGCAGATGGGTTGTGGCTACAAAGTATTACCGGAGTCATTGATGATGAGCAATGTTCAAAATTAGAAGACGATCTGCTTAATCGAACCTATTTAACATAAAATCTCTTATGCGAAGTCAAAAAAGTAGCCCCATACCCTTATTGGATAGGAGCTTTGTGGCAAAAAATAGAGTGAATTCGATAAAAAATGAAATCCTCTAATTCTTGTTTTAATTATTTTTTTAACTAAGAATTAGAGGATTAATTTCTTTACCTCTGGAGTTTTATAATTATTGTTATAAGATTTATTAAATCACTTATTGCTCAAATAATCTTCACAATCTGATCATTCACTCATGGATAAGTGTGATGGAAATCACAAAAACGATCAGATCTAAAAATCACACAATTACACTATTTATGATGAGCGAATTGTTCTTTTAATTTTCTGATCAGTCTTGTATTGCGACAAAGCATAGACCGCCCAGATGGCAGCCGGGATCCAACCTAAAACTGTAATCTGAAGTAGCAAACAAATGATGCCTGCAAATGGTCGCCCTATGGTGAAAAACAGCAGCCAGGGAAAAATTAAAGCAATTAGCAATCTCATTTCAAATTCCTATGTATTTTTTCAAAAAATTAATAATTAACTGCCGACAGATCAAACAGCTTACGATCTCTTTCATCCGTTAAATACTTATCCATCTGAGCAATCAGTTTTGCTCTAGCTTGTTCATCATCTTCAGTGATTTTTAACATGCAGGATCCAATTAAAATCTTGCGTCTGGTATCGTCCTTGCGTAGCTGTTCTTTCTCTTTAGCACGTTCTCTTGCCAGTGCTGCCTGTCTTTGAGCCTTTAACTGCTTTAGCTTTTCTTCCTGTGCCTTGATTTTGCTGTCTAGTGTTTCAGTAACGCTCATTCATCCAATACCATCATTCTGGGAAACCATCCCTAACATAAGCGCACTTGAATATGCATTCAAGGTGCTATATGTATAGTAATGTTTTCCTCGAAGAGCGCACTTATGCAAACTTCGTTCGCAAGTCCGATTGGGGTCTCCCCAATACCCCGACAACCGTATCCACGGTTGTATTTCACTACGTGAAAATTTAAAAGCGAAAAATAGGCATGGCGATTTACCACTTTTCAGTCAAAACCGTAGCACGATCAGCAGGACGTTCCGCCACTGCTGCGATTGCCTATCGGGCAGGTGAAAAGATCTATTGTGAACGTGAAGGCCGAGAACATGACTACAGCCGAAAAACTGGTGTGGAATACAAAGAAATTTATTTACCAGAAGGCGCACCGGAACATTTAAAGAATCGAGAAAAACTCTGGAACGAAGTTGAACAACGGGAAACCCGAAAAAACTCGACTGTAGCTAGGGAATTTGAAATTGCCTTTCCAAGTGAACTGAACCAGGAACAACGTCTGGCCATGCTCGAAGAATTATGTGCCAGCATCGTGGAAAGACATCAGGTAGCAGTCGATGCCTGTATTCATGCACCGCATACCGGATCCGGCAGTGATGAGCGCAATTATCACGCCCATATCCTAATGAGCACACGTAAACTTACGCCAGAAGGTTTTACAGAGAAAACCCGGGAACTGGATCAGAAACACAGTGGAGAAATCGAACACTGGCGCGAACACTTTGCCGATATCTGCAATATGCACCTGGATCTGGCTGGATACACTGCCCGAGTCGACCACCGCAGCTACAAAGACCAGGAGAATGGTTTAGAAGCCACGCTGCACGAAGGGCCGAAAGTCACCGAACTGCGCCGAAAAGGGATTAAGACCGAAATCAGCCGAAGCAATGACGAAATCAAACAGAGAAATCAGGCTCAGCTGCAATACGGCAAAAATATGGATCTGCTGATTGCTGAAAATGAGATCAAACTCAATACACTAAAAACTGAACAGCAGATCCAAATCAAAAATAGTGCTAAAACGCCACCAATTGACGAAAAAGCCCTGTTTGAAGAAAAACAGAGGGAAACCCTTGGCAAAGTGCTAAATCGCGAAATCAGCGCAAAAGAGGCGAATCTAGACCTAGAATTTATGCAGGATGTTTTTAAAAAGGCAGAAAACACCTTGGGCAAGATGCAAAAGCATAAAAATGAGTTTAGTCAGCAGCTCGCCCAAGACATCGTGAAAAACAGACTGAAACAAAGTCATGACAAATTGCAAAGCCTGGTGGATCAACACAACGAATTAGGCCAGAACAAACCATTGCTGTTTGGAAAAAAAGCTTGGGAGGCACAACGTAATGCACTCTATCAAGAGCACAAGCAACTGAAAGGCAGACATGAATACCAGAAAAAAAATGGTGTGAAGGATTTATTGGAAAATGAAAAGTTCAAAGAACATGCCTGGAAGCAGTACCAACAACAACATCCGGCCAAAGCCAAGCAATACCAGACTCTATACCCATCCTATCAAGTCATTAAAAAATGTGTGAATGAGATCAAAGCAGAACAACAGCTGAAACTCAGACAAGAACAACAACTCAAAGCACAGCAACATGCACCTAGAATGAAATCTCGTGGCATGAGTCGCTAAACAGAGCGAGTGTCTACGAGCGAACTGAGAAAATTTGCCCTTTCCTTTCCCTGATTACAAGCTCCCTATCCATCAATCACTTGCATACCAGAGCATCCCGCATGGGTGCGAACTTTCCAAATTTGATTCTTAAATCGAGCGTAGCGAGAAAAAAAGTTCATGAGCGAAGCGAATTCCGAGTTGCTTTTGCTTTTTCTAAAAGTCACGAAAATATTAACCAAAAATTGCCCCAACGAATCGAGCGAAAGCGAGATTCAATAGAGTTTGAGCGAAGCGAAAACCAAGGGCAATTTTTTACTCCCTGGGCTTTTAATTATTTTTAAGCTTTTAAATGCTTTTAGAGAGGCTCAAGTCTTTGTAAATAAAGGCTTCTAGAGCTTATATGACTACGTTTACCTACCAATATGACTACGTTTACCTACCAATATGACTACGTTTACCTACCAATA
>NZ_KB849996.1 GCF_000369405.1 Acinetobacter sp. ANC 3929
TCGAGAAATTCTTACCATTCAATCAATGAAATATTTTCGATTGATCAACCAGTAAAAATCCACACAAGTTGTTCTTCTATTCTCTTAATGATCTTTTTGCTACCTCGTCAGCAGCAAATCAACGCAATAAACACCTAACAACTTAACCAGTAAAGCTAAGTTATTTTTGCTTCATCGCGTCGGGATGTGTGCATTATAGGAGATTTTTTTTGGTGTGCAAGCTTTTTTAAACCCTTGTTTTATTGAGTGTTCTTTTTTTGCCCACCAATATGTTTAACAAAACAGCAATATTATCATAAGTATATAAAATTAAAGCAGAAATATTTTATATATATTTCTGCTTTGCTTTTTACTTAGTGTTCTTTATCTGTACACTGATAATTTTAATCGGCTGTTTCGGTACATTTTGATGCATCCCAAAGTTAGCTGTTGGTACTTTTACGATTTTATCGACAATATCCATTCCTTTTGTCACCTTACCAAAAACGGCATAACCCGCATCCATTGGTGATTTATTTAAAAAGTTATTATCTGCGACATTAATAAAGAATTGGCTACTTGCAGAGTTTGGATCCTGAGTCCGTGCCATTGCTAAAGTACCACGGGTATTTTTCAAACCATTATTGGCTTCATTCACAATCGGTGCCTTGGTTGTCTTCTCAACCATGTTTGCATCGAGACCACCACCTTGAACCATAAAACCAGGAATCACACGGTGGAAGATGGTACCTGTATAGAAGTTACTTTTTACATAGCTTTCGAAATTCTTTGCAGATACAGGTGCTTTATCATCAAAAAGTTCGATTTCGATATTTCCCATACTGGTTTTCATATCAATCATGGTATTTGCAAATAAATGGCTGCTTGCCAAAATTAAACTGGTTGCCATGAACAACTTTTTCATCATTGCTTTTCTCGACTTGAACATAGATTTGTTGTGAAAGTTCATCTTAGTTTTGCAAATCCAATTTTGCTATTTCTATTTGTTATCTTTCATAAAGAAAACCGATGTTTCACGTGAAACATCGGTTCAAGGATTTTGTTAGTTAGTCATTAACTATGTTTATCCCAAAACTTTCTAAAGTTCTTGGCCACTTCAATGGTATTGCGTTTGGCCTTACTTGAGACAGGCGTTAGGTTAATAAAGCCATGTGTTTGGTCTGGATAATCGACATATTGGACTTTGACCCCATTCTGTCTCAGCTTATGACTGTAAATCGCCCCTTCATCATGCAATAAGTCATGTCCCGCAGTAATGACATAAGCAGGCGCTAATTTCTTAAGACTTCCATAGGTCGGTGAGATCAATGGATCATCGAGTGCAACATTATGCTGTGCTGCATAATAGTCCGTCACATAATCCACATCTTTACTGGTCAGTACCAAACCCTCTCCATATGCATAGAAAGATGGGTGACGGCTTTTGAAATCAACCGCTGGGTAAATCAATAATTGTGCTTGTGGTGCGTAGGCTTTCCCCACAGAGTGCTGTGCAACCACCGTACTGATATTGCCACCAGCACTATCACCTGCGACAGCAATGCGATTTTTATAAATTTTCAATTGACGGCGATTCTGATATACCCATGCCAACGCATCTTCGCAGGTTTTTATCAATAGCTGTGGCGATGCTTCTGGTGCGAGTGGATAGTCAATACTGAGTACCTGTACTTTTGCGTACTTGGCAATTAAGCGGCACGCTTCATCATGTGTATCCAAACCACCGACCACAAAGCCACCGCCATGATAAAACACGATGATCGGCAGTTTTTTACTGGGTGCTGGATGATAGTGTCTGGCAAAGACTGTTCCGCTTTGTAGAGGCAGACGAATATCTTCAACCGATGCAACCGAAGTTGGTTTATTGATAATTGCCAACATTTGCGCATCAAACTGACGGCGAGACTCAATCGGATCATCACCAATAAAACCAATGCGGCCTTGTTTAATTTGCACAGCCATCAGACATTTGGTAAATGAATCTAAATCTGGATATTGGTGCGGATAAGCTAAAATCTTAGCCAAAGACTCTTGTACGATTTTGGGGAGCTTATCGAGTGCTCGTGCAGCAGGACCTTGTCCTTTATCTAAAATCGTCTGAATTTTTTGAGGTAATGCTGTCACTTTTGTCCCCTTCTTCGCTCTATCCATAATTCTTGTTGCCTTCGACTATATGCTTTTATAAAGTCTTAGATCAAGTTCAAGATTTTAAATTATGTCGTACGCTAAAGGGCTATTATTAAAAAGTCATTAACCATTGTGCTTATTACCGCCTAGTTTTTATGTCAATCCAATTGTGTTTTAAGGTTCGATTCTCCAAACAATAAAACCAGAGCCAAGGTCTTGGCTCTGGTTTTATATCACTTTTAAAGTGTCAATTTGATGAATTAAGTCACTTTGCAAATATGTATAGCAGTACATAAATCGATTGAAATTAAAGTTGGCATCTCATTTCCAATCTCATGCTCGCAGACTTAATCAAAAATTATTGCGCAGAACCGCCTGCTGAACCAGATACAGAACCTGAAACGTCAGCAGAAGCACTACCTGGTTGAACATCTACCGATGTACCTGCTTGCACGCCAACACCGCCTTGTACACCTGATGGGCTTGCACTTGTTGTTTGAGCTGAACCAGAAGCATCCAACCCACCTTGAGTTGAGCAACCCACAGCTGTTAATGCAACACCAGATACAACCATAGAGATCAATGCTAACTTTTTCATTGTGTATTTCCTTTCATTATGACAAAAAGCAAAGTTGTCTTTGCGTTGCCTATAATTCACAATTTTTTTCTTGGACGTGATGCGTATTAGTTGCAGTTTGTTAAGCAAGCAGCATTGTTTTGCAATTTTTCTTAAATCAACTACGTTCAGGTTTCACACATTTTTGACGCGCTGCAAAATAGCTAAGGTGTTATGACTCAAGTGATTTCATCTTTATTTTGTCTATTAAAAAGTCTTTATCTTATTTTTTTATAATTCATAGAAACACCGCACAATCTGCTTAAAAGATTACAATCAAATAGTTTTGATTAAGAATAAATGTAGCACACATAAAAAAACCGTGATTTTTCATCACGGTTCCTTTTAAAACACTAGTCTAGAGTTAAGGCCATTGCATTTCGCCTTTAACAACTTTGGCACCCAGTTCCAAACTGCTGGACTCGCCTAAAGCTGGATATTGTTTTTGCATTGTTTTGATTAATTCGGCTGAGTTTTTCGTCACTTTAACCGCTTTTTCATACTGCTTTAAATAGTCGATTGAAAAGTTAACTGCATCCAGACCTTCAGCAGCGCCTGCTTTCATATGCGCAGGGACAACAACGTTCGGGTTCAAGGCTTTAATGCTTTCCAATGTTTGGACCACTTCAGCACGGTCTTTTGCTGTAGGGGTATCCGCAGTCCAAAGATGAATGCCTGATGACACTGGAATACCACCAACAACCGCTTTGGCACTCGGAATCCACAAGTAAGTGAGTTCTTTCTTCCCCTTAATTTCAATGCTTTCATTTTCAAGCTTTAAAGTTTTTGCGGTGTACGCTTGAGGAACAATAATTTGACTCGGTGCATTCGCACCCATTTTCGGTCCCCAGTACGCTACTTTCAGTGCTTGAGTATCCTGAATATGTTTCACTGTTTCAGGCGTAGCAATGATTTGCACATTTGGGAAGTATTGTTTAAATACATCTAAACCAAAATAGAAATCTGGATCGCCATAGCTGACAAAAATGGTTTTTAATGTTTTACCACTGTCTAAAATGTCAGCAGCAATACGCAATGCTTCTGATTTAGAAAATTGAGCATTCACCAATAGCACCTCTTTATTGCCTTCAATCAATGTTGAAGTCACACCGAAGTGCTCAGGTTGAGCTAGAAAGTTTTGGATTTTTAAATCTTGTGCAAAAGCAGCAGATGTTGCTGCCAAAGTAGATAAAGCAATAATATAAGGTTTAGTGTTCATCTTATCGTCTCCAATTTGATAAGGAACACTTTAAATTGCAATTATTGCTGAATAAACACTCTAAACTAAGATAAAATGTTGCATATCTTGCAACAATGCTAATAAATATGGATACCTTAAAAGCCATCCAAGTCTTTGTTTGTATTGCGCATCAAGGCAATCTGAGCAAAGCTGCTGAACATCTCGATTATTCAAAAGCGATGGTGTCTCGCTACCTAGACCATCTCGAACAAACCTTTTCAACACGACTGTTTCAACGCAACACGCGTAAAGTGTCGCTCACCCCAGCAGGTGAGAAAGCACTGGTCTATTGCGAAAATATTTTACAACAGCAACAACTATTAGAAGGCTTAGCCGCGCCAGAACAGCACAGTGGTACCATCCGTTTTACCTGTGGCTTGTTTTTATTTCAGCTCGGTGTCAATGAATGTATTAAACAATTTAAAAAGCGCTATCCACAGATTCATTTTGATGTGTATTTAACAGAGAATACCGTTGATTTAATGGATGCACATGTCGATCTGGCTTTGCGTATTACTCAGAAAGTTGCAGATGGATTAATTGCTCGACCTGTATGTCAAATCGAATCAACCTTTTGCGCACATCCTCACTATCTACAAGACCACACTCCCCTGTTACATCCCAGCCAACTCATTCAACATGAATGTATTGCTCATCACACTCATAATCAATATTGGACATTGTTTGATACAGATCAGCAACCCCAGAACTATCCATTAAATGTTACGTTTAAAAGCAATGATGTGATCGGGCTTTATCAGATGTGTCTTAAAGCACAAGGTATTGCGATGCTGCCAACGCTTCTGGTGCGTAAAGATATTGCTCAACAGCGTTTGCAACAGGTGTTTACCGATTTTTCGGCACCCGATCTGACTTTGTCTTTGGTTTATGCATCCAGACAACATTTACCGAAAATAACCCAAGAATTTATTGCTTTTGTGATTGAAAACTTAAATTTTTACTTAAATCAGCAAAATTAAAAGATTTAAATCAACCTGAACGCTTGAATTTTGTCGCGTTGCCCATACTTCATCCCTATCTATGAATGACCAAGATGTGGCAGTTCGGGTTTAACCCTATGAGCATTAACGCCAGAAGGACTGTACATGTTTAAGAACTTTTTTCAACGGAGATCGTCAATGGCTAATGAGCAGAATGAGCAAGCTCAAGACATTCAAAATGAGCAACAAACTGAACAAACTCAAGCTGAAGGTGTAGAGCAGGCAAACGAGCTTAGCGTTGAAGATTTACAAGCTCAAATCACTAAACTCGAAGAAAGCTTAAAACTCGAAAAAGCACGTACAGCCAATGCTGTTTATGAGGCACAAAAAAGTGTTGAGCGTATTCAACGTGAATCTGAAAAGCACAAAGAGACTGTGCTGGAAAAATTTGCGAAAGAATTATTGGATTCTGTCGATAACCTAGAACGTGCAATTCAAGCTGCGGGTGAAGAACAAACGCCTGTACTTGAAGGGATTAAGCTGACTTTGAAATCATTACTCACCACACTAGAAAAATTTGGTGTTGTTGAAGCAGATACCGAAAATGGGTTCAATGCTGATTTACATCAAGCTGTGGGAATCGACCCGAATGCCAAAGCCAATCAAATTGGCACTGTTTTACAGAAAGGCTATACCTTAAATGGTCGTTTACTCCGCCCAGCGATGGTGATGGTGGGTCAATAATCTCCGTGAGCAAAGCGTTTATTTGCTCAAAAGCGTACTAATCTGAGAGTTTTTTGATTTTTTTTCATAAAAATGCTTGAAAAATACCAATTGACTCTCATATCGAATAACAAGCAAAACATTGCAACAAAATTTTAGAGGAACACAAACAATGGCAAAAATTATTGGTATTGACTTAGGTACTACCAACTCATGTGTTGCTGTACTTGAAGGCGATAAAGTAAAAGTAATCGAAAACGCAGAAGGTACGCGTACAACTCCATCGATCATTGCATATAAAGATGGTGAGATCCTTGTTGGTCAAAGCGCGAAACGCCAAGCGGTAACCAACCCGAAAAATACATTATTCGCAATCAAGCGTTTAATCGGTCGTCGCTACGAAGATCAAGCGGTACAAAAAGACATCGGTCTTGTACCTTACAAAATCATCAAAGCAGACAATGGCGATGCCTGGGTTGAAGTTAACGATAAAAAATTAGCACCTCAACAAATCTCTGCTGAAATCTTGAAAAAGATGAAGAAAACTGCAGAAGACTATTTAGGTGAGACCGTTACTGAAGCAGTGATTACTGTTCCTGCTTACTTTAACGATGCACAACGTCAAGCGACTAAAGATGCAGGTAAAATTGCAGGTCTTGATGTTAAACGTATCATTAACGAACCAACTGCTGCGGCACTTGCGTTCGGTATGGACAAAAAAGAAGGCGATCGTAAAATCGCGGTTTATGACTTAGGTGGTGGTACTTTTGACGTATCAATCATTGAAATCGCAGACCTTGATGGCGACCAACAAATCGAAGTGTTATCAACCAATGGTGATACTTTCCTTGGTGGTGAAGACTTCGATAACGCATTAATTGAATTCTTGGTTGAAGAGTTCAAGAAAGAACAAAGTGTGAACTTGAAAAATGATCCACTTGCGTTACAACGTTTGAAAGAAGCTGCTGAAAAAGCAAAAATCGAGCTTTCTTCATCGAATGCAACTGAAATCAACCTTCCATACATCACGGCTGATGCAACTGGTCCTAAACACTTAGTGATCAATGTAACACGTGCAAAACTTGAAGGTTTGGTTGCTGATTTAGTTGCTCGTACGATTGAGCCTTGCCGTATTGCGCTTAAAGATGCTGGTCTTTCGACTTCTGACATCTCTGACGTGATCTTGGTCGGTGGTCAATCTCGTATGCCACTTGTACAACAAAAAGTACAAGAATTCTTCGGTAAAGAGCCACGTAAAGACGTGAACCCTGACGAAGCGGTTGCGATTGGTGCTGCGATTCAAGGTGCGGTATTGTCTGGTGACAAAACTGACGTACTTTTATTAGACGTAACACCGTTAACTTTAGGTATCGAAACAATGGGCGGCATATTGACTCCGATCATTGAGAAAAACACCACGATTCCTGCGAAGAAATCACAAGTGTTCTCTACAGCTGCTGATAACCAGCCTGCAGTAGACATTTCGGTTTACCAAGGTGAACGTAAAATGGCTCAACAAAACAAATTGTTGGGTAACTTCCAGTTAGGCGATATCCCACCTGCTCCACGTGGCGTACCGCAAATTGAAGTATCGTTCGACATTAACGCTGACGGTATCTTGAAAGTATCAGCTAAAGATAAGAGCACTGGTAAAGAGCAATCAATCCAGATTAAAGCAAACTCAGGTTTGTCTGATGCTGAAATCGAAGCAATGATCAAAGATGCTGAAGCGAATGCTGAAGAAGACCGTAAGTTTGAAGAGTTAGCGAAAGCGCGTAACGAAGCAGATGCACTCGTTTCTAGCTCAACAAAAGCAGTCAAAGATCTTGGTGACAAAGTGACTGAAGATGAAAAAACTGCGATCACGACTGCGGTTTCTGAGCTTGAAGCAGCAACTAAAGAAAATGATGTTGAAGACATCAAAGCGAAAACTGAAGCTTTACAAAACATCTTGATGCCAATTACACAACGTGCTTATGAACAAGCACAAGGTGCAGCTGGCGGCGCAGAAGGTTTTGATCCAAATGCATTCCAAGGTGGCGATGCAGGTCAACAACAGAAAGCGGACGATGGCGTTGTAGATGCTGAGTTCACAGAAGTGAAAGACGACAAAAAATAATTTGTCTCTTTAAAAAAGACCGCGCGAAAGCGCGGTTTTTTTTGCTTAAAACTTATTTATAAAAAGTGGCGATCAGATTGATTTAGATTGTTCAAAATATAGTTCACTCAAAATCGGCATAAACAAAGGCATCACACCACAGGCTTTTATTTCGTCTAGAAATTCAGGAATATTCACACCGGGCAATAACTGCGGTGGTGCATCAATTGGCGTGACCATGCTATCCCAATGACAGGGAATAATGTATTTCGGTTTCAATAGTCGCACCACATCTTTGACGTAGTTTGAACGATATTTGCGTCCGATTGCACACAAACACACAATATCAGCTTGTCTGCCCTGCAATTCCTGTTCAATAAAATCAGCGGAATCGATGTGAACAACGCGCAATTGTCCTGTATCAATCCACCAGTTTAAGACCAAACCATGCCGTAAATGATGAAATTTCGGTGGATACGGTGGTGGTTCAATCATATCTCCCGGCAATGGAACACGACCAAACAAGGCTTTACCATGGATTGAAGGCAAGCCAATTACTTGCCATTTCCCACACTCAATCACTTCCCTACCCTGTGTCGCCAGCATCTGTTGCTCAGGCAAGCCTGCAGAACGCCCATACATCATACTGGCTTGTGAACCAATCAGGCGAGCGCCTGTTTGTTTACACACTTCTGCAGCATCCAGAATATGGTCATAATGTGCGTGCCCGATAAATACCTCATCCGCATAAGGAATATAACCTTTAACCAATGTGGGATCGCTACATAAAGGTTGGGTAAAGGTTTGCCAAAAGTTTGGACGGCTAATAAAAGGATCGAGCACTAAAGTTCGGTTGGCATCAGACAAGATAAATCCTGCGGTCCCCAAATATTTAATTTTTAAATTTTCAGCTTTTGCCACGGCTGGTGAATTAGCCGTCCACGCAGTTTCAGGTGCTTTAAGTAGATATTTCAGCATGCATATTCCTTAAGCTTTCTTTTTATTGATCCATTCACGGCATTTATTAAAGCAGAATGCGCCGTGCGATGATATCTTTTCCCGTAATTCCCTATTTTTGCTATAGTCTGATCAATTTAAGGGGTTTATGGTCGAATCTCCCATTCATTGATTCTGCTTTTTTAGAAGAAAATAAAATGATTCGTTTGGTTATTTTTGCTGGATTAATTGTGTTCCTACTTTGGTCTGGCTATCAAACTCACCAACATCCACAACTTAAATTTAACTCTTTGGCTGATCGTATCAGTCATCCCTTTGATACTCGTCTACACTATCGGATTGCCGAAGTTGACCCACGTTTTAAACTCAGCATTGAGCAAGTCAAAAGCATCAGCCAACAAGCAACACAAATCTGGAAAGATGGCACAGGGCAAGATTATTTTGTCTATGACCCGAATGCCCAGCTTGCAATCCACTTGATCTATGATGAACGCCAACAAGAAAGTGAACAACGTCGCGAACACCTCAGTCAACTTCAATCAAACCAACAACACTGGCTAGAGAAAAAACAAAAACTTGATCAAATTGAACAGCAAATTGTTCGTAATAAGCAGGTTCTCGATTTAAAACAACAACAGCTTAACCAACAGATTCAACTCCATAATCAAGAACAACACAATGCGCAGCAGAATCGATCCTCAATTGCCAATCTAGAATATTTTCAGCAACGACAACAGGCCTTAGCGCAAAACGTACAGTTATTACAGCAAGAAATTAATCAATATAATCAAACAATCGTGGCGTTAAATCAGCAGATTGATGAGCTCAATGCTTTGGATCAGCAACTGAATGCTTCGGTGAATCAATATAAGCAACGCTTTAAACCCCATTTATTTCATAAAGGTTTGTTTAATGGCAAACAGATTTTAATTTATGAGTTTGAATCTGAAGATGACCTGCGTTTAACACTTGCTCATGAATTAGGTCATGCGTTGGGAATACAACATACGGATGATCCTCAAGCGCTGATGCATCCGATCATGAAAGATCAAAATACAGCGCATTTTCTTTTAACTCAATCAGATCGTGATTTGTTGTTGGCAAGATAGCTGCTGCAAAATATTGTGCTTAGACCACCTGCTCAGATAGTAAAAAACTGATGGACGATAAATGTCACAAATAAACAAATTTTTATCTAAAATTCAAAAACTTTACCATTTTATATAATATTTACAAAAGTTAACAATTAGGGGGTTTTTAGGATTCTCTCATGTAGAATCTTCCATATTTCACTAAGATGAATTTAATGTCTTGATATTTTTAAGCTTATGCTTAAAAAGCATACGATTTGTCGTTTTTATCATTCTGCAAATCATTCGATTTATTTTTTTATTTTTTGGAAAAAAGTCACAGTTTTTACTTTTATTTATTAACCAGATAGCATTTTGACGCTCGCAAAATAATGATGAAAAATAAGTCTTTATTTGGGGAGATTTACAATGCGAGCTCATTATCTAGCAGCCTTAATGGCTTGTATCAGTATGATAACGCCTCAACTGAGCAATGCCCAAACCAATACAAATCCTATTGATGGACATCAGCATCAAACGATAAAAAAAACCTTACGCTACCGTATCGCTGACGTTGATCCCCGCTTCAATCTCAGTCAACCGCAAGTCCTCGAATTAACCCAACAAGCCGCTAAACTTTGGGAGCAAGAAACGGGACAACAAAATTTTATTTATGATCCACAAGCTGAATTTACCATTAATCTGGTCTTTGATGAGCGCCAACAACGCAGCACTGATCGTATACAAAGCTTAGATCAACTCAAACAACAACAAAAACAATGGGAAAATCAAAATCAACAACTACAACAGGTAAAAAATGAAATTCAAAGAACTACTGCATTAATTGCCAGCAAACAAGCGCTATTGAATGCCCAATTCCAACAATATAATGCGGAAGTACTCCGCTTCAATCAGACACGTTCTACGTCTAAAGATATGGCTCAACAATTTTCACAAAGACAGAAAATGTTGGAACAGCAATCTTTAGTGCTACAGCGAGAAGTCCAAGAACATAATCAACGGACACAGCAACTCAACCAAAGCATTCAAAACTTAAATCAAAGTAATCAACAACTGGTTGCATCGGCAAGCCAATTTAATCAGGTATTTCAGCCACATTTACTACATAAAGGTCATTTTAATGGTAAGCAGATCCTGATTTATGAATTTTCATCTGCAAATGATCTACGCCTAACACTGGCACATGAGTTTGGACATGCACTCGGTTTAGAGCATACCAACGATCCTCGCTCACTGATGTACCCTGTCATTCAAAAACAAAACTTCCAGCAATTTGCACTTACCGATTCTGATAAAGATTTGGTAAAAGCCATTTATTGATAACACCAACAGATTTTGCTTTACAAGAATTAACACTAACTAGACTCTAAGTATAGTTTTTGTACAAACAGATAAGTTTTTTATGTGAAATAGAATGTATTTTTTATCTCTAAGAAAAATCGATTTTTTAACTTACTCCATTAAAATTTTAGCGATTCCGTCTATTCACAATAAAAAATAAATCGTTGTTCTCATTTTAATTTTAGATCATTTAATAAACAAATCTCTTTTATTTATCATGATTTTTCACGACTATTTCTACAAATGTATTTTTATTCATTTTCCAGAAATATCGTAAAAACTCATAAGAAACTCTACAGGCCATCAATTTGACTAATGTTTTTAATTGAATAAAATGTGATCTCTTTCATGTTTTATCTCCTATTATGCGCTTTATGTCTCTCCTGATGGCTGCATGTTTTACCTTGCTAGCCCCTGCTCCCGTTTTTGCTAAAATTTCTTCGACGACATCGGCTCAGTCGCAAGTTCGCTATAGCACAGAACAGCCTCTACGTTATCGTATCGCTGAGCTTGACCCACGCTTGAACATCGATCAACAACAAATGATTGAGCTTAGTAAACAGGCTGCTGCAATTTGGGAAAAAAATACGGGACAAAGATATTTCATTTATGACCCAGAAGCTGACTTCGCAATTAATCTGGTTTTTGATCAACGTCAAATTCGTAGTATGAAACGCGCAGAAAGCTTAGGCCAACTTGAGCAGGAACAACAGAATTGGCTCAACCGAAATGAGAAATTACAGCAGATCAATTCAGAATTGACTGAAAGCAATGCTCAGCTTGAGCTACAAAAGAAAGCCTATGAAACTCAGGTTCAACAATATCAGCTAGGCCTAGCTCAATATAAAGCAGACAGCAGTAATAAAGCACTATTCTCTGCACTACATAAACAGCAACAACAATTGCAACAACAAGCCCTTAAGTTGCAAGAAAAAATTGCTGAATACAATCAAAAAGTTCAGCAAAATCAAATAAAAGTCGAAAAATCAAAGCAGATTCATCAACAACTCACAGCTTCTGTTGATGAGTTCAATCAGACCTTCAAACCTGAAGTGCTACATAAAGGTCAATTTGATGGAACGCAGATTTTTATTTATGAATTTTCTTCAATCGATGACTTACGCTTAACATTAGCACATGAATTTGGGCATGCACTCGGTCTCAAACATACTCGTGACCCAAAGTCTTTGATGTATCCACGCATTAAAGAACAAGATGCCAAAGATTTTCAACTCACAGAAACTGATCTTAAGTTACTAGGTTTGGCAGATTAAAAGCTGATCAATAGATTATCCTAAGTGGATATAAGATGATGTGCTAAGCAATAACAAGAATGGGTCGATTGTTTTGATTTATTCATGCTATTGTGGTGTTAAAACATCATCTTAGCCTTAACGGAGATCAGCATGAGTTATTATCATATCTTAATTGAAGTGAACGACCACATCAGTACGATTGAACAGACTCGTGATATCGAACTCTTAGATATTCAAGATATTAGCCCCTACTTACACTCGATTTTAATTCCTTATTTCAACGAACATGAAATCGAGCTTGAAGAGGACAATGTTGCTTATGATGAAATTCTACATTTAGAAGTCAAACAAACTTTATTACCGATTGAACATTTAATTGAAGAAGAACAAAAACAATTACCAAGTGATACTGATGTTACCATCACAGCTTATGAAATCTTTAATGATCGTGATTTAAGCCAAGATGTCACTGCTGTAATTTTTGATATTTTAGAAGCAGTTAAATTAGACGCTGCACCTTAAGCCTAGAAATAAAAAAGGTCTGCACTTGGCAGACCTTTTTTATTTTATCTGATACAGATTTATTGCATCATTTGCTTCGCCTGTTCCTGACGGAAGGCACGTAAAATCTGTTGTCCTGCTCGTCCTGTTGGATTTAAGCCCAGGCGAGTTTGTTCTTGACGAATGGCTTGACGACTTTTATCACCAATCAATCCATCAACAGCACCAATATCATAGCCACGTTGCACTAAAAACTGTTGAATTTCACGACGTTCAGCACGCGATGTACCAGCATCATCGGTTGGCCACGCGGTTAAGAATGGCGTACCACCACGTAAACGATCTGATAAATGCGCAATGGCTAAACCATAACTTTCAGCCGCGTTATAACTATAAATCGCATCAAAGTTTTTAAAGACGAGGAACACTGGACCGTTTGCACCGGCTGGAGAAATCAGTCCTGCTGGCGTACTGCCCGATAAATTACCTTGGATCAATGCAGTACCATCAGCACGGGTGACCCCTTGTGCAATCCAACTATTCAGTGCTTTTTTATTACGGCGACTTTCACCAGAGATCGACATACCTTGTGGGATTTTGACTTCAAAGCCCCATGGCATACCCGTTTGCCACCCTGCTTTCTTTAAGAAATTTGCTGTCGAAGCCAAAGCATCAGTGGTACTTGAAACCAAATCACGACGACCATCGCCATCGAAATCCACCGCTAAGCGTTCATAGGTCGATGGCATAAATTGGGTATGACCAAAAGCACCAGCCCATGAACCATACAGTTGATCTTGAGTTAAATCACCACGTTGTAAAATACGCATGGTGGCAAAAAACTCACCACGGAAATAATTTTGACGGCGACCTTCACAGCTCAAAGTCCCTAAAGCCTGTAATAAAGGATATTTACCCGAAATATCACCATAATTACTTTCGACGCCCCATACTGCTACGACCGTTTCAGCAGGCACACCATAGGCCTGCTCAACACGATTGAGTACCGCTCGATGTTGATTTAATTTTTGTTGTCCAGCTTGTACACGTTCGTTATCCACAAGGCCAGACAAATAATCCCAGATCGGGGTCGAGAATTCAGGCTGATAATTTAATTTATCAATCACAGAATAGTCAGGCGTTAAATTTTGCGTATAACGATCATAAGTTGCTCCAGAAACACCTGAAGCAATCGCTTGCGAACGCAAATTGGCAATACAGCCCTGAAAATTGGAATTTGGCGTATAATTACTGCTTACAGGTGCTGTCGTCGTTGGTGTCGAAACTGCTGCACCATTAATGACTAGCTCGGCATGCGCCTGATTGAAAAAAGTAAATAAGGCAGTGCCTAGAAAAAAAGAAAAATGACGTTTCATGACTGAACCAAAAATTTTGAATTTAAATTTCCTCTCCACCTTAGCATGCTCTATCAAGATGTATAGTTTGGAAACGTAACTTTGAATTCATTTCTCGGGTTTTAAATTTAAAAACCTACTTTTAAATTCATAATTCAGGCTTTATTTTAAATTTAAAAGTTATCAACAAGCCCTATTTAAATTCAAAAATGCAACACTGGACTACATAATGGTTTTAAATTTAAAAAACTTAACCACTTTTAAATTCATTCCTTTAAATAGAATAGCAATCAATTCAGCTAGAACATCAAAAAGACGATAAGTTTATATTTTTTATATCATTATTTCAGAGAAAATAGATATCCACAGCCCATCATTTAAATTTAAAAGACCAGCATCGTCTTATTTTTAAATTTAAAACAGGATCTCTATTTTGAATTTAAAAAGCAAAATGACTTATCCACTTTTATTTAAATTCAAATAAACACTGTTATTTTAAATTCAAAATCACACAACCAAGTTATCCACAAAAGATGAGTTCTTATTTTTTAAATTTAAAAAGCAATATGCAATAAAAAAGCGATCCGAAGACCGCTGTTTTAGCTATTGTGGATAAGTTTAGAGCTTCATATCTGCTGTTAATGCCAATGGTACAGGTAAAATCTGAGCCAATTGGCGACATAAAACTGTTAAATCATCCGAATTATTTGGCATCAGTGTAATATGTCCTAGCTTACGACCAGTACGCTCAGACTTATTATAGAGATGTAAATGTGCGCCATTCAGGGCCAGAACATCTTCAGATTTTGGATGCTCACCAATAATATTGATCATCACCGTTGGGCGAATCACTTCTGTTGAGCCCAGAGGTAAACCTGCAACTGCTCGAATATGGTTCTCAAATTGTGAGCAAATCGCACCTTCAATTGACCAATGACCTGAATTATGGACTCGACATGCCATTTCATTGGCATAGAGGCCTTGTTCAGTCACAAACAATTCAAGCGTGAGTACGCCCACATAATTTAAGTGATTCAACAAACGGGTAATATAGTCTTGTGCAACCGGCTGTAAATCAACGCTATTCGGTGCAGGTACAATCGAATGCGACAAGATCCCATGATGATGATGGTTTTCTGCCAATGCCCAAGTTCTTACATCACCATTCTGTCCACGCACTGCAATAATCGATACTTCACGGCTGAATTTAACAAAACTTTCTGCAATCAAGCTTTTTGCAGGACCGAGCTCAGCCCAAGCTGTATCGATTTGATCTTCAGTACGCAACACGAACTGACCTTTGCCATCATAGCCGCCCGTCACAGTTTTTAAGACGATGGGTAATCCAAGATCAGCAACAGCTTGTTTTAAGCTTTCTAAGCTATCCACAGCACGATACGGCGCAACAGGAATACTGAGCTCATCAAACAAACTTTTCTCAGCCAAGCGGTTTTGTGCAGTCGCTAACGCAAGGCGAGGAGGGTGCAAGGTTTTGCTTTGGGTTAAAACGTCCACATCCGCAACAGGTGTATTTTCGAATTCAAGACTAAATACGTCCGCACTGGCAATAAAATCTTGTAAACCCTGTGCCGCTTGGCTCGAAAAGACGGGACCCAGAATCGCAGCAGGGCAATTCGTTTCCGCTTCAAAGAAGGTGCATTGAATATTAAGTGGTAATGCCGCCTGCGCCATCATACGGCCTAGCTGTCCGCCACCAAAAATGCCAATGGTTTTATTCATGATCAGCTCCGTTACACTTGACCAGGAATGTTATTACTCGATACTTTTTCTGTTTGTGCAGTTCGGAAATCAGCCACATTTTTAGCGATGTCTGGACGGGTTAAACCTAAAATCTGTGCTGCCATGATTGCGGCATTGGTCGCACCAGCCTGACCAATCGCCAAAGTACCCACTGCAATGCCTGCTGGCATTTGCACAATTGAAAGCAATGAATCAACGCCATTCAAAATCGATGATTTAACAGGTACACCCAATACAGGTAAATCAGTTTTAGCCGCACACATTCCTGGTAAATGTGCAGCACCACCAGCACCCGCAATAATCACTTGGATCCCGCGATCACGTGCTGTTTCCGCATATTCAAATAAACGATCTGGCGTACGGTGCGCAGAAACCACTTCAGCTTCAAAAGGAACACCCAATTGTTTGAGCATGTTAGCGGTATGTTCAAGTGTTGCCCAATCTGATTGAGAACCCATGATAATTCCGACTAAAGGTTGGCTATCTGTTGCGACCGCATTCATTGGCTTTTCCAAAACATGATAAAAATAGACAAGTATCTCGACTCACGCCAAGCACGAGGGAATAAATTGGCAAATATTATAGCCTTTTTTTCAGGCATCCCCAACAAAAGAACGCATGAACTGATCTATGAAAAATTAGCTCTGATTTCTAAAAACGAAATAGACACAGCCCATTAAACAAAGCATTGCCCAAATATAATCTAGCTTAAAAGGCTGTTTAAATAAGAACATCATAAAAGGTACAAAAACAATTAGCGTCACCACTTCTTGGGTAATTTTCATTTCCCCCAGACTCCAGCCATGCTGATTGAGTAACTTTGTGGCAGGGATCATAAAACTGTACTCCAACAAAGCAATACACCAGCTAAATAAGATCGCTTGCCAGATCGGCGCATCATGCAGAATTTTCAGATGCCCATACCATGCCAAGGTCATAAAACAGTTGGAAATAATCAACAAACATAACGCTAAAAGAGTAGGGCTCAACATAATGTGCTTTTATCCAGATAAGGGTTGAACAGCAGAGATGAAATGCTTGTAAAAACGCTGAAATTTTAGCATTCATCTGTGCAATTAGAACTAAACAACAACAACGAATTTTGACTATCTTTTCCATGCAAGCCTTGCTATCGTTGCGTTTGATTTTTATTGATAACGACAATCATACATACGATATCGTGCTGTATGACAAGCAGTGGAGAAGGCGCGTTATGCATCTGCATATTTTGGGTATTTGTGGCACATTTATGGGGTCTTTGGCTCTGTTAGCACGAGATTTAGGACATAAAGTCACAGGTTCAGATGCCAATGTTTATCCACCGATGTCGACTCAATTGGAAAATGCAGGTATTGAATTGATGCAGGGCTATGATCGTAGCCATTTACAACCCCATCCTGATCTGGTCATCGTCGGCAATGCCATGAAACGTGGTATTGATGCGATTGAATACATGCTGAATGAAGGCCTGCCTTATATTTCTGGGCCACAATTCTTGGCAGACCATGTGCTCCAAGGTAAACATGTGCTCGGTGTTGCAGGCACACATGGTAAAACCACCACCACTACCATGCTGGCTTGGGTGCTGGATCAAGCAGGTTTAAATCCTGGTTTCTTGATTGGCGGTGTACCATTGGGTTTTAGCGAAAGCGCACGTTTAGGTGGTGGTCAATATTTCTGTGTGGAAGCGGATGAATATGATTCTGCATTCTTCGATAAGCGTTCTAAGTTCGTTCACTATCACCCTAAAACCGCGATTTTAAACAACCTCGAATTTGACCACGCTGATATTTTTGATGATCTTGCTGCGATTCAAAAACAGTTCCATCATTTAGTGCGCACCATTCCAAGCGAAGGTCGTATTATTGCGCCAATTACTGAAACCAATATTGATGAAGTGCTGGAGCAGGGCTGCTGGACACCTGTGATTCGTACCAGTCTAGAGCCAAATGAGCAGGCCGCTTTATCTGCTGAGTTAATCAGTGCTGATGGTAGCCACTTTAAAGTGCTTGAACACGGCCAAGTGGTGGGTGAAGTGAAATGGAATATGACAGGGCAGCACAGCGTTGCCAATGCTTTAGCGACCATTGCTGCTGCACAACACGTGGGTGTTAGCCTTGAACAGGCTTGTGAAGCATTATCCAACTTCGGTGGGGTAAAACGCCGTATGGAGCTATTAGGCACGGTGCGTGGTATTGAAGTCTATGATGACTTTGCCCACCACCCAACTGCGATTGAAACCACTTTGGACGGCGCACGTAAACGTCTTGGTGAACGTAAGCTATGGGCGATCATTGAACCACGTTCTAACACCATGCGTATGGGCAGCCATAAAGATGGTTTAGCGCATTCAGCTCGTTTAGCGGATGAGGTAATTTGGTATCAACCAGAAGGTCTGGATTGGGATTTACAGCCCATCATTGCAGCTTCATCAAACAAGGCAGAAGTCAGTCGTTCTTTGGATGACATCATTGCCCGTGTGGTGAATGAAGCAGGTGAGGGCGATGCTGTGGTGATCATGTCCAATGGCGGTTTTGGTGGTTTACATCAAAAGTTGATTACAGCTTTGTCTTAATAAAGATGAACTTTGCACGGCCTCGTATACAAAGAAAGAACAAATGACTTTTGTATAGGCATTTATTACTTTGGCTGGGCAAAGTAACCACACCCCTTTATTTGGCAGAGGGTACATCCTTGTAACCCCTGCCAAACTGGCGGCATCCATGCCGCCGTCACAATAGTAAATATCAGCAAGAAATTAATTTAACCTGAGTTCGACAAAAAAGATGATACTCGGAAACGTCATCCACAACCTGAGCTAACCAAAGCGCTTAAAGCTTTGGGCTAGCGCAAGACAAACAAAGTGCGTAGTTTATTGCTCAAGCAGAGCTTTTACCTTGCGGTACGGCAAAGATTATTAATCTTTGCTATTCGTACCTCAGGTTTTGCCTACTTTTCCCAAAAGAAAAGTAGGTCGAGCCTGAACAAAGTTGAAATATATTTCAACTGAAGTGCAAGACGTAGTGGCTTATCCCGAAATAGGATGAGACCACAGTAAGCCTCCGCTATAACCATTTAAATCAACTCAATTTATTGACCCATTTTAACGGCAAAATCTTCATTGCAATCCCCATTGGCAACCACGGCCACTGCGGTACATAGGCTTTCACAGGCTCTCTCTCAATTGCTTTGACCAAGGCCATACTTCCTGTTTTCTCCTCCACTTCAAATGGTAGTTTTTTCGCACCCTCATTCAGCTCAGTCCGAATATAACCTGGGAAAATCGTCGAGACTTTAATTGGTGTGCCCAACAACTCCGCACGAATGCCCTCGGCCAAATGCGCCACCGCTGCTTTGCTGGCGGCATAAGTCGATAAATGCTTCGGTAAACCACGCATCGCACTCATGGAGGAAATTACCACCAAATGCCCTTTGTTTTGCGTTCGAAAAATTTCAACTGCCGCTTCGCATTGCGCCAAGGCAGAAATAAAATTGGTCTCCGCCGTAGCCCGATTCACCTCAAAATGCCCTTTGCCAATACGGCGGCCATCACCCACACCTGCATTGACAATAATTCGGTCAATGCTGCCAAATTCTTGCTGAAAAGCTTTAAACACAGTAAACACATCATCGTAATGGGTCACATCCAGAGTCTTAATCTTGACCTGAATTGAAAACTGGCTTTGCAACTGCTGTTGTAACGCTTCTAGGCGCTCTAAACGTCGTGCACAAAGTGCCAGATTGTAGCCTTTGGCTGCAAATTCACGTGCCATACCTGCACCTAAACCCGAACTTGCACCTGTAATTAAAATTGTTCTTGCCATTTCCGCCACCTATTCTTGTTTAAATCCATGTAAGAAGTTCTGCATCATGTGTTTTTAAATAATGATGTTCATTAAAACTCAGTAATTGCAAACATCCATCCACCCAACGCAACGTGGTAATACTGGCATTGGCAATTGACCAGTTCAGTGCAAAAATCTGTTTGGCATCCAAACCTAACACCTTGCCAACTGCCACAGAAATGACACCGCCTGAACTGAATACCACGGCTTGACGCTGCTGGGTTGCATCAATGTGCTGACACAACAGCTGTAAGGCATTTTCTACCCGCGATTGAAAGCCCAACCAGGTTTCATGATATTCATGGTCATATTGTTCCCCAATCCAGCGATCAATCGCCCCATCAAAAATTTTGGCAAGGTAAGCACGTGGATTGGCCACCAATTCAACATCCTGCTTCAATAATTCAGGCTGATTAAAACGCGGTTCGTATTGTGCAAACACATGTTGGTGATCAAACTCATTCCATGCCGCTTCGGTTTGAATCGGCGCATCATGAAAACTTTTTGATAAAGCCAATTGCGCTGTTTGCTGGTGACGTTGCATCGAACCTGCCACAACCAATGGCATTTGCTTCAGGGTTTGCTTAAAAAAATCACCCACGACCTGCGCTTGCTGTTCACCTTTGGCTGAAAGTTGGTCATAACTTGCTGCACCAAAAGACGCCTGCCCATGTCGTACCAAATAAATTGTGGTCATCGTTTTAAAATATCCTGTAGTTTTGCGCCATATTCAGCAATCAATGGTCGTGCTTGCGGGTGATCTTGCACAATCAGTTTCAAAGCCCGAATATGTAAGGCATGAATCATAATCCAGAAATCTTTAAAGGCTGGATTATCCGTTTGTTGATGGTAATAGCGATAATAAATCTGTTGGGCAATCACGGCTAAACGGAATAAACCAAACACTTCATAAAATGCCCAGTTGTCAGGCTGTAAACCTGTTTTTTCCAGATAATAATCGACCACCTGTTGCCGTGTCAGCATACCTTTTAAATTGGTCGGCTGGCGGCGGCTTGATTTCATCAAAGCATCATCATCATCCTGAATCCAATAGGCGAGAGCACTGCCCAAATCCATTAATGGATCACCAAGCGTCGCCATTTCCCAGTCCAGTACACCAATCACTTGAGTCGGTTGTTGTGGATCTAAAATGACATTATCAAAACGCCAGTCATTATGAATCACACAGGTTTTAGCGTCTGTTGTAATATGTTCCAGCAACCACTGACGCACAAACGCAAAATCAGGAACATTCGGTGTCAGCGCCTGACTATATCGCGCATCCCAGCCTTCAACCTGACGGCGGCAATAGCCTTCACCTTTGCCCAGTTTTTCTAGCTCTGTGCCTTGATAAGGCACTTGATGCAGCTCAATCAATTTATCTAAGACATTCAGGCAAAGTTGCTGTACCTGTGACTCATCCAGCTGTAATTCTTTGGGTAAATTCGCACGTGGAATAATGCCCTCAATCCGCTTCATTACATAGAAATCACAACCAATCACACTGTCATCTTGGCACAGCGCAATCATTTCAGGCAGGACAGGGTAGAACGGTGCAAGATGCTTCTGCACATTGTATTCTCGAGCCATATCGTGTGCTGATTTGGCTTTGGTGCCTTTCGGTGGGCGACGTAAAATCAGATCGCTATTGTCATACTGTAGCCGATAGGTCCAATTTGATGCTCCACCCGAATACTGGGTGACTTGTGCTTGTCCCTGTAGCTTCACACCTTGTTTTTTTAACCACGATTCAACCGCTACAATATCCAGCTCTTCGCCATGACGAACCTGACCGCCAACATCAATTACTGCCATTTGCTTTTTTCCTTATCAACGACCATAGCCACGTTTTTTAAGTTCTAATTTGGCAATCATGCCTTTATGAACCTCATCTGGTCCATCGGCCAAACGTAAACTACGTGCTTGGTTAAAAAATGCAGTCAGCGGAGTATCACGTGAAACGCCTTCACCCCCGTGGATTTGAATCGCCATATCGACCACATTTTGTAATACAGTCGGTGCGACCACTTTAATCGCAGAGATTTCGGTTAATGCCGCCATATTCCCCAAGCTATCCATCTTATACGCTGCATACAGCGTCAATAAACGCGCCTGATCGATTTGTACACGTGCATCAGCCACACGTTCTAAATTACCGCCCAGTTTAAGAATTTCTTTACCAAAGGCTTTGCGTGACATGCCACGGTCAATCATCAACTCCAAGGCTTTTTCTGCTGCGCCGATACAACGCATGCAATGGTGAATCCGCCCAGGCCCTAAACGACCTTGAGCAATTTCAAAACCTTGTCCTGCACCCCCAATAAAGCTACTGACTGGCACACGCACATTGTCAAAATTCACCTGTCCATGTCCATGCGGTGCATCGTAATCACCAAACACTGGCAACATTCGCTCAATACTCACGCCTTGCGTTTCAATCGGCACAAGTACCATCGAATGTTGATGATGACGGTCTTTATTCGGGTCTGGGGTATAGGCCATAAAGATAATCACTTTGGCATTGGGATCACCCAAGCCCGATGACCACCATTTGCGTCCATTCAAGACAATTTCATTGCCCTGAATCACCGCCGTGGCCTGCATATTAGTGGCATCACTAGAAGCCACGGCGGGTTCAGTCATACAGAACACTGAACGGATTTCTCCTGCGAGCAAAGGTTGTAGCCATTGCTGTTTTTGCGCCTCGCTACCATAGCGCCATAACACTTCCATATTGCCGCTATCAGGTGCATTACAATTAAATACGGTTGGCGCAAGTAAGCTACGTCCAGTCAGTTCGGCAATATGAGCATATTCCTGAACTGATAAACCAGCACCCAGCTCGGCATCGGGCAAAAACATATTCCATAAGCCAGCCGCTTTAGCCTTATCTTTTAATTGTTGTAATTGTTCAGGCCACTGCCACTTGGTCCAGTCACCATCCACATTGAGATGATGGACTTCATCCCAAAATGCCTTTTCGATCGGTTCAATTTCTTGTTGGATAAAGGCTTTAGTTCGTGCAATAAAATCCTGTGCGCGCTCAGATAATGCAAACATCATCATTTCCCTCAATGTAAAATGTGGCGAATATTGATTCGCTGCTTTACATCACCATAAGTGAAAATTTATTATGAATGAAATGATTTAATTTTATTCAAAACTATGAATCAGATTCATAATACTCACCCACTCGAAGTGGGCAATTTTCATCGCATTGATATCAATTTGTATCCTCTTTTTATTGCCATTTTTGAGCAAAACAGTATTTCAAAAGCTGCGCAACTCCTCTGTATCAGCCAATCTGCGGTCAGCCATGCTTTACAGCGCCTAAGGACCCAATTAGGTGATGAGCTCTTTGTTCGTAGCGGACAAAAGATGTTGCCCACGCCCTATGCCGAACAAATTTATCAACCAATTCAGACTGCATTACTGACGATTCAGCAGATTGCAGTACCTCAACACGACTTTGTGCCAAGCATGTTACAAAGCTTAAAAATTGCCATTCACGATGAAATCGAACCGATTATTTTTCCAGAACTGGTCAATCATTTTGCTCAACTGAATTTGGATATCCAGTTTCTAAGTTCGAAACTGGATCGTAAAAATATGCTGGCAGATCTCTCTGCGCAGCAAATTGATTTTGTGATTGATCTGGTTCAACCCCATCAAGCTCATTTGCAGTTTGAAAATCTGATTGAAGATCATTTTGTGGTGTGTACCCAACAAACTGAGATGAACGTGTCGCTCTATTTATCATCACCACATATTGGCGTGTCATCACGGCGTACAGGCTTATTACTTGAAGATATTTATCTAAATCGACAACAATTGTCTCGGCAAATTTTTCTACGTTGCCAGCACTATTCGACAGCTTTACAGGTGTTAGCGCAACACCCAAATGCAATTTTAACCATTCCTAAGAGCATTCTGAAAAACCTGCATTATGCTGAAAATCTGAATATACATGCCTTGCCCATTGAACTACCTAAAATCAATATGGGCATGTATTGGCATGAGCATGTCAAACACAATCCACGCCATCAATTTTTACGCGCAGAGATTTTAAAAATCTTTAATTAGAACAAACGACTGCATTCAACATCCGCTTGTTCTGCTCATATCGCTATTAGGAGACTTTGATTATTTTCTTAATGCCAGCTGGTGCTCATCATGGCAATTCATCAAGTAAACTTTAGCAAACATGAGACGAAGCATATAAACCACCGCCATCGCAAAAACGATATAGCCAATATCCGCAAAAAACAAAGGAATCACGAAAAGGATCAGAATGGTCAATGGATAGAGCCAACGTCGCCATCCAGATAAATCAAAGGCCTCGTAAAATAACCAAATGTAAGTGCTATAGATCGCCAAACAGGCAGCAATCAGCCATCCCATCATTTGACTGGAAATGTGGGCATGTTGCGTTGAAACATCAACCGCTGCTGCTAAAGCTGCGCCTAATACGGCGATACTAATAAAGATAAAAAAATGACCATAACCCCATAAAAAAGGCTGTACCCCACGACGTTGATGGTGGTGATGACTACGGTCAAAGTAGACCCACCACATTGCAAACATCATCAGTAATCCACCAATGACTAGAAAGATTTCTTTGAAATTCACGGCATGATTGGAAAATGCGTCCTGTGTTGCAGCAAAACTCCCGATGATCGATTCCCCCAAAACGATGATCGTGAGTAGTGCATAACGCTCAACAATATGATGCGGGTGCCAAGGTGTCACGGCATACTTTTCGGCATACAGCGGTACGGCTAACTCAGCGAAAACCAAAATCAGAAATAACACAGGCGTCATATGGATGGCACTAAAATTACCAATTAACCATCCCAACTGAACCAAGACAATGCCAATGGCATAGCGATAAGCTGTTACCCTCCGTTCGGGATCATGTTTCGCGACACGTATCCATTGTGTCACCAAAGCCAAACGCATAATCACATAACCAATAATAATGACATCGAAATTATGTTCTTGAAAAACAGCAGGGATGCCAGCAGCCATCACCAATGATCCGACAATCTGTACAAAGGTCAAACAACGGTACAGCGTGTCATCATTGTCATACGCGGAGGCAAACCAGGTGAAATTCATCCATGCCCACCACAGGGCGAAAAACACCATAAAATAGGTCGGTAAAGCGTGCCAAAAATGACCTTCAATAATCGCGTGATGGAGCTGTTGCCCTGCGGTTGCGATTGCAACCACAAAAATCAGGTCAAATAAAAGTTCTAATGGGGTAGCTGCACGATGGGCTTCCTCAGGATCACGGGGAGCAAATAATTTTCGTGTTTTATTTTGATTTTTTTCAGCACTCATCTCTTATTCTCGGAATAATACCAACCTTAGGTCTTAACTTAATCGATCTTCATAAATTTACCTATCGTCTAGATCATAAAAATGCTTAAAATTTATGCATTGAAAATTTGCTTAAATCGATTATTTATGTAATTCTATGCGCATATTTGGATAGCATTATCCATACAGAATTTGACAAGGGGAGTAGCCTCCTCCAAACCTAAGTCACAAACAGCTTAGGTGTCAGAGTTTCGTCATTACACTTTGCAAAAAGTCGGACTCTGAGCATCACGATCAATCGTGATGTAGGCAAGACCTTGATCATGTTGAAACAGGTGTATTAATTCATCTGGCAACTGGTCAAGGTTTTTTTATGCCCATTTGCCAGATAGGGAGTTGTGATGGAAACTATCGGTAATTTATGGCTATATGCTGTGTTCTTCGGCCTCGTCGCTGTCATGCTTATCGTCGACTTTTTAGGCTTCAAACAAAAACAAAACCAAGATGTTCCAATCAGACAAGCTGCTTACTGGAGTATCGCGTGGGTCACTGTCGCGGTGCTATTTGGTGGAGGTTTATGGTTCTACCTACAACAAACTGTAGGCGCAACCATTGCAAACCAGAAAACCATGGAATATTTCGCAGGTTATCTACTGGAAAAATCATTAGCGATTGATAACGTTTTCGTCTGGTTAATGATTTTCGCAGCGTTTGCGATTCCACCTGCTTTCCAGCGTAAAATCTTACTGTATGGCGTACTCGGTGCAATTATCTTAAGAACCATCTTTATCTTTATTGGAGCATGGTTTGTACAAGAGTTCTCTTGGGTGCTGTATATCTTCGGTGCATTCTTGGTCTACACAGGCTTTAAATTCCTGAAAGGACAGGATGATGAAGACACTAATATTGAAGACATCAAGTTTCTGAAATGGTTACGCAAACATATGCGTATCACACCACAATTGCATGGTAACAACTTCTTCGTCCGTCAAAACGGCTTACTCTGGGCAACACCTTTATTTTTAGTGTTGATCTTGGTTGAAGCGTCTGATGTGATTTTCGCGGTTGACTCCATTCCCGCGATCTTCGCTGTCACGACTGATCCCTTCATTGTTTTAACTGCAAACTTGATGGCGATTTTGGGCTTACGTGCGATGTTCTTTTTACTTTCCGGTGCGGCAAGTAAGATGCATTACTTACCTTATGGCTTAGGTATTATCCTCGTGTTCATTGGTGCGAAAATGTTATTGCTCGATGTGTTCCATATGCCAATCTGGATCTCGCTAGGCTTTATCGTACTGGTATTAAGCATCACCGCTTATCTATCAATACGTCATAATAAGCGCCAAGCTCAATAATAGCTTGAACATAAAAAGGGTCTTCAATGAAGACCTTTTTTATTTGGCACTCATCGCCCAATATTTTCTATTTCTGGATCAACTGCTTGTAATAGAGGCCACTGCTGTAACCATTGTTTAGAGGCGATACGCTTTTTAAACGTGGCATAACTGACCAATGCTGGATTCCAGCAAAGTTTTAACTCAAATAAATCCTGCAAACCAAACGGTGCAATCAATTCCAGTTCTCCTAAACCATTTAACCGTATCGCAAGGGCTGTTGCTGTGTCGGGCCATAACGATAGAGCCTGTTCAATCGACAGCAAAGGCTGAATTTGTTCTCCATTATCTTTGCGATACCATGTATGCACCAATGCTTGATTGACCACATCCCATTGCTGTTGTGGAAACAATTGTTCTAGATGCTGTTGCAGCTGCTTTTGTGAATGTTGATCCATTTCTGTTGCATCATAATAAATCACATCTACATCGCTATATTTCAAATCAAAAGATTGACCATGTAAATGTGCCCACACGGTATTTCGCAGCACACCAGCACTTAAATACGTCTGAGGATGTAAATGAGATAATGTCTGCAATATTGCAGAAAGTGCAGGGGATTGAGTAATCATTTCGAAAAGGATCGATTGATAATACTCATGCGGGTTTTTCATGCTTCGATCAGCTGCATATATTTATTGAATCCACACATAATCATGCCTGAGTACTCTGTACTTTAAAAGCACAGATCAATATCATATGTCGGCTTTCCTAATCAGAAACATAATAAAACAAGGCTGTTCACCTATTTATGTTGATCATGCCAATTAAAATGAGTGGGGTCTCATGCGTTCTAAAAAAATTAACCTAGTGGTCGTACCGTTACTATTAACGGCATGTAGCCATAATGATGGGCCATTGGTTCAAGATGTCTACAACAATCAATATGACTGTGCAACAGATTGGAATACTGAAACCTGCGAAGAAGAAAATAGCTCAGGCAGTAGTGGCTCAACTGCTGGGGTTCGGTATTATGGTGGCTTTGGCTCAGGACGTTATTTAGGGCCTCAATATTATCAAAACAACCGTGAGGTCTCGTTCCGTGGCAATACTTTAAGCCCACGTAGCAATCTCAGTGTCGGGCAACCCTCCATTTCAACCACTGCAAAAACCTATTCTGCATCATCTCCTATTCGTGGCGGCTTTGGTCGCGGCGGTTTTTCCTTTGGTGGTTAATTTCAAAAACTGATATTTAAAATGAAAAGAAAAATCTTCACCCCACGTACAGATTGGCAAATTGAACACCAAAATATTGGCTTTGATTATTATAATTTACCCTCGCTGGACGGCTCAATTTACTGGTCGGAAGGCATTGCCTACGAATTTAGCCTAAAACAAATTGAACAGCTTGAAGATGCCGCCAATGAATTACATCAAATGTGTTTATCGGTTGTAGGCGATCTGATTCAGCGCGGTAATTACCCCGATTACTTCCATATACCCACTGCGGCAATCACACATATCGAGCAATCTTGGCAACAGAATGCACCGATGTTGTATGGCCGTTTTGACTTCGCTTACGATGGCCGTAACATCAAAATGCTGGAATACAATG
Organism: Acinetobacter sp. ANC 3929; assembly: GCF_000369405.1. Classification (GTDB taxonomy): domain Bacteria; phylum Pseudomonadota; class Gammaproteobacteria; order Pseudomonadales; family Moraxellaceae; genus Acinetobacter. The sequence continues at coordinate 28,127 of NZ_KB849996.1, forward strand.
CGGACACGCCAACGGGCTTACTCGAAGCATCTGTGGCGCAATGGTTATGGATCGAACAAGTTTCAGGTATTCCCAATCGAGATCAATTTAATAGTATTCATGAAGACCTAATTAAACGTTGGAAAACCATTCTACCGCGTGGCAGTCATGTTCATTTTGCTGCATGTCAGGAAGCAGGGCGAGAGGATTGGGGCAATCTAGAATATTTAATGGATACTGCCTTTCAAGCGCATCTGCAAGTCTCTGAACTCTCGATGGAGAACATAGGATGGAACGGACAAGACTTTGTTGATTTAAATCATCATCCGATTCAAAACCTGTTCAAGCTTTATCCATGGGAATGGGTTTGGGAAGAAGCTTTTGCGCAATATCTCAGCCCTCAAACGCAATGGATTGAACCTTGTTGGAAAATGCTGCTCTCCAATAAAGCAATTTTAGTCGAGCTGTGGAAACGCTATCCCAATCATCCTCTTTTACTCGAAACTCACGCCTTTGATCCACAGCAAAAGTACGCGGAAAAATGGGTAAAAAAACCAATTTTGGCAAGGGAAGGGGCCAATATTCGGGTGTTACAAAATGGTCAAGATCAAGGCGCTGCCTCAGGAAGCTTTTATTTTGAAGACTATGATAAGTATGGTTATGTTGTACAAAAATGGGTGGACACACCATCATTTTCGGGTCAATTACCAACCTTAGGTTTATGGATGGTCGGACATCAATGTGCGGGGATGTCCATTCGAGAAGACTGCTATGACATTATTGGCAATGATGCTCATTTTGCTGCACATTATTTTGTAGAATAAAAGACGTAATTTATATAAATCATCTACAGTTTTATTTTTTAAAGCTGCCCCCACATGCTCTAGTGCTAGGTGGCATCAATGCCGCTGGTTGAGCTGTGATAGATGAATGTATCATCAGCTAAACAGCGGATTTTCCTTACTTTTTATTCATCAAAAGCAAGAAAAATACTTATATAAAATAATGGAATAAACGAGATCCATTTAATCATCACTATGGATTTAAATCGTATGTGTTGCCACACGGTTCATATACGCGATCAAGCGAGTAAAAAATAAAATCTGCAGAAAAATCGTAAATGCTGAAACGCACCACTCATACCACATATCAAAAACGGTATCAGCCAAACCAAAATATTGATAAATCGCCAACAACACAATACCAAATACCATGCCTGCAACTGTCGTCTGCATCAAAATAGGAAATGACAGGGCCGTTATCCGATTTAAGAAATGAATACCTTGATCACCACCATTGGCCTGATAAGTCCGTTGAATTCCGATAACCATAATCAAAAGAGTCAATACTGCTTCAACCCCAATTACACGCGCATCAGAGTAAGGCGAGTACATACCGTAGTAGTACACCACACTCACCACCAATGCTGCAGCAAGATAATAGTTTTTATAATGTTGTTTACTTAAAGTGTCCTCAGCCAACTCATGCGCCAAAGCTTTTGTATTCCAATAATACATACGTATTTTTCTCAAGAAGTATCATTATTGCTGACAATTTACGCATTTCCACTCAAAAGTAAAGTGAATTGATTCAATCGATTACTCACATTTATACAGGTTTTAACGGCTTTAATTAGGCGAATAATCCAGTAAGTTAGGTAAAATCGGGTACAATCAATCGAAAAAAGTAAAATTGAAGGTTGTTATGACTTTGGCTACTCCAATCACGGTGATTCGTGGTCGTTTCTTAGATATTCAAAAAACCGTTTCCCAAGCTGCTGAAATTGCTGATCAAATTCGTTATATCGAAGATGGTGTTCTCATCACGGAACAAGGCAAAATTCGCTGGTTTGGCACGTGGAACGACGCTCAAGCCCATCTTCCTGCAAACATTGAGATTCAGCATTACCCAGAACAATTGATCATCCCAGGCATGATCGATACACACATTCACTTTCCACAAACTGAAATGGTCGGTGCCTACGGCGAACAGCTGCTAAGCTGGTTGAACACCTATACCTTTCCCACTGAAATCCAGTTCAAAGACAAAGCTTATGCACAAGACATTGCCAAGTTTTTTGTCAATGAACTACTTAAAAATGGCACCACCACGGCCTTGGTATTCTGTACAGTTCATCCTGAATCTGTGAATGCCTTATTCGAGGCCGCAGAACAACACCAGATGCGTTTAATCGCAGGTAAAGTGATGATGGATCGTCATGCACCAGAAGCCCTATGTGATACCGCAGAGAGCGGCTACGATGACTCTAAAGCACTGATTGAAAAGTGGCATGGGCAGGGTCGTGCGTTATATGCGATCACACCGCGTTTTGCGCCAACATCTACGCCTGAACAGTTGGAAAAAGCAGGACAGCTCAAAGCACAATTTCCAGATGTCTATGTACATACACATTTAAGTGAAAACAAAGATGAAATCGCTTGGGTGAAAGATTTATTCCCCGAACAAAAAGGCTATTTAGATGTTTATCATCATTATGGTTTAACGGGCCAACGTTCTGTATTTGCCCATTGCGTTCATTTGGAAGATACAGAATGGAAATGCATGCATGAGACCGATTCTGCGATTGCCTTCTGTCCAACCTCAAACTTATTCTTGGGCAGTGGTTTATTTCCGTTGAAAAAGACCTGGGAACAGCAAGTGAAAGTCGGCTTGGGTACAGATGTCGGGGCAGGGACCTCATTTAGCTTATTACAAACCGTAAATGAAGCCTACAAAGTCCAGCAGTTACAGGGTGACAAACTCTCTGCATTTGAATCGCTGTATCACGCCACTCTGGGTGGTGCAAAAGCCTTGGATTTAGATGACAAGCTCGGTAACTTTAACCTTGGTAAAGAAGCTGATTTTGTGGTGCTCAATCTCAAGCCAACGGCATTACAACAATTACGTCAATCCCGTTCAAAATCGATCGAAGACAGCGTATTTGCATTATTCACCATGGGCGATGACCGAAATATTGAGGCAACTTATATCTATGGACAAAAAGCCTATAGCCAAAACTAAAATTTTAAACAAACAAAGACTTGGGTTAATGCTATTCGCCATAGGATGTGCTGTTCTGTTAAAACGTGACAGTCACTTATCTCAAAATGATACATATTCTTCATCATCAAAAGGTGCATGAAATGTGATTTTGTTTTAAAATTCCCACATTAGCTCAAGTTTTCGAGGTGTTGCAGGTCAACACCTTTTTTATTTTTCCATTTTTTAAAGTGTTAGGAATCTACCGATGACCATTGCAATGCGCATTATGATTTCAAGTGAAGAGATTCAAGCTAAAGTGAAAGAACTTGGCGAAAAAATCAATGCACACTATGCTCAAAGTGATAAAGAACTGGTATTGATTGGCTTGTTGCGTGGGTCCGTTATTTTTATGGCAGACTTATGCCGTGCAATTGAAAAGCCACACGAACTCGATTTTATGACTGTTTCTAGTTACGTCAACGGCACGACGATTTCATCACGTGACGTAAAGATCCTCAAAGATCTTGATGGAGAAATTCACGGTAAAGATGTACTTGTGGTCGAAGATATTATCGACTCAGGCAATACTTTAAGCAAAGTGGTAGAGATGCTTAAAACCCGCAATCCAAATTCAATTGAACTGTGTACCTTGGTAAGTAAACCATCACGTCGTGAAATTCCTTTGGAAGTAAAATTTTTAGGTTTTGAAGTCGAAGATCGTTTTATTGTGGGTTATGGTTTAGATTTTGATCAAAAATATCGCCATCTGCCTTTTATCGGTGAAATTGGTCTTTAATTTATAAACATCGTAGATATTTCATCGATGCTTAATATGTAATGAGCTGAACATGGCTCTTACTTTAGGTGCTTTCGGGCACCTTTTTTATATCTTGATATTAAACAAACCTTGCTAAAGAATGCACAAAAATACGACACAAATAGGCAATCCACTACAGACAAAGCAAGATCAGATCAAGCAGGATAGTACGAAATATCACTGTTAAAACAAGGAGAAAGACAATGTGGTCTCTAATTGTGGCAATTGTAGTTGGTTTTTTTGCTGGTTTAATTGCCCGAGCGCTACACCCAGGTGAGGATAAAGCAGGCTTTATTGTAACAACATTATTGGGTATTGCTGGTTCATTACTGGCTACGTATGGTGGTCGCTTACTCGGCTTATATGGTGAAAATTCGGCGGCAGGTTTTATTGCTTCAGTACTTGGTGCCGTGATTATTTTATTTATCTATAAGTTAGTCACAAAAAAAAGCTAAACACATAAAAAACTCCCAATTCATTTTGAGCAATGGATTGGGAGTTTTTCTTTATGAATCTATAGACCCAATTCTTTCCAAATCATTTGAATTTCTTCAGCACTACGCCCGCCAACCATTTTCAAACCATTGCCAAAAATCAACGTCGGTGTGCCATCAACACCCAATTTACGTCCTAACTCAAGATTACGTTCAATTGGATTGGCACAATTTTTTTCTTTCGGCTGTACATTTTTTTGCAACAAGTTTTTCCACGTATAGACTTGATTTGCATCACACCAAACCGATTTAGCCACTGCAATAGATTGTGGTTGTAACGGATACATAAACGTATAAATCGTGACATCATTGAGCTTATCTAGCTCTACTTCTAATTTTTTACAATAAGAACAATTTGGGTCTGAAAATATGGCAAGCTCATGTTTTCCAGTGCCTTTGACTGTTTTAATCGCATCTTTAAAAGGCAGTTGTTTCCAGTCAATCGAGTTTTGTTTTAACACCAAATCTTTCGTGAGGTTTTTCTGATCTTTTAGACGGACCATAGAACCCACAAACATGTGTTCTGCACTTTCATTTAAATAAATAATCTGATTATCCAGACTTGCACTATATAGGCCAGTCATTTCTGTAGTTTGAATATTGGTCACTTGAATATTGGGATATTGCTCGGCTAAATTGCTTTTTAATGTCTCCACATTAGCGAAACTGATTGCAGAAACACAACTTAGTAATGAGAACATCCCAATTTTTTTTAACATGACTGACACTCTATTCAAAAATCAGTGGCTATTGTAATGACTCTCTGATCGACAAACAGCTTAGCTTACTGAGCAACAACCAAAAATCAACTAACACTCGCGATGTTTCACGTGGAACGTCGGAACTTATAGTTCAATGTAATAACATGCCAAACTTAACTTATACAATTGGTAAAAAACTGACAATATTGATATATCATATTGATATTTATTTAATATTTTAAATACTCAGTAGCTCAAAGCTTTTCTTTTTGGAATAATCTGTTCCAATTCGTCAGGAAGCGGGGAATGCAGTAATAAAAGCCCCCAGACTCAAAGGAAATGAATATCGATAGGTAACCTCATTTTTAAGTCATCAAAATATGTTTGTATTATCGAACGATTTTAGTCATATCATAGGAATGGACACCGTTTCATCTTAAAATTTAGGTACATCAATGTATAGCGCGGAACTATTAGAAGAAGCCAAAACCTTTATGTTTCATATGCTCACCAAAGTGGTGGAATATGGCGGTTCAGATTTATTTATCACCGCAGATTTTCCACCGAGCATTAAACTACAAGGCTTAATGCGACCTTTGGGGCAACAAGCCTTAACAGCAGATAAAACCAAGCTGTTTGCCTATAGCTTAATGAATGAAAAACAACGCCAAGAATTCGAAAATGAATGGGAATGCAATTTTGCAATCAATGTGCCCAATGTTTCACGTTTCCGTGTCAATGTCTTTAAGCAACAGCTACAGATTGGCATGGTGATTCGTACGATTACTTCTGAAATTCCCACCTTCCAAAAGCTTAAACTCCCAGAATCCTTGAAAAATGTGATTATGGAAAAACGTGGTTTAATGCTGGTGGTTGGTGGAACAGGTTCAGGTAAATCCACCTCATTGGCCGCCATGATCGACCACCGCAATGAAAACTCAGCAGGGCATATCATCACCGTTGAAGATCCTGTGGAATACGTTCATAAACACAAAAAATCAATGATTACCCATCGTGAAGTCGGTGTTGATTGTCATTCATGGCAGCATGCCTTGAAAAACACCTTACGTCAGGCACCCGATGTGATTCTGATTGGTGAAATCCGTGATACTGAAACCATGGAACATGCAATTGCCTTTGCTGAAACAGGCCATCTTTGCTTAGGCACTTTACATGCCAACAATGCCAATCAAGCCTTGGATCGGATTATTAACTTTTTCCCGGAAGAACGTCGTAATCAATTGCTCATGGATCTTTCATCCAATATAAAAGCGATTATTTCGCAACGGTTGGTAAGGACTCAAGACGGTCAAGGTCGCCGTGCAGCGATTGAAATTTTGCTGAATACCCCATTAATTGGAGACAATATTCTAAAAGGACAATTCCACGCGCTGAAAGAGATTATGAGCAAATCACGCGAGCTGGGTATGCAAACCTTCGATCAAGCGCTATTTGAGCTCTATAACGAAGGCGCAATCAGCTACGACGAGGCTTTACGTAATGCCGATTCAGTCAATGAATTACGTTTACAGATCAAGCTCAAAGCCACACGTCAGGAAGGCGTACCCGTTGCCATGATGACTGCATTAAACGTCGTACCAGAACAGAAAGCTGAGGAAGAGCAAGAACAAGGTTAATTGAACAGTGGCTTAGATCACACAATGATCTAAGCCACTTATCTTTGATTTAATTGATTATTTCCCAATACAGAACGAACCAAAAATCTTACCCAGCAGATCATCAGCACTAAAATCACCTGTGATTTCACCCAATGCATTTTGCGCCAAACGTAATGACTCTGCCACCAGCTCACCCGCATTAAATACCACAAGTTGCTCACGTGCTTCAGATAAATAGCGCTGAGTACGCTTCATTGCGTCTAAATGACGTGTTCGAGCAATAAAGGTGTCTTCCTCAGGCTGGAAGCCAGCATGTGCTGTAACCGCCTCTATGAGCGCTTGAACACCCATCTCCTGTTTTGCAGAGACACTGATATGACGGAAGCCTTGATAATCACTTAACGCAGCATCCTGACCGGTTAAATCACATTTATTGCCAATCAATAGCAAACGTTTTGGCTCAAGATGCTCTGCAAAATATTCATGTGCCAATTGCAAAGGTTCATCTCCCTGATTTAGGTCATAAACCAATAGCAATAGATCCGCCTGTTCGATTTCCTTGATGGCACGACGAATACCTTCTTGCTCAACGATATCGCCAGTTTCACGTAGACCAGCAGTATCGGTTAGGGTAATTGGCAAACCATTTAAACTGATCTTTTCATGCAACACATCACGAGTAGTACCCGCGATATCAGTCACGATCGCGCGCTCATGCCCAGCCAATGCATTTAACAAACTGGATTTGCCTGCATTCGGTTTACCTGCAATCACCACCTGTAAACCTTCACGTAGCAATTGGCCTTGGCGTGCAGATTGCTGTACTGCTTGAACTGAATCCTGTACATCATCTAGCAAGGCTAAAATCTTACCATCGGCAAGAAAATCAATTTCTTCTTCTGGGAAATCAATGGCCGCTTCAACATGCAAACGTAAGTGAATCAATTTTTCTAAAACGGTATTAATTTTGGTTGAGAATGCACCTTGCAAAGAGCGGACCGCAGAACGTGCTGCAGCTTGTGAAGTCGCATCAATCAGATCGGCAATTGCTTCTGCTTGTACCAAATCCATCTTGCCATTTTCAAAGGCACGCATGGAAAACTCACCCGCTTTTGCAGCAGTCGCGCCCAAATCGAGTAAACGTGCTAGCAAAGCATTTTGGATGACAGGACCACCATGCCCCTGTAATTCCACCACATCTTCACCCGTAAACGAATGTGGGTTAGGGAAACACAATACAATCCCTTCATCCATCACCGAGCCATCGGCATCACAAAACTGACGGAAGCCAGCTACTCGTGCAGCAGGAAGTTTTTTCTGGGTTAGTTGTTCTGCTATCGCATAGGCTTTCGGTCCAGAGAGTCGAATCACCCCCACACCACCACGACCTAATGGGGTAGCAATCGCAGCAATAGTGGTTTGATGTTGCATGTTAAATTCACCTAAAAACAAGCGGGGTATACAATGGATAACCCTAAATACAGACAAAGAAAAATCCGCCTAAGATTACCATCTTAAGCGGATTTATTCAGTAAAAGTTCGAACTTAAGCGCTCGGCTCAACCTTGTTGAGACGGTCTTTTTCGACACCTTTGTTAATAAACCATTGTTGCAAAATGGTAATACTGTTGTTGACGATCCAGTAAAGCACGAGGCCCGCAGGGAAGAACAACATGAATACCGTAAACATGATTGGCATGATACGGAATACTTTTGCCTGCATTGGATCAGTTGGCTGTGGGTTCAACATTTGCTGAACGAACATGGTCACACCCATGATCAACGGCAAGATAAACCATGGATCCATTGCTGATAAATCTTGAATCCAGCCTAACCATGGTGCATGACGGAGTTCAACAGATTCCATCAATACCCAGTACAAGGCCAAGAAAATCGGCATTTGTAACAATAACGGCAAGCAACCAGACAATGGATTGACTTGTTCACGCTTGTATAACGCCATCATTTCTTGCGAGAAACGCATACGGTCTTCACCAAATTCTTCTTTCATGCGTTGCATTTCAGGTGCAATCACGCGCATTTTCGCCATTGAGCGATAACTTTTTGAAGAAAGTGGCCATAAAATCAGTTTCACCAAGATCGTCAATAGAATGATTGACCAACCCCAGTTACCAATGATGTTATGGAAGAATTGCAAACCTAAGAATAACAATTTAGCAATTGGCCATAACCAACCATAATCTACAGTTTGGTTTAAACCATCTGCCAAATCTTTTAGTTCAGACTGAACTTTTGGACCAGAATAAAGCTTAGCATCCACTTCCATTGACGTACCCGCTGGTACATTAATCACTGGAGAAGTGAAGCCCATGATATTCATGTGATCAGCAGACTGACGAGATTCCAACTTAGCAACATAGGGCTGACCATCAGCTTGAGTAAGTTTTAAATTCCCAGGAATCCAAGCACTTACAAAATAATGCTGAACGATAGCAACCCAGCCACCTTTTGCATCAACATTCAGTTTTTCATCATTAAAATTAGTAAATTTTAACTTGTTATAGTGCGCATCAGGTGCGCCCCAAGCGCCACCCAGATAGGTTCCCAAAGTGAAAATACCTTGCGAAGATTTACCTGGATCGTCTGAATTATCACGCTTTAACTGACCAAACATTTGCCCTTGCCAGTTTTGCTGACTACGGTTAATGACTTGGTGTTTTACCGTAATCGGATAATCACCCTGCGTGAAGGTGAACGATTTGATCACTTCTACGCCTTCTGGTGTTTTAAATACCAACGGCACAGTCAAAACTTGATGTGTTTTGCCATCTTTCGATGCGACGCTTTTTGCATCCGCCAAAGTATATGCTGTTTTTTCAACATCATACATTGGACGACCACTACGGCTGCTATCAGGTCCATTTAAACCAATTAAGCCAGATTGAGCGACGTAAGTACGTTTCGCATCACTTTCCAGCATAACAAAAGGTTTTTCGCTGTCTTTGCTTTCATCGTGGCTTAACAATTCAATACGAACAATATCACCACCCTTTGGATTGATCCAAAGATGATAAAGATCAGTTTGTACTGAAATCAATTGCTGACTCACAGAAGGCGTTTCTGTGGTTTGTGATGCAGTCACATTTGCTTGTGGCAAGTCTGAAGCCGCTGTTGCATTTTGAGCATTTGGCAAATCTGCAGATACGTCATGCGCACTTACAACAGCCGCTTGTTGTTGCGGAGCTGGTGTCGCATGACCGTAATCTTTTTGCCAAGCCAAAATAAGCAAATATGCGGTAACAAACATGGCTCCAAGAATTGCAAATCTGGCCCATTGTTGCATATCTATTATCCCAAATGGTTAGAGAGATTTTGCTTGAATAAACGATCACGAAAGGGTACAGCAACGTGATGCATTTGAGAATCTATTTGATGAAACGAAATAAAACGAAGTGCTTTGCGTGGAACTGGATCGTAGCCTGAACCACCCCATGGATGACAACGGCAAATTCGCTTCGTCGAAAGCCATACACCTTTTGCTGCACCATGTGTCTGCAGTGCTTCAATTGCATATTGAGAGCAAGTGGGAATATAGCGACAACGAGGACCCAATAAGGGACTAATTGCGATTTGGTAACATCTTATCAACCAATGTAGTAAACGTACCATTGGAGATCTCTAATTTTGGAGGGATGTCACAACGACTTTAGAATGCTTCTTTGCTAAGCGTTGTAATTTTTGCCAAGCAAAATCTAATTGTTGATGTAATTCTTGATTTGCGATTGCTTCTATACCAACTTTAGGCATCACCACAATATCGATATCAGCATTAAATTGCGCTTGATGTAAGCGAAAGCTCTCCCGAGCAAGACGTTTTATTCGATTTCGTTCATGCGCACGGCGCACCTTTTTTTTAGCAACGACAATACCCAAACGGCTTTTCGGCTGTTCGGTTAATTTTGCTAAAAAAAGGAAATGGGGCTGATGCACTTTAAAAAGCGCACCATCAAATACACTTTTATAATCTGCAGCACAACGAATACGAGATTCAGTGCCAAAACTGTAAAGTGTCATCACCCAAGTCTGGTCAGCTTAACAGTATTAAACAGTTAAGCTATGACGACCTTTTGCACGACGACGAGCTAAAACTTGACGACCAGCTTTTGTTGCCATACGAGCACGGAAACCATGAACACGCTTACGCTTTAATTCAGATGGTTGGAAAGTACGTTTCATATCGAAACTCCCAAAAATGATCTTTCTATAAAGGTCCGCGATTTTATGGTGCAAAGCTCAGTCTGTCAATGGGAAATCAAAATCTTTACATTTTGTTTGTTCTGTTTGACATCAGTAGAGAACCGCGAATGTTGTCTAGTTAATTGAAAACAAAAAATATACACATGCTATCTATTTAAATTATATCAATATTACGCTATATTCACACCTTAACCACAAGCTTATCAACAATTCATTTTGGATTTTAAATTTAATTCTTGGATTTTGAATTTAAATTTCGATATGCTCAGTTATCCACAATTCGAGTAACCCCTATAAGTAAATTCAAATTTTAAAATTTAAATTTATTACTATTAGGGAGGGTTTATTCTGTGGAAAGGCACGTTTTTTTATAAATAAACATATAGTTACTTTGTGGATAACCATGTTTTTATTAATTTTATAATTTGTGGATAACTTCTTGGTTAAAACTATCCACAGCTTGTGCAAAAAGTTATGCACATGTGGTTTTAAATTTGAATTTATAAACGATTGCTTTCTTTTTCAGCAAAAGTCCCATAAATTTGCCTGACAGATGTGGATAACTTGGTTAGAATGGCGACCCCTTCGAAAGATGGGGATAGCGGTTTCTTTGTTTTTGAATTTAAAAAATGGATATATAGGGGATGCACATGCTCTGGACAGACTGCTTAACTCGCTTGCGACAAGAGCTCTCTGACAACGTCTTTGCGATGTGGATTCGTCCTTTGGTTGCTGAAGAGGTTGACGGTGTGATGCGTTTATATGCACCCAACCCATATTGGACACGTTATATTCAAGACAACCATTTAGAGTTGATTTCAATTCTTGCTGAGCAATTATCGGAAGGCCGAGTACGTCAGGTTGAAATCTTGGTTGATTCACGTCCAGGTACCATTTTGTCGTCTCATGAGCAACCTGCAACCACGACAGCTGCTTTAACCACACAAGTTTCTGTTCCAACAAAAGTCAAAAAAGAATCAGATTTAGTACAACCCAGTCAAAATGTCAGCAAAATACCTAAGAAAAGACAGTTAAATTCCCTATTTACTTTCTCACTCTTTGTGGAAGGTCGCTCTAACCAGATGGCTGCTGAAACATGTCGTAAGGTTTTAACCCAATTAGGGGCATCGCAGCACAACCCTTTATTTTTATATGGCCCAACAGGTCTGGGTAAAACACATTTAATGCAAGCTGTGGGAAATGCTTTATTACAAGCAAAACCGAATGCGCGCGTGATGTACATGACCTCAGAAAGTTTTGTACAAGATTTTGTGAGTTCTTTACAAAAAGGTAAGGTTGAAGAATTTAAGAAAAATTGTCGTTCTTTAGATTTGTTATTGGTCGATGATATTCATTTGCTCGCTGGTAAAGAAGCTAGTTTGGTTGAGTTTTTCTATACATTCAACGCTTTACTTGATGAGTCTAAACAAATTATTTTAACTTCAGATCGTTATCCAAAAGAACTCACCGAACTTGATCCTCGTTTAGTCTCTCGTTTTTCTTGGGGTTTATCTGTTGGTGTTGAGCCACCAGATATTGAAACTCGAATTGAGATTTTGCTGAAAAAAGCTGAAAACAGTGGCGTTGATTTACCACGTAATTGTGCTTTATTTATTGCTCAACAAGTCGTTGCCAATGTGCGTGAGCTTGAAGGTGCCCTGAATAAAGTGGTGGCGATTTCACGTTTCAAAGGTACTGTCATTGACCTCGATGTGGTGCGTGAATCTTTAAAAGATGTATTGGCGATTCGTGCACGGACCATTAGTGTGGAAAATATTCAGCGTGTGGTGAGTGAATATTTCCGCATTCCACTGAAAGAATTGGTTGGACCAAAACGTACTCGTATTTATGCGCGCCCGCGTCAGTTAGCCATGGGGCTTGCACGCGAATTAACTGGAGACAGTTTTCCTGAAATTGGGATGGCCTTCGGTGGTCGTGACCACAGTACCGTGATGCATGCTTGTGAAAAAGTCACAAGTTTGCGTGAAGAAGATCCAATTTTTAATGAAGACTATAAAAATCTCCTTCGTTTGCTGCAAAGTTAATTTTAGGCGTCGTGATATTTGATCTTTGCGATGAAAATAGGGCTGAATCAAGAAAATCAGCCCAATAAATATCTATTCATTGGTAAGCTGTTTAATACGATCTTAGTGTCATTGAGCCATTTTTCATGCAAAAACAAGGCACAACCTTCTTTACTTGAATCCGCAAAAGTGAATTGGGGGATTAAATGTCAATAGACCCTGCTTTCAGAGTTGCAAACTGCTTTTAAGTGCAGCATAGTACACTGCTAACATTCATATCAGCTTCTGTTGTAAGAGGAATAAAATCGTGCGTTTGAAAATCGCTAAAGAAAGTTTAGTCAATGTTTTATCACATGTGGTGGGGGCTGTTGAACGTCGCCACACCTTGAATATTCTTTCAAATGTTAAAATTCAAACCACCCAACAGGCCTTAACGATTACGGGTTCTGATTTAGAAGTTGAATTGGTTGCAAGCACAACGTTAGCTGATGGCGCTTGTTTAGAAGCAGGTGAAACAACGGTTCCTGCACGTAAATTAGTCGAAATTTGTAAATCTCTTCCAACAGCAGCCTTGATTGATTTGCAGATTACAGAAGACCAACGCTGTATCTTAAAATCGGGCAATAGCCGTTTTGTTTTAGGTACCCTTCCAGCTGAAGATTATCCATTGTTGACCACTGAAAATAGTCAGGGGACACAGGTTCAGGTAACGCAGCGCGAATTGAAGCGATTATTTGAAAAAACAGCCTTTGCAATGGCTGTACAAGATGTTCGTTTTTATTTGACTGGTACTTTGTTAGAAATTGATCAAAATCAATTGCGTACAGTAACAACTGATGGACATCGTCTAGCTTTGTGTGAAGTGTTAGCTTCATCTACAGCAGCATCACCAATGCAGGCAATTGTCCCACGTAAGGCGGTTGGTGAATTACAACGTTTACTGAGTATTGAAGATGAACAGTTGACCCTGTTGATTGGACGCGAATTGTTGAATGTCACGATTAATACGCCAAGCCGCGATAAAGAGCAGGGTGATATTACTGTGCGTTTCACTACCAAACTAATCGATGGAAAGTTCCCTGATTATCGTCGTGTGATTCCTAAAAATGGTGATAAGCATGTCTTTATTGCACACGATGTATTCAAGCAATCTTTACAACGTGTTGCTATTTTAAGTAATGAAAAACTTCGTGGTGTTTTCTTGAATTTTAATCAAGATTCATTGCAGTTGCGTGCTAATAACCCAGAACAAGATGAAGCAGTCGAAGATATTGCAATTCAATATCAAGATGCACCTTTAGAAATGTCATTTAATGCGCAATATATCCTTGAAGTACTTGGTGTACTGGATGGTGATGACGTGAAAATGAGCATGAGTGAAGCCAATCAATCTGTACTTGTTCAAGATCCAGCGCATCCTGATCAAACTTATGTCGTGATGCCAATGCGAGTTTAATGACGAGATTTGAGTTTTAAAGCATGCAAATCACGCGTTTAAATATCGAACGTGTACGTAATTTAAAGACGGTTGCACTCCATGAGTTGCAACCGTTTAATATTTTTTACGGCGCAAATGGTTCTGGAAAAACTTCAGTTTTAGAGTCGATTCATTTACTGGCAACAGGGCGTTCATTTCGTACTCACATTCCAAAACATTACATTCAATATGAAGCAGGGGATGCGATTGTTTTTGCGCAATCGGCCAGTGAACGTATTGGTATGCAAAAGTTGGCTTCGGGTGAACAGGTGATTAAAGTCAATGGCGACACCATTGCGACACAAGGTCAGCTGGCAAAGTTATTGCCTTTACAGCATATTGACCCACAAAGTACGGATATTATTGACCACGGCGCAAAGCCAAGGCGACAGTTGCTAGACTGGTTGATGTTCCACGTGGAACCTGAGTTCTACTTTGCATGGCAATACTATTCTCGCGCACTCAAACAACGTAACAGTTTGCTCAAGACACGGCGTAATTTGACTTTGGCTGATTTAGAGCCTTGGAATAAAATGCTGAGTGATTATGGCGAAATGCTGCACTCACAACGGGTCAGTATTGTTGAGCAATGGAACCAATTTTTCCATGAAGATTTAAAACAACTTCTACCCGATCTTGAGATAGAACTGGAATACAATCCAGGTTTTCATACTGAGCAAGGTCTACTTCAGGACTTGATTCAACAGCATCAAAAAGACCTTGATCGGCGCTACACTGAGTATGGGCCGCATCGCGCTGATTTACGTTTAAAAACGCCTTTTGGCAATGCGGATGATGTGTTATCTCGCGGACAAAAAAAGTTGTTAATCATGGCATTAAAACTGTCACAAATTGCAATGCTACATGCGAGTAATAAGGAAACTGTGGTATTATTAGATGATCTGACAGCAGAGTTAGATGAGACTGCACAGCAACGTTTAATTGAGCGATTGAGTCAGTTAGGAAGTCAAGTTTTTATGACCACCTTAGACCATGCGTCGGTATTAAAACACTTACAGGATTTGTCGATTTCTTTTCAATTATTCCATGTTGTTCACGGTCAAGTCAGTCTTGCTGCACCATAATTTTATTTTTCATCTTTAAATAGATCAATATTACTAGGGAGTAACCATGAGTTCAGAGTCTCAATCAGTCTCTCAAACAGAACAAACAAATGAAAAGGCTTATGATTCCTCTAGTATTAAAGTATTACGTGGATTAGACGCGGTTCGTAAACGTCCTGGCATGTATATCGGTGACACCGATGACGGTACAGGTTTACACCATATGGTGTTTGAGGTGGTGGATAATGCCATCGATGAAGCTTTAGCAGGACACTGTGACGAGATATTGGTGACCATTCACGAAGATGAATCTGTCAGCGTAACTGATAACGGACGTGGTATTCCAACTGATATTCATCCTGAAGAAGGGGTGTCGGCGGCAGAGGTGATTCTGACTATCCTGCATGCAGGTGGTAAGTTCGATGACAACAGCTATAAAGTGTCTGGCGGTTTGCATGGTGTCGGTGTATCGGTTGTAAATGCATTGTCTAAAAAATTGCATTTAACCATCCATCGTGCAGGTCAAACCCATGAGCAAGAATATGCGCATGGCGATCCGCAATATCCATTAAAAGTAGTGGGTGAAACAGATAAGTCGGGTACAACGGTTCGTTTTTGGCCGAGTGAACTCACCTTTAGTCAAACGATTTTTAATGTCGATATTTTGGCTCGCCGTTTAAGAGAACTTTCTTTTCTAAACGCAGGC
Source organism: Acinetobacter sp. ANC 3929 (assembly GCF_000369405.1). Taxonomy (GTDB): domain Bacteria; phylum Pseudomonadota; class Gammaproteobacteria; order Pseudomonadales; family Moraxellaceae; genus Acinetobacter. The sequence goes on from NZ_KB849996.1 coordinate 44,207, forward strand.
GTGCGAATTGTTTTGCGTGATGAGCGTGTAAACTTCGAACATGTTTATGACTATGAAGGTGGTTTATCTGAGTTCGTTAAATACATTAACGAAGGTAAAACTCATTTAAATGAAATTTTCCATTTCACAGCTGATACGGATAGTGGTATTGCTGTTGAAGTTGCATTGCAATGGAATGAGAGTTATCAAGAAAACGTTCGCTGCTTTACCAATAATATTCCACAAAAAGATGGTGGTACACACCTTGCAGGTTTCCGTGCTGCGTTAACCCGTGGTTTAAACCAGTATCTTGAAAGTGAAAATATTCTTAAGAAAGAAAAAGTTGCTGTCACAGGTGATGATGCGCGTGAAGGCTTAACTGCAATCATTTCAGTGAAAGTCCCAGATCCAAAGTTTTCTTCACAAACCAAAGAAAAACTGGTCTCGAGTGAAGTAAAACCTGCGGTTGAGCAGGCCATGAACAAAGAGTTCTCGGCTTATTTGCTGGAAAATCCGCAAGCGGCGAAATCAATTGCTGGCAAGATTATTGATGCAGCTCGCGCGCGTGATGCAGCTCGTAAAGCACGTGAAATGACCCGTCGTAAGAGTGCTTTAGATATCGCTGGTTTACCAGGTAAATTGGCAGACTGTCAGGAAAAAGATCCAGCCTTGTCTGAATTGTATCTGGTCGAGGGTGACTCTGCGGGCGGTAGTGCCAAACAAGGTCGTAACCGTAAGATGCAGGCCATTTTACCATTGAAAGGTAAGATCCTGAACGTTGAACGTGCACGCTTTGACAAGATGATTTCCAGTCAGGAAGTGGGGACTTTAATTACCGCTTTGGGCTGTGGTATCGGACGTGAAGAATATAACCCAGACAAATTACGTTATCACAAAATCATTATCATGACCGATGCGGACGTGGATGGTTCACATATTCGTACTCTGTTATTGACCTTCTTCTTCCGTCAAATGCCGGAATTGGTTGAGCGTGGATATATTTATATTGCACAGCCACCATTGTATAAGTTGAAGAAAGGCAAGCAAGAACAGTACATCAAAGATAATGATGCACTTGAAACCTACCTGATCTCAAATGCGATTGATGAACTTGCATTACACGTGAGCGCTGAAGCACCTGCGATTAACGGGTCTGCATTAGCGAGTGTGATTGCCGATTATCAGGTATCGCAAAAGAGCTTACAACGCCTCACTCAACGTTATCCTGCAAGTTTGTTGGATGGTTTACTTGAGCTTGATGCATTTAAAGCAGATCACAACCATGAACGTGACTATGTTGAATCATGGGCTGAGCAATTGCGTATTGCGATTGAAAAATTACAACCAAGCTTGCGTCCTGAGATTAGCTTAGAATCGTTTGAGCGTGAAAATGCACAAGGTGAGAAGTCAGCGCATTATTGGCCACGTGTTACGGTCTATGTGCATAACTTACCGCATTCTTATTTACTCGATGCGGGGCTGTTAAATTCTGCTGAGTATGCGCGTTTACTGAAGAACTCTAAGAGCTGGTTTAAATTGCTCGAAGAAGGGGCTTATCTACAAAAAGGTGAGCGTCGTATCCAAGTCAGCAATTTCCATCAAGTGTGGCAGCATATTTTGCAGGACTCACGTCGCGGTATGATGATCCAACGCTATAAAGGTTTGGGTGAGATGAACGCTGAGCAACTGTGGGAAACCACGATGGATCCTGAAAACCGTAATATGTTGCAAGTGACCATTGATGATGCGATTGAAGCAGATCGTATGTTCTCATGCTTGATGGGGGATGACGTAGAACCACGTCGTGCCTTCATTGAAGAAAATGCGTTAAATGCAGATATTGATGCTTAATTAGTTTAGGCATCAATACCAAACAAAATGGCTTATCTTTTACCTCACTGTAAAAGATAAGCTCTCCGTCCTGAAACTAACAGGGGTGGCAGGGCAATAATTAGAAAAATAACATCTGCAATACCATCCATCAGCAGCATTCCAACAATCCTAAGACACTTAATTTATTCCACAGTTGCATTATTAACTCCTTCTAGGCTTTTTTGCTGACGTTTTGCCCACCAGAACCATGCGCTATTTAAAATGATAAATAGGGTCAATAGCGGACAGAGATTCTATAAGATATTTAAGGGCATGCTGCCGGAATTGCCAAAGTGCGGAGGTTGTGTCAGCTATTATTTTTTACGTTCCACGTGAAACTTTACACGGAATGAAATGCTTAAAAAAAGGTAGCCGATGAAATCAGCTACCTATCAATGATCTATTTAAGCTTGAGTTGAATGAAACTTGAAATGAAGACTAGCCAAATAGTTGATTAATTTTCAACAAAGTCGCTCACCTGAATTAATGCATGTCCAAACAAATAACCAGCCGTGACCAAAACACTGATCCAAAGCAAAGCACCTAAAATGTTGTATACCACAAAGTGGCTATAATTCATGTTACTTGAACCTGCAGCCAACGGTGCAAATGAACGAGCAAAAGGAATAAAGCGAGCCAGTAGAATGGTTTTCCCACCGTGTTTTAAGAAGAACACATTGGTTTTTTGCAGGTATTCTTGCTTAATAAAGCGTGATTTAACATTGAAAATACGATCGCCAAAATGACGGCCAATATGGTAATTCACCATATACCCCAATGCCGCAGCGAAAAACAGTAAGCTGATCATGTAGCCAAGATGCATGATTTCAACAACGGAGCATAATGCCCCCACCGTCAATAACAGGCTGTCGCCAGGTAAAAAGAACATAAAAACAAAGGCGGTTTCTGAAAAAATAATCAGAAAGAGGATGAAATAAATCCATAGGCCATATTCTTGAACCAAGACAGGCAAAATATGTTCAAAATTAAAAATAAAATCTAAAGAATTCATTCAGTTTGTATAATCCAAAATAGAGTACTCACCAAATTTAAGTACAAAAAATGTGAAATGAATTTAACCCTCAGGATTCATTCGTCAGTGATAACTATACAACAATGGGAGTCGAGTATATCGAGCCTGAAGCTAAAGCTCAATTTTCTGAGAAAATTCCAATTTTTACCTTATCTTAAATTATCGACAAATTCATGACACTTTTAATGACATTCATAGTGTTTTTAAGTATCTGCATCCCTTTTAGATCAGAAAAATGAAGGATTATTTGAATGTATATGCTTAAAAAGATGCAATCCACACATGCAACAAATGAGCATGTATGGATCAATGCCGAACTTAGTCAGTAAAGGAACCTTCTAATTCTTCGAGTTCCATCATCAGCTCTAGCAGCAGCTCTTCATGCTGTTCTAGCTTTGCTTTCAGCTCATTTTGTTCATTCATCAGCTTGATCAAATCATCTTTGCGATTGGCATCGTACAATGCACTGTCTGCCAATGCGTGTTCAATTTCGGCTAAGCGAGGCTGAACCTTTTCAATTTGAGCTTCGACTTTTTCAATATTTTTACGAATTGGACGAGTCAACTCACGGCGGCGAGCAGTCTCTTTACGTTGTGCTTCTTTATCAATTTTTCCAGTTGGGGTACTTGCTGTTTGCTGCTGTGATGCATTTTGGGCATTGATGAGTTGTTGGCGTGCTTCACGTAACCATTTGGCATAGTCTTGCAAATCACCCTCAAATTCAGTGCATTTACCTGCATGAACTAACAGCAGATCATCACAAACACTGGCAATCAACTGACGTTCGTGTGAAACCAGAACTACGGCTCCTTCAAAATCTTGCAATGCCATTGTCAAGGCATGACGCATGTCCAAATCCAAATGGTTGGTAGGTTCGTCCAGAATTAGCACGTTTGGACGCTGCCACACGATTAAGGCCAATGCTAGGCGTGCGCGTTCGCCACCAGAGAAGCTTTCACACGGTGTATCCATACGTTCGCCACTAAAACCGAATCCACCTAAAAAGGCACGTAACGCAGCTTCGCTGATTTTTTTATCGGCAATCCGGGCCAGTTGCAGCATTGGACTGGCATTTGCATCTAATGCATCCATTTGATGCTGAGCAAAATAACCAATATTGAGTAGTTCTGAAGCCTTACGTTCACCAGCCAAAAGTGGCAAATCCCCGACCAGAGTTTTGATCAGCGTTGATTTACCTGCACCATTCATCCCTAATAAACCGATACGTGAACTTGGGGTGATTTGCAGACGAATCTTTTCGGCAATCATTTTATCGCCGTAACCAATTGTGGCTGCATCTAAACTCAGCAAAGGTGAACTCATTTTTGTCGGTTCACGGAAACTAAAGGTAAATGGTGTATCGACATGAGCAGGTGCAAGCTGTTGCATCCGTTCAAGTTGCTTGATACGGCTCTGTGCTTGACGGGCTTTGGTCGCTTTTGCCTTAAAACGATCAATAAATTTTTGTAGGTGTGCACGCGTTTCTTGCTGTTTCTCAAACGCTTGTTGTTGTTGCGCTAAACGTTCACTACGTGTGGTTTCAAAGGTTGAATAGTTGCCTGTATATAGCGTCAGTTCCTGATTTTCGATATGCAAAATATGGTCAGTAATGGCATCGAGGAAATCACGGTCATGTGAAATAAGAACCAGTGTGCCTTCATATGCTTTAAGCCAGTCTTCTAACCACAAGATTGCATCTAAATCTAAGTGGTTGGTTGGCTCATCCAATAATAAGAAGTCTGAACGGCTCATCAAGGTACGTGCAAGATTTAAACGCATACGCCAGCCGCCAGAGAAGCTCGCCACATTTAAACGGATTTGACTATCCACAAAACCGAGTCCAGCCATGAGTTGCGCGGCTTTGGCTGGTGCTGCATAGCCATGAATTTCATCAAAACGACCATGAAGTTGAGCCAAGTCATCATTACTGAGTAGATCGGGATGCGCTAATTTTTCTTGAATGTCCCAATATTCTTCGTCGCCAGACAAAACAAAATCTATTGCTGGCATTTCCAAGGCTTTAATTTCTTGCGCCATGTGCGCAACAGTCCAGACTGCTGGGCGGGTCAGATTGCCCTCATCTGCGACCAAGTCACCCAGAAATGCAGCAAATAAAGTTGATTTACCTGCACCATTTACCCCTGTAAGACCAATTTTCCAACCTGGATGGAGCTGCATCGATGCTTTTTGGAACAGAACACGCCCACCGCGGCGTAATGAAACTTGGTCAAACTGGATCATGAGTATGCAAAATAGCGAATAGATAGCTGCATTTTAAGGTGATCGCCCATGAATGCAAATTTTTATATTTAAGATCAAGCTGTTTCAATTGAGCTGATCAATTAATCATAAAATAGAGCAAAAGCTCTATTTTTGTGACGCGAATCAGATTATCATTTAAATTATATGAAAAATAAGCAATTAGACAAAAAGCAGATCAACAGGATTTAAGGATGAAGAAGGGAATTCTTGCATTGGGGGCAATGCTGATTTTTGCTGTGCATACAGAAACACAGGCTGCGACAAAAATTTGTGTTTTTGATCTACTCGGCAAATCGGGAGAAGCTTATAAGGCTATGGAGGAATGGGCTTTAGCTGCTAAAGGCTGGCGTGGTGATAGTTATTTGATTAGTTACCAAAACGAAGCGCTGGCCGAAAATGATTTTGAACAAGGCAAATGTGATGGTGTGTATATGACCTCCATGCGTGCACGCCGTTATAACAAGTTTGCGGGTTCAATTGATGCGATTGGGGCTGTTCCTAGTTATGCCATTGCACAGAAAGCGATTAGTTTTGCTTTGGATAAGCGCAATCAACGCCGTTTGATCAGCACTGTCGATAATGAAAACTATGAAGTTGCTGGAATTTCGCAAATTGGCCTGGCTTATATTTTTGTCAAAGACAAGAAAATGAATACGATTGAGCAAATCAAAGGCAAGAAGTTTGCTGTTCTTGGTTATGATGAAGCGCAAAAAATCGTAGTCAAAAGCTTGGGTGGACAAGCGGTCCTTACGGATGTATCTGATATCGCGAAAAAGTTTAATAATGGCCAGGCCGATATCATGGCTGCACCAGCCTATGCCTACAAACCATTAGAGTTACATAAAGGATTGGGTAATGATGGGGCTATTATTACCTTTCCTGCTGTAAATATGACCATGGATTTAATTATTCGTCCTGAAAAATTCTCCAGTAATTTTGGGCAAAATTCACGAGCATGGTTCTTAGGTCGTCTGAATACCAACTTTGCCCTGATTCAACGTCTAGAATCAGAATTGCCAGCCAAATACAAAATAAATCTCAGTACTGAAGATAAAACTCGTTATCAGCAAATCCTGCGTGAAGCACGTATGGGATTGACTAAACGTGGTATTTACGATGCCACCATGATGAACGTGCTCAAACGTGCACGTTGTACCGTGGATCGCACTAATTTTGAATGTACTTTAGGTGGTGAATAAACGAATACAGAAGGTATAGATGTTTCAATATTCTCCTTTTGAGTTGATATTGGCCTAAAACATTAAAACGTGATCAAGTCTGTTAAAACTGATGAAAACCCGATGTATGTATATAAAAGCGCTATGCATTTAGGAAAAAGCTGACTATATTTATCGAGCACTGATGGAAAATTGTGCAAGATAGTAAAAATAAGGGAAAACGAGATGAAAAAAGGACTTTGGGCATTGAGTGCTACGGCTCTATTTGTCATGACTACTCCTGTACAGGCAAAACAACAAATTTGTGTTTTTGATTTATTGGGTAAGGCTGGGGAGTCTTATAAACTGATTGAAGAATGGAAGCTTGCCTCTAAAACATGGCAGGGCGACGTTGAATTAATTCCTTATCAAGATGAAGAAAAAGCGGAAAAAGATTTTGATGCAGGCAAATGCGATGGTGTGTATATGACCTCGATGCGTGCACGTAAATATAATAAATTTGCGGGCTCAGTCGATGCGGTTGGCGCTGTTACCAGTAATGCCATTGCACAAAAGGCAATTACCTATGTATTGGATAAGCGAAATCAGCATCGTTTAACGGCAACAGTCAATGGCGATAAATTTGAAGTCGTCGGGATTATCCAAGTGGGGTTGGCGTATATTTTTGTTCGCGACAAAAAGATCGATACCATTGAAAAAGCCAAAGGTAGAAAATTTGCTTATCTACACTATGATCAAGCACAAAAAACCATTGTTGAAAGCATAGATCTGGTTGCTGTCCCATCTGATATTTCTGATTTTGTGAAGAAATTTAATAGTGGCCAAGTAGATGTGATTGCGGCGCCAGCATATGCTTATAAGCCACTTGAAATTAGTAAAGGCTTGGCTAATGGAGCGCTGTTTAACTTTCCTGTGGTGAATATTACAGGTGACTTAATTATTCGCCCGAGCCAATTCCCGAATGGATTTGGCCCACAATCTCGACAATGGTTCGTCAATAAACTACCAAGTAACTTTGCCATGGTGCAACGTTTAGAAGCAGGAATGAACGCAAGAAAAATTACTTTGTCGAGCGAAGATAAAGTCCGTTATCAAAAAATGTTACGTGATGGTCGCATGAATTTAACCAAGCAGGGCGTATACGATGCTAGTATGATGAATGTACTCAAGCGTGCCCGTTGTACGGTTGAACGGACAAACTTTGAGTGTACTTTGAGTGGTGAATAACGAGGAGAACAGCAGTACAAAAATATAAATCTATAAACAAAGTGAGGCATATATAACAAATTTGCCTATGAAAATAATAGAAATAGATAAAACTGGGTAAAAAGTATACAAACTAGACATAAAAATAGAGTATAAGCTCTATTTTTTTTCAAAAAACATGATTAATATTTGCTTCGAACAAGGAGACAAACATAAAGTTTGTGAAGGGATGAAAAATATGAAAAAAATTGCACTTGCTCTTGCAGCAACTTCGATCTTAGGTGTATCTGCTTCTACTCAAGCAGCAATTGATGTGTGTGTATTCGACTTATTAGGAAAGTCAGGTGAATCATACAAAATGATGCAAGACTGGGCACTCGCAGCGAAAAGCTGGGGCGCTGATGTCAACCTTCTCGCGCTTACAGATGAGCAGGTTGCGGATAACAACTTTAAAGCAGGTAAATGTGCTGCTGTTGCAATGACCGCTATGCGTGCCCGCCCATATAACAAGTTTGCTGGTTCTGTAGATTCATTAGGTGGTGCGCCAAGTAATGAAGTTGCACAACGCGCAATTACTTATGTTCTAGACGCACGTAATGCAGCAAAAATGACCACCACTTTAGGTGGGAATAAATATGAAATTGGTGGTATCGCTCCAATGGGTGCCGCATACATTTTTGTACGTGACAAGAGTATTAATTCAATTGAAAAAGCAGCGGGTAAAAAATTCGCAGTATTGGGTTATGACGATGCGCAAAAAATCATGGTACAACGCGTAGGTGCTCAAGCCGTACTTTCTGATATCTCTAACTTCGCTGCTAAATTTAACAATGGTCAAGTGGACATGGTTGGTGCGCCTGCTTATGCCTACAAGCCATTAGAATTAAGCAAAGGTTTGGGTACCAATGGTGCAATGTTTAACTTCCCTGTATTACAAGTAACAGCGGATCTTGTTTTACGCCCAGAAAAATTCCCAGCAGGTTTTGGTCAAAAATCTCGTGATTATTTTGTGAAGCAACTTCCAAAAGCGTTCTCAATGATCAAGCGTTATGAAGCTGAAATCCCAGCGAAATACAAAATGAATTTAACGGCTGAAGACACATTGAAATATCAAAAACTAATGCGTGATGGCCGTTTAGAAATGACTAAACGTGGTATTTACGATGCTGGTATGATGTCTGTATTGAAAAAAGCGCGCTGTTCAGTAGACAAAGCTAACTTTGAATGTGCATTACCTGGTGAATAATCCATAATTGCCATTAATAGCTCTTAAAGCCTAGATTCATCTAGGCTTTTTGTTTTTTAGGCTTTGTCATTTGAGTCATTGTCTTTATTTTGAAAGATCGTAATCATACCAATATATAAAAAGCCAAATGAAATCTTGAAGATTTAAAATATGTTTTAATCAGGAAGATTGGACATGACTGAACAAAAACATATTTTTATTTGAAAGCCCAGAGCAGGATGTTAGGTAATTCTTAAATTTTTGGGTTTGATGCAACAACAATCAGCATAGATGCAAAGGAAAAATAAAATGCAATGGTTTAAAACATTATTACTTGCAACAGGTATCGCTGCGGTATCTGCAGGCGCTCAGGCAAAACAAACAATTTGTGTATTCGATATCGTGGGTAAAAGTGGCGATGTCTATGCATTAATGAAAGATTATCAGCTTGCCGCAAAAAACTGGGGGGCTGATATTGAACTGAAAGTAGCGACCAATGAAGCCGTGATCGCGGAAGACTTTAAAGCGGGTAAATGTGATGGCGTGAGTATCACAGGCATGCGTGGCCGTCAGTTTAACCCATTTACTGGATCATTGGATGCGATTGGAGCAATTACCGACCTTAAGCTTGCTGTGAAGGTAATGCAAGGTTTGGCGAGTCCAACTTTTGCCAAAGCAATGGTCAATGGGAAATATGAAGTCGTCGGTGTTATTCCTGTGGGTGATGCGTATTTGCTGGTCAATGACCGTAATATCAATACGGTTGCCAAGGCTGCTGGTAAGAAAATCGCCGTTTTAGATTATGACGAAGCCCAAAAAATTATGGCGTCACAAGTCGGTGCACAAGCGGTCAGTTCAGATATCACCAACTTTGGTGCGAAGTTTAACAATGGTCAGGTCGATATTATTGGGGCACCAGCAGCAGCGTTCAAACCTTTGGAACTTTATAAGGGCTTGGGAACCAAAGGTGCGATTGTGAATTACCCAATTTTACAAGTCACCGGTAATTTGATTATTCATCCAGATAAATTCCCTGAGGGCTTTGGTCAGAAATCAAGAGAATGGGTGAAAGGACAATTGCCGCGTGCATTTACAATTCTTGGAAAAATGAAAGCAGACATTCCACAAAAATATTGGATGGAAGTTCCAGCTTCTGATAAACCAGGCTATCAAAAATTGATGCGTGAAGCGCGTATTAACCTGACTGCAAAAGGAATCTATGACAAACGGATGATGAAATTGCTATGGCAATTCCGTTGCCGCGAAGATGCGAAGAATTTTGAATGTGGTCTGCAAGATGAGAACTATAAATAATCTTGTAAAAAGTCATTAACAGCACTTTAAACTTCAAATACAGACCCGATATTGAGTATGCTATACTAAATATCGGGTCTTTTATTTATTAAAGACGTATTGAAGTCTGAGGAATGTGCATCATGAACGCCCAAGCTCTAGAATTGTCAGATAATGCTGCCAAAAAAGTTCGCCAACTGCGCGAAAGTGAAGGGAATAACGACCTTATGTTACGTGTCTATGTAACGGGTGGTGGATGTTCAGGATTCTCTTATGGCTTTAATTTCGCTGAAAGCGTCAATGAAGATGATGCTGAGTTCATGAATGGTGATGTAAAAATGTTGGTCGATTCCTTGAGCTACCAATATTTGGTCGGCTCCGTTGTTGATTACCTTGAAGGGCTAGAAGGTTCACGCTTTGTGATCCAGAACCCGAATGCGACGACAACCTGTGGCTGTGGTTCATCGTTCTCGATCTAACAGATTCTAGATATAAAAAAAGCTTCTCCAATTGAGAAGCTTTTTTTGCTTTATACCGTGGTTATTGTTCCGAGGATACGATCCCCAGCTGCCCCTGTCACAGCGGGTAAATTGCCACTCAGCTGTTGTACGAAGCGCATCGCCAACCATGCAAAAGCAGTTGCCTCTACCCAAGTTGGTGCTAGACCAAGCGCATCTGTTGTTTGAACTGACCAATTATGTTTACGTAGGCGCCAACGTAGCTGTTCAAGTAGATGGGAGTTATACGCACCGCCACCACAGACATAGATTTCACCAGTCGGCATCCATTCCTTGCTACGATAAATTGCTTTTTTAATCGCACGCGTGGTGAGTTTCATTAAGGTCGCTTGGACATTCTCTGGCGTATCCTCTAATTCCTCATACTCTAGGCCATTGCGCCAATCACTCAGCTGTTCATCGAGCCATTCCAGATTAAAGTCTTCACGACCTGTGCTCTTCGGTGGTTCTTTAGCAAAAAACTCATGATTCTGTAGACGATCTAATAAGGAACGAATTGGATTGCCATATGCTGCCCAGTCACCATTTTCATCATAAGGATGCCCAGTGTGGCGATGACACCAAGCATCCATCAAAATATTGGCAGGGCCCGTATCAAAGCCATATACGCCGTTTAAATCATTTGCAGGCAGCATGCTGACGTTTGCAATACCACCTAAATTTAAAATGACACGATGGATACTCTCATGTAGGAATAAGGCTTGGTGGAAGGCGGGTACTAAAGGTGCACCTTGGCCACCTGCGGCCATATCACGACGACGGAAATCAGAGACGACAGGGAGTTGCGTGATTTCCGTGATGATATTGGGGTCGCCAATTTGTAAGGTAAAACCATGTTCAGGACGATGGCGAATGGTTTGTCCATGCGAACCGATGGCTTTAATTTGAGTGCGGTCTAAATTGTTCTTTTCAATCAGTTCATTAATGCCATGCCCAATCATTTGCGCTAAAGCAACATCAGCTTTACCCATACGATCAATTTCATTGTCGTCGGGAAGCGTTAATGCCATCAGCTCATCGCGTAATTCAGGTTCAAAAGGCACAGTCAGCGTAGCATGCAGCGTTAAAGGATCGAATGAAGTTGCAACAATATCAACACCATCCATGCTCGTGCCTGTCATTACACCAATATAGATTGCGGTCATATACAACTTATCCTGCAAGATGCTGAAAAAATGTTAGTATATCGCACAAATTGAATAACTGATGTGTTTAGGTTTTGTGATGTCAAATTTCTTGCCAGCCGAAGAACAGCTTGCTCTCATTCAACGAGGCACGCACGAGATTATCTCTGAAGAAGATTTACTTAAAAAACTGAAAGAGAATCGTCCACTCCGTGTAAAAGCAGGCTTTGACCCTACGGCTCCTGATTTACACTTAGGACATACGGTTCTAATTAATAAATTAAAAACCTTCCAAGATTTGGGACATGAAGTCACGTTCTTGATTGGTGATTATACTGCCATGATTGGTGACCCAACGGGTAAAAGTGCAACGCGTCCGCCGTTGTCACAAGAGCAAGTCATTGCCAATGCAAAGACCTATCAAGAACAAGTCTTTAAAATTTTAGATCCGAATAAAACCAAAGTCCGTTTTAACTCGGAATGGTTTAATCAGAAATCTGCGGCTGATCTCATTCAATTGGCAAGCCAGCAAACCGTATCACGTATGTTAGAACGTGATGACTTTACCAAGCGTTATAACAACCATCAGCCGATTGCGATTCATGAATTCTTGTATCCATTGGTGCAAGGCTACGATTCGATTGCACTTGACGCAGACGTCGAATTAGGCGGAACAGACCAGACTTTTAACTTGTTGATGGGCCGTACTTTACAAGGTCGTTATGGTCAAGAATCACAAGTGTGTATCACTGTGCCAATTCTTGAAGGTTTAGATGGCGTCAATAAGATGTCTAAATCTTTAGGTAACTATATTGGTGTATTTGATGCACCTGGTGCGATGTACCAAAAAATCTTATCGATGCCAGATAGCTTAATTGAGCGTTATTTTGATTTACTCAGCTTTAAGTCACTCGATGAAATCAAAGTATTGCTTGATGAAATGGCTACAGGTCGTAACCCACAAGAAATTAAACGTATCTTGGCGCTTGAGCTTGTGGAGCGTTTCCATGATGCAGAAGCAGCGGAAAATGCACATAAGAGTGCAGGTAACCGTGTAACTGAAGGTGAAGTGCCAGAAGATACACCAGAAGTAACCATTTCTCGTGGTGAATTTGGCGGCGAGTTATTTATTGCAACCATTCTGCGTGTTGCTGGTTTAAACCCGAATGCTGCTGCTGCAAAAGATGCAGTGGGTCGTGGTGCAGTAAAAGTCGATTGGAATGTGGTTGATATGAGTTTCTCGGTAAAAGAGAATGTCACTTTAATCATTCAGTCAGGTAAAAAAGCCATTGCACGAGTGACTTTCACAGACTAAATCGAAAAGAAAATAATAAAAAGCAGGCCATGAGCCTGCTTTTTATACGCAAATAGCTGATAAAAACAACGAAAACATCAGTTTTGTAGAAAAAAGAAACATGCAAAAGAAAATAATAAAAAATGGGGTTGTGTCTGATGTGAAATGCTGTAGAATGCACATCCATCGGCGGTGATGCAGATAAAAACTTGTTGAGAAACAAGGATTTGGC
>NZ_KB849997.1 GCF_000369405.1 Acinetobacter sp. ANC 3929
GAATGTGCTTTAGTATGACTAAAAGGCTTATGCCATAAGGCTTACAAGTGTTTTGATGTATATTAAATAATCAAATACACACCATATAAATCAACGACTTATAAAACTTCATTGTCTTTATAGAAAGTGTATTTAATAAAATCAATAACTTGTTTTTGATATGTAGCTAAAAGCTAGTGTTTAATTGTTCTTTTAATATGATTAAATATTACCAAATAATGACAAAAATGTCAATATGTACAATTAGTTAGATAAAAACTGATTCATTTTATAGATTGGCTATATCGACCTACTTAACAGCAATTTTTATTACTAGAAAAAGTATCAATTCCCTAAAATGAATAGGCAGTTTTATTGAAATTGGTGCAATAAACTTTCTATATGTTGTTCTAGTTTTTGTATATGAAAACCTATACATCTGATTTTGTGGATTAAATTAAATAAATGATATGAGCAAAGTTTGAGTTAAATACCATTTACAGAAGCTCACAGAATCGCATTACAGCGATATTTAACACCTCGCCTATACGATCATACCAATTAAAATAAATTGAGCTATAAACGCAATCTAGGAGCATTTAGAGCATATTAAAAATTTGCTTAGTTAAGATAGAATTTCCAACATATCGAATGTCTGTACTAGGTATGATTTACGGTACTTTGCTAAATGGTAGGGGGATAGTTCGGATTAGCCCCCACCCCTTTAGCAGCTCCGTATTTTTTGGGCGATTTTTTTTCAAGCTCCGTTCACTTTCCATTGTGAAGTTAATAAGAATTACGTTAATAACGATTGGAAATCGTCAAAGGAAAAATTGTTTAAAAGCAAGAGCAAAGCAAATTGTTAGACTACCTAAAGCAAATGTTAGCTAGAAGTCTAAAATATATGTTAATAATTAATTAGTTAAAATAATTAAATAAGAAATAAATTCTATAATTATGGACAATAACAGTGTAAACGGAAGAATTAATGGTCACACTAAAACTCTATTGAAATCAAAATATAAAAACACCTTGTGTGAAGATGAACCACTCCACGCCCTCTGCTACTCCCTACAACTAATCAAATACCTACAGTCGGTTGGATGCTGACAAGACTATGTGCATCACATACCACGATCTACACAACTATCACCACAGCACACAGCCTTATCAGCGAGTTAAGATATAACAAACACTTAATTCAAAGCTCAATAGAAGCAATAAGAAGATTGATTTATTAGCCTAAGATAAACCATAAAAAATATTGGCTTAAAAGCAAAAACAAAGATGAACCATTTAGGATAAAAAAGTAAAAAGATATTAAACAAAAACAAATGGTGTAAGAGAGAAAAATTAAAAGGAGATAGAAATAAACAAATCCTATAAGCAAAGAAAAAGCCCCAAAAGGGCTAATATCTGATTTAGGCTATTTGCACCAGTAGATTACCGATCTACGTGATACTTTTAGCTTCTCTGCAATTTCTGTATTGCTCATGCCTTTAGCTTTCAAACGTACTGCCTGTTTACGTTTATCGCTATATGCTTCGCCTTTAGCTTTGCCACCTAAAGACCCTTTACGTGTCTGACGATCAATAAATTCTTGGTAAGCGTAGCTATCACGTTTCCATACCCAACGAGCAATAGATTTAGCAATGCCTTTCACTTCGTTATACTGCATAGGTGCAGAGAATTGAGCATTCACAGAACAACATTGAGCAATAACCGATTCAAGCCATTGATTGAATGTCTTGTTTCGACCTCGATATTGTCGCACTTCAACATAAGCCCAATGTCGTACTGTATGGAACAAACAGCAGTTACGACCAAGCCCTACAGCTTCATCAACTTTGATCTCTTTATTGATTTGACGTGTCGTTAAATCTAAGCGTTCAGAGAGCTGATCAAGTGTGTAAGGTTGTTCACGTAGAACATGGGTGCGCCAATGCTCATGCACAGCGTTCTTAGTAATTAACCCACTGTAGTTAATATCTGCATCCAATGCAGTTCTAAGAGCCGTATAGACAGCATTACCGTACTTTATGGGCTTATCGTTGCTTGCGTTAGTGTTATAGATGGGTGTGAGTAATTTATAAATGTAATGAGCATGTCCATTTTCAGGATTTTCTACAATTAAATTGGGAGCAGGAACGCCCACCATTGAATAGTAAAAATCAATGTATGCTGTTGGATAGTCCAAATCAAAGACAAAGAAATGAGTGTAATAGGGGTGATTAGGCTGAATATAGCGTTTAAGCAATGCTAAGTTTTTAGGACGAATTTGTAGACCTAAATGCAGATCATCCGAGCAATAGGGCTTATTCGGTAAGTGGTCTGTAAATTGTTCTAAGCCTAATGATAATTGTTGCATTGCATAACTTCACTGTTTGCAAATGCTCAAACAACCTGTATTATTGATCTCAAGTCGTATGAACTTCTGTTTATTCGGTTTAAGGATTCAAGCCTGTATTTCTAAACTTTGGCGAGCGAGGAAATACGGGCTTTTTCATGTCTGTAATATTTGTATCACAGATCAAGTTAAGATGCTAAAAAATTACCGTGTTACTGGAATAAACGACTAAGTAATCCTTTCTTTTCATGACTCTTATGTTCGATGAGCTTCTGATCTAATTGCTGTTTAAGCCATGCTTCGTTTTGTTTAACGTACTCTAATTGCTTTTCAAGTTGTTCAACTTGTACCTTTAATTGTTCAATTTGTTGCTGTAAAAGCTGTTCATTATTGATTTTAGGTTGCTCAATAATTTGTCCAATATTATTTGTACTGTTCAGTTGTTCAGTGACAGATTTCTCTATCACTTTTTTATCGGTTTTATTTCCAAATAAACGCATCATATCTTGAACAGAAACATTGCCATCATTGTTTTTAGTTAGTTCACCTTTCTTAATACGTGCATAAATCGTATTACGGCTCACTTTAAACAATTTACTTGCTTGATTGATTGAAATATTGCTCATATCTGTTCATTTATGTTCTGTATGAATAAACAATAATATACAACATTTAGCAATGTTCTATATGTACTTATAATTAACATTACAAATTACAAAACATTTAAGTAGAATAAACGCACAATTCTCTTGAGAACATAAATATGAAAAAACTCATAACATTAGGCTTATTTCTCATTTCAGGAACTACTTTTGGTGCTCCTATGAGTGAAGATATGAAAATTTGCTATAAATTTTCAAATAACAAATTAGTGAGTAAATCTAGCTGTATAGTTTCAAGCGGATATGGTGCAGGAGGTTCTTATACTTCGATTGAACAAGGGAAAAAAGAATATTCAGTAGAAACTCGAATGTGCTACAACAAAAAAACGGATGAGCAAGAGGAATGTGGAACATCCTTAAATGGTGTGGATGCTAATTTTTACTATAGAGATTTATTTTATAAAAAAATTAGTGATATGAGCTTAATTTCAGATAACTCTCTGAAATGCTTCATTACTAAGAATAAAAAAATAGATATTTGCTACAAATAAAACGCTGTACGTGAATAAAAATGAATTAGTTGGGCAACTATGCCCACTCATTCACGTATATAGATTAAAAAGTTCATCTTATATTTTTAATTTTGCTTTCTAAATCCTTTATTCTTTTTCTTGCTTCAACCATTTCTATTTCAACATTTTCTTTAGCTTTCGTCATCGTCAAAATTTCTGTAGATGTTAAGACTTTTGATAATTCTTCGCTTATTGGGCTAAGAATACTCTCAATTTTAATTTCATCTATGATCTGAATTACAGACAAAATCCTTGCTCTATGACCCGCTGTTTGAAGTTCTGGTTCTAGTTCTTTTAGTGGATCATCTGTTAAAAGTGATTTTATAACAATATCTGTTAATGAATTAGGATCATTTTCTAATTCAACTAATAACTTTACAGCGTTAGTTATTTGCATCTTTTACCCTATCTATGTTTTAGCTAATTAGTTTATTTTAGCATTTTTTTCAAATGTTTATTTATGGAGTATTTCAGATGTTTTTCTATCATTAGACTATACTCAAAAGATAATAAAATTAAATGATAATTATCCTATCAATAGACTATTATTTTTAATTAAATGATAGTATTATCATAATACTTAAACAAATAAAGTTAAATGAGAAATGACAACTAGAATTTATGTACGTGCCAGTACCAAAGATCAAGATGCAGAAAGGGCATTAGATGATTTAAGAGAGTTTGCTAAATCCATTAAAGGTGATGTGAACGAGTATATAGAAAATGAATCAGGTACAAAGCTAGATAGACCTGTTTTAAACAAGTTGCTAGATGATTCTGATAATGGCGATACGTTGTTAGTTGAGAGTGTAGATAGGCTGTCTAGGCTTTCCCAAACTGATTTTGACGTATTGAAAGGGCGTATCAAAGATAAAGGCTTAAAGTTAGTGGTAGCTGATCTACCAACTACACACATGCTTGTTAGTTCAAACGATACCATTACAAGCTCTATTTTAAACCTAGTAAATAATATGCTTATAGATTTATTGGCGACTATGGCTCGCTTAGACAATGACAAGCGTAGGGAACGTATTAAACAGGGATTGGAAAGAAGTGGATACAAGCCAAGTGGCAAGAAAGCAGATATAGCTAAACATTCTAGAATCAAAGAGTTAGCAAATAAAGGGCTAACCAAAGAAGAAATAGCAAAAGCCGTTAATTGTGGCGTAGCTACTGTTTATAGAGTTTTAAAGGGGTAATAAATGAATACTTGTAGTTGAGATTGAGGGAGCTATGCAAAATTTACCATGTCCCCAGCAACTAATTTAATGAATTACTTTAAGCACCATAAAAAAACTTTTAAAAGCGCTTTTAAGTGTGCTAATATTATTTAAATACTTGGAGTATTTTTTATGGAAAACGTATCAGATACAGTTAATGCTAATAAAGATCTAAAGCTAATAGCAGATAAACTATTATCATTGTCTGAAGGATCAGTCGACGAAAATAAAATTGATTCTCTCCAAAATATTTTCGAACAAATTGTAAGTACTATTAACAATGCATCAAAAAAATTAAAAAACTCGTTAAAAAATTTAGAAAAACTTATTCAAAGATATCGAAATCTTTTTGCTAGTAGAAAGAAGTTATCGCTTTTACGTAATATTTTTAATTTCTCAATTCTTTTAAAGAAAGCACTGTTAACACAAATATCTGTTTTTACTAAACTTAAATCTATAAGCTTTGTTTATCAGAAAATTAAATATTCAAATCATTTGATCACCATTTTTCCAAAATTACAGTCCATCAATTATATAAAGGCTTAATCATGACTCAACTAATCCATGCACGAATGACTGCAAGTATTACTGAACTCAAGAAGAGTCCTATGGATACTGTATTAGCAGGTAGAGGTGAAGCTGTTGCAATCCTTAACCGTAATACGCCTGCTTTCTACTGTATCCCTGCTGAACTATATGAAACGATGATTGAACAGCTAGAAGACTTAGAACTTAATCAAATTGCAGATACTCGTGCGAACCAAAGACGCATTCGAGTAAATATAAATGAGCTATAACTTAGACTTTTTAGAAGAAGCATTAGCAGAATGGAATAAGCTTAATCCCAGTATTAAGCAGCAATTGAAAAAGAAACTGATAAAGGTCTTAGAGAATCCTAGAGTCCCTAAGAACAAGTTATCAGGGCATTCTAACCGATACAAAATCAAACTTCGTAGCATTGGCTATCGTTTGGTTTATGAGGTGATAGACGATGAGGTTGTTGTATTAGTAATTGCTGTAGGTAGACGTGAAAATAATGCTGTCTACAATACAGCAGATTCAAGACAATCTTGACCAATTAGGGAGATGATATAAGTTGGATCATCTCCCTACTATTTCTTTGAAATATTGAATTAGTGCAACGTCATCCACCAATGGGTAATAAGATCGAATCTTAGACCTATCTAACTTCTCCATATCAGGCAACATTTCTTGTACTGTCTCTTGGAACGAAACCATCCTTTCATAGTTCTTAATTGGACTAAATCCTTTTTCCCTTTCTACTTCAACTTTCTTATAAAAATAAGACCATAATACTAATTTATTCAAAAACTTATTATATCCTGAATTAATTTTATGTTGTGTCATATTAATCATTTTTTATCGTTATCCTGTTACTGTGCCAAATGTTTTTTTGTATTGTACTAATGCTTTATCGTTTTGTTTTGCTAGATATGAAGCTCTATAAATGCAGTCTTTAAACTGTGCTTCATCTTTTAAATTGTGACCTACTTTGCTACCACCTATAACAGATAAATATTCCTCTTTACGCTCATGAAAGTTAAAAGATACTTTCTTGTATTCAGATTCAATATTGATGGTTACACCATCTAAATTGAAGAATAATTTTCTAAGCAGGTTAAAGATTTGTATAGGGTTATAGATAGTCTGATCTACGACTAATATCATTTCTAAATGTAGCCCTTTTTGCCTCTCAGCATACTCAAAACTATAAATAAAACTATATCCTGTATCTTCAAATAAACTCTTAATTTTTCTAGTTAATTTTTTTATATCAAAAGAATGATCATTATCTAACCCTAATGTATATCTAAGTGCTATAGGTCGATTTAACATATCTCTAGCATGGACTAGAGCTAGATATATTTCTTTCATGTTTGATTGTTTTAATTGGTATGTTGTATTTATTGGATAGTTTAAATATTTGCTAGTTGTTATTAATTTACTCATTAAATTATTGATAAAAAATAAGTTTTATATTTGTATTGTTATGAGATAAAAGAATAGAAATAAGATAGTATTTAGATATGTATCTATACTCTGTTTATCCGAATGTGCTTTAGTATGACTAAAAGGCTTATGCCATAAGGCTTACAAGTGTTTTGATGTATATTAAATAATCAAATACACACCATATAAATCAAC
>NZ_KB849998.1:0-175162 GCF_000369405.1 Acinetobacter sp. ANC 3929
TCGAGAAATTCTTACCATTCAATCAATGAAATATTTTCGATTGATCAACCAGTAAAAATCCACACAAGTTGTTCTTCTATTCTCTTAATGATCTTCTCGATGATTCGTCATCATCAAGCTAGGTCGGCTATATTACTCTAAATTTCTTTAAAGTCAACAGGTAATTTAGATATTTTTAAAACTTATTCTCAAACCCAAAAATTTAACCCTTAAGCCAAATCCTTGTTTCTCAACAAGTTTTTATCTGCATCACCGCCGATGGATGTGCATTCTACAGCATTTCACATCAGACACAACCCCATTTTTTAATCTTTTTACTTGAGTGAACATTTTTAAACCAAATTCACAATTTTTCTTATATTTTTCGACCGAATTTGTTTTAATAATAAGAGAAGAACTAAACTGTATGTCTTATCTTTATGTCTAGCGTTCAGTGACGCACTCATTTTAATGGTTGTATTATTTCGCTCTCACAGCGATTAAGGACTTATATGCATTACTCCAATTTTATCTTGCTTGGGTTGTTAACTGCTGGAGCATGTTCATCAGTATTCGCACAAGAGGCCCCTGCCAGTGATTCAGCCAATCGAGCGAATGCTGTAGCAACTCAAGTCACTGCTGAACAAAAGACATCAACCATTCAAGCAATTAAAGATTTAAAACATCTCACCAAAAACGATTTAAAAGTAAATGCCAATGCAGCGCAACCAGATTCAGTGAAAGATCCATTACAACCCCTGAATCGACAAATTTATGCATTCAACGACATGTTAGACCGTAACCTATTAAAGCCAGTTGCGATTCAATATGTTGCCAAAGTGCCAGAACCGGTACGTAGTCCATATCGCCAGTTTCGTAAAAACTTAGGTGAGCCATGGAATGCAGTAAATCAGTTAATTCAAGGCCGACCTTCACGCGCTGCAAAAAGTTTAGGTCGTTTCACCCTGAATACCTTAACAACTTTAGGTTTTGCTGATCCCGCACGTCGTTTAGGTTTAACCACTGAAGAAGAAAGCTTTGGTGTAACACTCGGCTATTATGGTGTTCCATCTGGCCCTTACGTCATGTTGCCATTTTTTGGGCCGAGTACTTTCCGTGATGGCTTTGGTTTGGCAGCAGATAGTTTCGGTCGCCCACAAAAATACTTATTAGAAGATCAAGATGGGATTTACTGGTCTACTAATGTATTGCAAGCCATTGATGCGCGCTCTCAGATCCTTGATATTGAAGAAAGCTTAAAAGGCGATAAATATTCAATGATTCGCGATTTTTATTTGCAACGTAAATCCTTCCAAATTGCAGAGAAACGCGGTGATACGAATGATGTATCTTTCATTGGTGATGCGGATGACGTTGACGATGCTTCTTCTGACGATAAATGATTAAGCTAAAATAATGTTTTACAAACTAATGTATTGCCAGAGAATTTAAACTCTGGCAATACTATGTATAAGGTCATGTTTCATCTATGATGAATTTTAAGTGATCATACAAAGGATTGACTATTCATCTATGTATTTCATACAACCCACGCGTTCCGTACCTTGTTTAGATCAAGCTTTAACTGAGTTACCGAGTTTGCAGATCATTCAAATTGATGATTTGGATTTGTATGATCAAACCATCATTGCGATTGCTGATGTACAAGACTTTTTAAAGTATCAGTGGAAACTTCCAACAATTGTGCTTGCATTTGAAGATGAGGGTACAGCGTTAGCGCAAGCATGGGAACAAGGTGCATTAGCAGGTTGGATTTGGGATAGTTTGCCAAAAAATCCGATTCATTCTTTGTTTAAAATAGATGCTCAATACAAACGTAATCAAGATAGTCGAGATTTACCCTCTGCTGCCGAATTGCAAAAACGTCTTTTGCCAAACCCAATTGAATTACCAAACTATCAGTTTGAATCCCTTTTTCAGCCGTCCGCTTACTTGTCTGGCGATTGGTATGATTATTGGCGCTTAAATGATGAAGAGGTTTTGTTTTATCTTGCAGATGTATCGGGACATGGTGTCACCAGTAGCTTATTGACATCTTGGATGGCAGCCTTTCATGGTCGCTCAAAAACACCAAGCCAATTGATTCAAAAGCTTAATGCGATGTTGGTCCAAGAGAATATTGAAAAACACATTACCATGGTTGCTGGCATCTTAAACTTAGTTACCCATGAAGTGCGTTGGTCAAGTGCAGGACATTACCCTCCCCCTATTATTTTTGAACCGAATCAACCGCCCCAGATATTAACCACAAGTAGCTTCCCACTGGGCTTGACTGAGGAGCTTGAAGTCGAAGAACATCATTGTAAATTAAGTCGCCATGCACGGTTTATTTTATGTTCAGATGGTGCCTTGGAGCCCTTCGATGGCGGCCTCAATGATCAGTTCAATCAATTGGTCGAACATCTTAAAAATGACTCATTCAAAGCCCCTGAACATGTAGCTGATGACATTGCAATCTTAAGCATATGTCGAATGAATTAACATTAAATTCAATATCTTAATTAAATCTCACCTCTCAACCACTTGTGTCTACAATATCACTATGGGATAATTTGATATCCTTTCTCTGAAAATGGCATTTATATGTCAACAGGTCATGTTGAATATGCAAGTTTGAACGGAACGCATATTTTCAAGCTTATTGGCGAAGTGCGTGCTCACTCTTGTATAAGTCTAGACAAACTACTCAATCGAATTGAACAACAGCAGAATGTTGTTGGCGCAATCGTTGATTTAACTGAAACCACGTTTATTGACAGTACTGTTTTAGGCATACTGGCAAAACTAGGTTTAAAGCTTAAGCAAGTTCATCACATACAAGCTGTTATGCTCTCGACAAATCCAGACATTACGACCTTGGCCAATAGCATGGGGCTCGGACAAGTGTTTGTGATTTTAAACTACTGTGGCGATCCAAGTGTATGTACTTTGGAGCTTACAGAAGAGCAAGTGACGCATAGCGCAATGCTCAACACTGTGCTCGACGCACACAAAACACTGATGCACTTGAACGAAAACAACCAAAATATGTTTGAACCACTGGTTAAGCAATTGCAAAAAGAGCAAGAATGCTTAAATCTCGACGTACAAAAACAAAATGCTTGATCGTTAAACTCAGTATCGTGATCTCCCTATGACCTTACTTTCTGTTGCACAGATGAATTCTCAAAATGACATTGAAGCAAACTTCGATGTCATCGAATCATTACTTCAACAAAGTAAGAGTCAAGGTGCTGAGCTGATCGTTTTTCCTGAGAATTTTGTTTGCTTTGCTGCAGGTAAGCAGCGTGAAACCGCAGCACAATTCGAAGTCATTCAAGCGCGTTTAGAACAATTGGCACACCGTTATCAAATCTGGATTGTTGCAGGTACACTCCCATGCCCTTTCCGTCCAGATGGCTCAATCATTCAAGATGGCCGTGTTCGCACTGTCAGCTTATGTATTAGTCCTGAAGGGACTGAAGCACGTTATGACAAAATTCATTTGTTTGATGTTCAAGTCGGTGATGCTGTAGGCGGTTATCAAGAATCTAAATTCTTTGAGCCTGGCGATCAAGTGGTGGTTGCAAAAACACCTTTTGGCAATATCGGCCTGATGGTTTGCTATGACTTACGCTTCCCTGAACTTGCCTTAAGATTACGTCAAAAAGGTGCAGATCTTCTAACAGCTCCTGCGGCCTTTACTTACACCACTGGTCAGCTTCACTGGCAATTGTTACTACAAGCACGCGCCATGGACAGCCAATGTTATGTCTTAGGTGCCGCACAGCAAGGCTGGCACGGCGAACAGCGTCAAACCTGGGGACATGCAGGTATTACTGATAGCCGTGGACAACTGCTGCAAAGTATCGATACAGATGGACACGGTTTAATTAGCACAGAATTTGACCTAGAAGCACAAAACAAGCTTCGTCTTGCGATGCCGCTAATGCAGCATCGTAAAATTATCGCCTATTAATCTCCACTTTATCCTTAGAACAATTAAAGGTTCTACTGTACAAAATACAAACACCCAAGATCAATCTGACTGTAATGATCAACTTTTATAAATGTCTAATATATAGAATCATGATTTAATACAAATTATTGATCATAGTAGAACAAAGTCAGCTAACTTTGGGCTATGCATGATGTAACATCATCCGTTAATTCTTATTAAGTTTTATACATGTTTAGATTTATTGTTATTTTCTTTTTTTTGGGGACAGCTGCACAACTTCACGCAACATCAGTGGATGTAGATGGTGATGAATCCACTCAATCATCTCGCGTTTTGTCTACGCCGCAAAACTTATCGCTCAATGCTTTCGGACAATGGATCATCGGCTGGGGAACGGGTGCTGAAGGTGCAAGGCAGAGACTAGACAATATCCAACGTGAAGATGTTGCCGTGATTAAGCAAAAAGGCACAACCCTAGAAATGATTAAAGCGTGGCAGCAACATTTTGAACTTGAAGCACAAAATAATCTCAGCAATCCTACCGCACGCTATCGGGCAAGATTAATGAAAAAAATTGCTGAGCTTTGGTAATTTCCAATTTAAGTTATCTATAGAAAGCATAGGTTTTTGTAACTTATGCTTTTTTCATTTGAATTGATGCGTAAACTGTTTAGGTAATCGATCAGAGCAAGATATACTGATCCTATTCAATTACCATTTGAGGACGGCATGGGCGAAGAACATCCGCAACTGTTATTAGATAATCAGTTATGTTTTCTGATTTATTCGACCAATCTTGCCTTGAATCAAGTTTACCGTCAATTACTTGCGCCACTTGGCCTGACCTATCCACAATATCTCGTGATGTTAGTGTTATGGGAAAAAGATCAGCTGACGGTTTCAGACATCGGTGAACGGTTATTTCTAGAGTCATCTACACTCACGCCATTACTTAAAAAGCTTGAAGTAGCAAGCCTAATTACTCGCAAACGCTCAAGTAAAGATGAACGACAAGTGATTATTACTCTGACCGCACAAGGCCAAGCTTTACAATTACAAGCCACTGATATTCCAAATCAATTGGCTCAAGCTGCATCGTGCTCAGCGACGACATTATTGGCATTAAAAGATCAGCTTTCCGAACTCCGTAGCAACCTAAACAAATAAGCTTAAAATTTACACAACAACAACTTGTATTTTTATTTATATCGTGTACGATTTAATTGCGTTCAATAATATTTAGGAATAATAATCATGTCTCTAGAACAAGTGGTTTATCGTGCTAAAGCAAAAGCAACTGGCGGTCGTGATGGTCGTGCAACGTCTTCTGACGGTGTTTTAGATGTTCAGTTAGGTGTACCAAAAGAAATGGGCGGTGCTGGCGGTGCAGTGACCAACCCAGAACAACTGTTTGCAGCGGGTTATTCCGCATGTTTCTTAGGTGCAATGAAGTTTGTTGCAAACCGCGATAAATTCAAGATTACGAAAGATGCCTATGTTGAAGGTGAAGTCGGTATTGGTCCGATTCCGAATGGCTTTGGTATCGAAGTAACCCTGAATGTTTATTTAGTTGGAATGGAACAAGCGGAAGCAGAACAATTGGTTGCTGCTGCACATATTGTGTGTCCTTATTCAAATGCGACGCGTAACAATATCGATGTGACTTTCAATATCGTGACCACTGCATAATCCTCTCGCTCAAAAAAAACAGCATGGTTTGACCATGCTGTTTTTTATTTAAAGATAAAAGCTTACTCTTCTGCAGCTTCATTGGTCACACGAAGCACTTCTTCCAATGTGGTTTTTCCAGCTAAGACCTTCAATAGACCATCATCACGAATCGACGCTGCGTAACGACGCGCATGATTTTCCAACTCAAATTCAGCCGCATTCCCATGAATCAAACGGCGCATCGACTCATCCACTGGCACGATTTCATAAATTGCCGTACGTCCACTAAAACCGACGTGTGAACATTTTTCACAACCATGTGGTTGCGGCAATTCTATATATTCATCTACTTTTAAATGTTGAAAGACTTGACGCTCAAAGTCGTCAGCTTTACGCCAAGTCACACAATGCGGACATAAGGTACGAACTAGACGCTGCGCAATCACACCAATCAAGGAGCTCGCCAATAAGAAAGGCTCTATTCCCATATCCTTTAATCGCGTTACCGCCCCAATCGCGGTATTGGTGTGCAGTGTGGAAAGTACCAAGTGACCCGTCAAAGAGGCTTGTACTGCAATTTCCGCAGTTTCTAAGTCACGAATCTCACCCACCATCACCACATCTGGGTCTTGACGCAACATTGCTTTTAATGCACGTGCAAAGGTCATATCCACTTTGGTATTTACTTGAGTTTGCCCAATCCCCTCCAATTGATACTCAATCGGATCTTCGGCAGTCAAAATATTACGGGTATGGTCATTCAGATCAGACAATGCGGCATACAAGGTGGTAGTTTTACCCGAACCTGTTGGGCCTGTCACCAAGATAATGCCATGTGGTCGATGGACCAATTGCGTCAAACGATCATAGTCATTTTGCATTAAACCGAGATGTGTCATGTTTAAACGGCCAGCTTGCTTATCCAGCAAACGCATGACCACGCGCTCACCATGCGAAGAGGGTAAGGTCGAGACACGCACATCAACTTCACGCCCCGCAAGACGTAATGAAATACGACCATCTTGTGGTACACGCTTTTCAGCAATATCCAGTCTCGCCATGACCTTGATACGCGATACCAGCAACGGCGCAAGCTCACGACGTGGCTGTACAATTTCACGCAACTGCCCGTCGACACGTAATCGTACAGAAAGCTTTTTCTCAAAAGCTTCAATATGAATATCGGAGGCACTGACACGAATCGCTTCAGACAACAAGGCATTGATTAAACGAACAATCGGTGCATCATCTTCCTGATCCATCAAATCTTCAGCTTCAGGTACCTGATCCGCCAAACTCAATAAATCTGGATGATCTTCCAAGCCTGCCGCAACTTGTTGCGACTCGCCTGTATCCCCTGCATAGCTAGAACTGAGTAAGGCATGAAACTCTTGATCGGTACACAATTGATCGTGAGCAGATTTCCCCAGAATTCGACGAGCTTCCTGCAAAGCAATACGCGCGGTGTCCTTGCGTCGTACAATAAAAATTTGATCACCTTCATAGCGCAATAAAACGCCATGTCGTTTCGCAAAACTATAAGGAATTTGTATTTGTTTAAGTATTTGCATCACACAAATAATGATAAGAGAAAGTATTGAGTGTACTCTAAGCAGATTACAGCGTGAAGTCTGTTTAGCATACTCACACAGGAATTTTGCATCTTGTCTCAAAATAATCAATTTGAAGTACCGCCTTCCAATACTTTGAAATGGTGGGGTGAACAACAATTCGAACTTCAACAGGCCAAAGCTTGGCAATTCGGTTCATTGCTCTTTCGTCTGACCCGCGGCATCAAAGAATGGCGTTTGGAATATCATCGTCCTCAGTTTCAGTATGACTACGAACAACAGTGGCGAATATTGAACGATATTGAATTTGCCATGCCACCTCCAGCAAAAATTGAACGCTACATGTTTCATAAAACCAATAGTACGTTTCATTTAATGCCGCGTCTGGCTGATCGTTCAGTGGTGATTCGTCCTGTGGATCCGATTTATATTCCAGCGGGTCAGCGCGGCACTTTATATATCAGTACTCCCTTGTGGATTGCAGGTCTGGTGGACGGCCTTTCTGAACCTCTATTTGATATTCCTGTGATTCAACCGAAAGACACTTGGTTTGGCAAAGACCCACAAAATGGTGAAATCTGCTACGCCACCTCTGTGGATGGTCGTATCGATTTAAATCTGCTTAAACCGCGTGCTTTCCGTGCGGTGACCCCAATTGAGTTTCACAACACCAGTCATCATCAATTGCGCTTTGATCGTATGAATGTACCTGTACCTGCCCTACCATTATTTTATAGTGAAAGTACAGGACGCTTATGGACCTCGCAAATTAAGGTCTATTATGAAGGTACTGATCATCCAGCGCGAATTCGTATTGAAAATAAAACCCCGACCCAAGCGGGTGAAGTCACCTATGTGCATCCCCCTCGTGCACCAGGTAGTACTTTATTCAATATGTTTGATTCATTTTTTTAAGGGGTTGCGATGCCTAATTCAAATATTCCAAAAGATGTGGCTGGCAGTCTCACCAGTTTTTTCACCAATATTAACTTTGAGCGGCTTAGCGAAATCGTCGTCGCCATTATTTTGTGTTTTATCGGCTTCGTGATTGCACGTCTAGTCTCAAACACCTTTATCCGTACCATTGGTAGTCGCTTTAATGCCCATCAACGCCTGTTATGGCGTCGAGGTATTTTTTACTTCATCTTCCTGTTGTTCATTATGACCAGCTTAAGAGAAGCAGGTTTTAAACTCAGTGTATTTTTGGGTGCAGCAGGAATATTAACCGTCGCGCTGGGTTTTGCTTCTCAAACCTCAGCCAGTAACTTAATCAGTGGTTTATTTTTGATTGGTGAAGGCTCTTTTGAAGTTGGTGATACCATTCAGATCACCTTGATTCGCGGTCAAACCATTGAAGGTGAAGTGATCTCAATTGATCTACTCTCCGTTAAGCTTCTGACACTGGACAATGTCTATATTCGCTTGCCAAATGAGCAGTTGATCCGAACACCCGTAATGAATCTATCTAAGTATCCAATACGACGTATTCCAATTACACTGGCGATTAACTTCCATGAAGACATTCACAAAGTTCGACAGGTCTTATTGGATGTTGCTGCCAAGTATCCATTGGTCATGGATGATCCAAAAGCGACGGTCACTGTTACAGCGTTTAGAGAGTCTTCCATTGAGCTGTTATTTGCGGTGTGGTGCCGTCAGGAAAACTCACTCAAAGTTCGCGATGAAATGCAGGAACGTATTCGTAACGGCTTCCTAGAAAATGAGATCGAAATTCCTGTACCGAAGATGGGTCTGATTGATCGACCTCTACCATTAGAAAATGATGAAATCGATCAATACGCCAATCAAAAAGAACTGAAAAGAGATGAGAAAGAAAGATAATTAACTTTCTTTCTTGGGTTCACTTAACGCAGGTGGCAACGGTGCTAGATAAGCAATCACCAGCATCACCGCTCCCGAGCCAATAAAAGAAATCACACGGGTTAAAGTGCCACTTTGCGATAAATCCAATAACAACAGTTTCGCCACCACGATGCCTAACAACGCTGCACCGACAAACCAGATTTGTCGGATGTAGCGACGGCTGGAAAAGGTCATTAGAACGAAGGCCAAGATCACCCACAAGAGCGTCAAACTGAGTTGTACATCCCCATTCGACCAAATTGCGGTGCTCCAAAATGGTGTGCCCAGATAATGATGCATGGCACGGACCACCACACTACTCAGTACCAACAGGCCAATTAAAATAGTTGTCACTTTAAAACCCCATTCCATCGAACGCTCAGCACTAAAGTCATGATGATAAATGATCCAAATCAGACCAAAGAACATCACTAAAGACAGAAGATCAGTCAGATTAAGCAGCGGTAGAAAATAATATTGCTGCGCAGAATACGGATCAAGACTGACCAATAGCAACCAAAATAGCGTTAAACACCAGATCGGTAACTGATGCAGCAATTCGGTTTTATGCGATATGAATCGCCAAATACTATAAATCGCGGGAATAATCGCAAGTGCTGCAATTGGCATGATTGGAAAAATAGCCAAACCAATACTGGCGAGGCTGAGCCAAAGCAACGTAGACCACGGCATAACAAATGCTTTAGATGTGTGAGCACTCAAACTGATCAGTATCAAAGTAATCACAATAGATGCCACTGCAAATGTCACTTGATTTAAACTGCTTGACCAATGCCAAACCACATAAACATTTTGCGCAAAACTTTCGCCATAAAGTAAAGCTAACAAACTACCCAATAAGATGAGTTGTACATTACCCCACTGCAATCGTGATTTCACATGCACTGCTAGACTAAACAACGCCAGTAGTATTGCAGCAATTGCCAGATAAGGACTCAGCCCATGTTGTTGCCACTGCATGAATTCAACACCTGCAATCGCTCCTGAATATAGCCCAAGTGCTAAAAATACGCCGCTTAACATCCGCGCACTGAAATATTTCTCAACCGCTTGATAGTGCAATAAATAGAAGGCAGAAATAAATTGAGCCAAGGCATAAATCAGAGTACTAAGAATTGGGAAATGATCGTTTGACCAGACTTGGAAAAGTAAGGCCACCGAACTAAGTAAGACCAAGGCGACGCCAATATATCGACTTAAACGGTATCGCTCAGTAACACCCCAAACAATTAATGCAGTTCCCTGAATCACCCAACCCGTTGAGGTCCAATGTGCACCTTTGGCCAATGGGAAAATTAATGCGACAAACACCACCGCAAGGATAAAGAAACTTTTGGCTAAAATTGAAAGTTGTGGATGCTGACGCTTAATCCAAATATTGAGACTGATATAAACAATCGCGAGAGCAACCGCGCCCCAAGTGAGTGCTGTGGTCGAGTTATGCATCAAATAAGCATGTAAGGAAAAGCCTAGCACCGGCACACTAAAGATCAGCCCGACATCTAAAATAGGCTGTAAACGAGCTGACTTCTGATCTATTTGCTGCTGCTCATTCTGAGCACGCAACATCAACTGGCTATAACGAATACTGAGCCAGATGAATAAAGCCATATGCAACCACAGGATCATATCCAAGGTATCAAACTGTGATGTTTTTGCGTAAATCCCAATGGTCGAACCACCAATAAACATGGTGGCAAAAAATGCAATTTGATGCAGGATTTTCCAAGGTTGAATAAAGTTCAACGCTGCCACGGCCAAGTTAATCACAAAGTAATAACCAAACAAGAAAATCACATCAGGATGATTTTGTGGAATCACCAGTGGAGCTAGATAGGCCATGCTCAATGCCAGCATAGCCAAATACAAGGCCCGTTGCTTTAAGCTTAGATAAACCGTCGCCAATAATAAAATGACAAACAGCATACTGGCGGTGCTCAAACTGGCAATCACTGCAAAATGATGTGAAAAAATCAAGGTTAAGAAGACCACCGCCAGCCCTACACCTTGTAGAGCGACTGCAAATAATTGATTTTTCTTTTGTAATAAATATCCTGCGACCGTGGTGATAACGCCTGCAATCGCAATAAAACCCAGTTTCACGCCTAGGCTGAGTTGCCAGTGCTCACTGGCAAAACGTAATAATAAAATCACACCAACCATTAATATGGCGACAGCAACACGGAGAATCGGATTGCCGTGCATCATCCAGTCCAGTGCAGGCTGCCACCAAGCAGGTGTTTGCAGCTGAGTTAAATTGGGTAAGTGTACAGGGGTAGGATCAATTGAATGCTGTGAAGATTCAGGTTTAGCCTGCATCCAAGCAGGTTGTTGTTCTAAGCAAGAAACGTTTGAAGCTGTCGTTTCAACGAATTCAATAGATTCTTCAGTACTTGGAGCCTGTTGTTGAGCTTGAATTGAAATATCTGAGTCTAGTGATTGAGTGGCATATTGCTCTAAACGCAATAATCGAGTCTGAAAGGCACTGATCGTTTGAATCAGGCACAAGAGCAATACCAATAAAGCGCCACCTGCGAGCCACATCCATGTATTGGCATAGGCAAATAGCGCAACGAGTGCCGCGCCATATATCACAATTTTTTGTACGCCAAGGCCAGCCCCCACTGCAAAATAGCTTGGTGCTGCTTGTTCTAGTTGAAGCAAACGCTGATGAATTTCAGACAGGATGTGCACAATAACAACGGTCAAACCAATTGTAGCGGCAACAATTGTCCCTTGCCATTTAAAGGCAATTGCACAAGCGAGCAATATCGTCAGCGCGATTAGAACAATGACAATTCCCTGTTTGTCTTTTTTATACATAGACTTATATCAATTCTGACAGCTTCATTGCAGTCATATTACTTGATCACTAGTTCAGCAGGTAATGTTACATACAAAATACTGCAAATTTTCAACGACACAGCTAGCCGTACTCTTCCACGTTCAAATAAGACAGCCACGGCTTTTTCACGTAAAATACCAGCTAATTTATAATTAGGATTTGCGCAATGCCACCTTTTGTCTTGGTTGACGGGTCTTATTTCTTATTTCGTGCTTTTCACGCTTTACCACCATTAACCACGTCTACAGGCTTACATACCAATGCAATACGTGGTGCAATTTCAGCAATCCAAAAACTGATGCGTCGCACTCAGCCGACTCACATGGCTGTGATTTTTGATACCCCCGAGCCAACCTTTCGTCACAAGTTATCGCCGATCTATAAAGGTGATCGCCCTAGTATGCCTGAGGAATTATCTCAACAGATTCCTTATCTACATGCGTTGATTAGAGCACAAGGTATTCCTTTATATTATCTCGCTGGTGCGGAAGCGGATGACATCATTGGGACGTTAACCAAACGTGCCTTGGCAGAAGGTCATCATGTCCTCATCTCGACAGGTGACAAAGATATGGCGCAGTTGGTTAATGAACATGTCAAACTCGAAGACAGTTTTAAAGAACGTGTTTTAGATGAAGCAGGTGTTTTTGAAAAGTTCGGTGTACATCCAAATCAAATCATCGATTATCTTACCCTGATGGGCGATGCTTCTGACGGTATTATGGGCGTTCCAGGAGTTGGCGCAAAGACAGCGGCGAAGCTGTTAAATGAATACGGTACATTGGATAATATTATTGCCAATGCCGATCAGCTCAAAGGTAAACTCAGCCAGAATATTAAAGATAATGTAGACAACATCAAAGTTGACCATCAACTTGCCAGTATTGTCTGTGACCTTGATCTCGCCTTAGATTGGCATGACCTGAAACTGTCCAATCCAAATGTAGATCAGTTACGTAATCTGTATACTGAATTAGAATTCCGTAATCAGTTGCAATCGCTCGATCATCCAAATAATCCGAATAGTTCAGCTTATCAACAAACCTCTCAAAGTATTGCCAAAGCTGAGCAAAAACCTGAGCAAGTGGTAGTTGAAGATCATGCCAGCCTGACCAGTCAAGATGATCAATTGGGCACAGCCACCTATCATACTGTGCTGAGCCAGCAAGATTGGGATGCTTTATTGCAACGTATGCAGCAAGCCGATCATTTTGCGATTGATACAGAAACCACCAATTTAGATTATCGAGTGGCTGAATTGGTCGGTTTCTCAGTCGCTTTTGATGCCAACGATGCCTATTACGTCCCTGTTGCACATGATTATGAAGGTGCACCTGAACAACTCAATCGTGAACAACTGCTCGCTCAAATCAAACCGATTCTTGAAAATGAACAGGTCAAGAAAATTGGTCATCATTTAAAATATGATGCGCATATCTTTGCCAATCACGGTATCACGATTCAAGGCTGGTATTTCGACACCATGCTCGCGTCATATGTATTGAATGCTGCTGCGACGCGACATGGTATGGATGATGTTGCTCGTCTCTATCTCAGTCATTTAACCACGACCTTTGAACAGATCGCAGGTAAAGGTGCAAAGCAAAAAACCTTTAATCAAATTGAGCTTGAAGTTGCAGCACATTATGCCGCTGAAGATGCACATGTCACTTATCGCTTGTATGAGGTACTCGCTGCGAAATTAAAAAGCTCTCCTGAACTGGTCAATATTCTACATAATATTGAAATGCCGGTTGCCCGTGTCCTCACGGGCATGGAAGAAGATGGCATTAAGCTCGACCATCAATTCCTCGATCAACTCAGTGTCGAGTTCTCAGAAACCATTCAAACGCTTGAAACTCAAGCAGCGGAACTAGCAGGTGAAGCCTTTAATGTTGCCTCACCAAAGCAAGTCGGTGAAGTCCTGTTTGAAAAGCTAGGACTTAAAGGTGGTAAGAAAACTGCAACAGGTCAATACAGTACCAGTGAAAGTATTTTAGAGAAAATCGAACATCCGTTGGCTGAAGTCATCTTGGAACATCGTGGCTTGGCAAAACTCAAAAACACCTACACCGATCGCCTGATTGAACAATCGCATGACACGACACATCGTGTGCATACCAGCTATCATCAGGCCTTGACTGCAACAGGTCGTTTGTCTTCAACCGATCCAAACCTACAGAACATTCCAATCCGTACCCCGATTGGGCGTCAAATTCGTAAAGCCTTTATCGCACCTGAAGGTCGCATATTATTGGCAGCCGATTACTCGCAAATCGAATTGCGTTTGATGGCACATTTCTCTCAAGATGATGCGTTAGTGCATGCCTTCCAACAAGGTCAGGATGTACACCGTCGTACCGCTTCTGAGGTACTAGGTATTGATATTGAAGATGTGACCAATGACCAACGTCGCCAAGCCAAAGCCGTTAACTTTGGTCTGCTGTATGGGATGTCTGAATTTGGCTTAACACGTCAGCTCGGCTTTACGCGTGAAGAGTCACGTAGCTATATCGCACGTTACTTCCAGCGTTATCCAGGCGTATTGGACTATATGGAACGCACCCGTCAGATTGCACGTGAACAAGGCTTTGTGGAAACCATTTTAGGTCGTCGTTTATATACACCCGACATTATGGCCAGCAATAAAATGATCAAACAAGCGGCTGAACGTGCGGCAATCAATGCACCTTTACAAGGCAGTGCGGCAGATATTATTAAGCTTGCCATGATTGCAGTCGATAAAATGCTACCTAAAGATCAGGCCAAGCTGTTATTACAGGTGCACGATGAACTTGTATTTGAAGCGGATGCTGCGATTGCGGATGAACTGTCAAAACAAATTGCTGAAGTGATGCAATCTGTATTGCAAATTTCTGTGCCATTTGTGGTAGAAGTCGGTCAAGGACTAAACTGGGACGCTGCGCACTAAGCCAGCCCCACCTCATAAAAATATAATGTTTCTTGCAGACAGGGGATCAACCCCCTGCGCTACAAGAAAACTGAAAATAAAGAATATCTTATAAAAATTAATTCGCATAGGAGAAAGGAATGCAATATGTCCTTTAATCAAGTTCAATTTAACCGCTTTCACTCTATTGATTCATTACGCTGTATTTCAATTTTCTTAGTCTTACTGCATCACTTCAATATTCCTTATAAGCTCTTTGACACCTCGATCAATTTTCAGGTTTTGGGTGAAAACATCACCACGCTTTTAGCCCGAAATGGTAACTATGGTGTCACCATGTTCTTTGTGATCTCTGGTTATCTCATCACATCACACACCATCAAACGCTGGGGTGCATTACACCAGATCAATACTCGGGACTTTTATATCTCACGATTTGCGCGCATCATGCCCACCTTGATCTTGCTGATCTGTTTGGTTAATTTTTTAGCTGCTTTTGATCTAAAACCCTTTATGACACAAGCCCCTAATGGCATTGTGGTGGCTCAGTCAACCGTCAATCTTGCAGCACTGACCTTTTGGATGAACATCCTAATTATCAAGAATGGTTGGGTCAACTATGCGCTTGGCGTGTTATGGTCTTTATCTGTGGAAGAGGTTTTCTATCTACTTTTCCCTCTCACAGCACTGCTATTTAAGAAAAAGTCCTACTTTCTATTTGTCTGTTTCGCGCTGATTGTATTTGCACCTTATTTTAGATATTTACATTATGGTGAGGAAAGTGGCGCCTACTTATATCATTACTTTTCTAGTTTTGATGGCATTGCCTTTGGCTGTATTGCAGCACTCATTGCACCGCTATTTAAGTTGCAAACCAAAATCTGGTTAGGTCTGAAATACCTTGCGATTGCGACCATGTTTATCATTTATTTTTCTGCACCGATCAAAGAAAACTGTGTCTGGGGAGTCAGCCTATTTGCGCTTGCAACAGCCATCGTTATTGTTGCAAATGTAGCAAATGAACAGGCAGGTATGCTGCAGCAACGCTTTCAATTGCTACAAAACATCGGTAAGAACAGTTATGAAATTTATTTATTCCATCTCATTATTTTAGGTTTTTTTAAACTGTTTTATACGCCAGCAATCACCGAGGGAAATATTAAACTGGTCTTATTATTGATCTATTTCATCCTTGCGCTTGGAGTGGGTGCTTTCATTGCACGCTACTTCTCCAATCCGTTAAATCGAGTCATACGACAACGTTTAATCAAGAAATAAAAAATGGGCATCACGCCCATTTTTTATTGAATCAAACTTGCTTAAAGGCCCGTTAATAGTACCTTAGCTGCTTCATTCATTAAGATTTCAGCCACATATAGAGCCAAAAATGCCAAAATTGGAGAGAGATCAATCATCCCCATATTGGGTAATAAACGACGGAAAGGAGCAAGTAAAGGCTCAGCAAGTTCCTGAATCACTTCGATATAAGGTGAGCGCGACTGTGTAAACATCACCACCCAACTTAAAATGATCGTTGCAAAAATCAAATAACGACAGAAACGAATCAAGTCTTGAATCATGGTCACAAATGTCGTGATCACCAGATACACGGCACTATGCGGCATCTGTCCAGACAAATACATCAAGCCGAACATTTTCAGTAAATACAGCACCACTAACAAAGCAACAGCCGCTAAATTGACACGCCCCTTGCCCACAGTCGGGAAAATGCGACTAAATAAATCGACAATCTTAGTGGCTTTCACTGTTGAAAGGACCACGGGATTGTATGGACTCACTGCCGCCAATTGCATTAGAAAACGGAAAAAGACCAATAAAATTGCAACATTGATCAAAACACCAAAAATTAGCGCAGAACTTGCACCCATAATTGTCTTATCCTACTTAAACCGATTTAGTCTTGTCACTCAACTCTTGCGCAAGCTCTTGGCTACGCTTCTGAGCTGCTGCAAGCGCTGCTTGAATATTTTGTGAAATCTGCGCACGATCAAACACTTCTAAAGCTGCTTGGGTGGTGCCATTTGGAGATGTCACATTTTTACGTAATTCTGCTGGAGAGTTTGAGCTGGTAATCGCCATTTGCGCAGCACCTAACGCTGTCTGCAAAGTCAATGCCGTCGCGACTTTCTCATCCAAGCCCAAGTTTTTACCTGCACGAATCATACTCTCCATCAAATAAAAAAAGTATGCAGGGCCAGAACCAGAGACTGCAGTTACTGCATCAATTTGGGCTTCACTCTCTACCCAAATGGTTAACCCTGTTGCCGCTAAAATTTGACTGGTTAACTCACGATCTTGAGCATTAACTGCTTCTGATGCATAAATCCCATGTGCACCAGTTTGAACCAATGCCGGTGTATTTGGCATTACACGCACAACACGTTGACTACCCCCAGTTAAATCTGAAATTGTTTGAATTTCAGCACCCGCAATAATTGAGATCACGAGTTTATCTGACAATAAGCCTTTTAATGGTTGTAATACCGTTGCCAACACCTGTGGTTTTACTGCCAACACCACCACATCTGCATGTTGAACTGCTTCAACATTATCGGTTGTGGTTTGAATTCCTTTTTCTTCTAATATGTGACGAATTTGCTCTACAGGATCAGAAACGGTAATGCGGGTTGTCGGTAAACCGCGAGAAAGCAGCCCACCAATCAAGGCTTGCGCCATGTTACCACCGCCAATAAAACAAATATTTTTATTCAATGCTGTCGCCATGTCCTACTCATCATATGATAAAGACGGATGAAAAAAGTCATCACTGTCAGAAATTAAACTTGGTTGCCAACCACTCTGCTCGATATAGTCAGATTGCGCCAACCAAAAACCCTTTGGGCTAAAAACCCCAAGCATAACATTATCTACGACTAATATTTGAATTGTATGACGTAACCAAGGCAAAATCTGTAACTCTTGAATGGCTTTTTTCAGAGGCCAATGTCCAATACGCCCATAAAGATGAATTTTTTCACCGCCCTGCCGTTTGAGCAACGTTAACTCTCGTCCTAAAAGCTGTGAGGAAAGACCAAGCACTTGTGATTCGATTTTAAATTGTCCAGCCGCAACGTTGATGATTTCGCCCATCTCAAACTGTTTTGACAACGTATGCGGAAAGGAAACTAGTTTTTCTGCATACAACTCATCATACGTTAAACGATATAACTTCTTCTGATAGCGAACGAAATAATGTTGATTGATATGTAATGTTGCCTGAGCATCTGGTTTTGCGAGAATCACTTCATTTTGAAGACGCAGCACCATATCGTAGCTCGGTCGATATTGCTCCGAACCCTTCATCCAAGCAGATAATAATTGACGTTGCCGCGCACTAGAAAGTTGCTCCAACTCGATCAAATCCAGTTCACGATCGACTGCACATTGTTGCCAATCTTTTTGCAACACATCATCCAATATTTCTGTGGCATCTCGCATTAAATAACTGGTCCGTGCGATAGCAGACTGCATTTTAGGAAAGCGTTTTTGTAAGACCCCCCATAACTCTTCTCGGCACCATGCTCGATCATAATACGTATCGTGATTGGTTGGGTCGGTCACATAATTAAACCCAATTTGCTGCGACCATTGTTCAATTTGCTCACGACTTAAATCTAAAAATGGTCGCCAAATGGTCATGTCTTGACGAATATCAAGTTGCTGCATTGCTGCCAAACCTTGAACGCCAGCTCCAGAAAACAATCTTAATAGAAGCGTTTCAGCTTGATCCTGCTGATGATGTGCTAAAACTAGAATTTCATTGGATTGTAAATGTTGTTGATAAGCTTGATAACGCGCTTGACGCGCCTGCTGCTCTAAATTACCTGTTTCCACAGAGACTTTTTGCAAGATACAAGGAATATTGAGGAGTTCAGATTGCTGTTGAACCAACATCCCCCATTCATCACTCATCACTTGAAGTTGATGGTCTACATAAATCGCGCGTATTTGAGTCGGGAAAAGTTCAGACATTAGAAACAGCAACAGCATGGAATCCATGCCGCCGCTACACCCAATCAAGAATTGGGTTTGTTCAGAAAAATGCTGTGTTTGTGCTAAGACGCGATGCCTAAATTGCTGCTGCCAAACTTCATTAAACGTTGATAACGTGCGTCGCATCGTTCTTGTGCATCCATCGGTTGCAATTCATCTAAAGCTTGTTTTAACACATCTTTTAAATCATGCATGACTTTTTCAGGTTGCAAATGCGCACCGTCACCTTCATCCACAACATATTCAACAATGCCTAAAGCTTGAAGTTTGTCTGCAGTTAAAGAAAGAGCCTCACTCGCTTGCGCTGCTTTATCTGCGGTCTTCCACAGAATAGAAGCACAACCTTCAGGTGAAATCACGGAATAAATACTATGTGACAGCATAATCACACGATCGGCCACACCAATTCCAAGTGCGCCCCCTGAACCACCTTCACCAAGTATTGTTGCAATAACAGGAACTTTTAAGCTTGAAAGTTGTGCCAAACTGGTTGCAATCGCTTCTGCTTGACCACGTTCTTCTGCCCCAACACCTGGGTATGCTCCCATCGTATCAACAAAGGTAAACACAGGTAAATTAAAACGTTCCGCCATATCAAGCAAACGTTGTGATTTACGATACCCTTCTGGATTACACATCCCAAAGTTATGCTGCAACTTTTCACGTGTGCTGCGACCACGATGTTGACCAACCACCATTACCGGTTGTCCGTCAAAACGTGCCAAACCGCCAATCATAGCGCCGTCATCACCAAATAAACGGTCGCCATGAAGTGCATCAAATTCAGTAAAAATTTCACTGACATAATCTAGAAATTGCGGACGCTCAGGGTGTCGTGCAATTTGAACCGTAGCCCAAGCCTTGGACTGAGTTGCTTTATTTTTCATAAGTCAAGAATGGTCCATAATAATATGGTTAATCAACAAATTTGTCTGACTGAATATTTAACTCAATGTCCCAATGCTTAAATTGCACCTGCTCATCATGCAGGTCAGCAACCAATAAAGGCCATTGTTTAGCATCGCCAGAAACGCTGAGTTGCCATTGTTGATCATTTACAACACTCAATTCAATGGCAGGAAGCATCTGATCACTACGACTATGGTTTAGCAAAACTGCGAGACGAAGCAATAAACAAAGATAAAGTAAATGGCTACCACCAACCTTTAAAACGTCATTTTTTGCATCTGCACGCAACTTACGACGGTGATGCGAAACCAAATGCGAGAGATGATTTTGATCAATTTGCGAGAAACCTGGAATGTCTGAATGTTGCAGTAAATACGCCCCATGACGGTGATAACCACCATGACTAATCGCCAATCCAATTTCATGCAAATATGCCGCACGACGCAGTAAGTCACTGTCTTCAGTCGTTAAATTTAAAGCGTCAGCAACACCATCAAACAATTCTTGTGCCGTATTTACCACACGTTCGGCTTGTTTTGGATCTGCGTTATAACGTCCCATTAATGCCTGTACACTGCGATCACGAATATCTTCATGTTTGAAACGACCGAGCAAGTCATACATCACGCCTTCACGTAATGCACCGTCAGAATATGCCAATTTGTCGATATCTAAAACTTCAAAAATCGCATATAAAATCGCAAGACCCGCTGGCAAAACTGCTCGACGGTCTTCACGTAGACCTTCAAAATCGATTTCAGTGACATGTTTAAATTTCAGTAATCGATCTTTTAATTTATATAAACCGTCACGAGTCAGATTTTCTTGTTCGTCACTTAAACCGAGATTAACCGCGATCTGACGACAAGCTTTGATGGTTCCACTTGATCCGACAACGGTATCCCAACCCACAGATTTATAAGTATTGGCAATAGCAGACATTTCTTTACGTGCAGCAACCACGGCTTTATCAAATGCTTTGCTGGTAATTTCACCATCAGGGAAATAGGTTTTGCTGTAGGCTACACAGCCCATTTGTAAGGATTCAGTATGTAGCGGTTCAAATTCTTCACCAATGATGAATTCAGTTGAGCCACCACCAATATCAACCACTAAGCGTCGACCGCCATTGGCCATAGTATGTGAAACACCTAAATAAATCAGACGTGCTTCTTCACGACCCGCAATGATTTCAATCGGTTTTGGTAAAATTTCTGCGGCTTTTTGAATAAATTCATGGCCATTTTTAGCTTGTCTTAACGCATTGGTCGCAACAATTCTCAACCTATTTGCCTGTACAGAGCTTAAACGTCCAACAAAACGGGCTAAACAAGCCAATCCACGTTGTTGTGCAGCTTCAGTTAAATTTTTATTTTCATCAAGCCCAGCAGCTAACTGTACTTTTTCTGACATTGAAGCAACTTTCTTAACTTCACCGTGATCAACACGAGCGATTGCCAGATGGAAACTATTCGATCCC
Source organism: Acinetobacter sp. ANC 3929 (assembly GCF_000369405.1). Lineage (GTDB taxonomy): Bacteria > Pseudomonadota > Gammaproteobacteria > Pseudomonadales > Moraxellaceae > Acinetobacter. The sequence continues at coordinate 21,226 of NZ_KB849998.1, forward strand.
ATATCAATCGCAGCAAGTAATTCTTCATCAATCAGAAAATCAGACATTATTCATATAAACCCATGCTCAATTCACGCATTAGAGTAATTCACATGCTTACAATTTTAAAGTCATTTTAAGCAATAAAAGTACTGTATTTACGCTTTTACTTGATAAATGATTGTAGAAGTCGATGATCAACATCGTGAGCATCCATTAGACTTTTCGTTTTCAAACTTGAATAATCAGAACAAACCCTTACATTGAATAAAGTAGCAATGTAATATTCATCGTGATGATGATCAAATTCGCACTTTATTTCTTAAATTTGGAGCAACCTCATGTCTGCGACTATTGTTAATACAACTGATACAAACTTCCAAGCAGATGTTTTAGATGCTGAAACTCCTGTACTTGTTGACTTCTGGGCTGGCTGGTGTGCACCTTGTAAAGCGATTGCACCTGTTCTAGAAGACTTATCAAATGAATATGCAGGCAAAGTAAAAATCGTTAAAGTTGATGTGACTGCATGTGAAGATATTGCTGTAAAATATAACATTCGTAATATCCCAGCATTATTAATGTTTAAAAATGGCGAAGTTGTTGCTCAACAAGTAGGTGCAGCACCTCGTTCAAAACTTGCAGCATTCATTGATCAAAACATCTAATACAATTGTTAAATGGTCAATCTGAGAAATACGCGATTCAATGAATCGCGTATTTCTCGCTGAAAATTGACAAATTCCTTGATTTCCACTATATTTCTCAATCAAGAAGCTTTGAATGGAATCTACTTCATTGCGCTTCTTACCAAGACACAAAACATAAGATCGCCGCTCGGCAATAAACAATTGTTTTCACATTTCTCTCTGAAACAATGAACCAGACTACTGAATCGTGGTTGTGTAAATACAATTACATCAGCATGTATGTATGCGGTCGATTTTTATTCTTTCCCTAACGTAGTCCTCCACTTATTCCATTCTGTCTGACCACTTATGAACTTAACTGAACTCAAGAAAAAACCCATTGGCGAACTCATTAAAATTGCGGAGTTTATGGGCCTTGAAGGCATGGCACGTAACCGTAAACAAGATATTATTTTTGCCATCTTAAAACGCCACGCCATGAATGGCGAAGAGATTTTTGGTGACGGTGTTCTCGAAATTCTTTCTGATGGTTTTGGCTTCCTACGCTCTGCTGCTGGTTCTTATCTCGCAGGGCCAGATGATATTTATGTGAGCCCATCACAAATTCGCCGCTTTAATTTACGTACGGGTGATACCATCACTGGCACAATTCGTCCACCAAAAGAAGGTGAGCGTTATTTTGCGTTGTTGAAAGTAAACCAAATTAACTACGATACACCTGAAAATTCACGTAATAAAATTTTATTCGAAAACCTTACGCCATTATTCCCTACCGAGCAATTGGTGATGGAACTGGGTAATGGTACCACTGAAGATTTAACTTCTCGTGTCGTCGATCTTGTCGCGCCTATTGGTAAAGGTCAACGTTCTATTATTGTAGCACCGCCCAAAGCGGGTAAAACAATGTTATTGCAAACCATCGCGCAGTCGATTGTGCGTAATAACCCAGAAGTCTTCTTAATCGTACTTTTAATTGACGAACGTCCTGAAGAAGTCACCGAAATGGAACGTACGGTTCGTGGTGAAGTGATTGCATCTACATTTGATGAAGCTCCTGCTCGCCATGTCCAAGTTGCAGAGATGGTGATTGAAAAAGCTAAACGTCTAGTTGAACACAAGAAAGATGTTGTGATTCTACTTGACTCAATTACCCGTCTTGCACGTGCTTACAACACTGTTATTCCATCATCAGGCAAAGTCTTAACGGGTGGTGTAGATGCTCACGCCCTAGAACGCCCTAAACGTTTCTTCGGTGCAGCGCGTAATATCGAAGAAGGTGGTTCTTTGACCATCATTTCTACTGCTTTAATCGAAACAGGCAGTAAGATGGATGATGTGATTTACGAAGAGTTTAAAGGTACAGGTAACCAAGAGATTACCCTTGATCGTCGCATCGCTGAGAAACGTGTGTTCCCTGCAATGAACATCAAGAAATCAGGCACTCGTCGTGAAGAGCGTTTAATGGATGAAGATAACTTACGTAAGGTTTGGATTTTACGTAAACTGTTACACCCAATGGATGAGCTTGCAGCGATGGAATTTTTATTGGATCGCATGAAAGAAACCAAAACCAATGATGATTTCTTCGATCAAATGAAGCGTAAAGCATCCACCTAAATCCTAGAAGCAAATAAAAAAAGCCACCTCAATGGTGGCTTTTTTTATTTGGTTGACAGACTTACAGAATTTTTACACATTAATTAAAAATTTATCCAAAATTTTATTTAATTGATTTATATAGAGATACTAAAATAAAATTCGTTATTTTTCCCAATCTGCCGATTTAAAACCAATATTTCATAGTTATTTCCTATCAAAAAATAGCCAAATTCTGCCCATTTTTGTCGTTTTGTTGGACAGAACAGTAGTAATTCATGAATTGCTTTGATAGGATAGCATCAGACCAGTTAGACTGCTCCCTGCGTTGTTACCTAAAGCGTTTAGGAATAATAAAAGCACAAACAGACTAACTTAAGGTTTTTTTTAATCTCACAATTTTATGAGAGTGATGCCATGTTATTCAAAAAATTCGCTGTTGTTGCTGCTATTGCTACTACTTTAGCTTTCGTTGGTTGCTCTAAGAAAGAAGCACCTGCTACTGATGCTAACGCTGCTGCTTCTGAAGCTGTAGCTGCTGCTTCTGAAGCGACTACTGCTGCTTCTGAAGCGACTACTGCTGCTTCTGAAGCGACTACTGCTGCTGCTTCTGACGTTGCTGCTGCTGCTTCTGACGTTGCTGCTTCTGCTGCACACTAATCTAGTTTTAGATTAAAAAAGAGAACCTTACGGTTCTCTTTTTTTATGTCTAAATTTTATTAAAGTAAAATAAAAAGTATAAAAAAGCAGATCAATCGATCTGCTCATTCCCAACACGCTGTCTAAATTTCTGTCCAGCTCGGAATGTTACCACGCGACGAGCAGAAATCGGAATTTCTTCGCCCGTCTTTGGATTACGTCCTGGACGTTCACGCTTGTCACGTAACTCGAAATTACCGAAGCCAGAAAGTTTGACTTGTTCACCCGCAATTAATGCCTGGCTAATTTCGTCAAAAAATAACTCGACCATTTGTTTTGCTTCGCGGCGATTTAAGCTAGTAAGCTCACTTAAATGGTCCGCCATATCTGCTTTAGTTAATGCTGTCATGAGGCCCTCAATGTCGCTTGGTAAGTGTCTTCCAACACTTGAATAATGTTATCCATACCAGATTTAATTTCAGCATCTTCAAGCGTACGAGTTGGATGTTGCCATAGCACTGCAAAAGCTAAAGAGCGTTTGCCTTGTTCAACCCCTTGCCCCGTATACACATCGAACAACCATGTCGAGTCGAGTAACTCTCCACCAGTTTGCTCAATTAACCGCTGAATATCTCTTACCTCAATATTATCAGAGATTAAAAGCGCAATATCACGTCTAACCGATGGAAAACGTGATAATTCTGTAAAATTAGATACATAAGATTGCAAAACTGCCTGTTGATCCAGCTCTGCGACCCAAGTTGTATCTAAATCAAGCTCATTCTGCAAAGATGGATGCAAGCGTCCCAAATAACCAATCGATTGTCCATTGACTAAAATCTCTGCAGATTGGCCTGGATGTAGCCATGCACGTTCTGTACGAGCAAATTCAACACTGATACGTCCAGCTGCTAAAATTTCTTCAATCTCACCTTTGAAATCAAAGAAATCCATTGCTTGTGGTTTTGCATGCCACGACTCTGGTGTACGTGAACCCACCGCAATCAATGCCAAAGTTGGAATTTGTTTGAGATCATGAATGCTTTGTGCATTCTGATAATCAAAACGTAGACCCAACTCAAAGAAACGAACGCGATGTTGTTGGCGATTTAAGTTGTACTGTACACATGGAATCAAACTCGACAACAAGGTACTACGCATTGCAGCCAAGTCACTTGAAATTGGGTTCGCTAACATCAACGGCTGTACATTTGGATTCAACTGCTTCTCAAGTTTTGCGTCAGCAAAACTAAAGCTGATCGCTTCTTGATAGCCTAATGTTGCAACGGTTTGACGTAATTGTGAAATTTCAAAACGATCTTGATATTTCTCTAATTTTGCATCAATTTTTGGCAAACTGATTTGAATATTGTCATAACCATCAATACGAGCAACTTCTTCAATTAAGTCTTGATAAATTGCCATATCATAACGATGCGAAGGCGGAACAACACGCCACTCGCCTTGCGCTTTGGTTTCAACAACACAGCCCAAACGCGTCAAAGCATCGGCAATAAAATCACCTGCAACTTGATAACCGAGTAATTGGTCAACTTGTGCTTGCTTTAATTCAATCGCTTCACGTTTTGGCAATAAAGCCACTTGCTCAGCAACGGTTATAGGACCAAATTCACCACCAGCAAAGGCTTGAATCAACTCAGAAGCACGATGCATTGCAATCATTGGCAATTCAAAATCTACGCCACGTTCATAACGTTGAGATGAATCTGTATGTAAACCAAAACGACGCGCACGGCCAGCAATGGCTAAAGGCGCAAAGAAAGCACTTTCAAGGAAAATGTCTTGAGTATCATCCGTAACCGATGAGTCCAAGCCACCCATAATACCTGCAATAGCGAGAACTTTCTGATCATCTGCAATGACCATCATGTCATCTTGCAGCTCAACTTCTTGATCATTTAATAAAGTCAGTTTTTCTTGCGCTTTGGCTTGACGAACTTGAATTGAACCTTCGATTTTTGCCAAGTCAAAGGCATGCATTGGTTGACCCAACTCAAGCAACACATAGTTGGTAATATCGACCAAAATACTATGCGTGCGGATACCTGAACGCGCTAGCGCTTGTTCCATCCACTCAGGAGTTGCCGCTTTGACATTCACATATTTGATGATACGACCTAAATAACGTGGCGTACCTTCAGTACTAATCGTTACTGATTTCTCATCCGTAATTGTTGCAGGTACAGACTGAATCTTAGGCTCATTCATCTTCAACTGATTGATCACTGCGATTTCACGTGCAATTCCACGGATACTGAAACAGTCACCACGGTTTGGCGTAATACTGATATCAATCACATTGTCATCAAGTTTTAAATAATCACGGATATTCACCCCCACTGGTGCATCAGCAGGTAATTCCAACAAACCATCGATTTTGTCTTCTAAATCAATTTCAGAAGCACCGCACAGCATCCCTTGTGATTCCACACCACGTAGTTTACCTTTTTTAATTTTGAAATCGCCTGGAAGTACTGCACCAATGGTTGCAACGGGTGCTTTCATGCCAACACGAACATTTGGCGCGCCACATACAATTTGTAATGGCTCACCAGAACCAATATTAATCGTCGTTACACGCAAACGATCCGCATCTGGATGTTGTTCAACAGTGAGTACTTCACCCACGACAACGCCTGTAAATGGTTTTGCTACAGGTGCTAATTCATCAACTTCCAGGCCCAACATAGTCAATTGATCAGAAAGTGCTTCACTATCAATTGCTGGGTTCACCCACGTGCGTAACCAATTTTCACTAATTTTCATTTGTATAAACCTTATTTAATCCTGAAAAAATGTTTAGGCAAACTGGCGTAAAAAACGCACATCATTTTGGTAGAACATACGTAAATCATTGATGCCATAACGCAACATTGCAAAACGCTCTACCCCTAAACCAAAAGCAAAGCCTTTGTATTTATCAGGATCAATCCCTGCGGCACGCAGTACATTTGGATGTACCATGCCACAACCTAAAACTTCTAACCAACGACCACGCTCATCCATAATATCTACTTCAGCGCTCGGCTCAGTAAATGGGAAATAAGAGGGACGGAAACGTACTTTCAAATCTTTTTCAAAGAATTCGTTTAACAGGTTAATCAATAAACCTTTTAACTCAGCAAAGCTGGTGTTTTCCGCAACGTACAAACCTTCAATCTGATGGAACATTGGCGAATGCGTTTGATCCGAGTCACAACGATATACACGACCTGGACACACGATGCGAATTGGTGGCTGACTAGTTTCCATGGTACGAATTTGTACACCCGAAGTATGGGTACGAAGCAAATGCGTTGCATCAAAATAGAAAGTGTCATGCATGGCACGAGCTGGGTGATGCCCTGGAATGTTTAAGGCTTCAAAGTTGTGATAATCATCTTCAACCTCAGGTCCATACGCAATCTGGAAACCCGCTTTGGTAAAGAACTGGCAAATACGCTCTTGTACCTGAGTCACAGGATGAATACTTCCCATGCGCTGACCGCGGCCAGGTAAAGTAATATCGATCGTTTCACTTGCTAATTTCTTTGCAAGTTCAGCTTGTTGTAATGTCTGTTGACGCTCAGTCAAAGCGGTATTGATTGCTTCACGAACAGCATGGATCGCAGCACCTTGTACTTTCCGCTCTTCAGGATCCATTTTTCCAAGTGCTTTCGACTGCTCTGCAAGCTGGCTTTTTTTCCCTGTAAATTGCACACGAACTTGATCGAGTGCAGCAAGGTCTTGAGCCGCTGCAATGGCAGCAAGCGCTTCAGTGGTCAGGGCTTCCAGTGACATAGTAACTCTCAAAGCAACAAAATATAGAAATATAATAAAACGCTATAGTTTATCAGCTTTTTACCTATTTTATGAAGATAAACCACGGTTTAAATAAGTGACTTTTTCAGTGTCAATGTAAAGATAAAACAACAGGATGATGGAATAGATAACTTAATTTTTTGAAAAAAATGATCAATAATTAAATAAAATAGATAAGATAACCATATCGTCAATGAGAAAGAATAACGATGGCGCTTGATCAGATTTGGAAACAACAGCTTACACTTGTCACCTATGGCAATGAATTCCTTGCAGGAGGACTTCATTTTAGCCGCTGGGTAGAACACCCAATTTTCAATCAGAAAAGCCTAATTTTTAGAGATTTACTTTCTCAACACCTCTTGGCCCAACATTTTCAAGTTTGGCTTGAAGGCCTAAAAAAACAAGGGGTTAACAAACTCAGCTTACATTTATCAAGCTTACTCAGTGATGAACAAAATCCCAATGCCAATGTTGAGCTATTGCCCTTCACTCATTTCATTGTGAGCCACCAAGCCAACAAGAAAACAGCTTGGATCTGTGGGCATGAACTGCCAGAATGGTACAACAGCGATAAAGAATTTGAAGCCCCAGTTTCCCAGCAAAGTAGTTTGCGAGAAGAAACATTTTGGCGTTATGAGTTGAATGATAAATTTTCCAAAAAAATTAATACGGATTTACAAAAACTAAATTGGAATGATGTTGCGTCCTTCTTGGAACGTGAACTGTTCGACAGCAAATATGCAGAGTATTTTTCAGAACCAGAACAACAAGACTTGCCATTTTATGGGTACAACATTGATCCAACTGTACTATCAGAACAACAACTTGCATTGATTCCAACAGATTATCCAGCAGATTGCGCTCACAGCTTATTGCATCGCACTCAGGCATTAACGGATTACTTAGAACAACAAAGGCTACACCCTTACAATGCTTCAGGCGAACTGATTAGCCCCGAAGAGCAAATTAATTTACGTAATTTTTCGCAAAAAACCGATGATTTATTTGCCAAGCTGATTGTGAAAACGGCAAATCATTATCAAACCGCTCAACTCACTGCCGCTGAACCTGAAATCATTGATCGAACAATGGAGGTGCCACAGCATCAGCTGGATAAAACCCAACATCATAAAGTTGGCGCCTCAGGCGTGATTAAACTGATTATCCTGACCGTGATTATTTGTCTCGTTGCTTACTATTTTGGCCTATAACAATACCAGTCATAAAAAAACCTAGATTTCAAAATCTAGGTTTTTATTTTTCACTACTTAAAAAGTAGGTCTGATTTTTAAAATAACCTTATGTCCACCATCATGCTGATTAATGACATGATGGACATTTTCAATTAAGCCCTCAACTTCAGCATCTGGTCCGTAAAAAATTCGAATGGTCTCACCCTTTCTCGGTAAAATACTGAGTTCTATTTCAATCGCGCCTTGTTCCAGACCTTCTACATTCACCAACATATTTTTTACCTTCCTCTTGTTTCCTTTACTGTAAAAAGATTCAAGTCAAAATGTCTAATCAAACATGTTCAGATTATGTAATCTTTAAATAAATCATAGCCTTGATTTACTCATCGTAGTTCAAATCATCTTCATCGACATTAATAAAATCAGGTAAAGGGGTTTGCTCAAATTGTACGGCCAAAATATCAGTCTGCTTGAGTAAACGAGCCTTGGCTACACGGTGCATTCCATCCATCACTCGACCTTCAGCGCACAGGATAATCGGATAACTCAGATCAGCATCTTGCACCAATTGAAAGTGTTCAATGATTTGCTGCGTGGTCGGATACTGATCTGGAAACCAATAGGCTTCATTGAGTTCTTGAATATCAACAAGTTGTACTTTCTTGATCACAAGAGTTTTGGTTAGCTCAACCAGATGATGTACATCCCAAATATAAGTATCTTGACCCACTTGCCTAAAGTGATATTGCCTACGCACGTTTTAATCCATCGTTAATTTCAGATATGATAATAAGCTTAGCTTCTCACCAATAACAGCATACATAAAACAATGACCGATAATTACTGGAAGTTTATCTTAGGCTTACAACATAATGCCCAACAATTTTTTAAAGACCTAACTTCTCATCATACTGTTCGTCACCATTGGAGCATTCGTAATCACGATATTTTTATGGTTCGAAATTTAGAAGATTCCTCTCTCGTTTATGACTCAATTGATGCCTTAATATTTGATCTATTTCATCAAGGTGCCTACGATTGTTCGCTTTATCCTTTTGATCTACTTTTTCCTAAATTTGAAAAAATTCAATCTAATTTTTTACTTGAAATAAATAATTATCCAGTATTAATCTTCAAGCTAAGGCACACTAATATCGCATTAATAAAAATAGAAAGAGAGGTTGTAAAAGAGATTCAACCTATAGGTGATCCTAGAGAGTTTTGGGGAACTCTATCTACACAAGACGTGTCTAACTATATGTTGTTTACTCTTATTCCTCTAAATTTGGAGCAAAACAAAAAAATTAGAATATTTGATAGCTGTCTGAATTGGGAAAACTTCTATAAACAAACCCAAGAGATTATTCGTTCTACACCTTATCAATTTTATGGAACCTATGATATTTCATTCATAAACAACTTACATCTTTACCCTCACGAAGAAGAAGGATGTACTTTTCCATTGCTAGAGAATCCCTCTTCACAAAATAATCTTGCATTCACCCTGTTTCAACAATTCGAAACTTTACAAATTAATCTTCGAGGCTTTAAACATCCACGTAATGAAATGGCTGAATATCAAAACTTTGATCTGGAAGAAATCAATAAACTTAATCTCTATGAGGAATCAATTAATCAACAATTTGTCCAACTCATTTGCCATACTGCTAATAGTTATCAAACATCTTATATCTCGGTAAAAACTCAAAATGAGTTAGAAAAAGAAATAATATTATGTAAAAAACAATCTGGTTTGCAAGATTCATCAGTTATTGAAAATACCACTTCGCCAGAACCTGAAACTATTTCTGGTTGGCGAGCACTAACCACACTATTCATCGTCTTAGCAATACTCTTAATAATATTATATGGCCTATTTTTATTAGTTCAGAAATATGAATTTGCTCAGTTTTTATTACTTATTACCACAATCTTGTCTGTACTTATAGTTATAGGACGGAAATAAAAAAGACCGCTAAAAAGCGGTCTTCTTTGAATCTCTAAGCTTATGCAGCTAATGCACCTTTAGCTTTTTCAGCTAAAGCAGCAAATGCAACTGCATCATGCATAGCGATGTCAGCTAATACGCGACGGTCGATGATCACTTGAGCTTTTTTCAAGCCATCGATCATACGGCTGTAAGACAAACCGTTAAGACGAGCACCAGCATTGATACGCGCAATCCATAAAGCACGGAATTGACGTTTCTTCTGACGGCGGTCACGGTAAGCGTATTGACCAGCTTTGATTACCGCTTGGAACGCTACGCGATAAACGCGTGAACGAGCACCATAGTAACCTTTAGCGCGAGCAAGAATTTTTTTGTGACGACGATGAGCCACTACACCACGTTTTACACGAGCCATTTATAATCTCCTTAGATGTATGGGCACATACGACGAACTGATGCAACGTCACTTACGTGAACCATTACACAGCCGCGCAATTGACGGATACGCTTAGCAGATTTTTTGGTCAAAATGTGGCGTTTGAACGCTTGTTTACGCTTAAAGCCGTTTGCAGTCGCTTTGAAGCGTTTAGCTGCACCACGGCGAGTTTTCATCTTAGGCATAACAACCTCTTTTGAACACCTGTTCGGAACGTTTGCACCATTGCAAAAACGACCTGCAGGTAAGGGAGCAAGTATTCTAAAGCATAGCAAGCTAAAACAAAAGTAAAATGCTCATTTTTTGATAGTAAATCGTCTATTTTTTATAAACGTTATTTTCTATAACCAATTCTCAAATTACGAGAAACATCCACAAAATTAACACCTATAATAAATACAAGCTCTTAAATTCAAACAAATATGACTATACAGAATGATGCTTTCGCTGCATTGCGGTATCGGGATTTCTCTATTGTGACCATTAATCAATTCTGCTTAACACTGGCAATTTTGATTCAGGAAATTATCGTCGCCTATTCACTCTATCAAATCACCCGCGACCCTCTGACCTTAGGTTTCATTGGTCTGGCAGAAGCGATTCCATTTATCACGCTTTCGTTATGGGGTGGCTATTTCGCGGATAAACTGAATAAACAGACCATCATGAAAATCTGCTTATTCTTTTCGATTCCTTTACCGTTAATTCTATGGGCACTGTTTCATTTACATGGTTTAGAAAAAATTGGAATTAGCACCCTTTCTTGGGGCATCTATGCCGTCATTTTTGCTTTAGGTACCATCCGAGGCTTCTATAATCCATCTGCGACCTCACTCAAACCCTTTCTGATCCCACGTGAACTCTATGCCAATGGTGCAACATGGACCACAATTGGTTGGCAAAGTGGTGTGATCATTGGCCCAATGCTCGGTGGTTTTATGTTGGCTTTTCTGGGGCGTGAAACCAGCTTATTTGCTGTTACTACTTTATTGGCCACCTGCTTTATCCTAATTACACGTTTGCAGAAACGTACTTTCCCGAAAATGGAAACGGAGAATGTATTACAAAGCCTGACTGACGGTTTCCGCTTTATCTGGAAAACTAAAATCGTTTTATGGGCAATTTCACTCGATCTGGTCTCTGTACTCTTTGGAGGTGTGATTGCATTATTGCCAATTTTTGCCGAAGAAATTTTAAAAGTCGGTCCTGAAGGTCTTGGTTATTTGCGTGCTGCGCCATCCATTGGTGCTCTCATGACCATGATTGCGCTGACCAAATTCCCACCTATGCAACATGCTTGGCGGAATATGTTATTGGCCGTTGCTGGCTTTGGTCTCTTCACTATCCTCTTTGCTTTTTCAAACCATATGTGGCTGTCTCTATTCGCACTCGCGATGACAGGTGCCTGCGATAGTATTTCCGTGGTCGTTCGCCAAACTGTATTACAAATCTTCCCGCCAGAAAATATGCGAGGCCGTGTTGCAGCGGTCAACGGTATGTTCGTTTCGTCGAGTAATGAACTTGGTGCTTTTGAGTCAGGTCTGGCTGCCAAATATTTAGGTACAATCACTGCAACTATTCTTGGCGGTTGTATGACACTTGCTGTAGTGAGTTATTGCTGGTTTAAAACCAGTGATTTATTCAAAGTTGATATTACCAAGGGTTCGGATCACTAAATAAAAGGGAAAGAAAAGCATCTTTCCCTTTCTCATTAAAAGAGACCAAGATATAAAGCGTACAGCGTTAAATAGCGACCAGCTTTGGCGATGGTAACAATCAATAAGAATCGCCAAAAGTTCTCCTTCATTAACCCTGCAATTAATGTGATCGGATCACCAATCACGGGGGTCCAACTGAGTAACAGCGAATAAAAACCATATTTATGATAAATCTGTTGTGCCTGTTCTAAACGCTGAGCTGAAACAGGAAACCACTTTTTATCTTTAAAGTGTTCAATTTTTAGTCCTAGCCACCAATTCACGCAGGAGCCCAATACATTACCAATGGTCGCAACGATGATCAGATAAAAAGGATTGGAAAGCCCTTGTATCAACAGCGTTATTAATACCGCTTCAGACTGTAACGGTAATAAGGTCGCAGCACCAAAGGCTGAGAGAAATAATAAAAAATAGGACATTAACTCAAGGATTCACTCAAAACGGGACAACACATCGACCTGAACAGACAATATCGTGTGAACCTTATGGATTCAAGGCCAATTTTGCCCAAACCGCTTTAAGCTTTTGTTGCGCAATATCAATCCGAAAAACGCTTTTAATGGTTTGTTCAAAATCATCAAAAGTGGATAACTCTTTCTTGTCAGAGTTTCCTTTGCCATGTGTTCTTAAAACACGATCTTTTAAGGTAATTCGCATTTCTGCATTGGCAGTAGATAACATTAAATACTGGGTAAATAATGATTTGGGCGATGTTGAAATATACCAATTGGCAATCAAGGCATCAGCCGTTGCAATCTGCTGTTCAGGATTAATTGCATAGATATTTACCCATTCATCATGAATACAAGCTTGCAGCATATATTTCATTTCTGTCAGCGCCGCACTATCTAAATCACACTGTGCCACATCAACAAATCTAAAATCTTCCAATGGCGTCGGCTGCGTCTCACCAATATTATTCAGAGACACAATCGTAGTTGGAGTCATGCCTCCAAAGCCAGGATCGTATAAAAATAATTGCTGCTCAATACGGACCAAGGTCACCAAGTGCGTACGAACCGGAGATGTTGTCGGTGTGCTTTGATAGTACACCCGACCAAGTACGTTATACGCCTCATACCCCAGTTCCGTTAGGACAATTCTGGTGAGGGTACTGTGTTCTAAACAGTAAGCTTCACGATTTTCAATCAATAATTTTTGGACAAGTTGATCTGGCTCTAATGAAACCTCATCCCCTAAAAAAGAGGAAAAATTACCAAAAGGAATAGCTTGCACATGAAGGCTTAATAAGCTTTTTAGATTAGCCAAGGTTGGAGAGAAATCACCTTCAAAACCAAGCCTGGATAAATAGCGTGTAGAAATTTTGGATTGCATGATGCTTTATCTTTGATGAACTGAAATCATCCTATCTTGATCGCACCAAGACAAGATGAAAAATTACACAATTATAAAATAGTCATGCTTACACGGCTAAAAGAATGGTTTTGGCACAGATTATTTCTTCGTTTTCGCAACCTTGGATCGGACAGAAAAATACATAACTGAAAAAACGAATGGAAAAAGAAATAAGAGCCAAAATGTAAGATCAGATCTAATAATTTTTTGGTACAGGGTAAGTTGCATTTCCCCCGCAGAAACCGCAGCCCAGTCAATAGATACAGTATGATCAAGATAGCTACATAACACCAATGATAAACTTAAAAAGCCAGCAAAAAACCAGCTACTACAATATGATTTTTTGGTCTCTAGCTGTAGCCAAGCAAAGAGTGTAGAAAATAAGAGCCCTAAAACAGTAATAAAAATAAATACCAAAACCGCTAAATGGCTCTCTGAATAAAGCATTTGCAGCTGAGCACAAAGGCTTGCTGTAAGCAACAACAAACCCATCGCAATTGCCCAATGCTTAAAATAGCTGTCCCTTCCAATGCCCTGATTCATCCAACTTTAATCGACAAGGCCTTTTGTATCGCAGGACGAGCGGTTAAGCGTTCGATGTAATCTTTCACATACGGATAGTCTTCCAGCTGAATGCCCTGCCATTCATAACGTAATGCCCAAGGTAAGATCGCCATATCCGCAATTGAATATTCACCTGCCACAAACTTTTGACCAATCAACTGTTTGTTCAAAACACCATACAAGCGCTTGGTTTCATTCACATAACGATCAATCGCATAGGGAATACGTTCAGCGGCAAACTTATTAAAATGGTGATTTTGTCCAAGCATTGGACCAAAACCACCCATTTGCCACATCAACCATTGTTCAACCTCAACTCGTTCTTGCTCATCGCCTGGATAGAACAAACCTGTTTTTCGGCCTAAGTATTGTAAGATCGCCCCTGACTCAAACACTGAAATCGGTTCACCACGTGGACCATTTTGATCAACAATCGCTGGAATTTTATTATTTGGAGAGATTTTTAAAAAATCGGGTTGGAACTGATCATTTTCCAAAATATTGATGGGGAAAATCTGATACTCAAGCCCCATTTCTTCTAAGGCGATTGTTATTTTATGGCCATTGGGTGTACCCCAATAATATAAGTCAATCATTTATATTGTCCTATTCATCGTTATCTTGACTGTTGTTGCGTTATAGCACATTTCCTACTTATTGATCAGTAGACAAGCACGAAAAGAAACAATAAAGCAGTGTTTTCAAAGACAATGTTCAAAGATTTAAGCTTGATTATCCAAGAATTCTTTGGCTTTCTCTCCAACAAATTTACGCCCTGCATTACTGCCATTGATCCACTCTTCCACAGAGAACAAATCAAACATACCCACCTTAAATAAGGTTGGCACAGCGAGGATCAATTCCTCTTCAACCGCCCCCCGAACGCCTGCATTATATAAATTAATATTGTGCAGCATGGTCGCGACAGTCCCCGTTTGTACACGGCTGCCATCTTTCAGTTTGACTTGTGGAAGCACTTCACCTTCTTGTACAACTTTTTGATTAATTTCAGAGAGTTCTTGAGTACCTATAACTGTAGACATGTATTTTTCCTATTTTGAAATAGTGTAATTATCTATCCACCCTATCACATCTGGTTTTCACCTGTTGTAATGATGCTTAGAAATTTTTAACCCAGTTAACGCTGATTTGATTATAAGTATTTAGACATAAAAAAAGCACCGCTGAGTGCGGTGCTTTTTCATAAGAAAAATTACTTTTTCTTTTTCGGACCAATTAACATGCCCATTTGACGACCTTCCATCTTAGGCGCTTGTTCAATCACGCCAAATTCAGCAACGTCTGCTTCAATTTTTTGCAATTGAGCCAAACCAAGCTGTTGATGCGCCATCTCACGACCACGGAATCGTAAAGTGATTTTTACCTTATTTCCTTCTTCAAGGAAACGTAAAATTGCACGCAATTTAATTTGGTAATCACCTACATCCGTTGCAGGACGTAATTTGATTTCTTTCACTTGCACTTGATGCTGTTTTTTCTTCGCATCTTTTTGCTTTTGCTTTAAGTCAAATAAGTGCTTGTTGTAGTCCATGATTTTACAAACAGGTGGTTCTGCATTCGCAACGATCTCAACCAAGTCAAGATGAGCTTCTTCAGCAGCACGCAACGCTTCAGTTAATGAAACGACACCTTTTTGTTCTCCATCTGCAGCGACGAGGCGTACTTCTTTTGCACGGATCTCTTCGTTAATTGCAGGACGGTTACTTTTAGCACCTTGTTGTTGGTTACGGTCAGGCTGTTTAATCTTTATTACTCCACGATATACCGGCCACGTTCGGCAACGGCAGATTTCACTAAGTCAATAAATGCATCTACTGACATAGTACCTAAATTTTTTCCTGAGCGAGTACGCACATTGACTGTACCTTCTTCAACTTCTCGATCACCGAGAACAAGAAGGTAAGGAATACGCTCTAGGGTACGCTCACGAATCTTAAATCCGATCTTTTCATTTCTCAAGTCAGAAATAGCACGAAGACCATTTTCTTTGAGTTTTGCGACCACTTGCTCACTTGCTTCCGCTTGTGAATCAGTAATATTCATGACACAAGCTTGGATTGGTGTAAGCCATGGTGGCATGAAGCCCGCATAATGTTCAATTAGTATACCAATAAAACGCTCGAAACTGCCAAGAATTGCACGATGAAGCATGACCGGTTGATCACGATCATTATCTTCAGTGACATAAGATGCATCTAAACGGATTGGTAAGTTGAAGTCACACTGGATTGTACCGCATTGCCATACACGGCCTAAGCAGTCTTTCAATGAAAATTCAATTTTCGGACCATAGAATGCGCCTTCACCTGGTTGCAAGTCCCAAGCTAAGCCAGCATCATCTAAAGCATCCGCCAAAGACTTTTCAGCCAAGTCCCAAAGTGCATCGTCACCAACACGTTTTTCTGGACGTGTCGACAATTTCATTTGAACTTCTTCAAAGCCAAAATCTTTATACACATCTAAAGTCAGTTTAATAAAGTCGGCAACTTCTTTACCAATCTGTTCTTTAGTACAGAAAATATGTGCATCATCTTGGGTAAAACCACGAACACGCATAATCCCGTGTAAAGAACCCGATGGTTCATTACGATGACAAGAACCAAACTCAGCCAGGCGAATTGGTAAATCACGGTAAGATTTTAAACCTTGGTTAAAAACCTGTACGTGACATGGGCAGTTCATTGGTTTGACTGCATAGTTACGACTTTCAGAATGGGTCGTAAACATGTTTTCAGCATAGTTTGCCGCATGCCCTGACTTTTCCCAAAGCGTAAAGTCTACGATTTGCGGTGTTTTGATTTCTTGGTAACCATTGTCTTGCTGAACTTTACGCATGTATTGTTCAAGCACTTGGTAAATGGTCCAGCCGTTCGGATGCCAGAACACCATGCCCGGTGCTTCTTCTTGCATATGGAACAAGTCTAATGCTTTACCAATTTTACGATGGTCACGCTTTTCAGCTTCTTCGATACGTTTGATATAAGCAGCTAACTGTTTTTTATCAGCCCAAGCTGTACCATAAATACGTTGTAGCTGTTCATTCTTCGCATCACCACGCCAGTAAGCACCAGAGATTTTAGTGAGTTTGAATGATTTTAAGAATTTAGTGTTGGGTACGTGTGGACCACGACACATATCCAAATAGTCTTGATGGTAGTACAAGCCCATTTGAGTTTCATTCGGCATGTCTGCAATCAAGCGTAACTTGTATTCTTCACCGCGTGCTGTAAATTCAGCGATCACATCTTCACGTGGTGTCATCTTTTTAATAACGTCATAGTCTTGGTCGATGAGCTTTTTCATGCGCTCTTCAACCGCAGCCATATCATCCAAAGTAAATGGACGTGGCATCCAGATGTCGTAGTAGAAACCTTCTTCGATCACAGGACCGATCACCATTTTCGCTTCTGGGAACAATTGCTTAACCGCATGTCCTACCAAGTGCGCACATGAGTGACGAATGATTTCTAAACCTTCTTCATCTTTAGGGGTAATAATCTGAACTGTTGCATCTTCTGTGATTAAATCACAAGCATCCACCAAGCGATCATTGATACGGCCAGCAACAGTATTTTTTGCAAGACCTGGACCAATGCTCTGAGCAAGTTCCATCACAGAAATCGGATGATCAAACTGTCTCTGATCACCATTTGGTAAAGTAATGATTGGCATAATAAAATCCTTAAGGAGTGATGCCCTCTACGAAGGAGCATATCACCGCGAGATTATGTATTGAGGCAAGCCTCAAAAAATAAAAAACGGCGGATAAAAAAGTATCGAAGATTTTACACGGGTTTAGCTGTGGATGAAACCTCTGAACCAGAAAAACCTAAGATCAGTTGGGATTCATCTCCGACTAAAGCCTAAATGATTTAGACTCAATGTCGGATTAGCTTAGTAATCAATGAAAATAACAGGAATGGAGCAAGACACATGGTAAGTGCATATGATGAGTTACCCAAAAATCCAGCAAATTTTGTTGCCTTATCGCCTTTGCGTTACTTAGAACGGGCTGCTTATATTTATCCCCATCAAGCCGCAATTATTCATGGTGAACGTCAAATCACATGGCAACAAACCTATCAGCGCTGCCGTCAGTTCGCTCATCAATTAACAAATTTGGGTATCAAAAAAAATGATACCGTTTCAGTACTGCTACCCAACATCCCAGCCATGATTGAAGCGCATTTTGCAGTCCCGATGGCCGGTGCAGTACTGAATACATTGAATACTCGTCTCGATGCCAAAACCATTGCTTTTATGCTAGAACATGCAGAAGCCAAGGTCCTGTTAGTCGATCCTGAGTTTCGACAAGTTGCAGAGGAAGCACTTAAGCTTGTTCCACAAGACATTATTGTGATTGACGTCTTTGATGCTGAGTTCGATGGTGAACAAATTGCGATAGGGCAATATGAATATGAAGGATGGATCGCCCAAGGCAATTCTGACTTTGAATGGCTACTTCCTCAAGATGAATGGGATGCGATTAGTCTCAGTTATACTTCTGGCACCACAGGTAACCCTAAAGGTGTGGTTTATCATCACCGTGGTGCCTACTTGAATGCAGCCAGCAATATTTTGGCTTGCGGTATGAAACCCCGCGCTGTATACCTTTGGACACTTCCTCTATTTCATTGCAATGGCTGGTGCTTTGCTTGGTCAATTGCAGCCAGTGGTGGCACCAACATTTGTTTGCGTCGTGTCGATCCTGTACTGATTTTCAAATATATCGCAGCATATAAAGTTGATTATTTCTGTGGTGCACCTATTGTGCTCTCCATGCTGATCAATACTCCAACAGAGCAAAAAAACCGATATGAGCATCATGTCGAAGTCATGGTCGCTGGTGCTGCACCACCTGTGGCGATCATTGAGGGCATGCGCAATATCGGGATTAACGTCAACCATGTTTATGGTTTGACTGAAACCTACGGTCCTTCTGCCTTATGTGCTTCACAGGCTGGCTGGAATGATTTATCCATTCAGGAGCAAGCGCAACTACACTCTCGCCAAGGCGTACCTTACCCCTTGCAAGATAGCATGCGTGTGCTTGACCCAGACACCATGCAACCTGTGCCCAATGATGGACAAACCATGGGTGAAATCATGTTCCGTGGCAATATCGTGATGAAAGGTTATTTAAAAAATGCCCAAGCCACAGAAGACGCATTCAAAGGTGGCTGGTTTCATACTGGTGATTTAGCAGTGAGTCATCCTGATGGCTATGCCAAGATTACCGATCGCTCGAAAGATATTATTATTTCAGGTGGAGAAAATATTTCCTCGCTCGAAGTTGAAGATGTGCTTTATCGCCACCCTGCTGTACTTACTGCCGCAGTGGTAGCCAAACCTGATCAACGCTGGCAAGAAGTGCCATGTGCTTTTATAGAACTCAAACAAGGTGCATCCGCATCGGCTGAGGAGATCATTGCCCATTGTCAAAAGGAACTCGCACGCTTTAAAGTTCCCAAAGATGTGGTGATTACTGAGATTCCAAAAACCTCGACAGGAAAATTACAGAAATTTATTTTAAGGGAATGGGCAAAACAACGGGCAATCGATAGTTCAGTAAACTCATAATCAAAAAAAGAAGTTTCCTTGGAAACTTCTTTTACTTTCAATTGATCCCAATTTATATTTATCGTCATATAAAATAAGCTAAGAAATTGAATATAAGCATTCTTAATCCATTTTAACCGAGTATATTAATCAACATTATTCCCCCGAAAGTCACAAGAACAATTTAATAACAATTCAAACTAACCAACTCAAAAACCAACTAATTATTTTATGGTAAATTCATTTCTTTTTTTACTTTAGAAATTTATAAAATGAAAGTATTCAAATTTAATTCAATTTCAATCTATTTTATTTTAGCAGCATCTATTACAGCGTGTGGTGGTGGCTCATCTAATTCTAGTTCCAATCCAGCTTCGCTCACTTCCGATACAACATCTGCGATCACCTGTGTCAATGGCATCCCCAAAAACCTAAAAACACAAGGAACAGGTATTTTTGATGAAGAATGGTTTTCTTTAGAAGAAGGTGATGATAGCGAAGCTACACCTGTGGTTTTCTACTCCAATAAACTCATCAATGGCATCTTTTATCAGAATACAACCAATTTAATTAAAGGATCTGCTGTTAACAATGACTCAGACTATCTCGATGATTATGTTCTAACACCAAATACATTTACAACCGCTTTCCAATACAAACAAACCAGTTCAGGCTTCCCTCTTGGCTATGTAATTTCGCAAAGTGACAATACATTACAACTGAACCGCTTTAATGACACATGTAATATTCATTCCGATCAACAAATTAATCAGCGTTTTAAGAAAATTGATATTTCAGGTAAAAGCGTTAGTGATTTATTTAAATATTATGAATTCCCTCAGACGATCCAAACTGAACGTTATATAAGTTCAGGCGTTGTTTATAATTTAGAAAGTATAAATAAAGATATACTAAAGAAGTTATTAAATGATCAGACCAAATTTCCTCAAGGTTCAACGCTTAGCTATGTAGACCAGCAAATCTCTACCGCCCCAGAACTCTTCTTCTCCAAATCCGATCAAACCGATTTCCGAAACTTGGAGGAGTTTAAAAAGGCAACCGTCCTTCCTAAAGGCTATCAATGGAAAGATGATACTTTTTCGAACCTTAAAGTCACTTATCTTGTTAATTCTTTAACAGGGAAACGCACTACACTTACAAATGCTTATGCTGGTGTTCAATTAGATGGAAAAATCTATCAAGCATATCTCATTGCGGAAGGTGATCTAGTTCAAGATCAAAAACAACTGCCAAATGAAAGTATGGATATGTCCGAAACCTATTTCAATAAGGCTGCGGTACAAACCATGGCAGATGCACTCAATCGTGTACTTTAGTTATAGAGTTTAAATAAAAAAACCTCGTTAACGAGGTTTTTTTATTTAATCATAAATTTAATTAACCTTGTTCAGATAACAAAGCAACTTGTTGTACGTAATTCACAAATTTAAGCTTAGATGCGGCAAGCTCTTCTTCACTGACTTGCTGCTTTATATCACGGTGAATTCGTAATACATGTTGACGCAAAGTATGGCGTTCAGATGCATTAAACACCTTACTAAACTCATTAATTACTGGATCGCCTTGATCAATCATACGATCAACCCAACGCATTAATTGCATCTGTTTTTTAGCACCTTGTTGCGGTGTTAAATAAGATAAAATGATAGTTTCATCTTCATTTCGCAATAATTTACCGATACGTAAAAATTGACGACGGCGTGCTTCGTGCGCACTAATATTTTGTATTTCAAGCAAAGCATCAATGAGACGCTCATCAACCGGAAGTTTCTGAATCTGTTTTTTATTCAGTTGAGCCAATTGCTCACCCAAAGCTGCCATTCGCTGCACAGCTTTTTTTTGCTCAGTTCTACTCGCACGTCCATCTAATGACTCAAAATCTTCATCGGTATAACGCTGGGTACCACGTGCCACTATTACTCTGCCTCGTAAAATTTTGCTGCGAACAGCGTTTGAATTTCTTCTAGTGCCTTGTCTTCATCAGCACCATCAATCACCAATCTTAATGTGGTGCCTTTACCTGCACCTAACATCAACAATGACATAATATTTTTTGCATCAACCAACTTATCGCCCTTACCAATTTGGATAGAAGAACGGAATTTCGTCGTCACTTCAATCAGTTTACCAGATGCACGAGCGTGTAAGCCGAGTTTATTAATTACATCAATTGTTGTGTCTATCATGACCAGTGCTTCATTTCTCTATGTAAGATTTGGACAGCCCATTTTGCCTCAAGGGCTTGTTTGAGTCTATCTACAATATAAACCGACCGATGTTGCCCGCCTGTACATCCCACAGAAATGGTCATGTAATGGCGATGCCCTTCTGCAAATGCAGGTAACCACTTATCCAAGAAAGTATAAATGTCTTCAAACATCTCATTGGTTTGTTGACTCCCTTCCAAAAAGCGGCGTACAGGTTCATCTAAACCTGAAAAACGACGTAATTCTAAATCCCAATGCGGGTTTGGTAAATGTCGTACGTCAAATACATAATCAGCATCCAACGGAATGCCGTGTTTATAACCAAAGGACTGCAGAATCACAATTAAGTTATCTGACTGCCCGAGTTTAGACAATAGAATATGTTTTAAATCATGAACACTTTTATCGGTTGTATCAATATGTACTGTTGAACGGAATTGTATCGGGATGAGCAATTGCTTCTCTTCTTGGATACATTGCAGCAGACTATTGAAACGACTGGCCAAAGGATGCGGTCGACGTGATGCACTAAAACGTGCAATCAAATCTTGATCCTGAGTGGTCAGGTAGATCACATCAACCGAACCATGTCTTTTTAATTGCTCAAAAACATGATCAAACTCTTGCATATCTGCACGGGTACTTCGAATATCGACCCCAAGTGCAAGCTGCTCCAGATTATTTTCATGATCCAGTTTTGCTACAATTTCAGGTAACAACGCCAAAGGTAAGTTATCTATACAATAATAGCCCAAGTCTTCAAGCACTTGTAAGGCAGAGGATTTTCCTGAACCGGATTGACCTGTAACGATAAGAATACGCTTCATGGCGTTTTTACCTTCATTTTTATGTTTTAAAATCGATTTGTAAGTTATCAATCAAACGTGTTGAACCCAGCTTCGCTGCAATAAATAACACCAAGTTTTGGTCAAATTGCTGAATCGGTTGCAAGTTGGTTTGACGAGCCTCCACATAATCCACAACAAAACCTGCTTGTGTCAATTGAGCAGAGATATTTTCTAACACTTGTGTCAGTGCCTGCCCTTCATGCAATTGAAGTTCAGCCTGTTTGAGCAATTGGTAAATTGTCGGTGCAAGTGCACGTTGCTGTTCAGTTAAATACCCATTACGTGAGCTTAAAGCCAAACCATCTTCAGCACGAATAATTGGTACACCAATCACTTCAAGTGGCATATTCAAGTCTTGCACCAACTGACGAATCACAGCCAGTTGTTGATAGTCTTTTTGGCCAAAGAAAGCATAATCAGGCTGTACAATGTTGAATAACTTTGTCACCACAACCGCAACACCATCAAAGTGACCCGGACGTGATTTACCACAAAGATCATCAGTAATTTGACTGACATTGATATTGGTCAAACGCGGTTGATTGCCATACATTTGCTCAACAGAAGGCGCAAAAATAATATCGCAACCTGCATCTGCCAATAAACGGCTATCTTGCTCTAAAGTACGTGGATAACTCTCAAAGTCCTCGCCCGCACCAAACTGAATTGGATTGACGAAAATACTGACCACCACCACGTCACAGAGTTTTTTTGCCTCACGCACCAAAGTCAAATGACCTTCGTGTAGATTGCCCATGGTTGGCACAAAACCAATCAATTTTTTTGAACTGCGCGTAGGTGCAAGTGATGCAGTTAAGCCTTGTATCGTTGTTTCAGTTTTCATGAATTAAAGCTCAACTTGGAACGTATGCTCTTTCGCTGGGAAAGACTGATCTTGAACTGCTGCATGGTACGATTTAAACGCATCTACAATTGCCGTTTCACCTGCTTGCTCTTTCATAAAGTTACGAACAAAACGCGCAACACGACCAAAAGTTAGACCTAACATGTCTTGCACAACGAGGACTTGACCATCGGTTTCATTGCCCGCACCAATCCCAATCACTGGAGTATTCGGGAATAATTCAGCAATTTCTTTACCGAGCTGAGCAGGTACACATTCAAGCAGTAAAACTGCTGCGCCCGCATCGACCACGGCCTGACAATCTGCGATCAACTGATCTGCTGCTTCACGTGTTCTAGCTTGCAGTTTATAGCCACCAAAGACATGTACTGACTGTGGCGTTAAACCTAAATGTACACAGACTGGAATACCATTACGGGTCAATACCGTAACTAATTCGCTTAACCATGCACCGCCCTCGACCTTGACCATTTGAGCACCAACCTGCATCACGGTCTTGGCATTTTTCAAGCCATCTTCAAGCGTTGCATAGCTCATAAATGGCAGGTCAGTCATGATTAAGGCATGTGAATTACCACGGCGTACAGCAGCGGTATGGTAAACCATATCTTCGACAGTAACAGGAAGTGTAGAGTCTCTGCCTTGAATCGCCATTCCTAGAGAGTCACCGATTAAAATCGTATCAATTTCAGCCAATTCCATTGCTTTAGCCATACTTGCATCGTAACAAGTAAGACATGAGAACTTACGTCCTTCAGCTTTAAACTTTCTTAAGTCACTTAGACTAATCATGATGATGTCCTCTACAGGCGTTTCCAGAACGAAACAGTCTTAGGCAGTTGCCCAAGACCGGTCTGCTATTACAGTCAAGTTTGCTTGCTGTACCAGTTCTAAATCTTTTAAAGAATGACCATTTAATTGTAAATGAGCATCTAAATCTAATAAGGGAAGAATCACAAAATCACGTTGTAAAACACCAATATGCGGCACAGTTAAACGTTCATTTTGAATCTGCTCTTGACCATAGATCAGTAGATCCAAATCAAGCGTACGCTCACCCCAGCGGCGTAAACGAATACGACCTGCTTCTTGCTCAAATTGTTGTAATTGATCTAACAAGGCAAGTGGCCCAAGTGTCGTATCCAGTTGAACAACGGCATTTAAAAAATTGGGTTGATCTTGCGGCCCCATCGGCGGACTTTGATAGAGCCGTGATACTTTTACACAGCCCAAAGTCGCGAGCTTCGCAACAGCTTCACTGAGAATCTGTTGCGAATCACCTAAGTTACTGCCCAGACCAATATAACTACGAATGGTCATTGCGTTGGCCCAAAAACCACTTGGCTTAAATCACGTTGTACGCGTTTACGCTTGAGAATCGGGTGATCAGCGTTAATCTGATTCGGATTGGTTGTCGCTTTTTCAACAAAGCGTCCAACCGACTCATCCGTTCTCACACGTTCTTTACGACCACGACGATTTCTCGGCTCAGGCACATCCACCAAAGGCTCAATCTCTGTAAGTTTCGTTTCATCTACATCAACCGCTTTACGACGTGTTTTACTACGCTGACGATTGTATTGACGAATTGCAGCTTCTTTTTGATCAAGAGACATTTCTTGGTAGGCTTCCCACCAAATGCCCATCCCCTCAGTGCTGCTATCACCTGATTTCTCACGCAATAACAAAAAGTCGAATCCTGCACGGAAACGTGCATGCCCTGCCAATGCTTCAATCTGCTGTGGTTTTGGATTCAGCAAACGCGTTTGCATCTCCCAAACTTCACGGATAAAAGTTTCAGCAAAACGAGGGATAATGGTGCGTGTGGCCTGACGCTTAAGCACATCAAGTCCTGCTTGCGCACGCGCTTCCGCAGGAACAACACCTTTGGTTAAATAAAAATCACAACGCTCTAAAAATGGCTTCCATAACAACACCGCATAGAAAAATGCAGGGTTAATGGTTTTACCAACTTGAATTCGTTGATCGGTATTTCTTGCCGCGCGCTCAATAAATGCAGTGAGATTCGGTGGGATTTCAGCAAATAATTGCTTCCAGACACCAAATTCAATCAACATTGGTAATACACGGGTGAGATGTCCCATGGTAAATAATTTTTGCGACTCGTCGTATAGACGATGTGGCGAGACATCACGCAACAGTTGCGTCATATCCGCATCAAAAACATCAAGAATGGACTGATCAATTTGAAAATTCAATTTTGCGGCAAAACGCAAAGCACGCAACATGCGCACGGGATCTTCTTCAAAACGCTGTGCAGGTTCACCCAGAAAACGTAAGGTCCGCGTATTGATATCATCTACTGCATGGCAGAAATCAAGTACGATGCCTTTTCGTGGCTGGTAGTACAACGTATTGATCGAAAAATCTCGACGAGCAAAATCTTGCTCAATCGTTCCCCAATTATTATCTCGAAGAATCATACCAGAGGCGCTGGTAACTGCTTTTTTCGGTGGGGCACGAAAGGTCGCAACTTCAATCAACTCGCGACCAGAATAAACATGTGCCAATTCAAAACGTCGTCCGATAATTCGGCAACGTCGACCAAAAACCTCTTTTACTTGGGCTGGTGTAGCATTAGTAACCGCGTCAAAATCCTTTGGATTAAGACCTAACATCATATCTCGAACACCACCACCTACAATATATGCCTCGTAGCCTGCTTTAGTCAGACTATCAATCACATCTAGAATTGAGGAAGGAAGTTGAGTTGTGGATAAACCACATTTTGACGCACGCAAAGTTTGCAAAAGACACTGTCTCCTACGTCAGGACGTAAATAACAATTTGTCGCTAATCATAGCTCTAACACACACAAAGGGCAATTTATTCTGTTGCAGTTTCAATAGATCTGTATGCGAAATTAACAACAACATCTCACTTTCCTGCTTATAACATGAGCCTTGCTCTGTTTTTCTCAAGCAGTTTTGGCCCAATCCCTTTGATGTTCATCAACTCATCTATGCTTTTAAAAGCACCATTTTTTTGGCGATATTCCATAATCGCTTGCGCTTTTTTCTCACCAACACCACTGAGCATCTGTAATTGCTGTAAATTCGCTTGGTTTAAGCTAATTTTACCGCCTTGAATATTTACGGATGATGAAAGGTGTAGGGAATTTTGCTGTTGTGTGGGTCGAGATAAATAATAATTATTGTTCGACTGTTTCGCCAATTGCTGATCGCGGGCTTGCTGCTGTGTTTTCCATTGCAGATAAGATTGATCAAATTGCTGTGCGTTGAGATGTGAAACACATCCCAAGCACAAAATCATCAATAAAAAAGCCTTATGTTTGCTGCTTAACTGCGGCAATGTCATCCTTCCTCTCCTGCGATTTTAATTGTCTTTTCGCTTGCTCCCATAGTTCATCCATTTCTGCCAAACTCATTTCTTGCAAGTCTTTCTGTTGTGCTACCGCCTGTTGCTCAATAAATGCAAAACGGCTTCTAAATTTATCAATCGTTCCCAACAATGCGGTCTCACTAGATATACCAAGCTTACGACCCACATTAATCAAAGAGAACAAACAATCCCCAAATTCTTCTTGAATTTCAGCAGCATTTTGATTTTTTAGCGCTTGCTGTAATTCCCCCAATTCCTCATCTAATTTGCTATAAGCATCTTCAACGGTTTCAAAATCAAAGCCGAGCTGTGCTGCTTTGCTCTGAATTTCATGTGCCTGTACCAGCGCAGGTGCATGTTTAATCTCATCTAGCCGTGACTGTACTTTACCTTGTTTTTCTTGTTGTTTGATTTGTTTCCACAACTCACTCACTTGCTCAGACGTTAGATTTTGATATTTTTCGGCCTCAAAAACATGAGGATGGCGACGAATTAATTTTTCACTAATCGCTTCCACCACATCTTGAAAATTAAATAATCCTTTTTCATCAAACATTTGAGATTGAAAGACCACTTGCAACAATAAGTCACCCAATTCATTCCGGATTTCATCTACCTCTCCTGAGCGAATCGCATCCTCAACTTCATAAGCCTCTTCAATGGCATATCGCGTCAAACTTTCTGGGGTTTGCTGTTGATCCCATGGACATTTTTGTCTTAACTCTTGCATGATTGCCAATAACTTTTCCATGATGATCTCCAAACCCAAACAAGCAAATTGTTGCAGCATCAAGCTGCTTATGCGTAATATACACGCACGCAAAAATTATCAATATAAAGCAAGGGAAAGCAATGCAATATAGTGTTTTTATTAGTGGGGCTGCTCAGGGGATTGGTGCCGAAATCGCACGCTTGTTTCACCAAAAAGGCTTTAAAGTTGGCATCTATGACATCAATGAAGAACAAGCTCAAGCCTTAGCTGAACAACTCGGAAGCAATGCCAAAGCAGGTTATCTTGATGTCAGTAATCACCGTCAATGGCAGATCGCATTACAGGAGTTTAAAAGCTGGGCGGGCGAACTGAATATCTTGGTCAATAATGCAGGAATTCTATACTCTGGTGCATTCGAAAACACTCCCATTCAATCCCATCACCGTACCATTGATATTAATGTCAAAGGTGTTTTAAATGGTTGTCATGCAGCTTTGCCTTATCTACAACAAGCCAGCTTTGCACGTGTGATTAACCTGTCTTCGGCCTCTGCGATTTATGGTCAAGCAGACCTTGCGTCTTACTCGGCCAGCAAATTTGCCGTGCGTGGTTTAACTGAAGCCTTAGACGTCGAATGGCAAAAATATAATATTCGCGTTTTAGATGTGATGCCGCTCTTTGTGCAAACCAATATGGTGAAAGATATGGATGCTGGCAGTATTCAAAATATTGGTGTGGATTTAACCCCTGCCGATGTGGCGAAACAGGTACTGCATTTGGCGCAACAAAAAGATCATGCTCTAATCCCGACCCACACACCTGTTGGGATAAAAACCAAATTGATGTATCAGCTGTCCAGTATTAGCCCACAGTTTTTAAACCGACTCACTAATATCTTTTTAGCCAAACGCTAAAAATAAAAAAAGCTGCATCGAGATGCAGCTTTTTTTATTTTATTGTCTAGCTTCCTTGAACCAAACGTCTTGCACTGATAATGCCTGGCTGTTGCTCTAAACGAGCCAATAAACGAGACAGTTGTGCCAAGCCTTTCACTTCAATCAACAACTTCATATTGGCAATACCATCTGCCTCAGAAATTGTATTCACCTGACGAATATTGATTTGGTCTGAGAAAATCACTTGAGTTAAGTCTTTCAATAAACCACGGCGATCATAAGCTTCCACCACAATCTGCACACTCTGACCACGCGTTGGCTGCATTTCCCAATCTGCTTCAACAGCACGCTCAGGTTCTTGCGTAGTCATCCGTAAGTAATCAGGGCACGCGATCTTATGAATGCTCACACCACGATTCAACGTGATATAGCCACCGATCGACTCACCATGTACTGGTTGACAACATTGCGCAATATGCAGCTCAACATTATCCAAACCATCAATCAAAATCCCATGTGCCGATAATGTATGGCTAGCGCGCGGGTTTAAAGCTGGTTTTAACACCAGTTCAGGTTCGTCTTGATCCAAGTGCATCTGACGATTCACTTGGTTCATCAAAGCATGCAGACTGACATCACCGCTGACCAACGCAACCAAAATATCATCACCCGATTTCAGGTTGAAATGAGATGAATAATCTTTGAGATCAATACTTTTTGGGTGAATTGCTAAACGCGCCAACTCTTTGGTCAGAAGCTCACGTCCAACTTCAACGTTCTTGCTACGATCCTGCTGTCTAAACCAATGACGTAACTTGTCACGCGCGCGTGCTGTTTTGATATAACCCAGCGAGTTCACCAACCAGTCACGGTTCGGTTCACGGTCTTTCTTGGTTAAAATCTCAACCTGCTCACCCGTCTTTAAAGTGTAGGTTAAAGGCACATAACGCTGGTTTACCCGTGCCGCATAGCACTTGTTTCCCACCTCGGTATGCACATGATAAGCAAAGTCCAGAACAGTTGAGCCACGAGGTAACTCTTTGATGTCACCATCACGACTAAACACATAGATTTTTTCAAAATTTTCAAAATCTTGAATTTGATCAATGCCATTTGACTCTTCATCTTCACCATGCGGTGTAGTTTCAGTGCGCTCTTGATAATGCTCAAGTACCGCACGTAATGAATGCAAACGATCATTAAAAGAATGGTCGGTATTCTTTGCACCTTCTTTATAGTTAAAGTGCGAACATACCCCAAGCTCTGCTTCGTTATGCATCTCAAAAGTACGAATTTGTACTTCTAAAGATTTATTCTCTGCAATCACCGCCGTATGCAATGAACGATAGCCATTGGCTTTCGGGTTGGTCACATAATCGTCAAACTGGTTCGGAATGTGACGCCATAACTGATGCACAATCCCCAATGCGTGATAACAATCAGGGACACTTTTCACCAACACGCGCACTGCACGAATATCATAAAGTTGGTCAAAGCTGAGGTTCTTGCTTTTCATTTTTCGATAAATCGAATAAATGTGCTTCACTCGCCCTGTGATTTCAGCTTGAATGTCGTATTCGCCCAGCTCAGTTTTGAGTTTATCAATCACAAACTGAATATACTGTTCGCGTTCTAAACGTTTTTCATTCAATAAAGATGCAATTTCTTTATAACGTTCTGGCGCTAAATAACGAAAGGCAAGATCTTCCAATTCCCACTTGAGCTGAGCAATACCTAAACGGTGTGCCAATGGAGAGTAAATGGTGAGAATTTCGCGTGCCACACGCTCCTGACGCTCTTTGCTTGCTGTCGCCAACTCACGCAAAGCATAGGTACGCTCTGCCAATTTGATCAAAACAACACGAACATCTTCCGTCACTGAAATCAGCATTTTATAAATGCCATTTAAGTGTTCACGCTGGTTATTATTAAAATGATCTTCTAGACGTTTATTTTTTTCAATCAACTCAGACAGTTTACCCATCGCCAGTGTGCCTTGGACCAAAGCCAAAACTTGCTCGCCAAACTGTTGTTGAATATCCTCTAAGGTGATTAATCCCTCACGTACACTACGATATAACACCGCCGCTGAAAGCGTGTCTTCATCAACACGTAAATGGGCCAAAATATCCGCCATACCAATCCCTGTACTAAAGGTATTGATACGATGATTCACCGTCGCTTGTAATTCTTTTGCTAAGGTAAGCTCTGCAACTTGTTGAAGTTGTTTCAGCTCAGCCCCATCCAAAATACCACGCACTCGATCTAGCCAAGACACTAGACTACTTTGCGCTTCAGCGGCATGTTCTACAGTCGCTTCCTCAGACAACTCTTGGAGTCGTCCAGGTAACTGCTCACGTACTGTGACCATACCTTTCTCCTCTGGATATGTAACTCATTTTTTAATCGTTTATCTCTTCGATTTTTTCACGCCGCTCAATTTTTTCAAACAAGGCAATCGATTCAACATGTTCAGTATGCGTAAACATGTCCATCACCGCTGCTTTCTTCAACTGATAGCCATATTGTGCCAGTACACCTGCATCCCTTGCCAGTGTTGATGGGTTACATGAAACATAAACGATTCTTTTTGCTCCAAACTTTGGTACATATTGCATAACTTCAAATGCACCTGAGCGTGGAGGATCAATTAATAATGCATCAAATCCTTGTTTCGCCCAAGAATGATGCGAAAAGTCTTTTGTTAAATCTTGTGAAAAGAATACTGCCTGTGACAACTGATTGGCTTTCGCATTTTCAGTTGCTCGTTGCACCATCTCATCACTCGCCTCAACGCCGACCACCTGACCTGTCTCACCCACACAACGTGCAATGGGTAGAGAAAAATTACCTAACCCACAGAATAGGTCAAGTACTCTTTCCCCTTCCTGTAACTGAAGCAATTCACATGCCAACTGAATCATTTGTGCATTTACACCACTATTCACTTGGGTAAAATCCAAAGGTGAAAACGCAAATTTGACTGCAAAATCATCTAAACTGTAATGCAAACGCATTGGAGCTTGTGAATCATCTACGCGATGTAAACTCTCCCCCCCTCTAGGTTGCAAATACAACTGCCATCCTTTGAGTAACGTAAATTGACGTAATTGGTTGACATCCGACACATTTAATTCATCTAAATGACGAATCAGCAATGCAACCTCGCTGTCTCCCATTGCCAATTCTATATGACCAATATGTGCCTTGCCTGTTAGACTTTCGAGTAGTTTTTTCAATTCTGGTAAAGTTTCGGATAAACTTTGATCCAATACTTTACACTGCTGAATGGCAGTCAAATGATTGCTGTGATGCTCACGAAACCCCATCACCAAACGATCCTGTTTCGCCATATAACGCACCCCGATTCGGGCACGTCGGCGGTAATCCGTTTTGACAGAACGTATTGGGTCCAACCATTGCTCCGGTTGCAGACCCGCAAAATGCTGTAAATGGGATTTTAAAACATTCTGCTTCAGTAAAATCTGATGGTCAGGATGGATATGTTGCAGACTACAGCCGCCGCACACACCAAAATGTGGGCAAATCGGATCAACACGTTCCTGCGCAGCATCACTTGCAAGCGTGATCATATCCGCTTCTTCTAGACGCGTGGTCTGATTGGTGATCTTGGCTTGTACCGTCTCACCCACCAAAGCATAACGAATAAAAACTTTCTTGCCCTGCTTTTCTTTAGGATGATCTGGATGCGTTCCATAATGCGCAATACCACGCCCCTCATGTGAAAAAGCTTCAATCTGAAAGGTATAGGTTGGGTATTGAGCAGGACGTTGTTTGGCTTTGTGTTTCAAAAGATGAACCTAATTTTTTGGCGCAAAAGTATCTGCGGTGAATACAGTATATTGCGATGACTGCTGCCATACCTGTAAGAATTCTGTTTGTTGCGTTTGCGTTTGTAAATAATCAATCGTTGATTGAACCAAATGCTGATGATCGGATTGATTGAGCTGCCCTTTGAGTAACAACCAGCGTAAATACACTAGCCAAGTATTCAGCACATCCCCTTCGCAATAGCTGGTCAATTTCAACCACTGTTCCGTACGCACATATTCGGGCACATGATAGCCAGACTCGCCTCGTTTCCCAGGAAAGCCGAGCAAACAGGCAATATCATCCAGTTTCTGAAAATTGCGACCATTAAACATCGCCATTACATCCATCAGGTCAACATGACGATGGTGATAACGGTTTTGATAGTTATTAAAACGCTTTTGCTGATCAATTTCGCCTTGATCAAATAGACTTGGCGCGGAAAGTCCATGATACATGGCACGGAATAGGATCACAGGCAAATCAAATTGCGAACCATTCCAACTGACCAAAGTCGGTTGTTTCTTATCAAAAATAGACAGAAACTTGGTCAACATTTCAGCTTCGGTGTTGTGTTCCTGATTAAATGAGAACAGGCGAAAACCTTTTTCATCGATCCACAGTCCAGAAATACAAACGATTTCATGCAATGGCAGTCGTTGAAAATCCATGCCTGACTCTTGACGACGAATTTTGGTCAACGCTTGTTCTACATCGCTTTCAGGTAAGTCAAGATGATAAAGATGTGCACCAGCTTTTATATCAGTCAGTGTTTCAATATCAAAAACTAAAATCGGAAAACGCAAATTCATCTTAACATCTCTTCAAATCCCTCCTAGCCGCCCTTTTATAAAGGGAGGAGTTTAGGGGGGATTCTAATCTTGAACTGAAAATAAGCCAGTCGATAAGTAACGATCCCCACGATCACAGATAATGCAGACAATCACCGCATTAGGATTTTCCTCAGCAATTTTAATCGATGCCCATACCGCACCGCCTGAAGATGTGCCTGCACTAATACCTTCAATACGTGCCAATTTACGCATGGTTTTTTCTGCTTCAATCTGTGGAATATCGATAATACGATCGACACGACTGCGATCAAAAATCGTTGGCAAATATTCTTCAGGCCAACGGCGAATCCCAGCAATACTTGAACCATCAGAAGGTTGCAGGCCGACGATCTGAATGTCTGGATTTTGTTCTTTTAAATATTTAGAGACGCCCATAATCGTCCCTGTTGTACCCATTGAGCTGACAAAGTGAGTAATTTTCCCACCTGTTTGCTTCCATATCTCGGGACCTGTGGTCAGGTAATGTGCTTCTACATTATCTGGGTTACCAAACTGATTGAGGACAAAACCTTGACCTTCTGCCTGCATTTGCAAAGCAAGATCGCGAGCACCTTCCATCCCTTGTTGCTGCGTGACTTCAATCAGCTCTGCACCATAAGCCAGCATCGCATCTTTACGTTCTTGGCTCATATTGTTCGGCATGATCAGCTTCATTTTATAGCCGCGCATCGCTGCAACCATTGCCAAAGCAATACCTGTGTTGCCACTGGTCGCTTCGATCAAGGTATCACCTGGTTGAATTTGTCCACGCTTTTCCGCTTGTACAATCATGTTATAGGCAGGACGGTCTTTGACCGAACCTGCAGGGTTATTCCCTTCTAATTTTGCTAATACCGTGGCTTGGGTATGACACGCTAAACGCTGCAAACGCACCAAAGGGGTTTTACCGACATAGTAATCCAGTAAAAAATCATCTGCTAAAAAATCAGTTTGCGTATTCGTCATGATCGACACCGATATCAAGGTGGCGACTATTGTATGAAAAAAATAGAGATACTGCACCTTTTCACTATGCTTTTTATTGGCAAGCAGATGTCCTTGATTTTCACAAAGCATGCTAAGATGTTGCGCAGAATGATAAATCTGACCGTACTATGTCAAATTTCAATAAGACCATATCGAAACGCTTACGCCTGAATCATGCTTATGGGCAATTGATTGCACTTATTTTAGTGCCGATTGCAATTTTGACAGGTGTTGGAATTCTTTGGGTTTTATCCGAAACCACAAGCTCCGCAAAATCACAACAACGTTCGGATGCTTCGGCCATTTTGGCGCGCTACCATCAAACTGCAAATGATTTATTACGCTTGGTACAAGAGCAACCTGATCAATATGATCGTGCGCAAAACATCATGCAAAAAATGTTTGATGAAAAAAATTTACAGCGTGCAGTGCTTATTGATACTCGTGGGCAAACCTATTTAAGCATTGGCTATCAAAACAACCGCTTTTGGCCAAACTTTCCAGAAAATAGTAATTTCTTTGGACCAATTACCCACAACCACAACAACATCTATGGTTCAAAGCTGGACAGCGGAAATTCCGTTTGGTTAATGATTGAATTAGACAATCAACCACTTGAACTTGCTCGCTATAAAATTCTGCTTTCACTGGTGGTGACCGGACTGCTCACCTTACTCATTTTACTGTTCTGTTTAAATGTCTTTTCTCGTCGCTGGCTTGCACCGCTGTATGAAATCCGCATGCAGATGCAACGCTTAAATGCCGATACGCTAGATCAACATATTGTGGTGAATAGTACTGGTGAATTACGTTTGTTACAGCGTGATATCGCCAATGTAGTGAAACGTCTGCACTTTAGTTTCCTTGAATTAAAAGAACATACTGAACAAACCGAAGAAGATTTACGTCGTACACTAGACACCTTAGAAGTTCAGAATATTACCTATCGTCAGGCACGTGACCAAGCGATTTCATCAAACCAATCCAAGTCTGTGTTTTTGGCCAACATCAGCCATGAACTTAGAACACCACTGAACAGTATTGATGGCTTTATTCACTTACTGCTACGACAGCAGAATCTAAGCAATGAACAGAATCTTTATCTGCAAACCATCCGAAAATCTTCTGCACACTTATTGGCATTGATCAATGATGTACTGGATTTCTCTAAAATTGATGCAGGTAAACTCGAACTTGAAACTGCACCATTTGACCTCGAAGAAGCCATTTTCGATGTGATGGATATGCTCTCGCCTTTGGCGGCACAAAAACATATCAACATGGCCTTCTATTACGCCGAGAATATTCCAAAGCATGTAGTCGGTGATGCCTTACGCTTTAAACAGATTCTGACCAACCTAATCTCCAATGCGATCAAATTCACGCCTGATGGGGAAATCATTGTGCGGGTGCGTATGGAAGATGATGAAATTGGACAATGTTTACTGCACTTTAGTGTTCAAGACAGCGGAATTGGCCTCAGCGGTACGGATCGCAAAAAGCTGTTTGAATCATTCTCTCAGGGTGATGCTTCAGTTACCCGTCAATTTGGTGGTACGGGACTTGGTTTAGCGATTTCCAAACAGCTGGTGCATTTGATGCATGGTCAAATCGGTTTTGAAGATAACCAAGAACGTGCACCGACAGAGAAAGGCTCAACCTTCTGGTTCACAGCTTCATTTAAAGTTGAAGAACAAGATGAGTTTGTTGAACACCCTCATTTCGATCATCTGCAAGTGGTGTCATATCTTGCCCACCCTGCAACGGCTAGCGTACTCCGTTCATATTTAGAAAATTATCATGTCTCCCACATTGAGACACAATCGATTCTGGACCTCTTCAGCCGCTTAAATCATCTCAACCAGCAGGAAAATACATGGCTGATTGTTGATCATAGCGGTGATACAGAAGCTTTACTCAAAGAGATTCGTCAACGCTACCATGGCAACTTAGCTGTTTATGGTTATCAGATGAGCCTTGAACCCAACATGCTCAATGAATATCGCGCGCGCCCGCTGTATCAACCGCTAAGTCGTCGTGAGTTGGTACAACTGCTCGGCAATGAACCTGTGTTTGAACAAGAACCTGAAGACTTTAATGGTCAAGGTTTACACATTTTGGCAGTGGATGATCATTTGCCTAATTTGATTGTCCTTGAGGCCTTGCTCGGTGAACTCAATGTCACCACGACCAAAGCATTAAGCGGCCAGAAAGCCATCGACATTATTCAAGAGCGAATCGAACAAAAATCGCCGCCGTTTGATTTGGTATTTATGGATATCCAAATGCCTGTCATGTCAGGGATTGATACCACTCGTGCAATTCGCTCATTAGAGTCAACGCTTGATAATGGCATGCAACTGCCGATTATTGCACTTACAGCGCATGCTCTGGCCGATGAAAAGCAGAAACTGCTCAAAGTTGGTATGAATGATTATGTGACCAAACCGATTCAGATGGAGCAGATCATTCAAATTTTGACCCATTGGACCAAAAACAACTTCAGCACCCAACCCGCGAGCATCGAACCAAAGCGGCCAATTGAATCAATTGATCCTCAAATCCTGAACTGGCAACAAAGCGTGCAGCTTGCAGCCAACAAAGAAGATCTCGCACAAGATTTATTGAATATGCTGGTGGATAGTTTTGATACAGAACTGGCGGAAATGCAGCAATTGATTGAGATGGAAGATTTTCCACAACTCGAACATGTCTTACATCGCCTTTATGGTGCAACCCGTTATGTTGGTACGCCAAACTTACAGCAAGTGTCGGGTGAGTTTGAACAATTTGTCTCGACTTTACGCAAAGAACGCCGCAAAGCAGATGATGTGTTTATTCGTGAAACCACGCATCGTTTCAATGAACTCAGCACGGCGATTGAACAAGTGAGACAAGCAGCCAACTTAATCCTACATGCCCACGACTCGTAACACAGCAAGTTAGGACATGGGATAATCAATGATTAAAATACAGGCAGCTTTTTTGTGACTGCCCTGTCATGTTTCAACTTAAAGACTCATGCTATGCTGCCTCATCAAACACAATAAGAGTAAGGCAGATGACACTTTTACGCGTTGAAAAGAACAATGGAATCGCAACAGTTTTCCTAAACCGACCAGACAAACGCAATGCAATGAGTTTTGCATTATTGAAAGAATTGGTGGCAACTGCAAAAAAAATTGAAAAAGATCGTTCAATCCGTTGTGTCATCCTCACAGGTGAAGCACAGGTTTTTAGTGCTGGCATCGATCTTTCAGATTTAAACAATCCTAAAAATACGGCTTTTGCCGCATGGGAACTGATCAAACCAGGTCAAAGCCTGTTCCAAAAAGCCTTCTTGATTTGGCAGAACCTGCCGATCCCAGTCATTGCAGCAATCGAAGGCTATTGCTTCGGTGCAGGTATGCAGTTAGCACTCGCAGCGGATATTCGTATTGCGACACCAACAACCCAAATGTCAATCATGGAAAGTCGCTGGGGCTTAGTCCCAGATATGGGACTCACTCGCTCATTAAAAGGGCTGATTGGTGTTGATCTGGCCAAAGAGCTGACTTTGACCGCACGTATTTTTGATGCTGAATATGCAAAACAAATCGGTTTGGTAACCCATTTAGACAATGATCCTTTAGCGAAAGCAAACATCATTGCTGAGGAAATTTTACAACGTTCACCAGATGCCATCATGGCAGCCAAACGTGTCTTAGATGCGATGGAACACCAACCCGAAAAAGCATTACGTTTAGAAAAACTTTGGCAACTCAAGCTACTCTTAGGTAAAAATAGCAGTCTTGCGCGTAAGAAGGACAAGAATCCAGAGGTTCAATTCCTACCACGTCAATATAAATAATCACAATTTGGGTATATTCACATGCATGTTAATCAACAAATACCAATCGCATTTCTAGGGATGGGGTTAATGGGCACACGTATGGCCAGCCGATTATTACAAGCAGGTTATTCCGTCGCGGTATGGAACCGCAGCCCCCATGCATGTGAGCCACTCCTGCAACAAGGCGCAAGCTTATTAGCACTGAATGAAATTGCAAACTATCCAATCATTCTCACCTGCTTAGCTGATGATCAAGCCGTAGAAAATGTTTTTGACCAAATTCAACCTTATTTGAAAGCTAAACAGATCATCGTTGATTTCTCTAGCTTGTCTGTTTCTGCGACTCAACAATTGGCTTTATCAGCCCAACAGCAACAGGTTATTTGGATTGACTCTCCTGTATCAGGGGGAACTATAGGTGCTGAACAAGGAACCTTGGTCATTTTTGCTGGAGGGGATGCTGAGACCATAAGGCAACTGACCCCAATTTATAATGTTTTGTCGCAGCGCATTACCCGCATGGGTGAAACTGGCACGGGTCAAGCGACCAAAATTTGTAATCAATTAATTGTGGCAGCCAACAGCACACTGATTGCAGAAGCGGTCGCCCTTGCAGATCAAGCTGGGGTTGATACGACTTTACTTGCTCCTGCACTCGCAGGTGGTTTTGCTGACTCTAAACCCTTTCAAATTCTTGCTCCTCGTATGGCAACACATATTTTTGAGCCAATACAATGGAAGGTGCAAACCCTATCAAAAGATTTAAATAATGCGTTACATCTCGCACAAAGTTTTAACTTAAAGATACCTGTTGCACAAAAAGCTCTATTACAGTTACAAGCTCACCAAGAAAATGGCTTTGCTGAGAAGGATTTAGCGACTATCATCAAAATTATAGAACAATAAATAGGATCTATTGATTCAGGGAGTCCAAACATGAGCCATCTCGCAGTCAATTTATCAATGATTTTCACTGAAGTCCCTCTAATCGAGCGTTTTGCTTTAGCGCAAGCTCACGGTTTTCAGCATGTGGAAATTCAATTTCCTTATGAATTAGACATCATTGATATTCGGACCCAACTTGAACAATACAATTTATCCCTCTGCCTAATTAATGTTCCTGCGGGTGATTTAATGCAAGGCGGCAATGGGCTTGCGGGTGTACCTGGTCGCGAAGTTGAGTTTCATCAGGCACTTGAACTCGCCATTACCTATGCCAATGCTTTGAATGTTCCACGTGTGAACATTCTGGCAGGTAAACAGCCACTTGATGCTGATCTACTCCCTTGTCTTAATACCCTATCGAGCAATCTAAAACTGGCTTGTCATATGTTAACTGAACAAGGCATTCAACCAGTTTTGGAAATGATCAATGGCACCGATATGCCACGCTTTTTAGTTCAAAACATTGCTCAAGCGCAAGAAATGCTGGAAGCGGTTAACCATCCTGCGCTCAAAATGCAGTATGACTGTTATCACATGGCCATGATGGGTGAAGATGTATTAGCGGGATTACAGGAAAATATCGATCAGATTGGGCACATCCAATTTGCCGACTGTCCAGACCGCCATGAGCCCGATACTGGAAATATCGCTTATAAACAAATCTTTGACTGGTTACTACAAAGTGACTATCGAGGTCTTATTGCAGCAGAATACAGACCAAAAACCCAATCATATCAATCTTTTGCATGGAAAAAGAAATACTTCTCCAATGATGTGAATACATAAACTGTTACTGCTAAAATTTGAACTTTTTAGAGAAAAACGGTATATTTGATGATGAGTAATTGTCAGGAAAATATACCCTCTATGAATTTAGAACCATCGCCCAGCGCTTCTAATTCTCACGACCTAAAAATCAAAACAGCGAACAAAGATGTACAGGCTTGCCTAAACGTTGTACATGAAGCTCTCACTGATGTAAAAGCCAAAGATATTCTTGAACTTGACGTAAGTACGATCAGCAATGTTGCCGATGCAATTGTGATTGCAAGCGGTACTTCAACTCGTCATGTCAAAGCACTTGCAGACAATGTTGCTGATGAAGCACGTAAAGCAGGTTTCCGCCCAATCGGTGTCGAAGGTGAACGCGATGCTGAATGGATCTTAATCGACCTCGGTTTTGTTGTGGTACATGTCATGCTACCAACCGCGCGTAAGTTCTATGATTTAGAAAGCTTATGGCGTGCGCCAGAGTCTGTAGCGTAAAGCTCCTCAAAAAAGCGACCGAATAGGTCGCTTTTTTATTTAATATATTCAACTATAAAAAAGCGCTTCAATACAAAACCAATAATGCTTCAGCCAATCCAATTATCAGGCGACAAATTGTAAAATGCCACAATAATGCTAGTATTTAATCTACCCTTAGTTAGTCTAGTCAAAAAGATGAAAGATTCAGCTGAATGGATTGAAACACTCAATAAGATTACAGGATTAGCGCAATCAGGTTTGTACTACAGCAAAGACGTTTACGATAGAGAGCGTTATGAGCAACTACTTGATCACGTCCGCACCCTAATTGAATTAAAAGAAATTGATACAAGCAACTTTATTCCGAACGTTCTTCAAGATATTGGCTATGCAACACCTAAAATCGATGTGCGCGCTGTTGTATTTAAGGACAATAAACTTCTATTAGCCAAAGAGACACAGGATGGCTTATGGTCGATTCCTGGAGGTTGGGCCGATGTTGGGTATTCAGCAGCCGAGAATGCTGAAAAAGAAGTCCTTGAAGAAACAGGGTTAGAGGTGAAGGCGATTCAACTCCTCGCGCTCACAGATCGTAGAAAACATCCTCACCCAGCTATGTTCCTGCATGTTTATAAGGCATTTTTTTGGTGTGAGATTATAGGTGGGGACTTAAAGCCAAGCATTGAAACTTCTGAGGTAGGTTTCTTTGGTAAGAATGAGTTACCTCCGATTTCGACGGCGCGTGTTACAGAAGCACAAATCCATCATTTTTTTGAATTACGACACAGATTACCTGAGAATACTTATTTCGACTAATATCCAATTTTAAAAAAATTTATTAAAAACATACTCTCCAAAGAACAGTAGTTCTGCCATCTAAAGTTGAGCAAATACCAATCATCACTCAGCCTTAAATTTGACATGACAAATTGTCAAAACTACAGCACTATACAGATTCTTGAAATCCCACTAAGAAATAGCATAACTGGAGTACAGGAAGTGAAAATACTGATTACAGGTGCCAATACAGGCATTGGCTTTGCCACAGCAGAACAATTGGTTAAACAAGGGCAACATGTTATTCTAGCGTGCCGAAATCCACAAAAAGCACAACAAGCACAAAACAAATTACGTGCGCTCAATCAAGGGCAAGTCGATCTCATCTCCCTCGACCTCAACAGCCTTGAACTCACTCGAAAAGCAGCCGATGAAATTGCAGATCGCTATGGAAATCTTGATGTGCTCATTAATAATGCAGGCTTATTTGCCAAAACCAAACAACTGACTGCCGATGGTTTCGAACAACAATTTGGTGTCAATTATCTCGGTCATTTTTTATTGACACAAAAGTTGCTCCCTGTGTTACAACAATCTTCTCAAGCTCGTATTGTTCATTTAGCCTCGATTGCACACTGGGCTGGCTCAATCAAACCCAATAAATTCCGTGCAGAAGGTTTTTATAATCCGCTTTTCTATTATGGGCAATCCAAGCTTGCGAATTTACTGTTTAGCAATGCATTAGCAGAACAACTCGCAGATAGCTCAATCACCAACAATGCCTTACACCCTGGTGGAGTCGCCTCTGATATTTATCGCGACCTACCTAAACCTGTTTATGCAGCAATGAAAATCGGCTTGGTTCCAACCTCTGTTCCTGCAAATCTCATCACTAAAATGGCGATTGGAGATGAATGGGCAAAGCGTAATGGAGAATATGTCAGTGCCCATATGCCCGACTGGAAGTCTTCACATGCCAAAAATCAGCAATTGGCACGTGATCTGTATCAACAATCTCTTGAACTGGTCAAAAAGTTTCTTTAATAAAAAGCCAAATAAAAAGCCACCCAAGGGCGGCTTTTACAATCCTGATTAGGATCAGATTAGTGACCACCACCATTGATTGCTTTCGTCATATCTTCCACAACTTTCTTGGCATCACCAAAGATCATCATAGTTTTTTCATTGTAGAACAAGTCATTGTCTAGGCCAGCATAACCTGTTGCCATAGAACGCTTGATCACCATGATAGTACGTGCTTTGTGTGCTTCAAGGATCGGCATACCATAAATCGGTGACGTCGGATCATCTTTCGCCGCAGGGTTTACAACGTCGTTTGCACCAATGACAAGTACCACATCTGTTGCAGGGAAATCTGAGTTGATCTCATCCATTTCCAAGATGTCTTCATATGCAACATCTGCTTCTGCTAACAATACGTTCATGTGACCAGGCATACGACCTGCAACTGGGTGAATCGCGAAGCGAACTTTTACGCCCTGCTCCTTCAAGATTTCACACAATTCTTTCACCGCATTCTGTGCACGACCTTGCGCCATACCATAACCAGGTACAATCACAACGCTGTCTGCATTTGACATCAGGAAACCTGCGTCATCTGCTGAACCAGAACGGTGGTTACGCTGAACTTGCTCACCTTTATCTGCTGATGCAACTGCTGCACCGCCCATTGCACCACCAAACAAAACGTTGATGATTGAACGGTTCATCGCCTTACACATGATGTAAGAAAGAATCGCACCAGAAGAACCAACCAGTGAACCTGCAACGATTAACATATTGTTTTCAAGTGTGAAACCAATACCTGCCGCAGCCCAACCAGAGAAAGAGTTCAAAAGTGATACCACAACTGGCATATCACCACCACCCACTGGTGCAATCCATACCCAGCCAAATGCAAGTGCAAGTGCTGTCATTGCCCAGAACGCAGTCATGTTACCGGTAGTGAAGAAGTAGAAACCACATGCAAGCATTGCAATAAAAATCGTTGCTTGAACAGGCTTAACCCATGCACCAGAGATTGTTTTCGCCCATTTCTTTGCCGCTAATTTACCGTAAGCAAATACAGAAGCCGTAAATGTAATCGCACCAACGAAACAGCCTACAAACAATTCAAATAAATGAACTGAACTCATATGTGCATGTTGAACGCCAGCAGCGGTTAACGCAGCTTCATTTTGTTCAAATAATACATTGAGTTGGTTATTGTGCAGAATCGCAGCAATCGCAATCAATACCGCAGCCAAACCGACAAGAGAGTGCATCAACGCAACAGTCTCAGGCATTTGTGTCATTGGAACTGTTTTCGCACGCGCGATACCAACAACAGCACCTAATACCATTGCACCACCAATCATCCAAATCACTGGATGTTCAGCAACAAAGAAAGTAGTGACTACAGCAATCGCCATTGCGATCATACCGTAGCGGTTACCTGCAATTGCAGTCTTAGGACCAGACAAGCCACGTAATGTTAAGATAAAGAGGACAGCACCAATCAGGTAGAACCAATCCGCATAGTCTCGAATGAATTCCATTGCTTAGCCCTCTTTTTTCTTTTGCTTCGGCTTGAACATTTCAAGCATACGAGCAGTTACAGCAAAGCCACCGAAGATGTTGATACTTGCCAAGAACACAGCAATCGCACCTAGGATACTCACCACGTTTACACTTTGGAATGCAACGTTAGCATCTACACCAATCGCAGGCATACCAACTGTTTGGATCATCGCGCCAACAACAATAATTGAAGACAACGCATTCGTTACCGCCATTAATGGTGTATGTAATGCAGGTGTTACACCCCACACCACGTAATAACCAACGAAGATGGCAAGGACGAAAATTGTAATCGTTTCAACCATGAGAACTCTCCCTTAACCGCGCTTGAGCAGTACTTGACCGCCATGTGTTACAAGTAACGCTTTTTGGATTTCATCTTCTTGATTGATCGCAAAGGCTTTATCTTTGTCGAATAATGTCTCAAGGAAGTTAAAAACGTTACGTGCATACAATGCAGATGCTTCAGTTGCAACTGTGCCTGGAATGTTTGGAATACCCAAAATTTTCACGCCATTTTCAGTTGTTACCGTTTCGCCTTCTTTAGAACCTTCAACGTTACCACCCGTTTCAACTGCCATATCTAAAATGACAGAACCCGGTTTCATTTTGGCAACGGTTTCAGCTTTAATTAAACGCGGAGCATTACGACCTGGAATCAATGCAGTGGTGATGACGATGTCAGCATTTGATACGGCTTTATCGACAATCGCAGCTTGATCTTTGATGTATTGCTCACCCGGCTGCCAACCATAACCGCTTTTCGCAGCTTCAGCAGCACGTTGTTTTTCTTCATCGGACATTGGCACATCAAGCCATTTACCGCCTAAAGACTCAACCTGCTCTTTAGCTGTTGGACGTAAGTCAGTTGCTTCAACCACTGCACCCAAACGTTTTGCAGTCGCAATCGCTTGGAGACCCGCAACACCAACACCCATAATCACAACACGCGCAGGTTTCACAGTACCTGCAGCCGTCATTAACATTGGGAACATACGTTGATATTCAGCCGCAGCTAACAATACAGACTTATAACCCGCCAAGTTTGCTTGAGAAGAAAGTACATCCATATTTTGTGCACGTGAAAGTGTACGTGGAAGTAATTCTAGAGCAAAAGCAGACACTTGCTGATTAGCAAACTGCTCGAGTTCTGGATTGCGATAAGGGTCAAACATTGCTATTACAGTAGTATTCGCCGCAAGCTTTTGAATTTCATCGCCTTTAGGGGCACGTACCTTCAAAATAATTTGGCTGCCTGTATAAGCATCGTCCGTAATGGTTGCGCCAACTTGTTCATAAGCACTGTCAATATACGCAGCTTTAACACCAGCACCACGTTGAATGACAATACTATGACCTGCGTTAATCAACTTCTTAA
The DNA here is from genome assembly GCF_000369405.1 of Acinetobacter sp. ANC 3929. Classification (GTDB taxonomy): domain Bacteria; phylum Pseudomonadota; class Gammaproteobacteria; order Pseudomonadales; family Moraxellaceae; genus Acinetobacter. The sequence goes on from NZ_KB849998.1 coordinate 66,036, forward strand.
CTGTCTCTGGCGTTGCCGCTACGCGACTTTCACCGAGGATAGTTTCGGTTGGGATTCCGATCTGCATGAGCGTTCCTCAAGCTAGTTTTTCTTAAGTAAACATCGCAAATAGCAATGTTTCCCCCAGGAGTATTCTTTGTAGAAATTTGGATTCTAATGGAACTTTTTTAAAATTCCACCCAATATTTATTTAATAAATACCTATATTTTGAACTGATGATTCACATTCACATTTTTAGCTTGTATGATCCGCAGGTTTGCCTTTTGATCAGTCAAACCTTGTTTTCCTACTTTATGAATGTAAAAACTTGACCACTCTCGCTATCAATCCATCTATTTTTTATGCATTTCCCTTTCTGACATGAAAGATAAAAGCGGTATTCATTGAATAAATCGGCTCATCATCCCGATCATCGTCACAATTAGACTAAATCCGTTTCACCAGATTGGATCGCTTCTTTTAGCTTGTAACAATAGATCGGCTGAATCGGCATCATAATCATGCAGTTGCTGCGAAGGATTGGCTTCTCTGAACTTTTATTGGTCGTTTCGGCTACTTTTTATCAGCGAATTGGTAGGAAGTAATTGAATTAAGGTAATCCACAGTGATTTCGCCTTATCAATAAATCTGAATTGTATGCAGTGAATCATTCAGAAAAATCAAAAAGAGTTGAAAAAACTTGAATCGGCATTTTTTCAAGTGATATTTGTATGGTTTTGACTAGCAAAAGCTTCTTTATTGCACAATATTGGTGCAAAAATTAAACACCCTGAGCAATCCAAGTAACTTTTGATCTCCGCAAAAATTAAAATTCTAAAAAATCGTCTTTTTATTCCCATCAATCCCTGATTTAGATTCGAAATTCACTTGACCTAAAGCTAACTTGAGCTTTGATACTCAATAGTCTCAATCTCCAGCATGAAGTTATAGCGATGAATCTAATCAACACAGCTATATTTGAAATAATGAATCCAGATGAGCTTTATGACCCTCGTCCCAATGGCTATAGTCATATTACCGTTGTGCCACCGAATCTTCGCACCATTCATATTGCAGGCCAAGGTGGTGAAAATAAAAATGGTGAACTGTCAGAATATTTTGACCAACAGGTACAACAAGTCTTCTATAATATTCAACACGCCCTAGCTTCAGTCCATGCGCAAATTACGGATATCGCGGTTTTACGCATTCTTATTGTGAATCACAGTGCTGAAAAACATCAGGCTTTGATTCAAATCATGCAAAAGTTATGGAAAAAACACGCTTTCCCAGCATGTACCCTGATTCCTGTTCCTCGTTTGGCATTGGAAGGCATGCAAATCGAAGTTGAAGCAACTGCCTATACCGCATAAATCAGTGATCGAGAAAATTATGTCTGCCCCCCAAGATATTAGTCAGAATAGAACCTTATTATGGTTTATGGCTGCAGCATGTGGTTTATGTGCAGGTGCCAACTATTATAGTCAACCGCTGATTCATTCCATTCAGCAGTACTTTGCTGTGACCCAAGGTCAAGCTGCACTGACGGTGACCTTTGCTCAAGTGTCTTATGCATTAGGCTTATTGTTTATTGTGCCGATGGGTGACGTAGTTAATAAAACCAAGTTCATCCCTCTACTGATGGGATTATGCGCTGTAGGTTTATTTATCAGTGCATTCTCAGTCAATTTGCCAATGCTTTGGTTTGGAACCGTGATGGCCGGACTATTCTCAGTTGCAGCACAAGTTTTGATTCCACTTGCAACCATGACGGTAAAACCAGAAAAAACGGGAGAAGTAATTGGCTTCTTAATGAGTGGATTGCTAGTGGGTATTTTACTTTCAACCAGTCTGGCAGGTTTATTTTCGAATTTATTCCACTGGAAAGTTATTTATGTCGTCAGTGGCGTACTGATGCTGATCTTGGCCTACGCATTAAAAAGCCGTTTGCCATATGCTATGCGTATGAAAATGAATTATGGACAAGTCTTCGCCTCAATGGCGCAGTTGTTAAAGCAAGAGAAACGTTTGGTATTACGTGCGCTTGCGGGCGGTTTTGCTTTTGCTGCGGTCAGTATTTTATATTCTACTATTGCTTTACTACTCACCTCAGCACACCATCTTCAAGATCTTTTAATTGGTATGGTGCCTTTAGTTGGGATTTTTGGCGCGCTCTCAACACAGTACGTTGGTAAATATGCCGATCAAGGCTATACCAGCCAATTGACTTGGGTAGGCTGTGGCTTATTTATCGTGAGTTGGATTTGTTTCTATTTCGGACAAAGCGTCTTGTTCAGTTATATCCTAGGTTTTGCACTCATCCAGTTGGCACTAGCCTTAGTCCATACCAGTAATCAAAGTGTGATTTTCCGTTTACGCCCTGATGCGAAGTCTCGTATCAATGCGATTTATATGACGGCGTATTTCACTGGCGGTGCGTGTGGTTCGGCTCTAGGAATTTTTGCCTGGAATCACGGTGGATGGAGCATGACCTGTTTAGCAGGAATTAGCCTCGTTTTTGCATGTATGCTGTTTAGCCTACTTGATTACCTGCTGAATAAGAAAAATAGCATCCTAAGCACATGAATACTGATTCTCATCTCTAAAGACTCAAACTTTAGAGATGAGCGCTGTTTGTAAAATAGATCTAGAGATAATGTCTATTTAGTTCAATGATATTATAAGTAGAAGTCCTCAGACTTAGATCAGATACTCAGCTCCAATCTCAAGATTCAAATTATTATGATGTGTAACATAAAATCAGAAAGCAGTTCTACAACCACATGGAGCCACTCTAAGAGAATTTAAGGCTATGACGTATAACTTATAATGAATAGCAAAGATAAATTGGAAATATTTTTATTTAAAAAATCAAATCAGCATTCGCAAGTACCAAACATATTATAAATAAAATGCATTGGAGCACATTCAGGATAGACATCAACATTCAGCACTTTTGATACTTTTCCACTTGCTAATACTGTAATGAGATTGCCACGCTTACTTAAAACGACACCTCTAATAATATTGGTTTCAATATGTTCAAAAAATCGATTGATATGATTTTTATTTTTATAAAAATAAACCCGCTGCCCAGCTTTAATCTTTTTATGGTTAGCTCTTTGATATAAACCACATTCTTTACAAACCCACTTTTCCATTATTGCATCTCGAAATTTTAGCTATGAATTTCTGAACGGCACTAATGTGCGACCCGAAGTAATAGATGAGGTTTTTAGATCACACCTCCCCTATTTTGCTTAGAGCAAGATTATGAATAGGTTAAATAAGAGGGAATATCATCCAATGATATAAATCACGTAGTGCAATAACGATTTCACTGTAGGGGTTCGACTACAAAGCTGAAATATTCCTCAGTGATTAGAATGATCATTTTTTTTAATTTTAATTTGTCATCCATCCCCTACAAACATTTACGGCTTAGATTCAAAATAAAGACTTAAACCTGACAAATTAATTATCCACTTCCGATAAAGAAAACACCCTATTTCTACTACCATTCACTCCAAAATTGAAAGCCATAACCAATTGAGTTATTGACTCATTGGGTTGTTTATTTGGAAGTTTTATCATGCCCAGAATAGCACTCGCCCTTAGCTTAATATTATATTTTTTAATGACTTCATTTATCTTTGCAAGCTCTACAGGGGAGATTTATTTTCATGGTGCAGTTATCGAGGAATCTGATTGTCAGGTTTCGCAAATAAATCACAAAATGCAGTTAGATTGTTCAAGAACAGACCATACCATATCGGAATCTAAGGTTTTATCTGACTCAGAACTAAAATATCTAGATGAAGAGAACAATTTAGCGGTTATGTTCCTCACCTATCATTGAATGCGATCTCCATAAATGCATCGCCTAAATCGATTCAATCACCTAACTAAAGCAATATTTAAATCAGCTGTTAATCTGCTTTTCCATGGGCAATAAAATCTTCTATTGCATTGTTGAGCTGCATAACAAGCTCTAACACTTGACTAGATCTTTGACAAAGCAATTCAAAATCTGCCGTATTTTCAGCATAATTTTCAAGTTCACGACAATGTCTTTCAACACCTGATGCACCTAAAATCTGTGCCGCTCCAGCCATACGGTGAAAACAGTGAGCTAAACCAGCATTATCTTGCTTCTCAATCAGTAAACGCGCCTGTTGTATATCTTTCATATTTTCATTGTGAGTTGTTAGCAATAACTGATGCAACAGCTCAGTATTATCATTGACTAAATGACGTAAAGCACCCAAATCAACCAGACTCGCCAATTGCTTCTGTACTGGTTTATTTTGAACAACATGCCGAAATACTGTATTCAAAAGTGTTTCTAGTTGTGCGAGCTGTAATGGTTTAAATAGACAATCGTCCATCCCCGCAGCCAAATAACGCGCACGCTCTTCGGCTTGAGCATTTGCGGTGAGCCCAAAGATCGTCACTGGCCTGTTTCCTTCCTGACGTAACAACTGTGTCAAGGTCATTCCATCCATAACTGGCATATTGCAATCAGTAATTACTAAATCAAAATCATGTTTACGCCATAGCTGTAAGGCTTGCTCGCCATTCTCAGCTTCCATCACAAAATGTCCCAAGCGCGTGAGCTGAGATTTGAGTAATAATCGATTCGCAGGATGATCATCAACAGCAAGAATACTCAACGGTTGCATACGGTCTGCTATCGCTATAACGCTCTCAACTGATACGGGTTGAAATTGACGGTGTTCAACCGGAAGATGCACTGTAATATGCGTTCCTTTTCCTTGCTCGCTACTTAGCGTAATGACGCCACCCATCATTTTGACCAGTTGCATACATATTGCCAGCCCCAATCCTGTACCCACTTGCATTTTCCCAGCATCAGATTGCTTATAGGGCGTAAATATTTGCCCTTGATCTTCTTTTGCAATACCGACACCAGTATCGGAGACAACCAGCTCCAAAATCATATGTTGATCTTTCTTACGTAAGCATTTCATCCCGATCTCAATCGAGCCTTGCTCTGTAAATTTGATCGCATTGCTAATTAAATTAGAAAGCACCTGATGCAAACGCATCGGATCAATAAATATTTCATCTGGATGCCGGACATCAATATGACTAGATAAGGTCAAATTCTTTTGCCGTGCTAGTCCTTCAAATACGCGTACTATAGGCTGTACCAACTCATCAAAATCAGTCCATTTTGGCGCTAATTCGAGTTCTCCAGACTCAATTTTAGCCATATCTAAAATTTCACCAATTAAATCCATAAGTGATTTAGCTGACTCATAGGCAACTTGTACTGCTTCCATATCATTTTTAGTAAACGTTTTATTGGTCACTGTAAGTTCAAGTAAACCAATAATGGCACTGATTGGCGTACGGATCTCATGACTCATGGTCGCCAAAAATGTACTCTTAGCCCGACTTGCCTGTTCCGCCCTTTCTCGCGCAGACGACAGTTCGAGTAAAAGTGCCTCATGCTCAGTAATATCCTGCCAACTACAGATAAACCCAACAATTTCTCCATTTATCCCCATGTAGGGAACTGCCTGATGGATGATTACACTCATCTCATCACCATTCTTAATCGTATAACGATGTCTTAATAACGGTGATCCATACGTATCATTAAGCATCTCTTTTAGAGTCGAATATACGATCGCGAGCGGGTGCAAAGATGAGGTCAGTGCCAATGTGTCTAAATGCTTTTTGTCTAACTTAAAAAAATCCTCCCAAGCCTGATTGCGGCTTAGAATATTTCCATCTCGGTCAACCACATAAACTGGCACCAGCATACTATTGAATAATGTTTCTCTAAATTCGACCTGTTCCTTTAACTTCAATTGTGCTTTTTTACGTGTACTCATTTTTTTTCGTAAGTAGTAGTTCCAGCTCAACGAAATCAGGACTAAAGCAACAAAGATCCCTGCCAGCCAATAAAACTCCCGACGATATACGGTCCATGTATTCAACTTAACGGGAGGCGTTCCTTGCCACTTATACGCGATCATTGAAATATCTCGGGGTGAGATATCTGCTAAAGCCTTGTTGAGAATACTGTACAGTTCAGGTTCATCCCGTTGTACAGCAAAGGATATATGCGAAAGATTGTCTCCTATTCGAGTGGCGATCTTGAGCTCATGACGGAAATAATAATCAATCATATAATTGGCGCCAATCAGATTATGTACGGCTCCATCTACTTTTTTCTCTTTAACCCACTGCATTGCCAAACTGGCATTTTCAGCTTTTACCAATTTAATATGCGGATATTCTTTTTTTATCCATTCCCATAAGGAATTACCTGGTGTAATTGCCAAACTTTTAACATCCGATAATCCTTTCGGTGCTGTCGTACTATTTTTGACGATCAAGACAAAAGGAGGCTGAATGTAAGGACGAGTAAAGATGAGTTGTTTATCTCGTTCATCACTGTAACTCATTGCAGCAATGAGATCGCCTTCATTTTGGCTCACTTTCTGGAACATCTCTGCAACGCTATCGGCTTCAACTGCCTTAAAATGTATGCCTGTGCGTAAATGAATCAACCGCAGCACATCCGCACTAATCCCATAAAATTGTCCATTTGCATCCAGCATGGTAAATGGTGCATAGAGCGGATTGATAACAACATGTACTTCTCGATTTTGGTCTAACCAACGCTGTTCCCGTTCGGTCAGTGCTAAGCGTGATTGGAACTGCCATAAATCAGAGCCTGAGCTCCAATGATGTGAAATCGCTTTGCGCTGTGCTGTTGGAATAGCCGCCAAAACCGTATTGACTATATGTGGTAAAACCGTCTCATCGGTTCGAAATAAAAAATGTGGACCTGTTTCTTCAGTTGACAAGATTTTAGCGACTGATAACAAATTATCGTAATTGCGCTCAATCAGGTAACTCACCATAGCAAAGCTACCAATGAAATAATCATTATTCCCAAACGCCACAGAAGATAATGCTGTTGCAGGTGAAGCATACCGTACCGCCTTCGCCTGAGGATAATATTTTGCAACCCATTCATCAGACAAAGAATCATTCAGCAAAGCGATCCGTATATTCTGAGGTTTTTTTAAATTTTGTGTTAGAACTTCTTCTCTGCTGACCAGTGCAATCGCATCTGGTGTAAAAGGAACACTCGCCTTAAAATCTGTTTCATCCGTAATATCATTGGCATAGTCAATCAACATATCGACCTGCCCCTGATTCAACCCATCAATTGCAGCATCTCGATCTGGATAACGTAGAACCTTGACACGAACCCCTAAAGAATGGGCAATGAGCAAAGTATAATCAGCAGCGATTCCTTCAAAAATATCGGGCTCTAATAACAACGCAAAAGGGGGATTTTTCGGGTCATAGACGGCTACTTTTATTTCTTGTTTTTTCCCGAGCCAACGCCAGTCTTTATCATTTAATTCAAATTCAAGCTGAATCGGTGCTTCCCGACTGAAAACTTTCATCAGTTGCGGGGACTCTGCCCGTACAGCACCGCAAAACAGGCAGAACACTACACAACCAAGTATCCACAGTTTTGGCATATGATTCCTTAGACCAAATGATTACGCTGGGCAAAGTCATACAACTCCATCATATTTTTTAGCTCAAGCTTTTGCATCATGCGACTTTTATAAGTACTCACCGTTTTATCACTGATATGCATAAGTATACCGATATCAATCACCTTTTCGCCTTTGGCTAAATAAAGGAGTACCTGTAACTCTTTGGATGAAAGTTCAGCAATTTTATTCTTTTCAATATCAGGATCAGTTAAGGTCGCATCCGCAACATGAAGACGCGCAAGCGCGCGCGGAAAATAGCCATAGCCTCCGCGTAGTGCACGAATCGCATCATGAAGTTCAACCAATTGATTTTTCTTACTAATAAATCCATCGGCACCTGCACTCGCACAGCGTTTGATGTAATGATCATCATCTTTGCCACTGAGCATCAACATACCGCCTTGGTAACCGTTTTTACGCAAGCGCTGAACAACCTCAATACCATTCAAGGATGGCATATCAATGTCGATGACAACTAAATCAGGCCCAAGCTGCTTAATTAAAGAAACCGCATCCAAACCATCCCCCGTTTCTGCAAGTACGGTCATACCTTCTTTTTCTAAAAGCATTCGAACAGCCAACCGTGCAACGGGATGATCATCTACAATCAATGCGTTATGCATATCTTTCCTTTAATATTTATAGGTAGATCTTGTCAAAGTATAAATTTATGTAAAAAAAACCAATGAATTACGATGCTAATTTTACTACAGTGCTCGATACATAATTGTATTTCTTTTACTACATATCTATCCGCGTAAGGTCGCATCCCAGCGACCTTTGCTTAATCCCGACAAATACTTTCTCGAATAAAAAGCATGATTAAAATGGATATAAATCAAATATTTTTATAATTTTAAGGCTTAATTTTTTTGAAATTCGAAATATAGAAATAGCATCTCTTTTGATTATAAAACTTTGAGTCATGGCGATTAGATTGCTTAGAATTTACTCTATGCCATTTAGTTTTTATTTAAACATAATAATTTTAGACCAAGAACAATCAACATGCTGAGCACATATACACAAGAGAAAAATTTGACGCGTAATCAAAAAGATAGATTTAGGAATTCCACGTTAACTGCTGCACCATGAACACAGAAAATGTAATAAACATGATCAGCAGCAAGGCACCTGAATAACTTATTACGCCTACTAGCGCAAAAATAATTGATATCACTGTTATTGTAGTCGATAGAGTCAAGCCTAAACTTAATGTGCTCATTTGGAAATCCTCACATAGAAATAGAATATATAAAAGGGTCAGCATGACTCTGCTTTCATCTTTTTCGAGTGATGATCCGTCTAGAGCATTCAGACATTAGAAGTATGGTTTAATGCGGCTTAGATTGATGCCAAGCATGTTGGATTTTTTTGTAAGGTTGAAATTCTAATACTGTAGTCCAAGCCCTACATAAATAATATAGTGCCTAAAGTTAGATGCCCAAACCATCAAATATTGAAACACAACCGAAAAGGCTAAGCGCTTTAAGATTCAAGCCATACAGAGGATAATTGGTGAATTGATCACAAAACTCGTATAATGCTGCCCTTTCTTTGCTTGTCCACATCCGAGAACTGTTTATGCAACCACTTGAATCATTAAAGCCACGTATTTCCGTCGCGCCAATGATGGACTAGACAACATTTCAAAATTTATTCTTATTATCAGTGGTTTAATTCAATAATAAAAAGCACGGTGCAAATACGGTGCAAAATAACTATCGGTCCTATTATTCAGAGGACTCCATTTTTTCCTGAACAGCTCTATGCGTCTTCAAAAACATTTTTGGCAACTCTACATATCCCATCATTGCACCATTTGGTTCTTGAAGACCTAATGCTTCTGAAAAACGCTCACGCCAAAACATTTCTAAGTCACCACGTTGATAAAGTCTTGGTGGATGCATGTCTGGATCTAATAGTCTAAAAAACAGTTTAAATAATTCTTCGGTATGCATGACAGATCTCCAGTAACAGTACAGAAAATATATCAGATGTAGAGATCACACACATATATATGACAGCAATGGCCAACGTTGGGAAAAGGCTTTTTTAATGTGATTTTGAAGTTTTTGAAAATTTCGGGTGAGAAAAAAAAGAGGTTAGAAAAGTTAGAAAATTATAAAACAGTATTTAGATTATTGATTTATATAGATTAATTACAAATTTAAAAAGGTTAGAAAATGGTTAGATTATGGTTAGTTCTAACCTCTAAAAATGGTTAGAAGTTCTAACCTTTTATATTATTGTTTTATATATATATTTTAACTTTTATAACTTTTTTCTAACCGCTTCTAACCTTTATATGGTTAGAAATTAATTTAATAAATATCAGATACTTAAATATTAAAAACCTTTCATTTTACTGTTTCTAACCTTTTTTCAGCACTATTGTTTGAGTTGAAGAAACTTTTGATAAATCGAAAGTTGTAGGCATTCATAGAATTCCTGTTGAATTATGTAGAACTGTTTTTTTGGCATTCGGCTGTGTCATGCACCGCTACTGATGTGGCTTAGACAACCATCGGTCATGGTCACAAATCTGTTGAATATTCGACACATTTACTGGGCAGGTGAGGTGGGGGGTCAACCGCCCGGCTTGAACTGGATTCTGTACTTTTAGAAACTTTGGCCAAAAAAAAGCCCTCACACATGGAGGACTTTTATTTTCGTGAAAATACTGTGATCAGCTTTGTTTATCTGGCTTCACTTGCTGTGGCCATGCCTGGTCTAATCGTTCTGCATCAATTGCGTGTCCATCAGCTGCTGCTGCGATTGCTCCACCACGTTCTGCCATTGTTTGGAGTACGAAGTTGCAGGTCTTTCCATATTCAATGACGGCTTCATCGGTACCTGAGGACAAACGTTTGTTTGTATCACTGACCTGCTTTGACAACCGGTCAACAGCCAAAGCACTGTCACTGGCAGCAGCCAGCGCAACTTGTAAGTTTTTATTTGCATTTCGTTCTGACTCCAGAAGATCTTGTGACCATGCCTGCTCTACTTCATGCACTTCATTCGCATGTTGAGACGCAACCAAATCACGTTGGGTTTCGGCCAAAGTTTTTTGTGATTCAAGCAAATCAATTTGATGTGACTTACTTGCACAGCTGGTGACTGAAAATGCCAAAGCGATGGCCAAGGCAGCCATCACGATGAATTTCCAATTTTTAATTGCCAAAGCAATATTCATTATTGTTTTTCCTGTTTGAATTGAAGTTGATGAAACTCTTTGAAGCGGATGATCTGATCACCTGCCCATTCGTTCACTGTGTTAGCGAATAAATTTTGAAGTGGAACAATTTCGGAATACCAATAGGCTTCACGTGCTTCACTGATGGATCCGAAGCCACCTGCATTGGATGGAATGATTCCAAGAAGTTGTGGCGGTGTACGTTGGGATGCAAGAACGTCATCACGTGTGACGTTTTTAATATTTAAGAATTCATCTTTGGCAGCCAATTCACTGATTGGAATCAATTGCAAACCATCTTTTTTTCCACCAGGGGCATGAAGGAATAAATTGCGGAAGTTCCCTGGACCACGTGAATCTTTCATGGCCTGTTTTAGACCTTCCACGTCATCGTCATCAATGCCTGAATCAGTCATGTATAAGATGAAGCCGGCATGAGATCCATTGTTGTAATACTTGCGACGGAATAAAGTGGCTGATTCATTCAGCCAAACCGATTGAAGTGCAGCGATATATTCAGGCGTACCATAAATTTCTTGATCAACATCAATGCCCTTGATGTGGCAGACGGTACCAGGTTTAAAAATATGTTCTTCAAATCCATTCAGCAGCTGTAAAAATTCATCAGGATTTTTCATGCGTCTGGTGTACTTGGCCATGAGCCCATCATAGTGATGTGGTTCATTCAAACGATTGTCGATCCGTTGCAAGTAACCATTACCAAAAACCAAATAGTCAAAAGCAATGCGTTCAAACTCAGATGAACTGATCAATTTATTTGGCGTGAATGACGACACCAGTTGATTCTTTTTATAGAACACTGCAGTCGACAAATAAGGCATTGCCTTAAATGATTTTGCCAAAGCATTCATACTGATATGTGGTTCGTAATAATTGCCACACAGCCATGTTTCATAGAACTGTGATAAGTCACGGCCATTCATCACCGGTTCAGCATCACCAAATGTAAATGCCTGCACTTTGCTGTCGGACATTAGTAAATCTCCATAGAGGATTTTTTAGATTTTGTTTGGTCATCAAGGGTTAAAGGCTCATTGAATAAGGCGTGTAAAAGCGCCCATGCCAAATCACAGTGACCAACGTTTTCAGCACGTGATGCTTCAAATGTCATTTGTCTTTGTGAAGCCGTCAGTGTTTTTCTGATACCCATGAGTGAGACGGCAACGTCTGTGGATCCAGCATCAAATTCAAGACGACCTTTATTAATTACATCCATACCTTTCATAACCAGCTGATTTTTAATATCAACGCTATAATTGAATGTGGTTAGATTCGGGAAAAAGTCACGGACCAATTGCGCCACACCGGTACCCATACCAGTGGTATCAAGTCCGATATATTTGACGTTATATTTGGTCGTTAATTTTTTGATGTATTGTGCTTGGCTGGCAAAGTCCATGCCCTTGAACTGGTGATGTTCCAACAAACGGAACTTAGGATAATCAGGTTCAGGTGGTGCAATGACCACAAGCCCTGCACTGTCGCCACTTTCTGCTGGATCGTATCCAATCCATACCGGTTTATTACCAAATGGACGCAATGCCAATGGCTTAAAATCTTTGGACCATACTTCCCATGAATCGACCATGCACGGCTGAATGATCGACAGTGGAAAGACACTGTGACCATCATCAACAAATTCACACATATACAGATTGGCGAATTCTTCAGGACTGTTTTCTGCAATCAGTTCTTCAATATCGAATAGATCACAGCCTTGTCGTTCAGCATCTTGAATATTGACAATATGTCGCCACATCTTGTCGCCACACAAAGCACCGTCTCTTAAATTTGCATGACTGGTGTCGATCTCAATTCGATTTTCTTTGCTGCGACCTTTATTAAATGCGTCCCCTGTCCAGAAGGCATAGGCTTCATGGGTTTTGCTGGAAGGTGTACTGAAATAGGTCTTTTTATATTGTTTTTGGGCAGCCATTGCCGATGCCACTTTTTTCAAAGTTGCAAAGCCATGTACCCAAAAGAATTCGTCAAAATACAAATCGCCATGATATGACTGAGCTGTTTTTGCATTGGTACCCAAGAAAATCAGCTGAACGGTATTACCACAAGGCAATGTGATTGAAATTGGATCGCCTTGCAGATCCACTTCAATGGACTGCATGACAAAGTTTTTGATATACGTTTTAAAACCATGTGCCTGCGCTTTCGATGCAGACAAGAAAATCTGATTTCGACCAGTAGTAACCGCTTTGATCAATGCTTCACGTGCAAAGTAGAATGTTGCACCGATCTGACGTGATTTTAATAATGCACGGTTACGTTGTTCACGCGCACGGTACCAGACCTTTTGATATTCAAATAAGCCTTCATCAAAGTCTTCAAGAAGTTTTTCAACTTGTTCTTCAGTCAGTGCATTTGGCTGTTTTGGCTTACGTGGTCCAGCATTTCGATTTTTGAGTTTTGGATTCAGATCGGTTTCATTGCCACCGTCAGAATATTTATCGATTCTTGCCATGCGCTCCAGCTGACGCATGAGCAAATCAATTTCTTTGTAATCACCAGGTGTTTTTTTCTCAAGAATAATCAGTTTGATCAATTGAGCAGTTAAGGCTTCACCGACTCGACCAACAGGTGCATCTTTATCCCATTCATCACGTGTTTTCCAAGCATGAACATTTTTATCAGGTTCGTCGATGTGATCTGCAATCGAGCTGATTCGCCACCCCATCCAATACAAAAATTTTGCTAGAAGGCGTTTATCAAAGGTCAGATTTTGTGGGGTATTAAGTGCATTATCCATTGGCTCATTAAGCCAACACATGAGCTTTTATTCATTGCACTGATATTGTGAAATAGTGTTTATACAACCCACTTAGATTGAATGTTCTGGCTGTTCTTCCGATTCTGCTAACTACTTTAAATAGATTTTATCTATCGACATAGACACAGGATTCAGAAATGAAGAAATCCAAATTTTTCCGTGTTGCTGTTGCTGGATCCACGACTGATGGTCGCGTGATTGAAGCAACATGGATTCAACAAATGGCCAAAAATTACAATCCAGATACTTACACGGCATTGGGGAACCTAGAACATTTCCGCTCCATCAGCCCTGACAGCACATTTGGGTCGTATGCAAAAGTAATTGCATTAAAGGCCGAAGAAGTTGAAATCAATGGTGCTAAAAAATGGGCATTGTTTGCACAAGTTGATGCGTTTGATCAACTGATTGAATTGCATCAACGTGGTCAAAAGCTATTTACTTCTATCGAAGTGAATCCAAATTTTGCTGATACTGGTGAAGCATATTTGGTGGGTCTTGCATTTACAGATTCACCTGCGTCATTGGGTACTCAGATTATGGAGTTTGCATCAAAAAATCCTGAAGCAAACCCATTCGTCAGCAAAAAACAAGACAAAGACAATTTGTTCACAGCAGCTGAAGAAGCTGATCTCCAGTTTGAAGATGGCCAAGATGCACCAGCAAAAGGTCTATTTTCTAAAGTTTTGGATTGGTTGAAGCCACAACAAGAACAACAAGACAATAAAAATAAAGACCAATTCAAAGAAGTATCTGACTCACTTGAAGCAATTGCAAAAACCTTTGGTGAAAGTCAGACCAAATTGCAAAAGGTCAAAACTGAGTTTTCAGAACTTAAAACTAAGCATTCTAAATTGGAAACAGACTTCAATAATCTGAAAACCAAATTAGAAGGTGAAGAAAACCCAGGTACACCATCTGCACCTGAAAACACTGGCAACTTCTCTGAAAAAGTTGATTACTAAAATTCAAAACTTTTAAGTCAAATACTTAAAATAACTGGAAATTAAAGATGAAAAATACAACTCGTTTAAAGTACTCAGCACTTATGCTAAGTATCGCAACTGCCAACGGTGTTGCTGTTGCGTCTGACAAGTTTAATGTCGATCCTTCTATTGCTCAGAAGATGGTAGATGCACTTCAAGAGTCTTCAGCCTTTCTTCAACAAATTAATATGCAGCCAGTTGATGAGCTGGAAGGTGAAGCAATTGGCTTGACTCAAGGTTCAACCATCGCTGGTCGCTCAAACACTAAAGCTGGCACTAAACGTACACCAGTGGATCCAACTGGACTTAAGTCTAATCCATACAAATGCCACAAAACCGATTTTGACGTGGCTATTCGTTACGAAAAATTAGATGCGTGGGCTAAGTTCCCAGACTTTTACGCACGTTGGAAAAAATTTGTTGACCGTGCAATTGCTCTAGACATGATCATGATCGGCTGGAATGGTATAAGTGCTGCTGCCCAGACTGACCGCCAAGCAAATCCACTGCTTCAAGATGTAAACATTGGCTGGTTACAAAAAATCCGTACCAATGCACCTGAACGCTATATGCCTGAAGTTGTTGATGCATCAGGAAAAGTAAAAATCGGTGCAGCAGGTGATTATAAAAACTTAGATGCACTGGTTGTCGATGTTGTCAGCAACTTGATTGGTGAAATCCATCAAGATGATACGGATCTCGTTGTGATCTGTGGTCGTCAATTGCTGAATGACAAAAACTTCCCACTGGTGAATGATGCATCTGATAATACTGATACTTTGGCTGGCCAAGTATTAGTAAGTCAAAAACAAATTGGTGGTTTACCAGCAGTACGTGTTCCATTCTTCCCAGATGATGCACTACTGGTGACTTCACTAGATAACTTATCAATTTACTTCCAAGAAACTGGCAAACGTCGTCAAATTGTTGATAACTCATCACTGGATCAAGTCGAAGAATATCAATCTTCAAATGATGCGTATGTCATCGAAAACTACGAAAAAGTAGGTTTCGTGGAAAACATCGAAATTCTATAAATAGGTGAATTATGTTGAGTCCAGCTCGACGACACCTACTGAAAGCCAAGGCAGCGATTGAAGCTGCCAAGGCTGACGAATTTGGTGGTGTCCGTCCAGACGCAAGCGTCTACCAATTACAACTGACCGAACTGAAAAATGACATCCATGTTTTACGTTCAATCCAGTCTCAAGACAAACGCGCTGAAGCAAAAAAAGAATTGATTCCAAAGCTCATGCCTTATGTGTTGGGTGTCGTTCAGTCAGGCGCAAAAGTTGAACAGGATGAGGTGATCACCACCATCATGCTGTGGTGCTTTGACTGTGGCTTGTTCAATCAAGGATTAAGCCTTGCTGAATATGCTTTAGAACAGAACTTAAAAATGCCTGATTCATTTAGTCGCAGTACTGCAAGTATTGTTGCTGAAGAAATTGGCAATGCTGCTCACAAAACATATCAGGATGGCCAAGTATTTAAACTTGATGTTCTTGAAAAAGCGAACCAATTAACTGCAAATCATGATATGCACGACCAGATCCGCGCCAAATTATATTTGGCAATTGGTCGTACTTTCCTGCAGTTAGATCGTGGATCCGAAGCAGTAGCATTTATCAAAATGGCGATTGCCAAAAATGAAAATTGTGGTGGTAAAACAGATCTTAAAAAAGCTGAAAAGCTCTATAAAGAACAATTACAAAATTCACCTGAACCCATGCTGAATGCAGATGGTTCACAGGTCGTCGATGATCAAGGCAACTTGATGTTTCATCCGACGTAACGAGTGCCCCGCGCCAACCGAGGGGCAGAATTGACGATGTAATGACATTTTTATGTGTAATTACAGACTCAATTCTCCACCCCTCAACTAATTGAGAATGACAATGACCGGACTAATTGCAAACGGCAACCGCAACAATGAAGATGTTGTCATCACCAGTGAAGCATTCTTTCCCGAAATTTCTTCAAAAGCCATTCGTGAAAAATTGCGCTTTGATAGCAGTGTCACCAATGCGCGTTTAATCCCTGCAATTGAATCAGCCATTATTGAAGTGAATGATCAACTCGAATCACTCACATCAAAAGCAGCCACACTTGCTGAACTCAGCACAAAAACCATTACTTCAGGCCCCACGACAAAACCGATCACTGAAGTTTTATATTTCCGTGCCGTTGCTGCAGCTGTTGGTGCTGAACTGAATGAGCAATATCGCGCCTATGACACCACAAACAACGGTGGCCAAAAGGCTGATGAATTGACACCAACAATTGACGACTACCGTCGAGATCTGCGCTTTGCCATTCGTGATTTAAAAAAAATTCGTCGTTTGAATGTGGAGCTGGTCTAAATGAAAACTGTTTATGCCCTTCAAGATGACACTGTTGATGCTATTTGTTGGCGCAATTATGGACATTCATCTGGCGTGGTCGAAGCAGTACTTGAAGCCAATCCACATCTGTCTGCATTTGGTCCATTTCTTCCGATGGGTACCAAGGTTCAGTTACCAGAAATTCAAACACAACAAAATAAAACGCAAAGCATTCAGCTTTGGGACTGAGAACAAAAATATGGCTGAACCAACCACATCAACCACTGTCGCAATTACCGCTTCTGCAGGATTGGTATCACTCCTTCCATTCGTGAATGGTGATGCACTGTTTGGTGCCGTAATTGGTGCGGCATTTTTAGCATTTACCCAAGAATCACTGAGCTATGGAAAACGTATTTTTTCGCTCATGTTATCCGTTGCCCTAGGCTATGCCTTGGCACCTGAAATTTCAAATCGTACAGGTATAAACAGTCACACGGTGATCGCTTGTTTCACCAGTATGTTTGCTTTACCGGTATTGGTCAAAGTCATGACGTGGGTAAATAAATCCACCTTGCATGAAATTTTCACCACAACATCGAAATTCTTTTCGGCCCTATCCAACACCTTTGGAAAGGAGAATAAAAAATGATGCAACTCATGTTGTCGCCATTGGCGCAAACTATTTTTTCAATCATTGCCGTGCTGTGTTATGTGGCATGTGCATTCCGTATTTTATGCTTTGATCGCCTTCATCTGCAGTCTTGTTCATTGCGATTATTCGCAACTGTCTTGATAGGTGCTTTCTTAGCGCAAAGCATTCACATCATTTTCATTAAGGATCCAGTCACGGTATGGGATTCCATCCTTGCTGTATTCCTATTGATCTTTATTTTTCGCAGTAAAGGTAATGTTGTTTCAATGTTACGGAGTACGCCATGAGTATTTTAAAAATCGGTTCCAAAGGTCTTGCCGTCATTGAATTGCAAAAATTGCTTACTAAAGCCGGAATGACAGGCAAAAATAAAAAGCCTTTATCTGCTGATGGTGATTTTGGCGAAAACACTGAATATGCCGTCATTCAATTTCAGAAATTAAAAAACTTGAAAGTGGATGGTTTAGTTGGTGATTACACATTAAAAGCACTGCGCGGTGAAGACACCAGTAAACTTTTAAAAGAAAGTGACTTGATCGCAGGTGCTAAACGTCTAGGTGTACCGGTCATTGTGATCAAAGCGATTGCTGAAGTTGAAACCTTGGGTGAAGGTTATTTGGCAAATGGCAAGCCGAAAATCTTATTTGAACGTCATCGCATGTATTTCTATTTGAATCAGAAATTTGGCAAAACCAAAGCCAATGCTTTGATGGCCAAACATCCAAATATTGTGAACACCAAAACAGGTGGTTATCACGGTGGATCGGCTGAGTACACACGTTTAAGTCAAGCCAAACATCTTGATGAATCATGTGCATTGCAGTCTGCATCATGGGGACGTTTTCAGCTGATGGGTGAAAACTGGAAAGACCTTGGCTATAAATCTGTGCAAGATTTTGTGGCTCAACATGAACAAAGTGAAAGCCTGCAGTTTGAAGCCTTCCTTCGTTACTGTGAAACCAAGTCTGGTGAAGTGGATGACAAACGCTGGAAGCTGATCGATGCATTGCGTCAAGAAAATTGGCATGTAGTTTTTACCCTATACAACGGTAAAAACTATAAAAAACTAGGCTATGACAGCAAGTTTTTACGTGTGATGAATCGCCTCGATCCCAACTATAAGAGTGCTAAAGCAGCATGAAAAAGCCAAATCATTTAAGAGAATATTTGCTCAAGTCGATTCCTGATCTAAGCCCAGATCAGGATCGCTTACTGATTTTTGCGAATCAAGGCAGCCTGCGAAGCACAATGTCAGGTGGCTTTAGTTTTGAGCAGTCATATACGCTCGATGTCATCATCACAGATTATGCTGGTGATATTGATGTGATCGGTGTTGTGCTGTTCACATGGATTGCAGAACATCAATCTGAGCTCATGGCCAATCATGAAAAAGGCAAACAAGCCATAACATTTGAAGCAGAACTCATTGATAACAGCAAATACGATATCAACTTCCAAATCCCACTGACTGAACGTGTCGTTGTGAAAAAGAATGCCGAAGGAAAACTTGAAATGAGTTATCCATCTGAACCGCAATACACACAATTTGAACAGCCAACCAACGTCACACTGACCGACCCATCTGGTCATGAATTGGCATCATGGACCACAACTGAAAAAGAAGGTTGGTCAATGGCATTTGCACCACCAGGTAAAAATCCATGAGTAGCAATGTGCTTGACTTGGCCAATTATCTTCAGCCGTTTTTAGAACGGCTGTCGGTGGGCGAACGTGCAAGACTTTCCAAACAAATTGGACGTGATTTAAGAAAAAGTCAGGGCAAGCGTATTTCTGAACAGAAAAATCCTGATGGTTCAAGTTATACGCCACGACGTAAACGCCTACGTGAACAAAAAGGCAAAATCAAAAGAAAAATGTTCACCAAACTAAAGAACACCAGCAATTTAAAAGTACTCAGTACTGCTGATTCTATTGCCATAGGCTTTGTCGGTCGTATTGCTCGAATTGCACGTGTTCACCAGGAAGGTTTAAAAGATCGTGCAGAAAAAGGTGCACCAGATGTGGTCTATCCAAAACGTGAATTATTGGGTTTTACCGACCAAGAAATTAAATTGGTTGAAGACTTATTTCTAAAACATATCAAACTTTAAATTCTTTCATCTTGTGAAAATAGGTTTATACAACTTTACTCAGCTGAAATGTAGAAACCTATACAGCAAAGTGTTGGCATGAGCGCTGACCTTAATCGTCGTCTTGAAAATCTAATTCGTTTTGGAACCATCAAGACCATCAATCCGTCTAAACCAATTCCACGAGTCATTGTCAATCTTGGCGATATCGACACGCCTGAAATTCGCTGTCTGAATGTCCGTTCAGGTGCAGATTCCACGTGGGATATGCCATCTGAGTCAGAAGAATGTGTTGTGGTATCGCCATGCGGTGAAATTGGTCCAACAAGTTTTGTCTTGTACGGATTTTATAACGATGACCACCCTGCACCATTAGACGATCTCAATCAAAAAATCCGTATGTTTGCCGATGGCTGTGTCATTGCTTATGACGTGTCAGCCCATCATCTGTCTGCAATTTTACCAAGTGGCGGTACTGCTGTTCTGACTGCTGACGGTGGTGTCACTGTGAATGGAAATACCACCATCAATGGTGATTTAACCCTGAACGGCAATCAGACCACAAATGGCAGCACAGTCATCAGTGGCAATCACACTGTGGGTGGAAGTCAGTTGGTGCAAGGATCCAGTCATTCATCGGGTCATTTCAGCACTGAAGATGATGTCACTGCTGGTGACATTAGTCTGAAAAACCATAAAACCTCAGGTGTTCAACCTGGTTCTGGAACTTCTGGAGGACCAATTCCATGATGTCACGTGATCAAGGCGCAATGGTTGCCGATGAGTTAGATCAAATCCGTCAGTCTATCCACGATATTTTGACCACGCCAATTGGCTCACGTGTCATGCGTCGTGAATATGGTTCACTGATTCCACAACTGATTGACGCACCATTTAATGAAATTACGGCATTACAGCTTAAAGCTGCCACCGCAAATGCCATTTTGCAGTGGGAACCACGTGTCATGCCAAATTCAATTTCTTTATATGAATCTGAAGGTGGTCGTCATGTTCTTGATTTAGACCTGACCATGACTTCAAACAATCAAAACCAATCTTTAAAAATCCCATTGGACCTTGGTGCAACTTTATAAGTGATCAGTAAATGGCAAATTCAAATTTAACCGCAATTGATTTATCACAGCTGAATCCACCTGATGTGGTGCGTCAGATTGATTTTGAGACCATTTTAAAAGATGGTCTTGAAGACTTTTATCAGCGTATGGAAGACGTTCAGCCGAACTTTCCGCGTTATCTTGAGTCAGATCCAGCCATGAAGTTGGCAGAAGCATTTGCTTATCGTGAAATGTTGATTCGTAAAGAAGCCAATGAACAAGCATTGGCAGTACTGCTGGCATTTGCGAAAGACAATGATCTGGATCACAAGGCAGCTGAACGAAATTTACAACGTCGAATCATCAGCCCAGCAACAGAAAACTCACCTGAAGTGAAAGAGTCTAACGATTCTTTGCGTAAACGTGTGCAATTAGCACCCGAAGGTCAGACCACAGCCGGAAGTGAAGGTTCATATATTTTTCACGGCTTAAATGCTGATCCACGTGTCAAAGACATTTACCCTTATGCTCCTCTAGATGAAACCGGTAATCCAACTGGTATTTGCAATATTTATGTGCTTTCAAATGAAAGTGATGGTACTGCTCCAGAAGACTTACTTAATGTTGTTAGTGCTGCTTTAAATGCAAAATCAGTAAGACCTTTGACAGATAAACCCATCATTTATTCAGCTTCAATTTTAAATTACAGCATCAATGCTGAGATCTTTATTGATGAAGGTCCAGATGAAAATATTGTCTTAGACAGTTGTTATAAGGCAGCTCAAGAATATACGAAAAAAAGCCATTCATTTAATGACGGCATTTCATTATCAGGGATTTATCAAGCATTGCATCAACCTGGTGTCAGTCGTGTCAATCTGATTTCACCTGCAGGTAACATCGACACATCAATTGGCCAAGTGGCTTTCTGCACTGGCATCAATATTGTGATGGCAACTGCATGAATAAGCTTTTGCCCCCAAACTCCACCAAATTTGAAATGAATTTTGAAGCAGCATTTGCGCGTGTTTCAAATGTTGAAATCAATATTCGCAGTTTCAATGATCCAATGAATGCACCAGTTGAAGTGCTTCCTTGGTTGGCATGGGAACGTTCAGTTGATGTGTGGAATAAAAACTGGTCGGATGCACAGAAACGTCAAGTGATTAAAACATCACTATATAACCATTCGATCAAAGGAACAGTTGAATCGCTTGAAGTCGCTTTAAATTCTTTAGGCTTCCCAGTGATTGTCCAGGAATGGTTCAACATGGTTCCAGCTGGAAAACCATATACGTTCAAGCTTTATATTCAAACCAGCCAAGACAGCGTTTCAGTCACGGATTACAAAGAATTATTAAAAGTCGTTCGTGCTTATAAAAACTTACGCTCGCACCTCGTTGACACCACCGTCATGTTAGAAAGCCCATCCAATTTACAAGTCAATGCCATGACTCAAGCTGGCCATGAATCTGAATTTGTGAAGTCAGCTGGTGGTCTGCATTTAGACGGAACTTGGGCACTAGACGGTACTAAAAAATTGAATGGAGTAGATATGTAATGCCAAATATCCAAGGTCAAAAAAAGTGGTCAGAAATACGTTTGCTTGAAACGCATGAACTTGCGCGTGGTGGTATTAATGGTAACTTAAACGAACAAGCTATTGCCCTTGCTGATCGAACTGAATTTTTAAATCAGGAAAAAGCGAACAAGTCTGAAATTGTGCAAGGTGTTTTTGAATTTGCTACTTATGCTGAATTTAATTCTACTAAAGCGAATTTACCATTGAACTGTACAGTTGTTATTGGTGAAGAAAACACGACTGGTACTGGTACCTGGGGTGTTGGAAATAACAGATGGAATGGATCAACACTAACAAAAAGCAGTTTTGATCCCGTCGAACAAGCGAAGTTATATCCGAACTCAAACCCCTTGTTTAAGTCAAAATCACTCACGAATACTGATGATTTAAATAATATTCTGACTGCTGGATATTACACAGCATTTGGAAACGGTAATACACCAAGTTTAGAAAAGCATTATCCAACAACTCGACCTGGCCATTTACGAATGGATTGGGTTGCAACTGGTTCAACAGGGACAATTGGTTTTCAGTGGTACCAATCAGATTTAGGGGAAATTTATTGGCGCAATACGAATACAATAGGTTCGGCTTGGCTAGCATGGCAGCAGATTCTTAAAAAAAGTGATTTAGATTCAACCGCAATGGTTAAAACTATCGCTGATGGTACTGATTTAAATACGTTAAAGGTTCGTGGGCAATATGATATTTCTCAGGCCAAAGCATCGACGTTTCTGAACTTACCACCTCAAATGATTGAGCAAGAAAATGCCAATGGCGGTGGGACGCTAACTGTTATTAAGAATCCCAACACTTATATAACGCATCAATATTTTGATGGTTATGCGGAGTTCGGCAGTTATTTCCGTTCAATGCTGGGCAATGGCACTTGGACACCATGGATTCAATTGGGTCGTAAAGTTACAAAATATAATTACAAAGACTTAAACAACTTGTTAACTGTTGGTATTCATTCATGCGCTACTAACGTTTTGGATATATACACACATAATTACCCAGCTGCGGATCAATTTCTTGTTGAAGTCATGGTAACTGGTAATATTTATCGTCAAGTTGCTTATCAACGTGCAAACAATACAATTTGGACGCGTAGCTATTGGGGCTCAAACGGCTGGCAACCCTGGGTTAAAATTGCAAGCCAGTCAGACCTGGACTTATTAAATTCCAAAATAGATGCGAATGCAGCCAAAATTGATACAGCTCGCGCTTCCCTAATTTTAGTTGAAGCAATCCGTGCAGACATGGCGAATCCATTAAAGCCAACACGTATTAAATTGATTGGTGACTCGATCACGTGGGGGATGGGTAGTTCGGCTGGGAGCCCAATTGAACCTCGTTATGGCGACCTTTCGGATGTACGAAATACCATCGATACGTCAGTGTCAAAAACGTGGGCAAATTTACTGCGCTCGTGGATAGCAAAAGTGTATGGTGATGGTACGGTGACATCAGATTCAGCAGGCAGTGGTTATACAGTTGTACCTTCGTATACGAAATGGTCTGAAATATATAAAGATGTAAAAATGACGGCTAAAGATGGATCTATTTCATCTGAAGCATCAAAACTTAGCTTTATCTCTTATGCAGGGGTTGCTCAGTTTAACGGCTCATCAATGAATCTTTTAGGACTGAATTACAATAGTTTACGGCCTGTTGAAATGGAATTTACAGTAACATCCGATCATGCCTACATTTGTTATTCTAAACATGCAATCGGGAATGTTGGTGATTCAATAGACGTGTATGTTGATGACGTCTTCCACAGTAATTTCGTGTATTACGATGCGGTTACAGATCACAATGCTCAGTACAAAGTAAATTTTAATACTTTCGGCACGCATAAAGTTAAAATCCGGAATGTGTCTACAGGTACGTTGTCGTATGCAGTCATTTGGGGATTGCGTGTAGATAAACGTATCTATGTTGTAAACGATGGAATAATTGGTTCAACAACCAAGTCTTGGCTTGATAAAAATCTATTTGATGCATCTGTGACATCAGCAGATGATTTTGTATTCATGATGCTTGGCACCAATGATCGTGCAGCGATTGGTGGTCCGGATGGTTATTATAAAAGACTCGGTGAATGTTTAGCGAAAATCAAGGCATTGGCTCCAAGATCGCATGTAATCATTATGAGCTCAACTTTTGCTGCAAATGAAAACACTGGCACTTACAAATTTAATATGCGTGATGTTGATTCATTGTCTAGAAAATTTGCTTTCGCTAATAACCTAAAGTTTATTAGTCATTACACTTATTGCGCTCAAAAACTACTTGATGCTGAATCAATCTGGTCCGATGGATTACATCTAAATGACACCGGAAACCGACTTTATTTTGAAAATATTATTAACAACTTATTCAATAATTAATCGGTGAGAAAATGAACTACAAAACCATTTACACAGCCACTGGCCTTGCCCTCGTTTCTCAGGCCGTCAGCCAGCAACGCACCATCGAACTCACCCACTTCGCTGTGGGTGATGGCCGTGGCAACACCATTGAACCAGTCGAGTCTATGACTCAACTGGTGCGTGAAAAATATCGCGCAACCATTAACCGCATTTATCAAGACCCTGAAAACGAAAATAAATACACCGCTGAAATGATTATTCCAGTGACAGTTGAAGGCTTCGTTGTTCGTGAAATCGCATTATTTGATCGTAATGGCAATATGGTGCTGGTCGGCAATACACCTGAAGTCCATAAACCGACACTTGCAGAAGGTGTCACACAAGATTCGGTTTATCGAATTCCATTTGTCATTTCAAACCCTGAAGTACTTGAACTAAACTTTGACCCGAATGTGATCATTGCTACGCATCAATGGATCCTGAATACGCTGACACCTGCAACCATGTTTCCTGGTGGAACAAATGGTCAGGTACTCAAGAAAAAATCCAATGCCGATGGTGATACTGAATGGGCAGATGCTGGATCAGCTGAAGTATTCGTCAACACCATTGAAGAAGAACAGTCACTTGTGGCTGATCAACTCATTGTCGATCTCAGTACAACCACAACCACTGGTGCTGCTGTTTATATCAATGGCGACCGTATTACCAACAAAGCCGGTGCAGATGGCTGGCTTGCAACCACACCCACACGCATTACTTTAGGCAAAGCTTATCCTGGTGCAAAAATCCTAATCGTTCAGAATGAGCCGCTAGGTGCTGCACCCTACCCATTGGCACAGAAAAACAACTTATCAGATGTACTGAATAAACCTTTGGCACGTCAAAACTTAGGTGTTATGAGTGCAGATGAAGCCAAATTTAATGACTGTCCACCAGGCACAGTTGTCACATTGGCTTCGCAAAATATTCCGACTGGCTATCGTTTATTAAAATGTAACGGTGCAGCATATTCGCGTACTGCTTATGCGGATTTATTTGCAGCAATTGGCACATCTTATGGGGCAGGAGATGGCGTAAATACATTTAACGTGCCTGATGCACGTGGTGAATTTCCACGTTTTGCCGATGACGGTCGTGGTGTTGATGCTGGGCGTGTCGTCGGAAGTAAACAATCACAGCAAGTACTGAAGCATAAACATCACTCTTTGGGTGAAAACTATGTAAACAGCATGTGGCATTTTGGACGCTCTGCTAAAAATGGCTATTTAGGCTCAAATGGTGGTTTAGACCGAGACAACTATCTTTACTACACCAGCGATGGCACTGAATACGATGGCGACAATCCAAACCCAACTGGCACAGTGGGTAATGAAAACCGTCCACGTAACATCGCACTACTTGCCTGCATTCGATATTAAGGAATAGATAATGAATCAGATGACCGTGTATCAAACCAATTATTCTGGGCTGTTTGTCGGTGAAACGGTGGCAGATGAATCGCCACTTGAACCGGGTGTATTTGCCATCCCTGCAGGCTGTGTCGAAACTGCACCACCATCGACGTGGCCAGACGACCAATGGCCACGCTGGAACGGTTTTAAATGGGAACTCATCCAAAAGCCTGAAGTTCAGCAAGCGGTATCACCAGAAGAAAAGCTGGCTGAGTTTTTGGCACAAAATCCCGATGTCATGTCTTTAATTAACGCCAAATAGTTTGTAATTGTATAAACCTAGTTTCACAATTTCCGAAACTTAACACTGCCTTAAACTAATGCAAGCCTGTCTATTGAATTAAAACCTCCAATAACAGGCTTTTTTTATGGCAGATTATCATCACGGTCTGCGTGTCTTAGAAATTAATGAAGGCACCCGACCAATCCGAACCATTGCAACTGCTGTTCAGGGCTTAGTTGCGACTGCAGAAGATGCAGATCCACTTGTATTCCCACTGGATACACCAGTACTACTCACCAACATTCAAGCTGCTGTGGCCAAAGCTGGCACATCAGGCACATTAAAAACTGCACTTCAAGCGATGGCCAATCAAACCAACTCACTTTGTGTGGTGGTTCGTGTGGCAGCTGCTGCAGAAGAAGCTGCCCAAACTGCAAATGTCGTGGGTACAGTGACTGCACAAGGCAAATACACTGGCTTAAAAGCATTACTCACAGCCAAAACCAAGTTGGGTGTTCAGCCACGTATCATTGGCGCACCTGGTCTTGATACTCAAGCGGTAGCCACTGAACTTGCTGTCATTGCACCAAAACTTCGTGCATTTGCTTATGCCTATGCATGGGGATGTCAAACCAAAGAAGAAGTGGTGGCATATCGTGATGCATTTGCTTCACGCGAACTTATGATCATTTGGCCAAACTTTGTGGCGTTTAATGTCGATACAGCACAAACCGAAACCGTTCCAGCGGTGGCATGTGCAATGGGCTTACGTGCCAAGATCGACAATGAAATTGGCTGGCACAAAACCTTATCCAACGTTGCTGTTCAAGGTGTCACTGGTATCGATGCCGATGTCACTTGGGATCTGCAAGACCCTGCGACTGATGCTGGTTATCTCAACAGCAATCAAATCACCACGCTGATTCAACAAGATGGCTTCCGTTTCTGGGGATCACGTACTTGTTCTGACGATCCTTTATTCCCATTCGAGAACTACACACGTACTGCACAAATCATGGCAGATACGATTGCTGAAGCGCATATGTGGGCAATCGATAAACCAATGCATCCGTCATTGGTCACAGACATGATTGAAGGGATCAAGTCAAAACAGCGTGAATGGACACGTCTTGGTTATCTCATGGGTGGCGATTCTTGGTATGACCCTGAGTCAAACAGCAAAGAAACGCTGAAAGATGGTCAGCTCAATATTGACTATGACTATACGCCAGTGCCACCGCTTGAAGATCTTCGTTTCCGTCAGCGCATCACAGACAGCTATTTGGCTGATTTCGCTGCTTCGATTACAGCATAAGGAATTAACGCATGGGATTACCTAGCAAACTCAAGAACATGAACCTTTTCAATGAAGGTGAAAGTTATTTAGGTGAAATCAAAACCGTGGTTTTACCCAAATTAGGTCGTAAAACTGAAGATTACCGTGGTGGCGGTATGAATGGCACAGTCAAAACAGACATGGGTATGTCTGATGATGGCTTGGTGCTTGAATCCACATTCGGTGGTTTAGACCTGCTCACATTACGCCAGTACGGTATGGAAAAGATCGATGGCGTGTACATGCGTTTTACTGGTGCTTATCAGCGTGATGACACTGGTGAAGTCGATGCAGTCGAAGTCGTGGTTCGTGGTCGTCATGAGGAAATTGATGGCGGTGATTCTGAACCAGGTGAAGACACTGAACATAAAGTCGTGACCAACTGTGTTTATTACAAACTGACTGTAAACGGCAAAGTTGAGGTCGAAATTGACATTCTAGGCTTCAAAGAAGTGATTGACGGTGTTGATCGCTTAGCGAAGCAACGTAACGCATTAGGCATTTAAGTTTTCCTACCCTTGCATGAACAACGTTTTGTGCAAGGTTTTTTTAATTTGTCACTTTTTAGGAATGCAGCATGAATACTCAAGACCAAGACAACGTTCAAACCTTGACTGAAGATCAAGCATTGAATCAAAAAGCCATTCAAAATCCAAATGAAGAAACCGTTCAGCTCGAACAGTTCATTCAGTTTGGCGGTACCACAATTACAGAAATCAAAATTCGCAAACCGAATGTCAAAGCACTCAGCGGTGTCAGCCTGCAGGCAATCTATCAACATGATGTCAATGCATTAATCAAAGTACTTCCGCGTGTCACCACACCAGCACTAACAGCACAGCAAGTCCTTGAACTTGATCCAGTCGACTTTGCACAGCTTGGAGGTCACTTGGTCACTTTTTTGTACCCGAAGGATCTGCAGAAAGCGATCAAAGAGGAACAACAATAAAACTGGTCGATGAAGTAGATGAAGCAATTGCAAATATTGCCTGCATCTTTCATTGGCCACCCAGCGCATACGATGACATGGACATTATCGAATTGAGTAAATGGCATCACCTTGCGCTGAAGCGTCACCAAACCAACGTGTAAACGAGTCCACCAATGTCAAAACTAAAATTAGAAGTCCTATTCAACGCTACTGACAAAGTATCTGGACCCATCAAAACAATCATTGGTGGCTCAAAATCTATGGCAGCTGCCTTAAAAAAAACCAATACGGAATTAAAAGATTTAGAGTCACAGCAACGTAAGATTTCAGGCTTTCGTCAACTCACCTCTCAGTCAGAAAAGACAGCACAGTCACTGGCCAAAAACAAAGAGACGATTGCTGAATTAAAACAAGCCTTAAAAATTAATCCTGAAGCACAGGAAACCGTGACTGCTTTGGCACGTGCTGAAGCTGCACATAAACGCCTGATGGCAGTACAAAAAAGCCAAAGTAAAGAACTGACTGGCATGGCACAGGAGTTCAACAAAGCTGGCATTCAGATGGATCGGCTCAATGAAGAAGAATCGGATCTCAAAAATAAGATTCATCTGACCACCATGGAGCTGAACAAACAAAAAGAAGCCTTAGGCAAACATGAAGAAGCCCAGAAGAAATACGAAAAGATGCAGGCACGAATGGGCAAAGCCAATGAAATGGCAAAAAAAGGTCTGATGATTGCCGGTGCTGGTGCTGCATCACTAGCAGTACCAGTCAAAATTGCCATCGATTATGAGTCAGCCATGGCAGACGTGGCCAAAGTCGTGGACGGTTTAAAAGATGAAGCCGGCAAAATCACACCAGCTTATACAACCATGTCCAATCAGATCCTTGAAATGACCACACGTCTACCGATGGCAGCCAAAGACATTGCAGCCATTGTTGCTGCTGGTGCTCAGTCAGGTATTGCTAAAAATGAATTACTTGGCTTTGCTGAATCGGCTGTAAAAATGGGTGTGGCCTTTGATATTACGGCAGATCAAGCTGGTCAAAGCATGGCAGAAATGCGTGCAGCATTCAGAATGAATCAACCTGAAGTGGTTGCATTGGCAGATAAAATCAATTTATTAGGAAATACAAATAACCAGAATGCACCAAAAATTATGGAAGTCGTTCAGCGGATCGGTGCACTGGGTGAAGTTGGTGGTTTTGCTGCAAGTTCAGTTGCTGCCATGGCTGCATCTTTGACCGCTGTTGAGCCAGAAGTAGCGGCAACAGGGATCAAGAATATGATCCTTGCCTTGACCAAAGGTGAATCAGCCACCAAAGGTCAATCAGCTGCATTTAAAAAGCTTGGTCTGGATAGTGTTCAAGTATCTAAAGACATGCAAAAAAATGCCGAAGCAACTGTGGCCAAGGTCATCGAGGGCATTCAAAAACTCGAAAAACATGAACAGGTGGCGATTACCAATGAACTGTTTGGCTCTGAAGCTTTGCCTATTGTGATGCAGTATTCGCAAGGTTTGGAACTACTAAAAACCAATCTTGATGCAGTATCAAATGCCAGTAAATATGCTGGATCGATGGAAGCTGAATATGCATCACGTGCTGCAACAACAGCCAACAATATTCAATTGGCCAAGAACCACATGGCAGCCTTAGGCATCACCATTGGTAATGTTCTATTACCTGGTGTGAATTCTATGATTGGCAGCTTTAATGGTGTCATGAGTGCCGTTCAAAAATGGTCACAGGCGAACCCTGGTCTGTCATCTGGTTTAGTCAAAATTGCGATTGGTGCCATTGCCATTGTGGGTGGTCTGTCTGCCCTATCGATTGGCTTAATTGCTGTTTTTGGTCCAATGATGATGGTCGGTCGCGCATTTGGTGTAGTCGCTATGGCAGCACGTGCCATGAGCATGGCTTTACTCACCAACCCAATTACATGGATTGTACTTGCCATTGCCGGTGCTGCATTCCTGATTTATAAGAACTGGGCACCCATTTCAGCATTCTTTGTTGGCATCTGGACAACTATCAAAACAGCATTCAATGGTGGCATTCGTGGCATTTCTGCACTGATTGTCAACTGGTCCCCAATTGGTCTGTTTTACATGGCATTTGCAAAAGTACTGTCATGGTTCGGTGTAGATCTGCCTGCCAAGTTCACCGGCTTTGGTGCCATGATTTTGGAAGGACTCAAAAACGGTATTTTATCCAAGGTCAATGCCGTCAAAGATGCCATCACCGGTGCTGTCAGTGGTGTCATTGATAAAGCCAAGGGCATTCTAGGCATTCATTCTCCTTCACGTGTCTTTATGGGTATTGGTGGCTATACCATGCAAGGTATGGCCAACGGTATTGCCAATGCAAACAACTTACCAGTGGCAGCAACCACCACCGCCACGCAAGGTGTAGTCGACACAGCCGTCAAAACAAAACCAGTCAAACCAATCTCAATGGGTGGCGGATCTGCAAAGTCATTCGTCAGCAATGACACGATTAATATCACTATCCAAGCCAAAGATGGTTCTTTCGTGAAAGGTACAGCTGAAGCCTTGCGTCAAGAATTACAACGTGTAGTTCAAGAAGAACAAAACGCAAAACGTAAATTTTTAACAGACACGGAGTAAAGACACATGATGATGGCTTTGGGCATGTTCGTGTTTTCACTACGCACAGCCTCATATCAAGAATTAAAACGTGTCACCAACTGGCGACATCCGTCCAATAGTCGTGTTGGTGCTGCACCTGCTTATCAGTTTGTGGGCAAGGGTGAAGATACCATCACCCTGCAAGGGGTGATTTATCACGAGATCACCGGCAGTCGAAACACTTTGGACATCGTGCGTCAAATGGGTGACACCGGTAAAGCCTATACCCTCATTGAAGGCACAGGCAAAATTTATGGCTTGGTCATCATCAATGACCTAGAAGAAGGTAAAACTTTTTTCTTCAAAGATGGTGCAGCACGTAAAACAGAATTCACCATCAAACTGACCATCGTTCGCGACTGGCAACCGAGCATTCTGGGCACACTGGTTGGCATGGGCATTGGTGCATTGAATAGGATCTTGTAATGCTGAATCAGGTTTTGAATGTCGCAAATAACGCCATCAATGCGTACGATAAATTAACTGAATACCCAACGCCCATTTTTCGTGTTGAAGTGGATGGTGTCGATATCTCACCGCAAATGGCCACACGTTTAATGTCGCTGACAGTTAAAGATAATCGTGGCTTAGTTGTTGACACTGTAGACATTGAACTCAGTGATACCGACGGCATGTTATCTATCCCACCGAAAGGTGCAAAAATTCAGGTGTGGTTAGGTTGGTCCAATACCGGTTTATTTGATAAAGGCGTGTATAAGGTTGAATCGACTTCACATCGTGGTGCACCAGACGTGCTGTCCATTTCTGCCATGGCCAATGACGTATCTGAAGGTTTAAAACAGAAGCGTGAACGCAGCTGGAATAATCAAACCATTCAACAAATCTTTGACAAGATCGGTGATGAATATGAACTCAAAGTCATAGTTCATGAAAAATTTGCATCCAAAGTCATCAAGTACATTGCTCAGAATGAATCTGATGCCAATCTCATTACTCGAATTGCCGATGAACAGGATGCAATTGCGACAGTGAAAAATGGTCATTTGATTTTATTGCCACGTGGTGCCAGCCAAACGGTTTCAGGTTTAGCTTTGCCACGCAAAATCATCACCCGGGATAAAGGCGATCAGCACAACTATACCAATGGTACCGGTACCGACAACATCACTGGTGTCAAAGCCTATTACTATGCAGACAACAAAGCCAAAAAACTGCATGTCTTTGTAGGTGACAGTGAAGACAACTTAAAAGAAATTCGCTATGTGCATCGGGACAAGACCACTGCAGAATTGGCAGCCAATGCCGAATACAACCGCTGCAAACGTACTGCACAAAAGCTGACTTATGCTTTAGCCAAAGGAGATCCAACGCTTATCCCAGAACAGGAATTTGAGTTCAATGGATTAAAACCTGAAATTGATGACATCGTTTGGTTAGGGACCAACATCACTCATACATTAAATGACAGTGGCTTGACCACTTCGGTTGAATTAGAAGTGCAGCTGCCCGATGCAGATGACGTGTCGACCTTGTTTGAAGGCAGGGAAGAAAAAACGGAAGAAGAAAAGCAAGCCAAAAAGAAAAAACGCACAGGTAAAAATTATGCCGAATATACCGGTGTAATCGCGTATTACAGTGAAGGTGGCAAGTCCATCAAACTGACCTCTGGTGATCAGTCTAAACCTTTAAAACTTACGCATATTTATAAATCTAAAAAGACTGCGACCAATGCCTTAAAACGTGAACAGGCAAAAATTGATAAATATAAAAAATCAAAATAAAAAAAATCCCGACTCTGGGGTGAAGTCAGGATGAAATGGGTCTAATTAAAATAACGATATTCAATAACATTTACAACATAAACTTTCGATATATCGTAATTTTGTTGTATATTCGTATGAATAAATTTTGATCCAAAGGTGCAATATGTCTAGACCTTCACGTACTAAATGCCCCCATTGCGGTTCAAGTTTTCCCATCCGAAACAGTGTCGAATTAAATCCACTTTTACGACGTTTTCATGCTCAGTGTTCAAATGTTGAATGTGGCTTTACAGCACAAGGTTTTTTTCAGATTGAATTTGAACTTTCACCCTCTGGTATACCTAATCCAGAAATAAACCTCCCCCCTTCTCCACATAAAAATAAAAATTCACAGGTCTCACGTGTCTAAAAAATTCGATATCGCCCAACAAAATCAATTGGATCAAGTTCACGTGGTACCACGTGACTACAGCACACCATCACTATCTGAATGTGAACAATGCGGTAATGACATTCCACCAGAACGCCAGAAGCTGGGTGGTGTCACGCTATGTATTGAATGCAAGACCAAAGAAGAACATCATGCCAATCGTTATCGCTGATTCATCAGATCCAATCGAATGCCCCTGCCCTGAATGCACATCACAGGATTAAAAAAAATGGATAAAACAAAAATTGAGATCAACAATATAACAATTCAACATGCCAAGAAAATTATCCTGGCACACTCTAAAAAAGGCGAACGCTATATTTTGGACAATATTCAGGGATATCTCAGTGCTCACTGGGAACACACACCGACACATCAACAAATCATCGCACGTGTTTGGGATCTTGAGTTGATCAAAAGTAATTTAATCAATCAAGGTGCATATATAGACTGGGAAAATTACCAGTATGTACTTAACCACTTTGCTGAACTAAATAAAGACAATCGATCTATTTCACAAATACTCAGTCAAGGCATGAAACAAGTCGTGACAAGTTGGACAGATGCTTTTCAAGCATTAGCCGATGCATTAAAAAAGTTCGGAATTTAAGGATAAAACTATGTGGCTCTATCCATTTTTAGTTGGTGCCCTACTTGGCGTAATGTTCAGTGCTTTATTATTTCTACACACAGTAGGATGGTTTTAAAAAAACGGTTATAATAACAACAGGATGACAGCATATTGCTGGGTGTACAGGCTTGATACATTTTCAGACATCCTTTAAAGGCCCCACATGGGGCTTTTAATTTATATAGAGGGCATCCCATGAAAAAATTTATAAGTGCATTATGTGCAGCATTTCTATCTGCATGCAGCAGTACACCAGAATATAAAACAGTGGAAGTCACAGCAGATCAGTTTGGGGATAAATGGCCACTGACTGTGGATAAAGGCACCCTACACTGTGAACCACCAACGCGCATTGTATTTACCGCACCTGATGGTCAGAAGTATGGTGTTAATGGAACAGCTTCACTAGACTATGTCACGATTCTTGAAATTACCAAAGATACAGAAAATATGGGATACAAATTCAAAATGAGTCCAAATATCCTCATTGATGAAGGTATGAAGCTTTGTGAGTCAGCGAAATAATAAAAAGCCCCTTTGGGGCCTTTTATTAATCAATTAAAATATATTTACCTCTGAACAAGGGTTCTACTTTTTCAATTATTTCTTGGGCTAAAATTATTCTTTCCGGATTATTAAGCAAGTCATCTGCATAAAAAACAAAAATATGTCCTTCTTGCTTAACATCACTAATCACCAGGGTTTCATCATCTTCAATAAGCTTATCTACTTCTGCATTTACCAGTTCCAGTAATTGTTTCTTAGTTATAGCTTGCATCCTTTTACCTCTCATTTTTTATAAAGTCACTTGACGCATAAACTGATTCACTGATACAGTTTCAATACTACAGCAAAATCTGTAGTCAGGCCTAGGAAACCTGAAATATTTGATCTAAGGCGCAAATAAAGTCGCGCAAGCGGCTGTTTTTTTGCGTAAAATTCGGCTATGCCTTTTATGGCAGGCTGGATTGGGCAGCTTCGCGCTGGCCGTTACTTAGATCACGGTTTTCCTAGCCTTGTCCAGTCTGTCACCATTACCCTAGGAAAGTGATGGTTTCAGGTTTAAAACTTGATCTAAGGAAAAGCCATGACTTCATTCGCTTTAACAGCATCCCCTACCCTGAATTTAGATTGGGTTAATGTCATCAATAACCAGGTGATGACCACTTCTCATAAAGTCGCACAGGCATTTAATAAAAATCACCGCGACGTACTTCGTAAAATCTCAAACCTTGATTGTTCACCTGAATTTACATCAGCGAACTTTTGCGCTCATGTTCAAGACATCACTATTGGTAATGGTGCAAAGCGTGAATCTAAATACTACGAAATGACCAAAGATGGCTTTATGTTCCTGGTCATGGGTTTCACTGGTAAAGAAGCTGCACGCATCAAAGAAAGCTATATTAATGTCTTTAATCAAATGGCCCAGCTGCTCCAGCAACAGCAAAATACTTATCAGCCGGACATTTTGGATATGGCAGAACGTATGACCATTCCAGAAATGGCGCGCGTCACTCAACTGGATCGCATGACCATTACCCAGTTTCTGGCTCAAAACTATCAGTTAAAGGCCCAGCATTCATTAACTGAAGATGTCATGCAAACATTGCAGCAATTCTGGCTAGCAGTAAAAATCATTTCTGGGATTGTCCAGGTCAATCACAGCAGTATAGAAAATGAAATTGCTTTGAACCTGAAACATCTGTATCGGGTCGCGTCCCAACTAAAACATAAGTTACCACCCAAACAGTTTATGTTTAAAATCCTACGACTTTCAGTCAATCCATTATTTATCAAAATCCAGACTATTCATCGGTCATCAATATTTCATAAGCCTACTAAGGTATGGCGATTTAGACAGCAAATAAGCTCACCGACTGTTTCTTATTTAAATTCACCATCAAGTAAAAAATAGTGGTGTGTTTGGATTAGAAAACGTACAAAAATCCACTTTTAGACAAGTACAGCCGTTGTAGGCTTTTAAACATTCAGATTAAATAACCATAAGGCCCATAGCTGGAGGGAATATGAATACACAATCCAATAACGATGTTCACGAAGAAATTTTGATTAACCTGATTGAGTTAGATCATCGTTTAAGCTTTTTAAGCAAAGTTGAAGTTTCCAGTGGGGAAGTTTTAAAACGCGAAGAATTAAACGCTTTGTTTGGTTCATTTAGCAGGGATATGAAAAAAATTATCGATTCTTTTCAAAGTATCGTTTAAAAGAAAGCCCTCATTTTGAGGGCTTTTTTATAATTTTACGATTATTTTTTGACTAGAAGACATAATCTGTCGCACTAGGTATCTTGATGACCTTCCTCTTTTCTATCTTTTCAATACAATGTTTAGTGTTACCAAAGGAGGATAAATGTCGAACAATACCGTACACAACAATGATGACCAAAACGAAGAGACGCTAATTGAATTAATTCACTTAAAAAACTGTCTAGGTTTGATGAGTAAAATGAAAGTCCAGGAAGGTGAACAGATTGACGCAGCAGAGATCAATTCACTATTCACCACAATGCATGACCAAGTAAATAAAATAATTAAAAAATTTGAAATGTCATTGTAAAAAAAATGCCACCGGTTAGGTGGCATTTTGTGTTGCATAGGCTTTGGCCATTCCGACAAAGCCTGTTTTCGCTGTATCTGTTAAGGATCGATAAGCAGAAATTACCTGGTGTTCGTCTTCACTCAGTTCCGTAAATCTCACACCAAACGTTACATAGAACGTATCAAATCCAGCCTCCTGCAGAACCATAAGTTGATTCTGATTCAACGGATCACCTTGCTTTTCATAACGAACGATAGAACCCACTGCCACGTCCAGCAACTCTGCCACGCTTGGCTGAGTCAGTTTTAAACGTTTTCGTTCAGCTTTCAAACGTGCCCCACGCTCTAAAAACTTATCATTAATCGACATTTTTACCCACCAAAGTATTGAAACTTTCGATTTATCGTAATATTATTCAGTAATACAGTGATTCACTGATGCTCTATCAACATTTTAAGGACTTGCCATGAGTAATGTCGAAAGCAGAACAAAAGCAATCATCACACATACCACCCCGAACCGTCATCAGTTCCTGAGAGTTTGTGCAGCTGAAGCAGGAATGACGATTTCTAGCTTTACAGAAAAACTCATTTCTGAAGCTCTATCGAAAGTTGAGAAATCAGACAACCCATTTTCTGAAGCCAAAAATAAACAATAAGCCCCTGAAAAGCTTATTAGTTTACTGAAATCAAGCCAAAGGTAAACAAAATGACAACATTACAAGAACTTTGTATAAACCGAAAGAATCAACTCCAAAATCGTAATGGTACAGAAGCCTTAAGAAAACGTATAGACCATTTAAAAACTTTGTCTGGTGAAGAACGTCAACGCTTTGCTGAAAAATTAAAAGGCTATATCGAAGCCTTATTTGAACACCAAATCATTACATTCCAAGACGCAAAGGATTGGGAATGGATTGTTGAAAGCAACGTAAAGGACTTCACTAATGTCTGAAATTAAACATCGCATCATTGACCGTCTTGAAAACATGTTCAGCTTCAAGACACGTGGCGAATGGTTCCGTGAAGGGATCTGCCCACAATGCGGTAAAAAAGAACTTTATACCCATGCCCACAATCCACGTATCGTGAAATGTGGTCGTCTGGTCAAATGTGGTTATGAAGAACACGTCAAAGATATCTGTGAAGACTTATTTAAAGACTGGTCTGAATACCATCCGCA
This sequence comes from Acinetobacter sp. ANC 3929, assembly GCF_000369405.1. Taxonomy (GTDB): domain Bacteria; phylum Pseudomonadota; class Gammaproteobacteria; order Pseudomonadales; family Moraxellaceae; genus Acinetobacter. The sequence goes on from NZ_KB849998.1 coordinate 103,765, forward strand.
AACCGATACAAATCCAAATGCTGCAGCAGATGCATTTTTATCAGAAGGTCGTGGTTTCGATCTTAAAAACTTAATTGGTAAATACACCCAGCAGTTCTATACAGATAAAGACAGTAAAGAATCATCTGCAACTGTTCGCTTTATGCTAGATGAAAAAAACTATTGGGAACGTCTTATTGACCGACCAGAACGTTTTGGCAATAAAAAAGCACGCTTTAACTATGGCTTTAAAAATGCAGGTCAAGCATGGTCAGTACATGAACTAGATGAAATCTGCAAACTCGGTGCAACGGGTGAAGCCGTGTGGATCACCGAAGGAATCTTTGATGCCATTGCATTGAGTCAATCAGGCGTAAAAGCCATGTCATGCCTGTCATGTGTCAACTACCCTTCTCAAATGCTACAAGCCATTGCAGACCGTTGCCATGAACTAAAAATTGACAAGCCACGTTTACGCTGGTCATTTGACAATGATTCAGCAGGTAGAGGTTATACAGTTAAATGGCATGAACGTTCACGTGCCGAAGGTTGGTCATCGACTGCTGCACAGCCACCGGCAAATGGCGGTAAAAAACTCGACTGGAATGATCTGTTCCAGTGGGACAAACTCAATCCTGATCAATTCCCAAAATACAAACATTATGGTGAATTGCTCATTGCTGAAACCGCTGAAGAAGCAGGTCTTCTGATTTATAACTTTTATGAAGGTCGTCGTCACACGTTCTATTACAACCACAAATTCCGTTTGTACTGGTGGGAACTCGACTATGACAAATTCAATAAAGCAGTTCAGCACCTGGAAGACCGCAACAATGAAGCAGCTGAAAATGGTGGTCAGATTCTTACTGATAAAGAAATCCGTGCCAGTGCATTGAAGAACTGTTCAGCAGCCAAAGAAATTTGCAATGCTCAAATTGAACCGTTGTACTTCCAACGCAATGAAATCACCGATGAATCTTGGTACTACTTCAAGTTGCAAAGCCCATGGTCAGAAGCGAAAACTACATTTACTGCTGATCATATGTCGTCACGTTCTAAGTTCAAACCACGTGTTATGTCTGTGATGTCTGGTGCAATGTGGACAGGCACAGATCAGCAATTGGAAACATTCATCAAACGTGAAACTGAACGTTTACGTGAAGTCAAAACCATTGATTACATTGGTTATAGCCGTGAGTACCAAACTTATATCTTTGAAAAATATGCCGTGCATAAGGGCCAAATCATTGCCATCAATGAGCATGACTTTTTCAAAGTAAAACGTCAGGAAATTAAAACACTGGCAAGTTCACCTGCAATCACCTTAAACCCGAAAAAACAGTTTGATTCATCTTGGTGGAATGACTTCCATAGAGTCCGTGGCGCAAAAGGTATCATCGCGCTTGCATGGTGGATGGGTTCATATTTTGCTGAACAAATCCGTGCCATGCACAGCTCGTACCCATTCATGGAAATTGTCGGTGAAGCTGGTGCAGGTAAATCACGCTTAATCGAAATGATGTGGAAGTTATCTGGTCGTAAAGACTATGAAGGCTTTGACGCAAACAAATCAACCAACGTGGCTGTATATCGTAACTTTGCCCAGATTGCCAATCTTCCAGTCGTACTGATCGAAGGCGACCGTAATGATGTGAACGGTAATTCAGTGCAAAAGTCCAAATTCAGTTGGGATGAATTGAAAGATGCGTTTAACGGTCGTGCCATCCGTTCTAAAGGTTTAAAGACTGCAGGTAATGAAACCTATGAACCACCGTTTCGTGGTGCCATTCTGATTTCACAGAACACTGCAATTCAGGCTTCAGAAGCAATTTTGACACGTACTTTGCACTTGTACTTTGACCGCAAAGGACAGTCACTGGAAACCAAACGTATTGTCGATGAACTGGATCGCATGGAACTTGAAGATGCATGCACGTTTATGACTCATTGTCTGCGTAATGAAGACAAAATTTTGGAAACCTATGCGTCAAAGTTACAGTCAATTGAAGATCACTATCATGAAATTGGCATTACCCATACACGTATTGCCTTATGTCATGCACAAGTGGCAGCACTGATTGAAGCAATGGCCAAACACGTTTTACCGATTGACCTTGAAGACATGCTTGAAGCACAAGAAATGCTTGAAGACATGGCGCGTGAACGTGTTGAACAGTTGAATGGTGATCATCCTGACGTGGAAAAATTCTGGGATGTTTACGAGTACTTGCAAGGCAACCGTTCACCAGAATGGGGACTCAACCATCATGACAACGATGCTCAAACCATCGCAATCAACTTAAACGAAATCTACAAAGTAGCTGCACGAAATTATCAGCAACTGCCCGAAATCAATGAAATGAAAAAACTGCTTCGCACTTCGCGCAAGTACAAATTCATTGAAAGCAACAAACAGGTGTATTCAGACCGCTTCCCTGCAGATGACGTGGCAGCGGTTTCAAAAAGTCGTGATGTACCAGGTAAAGCTTCACGCAATGTGAAGTGCTGGATCTTTACTAATCCAAATTTAGGGGCGAGAAAATAATGGAAGCGAATAAGTATTTTCAGAAAATAGGTATTACTGGTGTTAAAGAATATTTAGTTCTAAATGGTTGGAAAAACACACCCTTTATTATTCAGCTAAAACGCTTAGTTGAGTCGCATAAGTTGGTGGAGGTTCACGGCTTAGCGCAATCAAAAGAAATTGTTAAAAATGCACCAAGTGATGATCATTTTTATTCTTGGACTTTAGGAAACTCAGGTGTCAGAGATAAAACTGTAAATATTGGTGAACTACGCAAAGCCATCGAAGATATGGAGTCTTGCTCATGAATGCTCAAACAGATAAAAGCTATTTCACCATGATCGCTGAACATCAGGACATTGCTGCACGTGTACTTCGTCTGCATGCCGTTTTAAATCAGCATCCATGCATTCAGCACATGCCGACTGAAGCCTGCATTCTGATCAATGAAATGAAAAACATTGTTGAGACTGGCAAAGCACAACCTGGTGGACTGGAAACAGCCGAACTGGGTTTTGATTCTTCCTTGCCGTTTACAGATCCTGAAGTAGTAAGTGTGCATGATTTCAATGTAGGCGACATCGTTTGGATCCCTGATGAATTCGCACGTTACAAGTTCATTGTCAGCAGTCACCAGCGTTTTGAAGTGAAGCAGGTCGTCGGCACAGATCAACTTTATGTCTGCCATATCGAAAACCCGGACATTCCATTTACCAATAACAACAAATGCTTCACGGCTCATTTCAGCCATTTTGCCAAATTTGAAGGAGAAGCATCATGCGTGGCGTAAATAAAGTAATTCTGGTCGGCACACTGGGCGCCAATCCTGAAAGCAAAAGCTTTCCAAATGGCGGCTCACTCACACAGTTTTCAATCGCAACCTCTGAAAAATGGCAAAACAAACAGTCTGGTGAATGGATTGAACAAACCGAGTGGCATCGCATTGTGGTCAAAAACCGTTTAGGTGAAATTGCCCAGCAGTACCTAAAAAAAGGTTCAAAGGTTTATATCGAAGGCAAATTAAAAACACGTCAATGGACGGATCAGAACGGCATTGAACGCTACACCACAGAAATTCAGGCAGAACAGCTTCAGATGCTCGACTCTGCACCACAAGCAAATGGTTATTAAGGGGAAGGATGATGGAAAAGAAAAAATACCAGGTGCGTATTCGTAAAGATGTAACTCTTAGCCCTGAAATTCAAGAATCACTTGCATTGCTTGGTGGTGGAACTGCTACACAAATTCAAACACTGTATGGAAACTTTGAAAACATTCATGAGGCATTTGAAAAAATGGCCAGTATGCCAGAAATGGAAGAATACGAAATTATCTCGGTCATTTTGTATGACTCGGATAACAGTGATCAACTTGGTGAAGATTATGAATGGGATGATGAAAATGACTGAAATCACATCACCTGAAATTCGTGAACTACTTAAATCAGTTGAAATTATTGCAACTCGTCCAGCACAAGCCACAGCACGTGAATTACAGCTTGCACCTGCACTGTTCGCCAAACTAATGAATTGTCGTACAGGTGGAATGATCCAAATTAAAACCATGATTGACGGTAAAGAAATTAATTTTGAGGTGGTGCCATGAATGCTGCACTGAATCAATTTGATTCAAGTTTCTTATTGGCCATGAAGTACAAGTCTCCAGTGGTCCCACTGGAGCTGGTTGTAAAGGACTTTTTACCACATCTGAACATTGAAACAGCCAAGAAGCGTGCAGCCGTTCAAGACCTGCCCTTCCCAACGTTCAAGGCAGAAGAATCGAAAAAAGCACCTTACATGGTCAACATTACAGATGTGGCACTTTGGCTGAATAAACAAAGCCAAATTTCACAACAAGATTGGAAAAACATGCACGCCTAATCGCGTGCATATAGGGTAAATCCATGCAAAATGATATTAATTGGAAAGACATTCCTGATAACCCACAAATGTTTTGTCCTAGACAAAAAATGTTCTATAAGCTCTCAGTCGATAAAAAGCGTTTATATGTTTTTGATGATGATGGTATCTGGAAGCTATCAAAACATAAAGCTGATGATTTTTTTAAATATGAAGAACCTATTTATAGTGAAGAATTTCAAAAAGAACTAGAAAGTATTACTACGTCAAAACTGAATAAGCTTTGGCTTTGGTGCAAACTTGGATCTGGAAGAAGTAAAAGACTAGCTTCATTTATTGGCTGTTCACCAACTATGATCACAAATATTTGTAATGGTAAAAAAGAATTACCAATTCAAATGATTCAAAAAGTAAGTGATTATACTGGTATTGCTCCAGTTTATTTGCGTGAAGATATTGCTGAAATCTTTGGAGTTTCTATTGATAGTCAATTACAGTCAGTTCCAATTAAGAAGCTTCGATACATGGAACGTTTATTAGAAGTGTATGGAGATAAAAAATATATTTTAGAAAGCACATAAAAATAAGCCCCTATTAAGGGGCTTCTCTAATTAATGAACAATAACAATATAATCATATATTTATTTAATTTTGCAGCTGCTCATTAAAATGGTTTAAATACTATTTTTTGCCACTTTCATGGCTTCCATAAAATCCAAACGCTCACGACGGCTTTTCAAATTCACATAACGTCTCAGACTTTCCCAAGATTCATGCAAACTGATCTGCTGCAGCTGGGGAATGGTCAAACCATCTTCAGCCAATCGGGTAATCCCTTCATGACGCAAATCATGAAAACGTAAATCTTCAATGCCGGTCATCTTGATCGCTTCACGCCAACGTGATGCAAATGATTTTGCATTCAGTGGCAACAGCACGGATGGATCTGCAGAATCTAAACGAAGCATCTGATCACGCACTTCAGGCTTCATCAATTCTTTGATGACACGTTCAGCCTGTTCAGTCACCTTAAAACTTTTATGATTGCCGGCACTGCCATTCGGATTTTTTAAATCAAAAACTTTCCATTCATGATGCACCTGGTCAAACTCATGCAGAAAAAGTCGCGTCAATTCATCTTCACGCCTGCAGGTATAGATGGCCAACCACATAATCAGATGCAAAGGCATAGACGTTTTACTGGTTTTCCAACGTTTATAGAAATAATTGGTCAGCAATTGCAGCTCATTTGATGTCGGTAAACGGTCACGTTTCTTGGATTTCGTGATCACACGTGCATTGCGAAGACCTTTCATCGCCTGTTCCAGCTCAAAAAGATTCACTTTTTCACCCCAAACCAAATCGGCATGGGTCAAAACTACCTTTAAATATTGCAAATCTTGCAGTGCAGTACTGGATTCAATCGGATCTGCACCTATCGTTGGATAACCATTGCGCCTTAAATAAGTATGATCAGTGAAATCTTTCCTGGTTAAATCTGAAATTTTGACCTGTCCGATTGGCCAATTCTTTAAAAAACGCAGTCCCATGCGTTTGGATCTGCCAAAACCCTCAACTTCATTCAAATATTTTTCCAAGGCTTCAGCCAAGGTCATACCCTTTGAAATATTGGCAGAAATCATCAGTTCAGGATTCAATTCGAGTTCATATTCTCGTTTTTTAATCCATGCATCAGCCAAGGACCTTTTACTAAACGTCTTAGACTCTGTAAAATTCGGCAGCCCTTGTCGCTTCACGCGCACCTGTGCCCTGTATTTTTTCACACCAGTGGACAGAACTCTTTCTGTAACTGTACCCATAAATTTGCACCCTGACCCAAAACCCATTTCACGGTGCAAATATGGTGCACCGAAATACTGAAATATGGGGAAATATGAGTAAAAATGCGAGTAAATGCAATATGCAAAATGTAGATAAAGCCTTGAAAAATCCACAACTTATTGATAACTCAATAAAACCTCGTATTTCCGTGGCACCGATGATGGATTGGACAACAAAAGATTATCGTTATTTTGCGCGCCTGTTTAATCCAAATGTCGTGCTCTATACCGAAATGGTCACCACAGGTGCGATTATCTATGGTGGTGCAAATCGCCATTTAGACTTCAACCAACAAGAACATCCTATTGTTTTACAACTTGGTGGCTCCAATCCGCAAGAGTTGGCGACCTGTAGCAAAATGGCGGAAGATTGGGGCTATAACGAAGTCAATTTAAATGTTGGCTGCCCAAGTGACCGTGTGCAAAATAATAAAATTGGTGCCTGTCTCATGGCAGAGCCAAATCTGGTTGCCGAATGCATTCATAGCATGCAAAAAGCAGTTTCAATTCCTGTGACCGTGAAACATCGTATCGGGATTGATGATATGCAGTCTTATGAAGAAATGCTGCATTTTGTAGATACGGTTGCTGCAACAGGTTGTACTCATTTTATCGTGCATGCGCGTATTGCGATTTTGCAAGGCTTATCACCTAAAGAAAACCGTGATGTTCCACCTTTACGTTATGACGATGTCTATCGTTTGAAGCAAGAACGCCCACACCTCACCATCGAAATTAACGGCGGCATCAAAACTTTCGAAGAAACACAGCAACATTTACAGCATATTGATGGTGTCATGATTGGTCGTGAAGCCTATCACAATCCATATCTTTTGGCCGAAATGGGACAACTGTGGAATCTGGAAGCACCTGATCGTTTCGAGATCATGCAACAGATGATGCCGTATATTCATCAACGGGTTGCTGAAGGTGCGCCCTTATCAATTATCACCCGACATATCTTGGGCCTATTCCAAAACTTGCCTGGTGCAAGGAAATGGCGTCAAGCGCTCAGCGGTGGCAATGCCAAAACGATTGCTGATATTGAAAATGCAATTCAAAATATTCAAACAGCAATGCAAAGAACCGAAGATTATCTAAAAGAGCATCAATCTTAATTGATGCTCCAAAATTGCCAACTTCATCACGGTGTGAAATATCATTTTACAAATATGAAAGATTTCTTTAAAGAGAACTTAAACCTTTTATAATTAAGATGATCTTCAAGAAATCTTCATTCAAAATTCATTATAATTCGATTAATTTGTTATATTATTACATTACATTTTAGTTTTTTTAAGATTTATCGCTTACCATGTGCTCCGTTAGAGATTCTGGCACACGTTCAGTTGTTTTGAAAATGCGGTAGAGATTCACAATGATTTATGATGTACCTTCAGTAGACCACAGTATGATTCACCCACCCTCGCAACAGGTGGTTATTCCTTATCGAGAGATGCCAAAACTGCCATCGACTTCTGAAATTGATGTGAGTAAGTTCTCTCAGAAGTTGACCAAACGTGCGTCGTATCGTAGCTCATCTCAATGTGCTAAATTCGTCAGAATCGCTTTACAATCTGCTGGTGCAAATATCGTTCAACATCCTGTTGCAGCATCAGACTGGGGACGTACCTTACAACAAATTGGTTATCAGAAAATCACCCCTGAATTTAACAACCCGCAACCAGGCGATATCTATATTATCCACCGCACCAAGAAGCACCGTTACGGACATATTGCAGGCTTTACAGGTTCACAATGGGTTTCTGACTATAAGCAAACCAGCTATGACGTCTATAAAGATCCAAATGTGACTTATAGCTATTACCGCTTAGCACCGCAATATCCTCAGGCTTAATCCATCCAACGTTTATTTAAGCTCTGATTTTATCCAATTTCTTTAAGACTTCAGCCACTGCAACCATTGCAAAGCTTGAAGTCACAACCACTGCCGAACCATATCCCCCACAGCGTAGACCAGCGCTTGGGCAAACTTCTGCGCTTGAAAATGGATTATCAATCGAATACACGCAAGTGATGCCGAATTTCTCTTTTGGCTTTTTACAAATTCCTTTCGAACGTAGTTGTGTACGTAGCTTTGCCAACATCGGATCTTGTTCTGTTTTGGATAAGTCTGCGACCCGAATCTTAAGCGGATCCAGCTTTCCACCTGCGCCACCTGAGACAATCAACGGGATTTTGTTAAAGCGACAATGCAGCATCAAAGCAAATTTGGCTTTGACATCATCAATGCAGTCTAAAATGATCGTCGGAACAGGGTTTAAAATTTCTTTGAGATTTTCAGGCGTAAGGTAGTCATCAATCACATTCACTTTCATACGTGGATTAATTTGACGGCAACGCTCAGCCATAATTTCAATTTTTTCTTGTCCTAACGTCGAGCTCATTGCTGGCAGTTGACGGTTAACATTCGATGCCGCCACCACATCCATATCAACCAAAGTGAGTTCACCAACACCCGTGCGAGCTAATGCCTCCACAGCCCAGCTCCCCACACCGCCAATACCAATCACCATGACATGGCTTTGCTCATAATGTGCAAACGCATTTTCGCCATAAATTTTTGCAACACCAGCAAAACGGCGCTCATATTCATCATTTACAGGCACATCAGTCATAACAGGGCGATCTATAGCTTTCGATTAAAGCCGTATTTTAACGTGTTTAAACCCGTTTAGGTTAGCTTGATGAAACTTTGCTTGATGCTTGACCTTGGCGACTTAAAATCAGCAACAACGGCAATTAAATAAAATGCCTACGCAGCCGAGAATAAACATAGCGAGGTACCTGATTCAAAGCCTTTATCCAATTTAATTAGGCTCGACAACCTTAACGCTGAGTGCTTGAAATTTAAACAAAAAAAGATGAAAGACTCACTTTCATCTTTTTTTGAAGTGACCTATCACTCAGGCAGCAATCAGATTTCGCAATACATAATGCAAGATACCACCTGCTTTAAAGTATTCCACCTCATTCAAGGTATCAATGCGGCATAACACTTTGAACTGGTCTTGACTGCCATCTTCTCGTTGTACCTGAATATCCAAAGTCTGATGCGGTTGGATATCATCGGAGAGTCCATGAATCGAGAGCACCTCTCGACCTGTCAGATTTAAAGATTGACGTGTTTGTCCATCTACAAACTGCAATGGTAATACGCCCATCCCCACCAAATTAGAACGGTGAATTCGCTCAAAGCTTTCAGCAATGACTGCTTTTACACCCAACAGGTTCGTACCTTTTGCGGCCCAATCTCGTGATGAACCAGTCCCATATTCTTTACCAGCAATAATCACCAACGGCGTTTTCTGCTGCTGATAAAGCATGGAAGCATCATAAATGGCAAGTTTTTCTCCCGTTGGAATGAAAATGGTATTCCCACCTTCTTCACCACCGAGCATTTCATTCTTAATCCGAATATTGGCAAAAGTCCCCCGCATCATCACTTCGTGATTGCCACGTCGAGAACCATAAGAATTGAAATCTTTAGGTTCAACCCCTTGCTGCTGTAAATAACGTCCTGCTGGACTGTCTTTCTTGATATTGCCTGCCGGAGAGATATGGTCAGTGGTGACGGAATCTCCCAAAACTGCCAAGATACGTGCCTGCTCAATATTGGTAATGGCTTTCGGAGGCTGATTAATTTCCTCAAAAAATGGCGGATGTCGAATATAGGTCGAGTTATCCTGCCAAGCATAAGTCTGACTTTGTGGAATCCGGATCGCTTGCCAAGTTGCATCACCATCAAACACAGCTGCATATTCCTTATGGAACATGTCAGTATTCACTTTTTGCAGTACTTGATCGATTTCAAATTGGCTCGGCCAAATGTCTTTGAGATAAACATCCTGCCCATCTTTGCCTTGGCCAATCGGCTGCGTAGTTAAATCTGTACGAATATTTCCTGCCAAACCATAGGCAACCACCAATGGAGGAGAAGCCAACCAGTTGGTTTTGACCAATGGATGAACTCGTCCTTCAAAGTTACGGTTTCCTGAAAGTACCGAAGCAACATTTAAGTCATGGCATTGGATCGCCTCTTCGATCGGTTCTGGTAAAGGTCCAGAGTTACCAATACAGGTGGTACAGCCATAACCGACCAAGTTATAGCCTAACGCATCCAAATAAGGCGTTACGCCAGCCGCAGCTAAATAATCAGTAACCACTTTAGAGCCAGGCGCCAATGAGCTTTTCACCCATGGTTTTCGTTGTAACCCTTTCTCAATTGCTTTTTTCGCCAGCAATCCCGCAGCCAGCATCACACTTGGATTGGAGGTATTGGTACAGGAGGTAATCGCTGAAATCACCACGTCACCATCGGTCAATGGATATGATTTTCCATCAATGGTGCATGCGGGTTCTTCATGGGCTAAATTTGCTTTCTTGGCTTCAACCGCAGTCCCTCCGCCGCCTTCATTTTCCAAACGTTCTTTGGCTTCTTTGGCGGGTTTGAGATTCAACTCCATCAAGGCATTAAAGGTCTTTGGAACATCTGACAGCAAAACACGATCTTGTGGACGTTTGGGTCCTGCCAAACTTGCCTGAACCGTTCCCATATCCAAGCTCAATGTATCGGTAAAGATCGGCTCATCACCCGTATGACGCCACAAGCCCTGCGCTTTACTATAGGCTTCAACTAAATCAATCCGCTCTTGCTTGCGACCTGTCAGCGATAAATACCCCAATGTCACCTCATCAACAGGGAAGAAACCACAGGTTGCGCCGTATTCAGGTGCCATATTGGCAATAGTGGCGCGATCCGCTAAGGGTAAATCAGCTAAACCATCGCCATAGAATTCAACAAATTTTCCCACCACCCCTTTTTGACGCAGCATTTGCGTAATGGTAAGAACTAAATCAGTCGCAGTAATCCCTTCGTTCAACTTGCCTGTGAGTTTGAATCCGATCACTTCTGGAATCAACATAGATACGGGCTGTCCTAACATCGCGGCTTCTGCTTCAATCCCACCCACACCCCAACCTAAAACCCCCAATCCATTGATCATGGTGGTGTGTGAATCTGTTCCAACGAGCGTATCTGGAAAAGCAAAAACTTGACCTTCATCATCACCTAACCACACGGCCTGTGCCAAATACTCCAAATTGACTTGGTGGCAAATCCCAGTCCCAGGCGGCACCACACTAAAGTTATTAAACGCAGATTGTCCCCAACGCAGGAATTGATAACGCTCACCATTACGTTGCATTTCAATTTCAACATTCTCGGCAAAGGCATTTTCATCAGCAAAATGGTCGACCATAACAGAATGGTCAATGACCAAATCTACCGGTGATAAGGGATTGATGAGATTAGGATCACCGCCTGCTTGAGACATTGCAGCGCGCATTGCCGCAAGATCGACTACCGCAGGAACACCAGTAAAATCCTGCATCAGCACCCGTGCAGGGCGATACTGAATTTCTTGGTCAGAACTTTTGCTTTTCTGCCAATCCACCAGTGCCTGAATATGCTCCACTTTTACACTTTTTTGATCTTCAAAACGCAGTAAATTTTCTAGCAAAACCTTTAAAGACTTTGGCAATTGATCAATATTGCCAAGTGTTTCAGCTGCTCGCGCTAAACTATAAATTTGATAGGATGTCGAACCGACGGTGAGTGTTTGTAATGCATTGAAACTATTGATTTTGCTATATCTGGCCATAAGGTTACCCTCCCAGTATTGGCTGATGTGTTTATTATCGATTTCTTACTTTAATGTACCCCTGTTTAAAGACAGATGTGTTCCCTTTTAGTATCTTATTTTTAACAAGATTATTGGCTTATTCTCTTAAAATTATAGCTGCAAGGCGGTCAAAGAATTTTGCCATAGCTGAGTTGCAAGTTGAGCCTTAGACTGCTCAAGGCTTTGTGCCAAACTCTCTAGCACATAAAGCAGGTTAACTGGTGTATTACGGGTACGATGCTCTGTTGAGGTTTGACAACACAACGGCGTCATATCGGGACAATCCGTTTCAATGACCAAGTTTTCACTGCCAATCGCCTGCACCACTTGATGCAATTTTTTAGCATTTGGATTGGTGATTTGTCCCGTCACCCCGATTTTAAAGCCCAATTTAACCAAGGCTTTAGCTTCTTCCACACCACCACTAAAGGCATGGGCAATTCCGCCTAATTTGAATTTTTGTGTTTTTAAAATTGCGATGGTTTCTGCATGAGCTTTGCGAATATGTAGCAATACAGGTTTTTGATAGTGGGTGGCCAACGCAAGCTGCTCAATAAAATAATGCTGTTGCTTGGCAAACAATTCTGCTTGTTTATGTTGTTTTAAAAAAGTGTCTAAACCGATTTCACCCACAGCGACACAATCATTTTGCTGTAAGACCTGCTCTAAGCGGTGTAAATGTTCGGGTTGATGTTGTTCGATATAAAATGGATGTAAACCTGGGGCAAGATAGGAGCGCGGTACACTTTCCCAATGTTGTAATTGCTGATGGGTTTGAATCAGATCAGTGAATCGTGACTCAAGAAAACCGATCAACACCAATGCCTCAACCCCCACCTGTTTTGCCTGTACAGCCAAATGCTGCCGATCATGATCAAAATCGGCAACATCAAAATGGGTATGGGTATCAAATAATTGCATTAGCTTTTGGTTTTATCACTTGCAACAGGCGCAGAGGCTGCTGGTGTATCTATTTTAGGCAAATATTCAGGTTTTAATATACCTTGCAATTCACTAAATGGGATCACTAAACGTGGTAAGCCAACCACATAAGGTCCAATTTCATATTCACCATATTGCAGAATTAAACCTTGCTCACCCAACAAGAAGTTATCTGTCACTTGGAATGGCCATGCCTGTTCATACTCCTTCGGATCAGTTGCAAGTTTGGAATCAACAATCCATGTCTTAAAGGCTTCATGCGCCAATTTATCTAAAGCTGCTTTCTGCTTCGGCAATAACAGATCATGCAATTGAATCTGTTTTTGACTCGCTAAATCAAAGTTATAGTAGTGTTGTGAGGTTGAACCATGCGCTCCGCCCAAATAACTACTACTATTCAACACCACGGTTGCCAGCTTGCCTTTAGGCTGTAAAATTTTAGGCTTAATCATCAAGCTAATCTGATGGCTACTGCTCAATGCTTTTAGTTCTTCATCAATTTTGACAAATGAATCTGCATATAATTGTGCTTGGCTGTCTAAACTTGATTTTGACTCCGCAGTCTTTGGCGTAGATGCAGCAGTCTCTGCATCAACCACCTCTAGCATTTTGCTGAGTTGGTCTAAAATCTGTTGATCCAGTAATTGATCAATAAATGGGAAATTACTTTGTAATCGTTCAACGGTAAAATCAGGACAAGTATTACCCTTACATTCGGGTAATTTCACCTGAATTTTGACGGTTTCCCCTTGTAAAACAGGTTCAGCCTGTTGTTGCACCGCAGGTGGATCCGTCGGTTTATCCTGTGATTCTTTCGGCTCTGATTTCGGCTGACACGCTGCAAGTAAAATTGCACATGCAAGAACGCTAAATTTATAAAATGTTTTCATTTAAAACCTATCAGCATTGTTATTACACAGGATTTTTAAATGCTATCGAAGTTCATGCAAAACCGCTAGCAGCACATGCAATTTCTATACGAAACTCAAGCAACTAGATTAAAACATTTGCTGATAAATTTCAGGTTGCAGCATCTGTTTGCTTTGTTCCGTGGTTAAATAAATATCCAACTGCGGTGCATCCTTACTAATTTCATTGGCACGATAATGTAGTCCAATACCTTCACCATCAAAGAACCAATCTGCTTGCCCCCAATACAGTTTTTTTGGAACCTGCTTTTTGACTTCTGAAGACTGCTTCTCAATCCATTGTTGGTAATGCACTTGAATAATTTCGTTCAATGCATTTTGCTGATTCTTCTGAATTACATCTAAAATGCTGACACTTTTTTGCAGCTTGCGGTCGGCGATAAAGAAATAGAAACGATCTTTCACCGCAATATCTTCTTGTTGTGCATTTACTCCGACTTGCAACAACACATATTGATTACGCTGCGAAGCGATCCGTGTATTTAAATGCAATTCATACGCTTTATTTTTAGAATATTTATCCTGCCATTCATCTGACTTTTTCACATACGCATTAATCGCTTGTTGCAGGGTCAAGTTTTTATTCAGCTCAATCTGCTGTTGAATCACATTGGCCTGATTTTTCGCAATCCATGCATTCAGCCAATCATCCTGTGTCTTGATGGTTTGAATATCGACATCAATACAGTTTTTCTTTTCGCAGAATGGCAAAGCATAATCTGCCTTCGCCTCTTTCATATTTAAATAAGGTAAAACTTCGGCTTTTTCAGTAGTCGCTGCTGCTTGCTCTTTGTTCTTGGCTGTATCAGTCTCGTTTTTGTTAGGATGATCACATGCCGTTAAAGCCATCATTCCAATCAATACACTGACAGCAAAAAGTGGTTTTAAAGTGTTCATCGCATCATCCTTTATTTTAATCCCTCCCAACCTCCCTTTAATAAAGGGAGGAGCATCACGAATTTAAATACTTAAAACTCGTGACAGAGTCCCTCTTTCATAAAGATGGGTGAGGAGCGTTCAAGCTCCGCAAGGGAGATTCTAGTGTTCTCGTGTGTTACGGAACTGAATATCTGGCCAGCGTTCTTGCATCAATTGCAAGTTTACACGGCTTGGTGCGAGGTAAGTTAAGTGACCACCACCATCAACTGAAAGCTGATCATGTGCCTTCTTCTTAAACTCATTCAGAATCTTGTCATCATCACAATGCACCCAACGAACCGTATGAACACTGACTGGCTCATAAATACAATCCACTTTATATTCTTCTTTTAAGCGATAAGCGACCACATCAAACTGTAACACCCCGACAGCACCCACAATCAAGTCGTTACTGATTTGTGGCATGAAGACCTGAGTTGCACCCTCTTCGGATAATTCTTTCAGACCTTTCTGTAGCTGTTTCGATTTCAAAGGATCTTTGAGGCGAACGCGACGGAACATTTCAGGCGCGAAGTGTGGAATCCCTGTGAAATGCAGATTTTCACCGCTGGTAAACGTATCGCCAATCTGAATGGTACCGTGGTTATGTAAACCAATGATATCACCAGGCCAAGCTTCTTCGAGGTGCTCACGCTCACCCGCAAGGAAAGTCAATGCATCACTGATACGTACATCTTTACCAATACGCACATGATTCATTTTCAAACCTTTTTCATATTTACCCGAACAGATACGCATAAAGGCAATACGGTCACGGTGTTTCGGATCCATGTTGGCTTGAATTTTAAAGACAAAGCCAGTAAACCCTTCTTCATTGGCATCCACAATACGTTCTTGGGTTGGATGTGCTTTGGGTTGTGGCGCCCAATTGATAAAGGTGTCCAGTACATGATCAACGGCAAAGTTACCCAAGGCTGTACCAAACAAAACTGGTGTTTGTTTCCCTTGCAAAAATAATTCACGGTCTAATGGTTCATTTGCCATTTGGACCAATTCAAGAGATTCCTCGAAAGATGCCCACGCCAACTCACCAACTTTTTCACGAATATCCGCATGGTCATAGCCATCACGAACATCGATATCTGTAATCGTTGAGCCAAAACCTGCTTTATAGACATACAGTTTGTTTTCAAGCAGATTGTAAACACCTGCAAAATCACGTCCCATACCCAAAGGCCATGTAATTGGAACACAGCGAATATTCAGGACATTTTCAATTTCATCAAGCAACTCTAAAGGCTCGCGAATTTCACGGTCCATTTTGTTGACGAATGAAATGATTGGCGTGTCGCGCATACGACACACTTCCATCAATTTAATGGTACGTTCTTCGACACCTTTGGCGCCATCGATTACCATGAGAGCAGAATCGACAGCCGTTAAAGTACGATAGGTATCTTCCGAGAAGTCTTCATGTCCTGGGGTATCAAGTAAGTTGATGGTGTGCTTTTTATAAGGGAACTGCATCACCGACGTGGTAATCGAAATCCCACGCTCTTTTTCCATTTCCATCCAGTCAGATGTCGCAGAACGGTCAGACTTACGACTTTTAACCATCCCCGCAACCTGAATCGCCTTACCCCATAACAACAGTTTTTCTGTCATGGTGGTCTTACCCGCATCGGGGTGGGAAATAATAGCAAAGGTTCTACGAACCTTTACCTGATTAGCTAATTCATCTTTAAACATGAGAAAAATCTACAATATGTACACAGTTATGTACACATTTCTAAATATGTACCAAAACTGAAAAAAGTGGGAATTCAAAATTGGCGTAATTGTAGCAGATTTAGAGTTATATAGGCATAGTTGGTAATCCAGTGGCTTGGGGAATTGAGCCATCGTTTGGGCACCTACGGAACCACTTAGTTTTATAAACTCAATCTATACCTTTGCTTCGGACTTTTCGGCTTATTTGGGATTGTACGCTCAATCAAATTTGCTTCTATAGCAGGATTCAAGTAATTCTTTTGGAACGTTGCTCGATGAGTTAATCCAACCAATTGCATCAATTCAGCCAAAGTGTAGTCTTCTTGCTTCATTGCCGAAATTAAACGCTGAACTTGGTCGCTCACTTGTACGTCAACTTGAGCGGTAACATGATCGCTATCTTGAGCGGTATCATTTGAACTCAGGATTGCATCTAAGATCATCTGCAAAATATATTCAATAAATGGTGCTGAATCAGTCCGATCGGTACTTGTTTGCAAAGCCTCATAGTAGGCTTTCTGATTTTGATGAATCAAACTCTCAACTGGAATATTAGCAAAGATTGGGTTCCATCTGCTTAATATTAAAGTTTGCCATAGCCTTCCCATTCGACCATTGCCGTCCGCAAATGGATGGATAAACTCAAACTCATAGTGGAAGACTGAGCTTTGAATCAGTGGATGTATATCGCTGTCATTCAACCAATCAAGTAAATCAGCCATCAAACGGTTAATCTGATTCGCAGGTGGAGCCATATGCACCACTCGATTACCTGACATCACACCAACACCACCATGACGATATTGACCGACTTCATCAATCAAGCCTGTCATTAAAATTTGATGCGCTTGTAATAAGTCTGATTCTTGGCTTGGTTGCCACTGCTGAAAAGCTTCATAGGCTTTGATTGCGTTACGAACTTCCTGTACTTCTTTCGGAGGTGCAATTACTGTCTTACCATTAAGGATCGCTGTGATTTGTTCAGTACTGAGAGTATTTCCTTCTATTGCTAGTGAGCCTTGAATGGTACGGATACGATTGGCTTTACGAAGTTTTAGATTGTCTTGGATTTCCTCTAAAACAGTCAAACGCCCTATATTCTCACTGATCTGTGCAATTAGATGGATGATTTTTGATGTGATGGTATAAGGCGGTTGGTATTTCATTTTTGGCTTACTCCGCCAAATTGTGCGTTAGAATAAGGTGTACTACCTTCCCCCCAAGAAATCAAACGTCCTTCAAACTCAGGTACTAAAAACTCAATAAATTGATTTAAATCATGATTATAAATTTTGGCATCCTCTGACTGTTGGGTATATTTTTTATAGCGTTCTTTCCATTTACCCGAACTATCTCTCTCATTCAATAAGTTAGGTTTTCCAGTTACTTTTAAAGTAAGCATAAAATGCTTAATGTAAGCTGGATGATGTTCCATTAAGTTATGAGCTACACTTACCATATCGTTAATATTATTACCAACTGCATAGCCAAATTTTGCACTTAAAATTGAGTTAACCACTGTTTTATAGGGTGCATGTAAAAGGTATTTGGGTGTACTAATTCCCATTAGTTCAAGCTCTTTACGAATAGAGAACCACTGAAGGTTGAATTGACTATCGGTAAGATAATGAGTTTTTACCCATAGCTCAGTAAATTCCGCCAATAATTCAGATTTAGTTTTTGATGGAACTTTTGTTTCAAGATCAACCTGTTCTAGTGATTCGATATATTTCTGAACTTTTAGTTTATCTTTTTGATTCTTACTCTCTTGTAAATAACTATGCCGTAAGCCTAATTTTTGCTTTAACTTTCGATATTCAGCTTCATAATCAAAAAAGTATATTTGCTTTGTAGCTTCGTTCTGAACTAAGTTTTGGAATTCGACAAACTCAGTATTCCACTGATTAATGATTTGATTATTCTTTATTTCAGGCTTTAAATAATGACACTCTAAAGTAAAAGCTTTTGTTTGAATTGACTGAGCAACTGTAGAGGCATTCACTACAAATGCATTTGCATTATTGTTGTAGTAAATATCTTGCATTGACTGCTTCTTCGCTTTTTCAGTCGGCTCAAAATGATTGAAAATCCATAGTAGGCAAGCATTGTTATCTTGATAAAAAATCTTACGATCAATAATGACATTCAAAAAAGTTGTAGAAAGTTGTCCTTCAAAAACAACTAATTGCTTTTTATATAACGAAGATACATCTGGTCTACGCCATTGCTTTAGGTCAATGCTTTTACGAACTTGTTCAATATGAATATCACTAAAAGATTCATCTACTTGTAGACTCTTATATATATTCTCTTTTAGCAATTTATGTAGTTGGGTTTCTTTCGCAATCTGATACTTTAAAGCAGTTTTTTCTTGCTCCGATAGCTGTTTAATATGCTTTACAGGACACTTGAAGTTTGGGGTATTTTCCAACTCAGGAATATGTCTGAAAAAGAATGTTGCCGAAGTGTTGATCTGCATGTGATCTGTACGTCTAGCGAGGGTTACAGGTGATTGACACCAAGCACATGTAAAATGAGGCTTGGTTTTATTCCTTTTATATTGCTCCCTTATTTGACTACGCCATTGTGTAAGTTCCATTTCAGATTGTTGAAAGAATACATCAACATCAATCCACATATTTTGATCGGTATCAATGATATGAATTAACTTCATGTACTCTCCCAACTATTACTTAAATTAGCTTAACAAGCTCTCAATCAGATCGAAGCGCTTATCTTTAATCATAATAAATTTACATTGTCCTTCTGATAAATTAGCCCATAGCTCCCCAATTTGGCGATCATCCTTAGCAGCTTCCCACTTATCAGCCCCTTTATATTCAACCACTAAAATTTTTCCATTAGGTAGTTTACATATAAAATCTGGATAGAAGCGACCATTTCCCTTTTGCAAGTAAAAAGAACAGCCTTCTTTACGAACTAAGTTTCTCACCCAAAACTCAATATTTCCTTTAACTGCTTGCTGATCCAACCAACATGCACAAGCAAACTCTTCACCACTATCAAAAGCCCCAATACGGCCATAGTAATGTTTGTTAAATGTATAATATCCGTATTCACCATTATCATCGCGAGAAGGTGCATAAACATTTGGATGGAAATTAAACTGATATTCTTGTTCGTTTGAGACTGTTATTTGATGAAGCTCATCATTGCCAAATAAGAAATTTTGGTAAGCATCATTAACAGCTTCCTTTCGTAAAATATTAATTCTTTTTTCAATCAACTGACGAATTATATATTTCTGAGTATTTGTTCGAGCCAAATCAAAATCATCTTTACTTAACAAATCATTTAGCCACGCAAGAACAAAATTTCGTTTAGCCTCATGAGTTAATGATTCTTCTAAGATATTCTTACATAACCAAGTTGCTAATTTGACTTCATCCCAATTTTCAGGTTTATACACCAAACCTAAATCTCTCTGAAGTTTTGGAAGAAAAGTAACTTTTACCTTACCTTTAGTCTCATCAATATCTAAAGTTCCAAAATCATTTGAAGCATAAGCTGAATTTAAAATTGAAATATCATCATGCAAAACTTTTGCATCTACTGTTGTTAAATTCCAAGGATATTCAAGAACTTCTGGATCATCAAATAATTGAAGCTCGCCCTGAACCGATAATGCTAATAGTGGGACTTTAAGCTCTTTACCCAATTCCGCAGGTGTCTGAAAATATTCGATAGATTGACGGCTAACCTCGGCCCCTTTCTCAATCTGCTGCACTGACTCTAGTTGTGAAACAGTTTTCGTTAGTTCCACAGTCTCTTCTTTAGTCAACGGGGTAATAATCGTCAATTCATTGGTTTTATTATTCCATTCTACTTTCTTTTTTACCGTAGGTGTAACAGACTTTAAATCTGGCTTTTCAGGTAACGGAATTGTTATTGGTTTCACAATAATTTTAGAATTTCCAAAGTCCAAACGAGCTTGCTCACCCGTACCTGCTTTAACAAATTCAGCCGCTTCTTTAGTATCAAAACCAGCCCCTTCAACTAGGCTATCTCTCAAAGTTTCAGCTGTGTCAGAAAAACTTTTTGATACAACATAAGCATAAGATTGATTTAACTGTTCACTCTGTCTATGTGATGCATTTGGCTGTCTAAGAATACGCCCTAATAATTGCTCAACTGCTGTACTTGATTGCACAGAAGCCATACTCACTAAAATATAAGCAAATGGGCAATCCCAACCCTCAGCTAAAGCTTTTTGAGTAATTACATACTTAATTTTACAAGCCTTATCTAAAATTCCTTTAGGATATTTTGCTGTAATTTCTTCAAGTTCTTTCTCATCTCCTGTAGCAAGAGCGATCTGCTCTCTTGGAATATTCTGATTATTTTCTAGTTCATTAAGTACAGCATAAATATCCAATGTTTCACGAACTTTACTTTTTGCTTCAGCCTGAATAAGTACTATCGGTCTCAGATATTCAAAACCCTGTCTCTGTTCTTCTAACGCTATATGTTCTAAAGACTCTCTTTTATGAATCGCATATGCTAAGCATTGTTGCCAATTTGATTCTGTTTCTAAAACAATCGGCAATTTAATCATTTGTTCTGCTTTTAATTCAGCAGCAGAGACGCTATGTAAAACATTGGTTGGAGTTCTCACTGTATCTGGTGTTGCTGTAAGCTCCATAATGCCACTTGGCTTAAAACGAGCTAACATATCAAAAGCAAGTTCAGTACGACTATTATGTGCTTCATCAACAATAATAAAAGGGCGATGTAATCTAAGAACGTTAGCTAAAGAATTTGGAACTATTAGATCACTCCCTTCTCCCTCTGTTAATAATTCTGACTTTTGTTCTTCTGTTAGATGCTCAAAATGATGCATTAGCGCACCATTATTTTGATAAACTTTTCTACTTTCTTCTTCTTCTACTTGAAAAGCTTGGCGTGTAGCAACAATAACAACTGTTGAAGTTAAAAGCGTTGAACGAGTAATGCTTTTTGCTTCTTCAATATCCATGACTGTGACTTCACCTGCTTCACGTAATGCTGATGAATATGGATGCTGTTTATTTTTTAAAGCAGTAATAGTTTGTTCACGTATCGTCTTACTTGGAACTAACCACAAGATGATACTTTGAGCTACTCTCAAAAAATGTTTATTTATTAGTGCTACACTTTTACTTGCCAACCATGTCTTTCCCCCACCCGTCGGCACACGTAAACAAAAATAAGGCATCTCACTATTAAACCCATTTAATGCATTATAGGTTTGCCCCTTACCCCACAATCGTTCTGTAGTCACATAAAAGGCCGTAGATGCGTTTGCAAACTCATGACAGACTTGAAAATACGCTTTTACACTGTCTAATACTTGATCTTGATATTCTTTAGCAATATACGCAGTCATAGCTTAAACCTCTAAAGCATATGGTGTTTGTTTAAATACAATATTTTCACGTTTAGCCTTGCCCCCTAAACGATTAGCAGCCGCATAAATCACTTTAACTCCTTCAAACTTCGGAAGAACATCAAATACTTGCTTTGTAAGAATATTGCCACCTTGTTCGGTAAGATCTTTTAAAATTCCATTATAAAGTAGATAAATTGCACGACCTTCATAAATTCCCAGTAAAGGAGAGTCCGCTTTTCCTGTATAGCCCGTACCTGTTTCACAAAACCATACAAATTCAGCCAATTGCGAGAATGAAACATCATTGCGTATATGACCACTGGCATTAAACAATGGTTCTTGTGAAAGCTTACAGAATTGAAAACTACTACCCAACCCTTCTATATCTTCCCCATTCCTATTTATATAACCTTTAGTTACTCTTTTAATTCTTTCAAAAGTGACTTTTGTAGCAATATTTTTATCCATTTCAACTAAAATAAACTTTCTATTACTTCCAAAATTTGCATTGAGTTTTAATACTGCATGTGCTGTTGTACCCGAACCCGCAAAGCTATCCAGCACTAACCCATCTTTTGGAGTCACATAATCTATCCATCTTGCTAAAACATCACTATCTTTTGGATTGATGTGTGCTGAAAAAACAGGAGGTTTTAACTTGGTAAACTAAACACACTCATCAGGAGTTTACCATGAGCAAGAAACACAAGACTTACACCACAGAATTTAAAGCTGAAGCCATCAAATTAATTGAAGCCAATCAAGGCAATGTCTCGGAAACAGCTAGACAACTTAGCATTTCAATGCAAACTCTTTCAAATTGGAATACCAAAGCAAAGGCTGGAACTTTAGCAGGTACAAAACAGTATTCACCTGATCTAAACGCTCTACTCGAAGAAAATAAAAAACTCAAACAACAGCTCAAAATAGCTGAAATGGAACGTGAATTTTTAAAAAAGGCAGCAGCGTACTTTGCCAAAGAAAGTCAGTAAGGTACGCCTATATGAAACAAAAAAGATATTCTTTTCCAATTACCTTAATGGCTCGATTACTTCATGTTTCAGTTTCATGTTTTTATGATTGGCTCAAGAGAGGCGTGAGCAAAAGAACGATTCAACGAAATCAACAGACGATATTGGTGAAAATAGCCCATGAGGAGACAAGGCAGAGCTATGGTTATATTCGATTAACCAAATACTTACAAGCTCAGGGTATAAAAATGAGTATGTACGCTGTACGTCAGATAAAAGCGCTGAACCACCTGTATTGTAAGCGACACAAGCGTTTTAAAAGGACTACGAATAGTGACCATAATCGAGCGATCTATGAAAACCTGCTGGAGCAACAATTCTCAATGACTAGACCAAATCAAGCATGGTCAAGTGATATTACGTACATATGGACTGTTGAAGGATGGCTGTATTTAGCAGCGGTAAAAGACCTTTACACGAAGCAAGTGGTTGGCTATAGCTTAAATGAGCGCATGACAACACAGCTTGTTTGTAATGCGCTAAATATGGCTATTCACAATCAAAAACCAACCAAAGAACTGATTGTGCATTCAGACAGAGGAAGTCAATATTGCAGCCATGAATATCGAAATATACTTGAGCAATATGGTTTTCAAGGTTCAATGAGCAAGCGCGGAGACTGTTACGATAATGCACCGATTGAAAGCTTTTGGGGAATATTGAAAAATGAGTTAGTTCATCATTACAACTATCAAACTAGAGAAGAAGCCAAAGCAGATATTATAAAATACATTGAGTTATTTTATAATCATCGAAGAATTCAAAAGGGTTTGGGTTTTAAGACACCAAATCAAATGGCCGAAGACTTTTATAAGTTGGCTGCCTAGAATCTCCCAAGGGAAAGTCTCCTGATAATTCAGCGTATATCAGATAATCAAAAATTTCTGTTTTAAAAATATCTCTCAATTCATTTTTTGCCTGTAAGGCACTTCTATAAAAGTAGCTTCCAGCAACTTGCACTGCGGACTCATCATCAAATTCGTCCTCACCTGTTTGTATTAAGTATGTCTTTCTTATAGGTGGCTCACTATGATCCGCTCTAAAAACAACCTTTCCTAATCCTATCTGTTCTTGCATTTTTTCTAAAGTACTATATCTCCAACCATTCGGCGGAATAGCACAAGGTAAGCCTGTAACAGGATGAATAACATTATATTTAGGCCCATCAGGTTTTGGCCATGACATATTGTCATCACGCCAAATTCCTTTGTTATCAACTTTGGAATACCTTGAATGCTTTTTGGAAGGATGATCTTTCGCTAGATTTTTGTAAAATTTGGATAGGTCTTTTTCAATTGAAGCATAATCATTCTTGTATAACGTTCTTAATCGATTTAGCTCTATAAGAATTTCATCAGCGCCAGGTTTCTTCTCCCGCCATTTTATATTTTTCTCTTTGAGTTTATTTTTATTTCGAGCGTAAATAAGAATATATTCATGCCCTACTGATACATATTTTGCATCATTTTTTCTCCCTTTTTCCCAAACTAACTGACATATAAAGTTATTTACACCCCAAATTTCATCCATAATTAAACGTAAATTTGCTACTTCATTATCATCTATTGAAATTAAAATTACGCCTTCTTCCTTAAGAAAGCTTTTCAACATAGATAGTCGAGGATACATCATACATAACCAACGATCATGTCGATCTAGCGTTTCGCCCTCTTTCCCCACAATCTCCCCTAACCACTTACGGATCTCAGGACTGTTTACATTGTCATTATAGATCCACCCTTCATTCCCAGTGTTATATGGAGGATCAATATAAATACAATCAACTTTTCCTGCATAGCGTGGTAAAAGTGCCTTCAATGCATGTAAGTTATCCCCTTGAACTAAAAGATTGCCGCCCTGTTCATCCTCATTGCATGAAACTCCAGCCACAGGTTCTAGTAATCGATAAGGAACTTCTTTATGGTGCTTTTCAACTGCTTCTTTTCCTATCCAATTTAAAGTAGGCATTAAGTAATCCCAAAAACATAAACTCCTCAATTGGCATAGATTACCATTTTAAAAAGACTCAACCCTAGATTTTTACTCACGCCTTCTCATAAGTGTGACAACCTCTGACGTGCTAATCAATTTGGTCTATTTTAGTTTCATTGAATTAAACTATCTGTATTATGGCTCTGCATATGAATCGATACCTGAGATAAACCAGCCCGTTCAAATCGATATCTCATATATCTAGAAATATCATCTTCGTGTGAGGAAATGATTAATTGCCTATCTTTTAACTCGCAACGTAATAAGTCAGTTAAAGATGCAATATTGATTTCATCTAAGGATTGCACAGGATCATCAATTAAAACTAAAGAGTTCTCGGAATAAACTCTATTTAATGATAAGAAAAAAGCTAGACTCAATGCAGCCAATTGACCAGAACTCATTGCTAGTGTCGCATCATGGTCAGAACTTTCCGCAGTACAGAAGCGAATTTGCTGCCCTTCTGCATAGTCTATAAACAGTCCTAGACCACGTTGATAATTTTGTATTAAGCGCCCACTATAGATATGAAATATTAATTCAATATTAGCGATAATTCTTGAAGAGTAATCACGTTCAGTTTCAATTAGTGTTTTTTTCAACCTAATTATTTTAGCTTTTGCATTTAAGTTTGCATTATATAAATCACTCTTTTCCTTTAACAATTTTTTCGTCTGCTGAAGTTCAAAATCCTTAAAGTCTTTAAACTTTTTATTTACATAGTTTTTCTTATGATTTAAATCATCTTCCAGTAAGTCATAGAAATCTTTATGTTTCTCAAAAGTTACACTTATAGCTTCCTCCCACCCTACAGGTAGAACATCCCCTTCTATTTTTTTTAAACCTCTTAAATTAGAAATAATTTTATCTTTTCTAATTTCCAATTCAATATCATCATCTGTATATTCAGAAGAATAACTTATTGCCATTTTCTCAAGACGAGAACTCAAACCGTTCAAGGTTTTAAAAAAGTTTTGGCTTATATTTAATTTGGTGAACAAATTAATATTAAAATCTTTTAAAAAAGCATCTTTTTCTTTTATATATAACTCTTTAATCAACTTTAACTCAGAAGAAATAATCAAATAGACCTTACTTAGATCTTCTGTTGAACTTCCAATTTCTTTTGAATATAAATCTGAAATCACCCTTATATTTTCAATAAGTTTTTCTACACTTCCCCAATCTATCCCACATAAAGCGCATATAGTTCCATCCTCACCAAAACTTTGCTTATGTTTTTCAAATAAATCCTTTCGCATTTTATTAAGCTCTAATAACTTCGCTTTTTTTTCTGAGAGCAATGCTAATTTCTTATCTTTCTCAATAATATTTTCTTTAAGTTTATCTGAAATAACCACCCCTAAAGAACTTAATTTTGTAATTTCCTCTTGAGAAATAGCATTAAAATCCTTATCCAATATCAATAAAACTTGATCAACCTCTAAGAGTCTTTTATTAATCAATTGAAGATTATCAAAATTACTTATATGCTTACCTATAGATACAAGCAGCAACAAAGAACTATCATTATCAATGATAAATTTTTCAATAGCTGAATTTTGATTTCTTATGCGTATATCTTCTTTTCTTTTACAACACTCTATTAATAGATCAATTTCTTTTATAAAATTATTATAATTTACATCAGCCTCTTGTAAAAAAATTTCTTCATCATCCCATTTTGGGGATGTTCTTTGTGTAGATATTTTTTTATATATAACATCATATTCATTTTCAGAAATATTTTTTTCCAAGATATTTTTTAACTTAGCATCTATCTCATCAATTTCTACCTTTTGTGCTTTTTCCTGTTTTGTTAATTTACTTTCGACTTTATTACAAATATCAATACGTTTCTTTATTTCAGTTGTTTTTATTAGTTCTTCCAAAGCCTTCTTACGATCAGTGATTTTTTTCGAAAAAATAAATTGACTCTGACCTTGGTGTAAATAATTTAACATTGAATAGTTAGAACAAAAACTTTCACCAAAAAACTGTTCAAAAAAATTATTTTCTAACTTATTCTCAGTAGGTTCAGAGTTAAAATCATCTAATTTATATAAACTAAAAATATCAAAATTATTAGCTTTATTATTAATTTCGACTTTTAAATCATTGACAAACCCCAATCTAACAAAAAACAGTTTTTCATCATCATGATCATTCATCAACTCTACTTTAATTTTTAAATCAACCTCACCACCTTTTTTGTTCCAATATAGATTATCTTTAAACTTCTTTTTTGTCTCAACCATCACAAGCTTATAAAGATCTGATATTCTGGATATTTTCCCCGTAAATAGCAATTCAATAGCATCAAAGGTAGATGTTTTTCCATACCCATTTGGACCTTCTAAAGTAATCAATGAAGACTTTTTGAAATCAAATTCTATATTTGTAAATGCCTTAAATGCTTGAATCTGAAGCTTTGATATTTTCCAATTCTTCATTTAATAACTCCGCTATAACCTCATCAATACTATCTGCTTCAAATTTTCCAATAAAATCATAGGTTTTTACTAAATTTTCAACATTTACTTTTTCACTTACACTATCAAACAAATTTTGAAATGATTTACTAAATTTCGGAATTTCTAAGAATGGAAATTTAATAAACACTCTTGTAACTAAGCTATGAAATGAAGGCTTTAGAGGGTCTTTTTTGTACTCATCAAACTCATCCATTTTCTTAATTTGACTTTTAAAATCCCCATAATTCTTTCCAAGAAGTAATTTTTCTTCAGCATCTGAATAATAGAAAAAATATTTTTTAAAATAATACGGATTCTCTTCTATTTCTAAAATCTGTTCTTCAATTCCATTAAAATCATTCAAAAAATCAACTTTATAAATAAGAATTAAATCACAATTTTTTTTAAAAGCAGGATGTTTTTGCAATGTTTCAGGAAGAGATTCATTAATGAGATCATGAATACTTTCAACAGATAATAATTGATCTAAGACATGTACAATCAAGTACCTTTGAGCTTCACCATTTTCTTTAATGAAAAAATCTGTATTATCTAACGATTTTTCCAAAATAAATCCTGAATCAATCACAGCTTCATGCATAATTTTTTTAAGCATTATTCAACTCGCTCTGTGCTATAGGTGTACAAATTACTTTTACAGGAAGCTCTTTCAATATATGATTTTCCGCTTTATTTTCATCGATAGTGATTCGTGTCACACTGTCATTATAAGCATTAATTTCAATATTTTTGTGAACCTCACTACCTGATATTAAAATATTGTACTCATATAAAATTTTTACTAATAAATTATTACTACGAAGTTGTTCTATCAATTTAGCTTTAAATGATTCAGCACGTCTATCTTGCAACTTCAAGGCTGTAGGTAAGTATTTTTTTGAATCTTTAGAATAATGAGGAAGATCAACTAATACAATATTAGCTGAGATATCGGTAATGATTTCAGCATAAGTACTTACATCATCATTCCTTATTTGATCAGAAGATGATAAGCGGATAGATTGTTTTATATATTCTAAATCTGCATCATCCATTTTATAAATATGCTTAAAAACCTCATTAAATAAGCCTATTTGTTGTATTGTAAAATATTCATTACTCTCACATACATAATTTTCCAAAGTATCAGCAAAAAGATTTCGCAATCTTCTCATCTCATATGGAAGATCCTGTACTAAATTAAAGTCTGTAATTAAAATTTCTAAAATTAAATCACTTTCAATTGTATTTTCATAGGCCGCTCTATTCTGACTTGTTCCCCGATGGATCAAGGAATGAATTTCAATAACTTTTGAAGTGATCATTTCTGATAAATAATGATATTTCTGCTCTACAAGTAGCAAAGAGTTTTCCAAAGAATTCTTATTCAAATATTCTTCTATTTTTTCTTTAATTACTCTCTCAATTCGATCTAATTTAGGTGGTGTTTCAAAAAGTATGCTGGCATTAAACGAATCCATTATTGATATAAAAGAACACTAAATCAAAGGCTTTGAAATGATTTTCAAGCTTTTTGGAGAAGTTGCAGCTTCTCCTAAAGCCTCGCCTGATTCGATGCCGTAATCGACAATTATTGCCTTCTATACCCACAGTGAAAAATTTACCAATCAACTGTTTGCATTCTTTAAAGGTCGTAACAAAGCTATCCCAATGGTCACTTGATATACATGTATAGCTTACACCTAACTGCTTCAATTTTAATTTAAGTCGTTTTGCAGTGGCTAAATCTCGGTTACCCCATACATAAGCAACAATTTCACCTGTTTCTCGATGATAGGCATAAATTAGCCATTGTTTATTTTGCTTATGACCAACAAAAGTCCAAAACTCATCTACTTCAAGGGTTTCATAATGACTTTGCTGTGCTCGAAGTTGATATTTTGATTGGCTAAGTGTCCGTAGAACTTTACCGATACTTACTCTTTCAATTTCTGCTATATCCCTGACACCACTGCCTCGCACCATGAGGTGTAATATTTTGGTTTTGATACCTGAGTGACAGCCTTGATAACTGAGAGCATGATCACCAATAAATTGACGTCTGCATATTTTACATTGGTAATTTTGCTTACCATCTACTTTTGTGCCATTTTTCTTTATACTGTCACTTAGGCAGGCTGGACACTTGATTTCTAGAGTTATTCGCATTTCTCTATTTTATCAAAATCCAACCTGCTTTTTTTCAGCATACTTTTTGAAACACCACCAAAGAAGGAACGACAATGAAAATTAAATTTTTAACGGTCTCATTGATGTTTATTTTGCCATTTTCTGTTTTTGCAGCAAATGGACAAGTCGAAAAAGCGGTCATTGAATCAAATAATGCGTATAAAACCAAATATAATTTAGATGATATGACTGAGTTTAATTATGCGCAAAAAGGCTTTATTGCCAAGCCAACAGGTCAAATTAAAAGTGAAAAAGGCAATGTGATCTGGGATTTTGATGCGTTTAATTTTTTAAATGATCCAGCACCAAATACTGTTAATCCTGCGCTATGGCGACAAGCAAAGCTAAACAACAATGTTGGTCTATTTAAAGTGACAGATCGAGTTTGGCAAATTCGTGGTTTTGATTTGGCAAATATGACCATTATTCAGGGTGATACTGGTTGGATTATTGTGGATACATTAACCTCTAAAGAAACGGCTGAAGCAGCACTTAAATTTGCTAGGCAGCATTTAGGTGAGCAAAAAATTTCAGCCATTATTTTTACCCATAGCCATATCGATCATTTTGGTGGTGCATTAGGCGTTCTTTCTAGCGAAGAAATTAACGCTAGAAAAATCCCAATTATTGCGCCACAAGGCTTTATGGAAGAAGCGACCAGTGAAAATGTGATGGCAGGTTCAGCCATGATACGTCGTGCGACTTATATGTATGGAACTTTTCTACCTAAAAATGCAGAAGGGCTGGTGGATACAGGTTTAGGTAAGGCTGTTGCTGTGGGAAAAATGGGCATCCTTGAGCCTACACAATTGATCACTCAAGCAGAACAGAAAATGAGCATTGATGGCTTGGATTTTGTGTTTTATAACGTGCCAGGTTCAGAAGCACCAGCAGAGTTAACATTCTCTATTCCATCACTGAAACTTTATAATGGCGCGGAAATTCTTTCGCATACCATGCATAATCTTTATACTCTCCGCGGTGCTAAAGTCCGTGATGCCTTAAAATGGGTGGGCTATTTAGACCAAGCAATGCAACATGCCAAAGCATCCGATGTATTGATTGCACAGCATCATTGGCCGGTATGGGGCAATGACAATATTCAAGATTTTATTAAAACCCAGCGAGATGTTTATAAGTTCACGCATGATCAGACGGTGAGATATATGAACTCTGGTTTTAATGGTGCTGAAATTGCCGAGAAAATTCAGCTTCCAGCCGCACTTGACCAAAAATTATATGCGCATGGCTATTATGGAACCCTTAAGCATAATGTAAAAGCGGTATACCAATACTATATGGGATGGTTTGATGCTCATCCTTCCAATTTAGATCCATTGCCACCTAAAGCTGTTGCAAAAAAATATATTGAGTTAGCAGGTGGGGAGAGCAATGCGTTGAAAAATGCGCAGGATGCTTATGCTCAAGCTGACTATAGATGGGCTGCCGAGATTTTAAAACATATTGTGTTGAATAATCCTCAAAACCAACAAGCAAAAGACTTATTGGCAAATACGTATCGTCAATTGGGCTATGCTGCTGAGGCTTCAACTTGGCGTAATTTCTTTTTGGTGGGCGCTCAAGAGCTACAAAATAATGTACCTATGGAAAATACATCTGATCCGAGTGATTTATTGATTCACACGCCAACTGAAAGATTTCTGGAAGCCATGGCAACAAATTTAGATGTGGAAAATTTAAAAAATGAAAATCAGTGTATCAATCTGGTTTTGTCGGATACCCAAGAGAATTTTTCATTATGGGTTGAAAACTCAGTCATGCAGTTTAAACGTCATGATGACAGTAATGGTTTGGCATCGGATTGCCCAACATTAACCGTAACCAAGCCCTTATATCTAAAAATGATTACAGGTCAAATAGAAGGGGTAAAAGTCCTACTTTCGAAAGACAGTAAAGTCAAAGGCAATCCATTGAAAATTGGAAAATTCTTTGCCATGTTTAAACGTCCAGATTCGATTTTCCCAATTGTGACTCGACCAAATGGTTAGGGGGAAATAACGAAGCTTAAATGTTTAGGCTTAATTCAATAGAGTCGAATAAAAAGGGAGAACTTATAGATTAGTTCTCTCATTTTTTATATCAGTATTTCAATAAAAGCTCTTGTTTCATCAAGCAAAAATGATGATGTGCAACGAATCATGTTGGTATTAAAAATTCCTTCTCGTTTTGAGATAAAGCTAGTATGGGTGGACGATTTTAGTATGAGGGGGATTTTATATTGCGCTATGCTTATAGCTACATTGATGTAATTAGTGACTCGTATTGGCTTGAATTGTGAATTAGCTAGGGCTCCTCTATAATTAAATTCTTGCGTGTAGAAAATAGAGAAGTATGTCATCACAATCTCAAGTCGCTTCTACTCAGGTGACAAAACGCCAAACCAAGCCAGCAGAAGTCCGAATTGATGAGCTGATGAATGCTGCACAAACGCTTTTTTTAGCAAAAGGTGTGGAAGCTACCACCATTAGCGAAATTATTGCCAGTGTGGGCGTTGCTAAAGGGACTTTTTATCATTACTTTGAATCGAAACAGCATATTGTTGAAGCCTTAAAAAAACGTTATATCGATTTTTTTATCGCGGCCTTAGACACGGCAGTTGCAACATGTGATGCTGAAGATTGGGTCAGTCAATTTAAGGTTTGGGTCTCGGCCAATATACAAACCTACCTCGAAAGTTATGCAGTGCATGATATTGTTTTTGGTGCACATCACCATGAACGTAAAAATAATGAAAAAAATATGATATTGGAACAATTGCTGCAAATCTTAAATGGAGGGCAGCAGGCGGGTATTTGGCATTTAGAACAGCCAAGATTGACTGCGTTATTGATTTATTCTGGTGTACATGGGGTTGCAGATGAAGCAATTGCCAATCAACTGCACGATAGCACAGATTTTTCTCAGCAAATTGCGCTGCAATATTTAAAAATGCTCCATCATGATGGCTAACTTTTACCATTATTTTGAATCGTATAAATCGCTTCTCGTCTGATATTCTTTTATTATCAATTTTAATTAAAACCCTAAACGATGCATTTTAAAGTCAACCATTCTCCTTAAGTTGCAGTCACTGGT
Source organism: Acinetobacter sp. ANC 3929 (assembly GCF_000369405.1). Lineage (GTDB taxonomy): Bacteria > Pseudomonadota > Gammaproteobacteria > Pseudomonadales > Moraxellaceae > Acinetobacter. The sequence goes on from NZ_KB849998.1 coordinate 136,365, forward strand.
GATCTTTAAAAGTGCTTTCAAGACAGTCTATAAAAAATGAAAGCTTTGGGTTTTAAGTGGGTTTTTATACATTGACCGACGGTCGGTCAATGTATAGTATAATGATTCTCATTTAAATGATCTAGGTGATGTATGAATGCATCTCGCCAGCCGATTTATCTTATTCTAGCGCTCTATATCAGTACCTTTCTGTGTTTGGTGGATTTAAGCAGTGTCAATCTTGCACTTGGAAGTATTCAAAACCAATTTAATAGTGACATGGCAGATCTACAATGGGTGATTGATAGCTATGCTTTAAGTCTATCGAGTTTAATGTTAGCGGTGGGGGCATTAAGTCAGCGCATAGGGCGTAAAAAATTATGGTTGCTGGGTGTGATCATTTTTATTGTGGGTTCATTGATTTGTGCAATGGCAAGCAATTTTAGTTTATTGATTATTGGACGAATGATTCAGGGTGTGGCTGGTGCAGTTTTAATCCCTTTGGCATTGGCGATCATGGTGCATCATTTTCATCAACCGCAAGACAAAGCACGTGAAATTGGTCGCTGGAGTTCGTTTAGTGCATTTTCATTAATTGTCGGTCCATTGATGGGTGGGTTGCTGGTACATCATTTTGGTTGGCAAAGTATTTTCTGGCTCAATCTTCCTGTTGGGGTTCTAACGATTTACTTGGGCTATTATGGTATCGAGGCGGATCAGAAATCGGTGGCTGTACCTTTTGATTATCTAGGTTTGCTCTACAGTGCTGTAGCGATCGTCACATTAACGTATAGCATTATTGCATTACAACATGTGCATTTAGCGCATTGGTTTATGCTGAGTATTTTCTTATTTATCTTGGCAAGTATGGCGTTTGTATGGCAGCAAAAACATGCCACTCATCCATTGATCCCCAATCATTTATTTAAAAATAAACGGTTTTTAGCCTATAACGCGATTTCTTTTATTTTAGGGTTTGCAGGATATAGTTCGTTATTTGGTGGTGTTTCAAAAAGTATGCTGAAAAAAAGCAGGTTGGATTTTGATAAAATAGAGAAATGCGAATAACTCTAGAAATCAAGTGTCCAGCCTGCCTAAGTGACAGTATAAAGAAAAATGGCACAAAAGTAGATGGTAAGCAAAATTACCAATGTAAAATATGCAGACGTCAATTTATTGGTGATCATGCTCTCAGTTATCAAGGCTGTCACTCAGGTATCAAAACCAAAATATTACACCTCATGGTGCGAGGCAGTGGTGTCAGGGATATAGCAGAAATTGAAAGAGTAAGTATCGGTAAAGTTCTACGGACACTTAGCCAATCAAAATATCAACTTCGAGCACAGCAAAGTCATTATGAAACCCTTGAAGTAGATGAGTTTTGGACTTTTGTTGGTCATAAGCAAAATAAACAATGGCTAATTTATGCCTATCATCGAGAAACAGGTGAAATTGTTGCTTATGTATGGGGTAACCGAGATTTAGCCACTGCAAAACGACTTAAATTAAAATTGAAGCAGTTAGGTGTAAGCTATACATGTATATCAAGTGACCATTGGGATAGCTTTGTTACGACCTTTAAAGAATGCAAACAGTTGATTGGTAAATTTTTCACTGTGGGTATAGAAGGCAATAATTGTCGATTACGGCATCGAATCAGGCGAGGCTTTAGGAGAAGCTGCAACTTCTCCAAAAAGCTTGAAAATCATTTCAAAGCCTTTGATTTAGTGTTCTTTTATATCAATAATGGATTCGTTTAATGCCAGCATACTTTTTGAAACACCACCCTAATTTACAATAAGAATCTTCATCATATTTATAAAATTCAACTATTGCTTTTTTCTCATTTTCATAATCACTAGAATCATCAATTTCATTAGCTATATGGAAGTATCTTTTTGTATTAGGACAACAATCTATACATATTTTTGACGACTTATTTAGTGCTTTTTCAAATGCAGATCTATAAGGAGATGCCTTAGCCTTAACTTGATGAACCGATATTGCAATACCATCCGAATAAATGGCAAAGTCATCAGTACTATCCAACTGTAAAGCAAATTTCTTGACTTCTTTCCCCTCGAAGCTTTCATCCAATAGAAGCTTAATAGAATGAAAAAGTGCTATCTTTCCTTGATAGACGAAGCCTCCCCAAGATGATATTGCACTGTCAGGCAGCTCCTCTGTCATATAAAACCCTATTATTTATAAATTTTATTTCTTTCTAATATACATGAAATCTATTTCTTTGCAAAAACTAAACTACTTCAAATTTGGGAGCTTTCGCCCCCTAACTATCGACTTGCTAACCTTCGCTCAATCCATTGGTTTACCTCAAATGCCGACCAACCAACACAATTCACACTCAACTTAATTGGCTTAGGAAATGTTGAATCTAACATTTAGATTGAGGATTAAGTTTTTCATATATAACTGAACGGCTAATATCCGTAACTGCAATGACTTCTTTAATCCTAATGATTTGGTTTATGTGAAATATCTAATCATCTGATAAATACGTTTTATTTCTCCAACCATTATCAAAACTAAATTTAGAAAATGGACTAATTCACCGCCCTAACACTCCCTTGCCCTTGTTGAATATCCTCTACAGAACTTGGCTCCTTAGAGAGTTTAGACTTCGCCTTGACTTCAAACTCAAGCTGAGTTTGCTCAGCCTCATCAGTATAAAAATCCTCCACTAAATCTAATCCTTCCTCCAAATTTATCTCAAACTGTGCATTACTAGAACTTAATCTAGCTGTTGCATCTAAAGCATTTTGATTAAAGCTTACAGCTTTACTTTGTTGGTCTATTTCCTTTGCTGCTTAAATCGTATATTGAAGATTCACCACATGCTGTAAAGTTAAATTCACGCAATTGATTGCGAGATGTAAAGTAAGTAACTCGTCACTTTGAATAATAAGTCACTTAATTTTAACCATTAAAAAGATAGCTTACGATTGGCTATGTTTTTTAAACATTTGGCCAAAACTAATTCCACCGTCATCTTTTGGTCTTTCCCATGCTTCAAACAAACTAACTAAACCATTCACCAACTGTTTATCATAACTAATTGAACCAAAAGGAAATGATGTTAAATACTCAGCTTCTGAGTCTAAAACATGTAGAACAATTACAGCAAATTCATTTTTAACAACAATAAGTTCAAAATTACCGTCAAGTATCCCATCCTTAATCCCATAAAAATACTTTTGCTGATCTTTCGCAATAATCTTACGGTAATTATTTACAGAAGTTCGATCTTGTTCATCATGCATCGGTAAAAAGCATTTCAGTTGTAAATCAGTATTCTGTTTAGTCTTAATTTGCCCTAAAGCATTAATAAAAGTATTGAATCTTAGTGATTTACCCCAAAAGACATCATCTGGCGCTAACCAGTAGATACTGCTGACTTGATGATTCTTAGCAATGCTTTCTTTAATTTTATTCAATATAATCTTTGAATTGCTCTGACTATAGCAAGGACCAATAAACAAATGATTTCCATCAGATGATTTACTTTCAATAGGATTAATACTATCAAATAAAGCATTAGGTGCTAGAAAACGGCCATCCTTAAAATATTGATTAAGTTTTAACTGCTCAAACCCATCTAGATTATTCAAAATATCACGAATATTGTTACCCTTTTTACTTTGCCCCAATGCTTGATAAGTTTTATCTTTGAGTTCATCACTCATAATCGAGTCCAAAACTTTTATGGCTTGTGGTTCAGCCTGAGCATCAACATGAAGATCGAGCGACTTACGAACAGTACATTCTTTAACCTTTTTCACTGTACCCATTTTATAAATACTAGGTCTGCCTTCTATTTTCTTTAAGGTAATAATATCCTCTTCGATAAGTTGATAAAATTGCTTCTGAAATCGGTCCCTAACGATATTTTCACTATTTGCAGCATGAGTACTAGTCGCAATCAATTTAATGCCATACATATTGTTATCTGGCTTTTGAGCAATATAATTAAAATTGGTTAATTCATAGATCAAACTGTGAGTATGCTCCAAAATAGATGCAACTTTCGGTATTGAATCTACCGTGGTGAAATATTTCATTGATTTATTAGTCAAATGAAAAAGTCCATCTTGCTGAAGCTCAACTTCATTATTAGTAATGAGTTGATCTAATACAATGCGAGACTCTCGCTGATTCATGCCTAAAAATTTAGCGATATTCTTCACAGACAATGGGCTTATACGCAATAAACGCATAATCATAGAATCTATGAAGTTAGGCATTTGACTTGATGTATAACTAAAGTTTACTTCAAACTTTTGAGAAGGAATTAAGATATCAATATCATGATAAGGAATACTATAATTACTCATGATTGCCACCTCGATTCGAACTTGTTTTATATTTAAATTTCAATGAATTGGGATTCTTAGTTGGTGCAAGTTTCTGATCAGCAATATATTGATAATGCTGATCATCATTTGTACGCTCCAGGATATAACTAAGAACCAATCCTAATGGACTTTCTTTATGTCTTGGCATATCCCATAGACGAGATGCACCAAAAATTACCAACCGATCCATCGCTCGAGATAAAGCCACATTAATACGATTTGGCATATTCATAAAACCAATTTTATTATCAGAACTATTACGTGTAATAGATAAAATAATAATTCTGTTCTCTTTTCCTTGATAGCTATCAACAGTATCGATTTTAACTAAGGATCTAAATTCTTCATCCCAAGACTTCGAATTAAATTGCTTACGTAAATATCGTTTTTGCTCGCCGTACATACAAATAATACCGATAGGTGGCTCATTTGGCTTTGATCTGTCTTTTAACTCTTTCAATAATTGCTTATCTGAGTGAATTTTCTCTAACAATGCCATAATCTTACGAGCTTCATGTTTGTTATAGAAAGTTGTACCTACACCATCACTATACTTCTCAGACGTATCAACCCATGTCACTGTAGATCGTAGTTCTTGAACTGAACATTTAAGATAGATATTCGGCACAACTCGTACCATTTCTCTTGTATAAGGCTTCTCAAATGGTTCAATTACCTCAGTTTTAAGTGGGTCATCATAAAAACAATCCGAAACCATATTACCTATTGCAGGGGCCATCCGATATTGAGAAAGTAGTTTCCCTTGTACCACCTTCCCATAAGGTGAATTAAATAGTCTCTCAAAATCACTTTTCAGATTTGCCTCTATACGTTTTTCTGAAAATCCTAATTTACGTGCCAATGCCTTAGCATGTTCTGGTGAATACAAAGGAGGCAATTGTTTATGATCACCAACTAATAAAATACGTTTAGCTGACTGCATTGCGATAGCTAATTCTGAAGAAATTGATCGCGCAGATTCATCAATAATGACCCAATCAAATGTTTGATTTGCAATATCAATCGAATGATGCCCAATCCCGACACAAGTCCCGCAGATGAATTGCCGTGTCTTGGAAAGATAAGTCTCATAGTTGGCATTTGGACTATCAATCAATTGATCATAATCAAATGCAATTTGTACAAGTGCTTTGGCATTATTAGCAGCTTTACCTTGCACCTCAAAACTCTCATCCAACATTTCCCAGATTTGACTTTCTCTATCTAAAATCTGGCGGCTATTCAATCCAATTAAAGAAGTATGTAGCTCTTGCGAATAATCTTTAAGACGATCAATCAGCTTAGCCGATAACCCATTCCACTCAGTTTTAGACAATAATTTTTCATCTTCAGACTCTGTTGAAACCAACATTCTTGATAGGTGACCAAATAGATTTACCTTCAAAAATAAAGCGCAAGCTAAATATTCTTTATCAACTCCGATAGACTGGCTCAAAGATAGAACTCTATCTTCCATCTCAGTTAAAAACAAATGACGATGTGTAGAAATAATAGAGTCTGAATACACATCTTTTAAGTTATTTGATACGGCATTTTCTCTATTACTGAAACGTACAATTTCTAATGGTGTTTCTAAACGCTGAGCGTGTTTACGAATACGCTCAGCAGCAGTATTAACAGCTTCATGCGATTGACTAACCATTAAAACATTATTGGCATTTTGCTTTTCAAAAACATAATGAACAAAGGCTGCGATAAATTCAGTTTTACCTGTTCCTGGAGGACCTTGTAAAATTGAGACTGGACCAAAGTTAATTAATTTACGGAATGCTTCACGTTGAAGGTCATTCAGACTGACAACTACTTTTCCATTTTGATCTTTCTGATCGTATCTTTCAAAGTCTTTATCCGAAACAGTAATATTATAATTCTTGGGGATAATTTGTGAAGTCGGCTCAAAATAGTCAACTAAATTGGGGATATCAGATTGTCGTCTTAATATCTGTTCTAATGCATTTTTACGTTTAAGAAATGATGATTTATCCGCCTTAGTACGTAAATATAAAACTTGTCCTACCTTAATTTTATCAGCATATTTTACGCCTTTAACTCTTAACTCCCCAGCTAAAGAATTTTGAATATCAATATCACCTACACGGAACTCTCTATCCTCACCATTAAAATCAATAGTCTTATGGATTAAGCTAATTAACGCATCTTTCGGAAATTTGTCTAATACATCGTTATCATCTTCATATCTTGCAATATAAATTTTGGTATCAACCAATTGCAACGGTTGTGATAAAACAATGTATGGTAAAGCTTCAGTCTCTGTTTCTAAGATTGCCTTCCATAATTTCTTTGTATCAATATTTAAAGCAGCTAGCTTATTAGTATCATTATGGACATAGTCTAATGTTATCTTATTTACAATTTCATCTGTGACACAAGGATCCTGTGAATCATGAATTAGTAACTGTTGATCAATATCCAATACATCAGTTGACTGAGGAAAATCAGTCTCTAATTCTAAAATATCCTCTTGGTCATTAAACTGATCTTGCAAAATATCATCAATTGCAGTTGAAAATTCCTCCAAATTAAACAGGAAACTAGATAGTTCTGTATAATCTGGTCTACCAATTGAATGCTCAATATTTAAGTTAATATCTATTTCTAGCACAGCCTGATCTATGACGTAATGTGGCACAACATCAGATTCACGTACGCCTGTCACAAAGCGAATACTTTTGCTATTAGGATCTATAATAAAATGAATTGAACCCCCAATCCCCTGTAACTTGACCATAATGTCATTACCATTACGACCCTTCTCTAAAGCTGCATAGATACGCTTATTATCGGCAAAAATCTGTAGCTCAGTGAATTTATCAGGTACTGGAATACGAATGGTTGGTGTATCGCTGTTAATTTGCGTAGTTTCAATACTTTCCAATAGACGATTTAAATCACCTAAAGGAAACTCTGTTTCATTGAGCTCAAGTTTTACAGCATCACTAATCCATTTAAAATCTGTACTATCATCACCTATTTTAAACCTTAGGATTTGGCAAACCATATACATAATGGCATGGTTATGGCACTGCTCACTGGTAGGATTTTCGATATGTGCAGGATAATATTCACTCTTATGATCTAAGTATGGTCTGATATCAATAATATCATTGAAAACAAAACTGCTGTTTTCTGAGTTGAACAGCACACTATCATGATTAATGCGACCAATTGGTAAGCCCAATTTATGTAAATGGATGATCGCCTCTACCAAGTTAGCAGCCAACTGCAATCTGCTTTCTTTTTCAGCTTCAATTTCGTCAACTTTTACACCCTCAACAACATCACAAACAACAAATAAAGATCTAGACTTTGTTGAAATACCATATCGTACTAAATTCGGTAAATATGATAAGTTTTGGGCTGTAGCCTCTTTAAGTCGCTCAAAAAAATGTTGATATTTAAGAATATCACTTGATGAGAATCTATCCAAATGAACATCTGACCATTCTTTTACAAGATGATCACCTGAACGATATAAAGTGGTTTTATTATCTACATCTTCGTAGATTTCATCCTCCTCTGGATAAATCTTATATATTTTATCTGCTGTAACATATTCCTCTAATAATGCAACGTCAGCAATAAACTCTACTGCTTGCGTAGGCCTTTTCGCATTAAATTCTCTAAGCAATTGACTAGCATCATTAATTTCAAAAGTAATTGCCTTTTTTACTAAGTCAGCAATCCAATGGTCACTATTAACGCACACATTACTTATTGCTTTAGCAGTTAAACGATTATTCTCCCATAAGTGCCAAGCAACTATTGCTAACATATATACGTCTTTTTTAAACGCAGATACATTTGCTAATTTGGCTTGAAAATCTCTTGGAAGAAATGTAAGACTTGATTGTAAGTCTTCAATCTGATTATCGATATTTTCTGAATTAGAAGTTAAAAAGTGTGAAATAGCGACATCTTTTTGAGGAGAAATCCAAATACAGTGTGAATTAATATCTCCATGTGAAATACCTAGATTATGCATTTCAGCGAATTTACTCACTAAAATTTGAATCAAATCTAATTTATCTTCCTCAGACAAATTAGGGTTGATTCTAGTGATAAAATCATTAAAACGAAGATGACTTTGCCGATATTCAACCAACTCATTGTACTGTTCAGTAATTTGATCCTCTTCAGGCATGATCAAGGGTACAAGAGCAGTCTTATATAATTGGTTACTTTGCTGAAATTCGGCACTAATGATACGTTCATGATTTAGTAATGCAGCCCTTTGCTTTGGTGATTGAAGGCTCATTTCCTTAAAGTTAGCAAAATACCATTGTCTGATTAATGCTTTATCAGAACGAGAAATGGTCGATATTGCCTCATACTCTGTATAAATTTTTTGAGGATGAGCAAGGAGTTCTTCCTCCTGCTTATACTTTTGAACAATAACCTTTTTAGGTTGTGTGTCATTAGTAACAAAGATTTTATCGATTAAGCCAAAGTCCTTATCTAAATGTTGAGCATTTGGATGCGGTTTAAATTCTTTATTAAATGCAATTTTGTTAGAAAATTTGATAAATTTATCAATACTAATGACATGATTAGCTTCATCCTCTGGTAATCCAGAAAAATTTACTTTTCCACACATTACAACAAAAAAATAAACTCTAGGGACAAATCCTGGATTACCTGTAAATTTATCTTTAAGTGCTTTAAGCTTATTGACAAGAATGAATTGTTTTTGGCGTGTTAGTGAGACTGGGGAAATTCCCATATCACGTTCATCCATATACCAGTTGCCATTTACAGATTTTATTGATTTACCATTCCAATCCTTCAACTCAACAACTATTACAACACTGTTTGTCACCAAGATTAGGTCAAACTCCCCCTCTTTCTTAGTAATTCGATCCACCAAAGTATAGCCAGCATAACCATACCAAGGGCTATATTTTCTCATTTCATCTTCAACACTAAATGCTTCTCTAATTTTATCAATAGCTTTAGTTTCATGCTGATGAATCCCATTTGCTTGGGTTTTAATAATTAAAGACATAAAAAATCCATAGAAATAGATAGAAAAATCCATAAAATTTAAAAAATTATGAGATTTACTAATTTTGTTAAGTGTAAAATTTGGTTTTTGGTTATGGGCTCTATGCAACATCAATATTGCATTTGCTCAAATTTAGGTGATTTTTGTTAGTTATCTTTCCTTGGCTTTATTTTAGCCAACAATAATTTATGTATAAAATGTAAATGCATTTACGACGTAAGTAAAGTTCTTTTTCTAAAATTTAGTTTCATGCATTTTTATATTTAAAAAATAAAGACTGTGATAATTTAATCTAATAATTAATCCCCATGTTTTACACAGGGATTCTGTATCAATTTAAAGCCTTCACCGACTGCTGCAAACCTTTCTGGATACACTGAACATCGGTCAGATCATGCGTTTGCTGGTGCTGCTCTGGCTTCTTTTCATCATTATAAAACTCCTCAACAATATCCAAGCCCTCTTCACCGCCTACTTCAAAGCTGGCATTACCATAACCCTGCCTTGCCACATGATCTAATGCTTCCTGATAAAATCCTACTGCCTTGCTTTTTTCACTGATTTGCTTTGCATTGGTAATCGCTTCCTGCAAATTAATGCCATCACGTAAGGTCAAATCCACGTAATAAATCGGGATACGATAGCTTTGTGCAGTGCTCTTACCTCTTAAGGTCAGTTGCAGTGGCAAACACGAAAGTAAACCATTAGAAGCAGCATGGTAATAACTCAGTCGTGCTGCTAGTGTGCGAATGCTATTAAAACCAGTGGTTCTAAAAATAAACGTCCCGAGTTCATCCGATTCATCTAGATTGACATGTAGTCGTCCATAAGGCTTACAGTTGCCGCCTTGTGCCAATGGACATAGGTCAGGTGAAGGACATGCATGCTGTTCTACACCTTGATTGGTCAGCCGTTGGCAAGTTTCTCCATTACCTACACAAATGGGGCGTCCTGTTTGGCGGTCAAATAAACTGTACTCTGCCCGCAGGTTCAGTTCAGGATCATTAAAGATCATCCGTACAGGAATAGAGCGTAGTTTTTGATTCGGTGCTTTAGCTCTGAGCTGTTCATCAAGTGGATGCTTCACCCAACCATCTTTATTTTGGATTTGGCTGGTAATAGTAAATTGGTCATCCTTTTCAGGCAGACGCTTACCGTTCTTTTCGACCACTTTACCGATACTAATTCTGCCGAGTATTGGCGGTGTAATCGCTAAACCTTTTATCATGTTGTTTGTCCTATAAATAAAATTTTACTGCTTACCCCTTGTTATGTAAGTAAACAGAAATATGAAAAGCTATGACTTCGCAAAGACTGCCATTTGGGTTCACCACACCTTCGGGTGTTGGTGAATCGGGGCGGTTTTTTGCACTTTTTAAGAGAATGGATATTTCATAGATATATAGCCGTGATGGATTCAATCATCGCTATAAATCTGAAAGCGTCGTGTCCCTGCTTTGTTTTGTGGAAATTGCTCAAGCATTTCGGGATGAAGTTTGAGTACAGCCTTACTGTCTAAAGCAATCGAGTCTTTAGATCGTTTCCACGTCACTGAACCATTGGCAAAAGTTGCTCGTTCAGCATCTTTCATTAACATCTGAATTTGATGCTTAGTTTCATCAAAGCTGTTTTGGTGTTTTTCAATATGATGCTTTTCTTGAATCAGTTGAGCAAACAACTGATTGGCTTGTTCATTTTGACTGAGATCTTCGATACTGAGTGGAATATGTTGAGGATAGAGTTGCTGAATGGCTTTAGCTGCCGACTCACTGGCATCAACTGAAGGTGGCGTGTCATTTTCCACACATTCCCAAAAGTAACGCTCTGCATTCATAATATGTTGAATGACTGATTCACTGCGTACCACTTTATAGATACGAGTTTCATGACCACAGATCAGCACACAAATATGCGCTGCCTTTTTGCCTGTTACAGCGAGTTGATGTTGCACCTGACACAATACATATAAAGGCACACCATCTCGCCACAACTTTGCGCCATGTTCACCTGCGGTTTTACATTCTAAAATCTGGACTTCATCACTGCCTACGACTGAGTAATCCAAATTTGCCAACATAAAATGCTTATCTGCTTCGGGATGTTGCAACACTGCATTGATGCGACGTACCTTATTGTTGGTATGCATGCTGTAATATTCAGCGACTAAAGGTTCAAGTTGTTTGCCCCAATATAAAGGAGCATGACCTGTGCTTTCATCTTCAATGGATTGTTTAACTCGACCTGTCTTGATCATCCACAGCTCTAGCATCGACATGTAGGGATTGAGTCCACAAGCTGCGGCACAATCGCTACTGCCAATACCTTGACGTCTGACTTCAAGCCATTCTGCTTGAGTCATATTTTTGGTATTGACCAAGCGTTTGGCTGTGAATAGCTTTGGGGCAATAAATGGGGTACTTACCTGTTGTATAGATGGGTTTAAAATTGCGGTGTTCATATTGAAGTCCTGATTTTTGAGTGGTATAAAAGGATGTGAGTGATAAAAAATGGGCATAAAAAAACCACAGCCGAAGCTATGGTTTTCATAATTTTTAAAATTAAAGATTCTCTTTAAAAATGCTCAGTTAGGTCTAACTTTCCATGACTGAAATTTAGTTTTTTACATGATCAAATCATGCTTAACGCTTGTTCCAATCCTCGTTGTTTGATTGATGCACCTGCACCAAACCAAGCTGAATCAAGTCGATGGTCAGTGCTCATAGCACGACGTTCATGGTCGATAAATTCAGTGATCGAGCACAGTAATCCATAGGCGGTATCTTTGGCTGAAGAGAGGTTTGCTCCTCGTCCCTGACCATTAAACATCTCCATAGCTTTACTCATCGACTTGGCATTCGGTTCAGATTTTTCCTTGCCATTGGCTTGTGCTTGAGTGGCAACATCTCGATAGAACTGAATAATGTTGTCTTCTTGGTCAGTGATGCTCATCGTGGTGTTATTAAACACAGCATCGAAATAAGCGGCTGCTTCATACTGGGTGACTTTACGTTGACTGAGTTGTTTCATCTCATACATGTGCTCATCCCATGTACGAACTGAAATACCGAGTTGTTGTTTGACTTTATCTGCATCAAACTTGGTACTGTGAGGAACTTTCACCACCCCTGCACTGCTGTTCTGACCTTTCAGTGCAATCGCCAACGTGTTATTACACACCACTCGGATTAAGGTAAATTGTGCGGTGGTAGCAAGAGTTCCATCACAAGCGGTAGCTAGAAGAATATAGCCATTACTGACATCTTTACCTTTGAGTGATGAAGTTTGTCCTGTGCGTGCCAATGCCCAGAACTTTTTACCGCCTTTAAGTACCCCTGCGGTTTCCAATTCCAAACCTGATTGCTCAGTCAGGTCACGATAGAATTCTAAAATCTCTCTCGGTTGGACTTCCTGAAAGCGTTGACTGACGACTGATAGTGGTGCATGAGTATCGGAACGATAAAGTACTCGTTGTTCTTCATAAGGCATGATGATGCTTTGTCCTCGTTCATTCTGTGCCATATAACTGACATTAGAGGATTCGATCCGCCAATCCATGCCTGCTTGTTGTGCCCAGATTTCTATCGGTTGGTTTTGACTTAGTTGATTACCTAGACCATGCCAAGGGGTATCACCGACATAAGCCATTTGTTCAAGTTGATGTGCCATAGTTGTATTCCTTTTAAATTAAACTGAAATTTGAATCTGTGTGGATATGAATATTCTTTAGTGCAAAAGATGAGTTGGAAATTTTTGGTAGCAATTGTGGCAAAAGCACAAATTCTGCTGTGATGATGTGCTTTGTTCAGTGAATGAATTCAACACACTACCCAATACTGTTCCTGCAATTCCACCGACAATCGGTGGCAGATTGAAAGACTTTGCGACCGTGGTTCCCAATGCACCCAATGTGGTCGGTGTGACCAAATTGGTTAAGGTCGTATTTGATTGTTGTGTACTTGCTTCAACCAATATCACATTTGTTGAATGACAAAAGGGACAGCTCAAGCTCATGGCTCGACTCCTTAAATTTTGGGCATAAAAAAGCCTGCTCGATGGCAGGCTCTGTTTTCATATTTTCATGTCCTCTCAAAAGAGTTTCATGATTCTCATTAGTATGTTATGTATATGAAATTATTTGGAATATAGCCCTGACCAAGCTATTATTTTAATGATCTCAAAGAGTTGATGCTCTTACCGTCATTTCCCGCTCTTTTAAAGAGCCGTCGGTCTAGTTTTCACTGCTTTAATTTACTGCAAAAGATTCTCATTTTGATGGTCTCTAATGACTGTATGCAGACGAACAAAACTTGATCTGAGATCATCACTTACAAGAGGACAAGCTTTACTCAAGAAAGCTGAACAACCTCGTTTTTATTTATAGTTATAACTTTCAAATAAGATGGAAAATTCCCATGAATACCAGCAATAACCCTACAGGAAGCAATACCTCAACAGCAGAGACTAAGTTTCTTGAAATACCCATAGTTCAATTTGTCATTTTTATTATCATCACTGGCATTTACTTTTTTGGTATCTATCATTTTTTTGGGGTTGATTTTAATAAAATAAAAGCACTTGAACCCAATGCCCTTGGGGATTTTCTAGCGGGAACATTTGCCCCATTAGGATTCATTTTATTAATTCTAGGTTATATGCTCAATACAAGCGCCTTGAAAATTCAAGCCCAAGAACTTAGAAATAGCGTACAAGAACAGCAAGCATTAGTTGAAACAGCTAAAAATGAGTATGATTTGCTGATCACCCAATATAATCAAAACCAAAGTAATTTAGCTAATCAACGTAGCGATCAAGAGTTAAAAGATGAGCTGAATTCAATGCCTGTTATCCAGTTTAAATTCGCAGGAAATTACAACTATTTTGAAGTCATTAATATCGGCTCTCCCGTTATTGATATTTCTTTAATTAAAGACCAAAACATTGAGCATATGACCTCTTACATTCCTGTACTGAAAACGAACACCACAACACGAGAAGTCACAATTACAATTTCTGCAAATAAAGACGCTATCTTTAGTTTTGAAATGGTATTTAAGACGACTAAGGGGTTAAAATATAAACAAAAATTTAAAAATGACAGATCAGAGTTTGATCATAATTTATTTATTATTACAGCTCAAAATGACCCTGAAAAAATTGAAATTATAGACTGCTAATCCGTCTTAGCATCATCAAGATATATTTCCACTTCATCATGAAGTGGAAATATACAAATTCAATCAGTACTCTTGGATTCTGCTTTACTTCCATAATCAATGATCTAAATGTCTCAAGCAATGACCAACCTCAAGCCTGCACAAGCATTAAATATAAATCGATCATTTATTGTCATTGTTAAATAACCCCCTAACCTCACATAAAATGCATTTTCTACCTTTGATTTTATTTGTTTTTTCACACCACTTGATTGACTCAGCGAAACCTTAATTTTATCATTCAACTGCTGACCTACATCGTCAGTCGGTTTTAGCAGACCGTTCAGCCAAAGCACACTAAAAAGTATATCTTTTTGGTGGGCGACCCTGCGTGCCCCCTCTGCGGCGGAACGGGAGGGGGACACCTTCAGGTGTGCTGATCCTTTGGCTATCAGTCTGCTAACCCTCTTTCGTTTCGCCACCATTATTTAGCAGTAACGTGGTGAAGCTTCTTTCATAGCCAAAGGAGTCATACCCATGACTAAGTTTTTCCTATCTATATTGTTTTCCCTGAAACGATTTTATATTTCTCTGTTGCATTAACAGCATTCATAAATTTTTGCTTATTTGACTAATCTAAACGCTGTCTAGCCTTGGAAAGCTTTGTTGCATCTACACTTTAGTCCATTCAGCAAAATTTATTACACATCAAATAACACAATAAAAAATTAGGGGAAATGATGAAAATTCAAACTTCACTTGCACTCATCTCTGTTGCATTAATGGCTTCAGGTTGTGCCAGCAAAACCGAACGTCAATTTATCAGTGGTTGTAAAACAGGTGGCATTGATGGCAGTACCTGTTCATGTATTTACGACAAACTTGAAAATAAATATGGGGAAGATGGGCTTAAAGAAAACCTCTACACCTTGCAGCAAACTGAATCCTTCCAAAAAGATATGGTCAATATTTCCTATCAGTGCATGAAGGAATAACCATGAGAACACTTGCTGGCATCATCTGCATCATTGCAGTGATTTGCTTTTTAGGTTTGCCATTTATTGGCTTCATGATCGTGATGGGACTATTTATCGCATTGGCAAAATATGCAATTGGGGGAAAGTAAATGAATTCAAATATTAAGACATGGATGATTAGTAGCTACTTGGTGATTGGTTTTTTCTTTGCCATCTATCAACACTTTTGGGGACAGTATAACTACAAGCCATTTACTTACAATTTGGGGCAAGGCTTAGTGTGGCCTGCGGTAATGTTTCCAGTCATCGGTAAAATTGTAGGTGGTATCTTGATCCTATTATTCATTTGGTTCGTTGTTATTCGACCTAAGTTATAACGGAGTGCAATCATGAAAAAAATACTTTCCACAGTAGCACTTTCAACTTTACTGCTCGCTTGTGGCCAAAACAATCAGCCAGCTCAACAAAGTGCTACAGATCAAGCTAAACACAGCTCATCTAATACTGCTACACAAAAGGAGCAATCTAAATATGCTCCATATAGTAAGGAAGAGGTTGAAGCCAAAGTACAAGCTTTAACTCAGATTGTAGAAAATGATACCGAGTATTTGCCTGCTGCGGTCAAACAAGCTCAGTCATTTCTTGAGAGTTGGGAGAAATATCCTGAAGCGCTCAAATCCATGATGGAGTCTGATCTTGATCCAAACAACGCTGAATATAGCAATCATATTCCCATGGAAATGGAACAGCCTGCATTATCTGTTCGTGCTCAAATTACCAGTCGTGAGTCACAATCTGCATTTAATGTACAAGGGGCGATTGAATATATTCTAGAAATCCAGTCGACCAACGATCAACCTTTTGTTTTACAAGGTATGAGTATTAATCGTGGTCGTTGTGGTTATTACACCGCAGATTTCCATAGCAAGATGCCTGTACAAATGAATTATAGTTCAACGGTATCGTACTTATTGAAATGCCGTGGTGATCAAGTCCTTGAGGCTGAATTGACAACCGACCAAGGTAACGTGAGTTTGTCTTTTTGATGTTAGGAATATATAAAATAGAGAACATGGTATTAACAGTGTTCTCTATTCTCAAAATGACCTATTCTTTATATGCCTCTTCGCCAATTTACATCAAACTGGCTAATTCCAAATGTTTTCATATTCAGAGATGTCTTGGCACTAAACGTTGGTCTACTTTTTTAGGATTCACAAACTATATACCTGCACGAAAAGCATTCTCACGTTGTTTTGGTTGATCTCTATGGATCATTCCTATACCAAGCAAATCATTAACCGCAAACTTTTCTTTGTTCTCTTTTCGATTACAGTTGAAATAGCTCCCTTGGTTATCTTATTCATAAGGTCATTGATGATTATAACCGTGAGTCATTGGATATATTGATTGACTTCTCATTACCTGCTGAACAGGTACTAAGAGGGCTCGACCAACTCATTGCATGGCGAGGAAAGCCCAAGCAAATCAGATCCGACAATGGCCCAGAATACATTAATGATCTCATGGAAAAGTAGTGTGAAAAGCACAGTATCGAACATGTATTCACGCAATCTGGTAATCCACAGCAGAACGCATATGTTGAACGTTTTAATCGTACAGTACGTTATGAGTGTTTGAATCAATATTTATTCATAGATTTAAGCGAGGCTCAAGACTATACAACTGCATGTCTGCACTTTTATAATCATGAGCGACCTCACATGTCAGTTAATGCTAGCCCACCTAATTTTAAACAATGATAAGAGGGTTGGTTTTTCTACTCATTAATTCAATTAAAATGGGGGTATTACCGCGCATCCTAATAGCTTTACTTAAATTTTGTAATAAAGAGAACACTTCATATGGCAACAGAAGCAAAATTTCGCGAAGATCCTGATCTAGCATTTCTACAATATTCTGATTTTCAAGATCTTAAGTTATTATCAAACACTTTAATCGCTGATAGTGAAGGTACAGAACAATGGACAGGGGGGCTTAAAAGCACACTTGTTAAAAACATGAGCATGTACTCAACTGAAGACGATTTATATAAAAATAGCTGGAAAGCAATTGCTGCTGAAATTCAACTATTTGGCGGAGATACAGTAGTCAACCTTGTCAGAGGAAAAGGGGTTGTATATCGTGAACTACTAGAAGATGTTGCAAAAAAAACAGGTGTAGATTTCCATAAAGATACTTCTGATATCAGTCTTCTTGAAGAAAAAGTACTAAGAACCCTTTTTGGTCGAATCACTCAACTTAATGAGCTGGACTTCATCAATAAAAAATTGAAAGAAAAAGGATACTTAGGACTAACCTCAATTAAAGAAAGCCCTCTTAAAACGATTAAAAATAGTCTTGGAGGTGGAACCGCTTCAGGTACAGCTGGTGGACTTTTAGCTGGATTAAATATGGCTAAAAATTTTATTAAGGTAAATCCATTCGTTGCAGCCGCAACATTACCTTTAACTGCAAAAGATATTACAGCTCCAGCTTATCGCGTTACGATACCTGCTGCCTGTATTGTTGCGATGATGAGGATTAAGCATGAAGAAAATAAAAATAACTACAATGAGTTCTAAGGTATCAGCATGTTAGATAAAGTATTTAGTTACGATATTGAAAAATTTTCAAAAGAGCTTTTAGAAGCTATAGCAAATGACCAGGTGATTTTTAGAGATGGCGTTGCCTACTGGAAAAAGGGGCTCGAACATGTAGGCATTATTCAACATATTCCTTTAAAAGAAGTCAGTTCTGTAGGTGTTGAAACTTTTGTTCAAGGATTAGGCTCTTTGCAATCAACATTGCAAACCACAATTGTTGCAGCTCAAGCTATTTCTACTGCGACGTTAATGGTAGCAATGGTTATCCAAACTCAAATTTTAAGTAAAAAAATTGAGGCTGTAAAACAGTGCGTCTTGAAGGTTTCTCAGGATATCATAGAACAAAACATTTTATTTTATACAGACAAAGCGAGCGAGTATTTAGCTTTATTACAGACTTTTAAATTACTACTAGACAACAGAACCCCACTTACAGATGTTAATCAGTTAGCCAATAATACTTTGTCATCCTCTATACAGCTTAAAAATCATTTAATCTCCTTTATTGGAAACCTACTAAATTTAGTACAAACTCAAAAAATTAGTTCACAGCAACATGTTGAGCTAATTATGCAATTTATCCAACAAATGATGGAAATACTACCCATTGGAATGCATCTAGAATTTATTCTTTCACATCGACTAAATCAAAATGAGTTTTCTCAAGTTTTGATTGAAAATAGCCATAGCCAATATTTAGGCTTGTTTAGTCAGTACCGCAATTATCTCAATGAGATTAACAATGGTCTGAAAGAGTTTCGGATAAAGCAAGATCAAGTTCCATTTTTTGAGAAAATCAGGCTACCTGCAAAAAACTTGTTCCAATATTCAATACATGTAGAGTTACTTGAAAAGCCTGCGAAAGAAAGAATCACTTATATAAAATCACAAACTGACTCTAAAGAATTTTAAGCTATAGTAGCTCCACCGTTTTCTATTTACTCTGCTACCGTTATAATCAAGTACTTGAAACTATAATGGTTACAGATTTTTGTCATTTTTGTATCAGATTGCACAACATAGAGAACATGCTATTAGCC
Organism: Acinetobacter sp. ANC 3929; assembly: GCF_000369405.1. Classification (GTDB taxonomy): domain Bacteria; phylum Pseudomonadota; class Gammaproteobacteria; order Pseudomonadales; family Moraxellaceae; genus Acinetobacter. Next base: position 155,537 of record NZ_KB849998.1, read on the forward strand.
GTGTTCTCTATTAAAAATCTAATATTTATAAACCTCTTCGGTTTTTCGAATCGATCACACCTTTACCAAAACTACGCATATAGGGTGAACCCTTCACTCGAGGATGTTGTTGTTCTTTTTCTCCATTCACTAGATAAGGAACTACGTAATTCAGAAAATTATTAATCTTCTTTTCATCATGACGATGAATCATTCCAATGCCTAAAGTTCCCATCGATTCATAGATCGCCATATAGTGAGGATGGTTACAGTTAAAAATATAACCACAGCCATGTGTAATCTGCTCCCAACACTCACCTACCCACTGCCCCATTTCAAAACCACTTCGATGTACATTCCCATCGTACTGATATACGCTGAATTATCAGGAGACTTTCCCTTGGGAGATTCTAGGCAGCCAACTTATAAAAGTCTTCGGCCATTTGATTTGGTGTCTTAAAACCCAAACCCTTTTGAATTCTTCGATGATTATAAAATAACTCAATGTATTTTATAATATCTGCTTTGGCTTCTTCTCTAGTTTGATAGTTGTAATGATGAACTAACTCATTTTTCAATATTCCCCAAAAGCTTTCAATCGGTGCATTATCGTAACAGTCTCCGCGCTTGCTCATTGAACCTTGAAAACCATATTGCTCAAGTATATTTCGATATTCATGGCTGCAATATTGACTTCCTCTGTCTGAATGCACAATCAGTTCTTTGGTTGGTTTTTGATTGTGAATAGCCATATTTAGCGCATTACAAACAAGCTGTGTTGTCATGCGCTCATTTAAGCTATAGCCAACCACTTGCTTCGTGTAAAGGTCTTTTACCGCTGCTAAATACAGCCATCCTTCAACAGTCCATATGTACGTAATATCACTTGACCATGCTTGATTTGGTCTAGTCATTGAGAATTGTTGCTCCAGCAGGTTTTCATAGATCGCTCGATTATGGTCACTATTCGTAGTCCTTTTAAAACGCTTGTGTCGCTTACAATACAGGTGGTTCAGCGCTTTTATCTGACGTACAGCGTACATACTCATTTTTATACCCTGAGCTTGTAAGTATTTGGTTAATCGAATATAACCATAGCTCTGCCTTGTCTCCTCATGGGCTATTTTCACCAATATCGTCTGTTGATTTCGTTGAATCGTTCTTTTGCTCACGCCTCTCTTGAGCCAATCATAAAAACATGAAACTGAAACATGAAGTAATCGAGCCATTAAGGTAATTGGAAAAGAATATCTTTTTTGTTTCATATAGGCGTACCTTACTGACTTTCTTTGGCAAAGTACGCTGCTGCCTTTTTTAAAAATTCACGTTCCATTTCAGCTATTTTGAGCTGTTGTTTGAGTTTTTTATTTTCTTCGAGTAGAGCGTTTAGATCAGGTGAATACTGTTTTGTACCTGCTAAAGTTCCAGCCTTTGCTTTGGTATTCCAATTTGAAAGAGTTTGCATTGAAATGCTAAGTTGTCTAGCTGTTTCCGAGACATTGCCTTGATTGGCTTCAATTAATTTGATGGCTTCAGCTTTAAATTCTGTGGTGTAAGTCTTGTGTTTCTTGCTCATGGTAAACTCCTGATGAGTGTGTTTAGTTTACCAAGTTAAAACCTCCTGTTTTTTCAGCACACATCATACATAAGCAGAAGATGGCAGTGATAGCCTTTGCTAACACCATGCTCTAATGCCCATGCATAACCCTGCAAAGCATTAAAGCAAGTATCCTGATCTGCGATTCGACGAAGCAAAGTGTCTAATGCTTTGTTAAATGCCTGAATGTTGTATAAGGCTTGATATTCCTGAAGAATGGATAAATCCACACGTACAACTAATAGTCTTGCATAATGATTGATCAATGAGGATGTATAGTCGAATAGGCTTTGCTGATTCTTTAATTCACGTTGTTGAAAATCGATCAGTTGCTGTTTTACACAGCCTGATAATGACTGGATGTAAGTCAAAATATGCCAGACGGTCATCTCATCCAAACAGACTATACAATCATAGTCTGCCTGTGGCATTAGACTGAGTGTGTGATCAACGATGTTCACCACCTCAATGAATATCTGCACTGTATTGCAATAGAAAAAATTAGCGTTATAGATTGGCTTAAATGACTGAACTAATTTTTGTAAGTCTATCATCAGGTTTTGATGATATAGATCATAACTACCTAAGCAAACCTCTTGAATGAAATGGTCTACTCCTGCCAGCACTTCGGCTTCATGGTAAAGCTGATCATATGGATTATTTTGAAATTGAACATTTTGGTACATTTAGGTTCTCACTGAAACATAAGGTTCATATGTAAGTGAGGAATATATTTTTTTACTGATCTTAATTCTAAAGCAGGATGCTGTAGTCATCCTGCTCTACTGAATATGCTCATAGACTTTGGAACATACTATAGGGTTAGTTCTGCATGTTTTTAGTGACTTGATATGGATACGTTATCTATAGCCCATTTGAGTATGGGCTATACTGAACTAAGCAACTCATTGTACTTACTTAACTAGATAAGATATTGTTTATATTATTAATATATTACTTATAGATAATAATATAAGATACCTGTTAAGTACCTTAAGCTATTGCCTCGGTAAGATCATTGAACCATATGATGCTAACCATCGATATATCCAAAGATATATCGAAATTTGCTTAGGCTAAAGTTACGCCAATATAGTTAAATATTAACTAAGCAATCTACCCCCCTACATTCCACAGGAAGCAAACCAAAATCTTGTAATTGCTGTAAACTTGGTGAGTCAAAAGAACTGAAATTTGAATCATGATTTTTGTGTTTTCGACACTCGGAGAAATCATCATCTGCTTCATCCAATAAGCAAAACTCATTTGCTCGTAGGGTTGGATCAATCATAAAAATGCAGCTATATGTTTGTTGATGATATGAACGAGGCATAATACTGAAAGGCTTCAACTGCTTAATATTACTTTGCTTAGCAAGGAACGGATAAAGCTTATTGTTTGCAATCAATGTCAGTAAAAAACTAATTAAGAAGGTAACACTTTGAATTTCTTGTTCGAAGAATCTACTCAAATCGCGATCATTTATCTGAAGCAAAGAACTTAGCTTAAGGTTTTTTTCAAGCCTCTTGAGATCATTTACTTCTACAACATCAAAATTTAGTAATAATTGCTTCAATCTAGTTGAGGAGGAATATAACTCTAAACTCCACTGTTCCAAATAACACTGAAATAATGCGCAAGCCATCGAAGCGTTAACAAAATTATTCGACCTGGTGTTCAACTCATTATAGCTAATTAGTTCTTTCAACCACGACTGAGCTAAAGGGTATTTTTTTAATTCAAAGTAACCACTCAATAAATTAAGCACAAGCTCCTTTTCTAAATCATCCTGAGCCATTTTGGATGAATTTTCAAAATTGAATACCGTTCGCTGGCATAAGCGATCACTCAATATTCTTGGTTCATGCTGTATCAAACTGATATATGTTGAATGTGGATCTTGTCTAAAATTTAAATAATAGTCCAATTCTCTATTAAAGGTTTTAAACAACTGAAATAAACGACCTACCCGTTGTACTTCAAAAAGCTGAGTGGGTTTACTTTTCTCAATATAAAATCGACCATATCGAGCTTTATCCCCCCAAAGCTCATGCGATAAGTTGAGTGCGTAAAATGGATTCATTCGACTGATAATCTTGCTTGATTGAGTACCATCGACTCGTGTACGAATGAGTCCCTGTTGCTTTAATTTTTTGATACACCGAAAGATCGCATCTTTAGACAGTCCTGTTTTATGCTTTAATTTATGAATTCCGCATTTATTGGTAATTCCAAATTGATTACTATGTCTAACCAATACCATTAATACCAATGCCGTTTTGAAATCTATTTTTCCAAATAATATCGGTTTAGTATGTTGTAAGTGATGTACATAAAAGTCATTTAATTTGGTATCGACAAGGTGAAAAAAAAGAGCCTTCAGCGGAAGTTCATGATTCATCATCTTAGAGAACCATCGCTCTTTCTCAAAATCACCTATCGTTTTTACACTCCCCCAAAGACCAAACATTTCAATATCTATTCTTACAAATTCTTTGCAAGATTTTTCATCAATTCCTCTAACAATTATTTGATGCTCTTGTAATTCATTCAGCGTAGTCTGCAATTTTTTATCATGAAATACAAACTCCTTTGCACTCATTGCAGATGTTAAACAAAATTCTTGCCCTCCATACATTTGAATTATTTGGAGTAACAACCATCGTGCTATTGGAGTCAGAGTAACAGGGGAAAATTCGTGTGCAAGTAAAAAAAGTAAAAATCTATCTTCCATGAATCTATCGAACACTACCCACTTGTAATTTCACAAATATGGATGATAAAACTCAAATACGCAACTATTAAAATTTAGTAAATATTAATTTAACATTATAGTTAACATTAACTTACTAATAAGTTAATATTATTCCTGCTATTAATTTCATAAGAATGCTCATCATGACAAGACCATACGAACATTTTGAAAATTGGATGAAGAAAGACAGTAAAGCGAAGGAAGATTTCATCCAAAAAAATAAAGATGCATGGAGCAAATTAACCCCAAAACAATTTACAGTGTCTATATCCCAACCCCAAATCCTATTCGGTTATGATCAAGAACAAGCCATACTTTCAACAAAAGAATTTGTCGCCGCATCTAAAGATTTCTATGAAACCATTCGTAAAAAATTTAGGGAGCACAAGCACCAAACCTCTAAACAGCACAAAAGCCGTATTCAGGCAAGAATAAGTAAAAGCTCAACATCCAAGCTTGAACAAATCAAAAAAAAGCTTGAACATAGCAGTGCTTCAGGGACACTTGAACATATCATTAATAGTTTTGATGAAGACAAATTAAAGCAACAAATTCAAATTAATAAATTACAGGAACAAATTCAAAAACTGCGAGATTTTGAAGCGTATCTAAATAGTAAGCACAAATTTGAGCTTGAGACAGCACATGCACTCAATGAGAAAATTCAGGATTACTTATTCAGCCAATGGGTTTCAACCCAGCAAAAATTGGAAGTCCTAGAAAACCAATTTCCGAATGAAGATGACCTTGACCAAATTTATTCTTCTCAAAGTGACGAAGAAAAGGAGAACTCTCGTAGGATAATAAAATCAAATTTACAATCTGATTTTAATAACAACCTTCTCCGCATAAAAGCGACACTGGAACTCAAATCAGAAACCACAAATCCCCTTCATACAACTCTTTCGCCTATTTCCGAAAACGATTACCCACTTATTTATCCACGACCTTCAGGATTTACTAAACAAGGGGAAATTATTCATGATGGCATAGAGGAAAAAACTGATAACAAACAGAAAGCTGTGCCAAAGTACCTTACAAACCCAATAAAACCATTCACCAACAAATAAGCTTAAATTGAATTCAATATTTCCTTCAATATTTCAGGTTGTCCCCTCAACCAATGGATGATCGTTTCATCTAAATAAGCAGTGTTGTTATATGGCATTTTATAATTCAAATCCTTCAGCTTAAGTGAAGGATTTTTAGAATGAAGAATACTTTCTAGTTTTTTAATTTCAACTTGGATTTTATTGATTTTTTTAGCTTTTACAGTAGATGATGCTTTTTTACGTTTTATTAAATTATCTGACCGTGATTCAAACATAGGGACATCATCTTGTTCAAGTTTTTGAAGCTCATTCTGCATGCGAGTAATTTTAGACTTGATCCAAATGACATCATCTTTTTCAAATTCTTTGATCAATATAGGAATAATTGATGTAACCGCCTGAGTTGGATTATCCCATTTACGACCACGTTGAACTACCTGCTCACGTAAGACTCTGCATATTATTTCTCGTCTTGGGTACAAGCTTTTTGTATGTTTTTCTATTGCTGCTTTTGTTGTTTTAGCTTGCCTTTCAAGAGCCGTATTGTAAATTAAATATATCCTCCCTCCCAATACATCAACATACGTCATTAAAATATTTGAGTAACATTTTTTTTGGAGCCTCTTTTTCAACTGCTCCATATCTTCTCTTAAGCTATTGATCTGTACTAGAAGTTCAAAAACTTGGTCTGGCTTGAAAGGAATCAATTTAATATCATCACTCCCCTCTATCAGACTTAATGCTTGCTCACTGAGTCGAAAATCATTTTCTTTCATACGGAGCATGATTTTGTCTGTCATTGCTGCATATAATGGATTTCCCAATTCTGCCTCTAAATCACACTGATAGTAGTAACAGAAATTCTCAAGAATGTTCTGTTCGAGCAACGCTAGATCTGAAATTATTTTCGAATCCATAATTATTTAATCCCTTATATTACAAAATATTATAACAGGATAATGCTAAAATTCTTTTATACATGAGTACTGATCTACTTTAATCCTTTTCTAAATTTTATAGTGACCTCATCAACAAACAGAACTAATGACTTAAAAATACGCGTTGCTCTCTGACCTGTATTTAAAGCTAGAAATTAGTTCTTTCATCTAATTGTTATGACTACAAAAGGATCAAAGGTATGGGCTACTTAACATCTAAAGAAATTCGCCACAAACTTAAAAATTGCTCTCCTTCAACATTATGGCGTTACCAACAACCTAATCAAAAAATGTTCGAACAACCGATGCCACAACCTATTAAAAAATGTGCTGGCTCTTCTAGTCTTTGGGATGAAGAAATGTTTAATGAATGGCTACTCAAATATTTCAATAACAACCAAATGAGTAATCTGTCTAGCTAGACAGATTACTTAACTTTTTCCACCATTTTTTATAAGCTTTCGACATCTCTTTTTGATAATCATAATAGTCATATGTCCCCTGTTCCCCAGACATCACATGACCAACCATCAGTTCCGCAACATCCCTACTCGTAAACGCACTGAAATTTGTCCTTGCTGTACGCCGTAAATCATGCATAGACCAATGTTCCATTTCAATTTTATAATTCTTCCTTGCAAATTGCATGAAGTTATAAGGGGTATCTGTTGGCCCACTACGCCCCATAGGCTCTTTGCCATTTTCATGTGGGAAAATGTATTCAAAATTACTCAAATCCATTGCAGACTGAAGCCACGGTTTGATCTCATCAATAATAGGTCGAACAATGTCCCCTTTACTTTCTCCTGTCTTATGATTTTCATACGGTACTGTCCATGTATTTTTACTAAAATCAAAATCTGATTTCCGTGCAAGCCTCAACTCACTATATCGATTACCATAAAACAAACATAACTTGAGAAATAAAACATTCCTTAATGATGTTCTAGACTCATCACAAATTTTAAAAATTAAAGATAACTCATCATCTTGTAATACTCGAACAGTTTTATTTTTCTTAATATTCAAGTCACGTTTTCCAGTGATATGTCTTATGGGGTTTTGCTCAATTAATTTTCGATTGATCCCCCAATCCAAACACTGCTTTGTATTCGTAAGAATGCGATCAGTTATCGATGGTGACTGTTTAAATTGCTCTTCTAGTAAATCTAACCACATATGTAATGTGATTTGCTCAGCAGGTATGCTACCTAACTTTGGGAAAACATAAAGTTCAAATGATCTCAAATATTGATCTGCATTCTTTTTATTAGGAATACTATATTTCGCATGCCACTCACGAAATAACGCTTCAAAAGTTATAGCCTCTGTGATCTTGTGAAGCTCTACTTTTTTATGAATACGTGGGTCATGTCCCTTTTCTAAAATTGCTTTCATTTTCTGCAATTCAATACGAGCTTCTTTAAGGCTCATATTTGGATAGGTTCCCAAGTCTAAACGAGCTTGCTTATCGTTATATCGAAAACGCATCTGAAAAGTGAGCTTTCCTTTTTGCGATACACGAACGCTCAATCCATCTTGATCAGGCTCTGTATGTATAGCTGGACGTTCACGATCTAGATTCTTCTTCAGCCAAGTATCTGTTAAAGGCATTTTACTCCACCTGTGTACATATTTTTTTCAAGTAGCTAATTCTAGAAAATATGTACACACATATGTACACAAACATACTGACTAGACTTGAAATCTATTGAACGGGGTTGAAAGATATGTCAGATAAAGAATAGCAATATTTTTATATTTTTACAGCACTTACAATGATTTTATTATTATATTTGAAATAGGTTGAATGAGCTTGAATAGATATCAAATATTTGGGTGGGAAATAATCGCAAAGGTGCGACGCTGGGCAACCTGTGCCGCTAATTCATCTTTAAACATGCTAAAAATCTACAATTTGTGCACCCATGTGTATCTGCAAACAATGGCAAGAACAGATGGCGTGCGAAAGAATTTAAAATTGGCGCAATTGTAGCAGATTTATCCGCTGTTGATATGTCTTCATTTATCCACAATTTCGACGCTCCCTCTACTCAAAAATGTATAAACAAAGCCTTTTCAAAATAACATCGATCATTAAAAAGAGAGAACATTACAGTCAGTCTCTATGACTTTAGCTCATAGACTAATTGAGTTAGGATGAAGTTACGTCGATGAACACACCCAATCTTTTTTCACAACTACAAGAGTAAAAATATGTCACAACAAGATTATGAAAATGGTTTAAAAGTTCGTACGGAAGTCATGGGAGAGTCTTTTGTAAAACGTGCTCAAGACAATACCGTACCTTTTACTCAGCCTTTGCAAGACTGGATCAATGAACATGCTTGGGGTTCGACATGGCAACGTGAAGGTGTGTTGCCTCGCAAATATCGCTCACTGATTACCATCGCATTTTTAACTGCACAGAAAAGCCCAACCGAACTCAAAGGACATATCCGCGGTGCATTAAATAATGGGGCGAGTGTTGAAGAAATCCAAGAAGTTCTACTTCATAGCCTTCCTTATTGTGGCGCACCAGCAACTCAGGAAGCCTTTCGTGCTGCACTTGAAGTCATTACTGAATATCAGAAAGATCTCTAAACCACCGTCATTTGTAAAACACCACTGAGATTGTAACGAGACAGAACCAAGCCGATAAAAAGCCCTAACTAAAGAGAAGGATTTTATCGGTTTGATGCAAATAATCCTCCTTGAACGAACAAATCAAACGGCAAAAAGAATATGGCAATGTTTAATGACTAAAATAGTGATTTTTCACCACTTCGATAAAAGCATTGGTTTCATCCATACCTACATGCTGTGCTTTGACAATTCCGACCTGTAAAGAGAGTGAAAAATCTTTTAACTCAACAATCTCCAAGCCTTTTTTGTCCAAGGTAGATTGATCAAAGAACGATTTCGGATAGAGACCGAGACCATCTCCATCTAAAATACTTTGTAATTGAAGCTCTACGCCAAAAAGTTCTTTATTAATATAAAAACCCAGCTTTCTTTCATACAAGGTTTTAGCTAAGCCTTCTCTAAAACAGCAGCCATCTGGATGCAATACCCACCCTCTTTTACTGCACATTTCCAGACTCTGGTATTTACAAGCATCACCTTTCTTGGCAATGATGACCAAAGGAAGCGTACCGACTTCGAAGAATGAAATATTGGTTGTTAAACCAAGATTAGATGGAATCATCAAGGCGGCTAAATCTATTTCGCCCTCATAGACCTGTTGAACTAAACTACATCCCCAGCCACTATAAATATCAATTTCATAATATGGACTCAGTTTTTGCGACTTATAGATGACGTAATCCAAAATATCATCAATAAAGGTTTGAGCAATGCCAATTTTAATATGCTTTTTAATGATCTCGCCATTCTCAATATGAAAGTTTTTGAGTGATTCCAGTTGTTTTAAAATAAAGCAACTTTTTAAATAAACTTTCTTGCCTAAGCTTGTTAATTGTAAGGGTCTCGTCTTTCGATTAAATAATACGCCCTTAACAGCCCCTTCCATATGACCAATGCGTTTCGTGACGGTAGATTGATTCACACCCAGTTTTTTGGAAGCAATTGTAATGGACTGATGATCAACTACATATATAAAAGTTTTTAAATCCCTGATATCCAAAACTTTACATCTCCATTGAATTATTTTAAATGTTTCCTAAACTGACACGGGGAACATCCTGCCCAACTCTTAAATGCACGTGTAAATGCACTATGCTCTGTATAGCCCAACGTATATGCGATATCAGACAACCTCACATTTTCTTTTTTTAATAAAGCTAATGCTTTCTCGTGTCTGTTTTGCTTGACCAGCAATTTAAACTCTTCACCCTCATTTTTTATTTTTTTAGACAATACTCTTGGTGTGAGCCGCATTTTTTTTGCAACCTTTGTGAGATAGGGTTCTCCCTCAGATAAAATACTATTAATTTGATTATTCACTTTTTCGATAAAATCAGCACCTCCTTTGTTCCAATATGCATAAGATGCCAAAAAGGCGTCTAAACAAAGCTCATCAAATTTCTTGTAAAATGTTATAGAATTAAATAAATCACTTGAATATAAAGGGTCTTTATAAATATCATCTATTGCTGAATCGAGTATGCACTGTGTATTTTCAACATCAAGATAATCAATCAAATATTTCATACCATTCAAAAAATCATGTAGTAAAAAGTCTTGACCGACTACCTCACATTTATAAATAAGGATAATTCTAAAATCATATGAAGATAAATTATCTATGAGAGAGAAAAATTTATCGACATCCAAAAGAAAAAAAATAACCGCATGTTTTATATCTTTATTTCCGACTTCAATAATATGCAGTTTTATATTTTTTTCACAATGTGAAAAAGTATGAAACATATTATTCATCTCATCTGTCAGCTTTTAAAAGCTTAGCAAAATTCAGTATTGTTTTTTTAACACTTTATATCTTTTAAATAATCATTTTAGGAAAATTAAACATAAAAACCAAACAATAGCCTTATATGTTTAATTAACCTAAAAAATTTACATAAACTCTGAAAGCATAGTTCCTAATTGATGATGCCTTGATTAGAACCTAAACAGCGATTTCTTGGCAGCTATCATCTTTCCAGACAAGACGTTCTACAATATATTTTTGATTAAAATCAATACGTAGCTGACAGCGTTTATACTGCTGCGTATCGGCTATACGAATATCCAATACATAATTCCATGTTTTAACGCCCATCACACCTTCCTTAAAATGTGGATTACCCAAAATATGACGTATCTGGTCTTTATTCAGTCCAGTATCTAAACGAGCAACATTGTTGTATTCATAACGTTTTACCAATTTCAAATAGCTTTTATTGAGTTCTGGGAACTCGATTTCCTGAGAATGTTGTACTTCCGCATTCACTTGGTTTTGCAGAACACTACTGATGACAAAAACCATCATTAACGATATGATCCTATTCATGGATTTGTTCTCACTTCATTATCATTGAGGGAATAGAAGAACCTTTCGACTCCCCCCAAAACTTATTCAATTAATCAATTACACCACTCAGGCCAAGACGGAAACTTGGGTCGCCTTGTGAGGCAGCTGCAATGCCACCAGTCAATGACCAGCGTCCGTTATCTGCTGTCTTACGTAGCGTCGCACCAAATGCATTTTCTCCACCGTGATAAGCAGCGCCAACCGCATAGGTATATTTACCCGCGACAAAAGGCGCTGCTTCTAATGCAATTGCAGCAGCTACACCCGCATTGGCTTTTTTCTCAACATCATCAATTCTACGATTGGTATCATAAAAAGCCTGTTGCATCTGATCACCAAGATTAGTGATGCGATTATCAAGTGCCTGGTCGGCTTGATTTAACGCGCCTAGCGCATCCCCAACGTTGTTATAATTCCCTCCCGCAACATTGTACGTCGGACCTTTCCATCCCTTTTCAGGATCATAACCAGCTCCACCGCCTAATGCCGCACCTACATTTTCATAAGAACGATGCAGTTGTCCGCCATTGATGCCATCCTGTGAACCCTTCTCAATCCGCCCATCTGCGACACCCGTCACTTTCTTACCGCCTGCATGAATGCCATCGGTCGTCATGCTTGGCCCCGCTTCTCCCTTCGGTCCAGTGATGCTAATGCCACCACCTGTAATGGTCGTGCTGCCTTTGTCACCTCTAACATTCACTTGGTTCGCATTCACATCTTTCGCGGTAACACTATCCACACTGATGTCTTTGGCTAAGCCAACCTCGTAGTCTTTGCTTCCATCTGCTTTTGTCGTTTCATTAACCTTAATGTTGCCATCTTTGTTACTGACAGAAGTTTTTGCAGCTTTAGCATCCTGCTTCACTGAGGCAATCGCATCATTGATATTGTTATGTCCTGTTCCTCCAACATCCTCTGTCTTAATGGTTCCATCTGGATTGACTGTTGTCTTGCCACCAATCGCTCCTGCAACACTGTCTGAAACACCTTTGAGCTGACCGCCATTCACTGCATCTTTCGAGTCTTTGGCAACCGTACCATCTGCTACTCCTGTAACTTTCTTATCTCCTGCATCAATCCCTTCTTTGGTGACACTTGGGCCTCCTTCAATGGTGAGTCCATTGCCATCAACTTTGGTACCTCCAGCTGTCACGCTATCTACCTCTAGATCTGGTGAGGTCGAAACTTCATAGTCCGTGCTGCCATCCGCATTCTTGCTTTCCTTCACAACAATGTTTTTGCCTTCACTCACTGTCGATTTCGCTTCTTGAGCAGCTTTTCCAACCGCACCAATCGCATCGTTGATGTTGTCTTTGCCTGTGCCACCAATGTTGCTGCCACTCAACGTACCATCAGGATTTACTGTGGTATTGCCACCAATGATGTTCTTCACGCTATCGGCAACACCATGTAATTGGCTTCCATTGATTGCATCTTGTGAATCGGCTGCCACGCGTCCTGCTGCAACACCACCAATGATGGTATTGCCTGCATTAATACCACCTGCGGTAATGCTTGGCCCAATGTTCGCGCCTGTGGCATCTACAAAGCTCAAGCCTTCTTGATTCAGCTGAATGCCTTTTCCTTCTTGGTCTTTGAGCTTGATGCCTTTCGCTCCGTATTCTGCTTCATTACCTTCGCCATCTTTGACTTGAGTTCCTGTTGCAGTGAGTACGGTTTCGTTGCCGTCTTCATCTGTTGCAGTCACGCTGTCAAATTTCACGTCTTTGGCTGTTGCAACGTCATAGTTGGTACTTCCATCGGCATTTTTAGACTCGGTTACAACAATGTTGTCACCTTCGGTTACTGTGGTTTTCGCTGCAACGGCTGCGCCGCGGACTGAGTCAATCGCATCATGAATGTTGTTTTGACCTGTGTTTCCAACATTAGTGGTGGTGATTGATCCATTTGGATTTAACACTGTTTCTCCACCAATTGCGTTCTTCACACTGTCCGCAGCACCATGTAATTGACCGCCATTCACAGCCTCTTTAGAACCTGCTGCAATCGTTCCATCTGTGACACCGCTGATCTTGCCTGTCGTGCCATCAATGCTGACATCACCCACTTTGACATTGTTAAACTCAACGTCGTCTGCGGTTGCAACATTGTAGATGTCTTGTCCATCATCCCCTGTCGTCTTGGTTACAGTAATATTCTTACCCTCGGTGACTTCGGTTTTCGATGCTGCTGCTGCATTGTCTAACTGGTCTTTATTCACAGCATCGGTACCTTCTGTACCTGCTGCCACATTACTGATCTTGTTTCCTGCAGCATCAATACCAGTCTTAGTTACGCTTGGGCCACCAACAATGCTCATACCATCATTGTTGATTACGGTATCGCCTGCAGTGACGCTATCCACTTTCAGATCTTTAGTAAGTTCAATTGCGACTTTTCCGTCTTGTACCTTGGTAGTGATGTTCTCATCTGCACCCACAACATCAACTGCTTCACCCAGTTTCTTCTGAACGGTGCTGCCATCTTGCGCAGTTAAGCCAAAGCCTTTATCTGTTAAGTCCTGTCCTGCTTTATCTAACTGGCCTTTATTCACTGCATCACTGGCTTCAGTTCCGTCTGCAACGTTAGTAACTTTATTGCCAGCAGCATCGATACCTGATTTAGTGACACTTGGACCGTTGGCAATGGTTAAACCATCATTGTTGATTACGGTATCACCTGCCTTAACACTGTTCACATTCAAATCTTTGGCAAGTTCAATTGCTACTTTTCCGTCTTGGACCTTGGTAGTGATGTTCTCATCTGCACCTACAACATCAACCGCTTCACCCAGTTTCTTCTGAACAGTGATGCCATCTTGCGCGGTTAAGCCAAAGCCTTTATCGGTTAAGTCCTGTCCTGCTTTATCCAATTGGCCTTTATTCACTGCATCACTGGCTTCAGTTCCATCCGCAACGTTCGTGACTTTATTGCCAGCAGCATCGATACCTGATTTAGTGACACTTGGACCACCTGAGATGGCCATGCCATCATTGTTGATCACGGTATCACCTGCAGTGACGCTATCCACTTTCAAGTCACGGTTCAGGCTGTACTTGATGTCGTTGCCTTCTTTCGCGACTTTTAAGTTTTCTTCGCCATCCGCTGTACCAATATCAACCGTATCACCAGCTTTGACAGCACCAGCGTTTTCTCCATTACTTTGTAGTGTCCAACCTTTATCTAAGGCTGTAATCGCATCACCTACATTGTTCACGGTATTGCCATTTACATTGTAGTTCGGAGCAGTCACAGCACCTGTTGCAGGGTCATAGCTTGAACCTCCACCCAAAGCATCCGCTGTACTTTCACCCAGTTGGTCAACGCCATCCTGAACATTTTTTAATTGGCGGACGTTGACGGCATCTGTATCGGCTGCACCATCTGATAAGTTCTGGATACGTCTTTCATTGCCTGCTGTACCGACTGATACCACAGAAGCGGGGGCTGCTGTGCCTGTTCGATACGCTGCGCCTGTTGCCGTACTGGTTTGGCTCCCTGCACCTAATGCAACATCTTCGGCATTGGTTGCTACCGCATTCGAACCCAGTGCAATGCCTCTTGATGCCTGTGCATTGGCTGCATCACCGAGTGCAATCGCACCTGCGGCTGCCGCAGTGGATCGATTACCGAGTGCAACTGATCCCTGACCAATGGCTTTGTTTTCGTTACCCAATGCAACTGCACCATCTGCAGCGGTTGAAGCCGCATCATTGCCCGCAGCGGTATTATTACGACCCACAGCAACTGCACCATTACCATTGGCATTGTTGGGATCACCAATCGCAACCGCACCATCACCTGCTGCTTTTTGATCACGTCCTATTGCAACCGCACCTCCATCCGCTGTGCCTGCATTGGCTGTGGTGGTCCCTGAACCCATCGCAACGTTCTGGCCTGTACTTCCTGTGGTAACTCCATTACCAACGGCAATGTTATTGCTTCCTCCACTGGCTGTAGCGGCATTACGACCCAGTGCAATATCGTTATCACCTTGTGCTTGCGAGTTGTCTCCAACAGCAACTGAAGACGCGCCTTTAGATCGGGCACTGGTACCCACTGCTGTAGATTTATTTCCTGTGGCTTGCACAAGTGCACCAAAACCACTGGATAATTCACCACTTGCAACAGAATTTGAACCTGCGACCGTTGCACCAACAGCTGATGCATTTGCCTGATTACCTGTCGCCGTCGCAAAATTAGCGGTTGCTTTGGCACCATTACCTAAAGCACTACTATATTCTGCAGTCGCTTCGGCTAGCCCACCTAAAGCCGATGCACCCAGTTTAGTTGCTTTGCTTTTTTGTCCAACTGCTGTTGTATTCTTACCTTCAGCCTGAGCACTCGCACCTAAAGCCGTTGCCGTATAAATTGTTCCCTTCTCAGTCACTCCTTTAGCAGAAGCATCTCGACCAAGCGCAATATCACCATCACCATTCGCATTAGAGTTATGCCCAATTGCGATAGACTGATCTCCTGCTGCAATGGCTCGCCCTGCGATTGCTACAGCCTGATTTCCTGAAGCTCTTGCTCCCGAATTACGACTATTTGAGAGCCCATCAGTACCCATTGCAACACTACCCACTCCGCTCGCTTGTGCCCAAGATCCAACTGCTGTCGATTGTGTCCCCGATGCTTGAGCTTGCATGCCATATGCGGTAGCTCGTGTTGTTGCCTCAGACCCAAAACCCATGACAGTTGCTCCAGCACCTGTCGCTGAAGCATATGCTCCAACAACTTGAACACCAAGATGGTTATTTCCCTTCGCATTACATCCGACGACATTACTCCAAGTACCACTACCATTTACAGGATTAGTGTCAGTTGGTCTATTTATGCTATCAGGCCCTACACCTGCACCCGCACTACAAGTTTGTGAACCCGTGTAAGTTGCTGCATAAGCTGAACTGCTTATCACAAAACTGAGCGATAATAGTACTGTTATACCTAAAATCTGAAATGCTTGGGGTAAGGTTGCAACTTTAAAACTTACAGATTCTATATTCTGATTTTTTTCAACATTTGTTTTTTGGGGAAATGAAACTGTTATATTACGTTTCTTACAAGAGCCTCGCGCAATTTCTGAAACAACCATCCATAAATTTAAACTTTTATTCCAAACCAATCGGTAAATTTTATTCATAATCTAATCCTTTCTTATAATCAAGAAACATTAAATCTAGATAAAATTAATAAAATAAATTTAACAATTGAGTATAAAAATTAACAATACAGATTATTCATAACAAAAAAGAAGCAAATTATTATTTATAAAAACATTATAAAACCAAAAGAATTTTAAAATAAAACATATTAGGCCATTAAAAACCAACAACACCTACAAATTATAAAAATATTCTAATTAAAATACCACTTTAAAAAATACTAAATTACGTATTAATCAAATAAAAAAAGCCAGTATATAAATAAAACTGGCTCTCTATCTACTTTAAATTACCATTGAATATTCACTCTCCGATTTGGAGCTAGACATTGTACAACTTGTACATTTCTAGATTGACCAGAGCACTCTTGATATAGACTAGTCCCACCACTGACTTGCAACTGAATCCGTGCAGGATCTACTCCCTGCTGTGCCAATAACTTGGCAACTGTATTGGCTCGACGTGATGATAGATCTTGATTATAAGCAAACTTACCGAGCCGATCAGCGTAACCCGAAATGACTACAGGATTTTTTGACTGTTGAATTGATCCAACGACATTCGCAAGATTAGTAGAACTTGACTCTATTGAATTTGCATCAGAACGATCAAATGCAAAGAAGACTGTTGCATTTTGTGCAGTTGTTTGTATTGGTACTGCAGGAACAACATTATTTGCTCCCCACGCCATTAATCCCTGACACTCTTCTCCTTTCCATGATAAACGTTCAGCAATATATTTTTTGTCATAATCAATACGTAACTGACAACGCTTATAATCCTGGGTATTTGGTACGCGAATATCCAAAACGTAATTCCAAGTTTTTACCGCAAATATGCCTTCACTAAATTGCGGATTACCCAAAATATGACGAAATTGATCTTTATTCATGCCAGTATCTAAACGAGCGACATCGTTATATTCATAACGTTTGACGAGTTTAAGATAACTCTTATCCACTTCAGGAAACGTCACCTCTTGGGATGGTGTTAATTCAACTTCTGCTTGTACCTCTTCTTCGGCTTGGCTATTAATTGCAATACCTGCAAGTGTAATCATCATAAAAGCTTGAAGTTTATTCATATATATTCTCACTTAATTATTGTAAAGGGAAAAAGGAGAGCCTTTCGACTCTCCTAAAAGGTTTAGTCAATGATTGTACTAACACCAATACGAACAAGTGGGCTATTACCTTCACTGCCCATTGCAGCACCCGTTGTAAGTGACCAACGACCATTGTCTGCAGTACGTCTGAAGGTCACACCAACCGCACTTTGATCATTGTAGTAGGCAGCGCCAGCAGCCATAGTCAATTTACCTGGAATAAATGGTGCGTTCTCAAGTGCAGCTGTTGCAGCAATACCTGCAGACATTCTGTCTTCCATTTTGTCCATACGTTTGTTGGTGTCATAGAATGCTTGTTGCATTTGATCACCGAGATTGGTTACACGATCATCAATCGCCCCTAGTGCATCTCCAACATTGTTATGTGTACCACCTGCAACATTGTACGTCGGACCTTTCCATCCCTTCTCAGGATCATAACCAGCTCCACCGCCCAATGCCGCACCTACATTTTCATAAGAACGATGCAGTTGTCCGCCATTGATGCCATCCTGTGAACCCTTCTCAATCCGCCCATCTGCGACACCCGTCACTTTCTTACCGCCTGCATGAATGCCATCGGTCGTCATGCTTGGCCCCGCTTCTCCCTTCGGTCCAGTGATGCTAATGCCACCACCTGTAATGGTCGTGCTGCCTTTGTCACCTCTAACATTCACTTGGTTCGCATTCACATCTTTCGCGGTAACACTATCCACACTGATGTCTTTGGCTAAGCCAACCTCGTAGTCTTTGCTTCCATCTGCTTTTGTCGTTTCATTAACCTTAATGTTGCCATCTTTGTTACTGACAGAAGTTTTTGCAGCTTTAGCATCCTGCTTCACTGAGGCAATCGCATCATTGATATTGTTATGTCCTGTTCCTCCAACATCCTCTGTCTTAATGGTTCCATCTGGATTGACTGTTGTCTTGCCACCAATCGCTCCTGCAACACTGTCTGAAACACCTTTGAGCTGACCGCCATTCACTGCATCTTTCGAGTCTTTGGCAACCGTACCATCTGCTACTCCTGTAACTTTCTTATCTCCTGCATCAATCCCTTCTTTGGTGACACTTGGGCCTCCTTCAATGGTGAGTCCATTGCCATCAACTTTGGTACCTCCAGCTGTCACGCTATCTACCTCTAGATCTGGTGAGGTCGAAACTTCATAGTCCGTGCTGCCATCCGCATTCTTGCTTTCCTTCACAACAATGTTTTTGCCTTCACTCACTGTCGATTTCGCTTCTTGAGCAGCTTTTCCAACCGCACCAATCGCATCGTTGATGTTGTCTTTGCCTGTGCCACCAATGTTGCTGCCACTCAACGTACCATCAGGATTTACTGTGGTATTGCCACCAATGATGTTCTTCACGCTATCGGCAACACCATGTAATTGGCTTCCATTGATTGCATCTTGTGAATCGGCTGCCACGCGTCCTGCTGCAACACCACCAATGATGGTATTGCCTGCATTAATACCACCTGCGGTAATGCTTGGCCCAATGTTCGCGCCTGTGGCATCTACAAAGCTCAAGCCTTCTTGATTCAGCTGAATGCCTTTTCCTTCTTGGTCTTTGAGCTTGATGCCTTTCGCTCCGTATTCTGCTTCATTACCTTCGCCATCTTTGACTTGAGTTCCTGTTGCAGTGAGTACGGTTTCGTTGCCGTCTTCATCTGTTGCAGTCACGCTGTCAAATTTCACGTCTTTGGCTGTTGCAACGTCATAGTTGGTACTTCCATCGGCATTTTTAGACTCGGTTACAACAATGTTGTCACCTTCGGTTACTGTGGTTTTCGCTGCAACGGCTGCGCCGCGGACTGAGTCAATCGCATCATGAATGTTGTTTTGACCTGTGTTTCCAACATTAGTGGTGGTGATTGATCCATTTGGATTTAACACTGTTTCTCCACCAATTGCGTTCTTCACACTGTCCGCAGCACCATGTAATTGACCGCCATTCACAGCCTCTTTAGAACCTGCTGCAATCGTTCCATCTGTGACACCGCTGATCTTGCCTGTCGTGCCATCAATGCTGAC
>NZ_KB849998.1:175497-178589 GCF_000369405.1 Acinetobacter sp. ANC 3929
ACCATTGCTTTGTAGTGTCCAGCCTTTATCTAATGCGGTGATTGCATCTCCAACATTGTTCAAGCTATCGCCATTTACCGTGTAGTTCGGCTTGCTGACCGTACCATCTGGATTCACAGTTGAACCGCCACCTAATGCATCGGAGACGCTTTGCGCATTCTTCGCCAATTGACTACCATTAATGGCATCTTTCGAATCCGGGTTGATGTCGCCATCGGCTACACCTGTGATCTTGCCTGTTGCACTATCAATCGTAACATCACCGACTTTCACCGAGTCAAAGTTCACATCTTTCGCTGTCGCAACATCGTAGTTGGTACTGCCATCGGCATTTTTAGACTCGGTTACAACAATGTTGTCACCTTCGGTTACTGTGGTTTTTGCTGCAACGGCTGCACCGCGGACTGAGTCGATCGCATCATGAATGTTGTTTTGACCTGTGTTTCCAACATTAGTGGTGGTGATTGATCCATTTGGATTTAACACCGTTTCTCCACCAATTGCGTTCTTCACACTGTCCGCAACACCATGTAATTGACCGCCATTCACGGCCTCTTTAGAACCTGCTGCAATCGTTCCATCTGTGACACCGCTAATCTTACCAGTCGTGCCATCAATGCTGACGTCACCCACTTTGACATTATTAAACTCAACGTCGTCTGCGGTTGCAACATTGTAAATGTCTTGTCCATCATCCCCTGTGGTCTTAGTCACGGTAATGTTCTTACCCTCGGTGACTTCAGTTTTCGCTGCCGCTGCCTGACCTCGAACGGAATCAATTGCATCGTGAATGTTATTCTTGCCTGTATTACCCACATTGCTGGTAGTCACTGTTCCATCTGGATTCAATGTTGTTTCACCACCAATAGAATTCTTCACGCTGTCCGCAACACCATGTAATTGACCGCCATTCACGGCCTCCTTAGAACCTGCTGCAATCGTTCCATCTGTGACACCACTGATCTTGCCTGTCGTGCCATCAATGCTGACGTCACCCACTTTGACATTGTTAAACTCAACGTCGTCTGCGGTTGCAACATTGTAAATGTCTTGTCCATCATCCCCTGTGGTCTTGGTCACGGTAATGTTCTTACCCTCGGTGACTTCAGTTTTCGATGCTGCTGCTGCATTGTCTAACTGGTCTTTGTTCACAGCATCTGTACCTGCTGTACCTGCTGCCACATTACTGATCTTGTTTCCTGCAGCATCAATACCAGACTTAGTTACGCTTGGACCACCAACAATGCTCATACCATCATTGTTGATTACGGTATCACCTGCAGTGACGCTATCCACTTTCAAGTCGCGGTTCAGGCTGTACTTGATGTCATTGCCTTCTTTCGCCACTTGTAAGTTTTCTTCGCCATCCGCTGTACCGATATCAACCGTATCACCTGCTTTCACCGCACCTGCATTCGCACCATTGCTTTGTAGTGTCCAGCCTTTATCTAATGCGGTGATTGCATCTCCAACATTGTTCAAGCTATCACCATTTACCGTGTAGTTCGGTTTGCTGACCGTACCATCTGGATTCACAGTTGAACCACCACCTAATGCATCGGAGACGCTTTGCGCATTCTTCGCCAATTGACTACCATTAATGGCATCTTTCGAATCAGGGCTGATGTCGCCATCGGCTACACCTGTGATCTTGCCTGTTGCACTATCAATCGTAACATCACCGACTTTCACCGAGTCAAAGGTTACGTCTTTCGCTGTCGCAACTTCATAGTTGGTGCTGCCATCGGCATTTTTAGACTCGGTCACAACAATGTTGTCACCTTCGGTTACTGTGGTCTTCGCTTCTTTTGCTGCTTGACCAAGACTACTAATTGCATCATTGATATTGTCTTTGCCTGTACCACCAATATCAGGGTTGGTATATTTGCCCGTGTTTGGATCATAAGCAGTGTCACCACCGATAATGTTCTTCACGCCTTCACCTTGAGCATGTAACTGGCTGCCATTGATCGCATCTTTTGAGTCAGCACTTACCGTACCGGGTGCAACACCCGTGATTTTCTTGCTGCCAGCATCAATACCAGACTTAGTTACGCTTGGACCACCAACAATGGTCATGCCATCATTGTTGATCACGGTATCACCTGCTGTGACACTATCCACTTTCAAGTCGCGGTTCAGGCTGTACTTGATGTCGTTGCCTTCTTTCGCGACTTTTAAGTTTTCTTCACCATCCGCTGTACCAATATCAACCGTATCTCCTGCTTTCACTGCGCCAGCATTTTCTCCATTGCTTTGTAGTGTCCAACCTTTATCTAAGGCTGTAATCGCATCACCGACATTGTTTACGTCAGCACCATTCACTGTGTAATTTGGTGCTGTTACTGTGCCGTCTGGATTTACCGTTGAGCCACCGCCAAGTGCATCAGAAACACTTTGCGCATTCTTCGCTAATTGACTGCCGTTGATTGCATCAGTTGAATCTGGATTTACATCACCCGCTGCAACACCACTGATCTTGCCTGTTGTCCCATCAATCGTAACCTCGCCAACTTTAACGTTGTTAAACTCAACATCATCTGCGGTCGCAACTTGGTAGATGGTTTGCCCATCTGCACCAGTTCTGCTTTCAATGGTGACGTTTTTACCTGCTTCAACTTCTGTTTTTGCTTTAGCTGACTCACCTTTAATTGCATCAGCTACAGTGTCATAGCCTTGGTCATTGACTGTAAATGGACCATTTAGCTTACCGCCTTCATTCGTTACACCTCCACCAAGGATATTGCCCGCTGAATCGACACTGTCATTGAGTTGGCCACCATTGACTGCATCTTTAGAACCAGCAGTAACTTCACCATCAGCGACATTGCTAATTTTTTGATTGCCCGCATCAATGCCAGACTTGGTGATACTTGGACCATTGACAATAGTTAGACCATCATTGTTGATGGTGGTATCACCTGCCTTAACACTGTTCACATTCAGGTCTTTGGCAAGTTCAATTGCTACTTTTCCGTCTTGGACCTTGGTGCTGATGTTCTCATCTGCGCCCACAACATCAACTGCTTCACCCAGTTTCTTCTGAATGGTGGTGCCATCTTGCGCGGTTAAGCCAAAGCCTTTATCAGTTA
>NZ_KB849998.1:179708-180220 GCF_000369405.1 Acinetobacter sp. ANC 3929
TTTTCTCCATTACTTTGTAGTGTCCAACCTTTATCTAAGGCTGTAATCGCATCACCGACATTGTTTACGTCAGCACCATTCACTGTGTAATTTGGTGCTGTTACCGTGCCGTCTGGATTGACAGTTGAACCACCGCCAAGTGCATCAGAAACACTTTTCGCATTCTTCGCTAATTGACTGCCGTTGATTGCATCAGTTGAATCTGGATTTACATCACCCGCGGCAACACCACTGATCTTGCCTGTTGTGCCATCAATCGTAACTTCACCAACTTTAACGTTGTTAAATTCAACATCATCTGCGGTCGCAACATTGTAAATGTCTTGTCCGTCATCACCTGTCGTCTTGGTTACAGTAATATTCTTACCTTCCATGACTTCAGTTTTCGTTGCTGCAGCAGCATTGTCTAACTGATCTTTGTTGACTGCATCTGTACCCGCTACACCTGGACCAACATTACTAATGGTATTACCTGCTGCATCGATACCTGATTTAGTGACACTTGGACCACC
>NZ_KB849998.1:180578-306218 GCF_000369405.1 Acinetobacter sp. ANC 3929
CTAGGACCACCCGCAATGCTTAGACCATCATTGTTGATGGTGGTATCACCTGCCTTAACACTGTTCACATTCAGGTCTTTGGCAAGTTCAATTGCGACTTTTCCGTCTTGGACCTTGGTGCTGATGTTCTCATCTGCACCTACAACATCAACCGCTTCACCCAGTTTCTTCTGAACAGTGGTGCCATCTTGCGCGGTTAAGCCAAAGCCTTTGTCTGTTAAGTCCTGCCCTGCTTTATCTAATTGGCCTTTGTTCACCGCATCACTGGCTTCAGTTCCGTCTGCAACGTTCTTGACTTTATTGCCAGCCGCATCGATACCTGATTTAGTGACACTTGGACCACCAACAATGCTCATACCATCATTGTTGATCACGGTATCACCTGCAGTGACGCTATCCACTTTCAAGTCACGGTTCAGGCTGTACTTAATGTCGTTGCCTTCTTTGGTTACTTGTAAGTTTTCTTCGCCATCTGCTGTACCAATATCAACTGTATCACCTGCTTTCACAGCGCCAGCATTTTCTCCATTACTTTGTAGTGTCCAGCCTTTATCCAATGCTGTAATCGCATCACCGACATTGTTCACGGTATTGCCATTTACATTGTAGTTTGGGGCAGTCACAGCACCTGTTGCAGGATCATAGCTTGAACCTCCACCCAAAGCATCCGCTGTACTTTCACCCAGTTGGTCAACGCCATCCTGAACATTTTTTAATTGGCGGACGTTGACGGCATCTGTATCGGCTGCACCATCTGATAAGTTCTGGATACGTCTTTCATTGCCTGCTGTACCGACTGATACCACAGAAGCGGGGGCTGCTGTGCCTGTTCGATACGCTGCGCCTGTTGCAGTACTGGTTTGGCTCCCTGCACCTAATGCAACATCTTCGGCATTGGTTGCTACCGCATTCGAACCCAGTGCAATGCCTCTTGATGCCTGTGCATTGGCTGCATCACCGAGTGCAATCGCACCTGCCGCCGCAGCAGTGGATCGATTCCCCAGTGCAACTGATCCCTGACCAATGGCTTTGTTTTCATTACCCAATGCAACTGCACCATCTGCAGCAGTTGAAGCTGCATCATTACCCGCAGCAGTATTATTACGGCCCACCGCAACTGCACCATTACCATTGGCATTGTTGGGATCACCAATCGCAACCGCACCATCGCCTGCTGCTTTTTGATCACGTCCTATTGCAACCGCACCTCCATCCGCTGTGCCTGCATTGGCTGTGGTGGTCCCTGAACCCATTGCAACGTTCTGGCCTGTACTTCCTGTGGTAACCCCATTACCAACGGCAATGTTATTGCTTCCTCCACTGGCAGTAGCGGCATTACGACCCAGTGCAATATCGTTATCACCTTGTGCTTGCGAGTTGTCTCCAACAGAAACTGAGGATGCACCTTGAGCATTGGCTTGGTTTCCATATGCTGCTGAATTATTGCCTGTGGCTTTGGCCTGACGTCCAACAGCTGTCGTTTGATTACCTGCTGCTTTTGCACCAGTACCTACAGCCACTGAGTCAGCCCCATCGGCATTGGCGGCAGTTGCAGGATCATATTGAGCAGGACCTCCTGCATCCGAACCTGTACTACTACCAATCGCAATACCTCGTATTCCCGTGGTCGTAGCCGAATGGCCCAGCGATATAGCACCTGTCGCACCTTGAGCGACCGTAGCAGCATTCCCTTGTGCAATAGAAAAATCAGCATCCGCCCAACTTAGTCGCCCCATAGCAATAGACGTACTACCACGTGAACGGTTATTTACACCGATAACAACATTAGAGTTACTGGTCGAGACGTCGTTACCCACCCCAATAGCAGTGTTATAACCAGCCCCACCAACAAGATTTCCCTGACCAACGCCTATATTATGAAAACCATTTCCCTCTGAAATATTACTTGTACCAACTAGCGTTGCACCAGCCAAAGAATTTCTTACAATATTATCTTTACCAACTGTAGTTGCAGAACCCAAAACTTGTGCTTGCCCAGTTGGATAATTATTGTTTCCAGAGCCTCTCCGATTGAATAAAGCCTGTCCTCTAGTCGCATCGACTCCGCTAATATTATTTCCACAGCCTACCGCTAATCCACTGTTACCATTAACTGAAGCTTGACCACCGCTGCCACACTGTTGAGCCGTTGGTGAAATCGCCATACTGCTACCGTTACTATTACTAACAGCTCCACCACCTGTATTCACTTCGGCAAAAACACTACCACTAAAAAAAGCGGAGCTAATCGTCAGTGCAATTAAGGTCGGTTTAAGTTGAGATTGTTTAGATATCTCACCACAGGAGACAGCTGTTTTAATTGATGTATTTGTTGTTACATTCCGTTTTTTGGTTACGCCACGCGCATTTTCTGAAACGACAGTCCATAGACTTAAGCTTTTGTTCCAGACCAATCTGTATATTTTATTCATGAAATAAGTGCCTATAAAAAGGATTTAAGCACCTATAAAACTAAGCAAATAAAGTCGCTATACACTTAACAATTAAGACTAACTTTTAACAATTAGATCACTTTTTATCAAAAATCCATTGATTATTCCTCTAAAGAATACTAATAAACACTTATATCCAAAATTTTTAACAAAACAGGACTTTTAGCGAAGAATACTTAAAAATATATTTAGCTGCTGTATAACTGCTTTTAGATTAACATTTTATTTTTTGTCACGGAAAGCATGAAAAAACAACCACTTAGCATTTATAATGATTATCTAAAAATACTCGTAGATACAGCCACGACATTTGGAATTCCCAAAGGTGAAATCATTCGATATTGTCAGATTCCCTTATCTTTGCTAACGGATAACAACAACAATGATCGGATTTTTTTTGACCAATGGATTGATATTGTCACTCGGTTATTAGAGCTGATTCCAAATAAGGGACTTGGCTATCAATTTGGCTTAAATTGTAAATTGACTGTACACGGCGCACTTGGGTTTGTGCTCATTAGTAACAGCACTATCGGTAGAGTCTTAATTGACATGCAAAAATATTATAGTATGCGTGTCCATAAAATGGATTTATCCATTCTAAATAAAAACAATAAGATTATCCTTCGACTTAATCCACTGTATCAATTGCCCGCACATCTCAATGAAAGTAAAAAAAATATTGTCAATAAGTTCTTTCTTGAGAGTGCCCTGATTGATATTACAACCAATTTACAAATGATCACCAATTATAATCTTACTGGCGTCAATATTAATGTCGCTTGGGAACAAGAAGATTATCATTTGCTTTATGAAAAACGCCTCCCTATTATTCACTTTAACCAAGATCATAATCAAATTAGTTTCGACCTCAAGTGCTTAGATCTTCCTTTAACCTTTAGCTCTACAACAGCCTATGTACTTGCAATGGAGTTAGTCAACAAAGAATATCTTTTTTACCAAGATCAAGACAATAAAATCATTTTAAAGGTAAATCAACAGCTTAAATTCACTCCTGGTGTTGGCTTTCCAAGTTTGATTGATGTTGCCAGTAAATTAAAAATCTCTGAAAGAACTTTAAAAAGAGAGCTAGCCAATGCGAATACAACGTTCTCTTCATTACTGCAATCCAAAAAATTTGAACTTGCAAAAAAACTGATCGACTCCAATCGAAATATTCAAGAAATATCTGACCTGCTCGGTTATAGCCATATAAGCGCTTTTTCAAGAGCTTTTTTTGGCTGGACGGGGAAGAAACCAAGTGAATATATTCGAGAACAAAGAATATCAATAAAAAACTATTATCTTAAAAAGACTAAATATTAGATTTTAATAGCACCACAAAACATTAAGAACCTTAATTATTTACATTTAATGCATTTTAAACAAAAAACATTCCATTATTTAAAAAACAGAGATACATTATAAAAAAGCTTTCCCCCTCAGTTGCTGATACCCCGATTAGGCAACTGAGGCTTTTTATTTTATATATTATGCAATCTTTTATTCTATTAAATAATTACTTTCCTATATTTTAAAAATACTTTTTCCTTAACCATAACGACACACTTACCAAGGCAATTAATACAGGTACCTCAACCAAAGGCCCAATCACTGTGGTAAAGGCCACAGGCGAAGCTAAACCAAAAGTTGCAATTGCGACTGCCAATGCGAGTTCAAAATTGTTGCCTGCCGCAGTAAAAGAGATGGCCGTGGTTTTAGCATAATCATTTCCCATCCATTTGCTCATAAAAAAGCTTATAAAGAACATCACAACAAAATAGATGGTCAGTGGTATCGCAATACCTATCACATCTAAAGGTAGGCTGACGACATCTCCCCCTTTTAGACTAAACATCGCCACAATCGTAAACAGTAGTGCAAGCAGACTTAATGGGCTGATCTTCGGTAGAAAAATTTTGTTATACCAATCCAGACCTTTGGCTTTTACTAACACCAGACGGGTCATAAAACCCAAAAAAAATGGAAGACCTAAATACACCAAGACCGCATGTGTAATGGTCCAAAAATCAACATGGATCACTTGTCCAGCAACGCCAAAATACGGTGGTAAATAAGTCAAAAATAGCCAAGCATAACTACTAAAAAATAGAATCTGGAAAATACTGTTAAATGCCACCAGTGCAGCAACATATTGGTTATCACCACAAGCTAAACCATTCCAGACCAATACCATAGCAATACAACGTGCTAAGCCTATCAAGATCAGTCCAGTCATATATTCTGGGTAGCTGTGCAGAAAAAGAATTGCCAGTGCAAACATTAAAACTGGCGCAATCACCCAGTTTTGCACCAGTGATAAAGCCAAGGTTTTTTTGTCTTTGAATACTTGTGGCAATACAGCATAGTCCACTTTAGCTAAAGGTGGATACATCATCAAAATCAAACCGATCGCAATTGGAATATTAACGGAGTCAATACTCATTTCATTTAGCGTGGCTGAAGCTTGCGGGAGAAAAGTAGCAATCGCAATGCCCAAAGCCATGGCAATAAATATCCACAGAGTTAAGTTACGATCTAAAAAAGATAAAGTTTTCATACATTTTATTCACAACAACTTTTTATTACACGGCTTTGTAGCATTGGAAATACCGCCGAGTTTTGAGCATTCAACACCGCTAAAATCTCAGCACACCATGTAGGTAATTGGTCAGCAATACGGTAATAGACCCATTGCCCTTGACGGCGATCCTGCAATAATCCTGAAGTGCGCAACAAAGCTAAATGTCGAGAAATTTTTGGCTGACTTAACTGAAGTTTTTCGGTCAAATCACAGACACACAACTCCTGATGCTCTGTAACCAGCATGACAATATTCAGCCTTGTTTCATCAGATAAGCATTTAAAAAACTCAACAGCGTCCATCGCTCTTCTCCCCCTTGAATCGTTCATATCACAACGAGTATTTACTGAATTCGCTGACCATTTTGATCTATAACGTGTTCGCCATCTTCTTTGCTAAAAGCACCTTTTTGAGGAACAGGAAGAATATCAAGCACAACTTCTGAGGGTCGACAAAGACGTGTACCCAATTCAGTCACTACAAAAGGACGATTGATGAGGATTGGATATTTGAGCATAAAGGCAATGAGCTGCTGCTCTGACCAATCTTCACGCTCTAATTGCAAATCATGATAAGGGTCAACATTACTGCGAATTGCTTCCCTCACAGTTAAATTGGCATCCCGAATCAATCGGATCAACTCATCATGCATTGGTGGAGTAACAAGGTATTCAACAATGGTCGGTTCGAAACCTGTATTTCGAATTAAAGCCAACGTATTTCTGGAAGTACCACAAGCAGGATTGTGATAGATGATGATGTCAGTCATAAGGTGCTGATCTGATAAATTGAATAAAGCCAATATATATGATTTCCCATATATATGTAAATCCATATATTTAAATCCAATAACACACCTTAAAATATATGTTTAAAATTAGATAGATATGATTTTATAAGTTCTTAATTATTGTGCGCCTAAGACTACTTTTATATTTCAAACCGATCAAAGTGCTTACTAGAATGTGCTAAATCGTTCTAATTCATCAATCAGTTGTTTCTTTAGCTCATCATCATAAAGCTTGAATTTGAGTGTTTGGGTATAATTTTCAACAAAGATTAGACGACTAAACTCACTGTTCACTAGACCTTTAGCAACTAAGAATCCCTGATAGGCCGAAAGCAAGACATTCAATCGATGATTCAGCGGTTTTTGATCTCGTATTGTGAGCACTTTATTCTGCATATAAACAACTCCTCGATATTTTAAGCTTCCCCCTTTCATTGAAAATGATATAAAGTTCTTTGGATAAGTATTTTTCAATTTTTGTTGTTGCAATTTTATTATATAAATCACGATAATGTTTTTAGATGACGTTTTTATGACAGTTCTAACTTTCAGCAAAAATCAATGAACATCAGCTAGATAAGTTTTCCCTTATAGACTATGCTGCATAAGCCACTTAAAAGCGAAATATAGCAATGAGCGATACATGTCTTTTAACTGAATTAAATCTCATGATTAATTATTATGTTACGAGAAATGGCTATCGACCGACTCGAATTATTCTAGGTTATAAAACCTATGGCGCACTCATGCAAGATCAGGGGTTTGCCGATGAAGTCTTAAACTCAGCTCTTGATCCAAATAAACGTAAATATAAGAAACTTAAGATTAAAGTCACTAAAGATGATCATCAAATTGAGCTTGAATAAGCCGTATCTTCCCTTACACCATCATATCGACAGCTTCATCAAATACTCACTATAGAAATTGCTGCTGAAATACTACAAAATTGACCATGTTAAAGATCATCATCCAAATGAATACATGATTATAAAAGCGACCCAACAAGACCATTCGACCTTATTGGAAATATGGGAAAAATCGGTGAGAGCCACACATGACTTTTTACCGGAAGCCATGATTCATCAATTGAAACCATTGATCATGAATGAATATTTTCATCATGTTCAGTTGAATAAATACATGATTGATCAACAGATTGTAGGGTTTCTAGGTACTAGTGATGACAATATTGAAATGTTATTCATTCTGCCAGAATATCGTAGATCTGGAATTGGTCAGGCCTTAGTAAATTTTGCAATTCAACAACTTCATGTTTATAAAGTTGATGTGAATGAGCAAAATATTCAAGCGGTTAACTTTTATAAGAAAATTGGATTTCAAACTATTGGTCGTTCTGAGCTAGATGGCCAAGGTAATCCTTATCCACTTTTACATTTACATACCACACCAACGAAGGAAGAAAATCAATCCTCCTCTCTATAAAGTATTCCTTTACTGATTTTTAATGCATGTTTTAGCCGAATTGATCATTTTGGAAGAGAAGTTCAGCAAATGAGTCACTGAGCAAAATTATTTTTTCTTCTAATATGCGGCTATTGAATAGCAACCTTAGAGTTTTAGGTTCACATGACTCAATTGCCAAAAGTTAAACGTGGTTTTCTTAACTCGAAAACTGCGAAAAAAATACTCAATAGTCGCAACGGACTTCAAGCACGACATATCCTCTCGAATGCGACAGATCGTATTTTGCGAGGACAACAACTTGCGCTTTCTGGACGAACACCTTTTGATATTGTTTACCAACGTGAAATTATCAGCCTACGTCATTACACAACAACGGATACCGCAACAAAACACCGTATTCCTTTAGTCATTGTGCCACCTTTAGCAGCGAATATGCTGATTTATGATTTATTTCCAAACCGCAGTCTGATTCGTTATTTTTTAGCGCAAGGTTTTGATGTGTATCTGATTGACTGGGGTACACCAAGCCTACGCCAAGCCAAATATAATCTGGGCACGTATGTAAAAACCTTTATGCCTGACTTTATCGAAAAAATTCGTGAGCATAGTGGTCAACAACAACTTTCGCTTTATGGCTGGAGCTTAGGTGGCGTACTGTCACTGTGCTATACCGCCTTATTTAAAGATAAAAATATCCAAAATCTGATGATTTTGGCATCACCAATCAATACCCATAAATCAGGTTATATGGGTAAGTTTTACCAAAGCCTTACGGCTCCTGCACAATGGATTCGTAGTAATACTAAATTCCGTATTCATCAAGTGCCAAGCCGCGTATTCCATATTCATGGATGGCAAAATACCTTGGGGTTTAAATTGACTGATCCTATTGGTAACTTTAAAAATTACTGGGCATTGTTAAGAAACCTAAATGACCGCCAGTTTGTAATTAACCATGCGACCTCAAGCTCTTTTGTAGACAATATGCTGGCTTATCCAGGTGGTGTAATGCGCGATATTATTCTTCGCTTCTGGATCGACAATGAACTATCTACAGGTTCAGTTCAATTTGGCGAGCAAAGTGCAAATTTAAAAGACATCGATTGTTCGATGCTTGTCGTGGGTGGGAGTACTGATATTATCGTCACGGCTGAAGCCGTTCGACCACTGATGGATCTCGTCAGCAGTCATGACAAGCAATTTGAAATTGTTCCTGGCGGTCATATGGGCTTAGTGGCAGGTAATCAGGCACCTCAGTCTGTTTGGCCCGTAGTTACACAATGGTTAGCACAACGCTCGCAATAATTAGCTCAATAAAAAGGCTGTCCATTTCGTAAAAGACAGCCTTTTTTCAATCATTCATTAATCATGCAAAGTGTTGATAGCGATGTAGCAACAATCCTTCAACGTTGACAGGTGTGCCTAATAAATAGCCCTGTAACTGGTTGCATCCCAAACTGGTCAATATGTCCGCTTGCTGTTGGGTTTCCACCCCTTCAGCTGTGACGACCAAACCTAATTTGGCAGCAAGATGAATGATACTTTCTAGAATTGCTTCTTCTTTTGAATTAGGTTTAAGGTCAATCAAGAAACCACGATCAATTTTGAGTTCATCAACAGGTAAGTCTTTAAGATATAAGAAGCTTGAATAACCTGTGCCAAAGTCATCAATCGCAATGCGAATCCCTAGCTTACGTAATCGTTCTAAGGTCCGAATACTGGAGTCGATATGATGCATTGCCGTGGATTCAGTAATTTCAAGGATGAGATGATGCGGTTGAATTTGGTATTGTTCTAATAATTGTTCTAATACGCTAATAAGTTTCTTATTTTCAAATTGTAATGCAGATAGATTGACAGCAATTGGATAAAAAGGACTGTTGCTCCGCTCCCATTTCTGGATTTGTTGACAGGCTTGTTCAAGTGCCCAATATCCCATTGGAATGATCAAACCCGTTTTTTCAGCCCCCTCAATAAACATCTGCGGTGTCAGCAGTCCTAAATTTGGGTGCTTCCATCGAATCAGCGCTTCGACACCGCACACCTCATAATTCGATGTAAATTTAGGTTGATAGAACAAGACAAACTGTTGTTCATCGACCGCTTTATAAAGATCATTGATCAGTTTTGACTGACTGCGCACATCTTGCTGATCCGACATCGAGTGGAACATCGTATATGTATTACGCCCCTGATCTTTTGAGATCAGCATCGCTACATCTGCATTAATGAGTAGGTCTTGAACATTCAAACCATGCTCAGGATACATCGCAATCCCAACACTGGCAGAAATATTAATATCTTTTGCAGCGATCAAATAGGTTTCTTGGATGTAATGCAAAATATCTTCTGAAAGCTGCATTGCATCATTAATGTCAGTATTTTCAGAGATTAAAACAAATTCATCACCACCAATACGAAATAATTTATGGCTTACACCGAGTTTATTGTGTAAACGGTTCGCCATCTGTATCAGTAGCTGATCGCCAACATGATGCCCAAAGGCATCATTCACTGATTTAAAGCGGTCCAAATCGATATAGAGGAATGCCGCTTTTTGCTCGTGTAGGCGATGGTGGTTAAATACTACTTCTGCATGTTCAGTAAGATATAAACGATTCGGTAACTTGGTGAGAGTGTCATGTAAGGACTGTATTGCAAGTTCTTTATTGATCAGCGTTAATTGCTCATTACGTTCTTCTAAACGTGCCTCAAGAACTGCAACCGCAAAACCTGCAACTAAAACCAGACTGGTAATAAAAATAATCGTGAACAGTAAAACACTTTGTTCGGTCTGCTCAGAGGTCAGGATCTGCGCCAGGCTTTCGTCAAAGAAAGTCGCTGCCATACCCGTATAATGCATGCCCACGATGCTTAAAGCCATTAAGATCGCAACAACTGCTTTAAGTAACGTACGGTATGTCGCGGCAGTTTTATATTTAAAAATGAAAAAGAAACTTAGTCCCGAACCACTAATCGCGATGAGTACAGAACACAGCACCAATAAAGGATCATAATGCATTGCATGATGTTCAACAGTCAATGCTGCCATACCCGTATAGTGCATACCTGATATGCCTAGCCCCATGAATACCGCACCAAGAATCAGCCGCGGTATCGGTAAAGTCGGTCTTGAAGTCAACCAAACGGCAAAAATCGAAGCTGCTGCACCAATTAAGTAGGACAGTACAGTTAAATTAACATCAAAAGAATAGCCTTCTGGCAGATGGCTAGCCAGCATTCCCACAAAGTGCATTGACCATATCGCTAACCCCAAGATTAGCCCACTCGCAATTAAAATGCTTTTTTCAAACTTTTTATAAGCACCTTTAAAAACGAGTTCTTCCATCGAAACTGCAGCGTAACATGTCGCGACTGCAACCAAAATGGAAACGATGACCAATGTGCTATCGTAATCAACGTGAACCATAAAGGACTTCCATGATTATTCAGTACTTTTTTTTATATGATGAGCAAAGTGCTCGAAATCCGAACGACGTTTTACACACAAAAAAGCCATGAATATTGTATTCATAAACTTTCCTTAACAATAACATCATCTAGCATAAGGTCAAGTCTTTTTCACTTTATAAATCAATAGAATAAAAGCACATTTTCATTTCAAACCAATGAAAAGTCTTGTTTTTTTTATTACTGTTTTTTTACCAAAAGACTCATTTATTTTTACTAGATCATTTTAATTTTTAAGTCATGACAATTTGTTTGTTTTTAATCGTACAGATACCCCAAAGCATACAACACTTATTTCACTTAATCAGAAGCATAAACAACCAGCAACATGATCAAAACATAAACAATATAAGCTTATTTTTTCATCTTTATTGTTATAACTCTGTTATCAACACACATAAAAAAACCTTGTCAAATAGACAAGGTTTTTTTAACGCAGCTAAAGGAAATTAGTTCTTCTCTTTATCTACAATCTTGTTCGCTTGAATCCAAGGCATCATCGCACGTAACTTATTACCTGTTACTTCAATGCCATGCGCTGCGTTTTGACGACGACGAGCAGTCATTGATGGATAGTTCAACGCACCTTCTTGGATGAACATCTTCGCATATTCACCAGATTGAATGCGTTTTAAAGCATTTCGCATTGCTTCACGAGACTGTTCGTTGATCACTTCAGTACCAGTCACATATTCACCATACTCAGCATTGTTAGAAACTGAGTAGTTCATGTCTGCGATACCGCCTTCGAACATCAAGTCAACAATTAACTTAAGTTCATGCAAGCATTCGAAGTAAGCCATTTCTGGTGCATAACCCGCTTCAACCAAAGTTTCGAAGCCCATTTTAACCAATTCAACTGCACCGCCACAAAGAACTGCTTGCTCACCGAATAAGTCAGTTTCAGTTTCTTCACGGAAAGAAGTTTCGATGATACCTGTACGACCACCACCTACGCCTGAAGCATAAGAAAGTGCAACGTTACGCGCATTGCCAGACGCATCTTGGTGGATCGCGATTAAGTCAGGAACACCTGAACCACGTTGGTATTCAGAACGTACGGTGTGGCCTGGTGCTTTCGGCGCAACCATGATCACGTCTAAGTCTTTACGTGGAACAACTTGGTTATAAAGAATAGAGAAACCATGAGCAAATGCTAAAGTTGCGCCTTCTTTGATGTTTGGTTCAATCACATCACGATAAAGTTGAGATTGGAACTCATCTGGAGTCAAAATCATGACTAAGTCAGCTTGAGCAACAGCAGCTGGAACTTCAGATACTTTAAGACCAGAGTTTTCAGCTTTTTTCCAAGAAGTAGAACCAGCACGTAAACCAACAGTTACGTCTACGCCAGAATCTTTCAAGTTAAGTGCGTGCGCATGACCTTGTGAACCATAACCAATGATTGCAACTTTCTTGCCTTGGATGATTGATAAGTCACAGTCTTTATCGTAAAAAATTTGCATCTGTTTTCTCCGCTAAAATTTTTGTCATTTCCCTTGTTCTGCAAGGACAGATCTTTTGTAGGCTCCCCCACGATTACCGTTTAAGGTGATCTCGCTCTTTTCAAAGAGGGTTGGGGAAGATTTTTAAATTGTTAAAACTTTTTCACCACGTGCAATACCTGATACACCAGAGCGCACAACTTCAAGGATGGTATTTTCTGCAAGTGCATCAATAAAGCCATCAATCTTGTCGGTTGTACCTGCAATCTGAATAGTATAGGTCGTTGGTGTTACATCAACGATTTGCGCACGAAAGATGTCAGCTGTACGTTTAATTTCAGCACGAGCTGCACCTAAGGCTTTGACTTTGATCAACATCAATTCACGTTCAATGTGTGAACCTTCAGACAGATCAACGACTTTTACCACTTCAACCAATTTGTTGAGTTGTTTGGTGATCTGCTCAATCTTGTGATCATCACCATAAGTCGTTAAGGTCAAACGCGATAAAGTTTCATCTTCGGTTGGTGCAACATTCAGTGTCTCAATGTTGTAATTCCGTTGAGAAAACAATCCCACCAAACGAGAAAGCGCACCTGCTTCATTTTCAACGAGTACAGAAATAATATGTCTCATTATGTACGCTCCCCTTTGCCTAACCACATATCCTTCATCGACTGACCAGCGATCAGCATTGGATAAACATGTTCTGTGCGATCAACCATGACATTAATGAATACACATTTATCATTAATTGCCATCGCTTCAGCTAATTTAGCGTCTAGCTCATCAGCATGATCAATCTGAATACCCACGTGTCCGTAAGCTTCCATTAACTTGGCAAAGTCAGGTAGTGAATCGACATAAGAACTTGAATGACGTCCTTCGTAGTTCATGTCTTGCCACTGTTTTACCATACCTAAAGCTTGGTTGTTTAAGCAAAGGATCTTCACATTCAAGCCATATTGCTTACATGTCGATAATTCTTGGATACACATCTGAATCGATGCTTCACCTGTAATACAAACGACTTGCTGGTCTGGGAATGCTAACTTTGCAGCCATCGCATACGGCAAGCCAACACCCATGGTGCCTAAGCCACCAGAGTTAATCCACTGACGCGGACGTTTGTATTTATAATAGTTCGCACCAAACATCTGATGCTGACCGACGTCTGAAGTAATGATGGCTTCACCATTGGTCACACGATCTAATGCCTCAACCACTTGCTGAGGTTTCATTACACCATTTTGACCTGCTTCATAACGTAAGCCATGTACCTTGCGCCACTCATTAATCTGAGACCACCATGCAGCAATAGCTTCTGGGTTTGGCTTAGACACATTCATTTGTTTCAATTGAGCCAACATTTCTTGAAGTACTGGCTCTACCGCACCCACGATCGGGATGTGCGCCATAATCGTCTTCGAAATGGTTGCTGGATCAACATCAATATGGATTACTTTGGCATTGAGACAGAATTTTGCAGGGTTATTGGTTACACGGTCATCGAAACGTGCCCCAATCGCCAAAATCACATCTGCATTATGCATGGCCATATTGGCTTCATAAGTACCATGCATCCCTAACATCCCCACGAATTGTGGATCGTTACCTGGGAAAGCACCTAAGCCCATCAAGGTATTCGTTACTGGATAACCCAATAAATGTGCAAGTTCAGTCAATAGACCAGATGCATTACCTTGAACAACACCACCACCCGTATAAATCATTGGGCGTTTCGCAGTGATCAACTCATCAATTGCTTTACGAATTTGACCTGAGTGACCACGTGAAGGTGGTTGATAAGAACGCATCTTCACTTTTTCTGGGTATTCGTAGGCAAACTTTTCTGCAGGATTAGTCGCATCTTTTGGAATATCAACAACCACTGGACCTGGACGGCCAGACGAAGCAATATAAAATGCTTTCTTAATAATGGCAGGAATTTCACTCGCGTGACGCACCTGGAAACTGTGTTTTACGATTGGACGAGAAATACCAACCATATCTGTTTCTTGGAATGCATCCTCTCCAATAAGATGGCTTGCAACCTGACCAGACAAAATCACCATTGGGATTGAGTCCATGTAGGCTGTTGCAATTGGAGTGACGGTGTTGGTCGCGCCTGGTCCTGAAGTGACCAGTACAACGCCTGTCTTACCAGTTACGCGTGAATATGCATCTGCCATATGACCAGCAGCTTGCTCATGACGTACGAGGTAATGATTAATTTTGTCTTGTTGAAATAGCGCATCATAAATATGTAATACAGCGCCGCCTGGATACCCAAAAACATGCTCTACGCCTTCGTCCGCAAGGGCACGAACGAGCATTTCACCACCAGATAAAAGTTCCAACGTGATTCACCCTAGTATTTGCACAATTTATGGGAGACATAAATTGTGTTTCATTCATTAACTTTATGCACTTTTTATAAGTGTGCGTATTCTACTCGTTTTTGCTGCAATAGGAAAAATTTTCTGAGACTCATCAGCCGTATAAACTTGATGACATCTCGAATCAAAATGTGCTGGGATAAGCATATTTCAAAACAGCATTCTCTCGGCTAGAAAGAATGTCCATTGCAAGCCATGACATTTATTCGAAGGGTGATCAAATAAGCGCATATAAAACTTGAGAAAGCATTCTTGTTTCTTTCATAAGCAAAGTCAAGAACAAAGAAAAGGTTTTTAACGAATATTTTTTGGCTGTTGTTTTTTTAAACACATTTCACGGAATAATTTGGTCTTTTTAAACGCCCA
The DNA here is from genome assembly GCF_000369405.1 of Acinetobacter sp. ANC 3929. Taxonomy (GTDB): domain Bacteria; phylum Pseudomonadota; class Gammaproteobacteria; order Pseudomonadales; family Moraxellaceae; genus Acinetobacter. Next base: position 195,512 of record NZ_KB849998.1, read on the forward strand.
TTTATCACAAAACTATTTTCTTTTTATTGAAAAATAGGCATTGTAAACTGCTTATTTAGGCACTTTGATCGAATATAGACAACATTCTCTTGGGGAGATCAAACATGAAGTCATCTTATTTAAAAACAAGCTTATACACTATTTCAACAGCGGTCCTTTTGCTTTGCTCTAGCCAAAACTATGCACAACAATATTACAAATGGGTCGATGCCAATGGTTCAACTCACTACACCACAACACCCCCACCGAAAGGTTCAAAACGTTTGGATAAAGTTTCTACGTATGGCAATAGCCATCAAACAACGCCCCCTAGCACTCAGCAAGGACATCAAGCCACGCCAGACGTGACACCAAATGAACCTCAACATGCACCTCAAGCTATGCCAGAAGTTCCAGCACACACGATGAAACCGCAAAGTCCACCGCCAGCTTCAGCACCATCCAACCGCTAAACAAATGCATGATCCTGCAAGGCCCTACTCTACACTGCGGCCTTGCAGATAAAATCCCGATCTAAAAACTGACATTTCCTGCAATTTTGCGCTATGCTGTGCAGCAATCTTAACTTTACTTTTTTGTTGTATCGCATATCCCTATGACGACTTCTCACATTGACTCCGAATATCAAGCAAGTGCCATTGAGCCTCAAGTTCAACAAGACTGGGACAATCGCAAAGTTTTTAAAGTTGCAGACACTGTAGAGGGCAAACATCGCTATATCCTGTCGATGTTCCCGTACCCAAGTGGCAAACTGCACATGGGGCATGTGCGTAACTATACTATTGGTGACGTGATCAGCCGTTTCCATCGCTTAAAAGGTGAAACAGTACTACAACCAATGGGTTGGGATGCTTTTGGTTTGCCCGCTGAAAATGCAGCGATTGCACATCAAGTTGCACCAGCAAAATGGACTTTTGAAAACATTGCGTACATGCGTGACCAATTAAAAAAACTGGGTCTGGCTGTCGATTGGGATCGTGAATTTGCAACCTGTACACCAGAGTATTATCACTGGGAACAATGGTTATTCGTACAGCTTTATAAGAAAGGCTTGATCTATCGTAAGCTTTCAACAGTGAACTGGGACCCAGTAGACCAAACTGTGTTGGCCAACGAACAAGTTGAAAATGGTCGTGGCTGGCGTTCAGGTGCATTGGTGGAAAAGCGCGATATTCCAATGTACTACTTCCGCATCACCGACTATGCACAAGAATTATTAGACGATCTAGATACCTTGAAAGATGGCTGGCCACAACAGGTCTTAACCATGCAACGTAACTGGATCGGCCGTTCGACAGGTATGGACATTACCTTCCCTTCTGCAAATCCAGCAATCTATGCAGATGGGCTAACCGTTTATACCACGCGTGCAGATACTCTAATGGGTGTGACTTATGTTGCTGTTGCAGCAGAACATCCTATGGCACTCAAAGCTGCTGCCCTTCAATCAGAAGCAGGCAATCCTGAACTTGCTACATTTATTGAAGAATGTCGTATGGGTTCAGTGGCAGAAGCCGATCTAGCCACTGCTGAAAAGAAAGGTATGGCAACAGGTTTGTTCGTAAAACACCCTGTAACTGGTGAAGAGCTTCCTGTCTGGATTGCAAACTACGTATTAATGTCTTATGGTTCTGGCGCTGTAATGGCGGTTCCTGCACATGACGAACGTGACTTTGAATTTGCAAACAAGTTCAATTTGCCAATCAAACAAGTGATTGATGCTAAAGGTTCTGACGATGCAGATTATTCTGCAACTGAATGGCAAGAATGGTACGGCTCTAAAGACGGTAAATTGGTGAACTCTGGCGAGTTTGATGGTTTAGCATTCCAAGCTGCTTTTGATGCCTTTCTTGCAAAATTAGAACCACAAGCTTTAGCAAATTCTAAGGTTCAATTCCGTTTACGCGACTGGGGTGTTTCTCGTCAGCGTTACTGGGGTTGCCCAATTCCAATGATCAACTGTAATAGCTGTGGTCAAGTCACCGTTCCAGAAGATCAACTACCCGTGGTCTTACCGACCGATGTTGTTCCAGATGGTTCGGGTAACCCATTGAACAAGATGCCTGAATTTTACGAAACCAAATGTCCAAGCTGTGGTGGCGATGCACGCCGTGAAACTGATACCTTGGATACCTTTGTAGAATCATCTTGGTACTATGCGCGTTATGCATCTCCAGACTTTACTGGCGGTATGGTCAAACCTGAAGCAGCGCAAAGCTGGCTTCCAGTAAACCAATATATCGGTGGTGTTGAACATGCGATTCTGCATTTACTTTATGCACGTTTCTTCCATAAGTTGATGCGTGATGAAGGCGTTGTACAGGGTAACGAACCATTTACTAACTTGTTAACGCAAGGCATGGTTTTGGCTGATACCTTCTATCGTGAAGCAGAAAATGGCAAGAAAACTTGGTTTAACCCTGCTGACATCGAATTAGAACGTGATGAAAAAGGCCGTATTCTGTCTGCAAAATACTCAGGTGATGGTCAGGAAGTTGTGATCGGTGGACAAGAAAAAATGTCCAAGTCGAAAAACAACGGGATTGATCCACAAGCGATTATTGACCAATACGGCGCTGATACAGCACGTGTATTTATGATGTTCGCTGCACCACCAGATCAGTCATTGGAATGGTCTGATGCAGGTGTTGAAGGTGCAAACCGCTTCTTGAAACGCGTTTGGCGTTTAGCAGCTGGCTTCCTTGAAAAAGGTAATCAAGCGACTGCGATTGATACTACGAACTTGTCGAAAGATGCACAAGACTTGCGTCGTAAAACCCACGAAACCATCCAGAAAGTGGGTGATGACATCGAACGTCGTCATGCATTCAATACAGCCATTGCAGCATTGATGGAATTACTCAATGCCAGCAACAAGTTTGAAGCAAAAGATGATAATGATGTTGCTGTCGCACGAGAAGCGATCACGACGCTCCTTACCTTGCTTGCACCATTTGCACCGCATTTAAGTCAAACCTTATTGACTCAATTTGGTTTGGAACTCACCACTGTTCAATTCCCGCAAGTCGACGAATCAGCGTTAACCCGTAATACGCAAACGATTGTTGTACAAGTGAATGGTAAACTTCGTGGTAAGTTAGACGTCGCAGTCGATATCTCTAAAGATGACTTATTGGCTTTGGCAAAAGCATTGCCAGAAGTTCAACAATTCTTAACGGGTCCAACCAAGAAAGAAATCGTTGTTCCAAATAAACTCGTTAATTTAGTGGTTTAACATCGCTCCTGAGGAACATTGTTCCGCAACTCCGTTTATGCAAGGGAGAAGTACCCCTCTTTGAAAAGAGGGGTTCAGAGAGATTAAGCAATAGAGGAATAAATATGCACTTAGCGCAACGTGCAGCTGCTATCGTTCTCACTTTAGGCCTAAGTGCAGGTTTAGTCGGCTGTGGCTTTCATTTAAAAGGAAGTAACCCAACAGCGGCGCCACTGGTCTATAACAAGTTAACGCTTGCAATGCCTGCAAATACGGGCGAACTGGAAAATAAACTCAGTGTTTATCTCAGTGCTACAGGGGTTCAACTCAGTAACGCCAATGATGCTTATGTACTGCGCATTTTGGATTACACTCCTCGCCGCCAATTACTCAACGGTAAATTGACTGAAGTACTGTTGCGTTTAACCGTAACCTTCCAGATTGAAGATCGACAAGGTAAGAAAATTACCGAACCTCGTACTTTAACAGCCTCACGTACCTATCAATACGACGTTGCAACGGTGAATACTGATAACCAACAAGAAGCTTATCTGAATCGTATTGTAATTGATGACGTTGCCCAACAAGTGACTCGTCAAATTGCAGCCAATCGTTTACCTAAAGCTCAACCATAATCACGCATTATGAAACTGGACTATGTTCAAGCGTTAAAACGTGTTGGTGAGGCTCGCGGTGCATGGATCATGCATGGACAAGAGCCTTTGCTTGAACAAAACCTGCTCGATACCTTCCGTAAAAGCTGGCAACAACAAGAAGTTGAGCGCCAGCGCTACGACATCAGTAGCGTGAATGACTGGAAAAATGTCTTTAATGCACTGAATAGTCTGTCGCTATTTTCGCAACAACTCGCGATTGAAGTGCACGGCAACATCAAACCTGATGCCAATGGCTTAAAACTGCTTAAAAGTTATATTCAGCATAATGAACATAACTTACTACTCATTGTTCTACCAAAACAGGACAGCAGCAGTTTAAAGTCAGCCTTTTTCCAGGTAGTTGAAGCCAATGGTGTGGTGGTTCCACTCACTGCGACCTACCCACAAGATCGTCAGCGGATCTTAAGCATAGAAGCAGAAAAGCTCGGTATCCAGCTGAATAATGATGCTTGGCAATGGTTGATGCAGCATCACGAACATAACCTGCTCGCTGCAAAAAATAGTTTAATGCGTGTTGCAGACACCTTCCCAGATATTCAACAAATTCAGATTGAACAGCTGTACGCCTGCTTACAAGATCAGTCTCGCTATACCACTTATGATTTAAGTGATGCCTTGCTTGCAGGAAACTTGGCACAATCGGTCAAGATTTACCAATATCTGATTGCTGCGGGTGAACCTGATAGTTTGATTTTATGGACACTGAGCAAAGAAATGCGCTTATTGATGCAGTTATTTGAGCAACCGCACAATGCCATCCAGCTCGGGATTTGGAAAACCAAGGTTTCACAATATCAACAAACCCTGCGCCGTTTAAATCCAAGACAATTTTTAACTTGGCCTGATTTATTATTGCGTATCGATGCTTCAATCAAAGGGATGTCGAAAGAAAATCCAGAACAGTTAATGTTGCAAGCTTTAGCTGAACTCTGCGGCACAACTTTATTTACGCAACCTGCTTAAACACTAAAAATTAAATCATAAAAATAATGGATTGCCCTATGCCATTTCATTTAAATCCAAACCAAATCGAACATATACAACGTCTATTTAAACATGCAGACAGCCTGATCATCAGCGCAGGTGCAGGTATGGGTGTCGATTCAGGTTTACCAGATTTTCGTGGCAATCAAGGCATGTGGCAAGCTTACCCAGAGCTTGGTAAGCAACGCATCGATTTCACCGAAATTGCCAATCCAGCTGCTTTTAAACGCCATCCACGTTTAGCTTGGGGATTTTATGGACATCGTTTAGATCTCTATCGTCAAACCCTACCCCATCAAGGATTTCGTTTACTGCGGCAATTAGCTAAAACATTAGAACTGCCTTATTTTGTATTTACCTCAAATGTCGATGGACAATTTCAAGAAGCTGGCTTTGATTCCAAACAGATTTATGAATGTCATGGTTCAATTCATCATTTGCAATGTCTTGCCACATGTCAACAAGAGATCTGGCCAGCTGATGAATTAGCACCAGACATTGATCAGCAAGATTGCCAATGGCTAGGCCAACTGCCCTTGTGTCCAAACTGCGGACATTTAGCTCGACCCAATATTTTGATGTTTGATGACTATGCATGGCTCAGCCAGCGCCAAAAACAACAAATGCAGCGTTTAGACACTTTCCTAAAAATACATCACCAACCACTGGTGATCGAAATAGGGGCTGGCACCGCAATCCCGACCGTACGTTATTTTAGTGAACGCTTTGCCCCTGATTTAATTCGGATCAATCCCCGTGAATTCGCACTGCCCACTCAAGGAGGCATCGCACTTGCAACAAATGCTGAATCGGGCATCCACAGTATTTATCGGATATTTATAGAATAACTCAGCAGAAAAATAGAAAATAATTCTCATTCTAGATTAAAAATATTCACGCTTTATCCTTATTTCACTTTTATACTAACTCCAGTTTTCCACTTTTGACCTGTCGCCATGCCAAAAACAACCATTAAAAAAATCCAGCCTCGCAAAATCATTATGATTGCTATCGGAGTACTGATCATTGCAGTACTCGGATGGATGTTCTTTAAACCGAAAGCTCAAGCACCCCAGTATATTAGTGCCGAAGTCTCCAGAGGCGACATTGAAAACTCTGTATTGGCAACGGGTGTGCTTGAAGCGACCAAGATGGTGAGTGTCGGTGCACAGGTATCAGGTCAGGTGAAGAAAATGTATGTGCAACTAGGTGACCAAGTCAAACAAGGTCAACTAATCGCGCAAATTGATTCGATTCGTCAAGAAAACGAACTCAAAACAGCAGATGCCAGTATTAAAAACCAACAGGCACAACTCGCAGTACAACAAGCCAATTTAGCAAAAGTTGAAGCAGAATATAAACGTCAACAAGCCATGTTTAGTCAAGATGCGACTTCGCGTGCTGAACTTGAAAGTGCTTTGGCAAACTTCAAAACGGCACAAGCTCAGATTGCCTCGATTAACGCACAAATTGAACAATCTCGCCTCACACTCGCAACAGCTAAAGAAAATTTAGGTTATACCCGTATTGTTGCGCCCATGGATGGCACTATTGTGGCGATCGTGACTGAAGAAGGCCAAACTGTAAACGCCAACCAAACTGCACCGACCATTGTGAAATTGGCCAAATTGGACACTATGACCATCAAGGCTCAGATTTCTGAAGCGGATGTCATGAAAGTTGAAAAAGGCCAAACCGTATATTTCACGACTTTAGGCAACAGTGATAAAAAACATTATGCAAAACTACGCCAAGTGGAACCTGCACCGAATTCAATTAATACCGAAACCAGCAGTAACAGCAGCTCCTCAACCTCGAATGCAGCGGTTTACTATAATGCTTTATTTGATGTTCCCAATGAAGATGGTCAATTACGTATTGATATGACAGCACAAGTTTATATTGTGTTGGCAGAAGCAAAAAATGCACTGACCGTTCCTGCGGCAGCAATTCAAACTCAGCGTGGTAATCGCAGCAAAGATCATCAAGGCAATGCTTCAGCTCAGCAAGCGAAAAAATCAGAGAGTGAAAAAGCACAACGTCCAAAACGTCTTGAACTGAGTGAAGAAGAAAAAGCGCTGGTCGCACAAGGTAAAGCATCAACAGGCATGGTTCGTGTATTACAAGCTGATGGTACGGCTCAACCACAACCTGTATTGATTGGTCTGAATAACCGCGTTACAGCTCAAGTGCTTAAAGGTTTAAAACAAGGTGATCAAGTGGTCATTGCCGATGCTTCTGACAGTTCAAACGAATCAGCAAAACGCAGTAATCAACGTGCAATGAGAATGTAATATGACGCAAAATCAAACACATTCATCACAGCCATTGCTTGAGGTCAGCAACCTTACTCGCGAATTTCCTGCGGGTGAAGGAACTGTACAAATCCTCAAAGGGATTGATTTAAAAATTTATGCAGGTGAACTGGTTGCCATTGTTGGTCAATCAGGTTCGGGTAAATCCACCCTGATGAACATCTTGGGTTGCTTGGATAAACCGACTGAGGGAAGCTATCGCGTCAGTGGTCGAGAAACGCGACAACTTGAACCGGATGAACTAGCCCAATTACGCCGTGAATATTTTGGTTTTATTTTCCAACGTTATCATTTGCTTGGAGATTTAAGTGCCGCAGGTAACGTTGAGGTCCCAGCAATTTACGCAGGCGTCGACAGCCATATGCGTCAGGAACGTTCTGCGGAACTGTTATCTGAGTTAGGGTTAGAAGAACGGTTGCATCATCGACCAAGTCAGCTTTCTGGTGGTCAACAACAACGTGTCTCCATCGCCCGCGCCTTGATGAATGGCGGCGATGTCATTCTTGCCGATGAACCAACAGGTGCATTGGATAAGAATAGTGGTATTGAAGTGATGCGCATTTTACGTGAGCTGAATGCCAAAGGTCATACCATTATTCTGGTCACCCATGATCTCAATGTCGCTAAAAATGCGACCCGAATTATTGAGATCAGTGATGGTAATATTATTTCAGACCGTGCCAACGTGCCTGAAAATGCAGATTCCGATTTAGAACATCAAACCCTGCAACGCACACCGCAGAAAAAAACCTCAGCTTGGCGCTCTTTCTTTGATCGTCTCGGTGAAGCATTCCGCATGGCACTGCTTGCCATGAATGCCCACCGTATGCGGACTTTCCTGACCATGCTCGGGATTATTATCGGGATCGCATCCGTGGTCTCGGTGGTTGCACTTGGCAATGGCTCACAAAAACAAATTTTAGAAAATATCAGCAGCCTCGGTACCAATACCATTACCGTGTATCAGGGTCGTGGTTTTGGTGATAACTCGCGTGCTTCACAAGTCAAAACACTGGTTCCAGCTGATGCAGAAGCATTGGCAGAACAGCCTTACGTCGATGGAGTCAGTCCGTCCGCCAATACCAGTGTGACACTTCGCTATAAAGATACTGAAGCATCGGCAACAGTAAATGGCGTCAGTGCTGATTTCTTCTATGTCCGTGGCATGACCTTTAAATCAGGCCAGCCTTTTGACAAGAGCAGTGTTACTCAGCGTACTCAAGATGTGGTCATTGATACCAATACCGAAAAAACCTTTTTTGCAGATGGGACCAATCCCGTTGGCCAAGTATTGTTATTGGGCAGTGTACCCAGCCGTATTATTGGAGTCATTGATGCCCAACAAGGCTTTATGGGAAGTTCAGATAGCTTGAACGTTTATCTGCCCTACTCCACAGTGATGAGTCGTATGTTGGGTCAATCCAATGTACGTAGCATCATTGTCCGGATTAAGGATGAATACCCAAGTAGTGCCGCTGAAAATGCGATTCTCACCTTACTGGAACAGCGTCACGGTGCACAGGACGTGTTTACCCAAAACTCCGACAGTATTCGTGAAACCATCCAACAGACGACGGCAACCATGACTCTGTTAATTTCTGCAATCGCCGTGATTTCTTTAGTCGTTGGTGGGATTGGGGTAATGAACATTATGCTGGTTTCTGTGACTGAACGAACTCAAGAGATTGGCGTACGTATGGCGGTCGGTGCTCGACAAAGTGACATTTTGCAGCAATTCCTGATTGAAGCAATTTTAGTCTGCTTATTGGGCGGTGTACTCGGTGTACTGCTTTCTTTAGGGATTGGACAAATCATTGGCCACTTCGCCAAAGGCATCATTGAAATGAGTTATTCAACTACGTCCATCGTAGCGGCCTTTGTGTGTTCAAGCATGATTGGTATTGTATTTGGCTTCTTGCCAGCACGAAATGCAGCACAACTCGATCCAGTTGCTGCTTTAGCGAGAGAATAAGGAATTTGAGTATGTCTTTTCAATTCACAAAATTAGGACTTGCACTGGTACTCACTGGTTCCTTAGCTGGCTGTTCTGCTGTGGTGAAAACCCCCTATAACGCCCCAACAGTCCAAGTGCCGCAACAGTTCCAATACGATGCACAAAAAAGTAAAAATGTGAATCTAACTGATCAGTGGTGGACATTGTTTAATGACACCCAGTTGAATCAATTGATCGATCAGGTTCTCGCTAAAAATAGTGACTTAAGTGTCGCAGGGATTACCCTTAAACAAGCTCGTTTACAGGCAGGTCTGGCTGAAAATAAACAAGGGATTCGAACCAGCTCAAGTGTTTCAGCAGGTCATAATTATGATCTGCGTTCTGGCGATGGCTCTGATCGTGGTTTATCGACTAGCGTTGGCGTCAGCTATGAACTCGATTTATTTGGTAAACTTGCTAGTCAAACTGAAGCAAGCCGATGGGAAGCTTTAGCCACTGAACAAGATTTACAAGCCACAGCTCAAAGCTTGGTTGGCACAACAGCAAAACTGTATTGGCAGTTGGGCTATCTGAATGAACGCTATCAAACCATTCAGCAAAATTTAGCCTCAACTCAAAAGACCTATTCTTTGGTACAGTCACAATATAAAGCAGGTGCAGTATCGGGTTTGGACTTAACACAAGCGGAACAATCGGTACAAAGCCAAAAGGCTAGTCTGAGTCAGATTGAACAGCAACGTGTTGAAACCCGTACTGCCCTTGCCGTTTTACTGCATGAGCCAGTGCAACAATTGAATATCAAAGAACCGGCACAATTACCGCGCAATGCTTTGCCAAGTATCGCTGTCGGACTCCCTGCTGATATTCTATCGCGTCGCCCCGACCTACAAGCATCTGAGTTACGCTTGCGTAAGACCTTAGCAAATAAAGACGCAACCAAAGCCAGCTACTATCCTTCGATTAATTTGACTGGAAATGTTGGTTCTTCCAGCACTTCTTTAACGCAATTGTTAAAGAACCCTGCTTTAACTTTAGGCGCAAGCTTAAGCCTGCCTTTCCTTCAATATAATGATATGAAGAAAGACATTGCGATCAGTGATCTTGAATATGAAAAAGCCATTACCCAATACCGTCAAACCATGTATCAAGCATTTGCTGACGTGGAAAATGCTTTGTCAAACCGTACTCAACTGAATCAGCAAGTACAGTTACAGCAACGTAATGTTGAGCTGGCAGATAAAACCGAACGTTTAACCGAAGTGCGTTATCGCAATGGCGCAATTGCCTTAAAGAACTTACTGGATGCGCAGGAAACTACACGTAATGCACGACTCAGCTTGGTCGAAACCAAGCAGAATCAATACAATGCGTATGTGACATTAATGCAAGCACTCGGCGGCAGTCCTGTAAAAGAACTATCAAAACAATAGCCCTCGCGCTATTGTTTTGCGCGCTTATTCTTTCACCAGATCTGGATTATTCTGGATCTGTTGAATACGTTTAATCTTGTCCTGATCATCAAAAACAACCTCATATGAAAGTTGCTGACCATTGAAATACATCTCGGTTGGAGAGCCAATCACTTCCCATAGACCAATGGTGGCTATATCTGCAGTCGTATGCCATAACGTTCGGCTGATTCTAGCTGCTTTTGAGTAGCCTTGCTGGAAGGTATAAATCTCTTTACGTTCGCCATTCACGGTTTCTGAAGTAACGGGTGCACCCAATTCAGAAATCACATAATTTCGATGTTTCCCCACTTCTAAAACCGTCATATTCTTTTTATGCGGTTGATTACTTGCCATCACTGCGGCACAACCTTGAAGTGAAAGAAGAGTGACTAATCCCAAAACAACAGCTATTTTCTTCACGTTTGAATGACCTACCCCAGAAGCTAAAAACAATATGTTTATCGATATTTTCTTTAAAAATTTTCGATTAAACAAAAAACCAGCCTTAATTAGCATATAAAGGATAGGATGACAAATGGTTAGTTATATTCGTCAGTTGATTTTTTAATATATTTCTAACACTGATAGAAATATGTCATATCTAGAACAGTAATAAATTTCTTTATAGAGATCGAATATGGATGAAAAAGTTAAGGCATCTTGGGAACGAGCACTTCATCCTACAACACTTAAAACGAATATTATTACTGCATCAATATTTTCAATGGCTTTCGAAATACTCAAAAGCAGTATTATTGAAAAGATTGAGAGCTTCTTTACAAATGGATTTAATGAAAATGGAATGATTGTTGATCCAGAATATAAAGAAAAGGTACTTTCACTCAATAGAAGTCCTCTATACGCATCATTGAAATGGTTGCAAGATATGGATGCCATTGATGATAATGACTTAGAGAGATTCGAGCATATTAAAAGATGCCGTAATACCTTAGCTCACGAAATGCTTACCTTTGCCTCATCAGGAGTCGACTTTGATGTAACGGAGGCATTTGATGAGATGATCGGCCTACTACGTAAAATTGAAATTTGGTGGTTTGAAAACTTAGAAATGGCAATCACCCCAGAAGCTTACCCTGAAGACCTTGACTTAGATCTAGTGATACCAGGTCCAGTATGGACTCTTCAAATGCTTATTGATGTAGCACTTGGTCCAGAGGAAGTTGCGAGAAAATATTATGACTACTTTGTCGAAAATGCAGATAAAACTTAACAAGGGGCTGCAGTCAAACAGACTTCCTCTACATAATTAAGTTTTTTCTAAAAAACAAAGCCGCTATAAAAGCGACTTTATTAAATCATTTAGAGCAATCTAATTATTCATCATCCATCATCGACTGGCTCATACCGACCGTATTAAAACCACCATCGACATACATGATTTCACCCGTAATACCGGAAGCCCACGGCGAGCACAGGAATAATGCTGCATTGCCCACTTCTTCAATGGTCACATTACGTTTAAGTGGAGCAATTTTTTCATTGGCATCTAACATTTTACGGAAAGACTTGATGCCTGATGCTGCCAAAGTACGGATTGGGCCCGCAGAAATCGCATTCACACGAATACCATCGACGCCTAAGCTTGATGCTAAATAACGAACGCCTGCTTCTAACGATGCTTTCGCCATACCCATCACGTTATAGTTCGGCATCACACGCTCAGAACCTTGATAAGTCAAAGTCAACAAACAACCTTGGCGTGCTTGCAATAATGGTTTTGCAGCACGAGCCATCGCGATAAAGCTATACGCGCTAATGTCATGTGCAATTTTAAATCCGTCACGATCCGTTACGTCAGTAAAGTCGCCATCAAGCGTATGCGCAGGTGCGAAACCAATCGAATGCACCACACCATCCAAACCATCCCAGTGTTTTGCCAACTCGACAAAAGCATTGTCAATTTCTGCGTCAACAGCAACATCACAAGGAAAAACCAGTGTTGAACCAAACTGTGCTGCAAAATCATCGACACGCTTTTTCAGCTTTTCATTTGGATAAGTAAACGCAAGCTCAGCACCTTCACGGTGTAACGCAGAAGCAATACCGAAAGCAATCGATAATTTACTTGCAATACCTGCAATTAAAAAACGTTTACCAGCTAAAAGTCCTTGTGACATCTTATTCTCACTCGAAAAATTTTCACCACATGATGCCAATAATCAGCGCATTGCGGAATTGCATAATCCATCTTTTTTACAATCTTGCATAAAAAAATCGCCTTCACTTGAAGACGATTTGTATTTTTACTTGAATCAGAACTTAATCATCACCGCGGAGCAGACTCAATAAACGGAGGAATGAGTAATACATCCACACCAAAGTCGCCAATAAGGCAATCGCACAGATCCATTCAAATGCTTTTGGTGCACGTTGCGCAGCCGCATTTTCAATCAAGTCAAAATCTAGGATCAGATTCAATGATGCAATCACAGCAACAAAGGCAGCAAAGCCAATACCCAACCAGTTACTTTCAAAGATATAAGGAATGCTTGAACCAAATGCTAAACGTAGAATGATTTGCACCACAAATACCAAGGCAATCGCAATCGAAGCTGAAATCACAACTGCTTTAAACTTTTCAGTGGCACGAATGATCTGAAATTTATACAAAGCAAACAGCACCAAAGTCGTCACGAATGTTGCCAATAATGCCTGTAAAGGAACACCTGGATATTTCAACTGGAAAATAAACGAGACACCACCTAAAAATGCCCCTTCAAATAAAGCATAAGGAATGGCCAAAGCTGGTGCGGTATTCGATTTAAATGTAGTAATGAGTGCGAGAATTAAACCACCGACTGCACCAATAATTGTTGCAGCGTATGCAATCGAAAGATTCGCTGTCATCGCACAGTAGAAAAATAAGGCCATGCCTAAAACGGCAGCAATCACGGTTAAAAGTACAGATTTTTGAATTGCACCTTGAATGGTCATTGGCTCAGCCAAATCTTGATAGGTTTCTACCCGCGTTAAAATGGGATTGGTACTTTGCATATAGACTCTCTTTTTTTATAGTTTGCAATTAAAAGCCGAGTTTAAGCGATTTTTTGATCAAGCCCAAACTTTTTTAACCCATTAAAAAAGGAGCCTTAGCTCCTTTTATGTATGATTCAATAATCGATTACTTATCGTTATTCATGATAAAAAAGTATTCACGGTAATATTTCAATTCTGCAATCGAATCACGGATGTCATCCATGGCTAAGTGCGACGCATTTTTCTTTAACCCGCTCATAATTTCTGGTCTCCAGCGTTTAGCCAGCTCTTTTACAGAAGACACATCCAGATTACGATAATGGAAGAATTGTTCCAGTTCGGGCATCAAACGATGCAAGAAACGGCGGTCTTGGCAAATTGAGTTACCGCACATCGGGGAAGATTTTGGACTCACCCATTTCTTCAAGAACTCAAGGGTTTGCTGTTCTGCATCTTCAGCCTTTAACTTACTACGGCGTACTCGCTCAATCAGACCCGACTGGCCATGTTGTTTGGTATTCCACTCATCCATCGCATTTAGAATCAAATCAGATTGATGTACCGCTAAAACAGGTCCTTCAGCCAAGATATTCAAATGGTCATCTGTAATAATTGTTGCAATTTCAATAATCTTGTCGTTATCGGTATCGAGGCCTGTCATTTCCAGATCGATCCAAATTAATCGTGTATCAGGGGTGCTACTCATGGATGGCGATTCTAAAGTGCTTAAAAACATCAATAGTAGCAAATTAATTACATCTTGGCTGTAATTCTATAGTGGCTTCGTGCTATTTTTGCGGTCTTCAAAGTGTGGATTTTTTGGGATATGAATGGCTTTAATTCGTAAGCGTCGTTTAACCGAACAACAGCAGCGTCGTATTGAGAAACAGCATAAATCGCGTCAAGACGACATTGATACATCGCAAGATTTAGATGGACTGGTTGTTCAGCATTATGGTCGTCAACTCGAAGTACAAGCCTTATCTGTGCCTGAACAGCACCCTGAAAAACCACAAGTGGCTGAAGGTGAGCCAGAACCGTTCTGGAAACCAATCGAACTCAACAGTATTTGGCGTTGTCATACACGTACCAACTTAGAACTGTTGGTAACTGGAGATCGGGTAAAATGGCAAGCAGATCCAATTACAGGTTTAGGGATCATCACTGCGATTTATCCTAGACAATCGTTACTGACCCGCCCCGATCGCTATCACAAAGTGAAGCCTGTTGCGGCGAATATTAGTCTGATTGTGATTGTGTTCGCGCCTTTACCAGAACCTGCACCCACATTGATTGACCGCTATCTGGTGGCATGTGCCGATGCAAATATTCCAGCGTTATTGGTGCTGAACAAATCCGACTTGCTCACTGAAAATGATCCGATTCTTACCCTACTCAGTGAATATGAATCTCTAGGCTATGAAACCTTAATTTGTCATTCACAAGGTGACTTATCTGCACTTTCAAATCGCATTGATAATGAAACCGTTGCCTTTGTTGGGCAGTCTGGGGTTGGAAAAAGCTCACTGATTAATACCATCGTTCCTGATGCAGCACAGAAAACCAATATCATTTCTGAGAACTCTGCACTCGGACAGCACACCACAACCTCAACACGTTTGATTAAATTTGGAACAAACGGTGCGTTAATTGACTCTCCTGGAATCCGTGAATTCGGTCTATGGCATCTCAGTTTAGAAAAGGTCCGCACAGGTTTTCCAGAGATTGAAGCACATTTGGGCCTATGCCAGTTCCGTAACTGCACCCACACGCATGAGAAAAATTGTGCGCTGAAACAAGCGGTTGATGCAGGTGAAATTTTACCGCGTCGCCTCGAGAGTTATTTACGACTGCTCGATGAAATTCAAGAAGCGCAGCAAAAAAGTTAATTTTCTTCGCCATTTGCCCTTGAACTAAAGTTTTTGATCACCATTGAGATAAGTTATACTCAGGGTCAATTTTGATTTTAACTTTAGGTGACTTGTGGAACGCTGGTTAGAGTTTATGGGGAATCACCCCTTCTTATTTGGTGCGCTCGGCGTGTTAATCGTGTTGTTCTTTGTTTTAGAAGGACAACGCAACGGTCGTAAAATTTCACCACAATCTCTAGGTATTTTGGTCAAGGCAAAAAATGCTATTTTGATCGATTTACGTGATGGAAAAGATTTCCGTGATGGTCACATCAGCGGCAGTCGTAACATTCCGTATAGCCAAATCACCAGTCATTTAGATGAATTAAAAGCAAGTGATCGTCCACTGGTCTTTATTTGTAACTTAGGGCAAGTTGCAGGCTCAGCATTGCAAAAAGTTGGTCATGCCGACAGCTACCGTTTAGATGGCGGTATCAGCAATTGGAAAGCTCAAGGCTTACCTTTAGTGAAAAGCAAAACCAAAGCTTAAGGAGAGATAAAATGACTACTCAAAACGTCACCATTTATTCAACGCTTTCTTGCCCATATTGCGTACGCGCAAAACAATTACTTGAGCGCAAAGGCGTTGCTTATAAAGAAATTAATCTTTCCAATGAAGCACCAGAAGTTCGTCTTGAGTTAATGCAACGTACCAATCACCGTACTGTGCCGCAAATTTTTATCAAAGACCAATTTATTGGCGGTTTTGACCAACTTTATGCTTTAGAGCGTGAAGGCAAACTCGACCAATTATTAGCTTAACAACATCTAAATCCAAGATTTAAGGAAAAACAATGAGCGAAGAACAAGTTCAACCACAACTCGCGTTAGAACGTATCTATACAAAAGACATCTCTTTTGAAGTTCCTGGTGCGCAAGTATTTACTAAGCAATGGCAACCAGAGTTGAACATCAATTTATCTTCTGCTGCAGAAAAAATTGATGCTACTCACTATGAAGTGTCTTTAAAAGTTGTGGTTCAAGCAAACAACGAAAATGAAACTGCATTCATCGTTGATGTCACACAATCAGGTATTTTCTTGGTTGATGGTGTAGAAGAAGATCGCCTTCCATACATCTTAGGTGCGTATTGCCCAAATATCTTGTTCCCGTTCTTACGTGAAGCGGTAAATGATTTGGTTACTAAAGGCAGCTTCCCACAATTGTTGCTTACACCAATCAACTTTGATGCTGAGTTTGAAGCAAACATGCAACGCTTACAAACTGATGCAGACGCTCAAGGTCAAGCATAACGCTTGTATCGAGAAGCAAAAAAACCACAGCATCTGCTGTGGTTTTTTATAATAATAAAACAATATCAATAAAAAGAGAATCAGCCATGACCACGGCACTTTATCAACTTTGCCATCAGGTCTTTCCTGAACTTGTCCAAGTTCCTGAGCCAACTCATCCACACAACTTTTATCAATTTATGAATTGGTCCAATACTTTACACTCAAATATCCAATATGTTGAGTTAAAAGAATATTACGATAATGGCACGGACAAGTGTTATCAATTACAACAAGCTCAAGTTGATATCGAACAACTGAATAACCGGATTGAAGCAGAAGTTGAACAACTCTTTGCAGAATATACCGATACAACAGCGGATGAGCAAAATGAGATTGATTTTGCTGAACATATCTATGCCATCTTATTTAACAATATCTATGCAGTTGCGGAACAACATGGTCTAGCTCTGTTGTTGATCTCAAATGAAAATCCTTATTGGATGCTGGTTCCCGACCTTACTGAACAGATTGATCGTCTGATTGAAGCATTTAATGCGACTTTTTCTGATGTTGAACTTTATCATTATGTCTAATCTGAAAATAGGCTTATTCCACAATGGTTCTAAACGTCAGATTTACCCGTGCAGTATTGACTTTTTGGGTCGGCGGCAATCGATGTAACCAGTAAGTTTGTGTGGTGTCTTTCATCACCAATAAACTGCCATGCTCTAAATAGAGTTCAACTTTCTCTTTGCTCTGCTTATGTTTAAAAGCAAATTTTCGCTCCGCACCAAAGCTTAATGAGGCAATCGCACCATCTTTTTTGAGATCGGTTTCGCCATCACTATGCCACGCCATTCCTTCATCACCACTATGATAAAGATTTAGTAAGCATGAGTTGAACGTTTCACCTGTCAGCCGTTCAACCAGCTGTTTTAATTCAAGCAATTCCTTGGTCCACGGCAACGCATATTTATTCATATTGGAATAGGTATATTGAAAACGCTGATCCCCATACCAAGCCACTTTACGCTTAGTGATGAGCAATTTTCCAAAAATCATAGCCTGATCATTTTCCCATGCAATCGTCTGCATCAGTTGATCAAAATAATAATCAGCTGCCGCTGTCTGCACCACTTTGCCGTAGTACTGTACAGTCCCATCATAGGGTAAATGATTGTGGTTTGGATCAGCTTCAATATCAAATAGTTGCATCTTTCCACTTCTTATAGGCTTGCTTCATACAATGTGCGCAAGGCCGATAACCTTGTGCAATTGCTTCATGTTCATCAACAAAAAATACCCGATTCTTTTTCAGCATGCGCTTACCTGAAGCACAGGTCAATCTGCCATAAATCTTAAGCTGTACATTGCCTGCAAATACAATCTGGTGCTGCTTCAGTTTCTGGTGTAACTCGGTCTGCGTTAATTCACCATGTCGCCACATCAGACTAACTCACAGCATCATGGAAAATAATGCCAAGACTATAGCGTTCGCCTTGGTGAATTGGGCTCACCCCATGCTTGATATTGACCCGATAATACCCCTGACTGCCTTTTTCAGGTTTAAATTGAGTGGTGAAAATCAGCATATCGCCTTGTAGGGGCTGTATCACCACTGCTTTAGACTGTGCTCTTGGGTTTTGTTGAGTAAAGACCAGTTCCCCACCTGTAAAATCGACATTGGGCTGACTCAGCACTATCACCAACTGTAAAGGGAAATAAACCTCACCATATAAATCCTGATGCAGCGTATTAAATCCGCCCTGCCCATATTTCAAGATCAGTGGTGTTGCGAGCATTTGTCCATATTGTTGGCATTGCAGTAAAAATTCAGGATGTGATGATGGAAATGAACGTTCTAGCTTCAATACCCTAAACCATGCATTGGCGATCGGCACCAAATAGGGATAGATCTCATGTCGTATCAGTTCAACCAAACTCGGCAAAGGATAGGTAAAATACTTGTATTCACCTCGACCAAAGCGATAGCGTTGCATCTCAACAGTTTTACGATACAGCTCCGTTTGCGGATATGCCTGTTTCAGCATTTCACACTGCTCGGTCGATAAAATCTGCTCAATCAAGACAAAGCCCTGTTGGTGCATTTTTTCAGTAATATCATCCCAATCCGCTGCTTGAATCTTATCGATCACCGCTTGGATTTGAGCGAGTTCAGATGGTTGCATGTGTTTGCGCACCTTCCCAACCAATCAATGCTATTTTACGAATAGTTCCCCATTCGTATCCACCCAATGCACCTGAAGATTGGATGACACGATGACATGGAATCAAAAATGCCACAGGGTTACTGCCAATCGCTGTACCAACAGCTCGTGCTGCTTTTGGATGATCAATGGCCTTCGCCAAATCGCCATAAGTGGCCAACTGTCCCATTGGAATTTTAAGTAAGCTTTGCCAAACCTTGAGCTGAAATTCTGTACCTTTTAAATGCAGTTTAATATCAGACAGTTGCTGTTGATCCTTTTGAAAGAAGGCTAAAGCACTTTGTTGAAAAACATCAGTCTGCTCAATAAATACTGCTTGCGTAAATTGTGCTTTTAACTGAGCAAAGGCATCGGTTCGATTATTCACAAAACTTAATGAACAGATTCCTTTATGAGTCGATGCAATCAGCACTTCACCAAATAAGGTTTCTGCAAACTGATAATGAATCGAGAGGCTTTGTCCACCATGTTTATATTCGGCTGGGGTCATCCCTTCAATCTGAATAAACAGATCATGTAAACGACTGGTGCTGGACAATCCTGTTGCAAATGTTGCATCGAAAATACTGCCCTGCTCTTGTTTCAAAATCTGCTTGGCATGTTCAATACTTATATACTGCAAAAACTTTTTAGGGCTGGTGCCAACCCATTCAGTAAATAAGCGCTGAAAATGTGCTGGACTTAAATGGATATGTGCTGCAACTTCATCCAGTTGCGGTTGCTGCTGAAAATTCTGTTGGATATAAACAATTGCTTGAGCAATACGATCATAGTTACGCTGTTGTGAGGACATATCATCACCTCTCATCATTCATATTTTCACTGTAGCAACTTTGCCATTATGTGAAAATCTGAATCATGCTCAGTCTCAATTTGATGTTCTACTTGCCTAAATCCTGATAAAAAAGCTGCACTCTTTGAGTACAGCTTCATCGTTTTATCACCTATCACTTACATATTATTAGTGGGTGTAATACTTATGTCCTTGATCACGTAATTCAGCAATCTTCTTACCTTGTTTCTTAGCTTCATCCAACTTTCCGGCTTGTACTAAGAGTTTGGCTTTATCAATTTCAACCACAATCTGGTCAAATAAAGATGTTGAGCTGGATACTTTGTCCGTGGTATTTGGAGCCAGTTTATACTGTTTTGAATGCACGGCAGCTGCGCGCATGTTATCCAAAGCTGCTGTTGCAGCCTGTGGGTTTGCAGCTTGGTTAAACGCTTTATAATTCTTTCCCAACGTTTTCATATCATCTGCTAATCCAGCAGCCATGGCTGTATGGCTGAATGCAAAAGCAGATAACATGACAACTGTGGCTAAAGTTTTTTTAATCATTAGGATATCCTATCAAAAACTGTGGCTATGCTTTATTTGTTTAGGCAAAACATGGTGCATTGGCTTCAAAGCAACAATGATCATTGCTGCTTTAGCATACATAAAAAATGCAACGAAATCGTTGCATTTTGATAAAAAAGATCACGTACAGGTTTTACAAACGACGACGTAAAGCATCCGCAATCGATTCAACCAATTGCTGCGAAATCTCCTGTTTCGATGCTTTTTCAAGTTCACGCTTTTTCATATGATATGACTGGGCAAAGAACACGGTCATGGCATTTTCATCTGAGGCAAAACCAATATCTGGACGTGACACATCATTACACGCAATCATATCCAGCTTTTTCGCAACCAGTTTGCCTGCTGCATATTCCTCAACATTTTGCGTTTCAGCAGCAAAGCCGACCATAAATGGACGTTCTTCTTGCTGAGCAATCGTCGCCACAATATCTGGATTTTTGACCAATGCGACAGCAAGTTCATCACCTGCTTTCTTAATTTTATGTTCTGCAACTTGAGCGACACGATAGTCTGCGACTGCTGCAGTCGCAATAAAGATGTCACAGCCTTCTTTAAGCTGATTCATACTGACATCCAACATTTGCATGGCAGAACTGACATTCATACGTTGCACACCATTCGGTGTATCCAAACTGACGGGACCTGCAACCAAAGTGACTTTAGCCCCTGCAGCATAACATGCTGCTGCCAAAGCAAAGCCCATTTTACCAGTACTGTGGTTTGAAATATAACGAACTGGATCAATCGCTTCACGGGTCGGCCCCGCGGTAATGGTGACTCGCTTACCAGCCAATAGACCAAACTTTTCAGCAAGTGCACGTTGTGCCTTATGGAAATAAGCCGCAACTTGGCGTGCCAAATCTTCAGGCTCAGGCATACGACCTAGACCCACATCACCACAAGCTTGCTCACCTGCATCTGGCATGATCACATGAATGCCATCTTCAACCAATGTTTGTAAATTGCGTTGTGTCGCTTTGGCCGCCCACATTTGCTGATTCATGGCAGGCGCAACCCAGACAGGTGCTTTGGTTGCCAAATATAAAGTACTCAGCAAATCATCGGCCAAACCATTGGCAAATTTTGCAATCGTGTCACAACTGGCAGGCGCAACCAGAACTAAATCCGCCCAACGCGCCAGTTCAATATGCCCCATGCCTGCTTCGGCTTCAGGGTCAAGCAATTCGGTATGCACAGGATTACCTGAAAGTGCCTGAAAAGTGAGTGGGGTAATAAATGCTTGTGCGCCATGTGTCATGACCACACGGACATCAAAACCGAAATCTTTTAAACGGCGTACCAGAATGGCACTTTTATAGGCAGCAATACCACCTGTAACCGCTAATATAATGTTTTTATGGGGAATAACACTTAGATCAAAGCTCACAAACAGGATACCTTACTGTTGCAGTGGCGCTCACAATAGCATTAAATAAGTTGATACCCAAGTAGCACCATCAACATTTCCCTCAAACTGCCGATAGAGAATATTATTTAAATGGCAAAAATTAAAAGGAAATTATCCCTGATATTTTTTGTCTATAAAAATAATAATCATAATAAAATCAAAGGAAAATAAAACAGTGAGTCAATCAATAAAAACATGGCCTGAGCAAGAACGCCCAAGAGAACGATTGTTATCACAAGGCGCACAAAGCTTATCCGATGCAGAATTGTTGGCGATTTTTCTACGTTCAGGCTCAAAACAACACTCTGCGGTGGAATTGGCGCGTATTTTGATTCAACACTTTGGTGGACTTAATTTGATCTTTGATGCCAATCTTGAGGATTTATCACAATTTAATGGGATTGCTTCAACCAAATATGCACAACTGATGGCCGTGAAAGAATTAGGACGTCGTTATCTGAATAATCATTTCCATCAACAACGACTTTGCCTCGATACATCGACATTGGTCCTCGACTATTTACGTTATGAGCTTCTGGGTGAGAAACAGGAAGTTTTTGCGGTACTCTGCTTAGATGCTGAACTCAGAAAACTACATTTTAAAAAGCTGTTCTTTGGCTCTCAGCATTCCTGCAGTGTTTCACTTAATCAAACCTTGCGTTATGTGCTGCAACATCAAGCCAGCCAAATCGTGGTCGCACACAATCATCCTTATGGAATTGCCCAACCGTCATCTGAAGATATGTATCTGACCCAGCAACTCAAACAAGCCTGTCAACTGCTGGAAATCCATCTGATCGACCATTTTATTATTGCACCCGAAGGGCATTTTTCCTTTTCTGAACAACAACTGCTCAACCCTATTAAAATCAAGCAATCTAGCCTTGACAAAGCGTAAATCAAACAGGAATATCAAGACATAAAATTAATGATTCAAATAACATGATTGTCCGTGACCAGCCGAGTATTTTCAAAGTTTTATTCTCATGGCGAGGGACGATTTTACCCAAAATTTTACCCTCTCTCGGTTTCGTCATGTTGATCTCCGCCATTATTGGTGGTGTTGAATATGTCAATCTGTACCGTTTCCCCGAAATCCCTTTAGTTGGCTTCACTTTGATTGGTGTAGTGCTATCTATTTTCTTGGGATTTAAAAATACCGCCTGTTATGATCGTTGGTGGGAAGCACGTAAACTTTGGGGCGTTTTAATCGCGACTTCTCGTCATTTCGACCGAGATTGTCGTGTACTCACCCAAGCACGACGCGAACGTATCATTCAAAATGTCATTGTGTTTGCCAACGTCCTGCGTGACCGTCTACGCCATCAAACTGCCAATCCAACTGAACTGACTGAAACCAGTGGCCTCAGCCAACAAGCATTGACCCAACTGTATCAACAGCACAATGCACCGCAATACACCTTGAGCCTGATTCAATGGGAGCTGTTGCAGGCGATGAAAGAAGGTGAAATCTCGGATATCATTTATACTCAAATGAACCGTCATGTCGCAGCACTCAGTGAAATGCAAACCGGCTGTGACCGTATTGCCAATACCCCGATTCCATTTGCCTATTCGGTTTTGCTGAATCGTACTGTGTATTTCTTCTGTTTTATGCTGCCTTTCAGTCTTGGTTCACTCTTAGGTTTGGTCACACCGCTGCTGGTGGGTATCTTGGCCTATACCTTTCTGGGTCTTGATGCTTTAAGTACTGAAATTGAAGAACCGTTCGGAACACAAAGTAACGACTTGCCACTGGATGCGATGGTCCGTTCGATTGAAATTGAACTACTGGGCACTTTAGGCCGTCCAACCCCACCACCGATTCAGGCCCATGACCATAACTTACTCTAATTTCAATGCCCTCCAATGAGGGCATTTTTATTCAAGTTTAATTGCTTATATAAACTGTGAGTTGACGATGGATTTAAACCGTTCCGTAAATTGCCCATTCCAATAGGGATAATACGGATATGGCGGATAAATCGCACTGATCTGATTTAAACGCTCAGTCTGCTCACCACTCAGTTGAATCTCTTTGGCCTTGAGATTATCTTGCAGTTGGATTTGATTACGCGCACCAATCAACACACTCGATACGGTCGGACGTTGTAATAACCAATTTAAAGCGATCTGAGGAATGCTATATCCCGTTTCTGCTGCAACCTGTTTCAGCACATCAATCACATTATAGAGGTGCGCTTCATTGACTGGCGGTGCAAACTGAACGGTGTCATGCAGACGACTTTGCGCTGGAATCGGATTTTCTCGGTCAAATTTTCCCGTTAATCGCCCCCAACCGAGCGGACTCCATACCACCGCACCCATTTGTTGATCGTCATTCAAAGGCATCAGCTCCCATTCATAATCACGCCCAATCAAAGAGTAGTACACCTGATTGACCACAAATTTCTCATAGCCGTATTGTTCTGCAATCGCTTGTGCCTTCATCAATTGCCAACCCGAAAAATTCGAAGCACCGATATAACGCACCTTACCGCTACGAACCAGTTCATCGAGGGTTTTCATCAACTGTGGTAATGCAGTAAAGCTATCAAATTGATGCAATTGCAACACATCAATATAATCTGTTCCCAAGCGGGTTAATGACTGTTCAACCGCAGACAATAAATAACGCCGACTAAATCCTGCATCATTCAAATGTTCTGAACTACGAATGCCCACCTTGGTTGAAATAATTGTATGCTGTCGTTCTGATGCCAAAGCCTTGCCCAACATGCGTTCAGATTCTCCATCCGAATACACATCTGCCGTATCAAAATAATTAATGCCCGCATCTAAACCAGCACGAATCATTTGATTGGCTTCAGTTTGGCTGGCCTGTCCCCACGCAGCAAAGATTTGTCCCTGCCCACCTAAAGTTCCTGCACCAAATCCCAACTCCGAAACTTTTAAACCAGAGTTTCCTAAGAAATGATATTTCATGATCTATCCCTTCAACATGTTTTTGCTTAAATACAAAAATAGCGCTAGGGATTTATTTAAAAAACCACAATAATCAAAAAATACTTTTCTGATTTTATTGATAATGAATACAGAAGATTTCCAGTTTTTTATTCGAGTCGCAGACCTAGGTTCGATCAGCAAAGCTGCGCAAGACACCAATATCTCGGTTTCAGTCGCAAGCCAAAAATTGCAACGCTTAGAACAAAATCTACAATTGCGTTTATTTCACCGTACCACGCGAAAACTTACCTTGACGGAAGAAGGTCGTGCTTTGCTTGAACATGGGCGGCCATGGATTGCTGATTTTATTCATCTGCAAGAGTCATTCAAGCTTAAAGATCAAGCACTGACAGGCACACTTCGGATGACCACCTCTGCCACCTTTGGCACAAAAATTTTGATGCCTGTTATTGCCGAGTTCTCTCGCTTACATCCTGAACTCAAAATGTATTTAGATCTCAATGACCAAAATATCGATCTCATTCAACATGGGATGGACTTGGCGATACGTATCGGGCAGTTAAAAAGCTCAAGCTTGGTAGCCAAACAATTGTCCCCGAATCCACGTTTGCTCTGCGCGTCTCCAACCTATCTAAAACAATATGGTGTGCCAGAGACTTTAGCCGATCTGAAATTACATCGTTGTATTTTGCAACAGCATGGGCATGGTCTCACCGATCAGTGGCACTTTATCAATGTAGAAGGAAAAATTGAACAGATTCATGTTGAGGGATATTTTGCTACCAACTCAGGTGAAGGTGTCAGGCAAGCCGCTTTAGCGGGCCTCGGAATTTCTAATCATTCGATATGGCATGTAGCAGATGATCTTGCCACAGGAAAATTGGTACAGATCCTGTCAGATTACCCGGTTGCTACAACTGCCATTTATGCAGTATTTCCACATCGGGAATTGATCGCTCCCAAAGTCCAGCGCTTTTTGGATTATTTAGTCGACCACTTCCAACAGCGTGATCACTAAAACTGCGTACACGCAGTAAAGTTCTCATTTTTATATAAGGGAAGATTTAAAGCTTTCCCAAATTCCTTTCTGACCATCATGAACGCGTGGCGTTTGTCCGAGTTTGATCCACGGCATATTGTCACCATGAAAATCACTGCCAATCGACACAGCTAAACCAAATTGTTGAATCATACGATCCACCATTTGTCGTGTGGAAGCAGGTTCGATATTGGGTGGTAGTTCAACCGCATCACCACCTGATTCTGCAAAGAGTTCAATCAAATAACGGATATTGGTGGCAGACAGGTCATAACGGGTTGGATGAGCCAATACAGCGAAACCTTGACTGGCATGAATGGTCTCAATCGTTTCTTTGAGTCCCATCCCTTCAAATTTCACAAAGGCCTTTTTCCCTTCTTTCAGAAAGCGATCAAAAGCCTGCTGTGGACGACTGACAATATTCTTCTCAACTAACGCTTTGGCAATATGGGTGCGGGTAACCCGATCGGCTTGCCCATCGACTTGAGCAATCACATCTGGATAAATATCAAAATCGATACATTTTTCTAAAAGCTGACAAATCACTTTCGCCCGTTCAGCACGGACTTTTTTCTGTTGTTCCAACATGGCTCTGATTGGTGTTTCATCTTGCATATTCAAGGCGACAATATGTACACCATAGCTCTTTTTGGTATTTGGTCGTGACCATTGACTGGACACTTCCACTCCAGAAATGATTTGAATATCATGGTCTTGTGCATAATTCTGAGCGCGTTCCAAACCATCCATAGTGTCGTGATCAGTCACGGCCAAGGTGTGTATTTTTAGGTCCACGGCGGCCTGTACCAGTTGCTCAGGAGAGAAAGTACCATCGGAAATGAGTGTATGTGTATGTAAATCGACACCGAACATGGTTTGTATTATGCTATCTGACCTATTTCATCATCGTACTGTAACATGAAAGCGTTGCTCGACTATCTTCCGATTATTATCTTCTTTTATTTTTATAAAACCACCGATCCTAAAGATAGTCATCATCCCCTATTACAGTTAGTGGGTAGTGCGGGAAATACCGATCAAAATCATATTCTTGTTGCGACATGTGCCCTCCTCATTGCCACATTGGTGGTTTATGGCTGCCTGTTCTTTTTCCAAAAATTCAAACTGGAAAAAATGCAGTGGTTTATTGTCGTAATGTCTGTCGTTTTTGGTGGAATTACCCTGATCTTTAGTGATGTGACCTACATCAAAATGAAGGCAATTATCATCAATGTCGGGATTGGATTAGGCTTCCTCGTGACCCCACTATTTAATAAAGAACGTATGCCAATTATCCAAAAACTTTTAGGTTCGTTGTTAGAGCTCAGTCCTAAAGGCTGGTTAAAGTTGAACTGGGCATGGTGTGGTCAATTCTTTTTACTCGCAGCACTGCATTTCTTCTTTGGTTTTGTCTATATGCAAGGAAAATATTGGGGCGAATTCACGGCTTTTGGCGATATTATCGTTTCTATCAGTTACCTAGCTGCTATACTCTTTTTCTTAAGAAAGCATTTTAAAACCACTGAATAGATTTTAAATCATCGAGCTACTGCCATGCCATATTTTGTGCTGACTTGTACTGATCGCGAAGGTACTTTGGAAAAACGTTTAGCAACCCGCCCACAACATATTGAACGTCTACAAAAGTTAGATGATGAAGGACGTTTAATTACAGCTGGTGCACATCCCAAAGACCCAAATGATCCACAAGCCGGTTTTTTGGGCAGTACCATGATTGTCGAGTTTGACAGTCGTGAAGCACTGGATGCTTGGATTCAGGAAGAGCCATTTTTAAAAGAAGGGATTTACGCCAGTATTGATGTAAAACCTTTCAACAAAGCTTTTCCAAAAGGGTAAATCATGCAAGTTGTCCTTAAAAGCGTACTGGCTTTATGCCTACTCAGTTCTACTGCTTGGGCCGTTGAACCTACCACACCTACGGCTGCAACCACCACCACAGCGCAAACTCAATCCTCTACCACAACGCCTGTTACAGGCAATGCCACAGCGACAGTGGCTAAACCATTGACGGCTGAACAAATTGCCAAAGCCAAGCAACAGCAGGATGCCAAAGTAAAAGCCATGATTCAAGATCAAGCCAGCCGCTTGAAACAACTTGAACATGCCAATCTTGAAGCACTCTCGCAGAACCAAGAGTTGCAATTAAAAAATGACAATTTAACCGTTCAAGTTCAGGTATTACAAAGTGAACGCAGTGCGCAAATGTTTTTATACGGTGCGATGACCATTGCCGTCGGTGTCATTCTGGGTTTCCTGATTGCCAGCTATATTCACACTAAACGCCGCCGCCAGTGGTAAAATCACCCTCAATTTATGTCTCACTCAGCAAAATTACAAACAGCCGAATTAGACTGGGAACTGGTCGATGGTATCGAAGTTCCCATTTCTAAACAATTTGGCGATGTCTACTTTTCTAAAGATAACGGTTTACTTGAAACACGCCATGTGTTTTTAAATGGTAATGACTTAACTGAACGTCTGTCACAACTGAAAGACTACCAATACTTTTGTGTGGGCGAAACTGGTTTTGGCACAGGCTTAAACATTCTCACCTTGTGGCAGCTTTGGCAGCAGATTCGTCCAGGTAACCACAGTCATTTACATGTGGTGAGTGTAGAAAAATTTCCGCTCAGTAAAGCCGATCTAATCCGTGCACTCAATGTCTGGACGGAGCTAGAACCTTTAGCTGAAAAACTGATTCAACAGTATCCTTTACCGATTGCGGGTTGTCATCGTCTCAGTTTTCCTGAAGAACGTTTTAGTATTGATTTATGGTTAGGTGATGCGCAAGACATTTTCCCTGGCATCCCTAAAACACAGGCGATCAACGCATGGTTTCTTGATGGCTTTGCCCCTTCATGCAATCCAGACATGTGGCAAGAAAATGTGCTGAATCATATTGTCCGGCTATCAGACTTTGGAACCACATTTGCCTCATTTAGTGTTGCGGGTGTACTCAAACGTGGGTTAAAGCAACATGGTGTGCACATTAGCCGTCCACGGGGGTTTGGTCATAAACGTGAAATGCTGAAAGCCATTTGGCTAGACCCGTCATCCACAGCGTCTGACCTAGCTGATTCAGAGCAAAGCCATGTGACCTCGCAATCTGCTTTGCAACCCAAACAGCGTCAAATTGCGATTATTGGCGCGGGAATCGCAGGTTTAAGCACCGCATGGGTATTTGCCCAACGTGGTCATCAAGTCACGATCTACGAGCAAAATGAGCCACTTTCAGGTGCATCGGGTAATCCCCTCGCCTTACTCAATCCAAAACTCTGCCCAATTGAACAAGCACATGAACACTTGATGACCTTGAGCTGGCAACATGCATTGAATTTTTATCCTAGATTCAAAGCATTTAGACCCATTCAAGTGCAGCAGCTTGCCTTAAAAAATGCCGATGAATTATTAGAGCTGGCAGAGCAGTATCCTGAAACGGTGTTATCAGTACAGTTAAAGCAGCCACAAATACCGAATACTGAATTTCCAAGTTTATTTTTAAATCAAGCTGGTGCAGTTTCCCCACAACAGCTACGTGATGAAATTTTACAGCACCCCAATATCTCGATTCAAAAAGCAAAAATTTCTCGCTTAAATGCAGGTGAGAACCAAACTGAGCTTTGGCAAGATCAACAGCTCATCGCAACAGCCGATGATGTGATTGTTTGTTGCGCCAAGCAAAGTGCTGAATTATTTGACAACTACCCAGTGTTAAAACCAATCCGTGGACAAGTCAGCTGGGTTGAGAATCGCGAGCAACCTTTAGCTTTAGATCAAGCCTATAGTTATGGCGGTTATTGTATGCAATTGGATGCAGCACAATTAATTTTAGGTGCCTCTTTTTATCCCAATCGAGACGATATTGAAGTTTTAGCTGAAGATCATGTGCATAACTACGAACTTATCCACAGTGTCTTCCCTGAATATGCGCAACAATTAGCATCCACCGAAACATGGCAAGGCCGTGCATCTGTGCGTGCACAAAGTCTGGATTACTTTCCTCTGGTCGGGAAAATGCAAAATCACCAGCAAATCTATACTTTTGCAGGTTTAGGTTCAAAGGGATTCTTATTTGCACCGTTGTGCAGCGAAGTATTAGCAGCTTTAGTACTCGGAGAACTTTGTCCAATTCCGCAATCGTTATTGAATAGACTCAACCCACAGCGTTTTCACAAGAAGACTAAAGCAAAGAAACCGTATTATTCTGGTTAAATATCTTTTAATTTTAAAATAACTGAAATCTAAAATTTTGAATTGGCCAAAATACAGATGTATTTTGGCCAATCTTTTGAGTGCTTTAAGCGCCTTGTTCTAAAGGTAAGCCTGCATCACGCGCTGCGCGTGTGCCACCCATTAGCACAACATATTCACGAGAACCATCCATGCCGTCTAATAGCTCTGCTGCACGCGGTGCTTTACTTCCGCCACCACATAAAATATAAATCGGCTGATCCGCTGCAACTTGAGTCAAACTATCCGCAGTGATATCAGTAATTGGACGATTCACCGCCCCTTTAACATGAGCCTCTGTATACGCTTTAGTATCTCGGACATCCCAGATGACAGCGCCTTCTGGGAACTCAAATGTTGTAATTTCTTGTTTACGGATCATTGTGCACTCCTTTGATGTAAACAACACTTGGCAAATGAAGAAAACCCCCTTAGCATCTCAAATATTCTTTCCCTTTGTAAAGGTCTAACCATGCCTTCTTTTGATATTGTTTCTGAATTAGAGTTATTTGAAGTTAATCACGCTGTACAAAATACAGAAAAAGAGATCGCAACACGTTTTGACTTTCGAGGACAAGACGTTTCAATTGAGTTAAATGAGAAAAATAAAGAAATCAAAATCTCAACTGAAAGCGATTTTCAATGTGAGCAAGTGTATACCATGCTCGAGAACCATTTCTACAAGCGTAAAATTGATGTACAAGCATTAGATCCACAAAAAGCCACAGCTTCTGGTAAGAATGTCGTACAAGTGATTAAACTTAAAGATGGTCTTGACTCAGATACCGCAAAAAAAATTAATAAAGCCATTAAAGAAAGCGGTATCAAAGCGCAATCTTCTATCCAAGGAGACAAAATCCGTGTCACGGATAAAAAGCGCGATACTTTGCAACAAGTGATGAACTTTTTACGTGAACAACAATTTGGTCTACCACTCCAATTTAATAATTTCAAAGACTAAGCAATAGGTTCACTATGGCAAAAGATAACCGCCTTTATAAGCTGGTTAAAACCACCTCTAAATTTCCAAAGGGCATTCGCAGCACCTTATGGAGTAAAGCCTTTGGACGTGTGGTTCCAATGGTTGGAACAGCAAATATTCGCTATTTAGAAGTAGATAAAGATCACGTCACTGTCCGCATTGAAAACCAACGCAATATGCAAAATCATATTAAAGGGGTTCATGCTGCAGCGATGGCTTTATTGTCTGAAACTGCAACGGGCTTTTTAACCGGTTTACATGTACCAGACGATCGAATTCTGTTGATCAAATCATTGCATGTCGACTATTTAAAAGTTGCTCAAGGCGGTTTAACGGCAACAGCAACATTATCAGCAGATCAACAAAAGTTTATTGCAGATAATGATAAAGGCGAGTTATTGGTGCCAGTAACAGTGATTGATGATTCAGGCAATGAGCCAATCCAATGCCAAATGCTTTGGGCTTGGCTGCCAAAACGTAAAAAATAGTATTTGAATCAAAAATAAAGCCCAACGTCATGTTGGGCTTTATTTTTACATCTCACCTTTAAATAAATGTTTCAATCACGGTGATCAGCTGTTTCAAATATTCTGCATCAATCTCATCAAATTGATTCAACTCATCACTATCAACATCCAACACGCCAACGCACTGACCATTTTTCATGATGGGTAAGACAATTTCAGATTTAGATGCAGAACTGCATGCAATATGTCCAGGGAATTGATCTACATCTGGTACGATAATCACTTGCTGTTGTTGCCATGCAGTTCCACATACGCCACAACCTTTGGCAATACGGGTACAAGCTATCGGACCTTGAAATGGCCCTAAAACGAGTTCACTGTCTTTTACAAGATAAAAGCCAATCCAAAACCAGTCAAATTGCTGTTTCAATGCCGCACAGATATTCGCTAGATTCGCAATCACATCCGTTTCATCTTCAACAATTGCCTGAATCTGTGGAATGATATTTTGATATTGCTCAGCTTTATGACCTTGCTGCAAAACCAGCTCTTCTGCCATCGTCTGTCTCTACCTTTTGAATAATAAATATAATTAAACTAAACAATTTTGCTGCTTAGTTTTATGCCGTTGCAATAAATGCCTGTTTAATCTCTTCAGAGATTACGCGCTTGTTGCCCTTCACATCGACTGCAACAAACGTGAATACACCTTCGGTAATACGAACTGGTTCACGTGAATCATCATGGCTATTCCATACTTCGATTTGCACTTGTACCGAGCTGCTTCCAACTTTCAAAATTTTGGTATAGCAACTAATTACATTACCAACCTTCACAGGAACGAGAAACGTCATCTGATTAATGGCAATCGTGGCACAACGACCTTTACTAAAACGCTCAACGTGAATGGCACCAGCGAGATCCATCTGAGAGACAATCCAGCCTCCAAAGACATCACCACTCCAATTGGTATCTGCGGGCATAGCAATATTTTGTAAAGATAAAGTCCCTTCTGGATGATTTGGACGTTCCGTCATATCAATGTCCTTGATGCTGCTGTAATTGCTGGTCTAACCATTGTTGTAACTCTGGCGTACGTAATGCTCCACTGATTCTCGCCAATTCTGTAGTTTTATTCATAAGAACCAAAGTTGGAATACTTCGTACATTAAATGCAGCACTTAAACGCGGATTGGCTTCTGTATCAATTTTTGCAAAAACCACATAAGGATTCTGCTTAGCCACCTGAGCAAAATGCGGTGCCATCATCTTACATGGGCCACACCACTCCGCCCAGAGATCAATCAGCACAGGCAAATCACTATTGCTAATGAAATTGCTAAAGTTTTGCTCATTCAGCTCAACTGGGGCTCTGGTTAACAAGGCTTGATGACATTGCCCACAATTCGGATCTACTGCCAATTTTTCTTCAGGTACACGATTTTTTGCACCACAGGATGCACAGACAATAATCATTTACATCACTCCGATATGTTGATGTAAAAATTCTAATTGGGTTGTGACTGCTTTTTCAAACCAAGAATCATGATAAACATCAAAATGCTTCATTTCCCACTCATGATAGCTCACAAATGGCGCAATATTGGTCGCTGCTTCCCGACTAGATGCAATGGGAATCAACGTGTCATGCTTTGCCGCAATAAACAAAACAGGAATATTAATTTTACGGACAAATTGGATCGGTCGATAACGCATTAAGTTAAAAAATACACGCGCTGGAACTTCTCCACTCCAGTAATAATCTGGATTTACAATCGAGAGATAACCGTAGTAACTGTCCGAGGTTGGTAGAAAGCACAATCGATATTGATCGACGACAGGTAAGGTTTTAGGAACTAAGCCCATTTTAGAGCCCATATAATCCTGACTGGAGCGTTTCAATGCTTCAGGATAGCGTTGTAAAGGATAAAGCTTGGCCGTCTCAGCACCATCGACATAAGGCACTTGTACCATCACTGCTTGAATATTTTTCAGGTCTGTTGCCAGACTTAAGGCATATCCACCACTGAGTGAGGTTCCCCATAAGATAATCCGTCGACTATCAATCAGCTTGCAATTTGAAGCATATTGAACAATGGTTTTCCAGTCATCGAGCTGAGCACTTAATGAAACCAATTCACGTGGTTTCCCTGTACTGCCACCCCAATAGCGATAATCAAATAAAATCACCGCATAACCTGCTTGAACAAAACGCTGTGCATATTGAACCAGTTTAAATTGACGCAAGCCCGCAAAACCATGTGCCATGATAATCACGGCAGGTTTGATATTGGTTTTGGGTAAATAGAAATCCGCAGCGATGGTTTCATCGCCACTGGCAACATACAACGGCTCAACAGTATAGGTGTGCATGCGCGCTCCATTGCGTTATCTTTTATTTATCATCATTTATTTACTATAGACATTTAAACTCAAGATCGAGCTTAATGCTATGATAGAGCATAAAATGTTTTGTTTGTTTTTGGAGTGACAAGATGACAGAGAATGTTGGTTTTGCAGGTCAAATCGGCCCTGAGCATGTTGAGCAAGTGGTTGAAAAAGGATTTAAATCGATTATTAATAACCGTCCAGATCTGGAAGGTGGTCCTGAGCAACCTACAAGTGCCCAAATCGAAGAATCTGCACGCAATGCAGGTCTAGACTATGTCTATCAACCTGTTGTTGCAGGCCAAATCACTGAGTTAGACGTACGTACTTTTGCAAATCATTATAATGAACTGCCAAAACCAATTTTAATGTTCTGTCGTACTGGTAACCGTTCAAATAATTTATATCAAATCGCAAAACAAATGGACTTACTGGACGATTAAATTCATTACATTTCATTACCTGATCAAAATAGTTAAACCTTTGTTTTTATAAGATGATGGTTCTTTTTCACAAGACAAAGAACCATGCACAAACTCACCATTATTATTTTATGCCTTATCTCACTTTCAGCGTGTAGTTCTTTTCAAGTTCGCCCAACAGCAACAGTGAGTATAGGTACTACCCTATAAAAAAACAGCACCGAAGTGCTGTTTTTTTATACATTAATTATTTACAAGAGTTAAGAATTCCATAAGGACTCTTATTGTTAATTGATGGTGTGAATGCCCAATCCGTCTTATCAAAATCACTAGAGACTGTTGGTAAAGAAACCGTTCGATAACCATGTATTGGTGTATTCGCCAATGTTGCTGTCGCCCCGATCTGAACAGATAACCATGAAGCATATGCTTTTGGATAACGTATTTGGAAATCAAACTTACCTTCTTTATCTGTTGTATAAGTTGCCGTATATGGATTTGAATCACTTGCACCAATAAAACGTACAACATTTAAAGTTTCAAGAACATCGCTACCATTTCTATCTTTTTCACCAGTAATTGTGACATTGCGATCATCATAAGATGTTGAAGGATCATCTTTCGTCGGAATTGCACAGACTAATGGAGGCGTTAGTAATGGTGGTAAATGTTGAGTCCAGAATTTTGCTTTTGTAATCGGGTCTTCTATAACTGTCCAAGCACCACGAGAAAATTCAACAGCTCTAACATCCATCGTGACGTTTTGATTCGCTACAGGTCGACCATCTAAATCTGTCACTTGTACTGAAGCATTCCAATTATAATAAATGCCCGAGTTATCATCGATACCCACTTTATTTGGATTCATGGCAACAGTAATAGAACCTTGTGTTACAGGGACATCAGCAGCAATAATATCAGCTAAATAACTCTGACGTCGTTCCGTTCCATTACTATCTTTAACTAATGCCTCTACACGTAGGTCATCTGTAATAAACTGAGCTGCACTATAACCTTGAGCGCGTAAATTTTCATCCACAACAACGGTAAATTTTACCCAACCATTTTCATCACTTTCTACTGTGGATGCTCCACGGATATAAGCACCATTTTTTTGATAATCTGGAATTGTTAATGTCACTGCTTTTCCAGATTGACTCGAGCCATTGATATCTGTGACTAATACAGAAACATCAACAGCATCACCGCGTACATGCAGTTTATCTTTGGATGCCTTTAGTTTCAGATCTAATTGTGGAGCTAATGTTGTTGGTGAATTAACAGATATTTGTGAAACTTGCTGTACTACAGCTCCCTGCTCATTAATATGAGATGCAATCAAAAGAATAGGATCAGTATTCGTACCGCTACTCTGTTTCATATCCAAAGTAAATACAGCTTCACCAAATTGATTTGTTACTACTTGTGACGCACCTTTAATCGATGTAGCATTTCTTGGATCGACAATACTCAAGGTCACTTGCTGATTTGCAATGCCCCCCTGATTAACATCTAAAAGTTTGACTGTAGCAAGAGCTGAATCACCAGCCGTACTAAGTGAAACTTTATTGCTATCAATCGTTAAATGATTTGTATTGATTGGCGCTACCACAGTAAAACTTAGAGTACTTTTTAATTCTTCACCTTTAGGATTTTTAATTACACCAATCACTTTTATACCAGCTGTCAATAAAGCTTGTTTAGCAGTATTAGACATATCTTTAGGGATGGTAATAGAAATCGGTACTGAACCATTTGCAGTTGTTAATACTGAATCTGCATTCAATTTAACACCAGCGCTCACTGCCTCTTGATTTAAAGAAAGATTAACGGGATAAGCCGTATTTGCACCTAACTCATCTTTTACAGCAACCTGAACTTGATAAGTTTGACCAATTTCCAGATCCGTTTTATCTGACGTTAAACGTAGGTTGACAGAGTCTTTTGGTATAGCAACCTGGATAGTACCTGTTTGTTGAATACGATCACCATTATTAAGGTTTGTTCCAACGATAGCAAAAGTGATGCCATTTTTAATCAGGCTTGCATCATATGTACCTTCTGAGACCTTAACTGTAAATTCCGCTTCGCCTTTACTATTGGTTGTCAATGCAGAATCGGATAAAGATACTCTAGAGCCAGTTAAACCAGCAAGAGCAATGGCAATAGGAGTATTGGCAACTATATTCCCGGCACTATCTTGGGCAATTACTTTAACTCGAACATCACCGCCCAATACAGATACGGTTTGGACATTATATGAAAGTACCAATCCAGCTAAGCTTGGCAAGATTACAGGTGGACGACTCACATCAATCTTACGTGTCAATGTATAAGCTGAACCATCTCTACGAGCTCCCTTAACCGCGACAGTAATTCCATTCGCAATTAGGTTCGTTAATTCAGTCTGACTGTTTGCCTTCACCTTTAAACTGAAAGTGACTTTACCATTTTCTGTAGAAAGAGCAGATGCTGTAGCAAGACTAACCCCATTGCCTAAAGCTGCTTCATTTAAACCAATTCCAACTTTTTGACCAGATAACGATTTTCCATCAGTACCTGTCGCATTTACAACTACGTTGATTATTTGTTCAACACCAGAAGTTAAAACAACGTTGCCAGGCATCTCTACAGCCAAATAATCTAGATCAATCTCTGTCTGATCGGTAGGAGCTTTAAAGTTCACTGTTGTTGTTTGCTGAGAAGCATTTGATGTAGTTTGCGCTGTGATTCTAATACCATTTGCAACTAATTGCTTTTGTCTATCTGAACCATTCGCTTTAAATTCGTAAACGAAAGTCGCATACCCTGTCTCATCCGTATTTTTAGAAGCTTGGCCCGTTAAGCTTAAACCAAGTGCTTGCAAATCTGTACTCGTTAATGTTGGAAGCGATATTGAAATATTCTCACCTTTTAAAGCACTTCCTTTCACGCCAATTGCTTTAACTTTGACAGTAATTGTTTGATCTTTTGTATAATCAAAAGCATTATTAATTGGATCAATTGCTAAGTAGCCCACGGCTTCTTCAGATTTTTCTTCGTCTGCTACAGCAATTTTAATACTGTTGGTTAAGTTATTATCTGTTTTAAAAGTTGCTGTAATACCTGATTGGACTAAAGCAGCAACTGCAGCCTCTGTTTTTGCATTGGTACGCAAGGTATATGTAACGTATCCTCCCGCCGCAGTACTAAAATCTCGTTCAGCACTACCATCAAATGTTACTCCATTAGAAATAGCCTCATTATTTAAAGCTAAAGTTACTTTTCCTTTGGTCGCAGCTTCACCTTTATTATTAATTCCCTTAACAGTAATCGTCACTTGATCATTTTTTGCATTGATCTTGTAAGAGGAAGCTATTTCTAAACGCTGTAAAGCCAATTGATCAGCTGCATTTGAATCTGCAGTAATTACATTAATCGTATCCTGAGCGAAAACATCCAAACTGTCAGAATAAACTGCTTTTAGATTAATTCCCTGCTGAGATAAAGCGATTGGATAATTTGAATTTGCCTTAATTGTAAAGGTTGCATAACCATTCGCATCTGTTATAGCTTCAGCTTGATCTAAGCTAACTCCATAAGCATCACTTTTATCAGTAAAAATTAATTTTACTTTCTTATTTGCTAAAGCAACATCATTACTATTTTTTGCACGTACCTTTACAGTTGTTGTTCCATTCTGAGCTATTATCGGAGCATCCGCTTTAATAATTTCAAGTTTTTGTACAATCTGAGAGATATCTTTAAATGTAATTGCAGCTTTAACAGTTTTTTGAGCTTTAAATTCATCGACCAATTTAAATTCCAAACTTTGAGAAGTCGCAACAAGTTTCTGGATATCCTCTGACGTCAAATCGGCACTCGCTGCAATAGTAAATGCTGCATTACCATTGTTATCCGTAGTCAGTGATGAACCCGATGAAATGAAAAATTTACCTTGCATCTCTGCTGGCAAAACTAAACTGACATTTTGCCCTGCTTTAATTCCACCATTTGGGTCAGTAACCTGCGCATTAATTGTTGCAGTACCCTTAGGTAGGTTTAAAACAACGCCTTGTTGGATATTTAAATTATAATTACTTTGAACAGTGCTCGTTTTAGTAATATTTAGTGTGTAAACTTGTTTAATTGATGTCCCATCAACAGTAGCAGTTAATAATACTTTTCCAGATGCGGTTGAAATAGAAGGTATATTAAGCTCAAATCCAGCTATACCACCATCAGCAGTTTTAACTAATGAAACTTTGCTGGTCACCCCCAATTTATCATTATCTGATATTGATAAACGAACATCTTTATCAGCTATTCCACCTTGATCTTTATTCAAAACCTGAACTGAAAACTTTACAACAGAATTATCATTGGCATTAACAATAGTTTTATCTGATGCATCCTTTAAATCTAATACTTTAATACTTTCAGCCACTTTAGAACTATCAGTAGAAGAATTATTTCCAGTGTTGGAACCACCTTCATTGGTGTTGCTGCTTCCACTATTTCCATAATAGCCACCCCCGCCTCCACCACCACAAGCAACTAGCGCAACTGAAGTAGCTAAAAGCGTAGAGTTAACCCCTAATTTTTTTAAATTAATTAAATATGTCATGGTAGTGTCCATTTTATGTAATAATTCAGCCCTAAATACTCTTACGGCTTTAACACAAAAATTTACTAGAAATAACATATTTTATCAATCTGCAACTTTCTCTTTATTAACATATAAAGAGAACCATTTGGCAGAAACCATCTTTTTTTAATTATAAATTTTCTCAGATAACTACATATTATTTTATAACGCCTAAATATTTTCTATCTCAATTCTATTTCCATCCGAGCAATAAAAACACCCCTTAACGTTAGCTAGGGGGTGTTTCAAATTTAAAAGCTGGCGATGACTTACTCTCACATGGCAAGTGCCACACTACCATCAGCGCTAAGAGGTTTCACTTCTGAGTTCGGGAAGGGATCAGGTGGTTCACTCTTGCTATTGTCGCCAGCAAACTGTTGTGGTGCTTTCGGGTCTTATTTGTAGTGTATTCACCACATGCCTTACTTACGATCCAAAGAGTTATTAACGGATTAGATTATTGAGTCGAAGTTTATTGTTTAGCAATCACTAAATCAAGTTCTTTGTTCAAGATCAGCTTCAACTGATCTTTTATGAATCGATTATCAGCTTTACATACAACTGCTTGGGTGTTGTATAGTCAAGCCTCACGAGCAATTAGTATTGGTCAGCTTCACACGTCACCGTGCTTCCACACCCAACCTATCAACGTCCTAGTCTCGAACGGCTCTTTAGAGGAATAAATTCCTAGGGAAATCTTATCTTGAGGTAGGCTTCCCGCTTAGATGCTTTCAGCGGTTATCCCTTCCGAACATAGCTACCCGGCGATGCGACTGGCGTCACAACCGGTACACCAGAGGTTCGTCCACTCTGGTCCTCTCGTACTAGGAGCAGATCCTCTCAAATTTCCAGCGCCCACGGTAGATAGGGACCGAACTGTCTCACGACGTTCTAAACCCAGCTCGCGTACCTCTTTAAATGGCGAACAGCCATACCCTTGGGACCTGCTTCAGCCCCAGGATGAGATGAGCCGACATCGAGGTGCCAAACACCGCCGTCGATATGAACTCTTGGGCGGTATCAGCCTGTTATCC
This sequence comes from Acinetobacter sp. ANC 3929, assembly GCF_000369405.1. Taxonomy (GTDB): domain Bacteria; phylum Pseudomonadota; class Gammaproteobacteria; order Pseudomonadales; family Moraxellaceae; genus Acinetobacter. The sequence continues at coordinate 235,386 of NZ_KB849998.1, forward strand.
CCAGAGTACCTTTTATCCGTTGAGCGATGGCCCTTCCATACAGAACCACCGGATCACTAAGACCTACTTTCGTACCTGCTCGACTTGTGGGTCTCGCAGTTAAGCGCGCTTTTGCCTTTATACTCTACGCGTGATTTCCGACCACGCTGAGCGCACCTTCGTACTCCTCCGTTACTCTTTAGGAGGAGACCGCCCCAGTCAAACTACCCACCAGACATGGTCCTCGCCCCGGATTACGGGGCAGAGTTAGAACCTCAACATTACCAGGGTGGTATTTCAAGGACGGCTCCATTAGAACTAGCGTTCTAACTTCAAAGCCTCCCACCTATCCTACACAAGTAAGGTCAAAGTTCAATGTCAAGCTGCAGTAAAGGTTCACGGGGTCTTTCCGTCTAGCCGCGGGTACACCGCATCTTCACGGCGAATTCGATTTCACTGAGCCTCTGCTGGAGACAGCGCCGCCATCATTATGCCATTCGTGCAGGTCGGAACTTACCCGACAAGGAATTTCGCTACCTTAGGACCGTTATAGTTACGGCCGCCGTTTACTGGGGCTTCGATCAAGAGCTTCGCTTACGCTAACCCCATCAATTAACCTTCCAGCACCGGGCAGGCATCACACCCTATACGTCCACTTTCGTGTTTGCAGAGTGCTATGTTTTTAATAAACAGTTGCAGCGGCCTGGTTTCTGTGGCTGCCAATAGCTCAGGGAGCAAGTCCCATCACCGTCAGCAGCGTACCTTCTCCCGAAGTTACGGTACCATTTTGCCTAGTTCCTTCAGCAGAGTTCTCTCAAGCGCTTTGGTCTACTCGACCTGACCACCTGTGTCGGTTTCGGGTACGATTCCTGTGTAACTGAAGCTTAGAGACTTTTCCTGGAAGCATGGTATCAGCCACTTCACTGTACAAGTACAGCTTGCTATCAGCTCTCAGCATAGAGCACCCCGGATTTGCCTAAGATGCATGCCTACAGCCTTCCACCTGGACAACCAACGCCAGGCTGACTTAACCTTCTCCGTCCTCTCATCGCATTACACAGAAGTATTGGAATATTAACCAATTTCCCATCGACTACGCCTCTCGGCCTCGCCTTAGGGGTCGACTCACCCAGCCCCGATTAACGTTGGACTGGAACCCTTGGTCTTTCAGCGAACGGGTTTTTCACCCGTTTTGTCGTTACTCACGTCAGCATTCGCACTTCTGATACCTCCAGCATACTTCTCAATACACCTTCATCGGCTTACAGAACGCTCCCCTACCACTTACGCTAATGCGTAAATCCGCAGCTTCGGCACATAGTTTTAGCCCCGTTACATCTTCCGCGCAGGCCGACTCGACTAGTGAGCTATTACGCTTTCTTTAAAGGGTGGCTGCTTCTAAGCCAACCTCCTAGCTGTCTATGCCTTCCCACATCGTTTCCCACTTAACTATGATTTTGGGGCCTTAGCTGGCGGTCTGGATTGTTTTCCTCTTGACTACGGACGTTAGCACCCGCAGTCTGTCTCCCGGATAGTACTCATTGGTATTCGGAGTTTGCATCGGTTTGGTAAGTCGGGATGACCCCCTAGCCGAAACAGTGCTCTACCCCCAATGGTATTCGTCCGAGGCGCTACCTAAATAGCTTTCGGGGAGAACCAGCTATCACCAGGCTTGATTAGCCTTTCACCCCTATCCACAAGTCATCCCCTGGCTTTTCAACGACAGTGGGTTCGGTCCTCCAGTTAGTGTTACCCAACCTTCAACCTGCTCATGGATAGATCGCCTGGTTTCGGGTCTATACCCAGCAACTAAACGCCCTATTAAGACTCGATTTCTCTACGGCTCCCCTATTCGGTTAACCTCGCTACTGAATATAAGTCGCTGACCCATTATACAAAAGGTACGCAGTCACCGAACAAGTCGGCTCCCACTGCTTGTATGCATGCGGTTTCAGGATCTATTTCACTCCCCTCACAGGGGTTCTTTTCGCCTTTCCCTCACGGTACTGGTTCACTATCGGTCAGTCAGGAGTATTTAGCCTTGGAGGATGGTCCCCCCATATTCAGACAAGGTTTCACGTGCCTCGCCCTACTCGTCATCATTGTGTGTGCCCTTTCGTGTACGGGAATATCACCCTCTACGTTCGCACTTCCCAGAGCGTTCCACTAGAACACACACAACTTAATGGGCTGCTCCCCGTTCGCTCGCCGCTACTAAGGGAATCTCAATTGATTTCTTTTCCTAAGGGTACTGAGATGTTTCACTTCCCCTCGTTCGCTTCATAAGCCTATGTATTCAGCTTATGATACCCGCCTTATAGCGGGTGGGTTCCCCCATTCAGAAATCTCCGGATCAAAGGATATTTGCCGCCTCCCCGGAGCTTATCGCAGGCTATTACGTCTTTCATCGCCTCTGACTGCCAAGGCATCCACCACATGCACTTAATTACTTGACTATACAACCCCAAACAGTCGTTAACACATACAAGTGAGTGTTATCGTTGCAAACTTAATTGCTACTATCTGTTGTCCTGTGAATTTAATCACCGTACAGCTTCAATCTAATTCATATACCAAAACGCTTGATTCAGTTAATTTGCTAGTTCTCGGATTAAATATCTTCTTAACAATTGCTTGTTAAGCTTATATCTAATCGAGTTTGAACAATTTATTTCAGACTCAATTTTCTAATCTGTTAATGATTAACTACCACCTCGTCGGTGACTAGTAAACTGTGATAAATCACAGAACTTAATAAGCTTTTAACTTACTAAATTCTATAATCTATTTTAGCTCGTACTCTTTAAAGTACGTGGTGGAGACTAGGAGAGTCGAACTCCTGACCTCCTGCGTGCAAAGCAGGCGCTCTACCAACTAAGCTAAGTCCCCAGCTTATCATTTAATGAACGACATATCTTTCAGATTTGGTGGGTCTGACAAGACTTGAACTTGTGACCCCACGCTTATCAAGCGTGTGCTCTAACCAACTGAGCTACAGACCCTCAGATACATCTTCGAAGAACAACTTGTTGTGGATTCTTACCGATCGTCAATCTTTCGTTAAGGAGGTGATCCAGCCGCAGGTTCCCCTACGGCTACCTTGTTACGACTTCACCCCAGTCATCGGCCACACCGTGGTAAGCGTCCTCCTTGCGGTTAGACTACCTACTTCTGGTGCAACAAACTCCCATGGTGTGACGGGCGGTGTGTACAAGGCCCGGGAACGTATTCACCGCGGCATTCTGATCCGCGATTACTAGCGATTCCGACTTCATGGAGTCGAGTTGCAGACTCCAATCCGGACTACGATCGGCTTTTTGAGATTAGCATCCTATCGCTAGGTAGCAACCCTTTGTACCGACCATTGTAGCACGTGTGTAGCCCTGGCCGTAAGGGCCATGATGACTTGACGTCGTCCCCGCCTTCCTCCAGTTTGTCACTGGCAGTATCCTTAAAGTTCCCGACATTACTCGCTGGCAAATAAGGAAAAGGGTTGCGCTCGTTGCGGGACTTAACCCAACATCTCACGACACGAGCTGACGACAGCCATGCAGCACCTGTATCTAGATTCCCGAAGGCACCAATCCATCTCTGGAAAGTTTCTAGTATGTCAAGGCCAGGTAAGGTTCTTCGCGTTGCATCGAATTAAACCACATGCTCCACCGCTTGTGCGGGCCCCCGTCAATTCATTTGAGTTTTAGTCTTGCGACCGTACTCCCCAGGCGGTCTACTTATCGCGTTAGCTGCGCCACTAAAGCCTCAAAGGCCCCAACGGCTAGTAGACATCGTTTACGGCATGGACTACCAGGGTATCTAATCCTGTTTGCTCCCCATGCTTTCGTACCTCAGCGTCAGTATTAGGCCAGATGGCTGCCTTCGCCATCGGTATTCCTCCAGATCTCTACGCATTTCACCGCTACACCTGGAATTCTACCATCCTCTCCCATACTCTAGCTGACCAGTATCGAATGCAATTCCTAAGTTAAGCTCAGGGATTTCACATCCGACTTAATCAGCCGCCTACGCACGCTTTACGCCCAGTAAATCCGATTAACGCTCGCACCCTCTGTATTACCGCGGCTGCTGGCACAGAGTTAGCCGGTGCTTATTCTGCGAGTAACGTCCACTATCCTAGAGTATTAATCTAGGTAGCCTCCTCCTCGCTTAAAGTGCTTTACAACCAAAAGGCCTTCTTCACACACGCGGCATGGCTGGATCAGGCTTCCGCCCATTGTCCAATATTCCCCACTGCTGCCTCCCGTAGGAGTCTGGGCCGTGTCTCAGTCCCAGTGTGGCGGATCATCCTCTCAGACCCGCTACAGATCGTCGCCTTGGTAGGCCTTTACCCCACCAACTAGCTAATCCGACTTAGGCTCATCATTTAGCGCAAGGTCCGAAGATCCCCTGCTTTCTCCCGTAGGACGTATGCGGTATTAGCATTCCTTTCGGAATGTTGTCCCCCACTAAATGGCAGATTCCTAAGCATTACTCACCCGTCCGCCGCTAAGTGATTGTGCAAGCACAATCACTCCGCTCGACTTGCATGTGTTAAGCCTGCCGCCAGCGTTCAATCTGAGCCATGATCAAACTCTTCAGTTTAAAATCATTAGTAGCTTATGGCTACAAATCTTGGCTCATCAATTTTCTGACTAAAAATTCGCTCAAATAAACTTCGAGAAATTCTTACCATTCAATCAATGAAATATTTTCGATTGATCAACCAGTAAAAATCCACACAAGTTGTTCTTCTATTCTCTTAATGATCTTCTCGATGATTCGTCATCATCAAGCTAGGTCGGCTATATTACTCTAAATTTCTTTAAAGTCAACAGGTAATTTAGATATTTTCAAAACTTATTCTCAAACCCAAAAATTTAACCCTTAAGCCAAATCCTTGTTTCTCAACAAGTTTTTATCTGCATCACCGCCGATGGATGTGCATTCTACAGCATTTCCAACCAGACACAACCCCATTTTTCAAATTCTTTTAAATTATTAATTCAAGCGACTATTTTTTGAACTGAACAGTTACTTTTAATGCCTTTTCTTTGTGTTTAAGAACTTTTTTTAAACAATTAAGTCCAGTAGAATATGTCTCTTGCTTCACATTTTTTGGCACTTTTGATTGAAAATACGGTTTGGTCGTAAAAAAGCTCGTTCTATATTACTTGCTGCATTATTTGTTGTGAGCCCGCTTTGCTATGCCATTTCAACGCATAACTTCTATGAGCTGGCTTTATCTATATTAAGTTATAGTAAATGGTCGAACACCAGTCGCCCAACAATTTGTGTGATTGACAATCAAGATGCGGCAAATCAGTTTCAAAGTAATATTCGTCAGCTTGCTTATGAGTATCAAGTTCAGGCTGTGACTGCTAAAGACTTTCCCAAAACAGATTGTCATGTTGCCTATTTCACAGTAACGTCGCCGCAGCAGCAGCAAAATTTAATTCAGGCGTATCCGTCTCGCTCATTGCTTTCATTAAGTACCAATAACCCAGCCTGCGAAGTTGGTAGTATTTTCTGCTTATACAATAAGAAGACCTTTTCTACATTTAAAGTAAACTTGGATGCATTGAGCTATTCCAAAGTACATATTGATCCTCGTGTTTTACTCTTAGCGAAGAATGCGGGGTAAGCATAGTGATTTCAAACTTATATCAATCTACTTCCTTACACGCTTTATTCCGTAAATCACAATTTGCGATCTTTGCAATTACGTTTGTCATTTGCTCTTTTACTTTTGCCACCATTTCTATGTTTACAATGGAAACCTATGCAAAACAGAATTTGCAGCTCTTGAGCCAAACTGTCTTGGAACGCGTACAACCTGCTGTCGTGTTTAAAGATAAAGGGGCAATTGATCAAATCCTTGATGACTATACGAGTGAACATGCGATCCGTAGTATTCATGTGTATGATCCTCAGCAAAAATTATTGGCTGAAAGTACCAAAAAAGTCGCGCATACCTCAGTGATGCAGGATTTAATGGATCGATGGTTTTTACATGATCCAATTAAATTAATGATCGTTCATCATAAAAAGAAAGTTGGAGAATTGGTACTCTATGGTAGTTCAGAGAATATTTTACATTTTCTAAAAACCATTATTATTGGTCTTGCGATTTCAATGTTTTTTATTGTCATTGCTTTACTTTGGTCAGTAAACATTACTTATCGCCAAATTATGCAAGCGATTAAGCCCTTGACCCATATTGCGCAATTGGTCAGTGATCAAAAAGCCTATAATTTACGCTTTCCCAATAATCACATCCATGAATTTCAAAACTTAAATACGGTGTTTAACGAACTTTTAGAAGAAATTCAAATTTGGCATACGCATCTGCAAAAAGAAAATCGGCAGCTTTCATTCCAAGCACATCATGATCAGCTCACCAGCTTGCCGAATCGTCATTATTTTTACCAAGAATTATTTAACATTTTTGAAAACCCACAATACCGTCACAGTTCAGCTTTATTATTTATCGACAATAATAAGTTTAAAGTGATTAATGATGAATATGGACATTTAGCTGGAGATGCCGTTTTAAAAGAAATGGCGTCTCGCTTAAGGCTTTCTGTTCGCTACGAAGATTTTATTGCCCGTTTAGGTGGCGATGAATTTGCGATCATTTTGCATTCAATTCACCATACAGATCATTTAAGGACAATTGCTGAAGGGGTGCTCGCAAGTTGCGAACAACCTTTAGAGTTTAACGGACAAACGATTCATTTCGGTTTTAGCTTAGGGGTTGCTTTTTCTCAGTTTGCAGAGAATCCAGAGGATTTGATTATGCAAGCCGATCAAGCCATGTATAAAGCTAAGAGTTTAAATCCACATTGGTTTCTTTATAAACCAGAAATTTAGGACATGTTATGCGCGCTCACACCATTAAAATTTCATTTATAGCGTTACTCTGCCTAACATTGGCTGGCTGCTTGAGTTTTGGCCCGTTAAAGTATCGTCAGGTCAAAATGCTTAAGAAAGAAGGCTTCGTTCTAACAGATGAAGGCTGGACGCTTGGTCTTCCTGAACGTTTGTTATTTGACTTTAATACTTCAGAGATCAAACCTGAACATCAAAAAGAAATTGTTCGTTTGGTAACTCAATTGAACAAATATGACCTAGAGAAATTAAAAATCGTAGGCCATACCGATGATATCGGCAATCCAGAGTACAACCAAAAACTCTCTGAGGAACGTGCTCAAAGTGTTTCAACCATCTTTATTGCTCAGGGTTTCAAGCAAAATAATTTAACTGTGGTTGGTCGTGGTTCTCATCAGCCTTTTGTTCCAAATACCTCCGATGAAAACCGTGCCAGCAACCGCCGCGTTAATGTCATCATTATCCCATAAGCAAATCGCTTCAATAAAAAAGCCGACTTCATCTAGTCGGCTTTTTTATTTAAATCAATTCAATAATATCGATCGTTGGTGGAACACGAAAACGGAATGGCACACCAACCATCCCCGTCCCTACCGTGACAAAAACATCCGCATGTTCGTGTGTATAAAAACCTTTTTTGTGTCCCAAAATAGACACCCGTTTCATAATATAACTGGTAATCCATGGCAGCTCGATCTGCCCACCATGGGTATGCCCCGAAAGCATCAATGGACGCGTTGGTAATTCAGGTACCATATCTACCGTGTCTGGGTTATGTGACAAAATCAGCCAAGGTTTGTCTTGGGGTAACTCTGGCATAAAGCGCATGTTCGCCTTCCCTGCCCATAAATCTCCAATCCCAATCAAACGGAACTCATCAAAATCAACAATTTTCCCCTCAATATCTATGACATTGTTTTGTTCGAGTGCCTTACTCAATAAAGCCTGAATGGGAGGACCTGGATATTGTTCATCATGATTGCCAGGTACTGAATAAACAGGTGCCTGAATTTGCTTTAAAATCTCAAGCTCCTGTACCAAACGATTTTCAGGTTCATAGGTCCAATCACCAGCGACCACAACCAAATCAGGTTGTTCCTGATTGAGTTTCTTCACAATACTTTTTAATTGGCGCTCATGTCCTGAAAATAACCCAACATGCATATCTGCAACTAAAGCGACTTTAACTGGCTGGGTAAATTCACGTTTAGGATCTAAACGATATTGATGGTATTTAACATGAACTTGATGAGGTTCTATAAAACGCGCATAGATGAGTACACTACTGAGTAGCCCAATAAATGCGGCTTGATGTAAACTGTAATATCCAACCCAACCCGCAAAAATGCTAAAAAACCAAAGTGGGACTAATAAATAAGACAGATAAAACGCCAGTAAATGTACGAAGGCTTTAAAAGGATGTATGGTTTCGGTCCGTGCTTGATGAACCCAAGCTTGAATAAATGCCCAAAATGCCAGAACAGCAAAAATAAGGTAAAAACCAATAATCATAGTATCTGAATTCGACATTACAGCCCTCATTAACTTCACTTTAGGGACATACATCTCATCTTATATTTATCTTTTTCGATGAAATGGTATACTCGAGCCCAACTTTTAATCAGTAACGATTATGACGCAATTTTCTCATTTAAATAGCAAACATACAAAGATAAGTACAACCGCTTACAATAAAAATATGCTTGCGATTTATATCACAATTGCGCTCACAGCGACTGGTTGCAGTACCTTACCTAAACATAAAATTGAACCTGTCATACAAACCACCACACAAATTGACACCTCGCAAACGTCCTTAGCGCAAGTGATCAAGCCCTTACAGGAACAGCATCCTGACCTGACAGGCTATCATGTTTTATATGAGCCATTAGAAGCGCTGGCAGCTCGTCTGCGCCTGATTGACAAGGCCGAAAAAACCTTAGATTTACAATACTATATTTGGGACAACGACAAAGTAGGTGCATTGGCACTGCATGCCTTAATTCGTGCAGCGGATCGTGGTGTTCGAGTTCGGTTACTCATTGATGATAATAATGCGAAACATACCGAAGGCATTTTCTTCGCTTTAGCTCAACACCCAAATATTGAAGTGAAACTCTTTAATCCTTATCGCTTTCGCAAATATCGTGCCATTGATATGGTATTGGACTTAAAGCGAATCAACCGTCGTATGCACAATAAGAGTTTTATTGCCGATCATCAGGTCGCTTTGATTGGTGGTCGCAATATGACCAACCAGTATTACAATGTCAGTGATACGTATCAATTTTCTGATGTCGATGTCATGCTGTTTGGCACCGCAGTCAATGACATCTCTCAATCATTTGATGATTACTGGAATCATGAATATGCTTATGACGTCAAAGAAGTGGTTAAAGAAAAATCTCATCGCTTAAGTTATGAAAGTTTAAAACAGCAGCTTGATGAACACTATAAACGGATTACGGTACAAAACTATTTAGATTTAACCAGTCGTTCCCAAGCTGTTGATGCCCTTATGAATCGTGATATTTCTCTCGACTGGGTCAAAGCGGAAGTGGTTAAGGACTCGCCCGATAAAATTAAATCAAAAGCCAAAAAAGAAGAACATCTTAACTTCCAGCTCATTAATCATTTGGAACAACCTGAAAAGAACATCGATTTAATTTCTGCTTATTTTGTTCCTGAGAAGAAAGGGACAAAAATTTTAAGTGATTTGGCACAAGATGGTATCGAAGTCAGGGTATTGACCAATTCATTCAAAGCCAATGATGTTGCAGTCGTGCATGCATTTTATGGTAAATATCGCCAAGAATTGCTTGAAAATGGCGTGCAGCTTTATGAGTTCCTACCTGCTTTAGATAAAAATGATTTAGATAAACATACCGAAGATTTGGCGAAAAAAGCCAAGGTCAACCTTAAGGGATTGAGCCGTTCAAGCCTGCATGCCAAGTTGATGGCCTTGGATGAAAAACAAGTGTTCATTGGCTCATTTAACTTCGATCCACGCTCGGCCTATTTGAACACCGAAATCGGAGTACTACTCAACAGCCCGCCATTGGCACAAGCTGTACATACCACAATGGATCACAATCTAAAAACTTACGCCTATCGCTTGGTATTGGATGCCAACAAGAACATCACTTGGCAGCGTGAAACGCCACAGGGTCCTTTGGTCTATACCAAAGAACCGAAAATGAAATGGTGGCAAAGAGCGGGGATGAAAATCATCTCATGGTTACCCATTGAAGGTTTTATGTAGTTTCAGGTGTTTCTGGCAATACCGTCAGTACTTTTCGTTGTAATTGCGCCAAACCTGCTCGCATCTGGCGATCCACTTCTTTGGTTAGACTCTCGACAGTATGACCTTCTACAGGAATGGCAGGCAATGTCATTAAATGTGCCGTCACTTGAGGCATTTCCAAAACACGTTGTACATGTTCTGCAAAGGTCATCTCGCCAATAAACGGTGCAACCAAATCCAGTTCACCTTGTTGATTGACATAGCAAATCACACAAATCTGTACCGGTCGTTGCGCTTCGATTGCAGCACCAAGTAACCGCCCATGTACTTTCTTGACTTTGCTACCATCAGTTGTGGTTGCTTCAGGAAAGAATAGAACTGGAATATCTTGTTTTAAAAACGCTGCAATTTGCTCACGAATTCGGATTGAATCACCAGAGCCACGCTTAATAAACAGAGTACCGCCACCTTTTGCCAAATTGCCTAAAATAGGCCACTTTTCGACTTCGGCTTTGGCCAAGAAAAAGATCCGTGCGCCCGACCCCAGAACTGCGACATCCAACCAAGAAATATGGTTACTGACCCATAATGCAGGTTCTCGTGGAATCGTCCCATGAACCTGGACTTCAATATTAAATACTTCACATAAGCGACGACAGAAATACTGCACATAGCGTGTATTTACAGGGTTATTCGGATCTTTATATAAACCATGACGGTAAATGAGATAAAAGCCTTCACCGATCGTCTCCAGACCAGAGGCTAATTTTTTACTGTATAAACTAAATTTCGAAAACAAACTTAATGGTGTGTTATTTACTGCTGTTGCATGTTGAGTCATAAATTATTAAAACCGTACGCATATATGCACGAATGCATTGAATTCACCTGTTATATCATGACCATATCAGCTTGTAGAAGTTTCCACGATAACAAAAAACGAATGTGAGCATAATTTTTTTCAATTTTAAAAGATTTATCAGATCAAATATTGTAAATAAATCGAATTAATAGATTAATAAGGTGATGTGATGAACCCACAAACCACGACATCTGAATCCCAAACGACGATTCCATATGGTTATGCTTTGAGAATGTTTTTGGGATGGTCAATTTTATACATGGGAACCTTGGTCGGATTCATAGAGCTTTTACGTCGTAATGTCATATAAATCGAGTAAGTCTTTGCCCTTTGCTTGAAGTTTATTCTAGAATAAGACTTTAAGTATCAGGATTACAGAACAGCGTGGAAAATTTTGAGCAGCGTCAAAGTGGTGAACGGGCAATATTAGTCAGTGTGTCTGTTCAACTGCTCGATGATCTTGATGCTGAAGAGTTTCGATTGCTCGCTCAATCCGCAGGCGCTGAAATCCTTGAACATATTTCTGTGCAACGCAATAGGCCTGACCCTAAATTTTTTATTGGTTCAGGTAAAGTCGATGAGATTGCTGAGTTAGTCCAAGATCTCGAAGCAGAATTGGTTATTTTTGACCATTCCCTTTCCCCTGCTCAAGAACGAAACTTGGAACGTATCCTAAAGTGCCGAGTAATTGACCGTACGGGCTTAATTCTGGATATTTTCGCCTTACGCGCCCGAACCCATGAAGGTAAATTGCAAGTTGAATTGGCTCAACTCAAACATTTATCAACTCGCTTAATTCGTGGTTTTACAGGCAACCTTGAGCAACAAAAAGGGGGGATTGGGTTACGTGGTCCAGGTGAATCTCAGTTGGAAACAGACCGCCGCTTAATTCGAGTGCGGATTACTCAGCTCAAAGATAAACTGGTTAAAGTACAACAGACGCGTTTACAAGGACGCGCCGCCCGACAAAAAGCCGCTATTCCAACCATCTCGTTAGTCGGCTATACCAACGCTGGAAAATCAACTCTATTTAATATTCTAGCCAAAAGTGATGTCTATGCTGCCGATCAACTGTTTGCGACACTCGATCCAACCTTACGTCGTTTAGACTGGGATGGTATCGGTACGGTAGTACTGGCAGATACCGTAGGCTTTGTGCGTAATTTACAACATGACCTAGTTGAATCTTTCAAAGCAACCTTAGAAGAAACCTTAGAAGCAACCTTGCTGTTACACGTTATTGATAGCAGTAGCCCCAACATGTCTGAACAGATTGAAGCGGTAGAATCTGTACTTAAAGAAATTGGTGCTGATGCGCCTATTTTGCATGTCTACAATAAAATTGATCTCAGTGGTGATACTGCCAAAATTATTTATAAGACAAAGGACTTGCCTGATCGAGTCTATGTTTCAGCCCATGCTGGGCAAGGGCTTGAACTGCTTAGCCAAGCGGTACAACAATGTCTGATGGGGCAGTTACAAGCGTTTGACCTAGTGCTCAAACCTGCTTACGGTAAACTACGCACACAGCTTTATACGCTGAATGTGATTCAGTCTGAACATTATGATGAGCAAGGCGACCTGCATTTATCGGTATGTATTGCTCCACATAAATTAGAGCAACTCATTAAACAGGCACATTTGCCATTAGACGAAATTCTTGGAAAAAAAGCTTCCCAATTTCAGCGACCTTTGGAAGAATTTGAGATCGATCATCCAATATCTTAATTACGATCAGCCATCGTTCGAATAGACGAGAGTAAAAAGAAAATGAAACATATTGATTGGACAGCTTGGTTTGGCACGATTTCATTAATCATCGTCTATCGTGAAGGGGCTGTCGCAATCACAAAAGCCTTGGGTCACCCTGAACTGGGTAATTTGGTAGGGCTTATAGGCTTATTGCTCACCTTATTAATTTGGAGAAGATTCAGAAAAATCTCTAATCGTCTAATTGATACCAACAACAAAATTTTGAAAGAAAGTGCCTTTGCCTTTCTACCCATTTGTGCAGGTTCATTAATTATGCTGGTACATATGGGCAAAGAAATTCCTGCATTTTTGTTTATCTTAACGTTCAGTACATTATTGCCATTATGGATTTATGCCAAAATGGCGAAGCGTTGGTTATAAGGAGCTGATCTATGTCGATGGTTATCTACGGCTTCATCATTACGTTTATCAGTTATCTTATTGCCAAACCACTCAATCAAAAAATGCCTCAGGTTCCACTGATTGTGTTCGGCATGTTTATTGTCATTGCCTTGTTGGCTATTTTGGGTATTCCATATCAACAATACATGGATAACGTCAATGGGGTTTTCAATCATCTACTTGGCTATGTGACCGTTGCTTTGGCAATTCCTTTAGCCGCTATGCGCTATGATGATCTACCACTAAAATCGATGATCGGCATTCTTTGCTTTGCCAGTATTAGTGCTGTTGCCCTGCCAATGGGACTGGCTTATTTGCTGCATATGTCTGAACCTACCATTATGGCTTTTGCAACCCGTGCCGTGACCACACCAATCGCTTTAAACATTGCTACCCTACTCCATGCCCCTTTGATGATGGTAACACTGATTGTGATTTTATCAGGTGTGATTGGTGCAGCCTTCTCTCCATGGATTCTCAAACATATCCATGATGAGCGCGCTTCGGGTCTCGCTTTAGGTTTGGCTGCACATGCGATTGGTACAGCTCAGGCTTGGCAACGCGGACCTGTCACTGGCCGTTATGCAGCCTTCGGTATGGCAGTAAATGGTGTATTTACAGCCATTTGGCTCCCGACCTTTATTCTATCTTTATCTTAATATTTGCCTCAAATATCACATAAAGATTGAACTAGTTGTCAGATATCCTCCATAATGTAAGCTTAAACGTTAAAAGGATTTTTAATGATGAGCAAACAATTATTAGGTGCGTTACTTTTATCTGCGGTGAGCAGTTTTACTTTTGCAGAGGATATTACGGGGCTCTGGCAAAGTATTGATGACAAGACGGGGGCGCCTAAAGCATTGGTTGAAATTCGCAAAGAAGCAAATGGAACTTATGCAGGCAAAGTAGTTAAAATCACGCCACGCACAGGCTATACACCAAAAGAAACTTGTGTAGATTGTCCAGCACCCTATACCAACAAACCAATTATCGGTTTAGACGTAGTTACAGGTTTAAAATTTAGCGAAGGCTTAAACTATACCAATGGTCGTATTTTAGATCCGAATACTGGAAAAATTTACAGTATGAAAGCTAAATTAAGTGCAAATGGTAAACGCTTACATTTACGTGGCTATTTAGGGGTATCTGCATTGGGTCGTAATCAAATTTGGATTCGCGCAGAGTAAAATAAATTCTGTACCTGTAGTACGCACCTCCCTTTGATCAATTTGACCTCGGTTCTGTATCAAAAGCTTCTTCATTCAGTGAAGAAGCTTTTTTCATTATCAGTATAAAAAATTATTGAAACTTCAATTATTAAAAATTTACAACTGTAAAATAATGATTGAATCTGTCATTAGAAATCCGAAATAATAGGTCAACAATGATTGCAGCATGGATGCTTGAGCATGTCGACCAAACTAATTTCTTTTTTATTCTTAATTACCCTGAGCCATTTTACTTTTGCCCAAGACATTACAGGTATTTGGCAAAGTGTTGATGATGTCACTGGTGCACCGAAAGGACAGGTTGAAATTACCCAAGAAGCAGATGGTTCTTATACAGGTAAAATCATCAAAATTACGCCGCGTACAGGCTATACACCTAAAGAGTTTTGTACTGGCTGCCCTGCCCCTTATACCAATAAACCGATTTTAGGTTTAACTGCTATTACCAAACTGAAGCATAAAAAAGATCTGACTTATACGGGTGGGAAAATCTTGGATCCAAATAGTGGGCGTATGTATAGCTTAACTGCAAAACTCAGTACCAATGGACAACGTTTACACTTACGTGGTTATGTCGGTGTCTCTGTATTAGGACGAAGTCAAATCTGGATTCGTGCCAATTAAATTGAATCAATAAAAAAAGCCCTGTATTTCAGGGCTTTTTTTATTGATTCAATGATGTAAGGCTTAACGACCTTGCAACTTTGAATAGTCTAACAGTACATTTGCCGCTTCATTAATAAAAGTCTCTTCTTCAGGCAATGGTGGACGCAAATGTGCTTTCATTTTGGCACGCGACTCGACTAAGGCATCGATAGAAGCTTGATAGCTTTCCCAATTTGCATAAGGAGCTAAATTTGTTGCTATACGGCGTTGGTTTTCAGCATTCAAGGTTTGCTTCTCGAGATCAATCAACTCGGCACGACGTTGATTAATATCCAACACTACTTTCTTCTGGTCAGAGGTTTTTTTCGCAATCGCTTTACGCGCTTCTAAATATTTAAATTGAGAGTCTGCCGCAACACGTTGCTCCGAAGATTGGGACAATTTTGCTACATATGGCAGTACTGAACCTTCACGTTTAAATGGTGCGGTTGGAATGGTATCCCACTTCAAAGCATTCTTCGCTTTACGCTCACCGAACTCTTCATTGTAGATATCAACCAGTTTGATATCTGGAATTACACCTTTGTTCTGGGTACTTCCACCCGTAATTCGATAGAACTTACGCTGGGTTAACGTCGCTTGACCATAAGCTAGCGAATCCAACTGAACCTGTGCTGTCCCTTTACCTGTGGTGGTACTACCAATAATAATCCCGCGCTCATAATCCTGAATTGCCGCAGAGTAAATTTCACTTGCAGAAGCAGAGGCTAGATTGACCAATACCGCCATTGGGCCTGCATAGATTTGCTCACCGCCATCGGTATCTTCAAATACATTGACATTACCGTTACCATCACGGATTTGTACCACTGGTCCAGACTTGATCACCTGACCAAGCATACGTGCCACTTCTTCCAAAGAACCACCTGGATCGTTACGCAAGTCGACCAAGATCCCTTCTACTTTTTGTGCCTTGAGTGAATCTAAAGCTTTCGCTGTATCTTCAGAGACAGAGCGATACTCTGTTCCTGCACGACGTGAGCGATAGTCAAAATAGAAAGATGGGATTTCAAGTACCCCAAATAGATGTTTTTTACCATCACGCGTGATTTCAACCGTACGTGAACGTACACCTGCATCTTCTTCTTGAATAATGTCACGGGTTAAAGTCACATTACGTGCTTGGCTCATCGATGCACCAGCACCTAATAAACGCACCACCACTTTAGTGCCACGTTTACCACGAATCAGTCCAACAATTTCAGAGCTCGGCCAACCAATCACATCCACCATTTTCTCGCCATCTTGAGCGACACCAATGATACGATCACCTGATTTTACCTGACCAGATTTACTTGCTGGCCCACCTTCTACGATGGTTTCGATCTTAGTGTAATCTTCATTGCCACGTTCTGGACGAATCGATACCCCAATCCCTTCCAATTGCAAGGTGGTTTGACGATTCAACTCCATCGCATCAATTGGTGGATAATAGTTACTATGTGGATCATACGTTGCCAACATTGCATTCAATGTTTTATCGAGCACATCATCACTTTTCACACGACCAATACGCTCTAATTGACGGGTATAGCGTTTAGTTAATGTCTGAACTGGCGTTAAATCTTCTGGCCCTGTTAAATCCTGACCATTGGCAAGCGATGGATCTGCTTTTAAGGCTTTTTGCTTCGCCTGCTCTTCCTCTTTGCTAATGGTTAAATTGATCAACTGCGACACTAGCATTTGCTGCCAATGTTTTTGTTGTTCCGCCTCAGTTTTGAAATATGGCGCTTTTTCACGATCGGTATCGAGATAGACATCTTTTTGGTTTAAGTTCTGCGGCTTTTTCAGCTCAGCCAGCATAAACTCATAGAATTGTTTTAAACGGTCACGATATTGCCCATGAATCAAAAAAGGTCCTGTTAAATTACCCGCTTTTAATGAGCTACCAAAATTCGAACCATATTTCTTTTGATATTCTTCAACTTCACCACTTAAAAATAATGAATGATCTGGATCAAGACTATCCAAGTACATATTCAAAATACGGTTTGAAGTTGTTGCGTCTAGGCGCATATTTAAATAATGCTGGCGATCAACCAAGGTGGCTAACTGACGTGCGACCAATGCCTGCTCTTGTGATGGTTTGATGACGGTTGAAACGACAGGTGCTTCCGTCGCCGCAAATGCCTCATTCATAGTATGAGAGAAAAACAAACCACCAGTCGCAATTGCAACTGCACACGCTATCATTTGAAGTTTCATAAAATTTTGGTACTTCCTTGGATATGGCAATTATTACACGCTGATACTGTCAATATGAACACATTTCATTCGATACTTTACCAACTTGTAGAACTCATTGGTCGTCATAAATAAATGACCAACAAGCACTTATCATCAATATCATGTAGTTTTATCATATTCTGTACTGACAAAATGTAGCAAATCATTGCACAATTTAGCTATCGTTTTTTTCATCAAATTTTTCATCAAAATTCAAACGGAATCCTTATGATCGGCGCGTTGATGCTGGATATTGCTGGCACAGAACTTACTCAAGAAGATATTGAACTATTACAAGCTCCGCAAGTCGGTGGCATGATTTTATTTGCACGAAATATTGAATCCCCTCAACAAGTTCGTGCTTTAACCGACCATATGCGTCAAGTCCGTCCAGATATCCTGATTGCAGTGGATCAAGAAGGGGGTCGTGTACAACGTTTAAGACAAGGTTTTACTTTACTTCCAGCGATGGGCCGTCTAGGCGAGCATTACTTGGCTCAGCCAGAACAAGCGATTGAATTGGCTGAACAATGTGGTTGGTTGATGGCAATCGAAGTCCTCGCAGTCGGCATTGATTTTAGCTTTGCCCCTGTGTTAGACCTGAATGATGTCAGTGATGTGATTGGTGATCGTGGTTTTGCCAAAAATATGCAAGACATCGTACCGCTTGCAGATGCCTTTATGCGTGGTATGAAAAAAGCAGGCATGGCGACTACAGGCAAACATTTCCCTGGTCACGGTTCAGTCAAAGCTGATTCACATGTTGCTGCTGCAATTGACAGCCGTTCATATCAAGAAATCTATGACAAAGACATGCAAAGCTTTATCAAGCTGATGCCTCAGCTTGATGCGCTGATGCCTGCTCATGTGATCTATGATCAAGTCGATCCAAATCCCGCAGGTTTCTCACCGTTCTGGTTACAAGAAATCTTACGTAAACAACTTAAATTTGACGGTGTACTCTTCTCAGATGACTTGAGTATGCAAGCTGCATGTGTTGCAGGCGGTGCGGATGCACGTATTCAAGCAGCTTTAAATGCGGGTTGTGATATGGGCTTAGTCTGTAATGACCGTGCAGCAGCCTGTACTGCATTGGATGGAATTCAAACCTTGGCTTTACCAAACCAACAACGTTTAGAACGTATGCGCGGTAAAATTCCAAATATCCAAATCGGTACGACATTGACTTTAGACGATGAAAACTGGCACAACGTCAGAAAAGTCATTGAAGAATTTAAGAATTCGTTCTAACTTACTTCACATTAAAAAATATTTTTGCCGATATACGATACTCGGTAATGTCATCCGCAACCTGCGTGATTTCAAAAAGATAGATATAGTCTGTCTATATGCTGAAATTAATCACATGCAAGGAATGAACAGGTTTTGCGGATGACAATGCCTTTGGTTACTTTGGGCGAAACCAAAGTAACTCCAGCTGAAAGCTTATCCTGATATCAGATGAGGACTCGGCAAGACACCGTTATAGATATCGTTAAAAATAAGAATTAGGGAAAAGAGTCTAGGACAGATGACACAACAACTTTCGAAACATCGCCACATTTCATTTACAGCACACTATACAGGTTACATCTGGTATCAAATGGGGATCTCACATCCGGCACTGGCAACAGCAAAAGGAAAAACGCTGGCGGCTTTAGTTCATCCAATTGAAAGCTGGGCAGAGAAATACGTCGGTGGCAGCATGCGTAGCACACTGAAACAACGCCACAGCATGTTGGATAGCCACTTAAAAGAATTAATTGAGCAACATCTTGATTTACAAGTGCTTGAAATTGCATGTGGTCTATCGCCACGCGGTTGGTGGTTTAGACAACACTATCCAAGCATCACCTATCGTGAACTGGATTTGCCTGATATGGCAGCTACCAAACAAGCTGCACTACAACAAATTGAAAGCAATGTAGATGAAGTTCTTTCTGTCGATTTATTTACCGATGCTTTTGCAGCGGTATTTGAGGTATTTGATCCTCAACGTCCACTGGTGATTATGAGTGAAGGGCTGATCAATTACTTTGAAAAACCCATGTTGCAGCAACTGATTCAAGCGATTGCCACCTACGGTCAAAACTTTAAAGAACTGCATTATTTAACAGATATTTACCCTGAACCCACTCAGAATAAATTGGCAACCATTATCTGGAACAGCAGCCGTTTACTAAAATGGATGTCACGCAGTGCATTTAGCTTTCATTTTAAAACACCTGCCGAAGTCGAACATTTTTTCCATGAAGCAGGCTTTAATCAAGTTGAAGTCCTTCAACCGAAGCAATTCTTTGAACACACCACTTTAGAAAACAAACAGCAGCATTTAGGTGATTTAGTTTGGGTCATCCAAGCCAGCAATAAGTAAGCTCAATAAAAAAGGGAAATGGTCAATAACCACTTCCCTTTTCAAATCTTCGGTTCTCACTAAGCTTGTTTTTGACGCTCAATAAAACGCGTTAAACGATCCGCAATATCAAAGCTACCATGTTTAAATAAGATGCGCAGTCCTTGCTCAGTTGCATCAAAAGTTAAACATTCAATTTTAAACTCACCTTCTTCATCAGCTAAATGTAGCGCTAAATCACGTGGATGCCGGCTAACAAAATCAAGCTGTTCAATATCTTTCAGTTTTAAATAAACACCAAAGAACGTGATATCGACAACATTCACTGCCGCTTCAGTCGCTAAATGACGGTGGGTCAATTTAGTCTCTGGATGCAAAACAGCAATACGTTCTTCACCACGACGTTCGATTTGCTGCATTTGTTCACGCGTCATCGGGATAATGCCATCCAGATTATCGATAGATTCCCCTTTTAAGAAAGAAGTGAACAAGTTCATGGTTTCTTTACGGCGCTGCAATTGTGGCACATGATCTGCGTTGGCAATCAAAGCAAACTGCATATCTTGGCATTGCAAAGCAAAATCGGCATTTTCGTGTGGCAACGTAAAGCTGTCATACTGCCCTGCAGCCACCAATGTTTTACATTGTGGTACTGGCACATCACTTAAGCGCAATAAACGGTTGCAGTTAATTTCATAACGTTCACGCTCAGTTGCACTAAATTCTGCCATTTGTTTGAAGAACAAACGCTTAGCTGTCGGTGACATGCGGGTTTTATCAAGCTTGGCATGATTGACTAAATACAAAATCACAGCTTGACCAAACTCATCCATGCGATCTTCACGCATTAAATGCAAAGATTCTTCCAGCAGCATCCGCCAACTTTTGCGTGTCTTCTGCATGACGCCCATCAATACCATACGGTCAATCAATTCTGGACGTTGGTGTGCAAATGAAGATGCAACCACCGAACCCAATGACATGCCCATCATTGAAACTTTATCCAGTCCAACAATATCGAGCCATTGACCAAGCATTTTAGATAATTCTGGGAGTTCCAAAATTCCAGCAGATTCACCCGTATCAACATTACGAATCTGTTGATTCGCCCCCATTGACGGTAAATCGATGAGAATAACGGGTCCACTCTCAAAGAGTTGCTCAACACAATACTTATAAGAGTTAAAATTTTGAAATGCGCCCCCGACAATTACAATCGGCGTATTGTAGATCGTTTTCGGATCTGCAATTGCCATATATTCAATTTTCCAACCATCGATCCATGTGGTGCGCGCTGGCTGTTTAAAACTGTTTTTATTGTAAATGTCGAAAAAACCAAAGCCTGTGTAGGTATGATTTATATCCGAGTCCATTTGGATAATGGAATTCATGTCCTTCCTCCATCCTTGTTTATTTTTTTGTTGCAAGCATCTCATTTTCAGCGAATTCAACTTGCAAGTTAACAAATTTATAAAATTTGTATTACATTTATCCTATACTTTTTCATTCTATACATATGCACGTTTTATACGCAATCATTTCCTTAACCACTTATCTTGTTTAAAGCACTAATCTTTTGCAAAATATGTAATCTTGACTTTATATTCAATATCTTCATCACACTAAAATAAAAACTTTTGTGCCAATTAACGCTTCATAATTTTTTGAATTGTCAGTTCAGCCTATTCATTGTTCAGCATTTGACTGTTACTATCTTTATAAATACATGCAAATATCAAAATGCTATGCAAGACTCTATTCAAGACTACATGCAACACGTTGGTACTCAAGCACGTCAGGCATCTCGTGTTTTAACGAGTGCATCGACTCATTTGAAAAACCACGCCTTGTCTGCAATTTATACGGCTTTGGAAAATAATCAAGCACAAATTTTAGCAGCCAATCAAATTGATATGGACAATGGTCGTCAACGTCAACTCGACAGCGCTTTGCTCGATCGTTTAGAACTAACGCCAGCTCGCTTCAAAGGTATGCTGCAAGGTCTGAAAGATGTGATTGGATTGGTTGACCCAATTGGTGAGATTACAGATCTTGCCTATCGTCCATCTGGCATTCAACTTGGAAAAATGCGTGTGCCTTTGGGTGTGATTGGGATGATCTATGAATCAAGACCGAACGTGACACTAGAAGCAGCATCATTAGCCTTAAAATCAGGGAATGCCATTATTTTACGTGGCGGTTCAGAAGCCCTTGAATCAAACAAAGCCATTGCCATTGCCATTCAGCATGGCTTACAAATTTCAGGCTTGCCTGAACATGCTGTTCAAGTGATTGATACCCCTGACCGTGCTGCGGTTGGTCATTTGATTACCATGAGTGAATTTGTCGATGTGATTGTGCCACGTGGCGGTAAAAGCTTGATCGAACGAATCAGCAATGAAGCACGTATTCCTGTGATCAAACATTTAGATGGCAACTGCCATGTGTTTATTGAAGCACAAGCGGACTTACAAAAAGCGCTGCCGATTGCACTTAATTCAAAAACGCATCGCTATGGCGTTTGTAATGCCATGGAAACCTTATTGGTGGATGAAGCGATTGCGGAAGAGTTCTTGCCACGGATTGCTGAACTGTATGCTGAAAAGCAGGTTGAACTACGTGGTTGTGCTGAAACACAGCGTATTTTAGGAGTCTCTGTGAAGACAGCGACGGAAGAAGACTGGTATACCGAATATCTCGGCCCAATTCTTGCGATCAAAGTAGTTACAGGTATGGATGAAGCGATTGAACACATCAATAAGTATGGTTCACATCATACAGATGCCATTATTACTGAAAACTTTAGTCTAGCCCGTGAGTTCTTGGCGCGCGTTGATTCAAGTTCAGTGATGATCAATGCTTCAACCCGCTTCGCTGATGGCTTTGAATATGGTTTAGGCGCAGAAATCGGTATTTCAACCGATAAAATCCATGCCCGTGGCCCCGTTGGTCTTGAAGGCCTAACCTCACAAAAATGGATTGTTTTCGGTGATGGTCAAATCCGCCAATAACTAAAAAGCGGATTCTGACACACAAACACGATAAAGGTCATTTATTTGATCTTTATCGTGTTTTTATATATTTACATACAAAAAATAATGACAAATTCAACAGATCAATCAAAAGAACGACTCATTTCCAAACTATACTGAATAGGTTGATTTATAAACGGGTTGTATAGGCTAAAGTCTATCTTCGCCAATACGAGATCCCATGTTAAAACATTGCGCTTGATTCCACTGCCTCATGCGTTGCAGCAAGATCAAAGTGTTCATCATAAAATTTAAAATCTGTTAGGTGTTCAAACGTGGCTATATCTGTATTAGTAATTAACTGTGGTTCATCATCAATCAAGTACGCGCTCATCTCAGAACGTCGTGAAGACCGTATTTATGGTTTGGCAGAGAATTTAGGGGCAGCCGACGCTCGTATTAAAGGAGTTACCTTGGGTGGTGAACCATTAGAGCTTTCGATTCCGTATGCAGATCATGCCAAAGCCCTTGAAACCTTGCTGGCACGTTTAGCCAATTATAATCCACAAGCGATTGGACACCGCGTCGTACACGGCGGCAATATCACCAAAGCAGAGCTTTTAACACCTGAACTGGTTAAGCGTATTGAAGAAGCGACACCACTTGCTCCACTACATAATCCTGCACATTTGATTGGAATTGAAGCCACCCTACGTTTGTTCCCACAATTACCTCAAGTTGCTGTATTCGATACCGCTTTCCACCAAACCATGCCTGAGCGTGCTTATCGCTATGCACTGCCACAATATTTATATACCGAACATCAAGTGCGTCGCTACGGTTTCCACGGTACCAGCCATGCGTATGTGACCGAACGTGCAAGCGAACTCGCAGGTCATAAAAATCAGGGCGGCTGGCTCAGTGCACATTTAGGTAACGGTAGTTCGACCTGTGCCGTATGGAATGGTCATAGTGTCGATACGTCAATGGGCATGACCCCACTTGAAGGTGTCGTCATGGGAACACGTAGTGGTGATGTCGACCCAAGCCTACATTTATTCCTTGCCAGTAATTTAGGCTGGGATATTCAAAAAATTGACAGCATGTTAAATAAAGAAAGTGGCTTACTCGGCTTGTCTGGTTTATCTAATGATATGCGTACGCTGGTTGAAGCTTCTGAAAATGGCCACGAAGGCGCAACCCTAGCCATTGAAGTATTCTGCTATCGCTTAGCCAAGTCTTTATCGGCTTTAAGTTGCGGTTTACCGCATCTTGATGGTTTAGTATTTACTGGTGGTATTGGCGAAAACTCAGCCTATGTCCGTGAAAAAACCTTGGGCTACCTCGCGCACTTTGGTTTGCAGTTCAGTAAAGAGAAAAATAATGCATTGCCGCGTGGCACGGAAGGCCGTATCGACAATGGTTCAGGTCCACAAATTTGGGTGATTCCGACCGATGAAGAAGGTCGTATTGCCAAAGAAACACGCCAAGTGCTTGAACACACGATTTAATCAAAATATTAGATAATTTTAAGGTCACTATGAATACGATTTTACTCATCCCGACAGGTGAAGGTGTTGGCTTGACTTCAGCCTGTTTAGGCATGATTTACGCGCTTGACTGTAAAGGTATCAATGCCGGTTTCTTAAAACCTTACTCTCAAATTGCAGATACCACGGTTGACCGTACCACGACGTTATATCGTCATTTATTTCAGCATTCATCCGCTGAACCCATTACCTATGAAAGGCTGACGCAACTCATCGCCTTAGGCGAAACCGATGAACTTCTTGAGGAGGCAGTTGCGCTACATCGTCAAATTTCAGCGGATCATGATGTGATTATCGTTGAGGGATTGGTACCGAATGGACAAGATCATTTTGTCAGTGAAATCAATGCCGCACTCGCACAAGCACTCGATGCACAAGTGGTTTTGGTCAGCACAGCTGATTTAGCAGACCCGCGTAAAACAGCAGAAAGAGTTGACGCCCATTTACGCCAGTTTGGCGGCGCAGCATCAGCACGCACTACTGGTGTCCTGTTTATGCGCACCAAGGGACTACCAGAAGGCACTGCTGCAATTCCACTCACACTTGATCCAAGTTTACGTCTCGATCAGCAAATCGATGCATTTGCATTGGAATTACAACGCTATAACCGCTTCATGGGAACTGATGAATTACCGATTATTGGACTTGTGCCCTTTAGTAATACACTCAGCGTCCCGCGTAGTTTGGATATCGCATCCATTATCAAAGGCACTTGGTTACATCAAGGTGAAGCTAAACAACGTCGTATTTTGCATACCAGTTTAATCGCTTCGAATATTGAATCTGAACTGCATAAATTTGTTGCGGGCGAATTGATTATTAGCGCATCACAACGCACCGATGCGATCTTGGCTGCTAGTCTTGCCAGCAGCAATGGTACGCCTTTAGCGGGTTTAGTGCTGACTGAGCAAGCAGCTCCAGCAAACAATGTGCTTGAGTTCTGCCAAACTGCGATTAAACAAGGACTCCCAATCTTACATACGTCTTTAGATACCTTAGAAACAGCACAACTGCTGCATCGCTTTGGTAATGAAATTCCAATTGATGATACTGAACGTGCCGAGCAAGTCACGCGCTTTGTATCGAGTCATTTAGACAGCAATTGGCTGGATCAACATACCCAGAACAATCTGCACCCTCGTCTGTCACCTTCAGCATTCCGCTATGAGTTAGTACAAAAATCCATTGCTGCAAAAAAACGAATCGTCCTGCCTGAAGGTGATGAGCCTCGTACCGTACAAGCTGCTGTCATTTGTCAAACTCGTGGTATCGCACAATGTATTTTATTGGCGAAACCTGAATCGGTTGCCGAGGTTGCAAAAGCACGCGGTATTCAGTTGCCAGCAGATTTACAAATCATTGATCCAGACACTATCCGTGATCAATATATCGAGCCAATGGTGGAGCTGCGTAAAGGTAAACTTGATGCGCTACAAGCCAAAGCACAACTGCAAGATACCGTAGTGCTTGGTACCATGATGTTGGCTTTGGATCAGGTCGATGGTCTCGTTTCTGGTGCGATTCACACCACCGCCAATACCGTGCGTCCTGCATTTCAGTTAATTAAAACTGCACCGAATTATTCATTGGTGTCATCAATCTTCTTTATGTTGTTGCCCGATGAAGTCTATGTGTATGGTGACTGTGCGATTAACCCAGATCCAAATGCCGAGCAACTTGCTGAAATTGCGATTCAATCCGCAGACTCAGCCAAAGCCTTTGGACTAGATCCGCGTATTGCCATGATTAGCTATTCTACAGGTACTTCGGGTACAGGTGCCGATGTTGAGAAAGTGGCTGAAGCCACTAAAATTGCTCAACAGCGTCGCCCTGATTTACTGATCGATGGTCCATTGCAATATGATGCTGCTTCGGTTGAAAGTGTAGGTCGTCAAAAAGCACCGGACTCGCAAGTGGCAGGACGTGCCAATGTGTTTATCTTCCCTGATCTGAATACAGGTAATACCACCTATAAAGCGGTACAACGTGCTGCCAATGTCGTGAGTGTCGGCCCGATGCTACAAGGCTTAAATAAACCTGTGAATGACTTGTCTCGTGGTGCATTGGTCGATGATATTGTGTTTACCATTGCTTTAACTGCGATTCAGGCCAAACAACAAGATTAAACCTCCTATTCAATCGAAATTTAAAAAGCCCTTTTGATTAAAAGGGCTTTTTAATTAGCGGTATTGAGCCAACCAAATCGTATGTCCCGTACATTCAATATCTTCAGCAATCATTTTAATCAGCTTAAACCCATTGTCTTGCAGCAAAGTCTGATATTCCTCCGCTGAGAGACTGGCATGGTACAGTGGCTCTCCACATAACAAACCAATCGCCTCACCCTGCTCAGGACCACTACTAAACATTAAAGCGGTCCCTGATTGCGCATATTTGGCAAAACGCTTAAACATCTTACGTTGATCATCGGGTGTGAGATGAAAGAAACTATCCCAAGCTAAAATCCCTTGGAACTTGTGTCCAGTGAGATATTCCCGAAAATCCTGCTGCACCCAGACCTGTTTAGGAAAACTTAGCCGTGCGGCCTCAATCATTTGGTCCGAAGCATCTACACCTGTTATCTGGTAGCCTTGCGCAATAAAATAGGCAGCGATCGGCTGCCCTGAACCACAGCCCAAATCCAAAATATTTGCCGAGCTTGGTAATAAGCTTAGAAAACGATCAAGCCAAACTTTTTCAGATAGTCCCTTGCCTCGTAGTTCAATCCATTCACGAGCATGTTTCTGATAGAGTTCAATAATATTCTGCGCTAGATGTTCCTGTGCCATTTGATTGCCTATATCGTAAATCACCAATTCCAGAACCATCAATTTATCAGAGAACTCAACAAGACTCAGGCTTACTCATGGTCTGAATTTTCTTGGTTTGCGGTCCTTTCACAAAGAAAATTGCGTTACCACTTAAAATCAAAATGACACCAATCACGGCATTCATTTGCCAGTGATAATCCTCCCATACAGTCGAAATTACTAAAGCGACCAATGGAAATAACAAGGTACTATACGCTGCCTTACCTGCGCCAATCCGCCCCACTAAATAGAAATATGCAGTAAAACCAATCACCGAACCAAAGATCGCTAAGTACAATAAAGCACTGATTGCACTGAATGGCATACTTGGGAAAAAGTCATCCTGTCTCAACCATGAAATCACAGCCATCAACAACGAGCCATACAACATGGCGTACGCATTGGTGGTAAAAATATCCAGCCCATGTTTTTGATGGCGAGTACTAATCATATTCCCCAAAGAAAAACCATAAGTTCCTAAAATACACAGCCCAATCCCCATCAATGTATTGCTATTTAACATGGTGCCCACCACGTCATGCCAAAATAAGGCAATAATGCCAAGTACACCGAGTAAAGCTGCTGAATAAAAACGTGTCGATACTTGCTGAGCAAAAAATAATTTAGCGTTAATGGTGTTAAAAATTACTGCCATGGAAAAAATCACGGCCTCTAAACCGCTACTGACGTATTGCACCGCATAATAAAAACAGACAAAGTTAAACCCAAAAATACAGCAGGCTTGTAACATACAAAACAGATGATCTTTGCCTGCCAGTTTCTGTAACTTGCGGCTCAAGGCGACGAAAGCAAATAACACCATTGCAGAAATAAAAAAACGCCAAAACACCGCAACACTGGCCGAAATTCCACTTTGCTGTTGCAGCGTAATTGCAATCCATGTTGTTCCCCAGATCACCACAACCAAAGCATATAACAGCGCATTCATATCATTAGAACCAAACTCAATTACCTCGACGACTATTTTGCTGCTTTTGCGGTCATGATTACTTGCACCATCTTGCGGTGATTGTCATGGATTTGCGTTTTTCTAGGAACTTTTTGATCAGATGACAAAACTGGCTGAACGTTCTACACTAAACTGGATCATATTTGGCACTGCGTATAGAAGATGAAATATCAGATTCTAGATCAATTACAACAATACAAAGCGCAATTGCTCGACTCGGTTGAACTGGGTTCGGGTATGCAGTTGGCCATGTGGCAAAATAATCAGGATCGTGTCAGTGTCTGTAGCAATCACCATACTTTGAGTATGTATATTCAAGGCGGTTATGAAAGTTACCAAAAGACGCCGCAGGGCTGGCACAACGGTGGCGGCCCAGATCGGATGTGCCTGATGCCACAGGATTTTGAGTCGACTTGGGATCTGCGTGATCCACTCAGATTTGTACACCTTTACTATACTGAACAGCACCTACAACGAGTGGCTGAACAAGTGTGGGATCGAGAACCTAGCCAGATTATTTTAAATCCGCAGATTTTTGTGGCAGATGCACAAATTTCCATGATTTATCGCCACTTCTTACTCAATGATGCATGGCAAAACCGCGAAAATCACTTGCAGATGAGCACCGCTACCACGCTGCTACTCAATCACCTGATCAAGAATTATAGCCATGCACAATGGCAAGCACCCGAAGTTAAAGGTGGACTCTCCCCTTACGTGCTGAAGCAGTTATTAGAATGGATTGATCAACATCTCCATCTCAGCTTGACCTTGTCTGATCTGGCTCAGCAAGCGCAACTCAGCGAGTATCATTTTGCCCATATGTTCAAGCAATCCATGCAAATGCCACCGCATCAATATGTGATGCAACGCCGCCTAGAACTAGCACATCAAGCCCTTGAACTCACCACAACCAATTTGACTGAAATTGCGACTCAATATGGTTTTAGTTCCAGCAGCCATTTTAGTCATCGTTTTAAGAAACAGTTTGGCTATTCTCCATCCCAAATCAGAAAAAACTAATATCCAAAGACGATCTCTTGTTGCTGTAATTTAAATCGAAGATTCACTTTAGACCTTTAGCCAAATATACGCTAAAACTCCCACATTCATTCCTTTTTGTCATATAATTTAGCCCGCCAGCTAATCGCCCGCTCAAGAGAAATTTGATATGACAACGATCATCAAACAAGATGACTTGATTACATCAATCAAGGATGCCCTGCAGTTTATTTCTTACTATCACCCACAAGACTTCATCCAAGCGATGAGCCGTGCATATGATCGTGAAGATAACAAAGCCGCAAAAGATGCTATTGCACAGATCCTCATCAACTCACGTATGTGTGCTGAAGGTCACCGACCAATCTGTCAAGATACCGGTATTGTTAACGTTTTCCTTGAAGTTGGCTTAGATGTTAAATTCGATTTAACCATGAGCTTGGATGATGCAGTCAACGAAGGTGTACGCCAAGGTTACCTAGAAAACTCAAACGTACTTCGTGCTTCAGTTTTAGCAGATCCAGCTTTTGGTCGTAAGAATACCAAAGACAATACGCCTGCCGTAATCCACTACAAACTCGTACCTGGTAATAAAGTCGATATTACGGTGGCTGCAAAAGGTGGCGGTTCAGAAAATAAATCTAAACTTGCGATGTTAAACCCATCTGATTCAATCGTGGATTGGGTACTTAAAACTGTTCCGACCATGGGTGCAGGTTGGTGTCCACCAGGTATGCTCGGTATTGGTATCGGTGGTACTGCTGAAAAAGCCATGATGCTTGCAAAAGAAGCACTCATGGAAGAAATCAACATGGACGAATTACTTCGTCGCGGCCCACAAAATAAGATGGAAGAACTCCGTATCGAGATCTTCGAGAAAGTAAATGCATTGGGTATTGGTGCGCAAGGTCTTGGTGGTTTAACCACTGTTCTGGATATTAAAATCAAGGATTACCCATGCCACGCAGCAGGTAAGCCAGTCGGTATGATTCCAAACTGTGCTGCAACTCGTCATGCACACTTCCAGTTAGATGGTTCAGGTGTTGCGCATATTCAAGCACCAAAACTTGAAGACTACCCTGCTGTGACTTGGGATTCTTCTCAATCGAAGCGTGTCAACCTTGATACCATTACACAAGAAGAAATGAATGCCTGGAAACCAGGTGATACATTATTGTTGAACGGTACGATTTATACAGGTCGTGATGCAGCCCATAAACGCATGGTCGACATGTTAAATAATGGCGAAGAACTGCCAGTCGATCTAAAAGGTAAATTCATTTACTACGTAGGTCCTGTTGATCCAGTTGGTGATGAAGTGGTTGGTCCTGCTGGCCCTACAACCGCAACCCGTATGGATAAGTTTACTCGTCAAGTTTTAGAAGCGACTGGTTTGTTCGGTATGATCGGTAAAGCAGACCGTGGTCCTGCTGCAATTGAAGCAATCAAAGATAACAAAGCAACGTATCTGATGGCCGTTGGTGGTGCAGCTTACCTCGTATCTAAAGCAGTACGTGAAGCGGAAGTGGTTGCTTTTGCTGACTTAGGTATGGAAGCAATCTACAAATTCGTAGTTGAAGATATGCCTGTCTCTGTTGCTGTTGATGTGAATGGAACATCGATTCATGCGACTGCACCAAAAATCTGGCAAGCGAAAATTGGTAAAATTCCAGTGGTTGATGCAGCTGCATCATAAATAATATTCATACAATTCAAATAGCCGAATCATCGTATTCGGCTATTTTTTTGCCTACCGCTTCTGCTAAATTATAAAAAAGACGAGAACAATAAGGCGATCTATAGATGAATAAATACATGTTCAACGTGGTGATTGGACTTTGCCTTCTCGTTAGTATACAAAGTACTTTTGCAACCCCTGCCCAAAGTAAATCTGTCAAAGAACTGATCAGACTCAGCGACCTCGAACATGTTTTAAGCACCTCATTGGATGAGATGCAACCCGCACTTGATCTTGAGGCAGAAAATATTCTATTACGCGTTTTAGGCAAAGAGAGACTCACCACCACACAAGAACATCTTGCAGTGTTGGAATTGAGCCAATTATTGAAAGAGACCAGCTCCAAAGCCTTTGCTCGCCCAGAAACAGTTCGAGCAATAGAGAAAATTTATGCCGATAACCTGAGCGAAGAAGAAATACAAGCCTATTTAAAATTTATCAAAACACCTGAAGGCAAATCGATTAATCAAAAAACATTGCAAATAAGCACCAATGTTTTCAAATATATGAATAACTTAAGCCAAAAAACCTTAAATGATCCAGCACAAAGTTCACAATTGAAAGAGCAGTTCCTCACCATCATTAAACCTTTAATTCAAGATGAGTAACTGCTCAACCAAGATTACCAAGTCAATGGATTCCAAAGCTTAAATGGCTTAACCAAATGTACCTCTGACTTTTCATCATACTTTGCTGGTTTTAATTCTTGAGGTTTTGAGCGAACCTTGCCTGATGCATCTTGAGCGACAAAGTTATAGCTGGATGATTTTAATCGTGTGAAGGCAATTTCCTGATGTGCCACCTTGTCTGGTGTAATCATGAATGGACCTGTGTGCTCACTGCGAGAAATCTTATTTTCTTCATCGTATTTAATAAAATAAGTTTGTGCGGCATCGACCGTAAAGTCTAAATATTTCGGCTTTTGGAAATGCAATCCTACCAAAGGACGACTCACACTTAATCGATAAGTTCCCGCTGGCAGCTCGACCCAATAATAATGGTTGTGTAATAAGCTCGGAATACGATGACCATTGATAAATAAATTGGCCGCAGCAATTTCCTGACGGTTCCAACGTGTATCTGGACGATATAAATAAACCACCGCAGCTTGTTCATTTTGCGGTTTGATTGGCGCGTAATATTGGCCTAATTTTTGATTAACCCAACCGCCAACAGAGAAGCCGCCGACATGATATTGATCAAATAGACCTGGTTCTTTTTCTGTATCCACAGCTGGTAAGGTTGCAGTCAGCGCGATTGGTTTTTCTTCAACTGTCTTATGACTTTGACAGCCAGCCAATACCCCTGCACAACATAATGACAATACTAAATAACGCATGACATCCCTCAAGGCGTTTTCTTGGATTTATTTTTAACAGCGCAAAACTATGCACATTTTTTCAATTTTTTAAGATTAACACCTCAACGCCTAATTGCAAATAAAAAAAGCATGAAAAGCCAAGCCTTTCATGCTTTTTTAGATGAATGAGAATTAGGCTGATTTAGAATCAATCACCTTCAAATCCTTCTTTTCAGTTGCTTCCGGTGTACCCACTTGTGGTAAACGCTCTGCTTTGAATGTTGGTTTAGCCGTACCATTAATGGCAGCTTCATTCAAAATAACAGTACCAACATCTGTACGACTTGGTAAGTCATACATCGTTTCAAGTAATACGTTTTCCAGAATAGAACGTAAACCACGCGCCCCCGTATTACGTTCAAGTGCTTTCTTCGCCACGGCACGTAATGCAGACTCTTCAAAAACAAGATCTACATTTTCCATGGTGAATAGGTATTGATATTGGCGTGTTAATGCATTTTTAGGCTCTGTCAGAATCTGCATTAATGCTTCTTCATCCAGCTCTTCCAAAGTTGCAATGACTGGCAAACGACCGATAAATTCAGGAATCAAACCGAATTTAACTAGATCCGTTGCTTCTACTTGACGGAACAACTCAGAGACTTTTTTACTGTCATCTTTATTCTTCACATCTGCTGTGAAACCAATCCCACCTTTCTCTTGGCGCTGTTGTACGATTTTTTCCAAGCCAGAGAATGCACCACCACAGATAAACAGGATATTGGCTGTATCAATCTGGATGAATTCTTGCTGTGGATGCTTACGACCACCTTGTGGTGGAATAGAGGCAACCGTACCTTCAATCATTTTTAACAATGCTTGTTGTACGCCCTCACCAGACACATCACGGGTAATTGAAGGATTTTCAGATTTACGAGTAATCTTATCAATCTCATCAATATAGATAATGCCTTTTTGCGCTTTTTCTACATCGTAATCCGCTTTCTGCAATAACTTCTGCACGATGTTTTCAACATCTTCACCCACATAACCTGCTTCAGTTAAAGTGGTTGCGTCTGCCATCGCAAATGGGACATCCAGTAAACGAGCCAATGTTTGAGCAAGTAATGTTTTACCTGAACCAGTTGGTCCAATCAGCAAAATATTACTTTTTGCGATTTCAATGTCTTGATGACCGTGAGTCGATTGACCTACTTTTAAACGCTTATAGTGGTTATATACCGCAACAGATAAGGTTTTCTTCGCAACATCTTGTCCAATCACATATTGGTCTAAGGCAGCACGTATTTCGTGTGGTTTTGGCAGGGCTTTGGTTGCCCAATCACCTGCTTCAACTTGTTGACTGGTTTGAACGAGATCTAAGCAGACATCTACACACTCATTACAAATATATGCGTCCTCACCAGCAATCAATTTTCCAACTTCAGATTGCGTCTTACCACAAAATGAACAATGTTTTTGTCCTTGAGGATGTTCGGACATATTTACTCCACAACTTAAATCTTAAACTTAGGTCCTAAAAAATCAGGGACGTTTGCTCAGTACTTCATCGACTAAACCATATTCTTTGGCTGCTTGTGCCGTCATGAAATTATCACGATCTGTATCACGCGCAACGGTCTCGTAATCTTGACCACTATGTTCAGCCATCAAGCGATTCAAACGCTCTTTAATGAATAGAATTTCACGCGCGTGAATTTCGATATCAGAGGCTTGTCCACGGAAACCACCTAAAGGTTGGTGAATCATCACACGTGCATTTTCAAGACAGTAACGTTTGCCTTTTGCACCCGCATTCAATAAGAATGCACCCATTGATGCTGCTTGTCCCATACAGTAAGTCACAACATCTGGTTTGATAAACTGCATGGTATCGTAAATCGCCATACCTGCAGTCACCGATCCGCCTGGTGAATTGATATAAAGGTGAATATCTTTTTCTGGATTTTCGGCTTCAAGAAATAACATCTGCGCAACGATTAAGTTCGCCATGTTATCTTCAACTTCACCCGTTAAGAAAATAACACGCTCACGTAATAGACGTGAAAAAATATCGAATGAACGCTCACCGCGAGATGATTGTTCAACGACAACAGGAACTAAAGCATTTTCAATTGTTGGAACATACATACGTTTACTTATTCCTAAATTATTGTGACTCGATCTATGCCAACAATATGAGGGATAATCAATGAAATTGCAAAAGTTTCAATCTGAAATATTCGATTATTTAGACTAAAATCTGGCAATTTTTCGACAAATTAACACTTTGCTAACAGAGGGTTTGCAGACTTTACATCGAGACTCTAAGCAAGGGAGATTTTCTGATGATGCACAGCATGGTTTATTAAATTTCACACCTATGCTCAAAGCTCTGCAAGCCAAAGTCTTACTGTTTTAAATCATCATGAAATACAAAATTCTAAACCCTAAAGAAAAAGGCGCATTAAGCGCCTTTTTCTTGAATCAACTTTTTAAAAGATTAGCCACGGCGAGCTTGTTGTTCTTTCAATAAGTCTTCATAGCTGATCGCAACATCTTTTACTTTAGCTGCAGCTAAGATGTGATCAACCACTTGGTCTTCTAACACAACAGCTTCGATTTGAGCACGTTGTTGTTGGTCATTTTTGAAGTATTCAACCACTTCTGTTGGATCTTCATAAGAAGAAGCCATGTCATCGATGTAAGCATTAACACGTTCTTGGTCAACTTCAAGTTTAGCGTCAGCCAATACTTTGCTTACCAATACGCCAAGCTTCACTGATTTTTCAGCTTGCTCTTTGAACAATTCATCTGGAAGCATGCTGCTGTCAAATGCGCCTGCACCTTGAGCACCAAACTGTTGAGTGAATTGCTGGATCATTTGTTGACGTTGACGGTCAATTTCTTGAGCAACCATTGAAGCAGGAACTTCAATTTCGTTTGCAGCAACAAGTGCATCAAATGCAGCTTGTTTAACTTGGTTACGAAGACCGTTGCGAACTTCACGTTCCATATTCTTACGAACGTCAGCTTTTAACTTGTCTAAGCCTTCTTCTTCAGTCAAACCAAAGATTTTTAAGAATTCAGCATCAATCTCTGGAAGTTTTGCTTTTTCAACTTGCTTCACAGTGATTTTGAACTGAGCTGCTTTACCCGCTAAGTTTTCAGCTTGGTAATCTTCTGGGAAAGTCACGTCAATCACTTTCTCTTCGCCAGCTTTCATACCAACGATACCATCTTCAAAGCCTGGAATCATACGGCCAGAACCAAGAACAAGTTTAAAGTCTTCAGCAGCACCGCCTTCAAACTTCTCACCGTCAACAGTACCTTCGAAGTCGAAAGTCACTTGCATGTCTTTCTTTGCCATACCCTTAGTTACAGCCCAAGTTTGACGTTGTTTTTGCAAGTTTTCGATCATAACATCAACGTCTTTATCGTTGATTTCTGATGCTTTACGTTCAACTTCCAAGTCAGCAAAAGCTTTCACTTCTACTTCTGGATAAACTTCAACAGTCGCTTCAAAAACTAAAGCATCATCTTTGTTTTCAACTTTTTCAATGTTCGGCATACCGACCGCATTGATTTTTTCTTGTTGAATTGCTTCAAATACGGTGTCACGAATGATGTCATTCACAACTTCTTGATAAATGCCCGCACCATATTCACGGCGAACAACATTCAAAGGCACTTTACCTGGACGGAAGCCGTTGATCTTCACAGTTTTGGCAGTGCGCTGTAAGCGAGCTTCAAATTGCTCGTTAACACGGCTCGTCGGTACAGAAACATTTAAACGACGGGCAACGCCCGAAACCGCTTCAGTCGTTACTTGCATGGCTTCCTCGATATTAGTTAGTAATAACAATTTTTAAAGTGCCACATTATATGACAACTTTCTGGATATACAAAATCGGATGCTAAAAAAGCAAATATATTTTCGATTTTATCAAAAATCACAGCTTTCTTAAATCAAGCTTAAAATAAACGTTATTTTTTGTTGTTAATGATAAGTATTATCACTATACTTTGCATTCTTTTTGAACGGTTGTTCTCTTTTTCTCGTCCAGCTTTGGAACTCTAGTTATGAGTAAATTTAATTTGAATCCCCTTTCATTCACATTACTTGGGGCAATGAGCACATCCGCTTTTGCTGATACAACGGCAGCATCTGAAAATACCAACACACACCAACTTGCAACCATTGTGGTATCGGCAGCTGGTTTTGAACAAGATATTAAAAATGCACCCGCCTCAATTAGCGTCGTGACAAAAGAAGATATTGAAAAGAAAAATGCAACCAGCATTGCGGATCTACTTGCAGATGTTCCTGGTATCGATATCCGAGATGGTATTGGGAAAACATCTGGTCTAAACATTAAAATGCGTGGCTTGGGCAATGAATACAGCCTTATTTTGATTGATGGACGTCGTCAAACCACCTCATCCGATGTCACACCCAATGGCTTTGGCGAGTCAGCAAATGGTTTTTTACCACCACTTGCTTCAATTGAACGGATTGAAGTGATTCGTGGACCAATGGCTACACGCTATGGGTCAGAAGCCATGGGTGGTGTGATTAACATTATTACCAAAAAAATTAGCAGTGAATGGAATGGTAATGTCACCGTCAGTGGCAATGTAATGGAACATGGTGGTGAAGCCGACTCATGGAAAACCAGCGTCGTCGTAAATGGTCCGATCATTCAGGATAAACTAGGCCTACAGCTACGTGGTTCTTATTTAGATCGTCAGAAGTCTGAACGCATTCCGGGTACTTCTGGCCGTGATCCACGCCCAAATGCAGCAGACATCTATGATGTCGGTGGTAAATTATCATTTAAATTAAATAACCAAAATAATTTCTGGGTCGATGGTTTTCACTCAAGCCAAACCTATAAGAATGATGATAACCGTTTAGGTACACTTGATACGCCTGCTCGTGCCAATGGTTATAAGGACAAACTAGAGTTCAAACGTGATCAAATTGCTGTAGGCCATAATGGTGACTATAGTTTTGGTCAATGGAACTCTTATGTCAGCCAAACAAAAACAGAAACGATTGGCCGTACAATTCCTAGAAATACGTTCCCTGGTAATGCCGCTGGTGGTCAAGATCGTACTTTAAAGAATACTGATTTCGTCGCCGACTCACATGTGGTGATGCCAATTGCTGATCATAAGTTAACGGTTGGTGCCGAATATAAAGAAGCTAAAATTGCTGATGATATTGCAGGTCTTGGCGCAACATTCAAAAAAGACTCATTCTCTGTCTATGCAGAAGATGAATGGCGCATCCTAGATAACCTTGGCTTTACGCTGGGCGGTCGTTATGAAGATCATTCTGGTTTTGGGGGGCAATTTAGCCCACGCGCATACCTCGTTTGGAATGCAAATGACGAACTTACATTTAAAGGTGGTGTCAGCACAGGTTATAAAGCACCTTCGGCAAAAGCACTTCATGATGGTGTTATTAGTGTCAGTGCTCAAGGTGCTTCTTTTGGAATTGGTTCTCCTAATTTAAAACCTGAAGAATCAACCGACTATGAGCTAGGTTTCAACTATAACAATGGTAATTTAGATCTGAGTACCACCACATTTTTTACCAAAATTAAAAATCGGATTACTGAAGGCTCAGCATTACAGAACTGTTTCTCCGCAAGTAATCCTAATCAACCAGGCTGTGTGAGCTATGGGTCACATATCACTCAGGATAGTTTTTCACAAAGTATCAATGCGGATGAAGCCGAAACTAAAGGTGTCGAACTCAGTGTAAAATATAGCATTATTCCTGAATGGGATATTAAGGCTGCATATACCTATATGGAGACCGAGATTACCAAAGGTAAGAATAAAGGTTCATATCTGAGTAATGTCCCTAAGAATGCATTTAATATGACCTCAACATGGCACATTAACGATGCATTTGATTTATGGTTACAACATGAATATAAATCAGAGCGTAAACGCTACGACATCGCACAAACTACAGGTGATGATGCTCTAATTTACAATGCGACCAATAATAAGTTGAAGGCTTATAACTTATTCAACTTAGGTGCTAGCTATCGTGTGAATAATCAATTGCGCTTCAATGGTGCGGTGAATAACCTGCTCGACAAAGATTTCACCAGCAATGGTTCTTATATTGATACCAATGGAAACCCAGCCTCTTATTATGACTATATGGTGATTGGCTCAGGAATGTCAGGCACTTACCTTGCAGGCCGTAACTACTGGTTATCTGTCTCTTATGACTTCTAAATAACCGATATGCTGTAATAAAAAAACCTGCACATGCAGGTTTTTTTATTACTTATTCCGCTATCACACCTTACTTTGCAAAGTGATAGTTTAGTCAGTACCTATACACAGAGACTTTAATCTCAATATTAAAATTACGATTACTTTTCAATCAGAGAGTTTATCATATTCATTAATTTTTAACTTTCACCCCCCTCTTCTCTTTCTTATTAAAAATAACAAGCTGATATTCAAAAGTTTTCATATTGACTGGATATAAAAGTTAAAACTCACTTCACTTAAATGAAAAAAACCATAGAATCTAAATTAAAAATTAACAGCAAAAAAACAATCGCTTTTTTAGATTAAATAAAAAAATCAACAAATTAACAACATTTTTGAACAATTAACGAGGGAAAATTATTTAAGTTTCCATTGTAATAATTAGAAACAATTGAAAAAATCAATCCAAAATAAATGAATATAGAAATGACAATGATTATCCTTTGCATAAATTTTTACATAGTTTAGGCGTGCCCATGTCTTTTATTAAATCACGGAAGAAGCTCGTTTCTTCTGCAATTGCGTCATCACTCTCAGTAATTGCAGTACCAGCGATTGCACAAGATCAGGCAGTACAACTCCCAACCATTCATGCTCAAGCTGATAAAGAACAAAGTCTTAAAGTAGATAAATCTGGAAATACTAAGTTTGTAGCACCGCTTTTGGACACTCCAAAATCAGTTTCTGTGATTTCAAAGCAACTGATTGAAGACACACAAGTTACAACTTTAAGTGACGCACTTCGTACTGTTCCTGGCATTACATTAGGTGCTGGCGAAGGTGGTAACCCAAACGGTGACCGTCCATTTATTCGCGGCTACAACTCTGAAAGTTCTATGTATATGGATGGTGTACGTAGTTCAACATCTCAAAATCGTGAAATGTTTGCTATAGAACAAGTAGAAATTACTAAAGGTTCTGCCTCTGCCCTAGGTGGTGCTGGCACATCTGGCGGTAGTATCAACATGATTTCTAAAGTTGCCAAAAAAGGCGATGCTTTAGAAGGTTCGATTTCTGGTGGTACAGACAACTATGCCCGTATTACTTTAGACGGGAATAAAGATTTTGGTAATGGCATTGCTGGTCGTGTAGTAGTCATGGGTCACCAAAATGAAAAAGCCGGTCAACATGATGGTGCTGAATATAAACGTGCAGGTATCGCGCCAAGTATTAGCTTTGGTTTAGATTCTGCTACTCGTGGGACTTTGAGCTACTATTACTTAAAAACAAATGATGAACCAGATTCTGGTATCCCATATCAGTACGATACAACCAAGAAAGCAACCGCAGGTAAACCTGTAGATGTTAAACAAGGCACTTATTACGGTTGGAAAGATCGCGATTTCCAAAAACAAGAAAATCAGATCGGTACCATTAAGTTAGAACATGATTTAACTGATAATCTGACCCTAAGTAATACAGCTGTCTACAGTAAATCTAAAAACGACTATCTATGGACTCAACCAGATGACAGCCAAGGCAATGTCGTAAATGGTCAGGTTTGGCGCCGCGTCAATACCAATTTAACCAATACCGATGCCTTTACTGATCAATTGGCATTAACTGGTAAATTTAATACTGGTTCACTGAAGCATAGTTTTAATGCTGGTGCGGAATACTCGAAGCAAGATTCAGATCGTGGCACCAACATTGTTACCGATCCCAGCACTGCAAAAATTGGCGGGAGTGGTGCAAACAATGCTTGTTCATTACCAAATTCAAATGGGTGGTGTACTAGCCTAAACAACCCTAACTCTGGTGACACATGGTTAGGAAATATACAAAAAAATCCTAATGTCACGAATATCACCTCAAAAACTCAATCAGTTTATGTTCTAGACAACATCACAATCACTCCAGAATGGTTACTTGACCTCGGTGTGCGTTGGGACAAATTTGAAACTGATATGAAGTACAATAAAGATTCAGGATCAGTTAAAGCTGGAACT
This sequence comes from Acinetobacter sp. ANC 3929, assembly GCF_000369405.1. Lineage (GTDB taxonomy): Bacteria > Pseudomonadota > Gammaproteobacteria > Pseudomonadales > Moraxellaceae > Acinetobacter. The sequence continues at coordinate 275,581 of NZ_KB849998.1, forward strand.
AAATACAACTCAAGCAATGATTTCTTCAACTACCAAGCCGGCCTTACTTTCAAACCAGCTGAAAATGGTGCGATTTATATTAGCTATGCAACTTCAGCCAACCCAGTCGGTGTAGATGCAGGTGATGGTTCAGAAGGGATTAGTGTCCCTGGACGCAATACCACAGATGAACAATCTCGTGCGATCAACAACCTGAAACCTGAAGAAGTTAAAACATACGAAATTGGCACTAAATGGGATTTATTAAATAATAAATTAAATCTAACTGCTGCTATTTTCCGTACTGAAAAAGAAAATACACGTGCTTTAGATACTGATGGTTTCACAAGAAACATTGGTGAAACACGTGTTGATGGTATTGAGCTGGGTGCGAATGGTAATATCACAGATAAATGGGCTGTATCTGCTGGTTATACTTATTTAGACAGTGAAATTGTAGATGCGGGCTTCGCTAAAGATAGCAGTGGTAAATATGTACCAAGTCCAACCAATGGCAACCAAGTTCAGAACGTCGCGAAGAACTCAGCAACGCTTTGGACAACATATAAAGTATTGCCTCAGCTTACTTTAGGTGCTGGTGCAGTTGCGATGGATAAAGTCTATGGCGATGCAGCAAATACAAAATGGGTTCCAGGTTATGTCCGCTATGATGCAATGGCTCGTTATAACGTTGATAAAAATGTTGACTTACAGTTAAACATCAATAATTTATCAGACAAACGTTACTTCACGAAAGCCTATGCATCTCACTATGCATCAGAAGCTGAAGGGCGTAGTGCAGTATTGTCTGTAAACTTCAAATACTAATCCCATTCATAAAGCCCATAATTTAATTATGGATTTTATTGAAAAAATAGCCTCATAATGAGGCTATTTTTATCATCATTGTTTTTACAAAGGTAGTTGTCGTGATCCATCATATTCCTAATGTATTAAGCAAAGAACAAGTTCAGTACTTTCGCGAAGAAATGGATAAAATCGAATGGGCTAATGGAAAAGTTACGGCAGGTACCCTGTCTGCTACCGTGAAAAATAATCAGCAACTGCCTGAAGACCACCCTTTAACCCATCATCTCAGTAACATCATTTTAGAAGAACTAGGCAAACACTCCCTGTTTCTCTCAGCAGCTTTACCGCTGGATATTATCCCCCCACTTTTCAATCGTTATGAAAATCAGGAATCTTTTGGATTCCATGTTGATAATTCAATTCGTCGAATTCGTGGCACTAAAGAACGCTTACGTACCGATTTATCTTGCACTTTGTTTTTATCAGAACCTGATGAATATGAAGGCGGTGAACTCGTCATCGAAGATACTTACGGATATCATGAAGCCAAATTACCCGCGGGCGATATGGTGCTCTACCCTTCATCTAGTCTGCATGAAGTGACCGCAATCAGCAGTGGGTGTCGAACGGCCTCCTTCTTTTGGGTACAAAGCATGATCCGTGATGATGCAGAACGTAATATGTTATTTACACTAGATCAGTCTATCCAAAATCTGCGGATGCAGCTTGGTGATACTCATCAAGAAGTGATTAAAATGACCAATCTTTATCACAACCTCATGCGAAAGTGGGCTGAGCTATAATTCGTACACTTTTCAAAGCTTAGAGATAAAAACAACTTTTTTATCTCTAATTGATAAAACTACGGGAAATTTTTCCCATTAAAATTTAAATAGTGCAAAAAACAGGGAAATATTCCCCATTCATTCCAATTAAAATGTTTTATAGAGCTTTGCAGTCGTCTGTATTTTCACCTAGACTGATTACGGTTAGATGATTAAGATAACTGTAAAATTAAATAACCCATATGAATGGTAGATGATGAAAACAAATCGCGGCTTTACCCACCCGTCTCATACAACACATCTCGCTGCACTTCTCCTGATGCTGCGCCTCGCGCGCGTATAAATTTTTCGCCTACATTTTTAGGCGTTGGATCCCCGAATTCGCTTTAAATTAATTCTTATAGACACCATATATATTTGTAGCACGTTGCCTTTTATTTGACTCAGCAACCATGCTACGACAAGGAGTTTTCTCATGATGTTGGCTGACCCAAGCAAAAAATACCGCCGTATGTACCAGCGAGTGGATTTACCAGATCGTCAATGGCCGAATAATGAAATCAATCAAGCGCCTATCTGGATGAGTACCGACCTTCGTGACGGTAACCAAGCAATTTTTGAACCAATGAATATGGAACAAAAATTAAAAATGTTCCATATGTTGGTCAAAATCGGCTTTAAACATATTGAAATTGGTTTTCCATCAGCTTCCCAAATCGACTTCGACTTTGCACGCAAATTGATTGAAGAAGATTTGATTCCTGAAGATGTGTATATCGAAGTTTTGGTTCAAGCACGTGACCATTTGATTGAGCGTACCTTTGAAGCCTTAGTCGGTGCGGAACGTGCTATCGTGCATATCTATAATTCAAACTCTCCGACTTTCCGTAAAAAAGTCTTGAATGTCGATGCCAATGGTTCTAAACAGCTTGCCATTAATGCGGCTACCAAAGTCAAAGAATATGCAGCGCAATACCCTGCTACAGACTGGATTTTCCAATACAGCCCAGAATGTTTTTCGGCAACTGAATTAGACGTTGCCAAAGACGTCTGCGATGCTGTGACTGAAATTTGGGAAGCTTCACCAACCAATAAAGTCATCTTGAACTTGCCTGCAACAGTTGAAGTATCTACACCGAATGTCTATGCAGATCAAATCGAATGGATGCACCGTAACTTGGCACGTCGTGATGGCGTGATTATCTCTGTACACTGTCATAATGACCGTGGTTGTGGTATCGCAGCCTCTGAATTGGCGATTATGGCAGGTGCTGACCGTGTTGAAGGTTGTGTGTTTGGTAATGGTGAACGTACGGGTAACGTTGATGTTGCCGCGATTGCCTTGAACATGTATACCCAAGGCGTTGCACCAAACTTAGACTTCTCCAATATTAATGAAATCATTGCAACAGTTGAAGAGTGTACAGGTTTACCTGTGCATCCTCGTCATCCATATGCAGGTGATTTAGTCTTTACCGCATTCTCTGGTTCACACCAAGATGCAATTAAAAAAGGCTTCGAATTCCAGAAAAACGAAGATATTTGGGATATGCCATACTTACCAATCGATCCAAAAGACTTGGGTCGTGACTACGATGCGGTGATTCGTGTCAATAGCCAATCAGGTAAAGGTGGTATTGCTTACTTGTTAGAATCGAATTACAACGTTGCATTGCCACGCCGCGTACAAATTGAATTCAGTCAGATCGTACAGCAACATACCGATGAAAATGGCACAGAAATTAGTGCACATGAGATCTGGAATTTATTCGAAAGTACCTATGTGGATGTGAAAAATAGCCATTATCAAACTAAACATTATCAATTGTCCGATATCAATGGCACACAAATCATCGAATTAGACATTGAAATTGAAGGTGAAATTCAACGTTTACGCGGTGAAGGTAATGGCCCGATCTCAGCCATGTTGAATGCTTTACAGCTCCCAATTGATGTTGTCAGCTACGAAGAGCGTGGTATCAGCTCGGGGGCCAATGCCAAAGCCCTTGCCTTGATTGAGCTTCAAGTGAAAGGTACAGGTAAGAGTGCATTCGGTGCTGGGGTTCATGACAATATCGTGACTTCGTCAATTGAAGCCATTATTGCCTGCACCAATCGCTTGATTGAGCAAGGCGTTTTGACCACGGATCAAGTGGCTGCTGCAGCTGTTTAGATAAGTGAAATATCACATAATCGTCAGTAAAGCTGAGTTGTAATATCAGAAAAAATGACTTTTGAAAGGATACCTGAATTGGTATCCTTTTATTATTAATGATTGATTATAGGGCGAATCATTCCAGTGTCTTTTCCATCGGATTCAGTGGGTTTAGTCACACCACAAAAGTTTCAATTTGAACAACCTTTAGAACTTGAATGTGGACGAGTTTTACCTCGTTTTGATTTAATGGTTGAAACCTATGGAACACTCAATGCAGATCAATCGAATGCCATCCTAATTTGCCATGCACTTTCAGGACACCACCATGCTGCGGGCTTTCATCATGAAGACGATAAAAAAGCTGGTTGGTGGGACAGCTGCATTGGGCCAGGAAAAGCAATTGATACCAATCACTTCTTTGTTGTTTCCTTAAATAATATCGGCGGTTGTAGTGGCTCTACAGGCCCAACCTCACCGAATCCTGAAAATGAAAATCGTCCCTATGGTCCAGACTTTCCATTGGTTACAGTCCGTGATTGGGTCAAAACCCAAGCTATGCTGTCCGATCGTCTTGGAATAAAGGTTTGGTACGCGGTTATTGGCGGCTCTCTGGGTGGCATGCAAGCGTTACAATGGTCATTGGACTATCCTGACCGATTGCAGAAATGCGCCATCATCGCCAGTGCGCCAAAATTATCAGCCCAAAATATTGCCTTCAACGAAGTTGCACGCCAATCCATTCTTTCCGATCCCGACTTCCATCATGGTCGTTATTTAGAAAATGATAGCTATCCAAAACGTGGTTTGATTTTGGCACGCATGGTCGGCCATATCACCTACTTGTCTGAAGAAGCCATGAAACAAAAATTTGGTCGTGATTTGAAATCAGGCAAATTTATGTATGGTTTTGATGTCGAATTCCAAGTTGAAAGCTATTTACGCTACCAAGGTGAACAATTTAGCCGCAATTTCGATGCAAATACTTACTTGATTATGACTAAGGCTTTGGATTATTTTGACCCTTCTCGTGAATATGAGCATTCTTTAACGAAGGCAATGAGTCAACCAAAATGCAAGTTTCTGGTCATTTCATTTACCACAGACTGGCGTTTTAGTCCAAGCCGCTCACAGGAATTAGTCGATGCTTTGATTGATAATCATAAGCCTGTCAGTTACTTAGATATTGATGCTGAACAAGGTCATGACTCTTTCTTATTTCCAATTCCACTGTATGTGAAAACGCTACGCGCATTTTTAGGTGGAGAACAACAGTTGCAATCGACACCGCAGGAGCAGCACTAATGCGTATAGATCAACGACTCGCCGAAAAGTGGATTAACCCGAACTCTAGCGTGTTAGACCTAGGGTGTGGTGATGGTGAATTGCTGGCTCATATGAGTAAACAGCACAATATTCGTGCCTATGGTCTAGAAATTGATCAAGAAAAGATTGCAATTGCCATCAGTCGAGGGTTAAATATTATCCAACAGGACTTAAACCTCGGTTTAAGCCGTTTTGCCGACCAGTCTTTTGACTCTGTGGTTATGGCACAAGCTTTGCAAGCTGTAGATGCACCCGATGTATTACTTCGTGATATGGTGCGTGTCGGCAAACAGGCGATTATTACGTTTCCAAACTTTGCATATTGGAAGACACGTTCTTTTCTTGCATTGAAAGGGAAAATGCCTGTTTCGGAAGCTTTACCTTATATGTGGTATAACACCCCGAATATTCATTTATGTACTTTCCGTGACTTTGAAGCCTTGTGTGCTGAGAACCGGATTAAAATTATTAATCGACTTGCCGTTAATGGTGACCAACAAGGTAGTGTGCTCAGTAAGCATATGCCGAACCTATTTGGTGAAGTCGCAATTTATCGAGTGAGCGCTCTATGAAAAAGACATTAATCAGCACATTTTTATTTGGTCTGATCAGTATACAAGCGCACGCTGACTATGTTGCTCAACCCCAATCGGTTGCAACACAGGCAGCGCGATATTCAGTGATGGGTATCAATGAGCTACAAAGCGCAGCAAAAGCTGGTCAAGCAGGTGCACAGTTTTACTTAGCAACACGTTATCAATATGGTAAAGACGTTGCCAAAGATGAGAAACAAGCGTTCTCTCTTTTTAAAGCAGCAGCGGATCAGGGCTTATCTGCCGCACAGTTAAATGTGGGCCGTATGTATGCGGATGGCATGGGTACGAAAAAAGATGATGCTTTAGCACGTAAATACTTTGAGAAAGCAGCCAGTAACGGCGATAACCGTGCTAGCTTTAATCTCGCGATGATGGAAGAGCAAAAGAAAAACTTTGTCGGTGCTTATCAGTGGTATGAGCTTTCAACTCGTGACGGTATGCTCGATACTAAAGTGATCAGTCTTTCTGAAGGTAAGAAAACCGCCTTGGCTGCGAACTTAACCCAAGAACAGATTCGTACCGCACGTGACCGTGCTGATAGATGGATTCAAGCGCAATAATCTGATTTAGATCTATTGATTGATTTAAAACCGACTTGTGAGAGTCGGTTTTTTTATTTAAGGCATACAGCTTATGCAGATGAATCATAGGATATAAATTAAAAATGCATTCATTTCCAAACTTACTAAAGCAACTTCACAAAATTGAATTTGATTATGAAGATGGCAAAGGTATTGATTTTGAACCTTATGAAAACTTTTTATCAGAAAAAGAGACTAATAAATGGTTAAAAGCTTGGACTGGAAATAGTGAAGTCAAAGGAGATTCACTCTTAGTCTTCGGACAAGATGGAACTGGAGGATATGCTGCCTTTTGGCTTATTAATAAAGAGCAAGATATTCTCAAACAGCCAATTGTTTTTCTGGGTTCAGAAGGAGAGATAGGCGTAGTTGCAAATAATTTCGATGATTATCTATGGCTACTCGCCCAAAAGCATGGGCCATTTGAAGCCATCTATTACCCAGAAAATAGTAAAAAGGTAAATCAAGCATTTTTAGATTTTGCAAAAAAATGCTCAAAGTCTGAATATAGAGAGGTTTTAGAAATTATTAAAGATGCAAAAAATACTCACCCTGACTTTGAAACATGGATCGAAAGTTTAATCCGTTAAAAGAAATATTTAGTACAATTTACATTATTTAGAATATTGAGATTTACATTCATGTCCCCTCTCCATTGGCTCAGCCAAGGCAGCCTCGTCCTTGCAAGTAACAACAAAGGTAAAGTTGTCGAATTTGAACATCTCTTTCAACAACTCAACCTTCCTGTCGAAATCATTCCTCAAGGCAAACTGGATATTGAAGATGCGATTGAAGACGGTCTCAGCTTTGTTGAAAATGCCATTATCAAAGCACGCCATGCGTCTAAACTTTCAGGTAAACCTGCGCTAGCAGATGACTCCGGACTGTGTGTACCAATTTTAGGCGGTGCACCTGGGATTTACTCGGCACGCTATGCGGGTGAGCACGGTAATGATGCAGCTAATAACCAAAAATTAGTGGCTGATCTTGCGCCTTTACGCAAAGACGGCGAAGCCATTGAAGGCATGTTTGTCTGCGTATTGGCACTGGTCACCCATGCTGAAGACCCACTCCCACAAATTTTCCAAGGCATCTGGAAAGGTGAGATTTTAGAAGCAGCACGTGGCGAAAATGGCTTTGGTTACGATCCTTTATTCTGGCTACCTGAGCTGAATGTTTCGAGCGCTGAACTCAGTAAAGCTGAGAAGAATAAGATCAGCCATCGTGGTCAAGCCATGCAGCTGTTTAAAGCAAGTCTAGTTTAAAATACTAAAGTGCCCTGCTAAATGAGGGCACTTTTTACATGTAATAAGATGCCATACATAATAATGACCAGACAGCTCACCATTGTTCCTGCTGCAATATATCGAGCGGATACACCTGTGCCTTGATAATGAGTTTCCAACGCCACAATATTGGCTGCCGGTGGTAAACAAAATAATAAAAATAAAACAGGGAGCAAAAATTCAATATTTGGAATCGGGATAAAATAATAGGTCAATGTACAAATCAATATACCAAACAACATTTTTACGATGAGTGCACGCGTACTAAAAATCAAATCCGCAACATGTACACGCGTATGTCGTAACCACATACCCAAGATACACATCCCCGCAAAGCTCATACCAAATTTGGCAACATCATAGCTCCACTCTAAGACCAGATTTCCCTCTAAGCTCTGACATCCTATACCCCATAAAATCAATGCGATCAATAATGCGAGCACAGGCGGTGACTTTACAACCTTACGCAGTGTTGCAACATAGTCAGTTGGCCCTTCTGAAACGGCAGCAACTGCCCAGATATTGCCAAACAGTGAACCACCAATATATAACGCAATCATGGCGGCGCTGACCTGGTCGCCAAAGAGTGCAATGGCAAACGGAAAACCCAGCCAGCCAATATTGCTATAACTCGAACAAAGTGCCTGTAAACGATCTTTAGAAGAATAAGCAAACACATAAAATAGCAGGACCGATGCAGTGAAACTAAACAGAATCAAGGCAAAACTACCCGCCTGATAAAACACCATGTTGTAAATAATGACCACAGGAATAAACAACCGCGCCAATAAGGAAGAGAGTATCTTCTTTAGCTGTTCTGCGAATTTAAATTGAGCCGCCATTAGCCCGAAAATAAAAGCACTTATTGGAAGGAGAAAGGTCATGTCGATCTGGTTTTTATCACGTATTGATATGGCGCCTATGCTAGCACTATTTACCATTTGGTAGACGCAGTGTCTTAAAACTGCAATATAAGTGTCACATCGTTGTCATGCCAAGCTGTTGAGATATACCCAAAGTTTTATAGGAATAGAATAATGGCTGGTTTATCAATTTGGCATGTACTGATTTTTGCAATTGTAGTCATTCTACTTTTTGGTACATCTAAACTTAAAAACTTAGGGAAAGATGTCGGTGGTGCGGTAAAAGACTTCAAAAAATCAATGAAAGAAGAAGAAGCTGCGGCGCCTTTAAATGAACCGCGTACCATTGATGCTCAAGTTAAAACGACTGAAAGCTCAGTAAAAAGCTAAGCGAGCACGACTATGCTGAATTTGGGAATGACCGAGATTTTTTGCTTTGCAGTCATTGCATTGTTGGTCCTCGGTCCTGATAAATTGCCAGAAGCTGCTCGGTTTGTAGCGAAATGGTATGGCAAAATTAAAAAGTTTATCAACAACATTCAGAATGAAATCGATCGCGAATTACGCCTTTCTGAGTTCCGCGAAGAAATGCAAAAAGAAATTGATAAAATTACTGAACTTGAACGCAGGATGCAACAACAGCTAGATGCGCTTAAAAGTACACCAACGCCATCCGATGCTGAGCCAGTACAAGCAGAGGCCAATAAACCAATGGTGACTTATGCCTTAAGGTCTCAGCAAGCGATCATTCCTTTCAGTCTTGAATATCAAAAGCAATTACCTTTCAACCTTGAGCCACCCAATGTAATGGCTCAAAAGTTTGATACAGAATTAAAGATTGCCGTATGAGCCAATTACCCTCTACTTCAGTGACTAATGAAGAATCGCTTCAACAAATGCCTGTGATGCAGCATTTAATTGTACTCCGCCAATATCTCTTCAAAATTGTTGGGGTAACGATTTTTCTTTTTTTCTGCTTGTTACCTTTTCGAAACCAAACTTATCAATCGCTTTCTGAGCCATTAAGACAACAGCTTCCTGCAACCTCAACCATGATTGCAACCGATGTGACGGCAACCTTCATGGCACCGTTTAAGCTGAATCTATTTGTCGCATTTATGTTGGCAATGCCTTACATCATTTATCAAATTTGGTCGTTTATCAAACCTGCGCTTTATGACAAAGAACGCCACTTGGCAATACCTTTACTGCTAGGCAGTATTGTGCTGTTTTATTTAGGCGTGGCCTTTGCTTATTTCATTACCTTACCGGCAATTTTGCATTTCTTCATTAGCGTTTCACCTGAAACCGTTGCGCCGATGACAGACATCAATAGTTATTTAAGCTTCTGTTTAAAACTTTTCTTGGTATTTGGCTTCACCTTTGAAATCCCAATTATTACCTTGGTGCTGATTTTAATTGGTGTCGTTAGCACCCAAACACTGATCGAAAAGCGTCGTTTTATCGTCGTGGGATGTTTCTTTGTTGCCATGTTTGTGACCCCACCCGATGCTTTGTCGATGATTATGCTGGCCGTTCCGATGTGGATGCTATTTGAATTGGGTTTATTATTTGGAAAAATACTGGAAAAAAGAAAAGCTTCAGATTAATAAGTACAAAACTAAATCCTCGAAAATATTTCGGGGATTATTTTAATCCTATATTTATTAAATAGTTAAAAAATCTAAATTGTCTTTAAACTGCCTTCAAACTGTCAGAAAATTGTCATCTCCGCTTCATAGAATCGATCAGGATTTATTTAACATATATTAAAGATACGGATTTACTATGACAGCCAATACCAATCAGCCAAGTCGTCGTGATATTTTAAAATGGTTCGCGGGTGTACCGTTTTTACCACTCGGGGCAATGAGCACAGCAGCAGTTTTAGCGGGCTGTAATGATGACAATGATAACGACAGCATCGTTACACCAACACCAAAGCCAATTAACTTCAAAAATGCAACCTTTACAGGTATGCCTGCACCAGCAACTGTAGCAGCAATGGCAACAACGGCCTGTTCATCAAGACTTTCTATTAACTGGGATGACGGCAGCAAAACTGACTATCAACTCGCTTATAAGCCATTTTTCTTAACAGGCACAAAAGTACCAGATGGCAAAGGTGGTCAAATCATTGCTGGCGGTTACTTTGATATCAACAATCAGCCTATTATTGATAAATCAGTTGAAGGTAAAGAGCGCCAATATTTTTCTGACTGCCCAGATGGTAGTTCGTTAATTAGCTTTAAAGAAGCAACAGGTAAAGACTTTACTGATGCAGATAAAAAAGCATTAGGCGTAACAGGTAATCCTGTTTTCCATGTGGTTCAATTCGAATATCTTTCAAAAGATCAAAATGGTGGAGATACTTACGGCAAGTTGTCTTCTCCAATTGCAGTCTTAACTTTAGATCAAGATCCAAAAACAGGTCATTTATCGCTGATTAAATACCATAATGTTGATACTTCTAGTGCACATGGTCTTTGGATCACATGTGGTGCAAGTCTTTCGCCATGGGGGACTCACCTTTCAAGTGAAGAGTATGAACCAGATGCCTTTGACCAAAAACTAGGTCAGTCATTATCGACCTTGAAAGCTTTCAGTAAAAATATCTACGGCAATGAAGCGACAGCAAATCCATATAACTATGGCCATTTGCCTGAAATTATTGTCAAAGCTGATGGTACAGGCACTGTGAAAAAGCACTACTGTTTAGGTCGTATTTCACATGAACTGGTACAAGTATTTCCAGATAACCGCACAGTATTAATGGGTGATGACTATACCAATGGCGGTTTATTCATGTTCGTTGCAGATAAAGAAAAAGACTTATCTGCAGGCACGTTGTATGTTGCAAAATATACAACGCCATTAACCGACTCAACAATTGGTAAGATTTCGTGGATTAGACTTGGTCATGCAACCAGTGCTGAGATTGAAAATCTCATCAAGAGCGGTATCAAAGGGACGGATATTTTTGAGTCAGTATTACAGATTGCAAAATATCCAAGTGATGCAACGCCTGAAGAGAAAAAAGCAATCGATGCAACTAACCCAACAGCGGAACAAAAGCTATTGGCCGATGCTGCAAAAGCACGCATAAAACCTCAACAAGCAGAACAAAAATTAGCTTTAGAAGCCCAAGGTTTTAAATTTACTTATTTGAGTAAAACAGGCGTTTACTTAAAATTAAAAGACAATAGCGATAAAACTAAATTAGCAGCAGCTTTCCTAGAAACTCACCGTTATGCAGCTTATGTTGGTGCATCAATGGCATTAACCAAGAATGAAGGCACAACTGTCAACATCGCTGACAAGCGTGCATATTCAGCATTGGCGAATATTGTCGACTCAATGGTTGAAGGGGGTAGCGGCTACTTGGCCGAGCATAATGTAAAATTCCCGAAATTGACGGCTGGCGGTATCTTGGAGCACAAGTTAACGAGTGGACAAAAAGACACTACTAATACAGCAATTAATAGTGAATGGGTTCCAAGTGAATCAAGCCTATTACTTAAAGGTAAGGATATTAGCTTCGATAACTTAGGTAATACAGCTGACCCAGAACAAATTGCAAGCCCAGATAACTTGAAGTTCTCTGAAAAGTTACGCACCTTGTTTATTGGTGAAGATTCAGGTAACCATCTGAATAACTTCTTATGGGCATATAACGTCGACACCAAACAGTTAATCCGTATTTTATCGACACCAGCAGGTGCGGAATCAACAGGCTTACATGCAGTTGATGAGGTGAATGGCTGGACGTATATCATGAGCAACTTCCAGCACCCTGGTGATGAATGGTACCGCTTCTACAAAGACAATACTGACGGTTCTCGTAGCGGTCTAAGCACAGCTCTACTCGCTCAGCTTGATGATGCCATTAATAAAAACTACAGCAACAAATTCGCTGCTGCAGTTGGCTATATCACCGCTGACCCAATTGCCCCATCTGTTGTGAAAAAAGCTTAAATCTGCGCTTTTTTCTCACAAAAAAATGCCGACAAATATCGGCATTTTTTATTCAATGAAGCAATCTCACTGCACTACCCACACTTGTTTGAATACAGAGAAAAATCACAGCAAACGATAAATTTTATTTCAGCCACTTTTCCTGTTTGTAAATAGGTGAACAGAACAATGCTCGTTTTTCTCTCATGTTTCTTATTATAAAAAAGCTCCTTCAAAAGGAGCTAAATCAAACCAATCAGGCTGTCTATCATTAATCACCAAAATCTGAATAATCTTTACTGGTGAATTTGCTATATTTTTTCCAAGGTTCTGCCATGTTCACTTGTTGAATGTTTGCTTTCATAATGTCATAGCGCAAACCATCTAAGCTACGAATATCAACACGTTTCGCAATATTGTTCCGATTATCCCATTCCACACGAATCTTGTTCTTCTTATTTTGGGTTTCATACCACGTGCTGTTGCTATCCTTTTTGGTGACCTTCATCCCTTTTAAGGTTTTGGGATCAAGTAGCGAATAAACACATGACCAACAGTTACTTAAGCCCAGCATATCTACATCCGCATCTTGCAAATGTACGACTGTTTTATCTTCGACCAAAACCAAATTCAGTTTGGGCTGTTTTTTCTGATCAATAAAATAATGTTGCGCCGCTTCAGCTAAATCTAAGTGTTTATGTCCATCCTTTTCATCACCATGCTGATGCTGTTTCGGCAATACACGTTCAATCCAGATATTCTGAGTATCACGATACATCCGTTCCTGAAATACACTGGTACGGGTCACACCATCATTGCCAATATTTTGAGACTCACGTGTAATACTGGCACTCAATAACGGTGCAGCATGCAAAGACGTCATTCCCAAACTGAGCAATACCGAACTCATTACTAGACGCATGTTATTTCCTGGATAAAAAAAACCTCAGTCATAGTGACTGAGGTTTTTTGCAATATGATGAAAATATTGAATAAAGCGTTTATTTAAATCCAAATGCTTCTTTTAATTTACTGAATACCCAAGCATTTTCACGTGTACCTTTAAACACTTGTGAGCCAGCACCCTCAGCAAATAGTAGGACATCCCCACCACCATGTGTTTCAGAACCAGGACTACCGAGTTTAACGCCGACTTGTTGCAAGTAATCATCTGCCGCCGCTTCATCATCAGTAATATCAATACGTGAAGTTGGGCGTGGTCCACCACCATTACCAAAGACCAACGTGGTTGAAGTTTTACCCTTCGCATCAAAGTTAGGTGCATGCTTCTTACCATCAGCCAACACACGCGTGCGCGTATCTGTTGCTTTGGCTTCTTGATAGCTATAACTTAAACCCAAGATACCTGGGTTGGTCGCAGTTGTTTTTCCAGTACGCGCGGTATAACCATTAAAGGTCATGGTATGGTCATGGTCGGCAGTCACCACGATCAAGGTATTCTTTAGCTCAGGATCCGTTTTCTTGATTTTATCCAAGGCTGTCTTGATCGCATTATCAAATGCAATGGTGTCGTGTAGTGCACGTTTGGCATTGGTTCCATGTAAAGCATGGTCAATACGACCACCCTCAACCATCAAGAAAAAGCCTTTGCCCGCGGTATCTTGTGCCTGTAGTAAATCAATCGATTTTGCTGTCATTTCAGCTAGAGTTGGCTGGTTTGGCGCAGTTCTCGCGCGATCCAAATCATATTCTAGATGTGAGGTTGCGGAATAAAGACCAATATACTTTTTATTCAATGGTGCTGCATCCATCTCTGCTTTGGTCGCACCTACAGTATAATTTTTAGCCTTCAACTCATTGAGTAAATTACGCCCATCAATACGCCCTTTTTTATTGTCGGTCGCATTAAAAGGCGTGAAATGATTACGTCCACCACCCATTAATACATCCACACCATCTAGCAATTTTGTATTGTAACCTACCCCACCTGGAATCACCTGACGTGCAATCTCAAACTGTGCATTACGATTACACACATGAGCGAATGTCGCAGCGGGAGTTGCATGGGTCAACTCGGTGGTGGTAATCGCCCCAACTTTTTTACCATTGGCTTTGGCAAGTTCTAAAATTGTTTCCGCAGGACTACCAGCAGCGACACTTGAGCCTGGTGTTGGGCAATTGTTAATGGCATTCGATACTTTAGTTACACCATCTGGCGCAGTACCTGCACTTGGTTCAACTGCGATGGTTCCAGGTGTCATCCCAATCACTTCATTTCGGGTTTTCTTCCCCGTCATATAGGCCGCCATAGAAGGCGCACTGTCTGTGGTTTGACCATCTTCTGAATATGTCTTAATTCTGACGGTACGGCGCAAGGTGTCCATGGTTAATTTACCAGATTCACCGTAGCCATAAATTCGGCTTGCCGTGACTGTGGTTGGCCCCATACCATCACCTAAAAAGAAAATGATATTCTTGGCTTCACCCGCAGCCTGTGCACCCGTACTTGCAGCAAGTAATGCAACAGTTAAAGCAGAGGCTTTCATACCGAACTGACCTAATTTAAATTGTTTTAACATCATCGTTCTCCAGTCTGTTGTTATTTATCTAGGCCAATGGCTTTACGAACTAAGTTAAATACTTCGATATTTTCTAGACTACCGTGGAAGTTGTCTGAGCCGACACCGATTGCACCAAGGAATACATCGGTACCGCCATGTGTTTCGCTATCCGCAAAACCAGTTTGCACCACGGCTTCTTGTTGGAAATCATCTGCAGCCGTACCTATACACCAACCCTCTTTGTCAATGTCCGTTCCACGGCTATCGGTATATTTACCTGCTGGGCCTGCGACTGGATTACAGCTATCGTTATCCACTAACTTACCACGTGCTTCAAGACGGTTATCATCTAGGCGCTTTTTACCAGTACCAAAGCCAATAATTGGATACGGTGTTCCGTTTTCATCAGTGGCATAGCCAGCTTTGTTATAGTTTTTAACCAAACCTAATACGCTGGTCTCAGCACCTTTTACATATTTACCTGTACGTTTCGCATAACCATTCAAGACCATGGTATGGTCATGGTCAGCAGTCACCACGATCAATGTATTCTTGAGTTCTGGATCTGTTTTTTTAACTTTATCAATCGCTGCTTTAATCGCATTATCAAAAGCAACTGTATCTTGTAATGCACGTTTTGCATTGGTGTCATGTAAGGCATGGTCAATACGTCCGCCCTCAACCATCAAGAAGAAGCTTTTATTTTTCGCTTGTAAGACATCAATTGCCTTGGTGGTCATATCTGCAAGACTTGGCTCATCAATCTTCTTATTGGTACGATCTAGGTCATAGTTCATATGACTGGCATTGAATAAGCCCAATAATTTTTTGGTCTTGGTTGGATCGATTTTGGTCAAATCACTACCCGTTGTAACAAAGCTATAACCTTGATCTTGCATTTCTTTGACCAGATCACGACCATCAGCACGCTTACCACCTGATACAGTCGTTGGTTTAAACTGGCGTAAGCCGCCACCCAAGACCACATCCACACCATCATTTAATTTGGTGTTATACGCCCCCCATCCAGTACCCTTCCCTGCAGGAACCAGTTGCGCTGCAATATCATTTTCAGCATCACGATGACAAACATGTGCATAGGTCGTTGCTGGTGTTGCATGGGTAATACGGGTTGTAGTTACGAGTCCCGTACCCATGCCTTGTGCTTTGGCAAGTTCAAGTAAGGTTTCTGCAGGTTTCTTGCCTTTATTCTCTGCAACATCATCACAGGTACTGGTACCATCTGCTTTCGGTGGAGATGCGATCGTTCCTGTCTGCATGGAAATGACTTCATTTTTCATTTTCACGCCAGTCATATAGGCAGCCATTGACGGTGCACTATCCGTCACCTGACCATCTTCTGAAAAAGTACGAACAAACGCTGTTTCTGGGAGTGTATCTATGGTCAAATCACCATCTTCACCAACAGAATAAATACGCGATGCAGTTAAGGTGGTAATCCCCATCCCATCGCCTAAAAAGAAAATGACATTTTTCGCTGTTGGTGTTTTTGGTACTTCTGCTTTTTCATTATTATCATTATCGTTACAGGCGACCATCCCACCCGATAAGACTGCTATCAAACTGACCGCCAATAGCTTTTTGGAAAAGCTCATCTTTGATAAGAACATAAAATATCCCCAGATTTATTGTTTGGACGTAATTTCGTTGCATAGACCATAACAATGCTGGGTGACCCTTTTATGTCACCTTGATGACAATATTATTTCATCTTGTTGTTTTATATAAAAATTATGTTATAACATATCAAGTCAATCAACTAACGTAATTTGAAGATCAACAATTTTTCCATGCTGCTCACCCTGTTGAGTTTTTTCCAGCCAATGCCATTGTGTTTGCGTCAGTCTTAAAAAATTAGAGCATCGTGTGCCATAAATTGGACTTTGAATAAAGGTTGAAGACAGCAAAGCTTCCATGTCTGTATTGATTCCCGTATCGGGTAACAGATCTGGAATGACTTTTCTCTCGTCTTCTAAAATATCCCAAGCAGCATTGTTTAATGTTAACGCTGATACTTGTGACTGTTGTAGCATCGGTAGAAATTCTTGCGTAAAGCGCTGACGTAAATGTCTGGTTTTCTGCCAATCTTCAGACATGAGTCCATTTGAGACCACGTAGACACCATTGGCGAGGACTTGTGGAGCTTCACCACGGTTGCTCATATAAACGGCTTGTTCTGTATCGCCAACAAACACATTAAACCCCGCATAGTCCTGTTGCTGCTGTTCCAACTGTCGTGCAAAACGAATCGGAGCCAAATCACTTTCTAAAAAGGATTGGATCAAATGCCCTCGCGAAGTTGTATATTTATTTTGATCTCGCCCATTGCGAAAATTGGTGACAATTGCCCAACGCCCCGACGCTGTAACCCCCATCCAGGTGCCACCCGACTGTAAGTCCTGCCCTGCAAAAATGTTGCTGTTTTCCCATGGATGCAAAAGCGAACTTGGCCGATGATAAAATTCATCACGATTTGAAATAAGGCACAGTGGCATCTCATCTAGCACTTGCCATGCAAAAGCGACAATACACATAGATTCTTTTTCTCACATATTCGGAACATTGATCTTTCACATTGAATGTACAACATTTTTAACATCATTCCGCTACAATCTGCTCAAAATATAAAATTGAGGAACAGCAATGCTGACCTATCCAAATATTGATCCGGTTGCGCTGAGCTTAGGACCAGTCAAAGTGCACTGGTATGGACTGATGTATCTCTTGGCTTTTCTATGTGCATGGGGTTTAGCATCATATCGCGCTAAACAACGAGATGGCTGGACAAGTGACATGGTTTCTGACCTAGTCTTTTACGGCGCACTTGGTGTGGTCCTGGGTGGTCGTGTCGGCTATGTCCTGTTTTATGAATTTGATAAATTCCTAGAAAATCCACTGTGGTTATTCCAAGTCTGGACAGGCGGCATGAGCTTCCACGGCGGCTTCCTTGGTGTCATGATTGCAATGCTATTTTGGTGTAAAAAATACCAAAAGACTTGGTTCCAAACCTTGGATTTTATTGCCCCATGTGTACCAACAGGTTTGATGTTCGGACGTTTTGGTAACTTTATTGGTGGTGAACTTTACGGTCGTCAAGTCCAAGATCCAAGCTATCCATTTGGCATGATTTTCCCAGCCGATCCATTAGGTCTAGTTCGCCATCCATCACAAATCTATCAAGCACTCTGTGAAGGTTTGATCCTGTTCATCGTACTTTGGTGGTTCAGTTCTAAGCCTCGCCCACGTATGGCGGTTTCAGCGGTGTTTCTCGTCGGCTATGGTATTGCTCGCTTCTTTATGGAATTCTTCCGCGAACCCGATGCAGACCAAGGCTATATCCTCTTCGGCTGGATGACAAAAGGGCAGATCCTCAGTTTCCCAATGATTATTATTGGCCTATGGATGATCTGGTACGCCTATCGTAAAAACATCTATGATTGGCAATTAAAGAAATAACAGAATGGGAGCGAATGCTCCCATTTTTATTTCCACAATGAAGCCAGTTTATCGCTTGATCGGAAACAGCGTATAGTAAATTGATCCAGATGAGGAGCGATGCAATCCATGAACAAAGTCAGGGCATTCCAGCTTTAAAAGCCACGAACTATTCCTTTGCCTGTCTCCCACAACTTCATCAACACCTTGTCATCCAAATTAAAAAATCTCTCGGGCTGAGTTTTAACGACCAAGATCAGCCACATCGCGTCTGTTTTGCCAACCAAAATGCAGAACTATAAAATGCCTATAAACAAGTTTTTACAGCACTTGATCTGCTGGATTATATCTATGTAATTTTAATCTCAGACCAGCAAAATGCAGAAAAAGTACAACTACAGCATCCTGCCTTGGCTTCAACGCCCTTCCCAACTGACAGTCTTATTTTCTGGAGATTGGTCGCAACAGGACGGCAATATCGATATGCTCTGGCTTAAAGTTTTCCAGCCAAAGCTTTCACCACATCACCTAAACGTTTCCCCTGCGCTTCACATAAGATTTTTTCATCTTGGCTGATACTTTGATCATGTCTTGGCCCGCTGACATGGCTTGCGCCATATGGTGTTCCACCGGTTTTGGTATTGGATAATGCGGGGATTGAATTTGGTAATCCCATAATCATCATGCCGTGATGAAACAACGGTGGTAACATCGTCAATAATGTACTTTCCTGTCCACCATGCATCGAACCCGAAGAGGTAAACACACAAGCAGGTTTATTATGCAACGCACCATTTAACCATAAACTGGTGGTTTGATCCCAAAAGTACTTCATCTCACTGGCCATATTGCCAAACCGTGTGGGTGAACCCAGTGCTAATCCAGCGCAATGTGTCAGATCATCTAAACTACAATAAATATCACCATCTTCAGGAATACTGGCTTCCGCTTGAGTCACAACTGGGGCCAAATTCGGTACGGTTCGAATGCGAGCAGTAACGCCAGCGGCTTCAATTCCATCGGCAATCAGATGCGCCATTTGCTTGGTGGAACCGTATTTACTGTAATAAAGAACAAGAACGTAAGGTTGCATCACTTTCAAGAATTTTGTTAAAAAGAACACTATACGACATTTTTTACTTTTTAAGCTGTAGTAAATCCTGTGATTGCACCGGATTTTTATTAAAAATAACTAGGATAGAACCCATGATCTTAAAGCGTTATCTAAAAAATCTGCCCTTTTTAGAGAAAACATGGTTTCAATTTATTGTGTTTGTGTTACGACGTTTCGAAGCAGATCGCTGCCGAGAACAAGCGGGAGGACTCACCTACACCACACTGTTTGCTGTAGTTCCGATGCTGACTGTGTTTTTGGTGATTATTTCTTCAATCAAAGCGCTAGAACCCGCCAGACAACAACTGCAACAACTGATTTATAGTAACTTCTTACCGAAAAGTACCATCGCTTTTGACAAAGCTTTAAATGCTTTTACTGAAAAATCCAGCAACCTGACTATTATTGGTGTGCTATTCCTGTTTATCACCACAGTACTGATGCTGACGTCGATTGAAAATGTATTTAATCGGATTTGGCGTGTCAAAGAAACTCGTACAGGTTTAGTCGGATTCATGCGTTATTGGACCATTATTTCACTGGGACCCATTATTTTGGGCAGCGCCTTTGCGCTGTCCTCTACAGTGGCTTCAATGAATATTCTGAGTAATAACTTTGCTGGTTATCAGTTAGATGGCTCATTCCTGTTATGGCTGATCTCTTTTGTTTTAACCATTGTCGGTTTCTTTATTTTATATTGGACCATTCCCAATCGGACTGTTCCTGTGTTTTCAGCCTTCATCGCAGCTTGCTTTAGTGCCACTGTCTTTGAAGTTTTAAAACGCTTTTTTGGCTGGGTAATGAGCAACTTCACCAGTTATGAAATCGTCTATGGTGCCTTTGCGGCAGTCCCGATTTTCCTTCTATGGATCTATTTATCTTGGAATATTATCTTATTGGGTGTTGAAATCAGTTACGCCCTGACTGCCTTTCATTCAGGTAAAGAACAAAAGCGTCATCCAATTTTAATGATGCTGGATATACTGGAGTTATTTTATAAAAAACAGCAAATCGGACAAAGCGTCAGTGAAAAAGAGCTGTTAAATATTATTGGTCGTGGTGAACTCGGCCGCTTACCATCTTTCATCTTGCAACTTGAAGCCCAAAACCTGATTATGCGAACCGATAAAGACGAATATGTATTGGTCCGTAATCTGGCTCAGGTGGATTTCTGGAGCTTTTTCACTGCCCTGCCTTATCCATTACCCTTACGTCCTGATGTTGAGCATATCCATCAGGACGATGAATGGATGGAACGACTCGGCCCTTCTTTGGTTGAAAGTAATGATTATTTAGCAGCCAAGCTATCTATTCCACTTTCCACCCTGTTTGAACAGAAGTAACTAAAAGACCTCTTTCGAGGTCTTTTTTATTTCCTTAACCAACTCTGCAAACTCACCACTACAATTCCAACCAAAACCAATCCAGAGCCAATCACAAAGTTCAGCTCAATTTTTTCGCCCAATAACCACACGCCAAAAGCCATCCCGAATAAAGGCGTCAGGAAGGAAAAGACGCCAAGGCGGGAAGCCAAATAATTTCGTAGTAACCAGAACCACGCCAAGAAACTGGCGAAAGAAACCACCAAGGTGTGAAAAGCTAAACTCCCCATCACCAAGGGGGTGAAATGAATCGTGGCTTGCCCAAGAACAAGAGCCGTGCCAAACAACAACACAAAACTACCCGCCAATTGATAAAACAAGGTTTGTGTGACTGCAGCTTGTGCAAGTGAAGATAAACGTACAGTAATGGTGGTTGCTGCCCAAGCAATACTGCCCGCCAAAGCGAGCAAGTCACCCCATAACATCTGCCGATCTGCAATCGATCCGCTCGAATTAGCACGTAAAAAAGTTACCACAATCCCGAAAAAGGCAATCGCAATCCCGCCCCATTGCAACATGCTTAAGCGCTCTGAAGGGAGTTTCCAATGTAATCCCAAGGCTACAAAAATCGGAGCGGTATACAGGAGCACCACTGCATGTGAAGCCGAGGTGAGCTGTAATGCTTGTGCCAATAAAAAGAATTCTAAAGAAAATAAAAAGGCAACCAATGCGCCCGCTTTCAAATTCTGGCGATTAAACAACTGACTGGTTTTATCGAAGTAAAGTAAAGGTAAAAGCAGTATGGCGGCAAGACCAGAACGCAGCGCGATTTGCATTAAGGGCGAAATATCAGGAGCTGCCATTTTTAAAATGACTTGTTGTAGTCCCCAGATCATACACAGTACGATCATCAGACCCGATGCCGTTGCATCTAATGCTTTACGCTCATCCATTGCGCGCTCCTGATTTTATGGTTTGAGCACCAATATAAGACTGTCGTATTTTCATGATATAGTGAAATTACGACAATAGATGCGTATTTTCAGGCAATTCTCATGTTATGAAAAAATCAGCACAAAGAATTCAAGATTTTCAGCCAATCCCGACCTATAACGATATTCCAGCTCCCTTATGGCTCCAGATTCGTGATGCACCTGCAGAGACGTTCTACCCGCAGCACGCACACGCTTGGGGAGAATTTATTTATGCTTTTGATGGCGTGTTAGAAGTCAATATTGATCAAATTCATTATTTAACCCCGCCACCTTATGGGATTTGGCTACCACCGCATTTACAACATAGCGGCATCAATCGTAACGAGGTCACCCATTGCACTCTATATATACATGAGTCGTTATGCCAAAACATGCCTCAACAGGCAGGTATCTTATTGTCCGTACCCTTAGTTTCTGCGTTGCTCGAACATATCCACAAGTATCCCTTTTCTGAACAGGATCCAGAGTATTTACGCTTGCTTCAAGTGTTACTCGATTCACTCACCCATGCTGAGCTTGTTGGGAGTTATTTACCTACAACACAACATCCTGCACTCGCCAAAATACTGACTCATTTACATGAATTTCCTGCCGATAACAGTACTTTGGAAGAACTGGCGCAAATGATCAATATGACCGAACGCACCCTTGCCCGCCATAGCCAAAAAGAGTTAGGAATGTCGTTGCATGAATGGCGACAGCGTTTAAAAGTGATGAAAGCCATGTCGATGTTGAATCAGGGTAAAACCATTGAAAATATTGCTTTGGATTTAGGTTATGCCAGCTCTTCGGCTTTTATTTATATGTTTAAACGTTGGATGCACTTTACCCCAGACCAATTCCGCAAACTGTATCAAGGCAGTTAACATTTGACTGGGTTTGTATTTGGAGCAGAACAAAAACACATTTGTTGAGATATAAAAAATGACGCTGATTGAAAACCAGCGCCACAATATTTTAACTTATGCTTTCACAAAAGTATCCCAATCGTATTCGCCAGACTGAGTAATCAATTTCATGGTCAATTGATCATTGGCACGTAGCGCACCAACACCTGCTGGTGTACCCGTCATGATCACATCACCTGCTTCCAGACTAAACGATTTGTTAATCTCAACAAGCAATGATCCAATATCAAAGATCATATCTTTGGTAAAACCGTGCTGACGATCTACACCATTGATGGTCAAAATCAGTTCTAATTCTTGCAGATCGCCAATTTCGTCTGCTTCAATCCAGTCCGCAAGAATACATGCACCATCAAAAGCTTTGGCACGCTCCCACGGTTCCCCTTTAGCTTTTAAATCACCCTGCAAATCACGCAGCGTTAAATCCAGACCCAATGTCACTGCACCGATCGCCTCTAAGACTTTGGCTGGGTCTGTTTCTTGCGATAAAGGATGTGCAATTTGCAAACAGATTTCGCATTCATAGTGACACTCACCCAATGCTTGATTCCAGCTTACCCCTTGTGTCAAAGACCCAAGGCTGCTGGGTGGTTTGATAAACAGCAATGCGCGATCAGGAATGGCATTTCCTAATTCTTTCGCATGTTCAGCATAATTTCGACCCACACAAACAATTTTTGAAGGACGTGTACTCATGAAAACTCCTTGTTCTTTCAACCGCCAATAAATTTACTTTTTAAAACTATTTTCAAACTTGCGTTGATCTGCAGAATCAGTGAATGCGCGTTTCGGCACAATGACGACAGTATGGCTTTTAAGCTCTAACATATAGGTCAGCTTCCCAATTGCAAAAGATTGTACTTCCGCATACTGTGCTGTTTGCTTTTTACCTGCGGCATAAAGTTCAAAATGATCTTGATAAAGATCAATCCCTTGTTCGCTTTTACCAAATTGATAACGTACAAATTGACGCTTAAACAACATTGGCAAAAACCAGTAACGCATGACACCCTGCATAATCAGAAAAAAAGCGCCGAGTGCTACGTAATAACGCCCTACGCCAGAAAAACCTAAATAAACACCCCACAAGATAATCGCGATACTAATTACGGGGGTTAAAAAACGACTAAAGGTCTTTTTTCCAAACGTTACCAAAGCAAAACCATCTTGGGATTCTTCTAAATTAAGATAATAGCGTACAGATACCGTTGGACGTTGTTCAGACATTTTTAGATTTCTAACATTTGAAAAAAACTGATCTATTAGAACATAAATGATTCAACGGGCAATCACATTTCTCGTGATTTAATACAAAATTTAAATGATATTGTCACGCCATCTCATACTTGTTTATGTTGCTTTATTGAATACTTTTATTTTTATAAATCAATATTATGTCGAAATGATATAAATATACTTCTATTTAATTTAAATCATTCTGATCTATAGAACTGGTAAAAAGTAAATGTCTAAAATGTCTTGCTCGAAAGAATATTTCAGTGGGTTTTACATAATACGACTTTTTTTTATGCATAAAAAAATTTATTAATAAGCAGTGTTGATCGGCTCCCTACGAGCAATCAAGTCATGAATGAAATCACGGATAAAAATCAAAGGAATGTGATGTCTTATTTGAATCGTCTCTTGTGCCTCTGCATTTTTATGGCAGTGGTACAACACAGCTCTGCACAAATCCTGTCATGGAATGACAATATTCCAAGTGCCTTACAGCCTTTTCAGAACAATCCACAACTCTTGGCCAGTTATACTCAAAACAATATTTTCATCTATGGGCATCCTGCGACTAAAACCTCAATCCCGACGCTGAAAAGTAACCCACAACCCACTGCCAGCTTTAATTCAGCAGCCATTATTGTTCCTGTTAGCACCCAGCAAGTCGCCAAAACACTCACCGATTTCAATCAATATGTTGGTCTATTTCCCACACTCAAATCAGCCAAGCCACTCGAACAATCAGGCAACATTGTACAAATGAAATATCGGGTTTCCATCCCGACACCCATTCCTGTGCTCAACTTTAATGAAGATGTCACCCTACAACACCAGATCAAGCCGAATAGCATTGCCAGTTTAGTTATCGATGCACCTATCCCATACGGCGTTGGAAAGTTTGAATGGTTTGCATTAGATGAACATCGGACTTTAATCACTTTGACTCAATGGGGTGATTTAAACCAGCCTAAAGGTTTTATTTTTAAGAAAATTCTCAATGCAATTCCAGAAGCAAAACTAGGACTTCCAAGTGGTAGTAATGCTTTTATTCTCGAGGCATTAAGGAATCGTTTTATTAAACCTAACATTTCCCCACTCAATGCAGGGCAACTTCCCAATCCGCAGTTGAACACAGTGCAACTCACAAAAATTAGCCAACTTATTCAAACGGCTCAACAACCAGTTAGTATTATTCATGCACCGACCAGTATGCTTTATACACATGGACGGGAATCCATGCGCTTTACCACCACCTATCAATTTTATAAACAAACACCGCAGCAATTACAAAAATGGCTGACACCCCTGGCTTATCAAGAGCTATTTCCACGACAAATCAAGAAAGTTATAACCACACCAATCCAAAATCAGGCACAAGATGCGGACATTCAAGTGAATGTGGGACTTGGAGTCATCAATATTCCTTTTGCATTTAAACTGCGCTTTAACTATCCACAAAGCACTGAAAATAATTTTTATGCCAATGGTGGCGATCTACGTTTTATTAAAGGTCAAATGCGGTTTACCAGTTTAGATCAAGGGACTTTATTTAAAATGACCAGTGCAATGAAGATCGATGAGAAAGCTCCTTTCTTATTAAGAGCCATGCGCAGCCTGCCTTATCATGATGTATTGCCTGCTGTCGGTGGCAATGCCGTTTTTGTACAAAAAATCAAAGCAAAAATTTAAGACACAAAAAAACCGCAATGAAGCGGTTTATTTATTCAAATTGGTGCGCTCAGAGAGATTCGAACTCCCGACCCCTTAGTTCGTAGCCAAGTGCTCTATCCAGCTGAGCTATGAGCGCATATTTGATGGAGGGCATTATACGCACTTTTCCCCAAATGGTAAGACCTTTTTCACAAGATCATGCTCAACTGGCTATAGATTCGGCATTATTGGGTTTTTCAGTGAGTATTGACTAGCATTTCATCAAATTTTCTCGGCCCTAACTGCACATTCATTTTCCGTCTTTCAGACTAAGTCTGAAGACAACTTCTCACCCCAAACAGCCATAATTATTATTAAAATTCAAATAAATATTATTTCGACTAAGTTTTAATTCAAGCATAAATTTTGTATTTTTTATTAACAATCTATATTGCCATCATATCTTTTTGATTTTAACCATTTATCTCTAAAGCATTATATAGCCCCATGTTTTATTTCACTTTTATATTTCCTTAAAAATATGATACACACTGCATTATTGACATTAAATAGACAACTAATAAATACTAATAGATGAATTATGAGACAGGAGTCACATAATTATTAAGGCTTAATAAAATAAAACTCCAATAATTATAGGTATATCGATATGTTATTTAAAAATATTTTATCACCCATTAAAGGTATTCTGTCTCTTTCTAGCAATAGCCAAGGAACCTCCTCTTCGGTTAATACTGCACCGACTGTAAAAGATACAGTCATCGAAGACAGCAGCACTCTTACTCATACAAATAGTAGTACGAATACGAGTCACGGCGGTTTGCTCAACGACATAGCGGCAGGTAATGGTAGTCACAACTACGGTCCAGGATTAGGTAACGCAAATGATTTTAGCTTTACCCCCTCTTTCACAGCAGCATTTCAGCCTTTCAGCAATTCATTTTCATGGCTAGGCGCGACAGCACCTGTTACGACGGTCAATACAACGCCCACAACATCAACAACTCAAATCCACGATAACGATATTGTAAATAATAGTAATACAGGTCCCCAAGCAGGCAATGGCAATGCTGGTGGCGTATTAAATGGTATTGCGGCAGGCAATGGTGAACATAATTATGGTGTTGGAAATGGCAATGCTGATGATGCCAGCGTAACAGTGCCATGGACCACGCCAATTCAAGCCATAAGTAATTCAATCGCTGCCGTTGGCGGTGCTGATATCAATGCGGTGAATACATCGCCCACAACATCTTCAACTCAAATTCAAGATAATGATACGACGAACAACAGTAATACTGGCATTGGTTCTGCTGGAAACGGCAGTGCTGGTGGTCTATTAAATGGGATTGGTGCTGGAAACGGCGAACAAAACTATGGTATCGGCAATGGCAACGGTGATGATGCAAGCGTTACAACACCAATCACGATGCCCGTCCAAACCATTGGTAATTCAGTCGCAGGGATTGGCGGTGGTGATGTAACTTCTGCCAATCATACTTCAACTAACTCCAACACAAACATTCAGGATAATGACACCACCAACAACGGTAACAACGGTACTGGCGTAGCTGGCAACGGCAGTAATAGTGGCATATTAAATGGCGTATCTGCTGGTAATGGAGAACATAACTACGGGATTGGCAATGGTAACGGTGATGACGTCGGTATCACAGTACCATGGACTACACCTGTACAAGCTGTGGGTAACTCCATTTCAGGTATTGGTAGCGGTCACGTAGATTCAGTCAATACTTCGACAACAACATCGACCACCAATATTCAAGACAATGACACCACAAATAATAGTAATAATTCAGCTACAAATGTCATTGGCAACGGTCTTGGTGGTTTAGCAAATGGTCCTGCTGCCGGCAATGGTGAACAGAACTATGGGATCGGCAATGGCAACGGTGATGATGCGAGCGTCACAACACCCATTACCACACCTGTCCAAGTGCTTGGTAACTCAGTTGCGGGCGTTGGCGGTGATGTAGACTCAGTCAATACAGCTCCAACCAATACCTCAAATATCGTTTATGACAACGATACGACCAACAATAGTAACAACGGCATCGGTACAAATGCAGGTAATGGCCTTGGTGGTTTGGGTAATGGCCCTGCCGCAGGCAATGGTGAACAAAACTATGGTATTGGCAATGGTAACGGTGATGATGTTGATATCACTGCCCCATGGACAACGCCTGTTCATGTCTTGGGTAATTCAGCGGGTGTTATCGGCGGTGGCGATGTTAGTTCTGTCAACAATGGTTCTACCAACACGCTGAACTATGTACAAGACAATGACACCACCAACAATAGTAATAACGGTACGGGTGTCACTGGCGCAACAGGCAATGGTGCAGGTGGCTTACTCAATGGTGTAAGTGCTGGTAATGGTGAGCATAATTACGGTATTGGCAATGGCAATGGCGACGATGCAGATTGGACATCTCCAGTCACAACGCCAATCAATTTCATGGGTAACAACATCTCTGGACTTGATAATGACTCTAATTCTAATGCTCTAGGCAATACCTCAACCAATACCGCGACAACCAATACAACCAATATCGTCTCAGACAATGACAACATCAACCATAGCAACAATGGGACAGGTGCTGGTAGTGGTACTGGTAACGGAGTGGGTGGTCTACTCAGTGGTGTTGGTGCAGGCAATGGTGAGCAAAACTATGGCATTGGGAATGGCAATGGTGATGACGTTGATATCGTTACCCCTGTCACCACTCCGATCAATGGCCTTGGTAATGAGTTTTCCTTCGTTGGTGATGCCAATAATGCATCCCACAATAATGCAGCAACCACAACAACCAATACGGTGCTAGATAACGACACCACCAACAACAGCAATAACGGTACAAGTGTTGGTGGTACTACGGGTAACGGTGTTGGCGGCGGTATCGGCAATGGCATTGGTGCAGGCAATGGTGAACACAACTACGGTATCGGCAATGGTAACGGTGATGATGCAAGTGTCACCATGCCAGTGACAGCACCGATCAATGGTTTAGGCAATTCATGGACATTCTTTGGTGATACAACCAATACCTCTGTCAATAATGGTTCAACCACAACAACCAACAACCT
Organism: Acinetobacter sp. ANC 3929; assembly: GCF_000369405.1. GTDB lineage: Bacteria > Pseudomonadota > Gammaproteobacteria > Pseudomonadales > Moraxellaceae > Acinetobacter. The sequence goes on from NZ_KB849998.1 coordinate 304,245, forward strand.
TCAGGACAATGACACCACCAACAATAGCAATAACGGTACGATTTTAGGTGGTAGTGCTGGTAATGGTGTTGGCGGTGGTATCGGCAATGGTATTGGCTCTGGCAATGGTGACCATAATTTTGGTATTGGTAATGGTATCGGTAGTGATGCCAATGTGGTAGCGCCAATCACTAGCCCTGTGAATGTCTCAGGTAATGCAGGCTCTATTTTTGGTAATGCAACCTCAAACTCAATCAACAACTCCTCGACAACAGCCAATAACAATTTCCAAGACAACGATACGATCAACAATAGTAATAACGGTGGCGTTGGAACTGGCTCTGGTAGTGATCTTGGAGGTATTTTGAATGGTATTGCCGCAGGCAATGGTGAGCACAACTACGGTATTGGCAATGGTATTGCAGATGATTCGAGTATCGTAATCCCAATTACCACACCATTAAATGCATCAGGCAATGCCTTCTCAATTTTTGGTGATGCAACCTCAAACTCAGTCAATAGCTCTTCAACCACGACCAACAACAATGTTCAAGATAACGATACAACCAATAACAGCAATAGCGGCGGTAATGCTGCAAATGGCTCAGGTGGCATCGGCAATGGCATTGCTTCAGGCAATGGTGAACATAACTACGGTATCGGCAACGGTATTGCAGATGATGCAAGTATTATCATCCCGATCACAACACCTGTGAATGCATCAGGGAATGCTTTCTCGATCTTTGGCAATGCAACCTCAAATTCAACCAATAACTCATCTACGACAACCACGAATAATTTCCAAGACAATGACACCACCAATAATAGTAATGGCGGCGGCACGGGTGTTGGTTCTGGCGGTGGTATAGCGAATGGTATCGCATCAGGCAATGGTGAACATAACTATGGTATCGGCAATGGTATTGCGGATGACGCAAACTTTGTCGCACCAATTGCAATCCCCGTTAACTTCTCAGGCAATGCCATTTCCTTATTTGGTACTGCAACATCAACCTCAACCAATAATGCAACAACGACTACACATAATAACTTCCAAGACAATGACACCGAAAATAATGGTTCAATTGGCAGTGGATCAGGTGGTATCGGCAACGGTATTGGTGCAGGTAATGGCGACCAGAACTATGGTATCGGCAATGGCGTTGGAGATGGTACGAACGTCGTGACTCCAATTACCATTCCAATCAATTTCTCAGGCAATGCAATCTCTGTACTCGATTTAAATAGCATCTCTCACGGTGATCTAGTTACACCTGTAACCAATCTCGTCACGGTTGTGACCGGTGATGCTGATAGCACGGGTGTCTTAGGCACTGTCACAGGTGCAGTCGGTGGTGTAACCGCTAGCGTAAATGGCATTATTAGTGGCGATTACAACCCGATCGATGTTGTTACTGGCATTGTTGGTGGTGTTCTCAGTGGTGAAGGCGGTAGCCCTCTAGACCTAGTCACAAGTGTTGTTGGCGGTGTAATTGGTGGCGACGGTAGCCCTCTTGGCGCAGTTACTGGCATTATCGGTGGCATCACTGGCGGAATTGGTGGTGGTGACGGCGGTCCTCTGGGTGCAGTCACTGGCATTATCGGTGGTATCACTGGTGGAATTGGCGGTGGTGATGGTGGCCCTCTGGGCGCAGTCACTGGCATTATCGGTGGCATTACTGGCGGAATTGGCGGTGGTGACGGCGGCCCTCTAGGTGCAGTCACTGGAATCATTGGTGGTCTTACTGGTGGTATCGGCGGCGGTGATGGTGGTGGCCCTCTGGGCGCAGTCACTAGCATTATCGGTGGCATTACTGGCGGAATTGGCGGTGGTGACGGCGGCCCTCTAGGTGCAGTCACTGGAATCATTGGTGGCATTACGGGTGGTATCGGCGGCGGTGATGGTGGCCCTCTGGGCGCAGTCACTAGCATTATCGGTGGCATTACTGGCGGAATTGGCGGTGGTGACGGCGGCCCTCTAGGTGCAGTCACTGG
>NZ_KB849998.1:306398-308657 GCF_000369405.1 Acinetobacter sp. ANC 3929
ACTGGCGGAATTGGCGGTGGTGACGGCGGTCCTCTGGGTGCAGTCACTGGAATCATTGGTGGTATCACTGGCGGAATTGGCGGTGGTGACGGCGGCCCTCTGGGTGCAGTCACTGGCATTATCGGTGGTCTTACTGGTGGTATCGGCGGTGGTGACGGCGGTCCTCTAGGTGCAGTCACTGGAATCATTGGTGGTATCACTGGCGGTATTGGTGGTGATGGTGGCCCTCCGGGCTCAATAACAGATATTCTCGGTGGTATTACGGGTGGTATTGCTGGCGGTGACGTGATTTCTGGCGTTGCTCAACCTATCCAAATTGTTGTTGGAAGTAGCAACCTAACACTCGATCTATTACAAGATAATATGAGTAATATCTTCAGTAGCGGGAATGTGTTGGAAGGACTGACCAACCTTGTTCATGTGAATAATGACAATGATGGTAATAGTGTCGATAGCATTTTGAATATCATCACAGGCACCGTTTCTTCTAGTACTTCTGGAATCGCAGTTGGAGAACCTCATCCAAATGGTGGAAGCATTACAGATCTCATCTCAGTTTCATCACCATTAACGAGTCTGACCGATCATCTATTTGGATCACTTCATCATTTCTAAGATTTGAAAATCATAAAAGCCACTTTAAGTAGTGGCTTTTATCTACATATTCTAAGACGAGTACCAATCTGTTATCCCAAATTGAGATAACAGATTCTCGATTATTAGTAAGTTTTTTTTAATAACAAGCGAATATACAAATAAAATTCGCCAAAACCACTTAATTTTTATTTTTCAAAACCAAAAACAAAAAACCACTCAATTAATTGATATAAAATAAATTTATCTTTAAAAAGCTGTATGGAAATATTTACTTTCAAACAAATAACAAATCTTATAACTTTATCTATCCCTATGCACTTATTACATACATACTGAGATGAAATTGTACTTTAATTACCTGATATAAAAGATTAATTTCTTCTATTCCGTACTAAGCATAAAATCCAATATCAATACAAATGTAAATTTATTCAAAAAAAAATATAAAGAAATGTATTTATATTCAATAATTTAAATATAAATTTAACAATAAATTATCGCGTTTTATAATATTGACAAAATAATTGCCACATATAACACTAAAAAAGATTAATGTGATTTAAATCACAAAAAAATCATAGCAATTTAATAACTACATCAAAAACAACACAACTTTAAAAATATAGGTATCGTTATGCTTTTCAAAAGTCTTTTGTCACCCATTAAAAGTATTACTTCAAGCTTAGTTGATAGTAGTACATCTACATCACACGTTGGCGGTTCAATCCTTGCTCCTTTATCCTTGTCTACAATTACAAATATCGTTTCAACAAATACCGTAACTCATACGGTAAACAATCTTACAGGTGGAGCAGCCAACAATCCTATAAGTTCAATTACTAGCATTCTGGGAAATGTAACAGGTAGCAGTAGTCCAATTTCTACAGTCACAAATATTTTAGGTGGTGTTACTGGCGGGGCAAGTGGGCATCCACTCGGTGCAGTAACAGGAGTTATTGGTGGTATTACAGGCGGAACTGAGGGTGGGCCGCTTGGTTCAGTCACAGGAATTATCGGTGGTATTACGGGTGGAACAAATGGTGGTCCACTTGGTACTGTAACTGGAATCATTGGCGGCATCACAGGTGGTGCTGAGGGTGGCCCACTTGGAGCAGTCACAGGAATTATCGGTGGTATTACGGGTGGAGCAAATGGTGGTCCACTTGGTACTGTAACTGGAATCATTGGCGGCATCACAGGTGGTGCTGAGGGTGGCCCACTTGGAGCAGTCACAGGAATAATTGGCGGTATCACAGGTGGTATTGGTGGCGGTGAAGGTGGTCCTTTAGGCGCAGTGACTGGCATCATTGGTGGTATTACAGGCGGTGATTTAGGTAACAATCCTGTCACAGGTGCCATCCAAACGGGTATTGATGTCCTCCAAGGTGTGGAAAGCCTAAAGACTCAAATCATTAATACAGGAATTGATACTGTCGCAGGCACCATTATCAGTGCAGTTCACCAATCGGAACACCCTATTGGAGACCTAGCTCATTTAGGTACCCTCACCTTTGAAACTTCTCGCGATACAGTCAACGGTACATTGGAAGCAATTTCTGATTTAGCCGGTGCTGATCTTGGTGGTGCTGCTGGCTCTCTTACAGGTGTTGTCGGCACGCTGATTAACAATGGTTCAACTGCTTCTGGTTTGGTTCAACATAT
>NZ_KB849998.1:312547-543968 GCF_000369405.1 Acinetobacter sp. ANC 3929
ATTACTGGTGGTATTGGCGGTGGTGAAGGTGGTCCTCTTGGTGCAATCACTGGCATCATCGGTGGCATCACGGGCGGAATCGGCGGCGGTGAAGGTGGTCCTTTAGGCTCAATCTCTGACATCCTTGGTGGCATTACTGGTGGAATCGGTGGTGGTGAAGGTGGTCCTCTTGGTGGAATCACTGGCATTATCGGCGGTATCACAGGTGGTATTGGTGGCGGTGAAGGTGGTCCTTTAGGCTCAATCTCTGACATCCTTAGTGGTATCACTGGCGGTATCGGTGGTGGCGAAGGTGGTCCTTTAGGCTCAATCACTGGCATTATCAGTGGAATCACTGGCGGTATCGGTGGTGAAGGTGGTCTAAGTGTGATTACAGATATTCTTGGAACCATTAATAATGGTGCAAATAGCGGAGACGTTATCGCAGGAATTGCTCAACCGATTCAAACCGTCATTAGCAGTGGTAACATTGCTGTAGATGCCTTACAAGATCATGTCAGTACCCTATTCAGCGATGGCTCATTAGAAAGTATCAATAATCTAATCAGTGTAAGCGTTGGCAATGGAGATTACAGTGCTCACGGAAGCTTGGATGGAATTTTAGATGCGTTGACTGGCACAGTCACTTCAGGCATCGCAGTGGGTGAACCGAATCCAAATGGTGGTTCGTTAACCGATCTTATTTCTCTTCCATCAGCTTTAAACAATTTGACCGACCATCTATTCAGCTCAGTCAACCATTTCTAAATAGACCAACTAAAAAGCCGCTGATTTCAGCGGCTTTTTTTATATTTATCATATAGTTCATATTCAATCAAAAAACTTAGGCACAAAAAAACCGCAATTAAGCGGTTTCTTCTATTAAGTTGGTGCGCTCAGAGAGATTCGAACTCCCGACCCCTTAGTTCGTAGCCAAGTGCTCTATCCAGCTGAGCTATGAGCGCATTACTTATCTGCCTATTTAGGCGTGTGTTACTTTAAATCTTTACTTGGTGCGCTCAGAGAGATTCGAACTCCCGACCCCTTAGTTCGTAGCCAAGTGCTCTATCCAGCTGAGCTATGAGCGCTTTAAGTAAAGTGGCGGTGAGAGAGGGATTCGAACCCTCGGTACAGTTACCCGTACGCATCCTTAGCAGGGATGTGGTTTCAGCCACTCACCCATCTCACCGTAACACGAGCGCAATAATACAAACTAAAACCACATTACACAAGGGATGTTCCTATTTTTTTCTCCTTTTTTAAACCAATCAAATGTTTTTTAACCAATTCTTGTATTTTTTCAGCATTTTTTGCCTCAACGCTTGTTAATATAGTGTTCTCTCCTTTATTCAGATTGGGCAATAAACAGAATCTTGCAATCTTTGACGTGCAGTTAAAGTTTGAATGACTTATGCTAAACCGATCTGCCAGATGTGAAATGAAACGATATGACTACAAATTGGGTTGATCCCGAAGCAAAAGCAGAAGCGCAACGTTACGATAATCCTATTCCTAGCCGAACTCTTATTCTAACTACACTAGAACAATTAAAAACTGCACAGTCTCATGCGGAGCTGGTTGACCACTTTAATATCCCAGATCAAAAAAGTATTGATGCATTGAATCACCGTTTAAGTGCCATGGTGCGTGATGGGCAACTTATGAAGGATGGTTTTAAATACCAGCCTGCAACTGATTTGCCAAGCCATGAAGCAACGGTCTATATCAATAGTAAGGGATTGGGTACTGCCAATATTGCAGGTCAGGATGATATCCTTTTACCAGAACGTGAACTGCGCCTAGTTTTTAATGGCGACCGCGTTAAAGTGCGTCAGACTTCGGTTGACCGTAAAGGTAAGCCTTGGGGCTTTATTACCGAAGTGGTACAACATCGCGTCAAACAGATTATTGGTAAATTGTCTGAGCATGAAGGCGAATACTTTATTCAACCAAGTAATCCAAACCAGCACCAACCCATTACCTTAGAAAAAGAATTGATTGAGCATGCCAATGCTAAAGTTGGGGACATGCTTCGTGTCGCAATTGATGACTATCCAACACGCGAAGAGCTGGCGACAGGTCATATCGTGCAATCGATGGCGGATAAAGCAGACACAGAAATTATCATTCCACAAACAATTCTAGAATTTGGTCTACCTTACGAATTCCCAGATGCCGTGGTGAAAGAAGCTGAAAGCTTCAAGGAGCCATCGGCAAAAGATCTAAAAGGACGTGTTGATCTACGTGATTTACCGCTGGTCACCATTGATGGTGAAGATGCACGTGACTTTGACGATGCCGTATTTGCAGAAAAACGTGCAGGTGGTGGTTATCGAGTTGTCGTCGCAATTGCTGATGTCAGCCATTATGTGCGTTTAGACTCTCCATTAAATGAAGAAGCAGAAGAACGTGGTACATCGGTTTATTTCCCGCACTTTGTATTGCCCATGCTGCCAGAAGCGTTATCAAATGGCTTATGTTCTTTAAATCCACATGTTGATCGTCTGTGTATGGTCTGTGATTTAAAACTGTCTCGTACTGGTAAAGTCACAGGTTATGAGTTCTACCCTGCGGTGATGCACTCTAAAGCTCGTCTGACCTATACCCAAGTGGGACAATATTTTGAGGGAGTAACCAATGCGATTCCTGAAGATAAGAGCATTCATAAGTCACTCAATACACTCTTCCAGCTTTATCAAACACTAAAAGGTCTACGTGCTGAACGTCATGCAATGGAATTTGAAACCATTGAAACCTATATGACCTTTGACGAATTAGGTGGGATTAAAGAAATCTTGCCACGTAGTCGTAATGATGCGCATAAACTCATTGAAGAATGTATGCTGCTGGCCAACGTTGCTGCGGCAGAATATGCGTTAGAGCATGATATTCCGATGTTATATCGTGTGCATGAAGCACCAGAGTTTTCACGTATTCAGAAAGTGCGTGACTTTGTGAAATTGCTTGGTTTGCCATTCCCTGAACAGCCAACTCAAGCAGATTATCAAGCCGTCATTGAAGCGACCAAAGATCGTTTAGATGCACCAAGTATTCATGCGGTGTTGTTACGTTCAATGATGCAGGCTTACTATGGCGCGAAAAATTTAGGTCATTATGGCTTGGCATATGAAGCCTATACCCACTTTACCTCGCCGATTCGTCGTTACCCTGATTTATTATTACACCGTGCCATCAAAGCGTATTTAGACAAGAAGGCCTATCCACTGTCAGGCGCAGCTTTAGATGATGCTGGTGAACATTTCTCTAAAACAGAGCGTCGTGCCGATGAAGCATCACGTAGCGTTACCATGTGGTTGAAATGCCATTATATGCAACAGCATATCGGTGATGAGTTTGTCGGGATCATTAGCGCTGTCACCGAATTTGGTCTGTTTGTCACACTCAAAGATTTATATGTCGATGGTATGATCCATGTCAGCCAATTGGGTGATGACTTCTTCATTTATGATCAAGCAAGTCAAAGCTTGGTCGGTCAAAACCGTGGACAATCCTTTAGTCTCGGTGATGAAGTGAAGATTCAAGTTGCGGGTGTGAATTTGGAAGAGCGTAAAATTGACTTCCAGTTGGTTCAACAACTCACCCATTTAGGCCGAGTCATTCGTCAGAAAGCACCGCGTACTGCGAATCCTTCTAGCTCGAAACGTGCTTCAACAACTGAAGAAGTATTTGGCAAACAGCCCTCTACTACTCAATCCAAAGTCAGTGAAGATGGTGAGAAGCCTGTACGCAAGAAAAAGGATAAGAACAAACCAAGTTCTTATACCAAGAAGCCTGCAAAAAAAGCTTCGGCTAAGCCTGAAAGCAAAGACAAGGCCAAGAAAAAAGTGAAAAAGAAAAAGTCTAACGCGAAAGCAAAGGCTGAGTAATTTTTACAAAATAAGAGAGCTTCGGCTCTCTTATTTTTTGTTATATAATGAATAGATAGAATATTTCTAAATATAAATAAAATCCGAATGACTCACTACCGCATCACAAAATATTATTACCACCATTACTTTTCTATTCTCTTCTTCTTTCTCGCAATCGGTGCTGCTATTTCTGTATTTTGGAGTGATTTTTCACCTAGCTTTACAGTAGAAATTGTCGCCTTAATCATTGCATGTTTTCTCTATGCCTTACTCCTCATTTATTTTCTATACTTGAAAAAGAAACAGGAATGGGTAATTCCTAGACAATGGCAGAAAGTACAAAAACAACCTAAACATTATGCTTTATTTATTTTCCCTTTATTCATTATTCCCGTACTCTGGCTCAACTTGGCTGGTACGCTTCCAATGATTTGGACGTATATCACTGGAAATTCGGAAATAATAGAGGCATCAGCAATTGCCGAAAAAAAGCACACGAGACATGAGAATATTTATTTTTTTAAAACAGCTTATTCCGACATACCGATCTTTAGAATGACATCGACTGAATATCAAGCGTATAAAAACCATCAACTCAAATTAAAGCTGTCTACCCGTCATAGCTCATTCGGTACATATGTAATGTCGATTGATGAAATTCAGGTCGCAACGCAAAACCCAACGAATAAATAATCAATCAACCTTGATTTCTCCCCTCCGAAGCCCTACATCTATAACTATGTTTAAAGATGAATATGGCAAAAATACAATGACACTCCAGCAAGCGACACTTCCCGTTCCTCAATTTGATCAAATTCAACTTGCCGACTTAAAACAACAAATTGAACAGACCATTCAAAACGGCCAAAACTTTCTCAATCAACTCAATGAGGTTCCTCAAGGCACTGAAGCCCAACTAGCAACATTGACCGAAGTTGATCAACTTGAAAATAATATGAGTGAAGCATGGGGGATTTTGTCACATCTCAATGCTGTGATGAACAATGCCGAAACCCGTGAGGTGTATCAGGCACTGCTACCAAGTTTAAGTGAATACTATACGCAGCTTGGGCAACACACGGCACTGTATCAAACCTATCAACAGATTCATGATAGTGCTGTATTTCAAACACTGAGCGAAGCACAACAAAGTGCGATTAAACTGGCTCTACGTGATTTCAAATTGTCAGGTGTTGCACTCGAAGGTGAAGCTAAAAAGCGTTATGCAGAAATCTCAGCACGTTTATCTCAACTGTCTTCAGATTTCTCAAACCATGTATTAGATGCAACACAAGCCTATTTTAAACCTCTAACGGAAGCGCAACTCAAAGGCCTGCCACAAAGCAGTGTTGAACTGTTAAAACAATACGGACAACAACGCGAGCTTGAGCAAGCTGTTGCCACACTCGACTTCCCTGCTTATTTTGCCATTTTGACCTATGCTGAAGATCGTGAGTTGAGAGAAGAGCTGTATAAGGCTTACGTTACCCGCGCATCAGAACAATCTGACCAAACAGAATTTGATAATACCCCAGTGATGGAAGAAATCCTCAGCTTGCGTCAGGAAATGGCTCAGTTGCTAGGTTTCAACAATTATGCAGAATACTCACTTGCCAGCAAAATGGCACCAGATGTTGAAACAGTAAATCAATTCTTAGTCGATTTGGCAGAACATGCGCGTACGCCAGCACTGGCTGAAATTGCAGAGCTCAAAACCATTGCACAACAAGATGGTATCGAGGAACTCAAACCTTGGGATGCAACCTATTATTCTGAAAAGTTGAAACAACAACAGTTCAACCTTTCGCAAGAAGCACTTAAACCATATTTCCCTGCACCGAAGGTGGTTCAAGGTTTATTTCAGATCGTACAACGTCTTTATGGTATTCAGATTGTCGAACGCCAAGCCCCTGTGTGGCAGAATGATGTCCGTTACTTTGAAATTGAAGATCAAGGTCAAGTGGTGGGTGGTTTCTACTTCGACTTATACGCACGCAATGGCAAACGTGGTGGTGCATGGATGAGCGGTTTCCGTTCTCGTGTCCAAACAGCCAATGGCCTGCAAAAACCAATTTGCTATATGGTGTGTAACTTTACCCCACCAATTGGCGATCAACCTGCCCTGCTTACCCACGATGAAGTGATTACCTTATTCCATGAGTTTGGACACGGCTTACATCATATGTTGACCGAAGTAGATAACATCTCGGTGGCAGGTACACACGGCGTGGCTTGGGATGCTGTTGAATTACCAAGCCAGTTTATGGAATTCTGGGCATGGGATAATGAAAGTTTAGATGTACTCAGCGAGCACACCGAAACCAAACAAACGTTGCCACAAGAATTGCTATCCGCGCTGTTGAATGCACGTTTCTTCCAGTCTGGTATGCAAACTTTACGTCAAATTGAGTTTGCTTTATTTGACCTGACAATTCACCGCCAAGCACCAGCATTAAACAGCCAGCAAATCCAAGCGACTTTAGATGATATTCGCAGTAAATTTGCGGTTGTGCCTGCTGTTGCTTATAACCGTTTCCAGCACAGTTTTAGTCATATTTTTGCAGGCGGTTATGCGGCCGGCTACTACTCGTATAAATGGGCGGAAGTTTTAGCGAGTGATGCTTTTGACCGTTTCGAAAATGAAGGTATTTTTAATACTGACACTGGAAAAGAGTTTAGAAAGTTTATTCTAGCAGTTGGCGGAAAAGATACAGCACTTGATGCGTTTCGCAATTTCCGAAAAAGAGAGCCGAAAATAGATGCGTTATTACGTCATCAAGGTTGGACGAACACAGATAAAACCGCTTAAACTATGTCATTATTATTCACAGGGTGTAATTAACTGACATGAAAAGACAGTTCATCGCGGGCGCAAAATGCCCTAAATGTGGCGCCTTAGATCGTGTCGTTAAGATCATCACTGTGGATGACGAGTGGATTGAATGTATCGAATGTGCTTATAGCGAAAAACGCCCGACCCACGTGGAAGAGCAACAACCCGCTGAGCCAGATGAAATTGGGGTGATACAATTCAAACCTCGTCATTTTGACTAGAAGGTTAAAAATGATGTCCACATACCAAACTGAAAATTCCAAATTATTATGGATGATAATTGCTGGAATGAGTGTTGTAGTGGTGCTATTCCTTGCTGTCCAATGGTTTTTAGCACAAAAAGACCAGCAAACAAGTACTACCACAACTCAGCCTGTTGCCACAAAAACCGTTGCAACACCCGCAGAACCAACAACCACAGCCACTGAAGAAACCGCAGCAACAAGTGCTGTTGCAGAACCCATCCAATTGGTTGAAGCATCAATCATTAAGGATCCAATTCCTGCCAATGATGCTTTAGCGAAAGAAGAAATCGCAAAGTTGGATGACATTCATCAACAACTGCAAGACCAGCAACATGATTTGAAACAGCAGAATAGCGATGTTGATACATTACTCAAGTTGAAAGAAGATCAAATTAAACTCTTGGAAGCCCAAATCGCTGCACAGAGTAAATCTTAAAAAAGAAAAAGCTTTAACCTCGGTTAAAGCTTTTTTGTTCGCAATCTGGTTAATCTAAAATTTGCTTCGCGTCTTGCTTCAACTGGATGGGTTTCTGAATGGTTTGGGCAATCAAGATACCCATTAAGGTTAATCCCCCACCAATGTAATGAAACATCTGCAAATGCTCTCCCAATAAGGCCATGGCAATCAATGCCGTAAATAAAGGCAATAGATTCATAAAAATACTGTTACGATTCGGTCCTAAATGTCTTACCCCTTCAATCCACAAATAAGACAACAACACCGAAGAAAAAATACTGGCATATACAATCAGGGGAATGGTCTGTTGGTTCAACTGTATGTCGTTGGCAGGCAAAAATATAAAAAATGGCAATACATACATAATGGCAAAACTGGATTGTACGAAGTTAGATTGCCAAGCAGGAATCGGCATTTTCCAGCGTTTCAGCAACACACCATATAAAGCATAGCCTGCTGCTGCAATCAACATCAAACCATCACCGAGATGAACGCCTTGCTGCCAAATATTAATAATTGAACCATGACTCAGTAGGTACAAGATGCCATAAAAAGAGAGTGCCCCACCAAACAACATGCCATAACTGATACGATCTTTCAGCATTAAACTACTCAAAATCATGGTCAGTAACGGAATCAATGCAGTTACAATCGCCATATTGGTTGCGGTGGTGGTCGATGCCGCTTGATAAGACAAAAACTGAAATAAAGACACCGAAAGAAAACCTCCCAACGCCAATTGCTTCCAATATTGCTGAATAGTCTTCCGATTTTTCCAGACAGGAATCAGCACAAAAGTACTCATCACAGTAAGCGCCAGCACCAGACGATAAAAAGTAATCGCCACAGGAGAAATAGCATGACTGGCCATTTTGGAGACCACTACATTTCCCGCCCAAAATAAAATGGCGAATAATGGATAAAAGTAAGCTTTCTGAAACATGAACTAGACCTATACATTGCGGTATCAATCATGCTAAAAAATAATCGAATCATCATTTCTCGATAATAAGACGACTTCTATCGAGAAAAAGACAATAGGTTTGAGAGACTTGAGATGGGCAAGAACTTTGAACATGGATTCTTAGATTATCCAGTGTATGCGTTTTCTGAAAACTACCCACATGGACATATTGAAGATTGGCATAGCCATGATCGAATCCAATTAATTCATACGCTATCGGGTGTGATCCGTGTTCAGACCCATGAAGGGATCTGGATTACTCCACCTGGGCGTGGCGTCTGGATTCCAGCGCAAAAACCACATGCCCTACTCAGTAGTGGCGACGTCAAAGCCCGAGGCGTTTTTATCGAAGTTTCACTTCAAACCAATACGCTAGATCAATGTCGCGTTGTTGCAATTCCCGCCTTATTAAGAGAATTGATGAGCAGTGCCATGCAGATACGGACGAGTATTCAGACGAACAGCCGTAATGAACGGTTACTGCAACTGATTCTAGATGAAGTTCGGTTATTGCCCACACTCGCCTTCAATCTACCTGATCCTCAAAATCCAAAACTTCAGCAGCTATGCCAAAGGATTAAAGATAATTTAGCGCAGGAGTGGAACCTAGAAGACACAGCAGAGCAACTACATATGAGTAGTAAAACGCTGGCACGTCATTTTCAAAAAGAAACAGGACTCCATTTTTCCCATTGGGTCCGTCAAGCCAAACTCATGCAAGCCATGATCGACTTGGGCATGAACAAACCCGTGTTAAATGTCGCACTAGACCTAGGTTATGACAGCCCGAGCGCATTTAGTGCCATGTTTAAGCGTGAAACCAGCATGACACCGAGCGACTATCTCAAACAGTTTTCTGAAACATATGCTTGAATCCCTGTTTGAGGTATTCAGGTGAATTTGCATTCCTTTCCCCTGTATAGAAGCATAAAATAGGCATACTCACCCAATACAATCATCACTATGGACACGCCTCACGCCAATCGCAACCTTATCCTCGCGATTGGTTGTCTCACCCTTTCCGCCCTGCTTTTTTCAGTGATGGGAATCTGTATTCGTTACGCCTCACATACCGTGGATAACTACACTATTGTATTTTTCCGTAATGTGGTCGGGCTGATCCTGTTCCTCCCTTTTATTTTGAAGCAAGGAACAAGCTTTGTAAAAACAGAAAAACTCTGGATGCATACATGGCGCAGTATTGTTGGACTCGCAGCCATGTATGGATTTTTCTATGCCATTGCCCATTTAAAGCTCTCTAATGCCATGGTGTTTACCTATTCCTCTCCGATTTTTATTCCTTTAATCGCGTGGCTGTTCCTCAAAGAAAAAGTCACTACGGCGATGCTGTTTGCCGCGGGCTTGGGTTTTATTGGCGTATTCTGTGTGGCAAAACCTGATCAAGGTTTACTGAATTGGATTTCAATTGTAGGCATCAGTTCAAGTTTATTAGCATCAATGGCCTTTGTCACAGTTCGCGCTCTAACGCAAACTGAACCACCTGAACGCATCGTATTTTATTTCTGTTTTATTGGTTCATTGCTGTCTGTGATTCCGATGTTTTGGGTCTGGCGGCCTTACCATTTACATGAATTGTTTTTTCTAATTGCAGCTGGCGTACTGGCCAATGTCAGCCAGATTTTTATGTCTCATGCTTATCGTCTTGCACCTGCAGGGCAAATTGCACCCGTCAATTATGTTGCGATTATCTTCGCTGGAATTTGGGGCTATTTGCTTTGGAATGAAATCCCCGATCTTTCCAGTATCGTTGGTTTCGGCATTATCCTCTTGGCCATTGTGTTATGTAGTCCATTAACACGGAGAGAAAAGAAATTCACTCAATAACCAATCCTGCATAGAATAAAAAAGCACCCGAAGGTGCTTTTTTATTTTCAACATTTAGTGTTTATACCAGCCAAACATTTGGAAGATATATGGTGCGTAGGTCACCAACACCAAAGATGAGAACAACACGATAATCGGCAATAACCAACGCTCATAACGGAAGTAGAAACTGGTGTATTTCTCTTTCGCTTCCCTATCAGCCGCCGAGACTTCCTCATCCCCGACGGAGAGTCGCGTCAGTAAGTGGTTCAAGGCAACAGGCGGTGTCACATAACCAAATTCGAAGGCAACCAGTACAATCATCCAGAAATGGATTGGATGGATACCATTCTCGTAAGCCACAGGTGCAACCGTTGCAGCAACTAAAATCACCGCGCCAAATGGATCGGTTGTCATACCAATAATGGCAAGTAACAGCGCAATAAAGGCAAGTGAAATATAGATATTACCTAAGTGCGTTGGCAATAACTCAACCACTTCGGCACGCTCGATTAAACCACCAACGCTTGCAGACAATGCCATAAGCAGGATTAATGCACCAATGTGTCCAACCGTTTCTGATGTTGCAAAACGTAGCGCTCCACCAAAACCAAGCGTCTTGCCACCATGTGGATCATGTGACTTCAAGAATTCTGATTTCTTTTCATGCTCACGAACCAGTGCTTCATGCTTAGCATCAACAACTGGTGCAGGTGCAAGTTTTGCTGCAAATAACTTGTCAAACAAGATCATTGCAATCAATACCAACGGTAAAATCATTGGCGCAGTGAATTCATTGATTGAGGTATCTAAAGCAAGCTTATAGAACATCACCACAGCAAAACCAATGATCACATAAGGAATCACCGGTACACATGCACGTAACATTCCTGGAACTGCAACTTTAGGCGAGTTCACACGGAATTTTTCTTCAGCAAGAATTAAAGACACACCAAGGAAAATGAATGCTGTTAGCCAGAATACATAGATACCATGATCAAATAACTCAGTCGATGTTACATGACGGCTGTCCAGCATCGAGATCAAGATCACCAATAGACATGGGCGAATGACCACACCCAAAGAACCCGACATGGCAGATACAGCTAAGGCATATTGGCGGCGAGCACCAGAATTCCAGACTTCTTTATAGATGATTGCACCCGCTGCAATAACGAAAATACCGGAAGCACCTGTATATGCTGTTGGAATCGCTGCTGCAATCAAGATTAACCACGTTAAGGTTTCAGGCGCCAAGTTCCATGGACGTAGGATGTTTAAGAATAAATCCATCACACGTGTTTGAGTAAGCAACATACCTGCCCAAATAAACAATGCAAGATTTAAGAAAATCCCAGAGAACTCAACCAAGATACCTAAGTAAATCCCTTGCCCCATTGGATAATCCATGAAGAAGGTAAATACAATTCCTGTCACTAAAGACATGAACGCGTACAATGGCACACTAAGTAAAGCTAAACCAAAGTTCCCCTTCGGCTGAGCGGTCTTCGGAATAAAGATAAATTGGAAAATACTAATAATGGTCAGTGATACAAATAGTGCAATCCACAACCAATATAAGACAGTTGTTTTACCAGCAACCTCTACCCCAGAATTCAATACTGAGTGATATTGGCTGACAACTGAATAGCTGAGCAAGGCATTACCTGCAACCATCAACGCCGAATAGACACGGAAGTCAATTTTGGTTTTTGGCGCACGTAAACCGATGTGATGGTAACGCAAAGATGCTGTAATTGAAGCAAACAACACCATGATTAATAAAATAACAGTTTGGTTTTCAGACCCCAGTTTAAAGATGCCAAAGAAGGTTGTTTCAACTTTACGATAGGTACGAATGCTTGGATGAGCTTCCAAATGCTTCATTGCTTTATCATAGAATTGATATTTTTCTTCACACTGTTGCTGTGCTGCAAGTAACGATGCACGCACATCAGATTCAGAAGCCGCACCAAACATACTGGCAAATTCATCGGCAGCATTGGCTTTCATCTGCTCTTGAACTTGTGCATCAATGTTAGGATGTCGATCACAAGATGGTTTTTCAGGTTCCGCACGTAAAAATGAGTACTGCATCCCTGTTGTTTGATCACCGTACAGACGCTCCCCCATACGAAGCATCTGACCGTGAATCATCTCGCCTGTACCAATAAGCAAAGTCATTAGCAACAAAGCAAGAATGATGAATGTTGATATCCAATCATTCCAGATATAGCCTAACCGGGCTAATCCGGATTTATTCTCTTGATCATTTTGCATGTCTATTCCAGTTTATTGTTATCAACATCCATCCAAAGATGTTGAATCATGCGATGTCCATGGTTGATAGATAAATGAATTTACCCTCTTCTTAACCAATCCCTTTTTAACCGATTAAATTTGCAGCAAACTTTTTCAAAAAAGAATGACTGCAATCACTTTTTTGTTGGTTATTTTTATCAATTTATATGTTCTCTGTTTTCCTTTTTATCAATAAATAGCTTAAACCACACAACACACCACCAATTGCGCCAATCAAATGTGCTTCGGTCAGTACAGGACTACCAATCAACTGAGCCGTTCCTGTTTGACCAAAAGAGTTTTCCCAAATAAGTTTTGCAGCAATCAGTGCCAACACCAAGATTGCAAATTTTCGTTCGTTCTTATATTTCAAATACACCAATCCAACTGCGGTATATAAACCATGCAAAACGCCTGAAAGGCCTGCATAAGCATCAATATAAGGCAAATAAAAATAAAAGATTAAACTAATGAATGGAGGAAGGACTAATAACAAAGCCCAGAGATGCCAATTTCGGACATGAGGAAAAATAAATGGTAAACATGCAAATGCCAACATATTCAACAAGAAATGAATCCACCCCACATGTACCCAATGCGCGGTCCATAAACGCCAAAACTCAGTCAGTAGACTGGGTCTCCAATAAATAAAATGATCTGCAAACACTTGTAGACAAGCCGATATGGAAATACATATCGCGATCAAAATGATTTTCCTTATCCATATTTGATCTTTCATTTATCTACTACCTCTTAAAAAAACAGACCTTTTACAAGTGTAGATGTTTCAAATGTAAAAGGTCGTTTAATTCAGGTTACTGTGCTGATGTCTCTGATGCTGGGGCTGTTGCATCTTGAGCTGGTGCAGATCCAGCATCACCACCACCATCAAAGAGTGAATCTAATTCAGCCGAATTTTCTTGTTTATCATCCCAGAATGAAGTCAGACCTTCATCACTCGCTCTCACACCCGTATTTTCAGTCCAATAACGATCTGCAATGCCACGGACCATCAAGCCTGCTATCTTATCAATCAATCTAAATTGTGGATTAGCTGGTTTATCTTCACCTGTTGCCGCAGCATATGAACGGAAAGCATCACGCAATTTTGCATCATCACCACTGGCTTGCGCAGCAACCGCATAGAGTGCATGTGCTAAACGTACACCTTTTTTCTCGCCAATTGCCATAGATTGCTTCATGGTGGCATACGGTTCAGGCTTCCCATCACCTGCACCAGGTAATAAGGTCCAGATCACCGCACGGGTTGCCATTGGAGCACCCCAGAATTTTTCATTATCCAAACAGGTCATGCCTCGCTCAACAATTCCCGCGATATCCTTAGGGACATTGATTGCACCACCTGAGTTAATATCATTAGTCATGGCTTGCAGACCACTCACCATACCGAGTAAATAAACGGTTTGGTCTAAATCATTACGCATAGTTGGGCATGAATCGCCTAATTTATATTTGTATTTGGTTTCCCAGCGATTTGCAAACAGTTGATAACCTGCATATTGTCGTTCAGCAGCAATCGCAGCCCAACGTTTCTGTTCAATACGCGCATCTTGCGCTTCAGACACTTGCCCCGCTTTAGAGGCACGTAAATAACGTAATTCTGCTTCTAAGGCTTGACTCTCAGCACACACACCTGCTGCTGTATAAAGTAATACAGCCATACGCGTCGGATCAGCCCCCATATCTTTGGTTGACATGACCGCAGGCGTTAAAGCATTCCCTGAGTTACACACCATTTCGGCATCATCCATCGACAAAATCGGTGGAACAATATGCTTTTCACCAAAACCGAGTGCCACATTTGCACCCGTTTTAATCACATACGAACATCCAGATAGCATTGATGTTGTTAATACCGCAACCGCCACACCCTGCCCAATTTTATGGAGTTTAGACATACTTCCTGTCCCTCTAATAATTTGTTTTTTCCTTTTAGCTGTACATTATCAGATGCAATACTTGAATTAAAGAGTAATTGCTCTAATTTAACGAGGACATTTTGACATAATTCACAAATGAAAGAATTGACAGATCCGCAGCAATACAGAAATTTCAGGCAAAAAAAAGTAGCATTGCGACGGTTCAGCACATGCTACTTATTAACTGGTAAAATCGTGAAACTCTTTATATTTTAGTTTTGTTGAAAATAATCCTTGAGTAATGTTCCAGCTCTTCCTACTACAATCGCCATAACGATCGCAATTACCAGAAACATCCACATTGAAATCTCCATAGAGACCTCCTACACTTTTTGTATCTACTTTTGATAGATACTAGATTGGCGTTCACCATCGATATTCACAGGAGAGTGATATATTGATGACACTTTCAATCTCTTTCTCTTGGTCACTACAACTTGACGTTGACGTGATTCAAGAAATTCCCTGAGTAAAGTTCCTGCTCTTCCTACTACAATCGCAAAAATGATTGCGACCACCAGAAACGACCATGTTGGAATTTCCATTTTGGACCTCCACCATACTTTACGTTGGTGTTTGTACTTTAGCGAAAATAACTCAGCGTTGATTGCCAGATTGTCTGACAATCATAATTTTCACGATTTTTTAGAGTATTTAATCTAACAATTTAAATAAAACAAACTTTAATTTTAACCAAGATATTGAAATTTATATTTTTATTAATTTTATACAGTTGTAGAATTGTCAAACAATTATGCCAGTTTTGCGCGTAATTTTAGCTTTTTCCACTGAGAATGTGATAATTGATCCCACCAAATCACACAAGGCTGTTGCTTATGTTTAGAAAAGTACAAGGTGATATACGCGTGGTGATCTAATATTTTGACAATTTGTCTTCGTTGAATCGCTAAGGTTGGATCAGAAAACTCAAATGAACACTCTTGCTCATCCAAGTATTCGAACTGTTTAATTTGAGGCCGTTTCAAAAATAAAACCCAAGCAACTGCCATCATGCATACGCACATTAACCAAATCCATAAGGCAAGTAAGGAGTAGGTTAAACTAAGGATGACAATGAAAATTAAGAGCTGCAATGCGATCGCAAAACGACTGCGTTGCAGCTCGAAAACACCATTAACCATGGACATAGTGTTTTAATTTTAAAATAAAATCTTTTAATTCTGCACGAGGCGGTTCCCCAACCTCCATAAACCAATCCAATAAATCTGGATCTTCTTGATCGACTAACTCCGCAAATAATGCCTTTTCAGCGATATCGGCTGTCAGGTAATGGTTTTTAACATAAGGATCAAAATACACATCGATTTCTTTTAAACCACGACGTGCACGATACACAACCTTACGCTCTTCCAGTGTCATTTCATCAGACATTATTGGCTCCGCAATGCAACAATTTTCCCATAGTGTACCTGATCTCCCCGATGAAGTTCTGAGAGATTTTTCTCAAGTGACCAAATACATCAATCAAATTGAGCATTGATCACATTGTTCACTATTTTCGATTTCTTGTATGGTGATGAAGATGATTTAAATCCAACACTCTAGGGAAAAATAACAAATGCAATCAGGTGCTATTCGTCCAATTCCAAACATGCTCCCACGCAAACTGTTTACTTCAGACCACGAAGCATTCCGTGAAACAGTCCGTAAATTCTATGAGAAAGAAGTTGTGCCCAATATTGAAAAATATGAAACACAACAACATGTAGATCGTGACTTATGGAATAAGGCAGGTGCACTTGGCTTGCTTTGCACAACCATGCCAGAGCAATATGGTGGTTCAGGTGTTGATCGTCTTTACAGTATGATTCTGATCGAAGAACAAGCCTACGCCATGGATTCAAGCACGGGTTTTTCTTTGCATTCAGATATCGTTGCCAACTATATCAATAACTTCGGTAACGAGGATCAAAAACAACACTGGTTACCGAAAATGGCAACAGGCGAAGCAGTCACAGCGATTGCGATGACTGAACCTGGTACAGGTTCCGACCTACAAGCAGTTCGCACGACAGCCGTATTGGATGGCGATGAATATGTCATCAATGGTTCTAAAATCTTTATTACTAATGGTTATCTTTGCGACATGGCGATTGTCGTTTGTAAAACTGGCAATAATGAAAAAGGCTCAGCAAACTTATCTTTGCTGATTGTAGAAGCGGATCGTGCCGGTTTCAGCAAAGGTAAACCACTGAATAAAATTGGTATGAAAGGCCAAGATACCTGTGAATTGTTCTTTGATAATGTCCGTGTACCGAAAGAAAACTTGCTCGGTATGGAAGGCATGGGCTTTATCATGTTGATGAAAGAGCTCGCTTGGGAACGTATGTTGGTTGCGATTATCTGTCAAGCAGGTGCTGAAGCAGCTTTTGCTCATACGGTGCAATATACCAAAGATCGTAAAGCTTTCGGCAAAGCAATTAGTACCTTCCAAAATACTCGCTTTAAACTGGCGGAATTGCGTACTGAAATTGATTTCTGCCGTACCTATTTAGACCGTTGTATGGAATTACAGCTTGAAGAAAACTTAGGCGTGGATGCCGCAGCAGCTGCAAAATACAAAATTTCCGATATGTTTTCAAAAGTCGTCGATGACTGCTTACAACTGCATGGTGGTTATGGTTATATGCTGGAATATCCAATCGCCCGTGCTTATATCGACAACCGTGCTAACCGTATCTATGCTGGTACCAATGAAATCATGAAGGAACTGATTTCCCGTACCCTCTAAAGATCAATAAAGAAAAGGGATCGTGTCCGATTGCGCGATCCCTTTTTTATTTATTTCGATTCAGGTTTTTCAGCAGCTTGAACAGGCTGCGGATTCATTCTTGCCATCAGTTGCTTCACTTTAGGATTCTCAATGTATTGTTGCATGGTGGTATTCAGTGCAGTACGTGCATTTTGTGTGGTGAAATGCGCGACTTCACTACCAACATCACTGGCTTTCTTTGCCCATACCTTTCCTTCTACTGATTGATAGAAACTCAAAGCGGCTTGTAACTCTTTTTGGCTAAAACTTTCTACATAACGTTGTACGATAAATTGCTTACGCTGTTCACTGTTCAGATTTTTGCTCAAATCAGCATAAAAACTTTCAGGTAAATCTTTTGGCAAACGCATACGAATTTGCTCTAAAATCATTTTATCGGTGTTTTGCAGTCCTTGTTCCGTCCCGTCAACAGATACCAGCTTTTGTGCAATGGCTTCTTTTTGTTTTACGTCATCGGCAAACACCAATGTACTGAATAATAATGTCCCTAAGATGATGATTTTTTTCATCGTATTATCCCTAATCAAAATTTTCTAATGTGCTCAATATACGCGATATTGATCGAATTTAAAGCCTGATTGAAAATAAAAAAACCCCACGCTTATGCATAGGGTTTTTTTAATAAATTTAGTAATAATTACGACACCAGCTTTGGCTTACGATCGACTTGCTCACCACGTTTGTGGAACTGTAAAACTTCATCGCTAAATTTAGCATCTTTCAAGTCTTTACGATCCGCAAGGTAGTTATTGGTGATTTTCCACGGTGCTTTTTTACCTTGTTTTGGCATCACATCTGCTGCACGTGCAATATAACCAGAAGACATTTTGCCCATGATCGTATCTTGCTCACGCAATGCAGGATCTGCATGTGCAATCACTTCGTCATAACCATTTTTGTCCATATGATTCAACAAGCGACAGATATAGTCCGCAGCAATATCAACTTTCAATGTCCAAGATGCATTGATATAACCAATGATCATTGCCATGTTGGGTACATCACTGACCATCACGCCTTGATAGAGCATGTGCTGAGACGTATCCATTGGTTTGCCATCAATCGTCCCTTTCACGCCACCCAAGATTTGGATTTCCAAACCTGTTGCTGAAATCACAATATCTGCTTCGAGGTGTTTACCAGACTTCAACTGGATACCATTTGCCGTAAACTTCTCAATTTGATCCGTTTCTACATCAGCACGACCTTCACGCAACGCTTTAAATAAGTCACCATCTGGCACGACACATAAGCGTTGATCCCAAGGATTGTAGCTCGGTGTAAAGTGTTTCATATCCACTTTACCCTTTAACTGCAACTCAATACCTTTCAATAATAAACGACGTACTGTTTTTGGATATTTTTGCGCTAACGCATAAATACCGCGCTGCATCCCGATGTTACGTGCACGAGTAAATTTATATGCTGTTTCCTCAGACATAAATTTACGCGTTTTTTCATAAATGAAGTCAATTGAAGGAATCGTCGCTATATAAGAAGGAGAACGCTGTAGCATGGTTACATGCCCTGCACCACCTTTCACCATTGAAGGAACAAGCGTAATTGCGGTTGCACCACTACCAATAATAACGACTTTCTTGCCTGTGTAATCTAGGTTTTCAGGCCAGTGTTGTGGGTGGATCAATTGACCTTTAAAATCTTCTTGTTTCGGGAATTTCGGTGCATAACCCTGATCGTAGTTATAGTAGCCCGTACAACCCATCACAAAGTTTGCTGACCAAGTTTGTTTTTTCTTGTTGCTGTCTTCAATTTCGACAGCCCATGTTTTCTTTGCAGAATCGTAGTTTGCAGACAATACACGATGACCGAAGTGAATTTTCTCTTTTAACTGATTTTCACTGATGACATCGCTTAAATAACCTTTAATCTCAGCGCCACTTGCCAATACTTTGTCTTTTGCCCATGGTTTAAAATTAAAACCGAACGTTGACATATCCGAGTCAGAGCGAATACCAGGGTAGCGGAATAAATCCCATGTTCCGCCAAAACTATCACGACGCTCTAAGATTTCGAATTTGCGTTGTGGACAATTCTTTGAGAGATGTACAGCTAGCCCAATCCCAGAGATACCTGCACCAATAATTAATACATCAACTTGCTTTTCCATTTTTTTTATACCCTGTGTAAACCATGACTTTATTAAAGCACAAATTTGACAATACGCAATGTCAAGTTTGGTCATTCATCGGTTTTTTCATATCACTTCGGGACAATTTTAGAAAAAACAGCGCTAAAAAATCCTGAGATTTCTGCTTGGATTTCTTACTCAAAAGCATAGTAGAACCAAAAAATTATGTACACACACGAAATGCTTAGAGCGCTATTCTGTTTAATATTAGATAGCGAACAATATTTAAGAAAATGAATCTGTCACTTAAAAAACATTCCCTTAAATGACTTCAGGGAATGACCCGTATAAGAAGCTCTATAGAAATAGATGCTTGCCCAGATCATAAGTCTGCTAGCAGACAGAATATATAAATGTGTCTGAAGGTAAAAAAAGTTTCATCAAAAGCTCATCTGTATATTCAGCGCTATTTTTTAATGCTTTGGACTCTACCCCATACGTTTGGAAGCCAAATTTTTGATAAAGCTTAATTGCTGGCTGATTATCATCGGCAACAACAAGTAAAATTTGTTCTAAATACTCTTTGCTGTGTTCAATAACAGTCGTGAGTAGTCTATTGGCTATACCTCGTCTTTGAAATTCAGGTTCAATAAATACGCTGGATAAATGAGCCTTATGAGAAAGCTTTATGCCAAGTTCTCAAGCATTCCAGGGGCTTTTGCTAATGCTGCAAGTCTGATGGTTCTAAAATCATTCAGCTCATTCATACTTAGAGTTTTAATCTCAATATTTAACATATTTGTCTATTTGAATTTTTATAGTCATGCGACCTAATTTAGTAGAATACTCGATTTAAAATTATGCTCAAAATTAATTAAAAATGAACAATAAAAAAGCCGGTTATTACACCGGCCTTTTTTGGAACAACTGACTGTTCTACACGTAGAAGTATTATTTTACTTCACGGTCAACGAGTTCAACGTAAGCCAACGGTGCAGCATCACCTGCACGGAAGCCCGCTTTAAGAACACGAAGATAACCACCGTTACGTTCTTTGTAACGAGGGCCAAGAACGGTAAATAATTTACCAACAGTTGCTGCAGAACGAGTACGAGCAAACGCTAAACGACGGTTTGCTACTGTATCGTTTTTAGCTAAAGTGATTAAAGGCTCAGCAACGCGGCGAAGTTCTTTCGCTTTAGGTAGAGTTGTTTTAATTAACTCGTGCTCAACTAAAGCATTTGTTAAATTTTGGAACAACGCCTTACGGTGGCTGCTGGTACGGCCTAATTTCACACCACTATTACGATGACGCATGGTGATAGTCCTACTTAATTAACGGCTACGATAGGCAAAACGGTCATCCATACGGAGACTAGCTGGTGGCCAGTTCTCTAAACGCATGCCGAGTTGTAAACCTTTCGATGCCAAAACATCTTTGATCTCTGTTAACGATTTTTTACCTAAGTTAGGAGTTTTTAACAACTCAACTTCAGTACGTTGAACAAGATCACCAATGTAGTAAATATTTTCTGCCTTCAAACAGTTAGCAGAACGAACAGTTAGCTCGAGATCATCTACTGGACGAAGCAAGATTGGGTCAACTTCTTCGCGAGGCTCTTGAGCAACAGGAGTTTGATCTTTCTGAAGATCAACAAAAATTGCAATTTGTTGTTGCAAGATTGTTGCCGCTTTGCGGATTGCTTCTTCTGGATCAACAGTTCCGTTAGTCTCAAGATCAATCACTAACTTATCAAGATCGGTACGTTGTTCAACACGAGCATTTTCTACTGTGTATGAAACACGCTTGATTGGGCTATAAGAAGCATCTAACTGTAAACGACCTACAGGACGTGTTTCACCTTCAGGGAAACGAGAGTCAGATGTTTCATAACCACGACCTTGAGAAACTTTAAGGCGCATTTTCAATGAACCTGTAGAACTCAAAGTACCGATTAAATGATCAGGGTTAACCACTTCAACATTGTGAGGTAAACGAAGGTCAGCTGCAGTTACGTCACCTGCCCCTTGTTTCTCTAATGTCAAATATGCTTCGTTTTGATCGAACAGCTTAATAGACAATCCTTTTAGGTTCAGCAAGAGCTCGACGATGTCCTGCTGCAAGCCTTCTAAAGTACTGTACTCGTGCTCGACACCTTCTATTTCTACTTCAACCACAGCAGCGCCAGGTAAAGAAGACAATAGAATGCGACGTAAAGCATTACCTAGAGTGTGACCAAAGCCACGCTCTAAAGGTTCCAGAATCACTTTTGCCGAGGTCCCGCTCACCGCTTCGACCTTGATCGCTTGCGGAGTTAGAAACTCGTTTGCAGTACGCGTCATTTATTGCTACCTCAAGGATTATTTAGAATACAATTCTACAATCAAGCTTTCGTTGATTTCAGCAGGTAAATCAGAACGATCTGGTGCAGCTTTAAACGTACCTTCTAACTTAGAATGGTCAATTTCCATCCAAGCAGGGATACCACGTTGAGCAGCTAATTCAATTGCGTTTTTAATACGTAATTGTTGTTTAGCGCCTTCGTGTACTGCAATTACATCACCAGCTTTAACTTGGATAGATGCAATGTTAACACGACGACCGTTCAAAGTGATGCTACGGTGAGATACTAACTGACGAGCTTCTGCACGTGTAGAACCAAAACCCATGCGATAAACAACGTTATCAAGACGGCTTTCAAGCAATTTCAACAAGTTTTCACCTGTTGCGCCTTTCACACGAGCAGCTTCTTTGTAGTAATTACTAAATTGACGCTCTAACACACCGTACATACGACGTACTTTTTGTTTTTCACGTAATTGTAGTGAGTACTCAGATTGTTTGCTACCACGAGCTCCGCCGTGTTGGCCAGGAGCTTTAGCATGTTTTTTAGTCTTAACGTCAAACGGTTTAACGCCAGATTTTAATTGCAGGTCTGTCCCTTCGCGGCGAGAGAGTTTGCATTTTGGACCAATATAACGAGCCATGAATGTTTCTCCTTACACGCGACGTTTTTTAGGTGGACGGCAACCGTTGTGCGGAATTGGAGTCACATCGGTAATGCTGTTAATTTTATAACCCACTGCACCTAATGCACGAACCGCAGATTCACGACCAGGACCAGGACCTTTTACAAGGACGTCCAAGTTTTTCAAACCGTAATCTAAAGCAGCTTTACCAGCAACTTCAGCAGCTACCTGAGCAGCAAACGGTGTTGATTTACGTGATCCACGGAAGCCTTGTCCACCTGAGGTAGCCCAAGCCAATGCATTACCTTGACGATCGGTAATCGTAACAATGGTGTTATTAAAAGAAGCGTGAATGTGTGCGACACCTTCAGAGACGGTACGAGTGACCTTCTTGCGTGCGCGAGTATCTTTAGCCATCTTTTAGCTTCCAGAAATCTTATTTCTTAATCGGTTTGCGCGGACCTTTACGGGTACGTGCGTTAGTTTTGGTGCGTTGTCCACGGACAGGCAAGCTGCGACGATGACGAAGACCGCGGTAGCAGCCTAAATCCATTAAACGTTTAATGTTCATGGAAATTTCGCGACGTAAATCACCTTCGGTCGGAACCTTAGCAACTTCTGCACGAATCGCATCAAGCTGAGCATCATCTAATTCACGGATTTTTGTAGTTTCAGTAATACCTACAGCAGCTAAGATGTTCTTAGCAGTGTGGCGACCTACACCAAAAATATACGTGAGAGAGATAACAGCATGCTTGTTATCCGGAATGTTTACACCGGCAATACGAGCCATTCAATTTTCTCCAAAAAGGCAGTCAAGATAATCAACCGCCCCACAAAAATCTTGAGGGGCGGATAATAACCTAATTAGCCTACTGAAATCAACAGGTCTTAATTAAATTAACCTTGACGCTGCTTATGACGAGGTTCTGCGCTACAAATTACGCGAATAACCCCATTACGACGGATAACTTTACAGCTACCACAAATTTTCTTTACAGAAGCTTGTACTTTCATGATGAAACCTTCTAAGTGCGCTTATCCCTTAGGATGAGCAGTCGTTTTTCTCATTAACGTTTGATTATCATACTGATGCGACGTAAGGTGCGCTTGGAGTTGCGCCATAAAGTCCATTACTACTACCACTACAATCAGTAACGATGTCCCACCCAAATGGAATGGAATACCGAACGAACTTTGTAGAACCATAGGCATTAAACACACTACAGTAATGTAGATTGCACCAATGAAGGTCAAACGGTTAAGAATATGATCTAAATAACGAGCCGTTTGCTCACCTGGTCGGATGCCAGGTACATATGCTCCGCTACGCTTTAAATTCTCTGATACTTCTTTCGGGCTAAACACTAGCGCGGTATAGAAATAACAGAAGAAGATAATTAACGCACCGAAAAGCATTAAATACAACGGCTGTCCAGGCGATAACACCAATGCCAGATCTTGTAGGCTACGCTTCACAATCCCTGCATTTGGATCAGCACTTCCTAACCATTGTCCCAAGCTCGCTGGAAATAATAACAATGAGCTTGCAAAAATCGCTGGAATTACACCTGCCATGTTAATTTTTAACGGCAAATGTGTTTGCTGTGCAGTAAACACACGACGCCCTTGCTGTTTTTGTGCATAGTTTACAGGAATACGACGTTGTGCTTTTTCAATAAACACAATCGCTGCCAAGACTGCCAACGATAATAAACCGAAAACAACCAACCCGATTAAACTACCCTGACCATTTTGTACAGACGTTAACGACTGAATCACGAGATTTGGCAAACCTGCCACAATACCCGCAAAAATGATCATTGAGATACCATTACCAACACCACGTTCGGTAATTTGCTCGCCCAACCACATCAAGAACATTGTTCCTGCAACTAACGAAGTTAATGCTGGAACATAAAATGCTAGGCCTGAAGTTAAGGTAATACCTTGACTGATCAAGCCAGCACACATCCCTATACCCTGCACAAGTGCAAGAAATAAGGTGCCATAACGCGTATATTGATTGATCTTACGTTTGCCTTGCTCGCCTTCTTTTTTCAAAGCTTCTAGCGAAGGAATTACGGTAGACATTAACTGCACGATAATCGATGCAGAAATGTACGGCATAATCCCTAATGCTAGAATCGACATGCGTTCTAATGCACCGCCAGAGAACATGTTAAATAAACCTAAGAAGGTACCTTCATTAGCTTTAAAAAAATGTGCTAGCGCTACATTATCAATCCCCGGCAACGGAATATGCGCTCCTAGTCGAAAGACCAACAACGCGCCAATCAAAAACATTAATCGACGAATAATTTCACGGTATTTCACATGAAATGGTTGGCCTTTCATCATGTTTACATGACCTGAAGAACTAGGAGTCATAGACACTCGAGATTACTCCTCGACTTTACCGCCAGCAGCTTCAACAGCAGCTTTAGCGCCTTTAGTCAACACAACACCTTGAATAGTGAATGCGCGAGTGATTTCACCAGAAAGAACGATGCGAGCACGAATTTGGTCACGACGAACAACATTCGCAGCTTTCAAAGTTTCTAGGCTAACAACATCGCCTTCAACTTTATTCAACTCAGACAAACGTACTTCAGCAGTTTTCAAAGCGATTTGACTAGTGAAGCCGAATTTAGGCAAACGACGATATAACGCAGTTTGACCGCCTTCAAAGCCTGGACGAGTACCACCACTTTTACGTGAGTTTTGACCTTTGACACCACGGCCACCAGTCTTACCAACGCCAGAACCGATACCACGGCCTAAACGACGATTTTCACGTTTTGCACCTTCTGCAGGCGCAAGTTCATTCAAACGCAGAGTCATGGCTTATTCCTCTACACTAACCATATAGTAAACTTTGTTGACCATACCGCGGTTAGAAGGCGTATCTTGCACTTCTACAGTATGACCAATACGACGCAGACCTAAACCTTGAAGGCAAAGTTTATGATTTTTTAAACGATGCGAAGAAGATTTAGTCTGGGTAACTTTAATCGTTTTCATGATTGATTACCCTTGAATTTGTTCTACTGAAAGACCACGTTTCGCAGCGACTTTCTCAGGAGAAGTCATATCACGCAAACCTTTGAAAGTTGCGTTTACTACGTTAGCAGCATTTGTAGAACCATAACATTTAGCAAGTACGTTATGTACACCTGCAGCTTCAAGAACAGCACGCATAGCGCCACCAGCAATTACGCCAGTACCTTCTGAAGCAGGTTGCATGTATACACGGCTTGCGCCATGACGAGCATTCACAGGGTGTTGTAAAGTAGTACCCGCGAGGTCTACAGTGATCATGTTACGACGAGCAGCTTCAAGTGCTTTAGAAATAGCAGCTGGAACTTCACGTGCTTTACCACGACCAAAACCTACACGACCGTTACCGTCACCCACAACAGTTAATGCTGTGAAAGAGAAGATACGACCACCTTTAACAACCTTGGCTACACGATCAACGGCAACCAGCTTTTCAACGAGACCTTCGTTTTGTTCAACTTTCGCCATGATTAGAACTCCAAGCCGCCTTCACGAGCAGCATCAGCCAAGGCTTTGATACGACCATGATATTTAAAACCAGAACGGTCAAATGCAACTTTAGTAACACCAGCTGCCTTAGCACGTTCTGCGATCAAAGCACCAACTTTCGTAGCTGCGTCTACATTACCTGTAGAGCCACTACGCAAAGATGCATCTAAAGTTGAAGCTTGCGCTAAAACTTTGCCACCATCTGCTGAAATAACTTGCGCATAGATGTGACGCGGAGTGCGGTTTACACACAAACGAGTCGCACCCAATGCACGAATGTGCAAGCGTGTGCTTTTCGCACGACGCAAACGGGTTTGTTTCTTTTCGTTCATAAGAACCTCGCGCCTTATTTCTTCTTAGCTTCTTTACGAAGAATAACTTCATCCGAATAACGAACACCTTTACCTTTATATGGTTCAGGAGCACGGTATGCACGGATTTCCGCTGCCACTTGACCTAACAACTGCTTGTTTGCTGATTTCAAAATGATTTCAGTAGCAGTTGGAGTTTCCGCTGTTACACCTTCAGGTAAAGCGTAGTCAATCGGGTGTGAGTAACCAAGGTTAAGGTTTACAGAAGTACCCTTAACCGCAGCTTTATAACCAACACCAACAAGCTGTAACTTACGTTCGAAGCCTTCGCTAACACCTTTTACAAGGTTGTTCAATACAGCGCGAGCAGTACCAGCTTGCATCCAAGCGTCTTTCGACTCTTTAGCTGGAGCAAGTTGAAGTTTACCTTCTTCCTGTTTTAGCTCGACCAGCGCATGCAGGTTGAAAGACAATGTACCTTTGCTGCCTTTCACTTCGACCTGCCGGCCGTTCTGAGTAACTGTTACACCATTCGGTACAGTTACTGGGGCTTTA
Organism: Acinetobacter sp. ANC 3929; assembly: GCF_000369405.1. GTDB lineage: Bacteria > Pseudomonadota > Gammaproteobacteria > Pseudomonadales > Moraxellaceae > Acinetobacter. Next base: position 339,228 of record NZ_KB849998.1, read on the forward strand.
GCCACACGAGACATGAGGAATCACCTATTAAGAAACAAAAGCAATAACTTCACCACCAACGCCCGCAGCACGTGCAGCGCGATCAGTCATGATGCCTTTGCTTGTAGAAACAATTGCAATACCCAAACCTTGCTTAACGCTAGGAATTTTATCTTTACCGCGATATTGGCGTAAACCTGGACGGCTTACACGCTTAACAGTTTCGATAACAGGTTTGCCTTCGAAATATTTTAATGTAATAGTCAAAGTAGATTTTGTCTCTTCAGAAGCAACTTCTACATTTGAAACATAACCTTCTTGTTGAAGAACGTTTGCAATTGCAACTTTCAACTTAGAAGAAGGCATAGAAACAGTTTGTTTCTTAGCCATTTGTGCGTTACGAACACGTGTTAACATGTCGGCAACGGTATCTTGCATACTCATTTAGTCGCTCCTTACCAGCTTGCCTTAACAACGCCTGGTACATCACCCTGCATTACTGTGTCACGTAATTTGTTACGGCTTAAACCGAACTTACGGAAGTAACCATGAGGACGACCAGTTAAACCACAACGGTTACGAAGACGTACTGGAGATGCGTTACGTGGCAATGCCTGTAACTTTAATGTCGCGGCGAAACGTTCTTCGTCACTTGCATTTACGTTTGCAATTGTTGCTTTTAATTCAGCACGTTTTGCAGCGTATTTAGCAACTGTCTTTTCGCGTTTCAATTCGCGATTAATCATACCTTTCTTAGCCATATCGACCTCTTATTTGAACGGGAAGCCGAATGCACGCATAAGCGCACGGCCTTCGTCATCGCTACGAGCAGTGGTCGTAATCGTGATGTCTAAACCACGGATACGATCAATCTTGTCAAAATCGATTTCAGGGAAAACGATTTGCTCTTTTAAACCCATAGAGTAGTTACCACGACCATCAAATGATTTCGAAGAGAAACCACGGAAGTCACGGATACGAGGGATTGCGATTGAGATCAAACGATCCAAGAATTCGTACATTTGGTCGCCGCGTAAAGTAACTTTACAACCGATCGGCCAACCATCACGGATTTTAAAACCAGCGATTGATTTACGAGCAAGAGTCACAACTGGCTTTTGACCAGCAATGAGTTGCATATCAGCAACAGCGCCATCTAATAATTTCTTATCAGTTGCAGCTGCGCCTACACCCATGTTCAGGGTGATTTTTGTGATGCGAGGAATATCCATCACGTTCTTAACGCTAAGTTCTTCTTGTAACTTCGCTTTAAGTTCGTCGTTGTAACGTGCTTTAAGTCTGGCCATTGCCTTTTTCAACCTATTACTTCGCTACCGCCACTGATTCACCATTTGATTTATAAACACGAGTTTTCGCGCCATCAATCACTTGGTAACCAATACGGTCAGCCTTTTGGGTTGTAGCATTAAAAATTGCCACGTTTGAGATATGAAGCGTAGCCTCTTGAGTAACGATACCGCCTTCAGCGCCAGTTACACGGTTTGGCTTTTGGTGCTTCTTCACCAAGTTAAGACCTTCGACCTTAACTCGTTCTTCAGAAACAGACAAAACAACACCTTGTTTGCCTTTTTCTTTACCTGCGATCACAATTACTTGATCGCCTTTTTTAATCTTAGCCATGATTGCCTCTTATAGAACTTCAGGAGCCAATGAAATGATTTTCATGAACTGTTCAGTACGAAGTTCACGAGTCACTGGTCCGAAGATACGAGTCGCAATCGGAGCTTTATTGTTGTTCAAAATAACAGCAGCGTTATCGTCGAAACGAATAACTGAACCGTCTGGACGACGGATGCCGAATTTTGTACGAACAACTACAGCATTCATCACGTCACCTTTTTTAACACGTGCGCGTGGAATTGCTTCTTTTACAGTAACTTTAATAATATCGCCAACTGAAGCATAACGACGGTGTGAACCACCAAGTACTTTAATACATTGTACGCGGCGTGCACCACTGTTGTCTGCTACGTCGAGCATACTTTCGGTTTGAATCATTGCCCTACTCCAAAACCGAGCATCACCGGTCACAATTTCGAAAGGCTCAAAGAGTACTCGAAATTGTCCGATGATGCAACAAGAACGTCTAATTACTCAGCAGCAGCTTCAACTACTTCCACTAAAGTCCAAGCTTTAGTTTTAGAAATTGGGCGGCTTTCTTTGATGGTTACCAAGTCGCCAGTTTTAGCAACATTGTTCTCATCATGAGCGTGTAATTTAGTTGAACGGCGGATTGATTTGCCATACAACGGGTGTTGAACGCGGCGTTCAATAAGCACAACAATAGACTTGTCCATTTTGTCGCTTACGACTTTGCCGGTTAACGTGCGGACTGTTTTTTCACTCATTGTCCGTTCCCCTGTTTTTCGGTAAGGAGTGTCTTAATACGAGCAATTGTCTTACGAGCAATTTGCACTTCATGCGATTTGCCTAATTGACCAGTTGCTTTCGCCATACGAAGACGGAATTGGTTAAGCTGTTGCTCATCAAGCAAAGCTTTCAACTCTTCTACCGACTTTTCACGTAGATCTTTAGTTTTCATTACATCACCGTCCGAGTCACGATAGTGGTTTTAAACGGAAGTTTAGCAGCAGCTAAAGCAAAAGCTTCGCGCGCCAACTCATCGCTAACACCTTCAATTTCGTACAGGATCTTACCTGGCTGGATCTGACACACCCAGTATTCCACGCTACCCTTACCTTTACCCATACGTACTTCTAATGGTTTTTCGGTAATTGGTTTGTCTGGGAATACGCGGATGAAGATTTTACCACCACGTTTGATACGACGGCTAATGGTACGACGTGCAGCTTCAATCTGACGCGCAGTCATACGACCACGTTCAGTTGCTTTAATTGCAATCGAACCAAATGATACTGTACTACCACGATGCGCTAGACCAGTGTTACGGCCTTTGTGCACTTTACGGAATTTGGTACGTTTAGGTTGCAACATGGATTATTCTCCCTTGTCAGCAGCACGGTCACCGCGACGACCACGACGCTCTTGACCTTCACCACGACCACGACCGCGTTTAGCTGGACGCTCTTCAGCAGGAGCAGGGTTCATGACTTGTTTCATGCCACCTAAGATCTCACCACGGAAAATCCAAACTTTAACACCAATCGTACCGTATGTTGTTTCTGCACGCATAGTAGCATAGTCGATGTCAGCACGAAGTGTATGCAAAGGTACACGACCTTCACGATACCACTCAGTACGAGCAATCTCTGCACCACCTAAACGGCCAGAAACTTCAACTTTGATACCTTTAGCGCCAGCACGCATTGTGTTTTGAACCGCACGCTTCATAGCACGACGGAACATAACACGCTTTTCCAATTGAGAAGCAATTGCTTCAGCAACTAGACGTGCGTCCAAGTCAGGGCGATCAATTTCATTGATGCTAACTTGAGCTGGAACACCCATAATAGTGGTGAGTTCGCGCTGTAATTTCTCGATGTCTTCGCCTTTTTTACCGATAACGATACCAGGACGAGCAGTGCTAATAGTTACTTTAGCAGCGCCTGTAGGACGTTCGATAAGAATATTGCTGATCATCGCGCTCTTAAGTTTTTTAATTAAAAACTCACGAACTTGAAGATCTTTAAGCAAGTATTCAGCGTATTGTTTCGGACTCGCATACCAGTTAGCGTTATGACGTTTCACAACACCTAGGCGGATACCGATTGGATGAACCTTCTGACCCATATCAAACCCCTACCTTAACGGTGATGTGACAAGTACGCTTAGTAATACGATCTGCACGGCCTTTAGCACGTGGCATGATACGTTTAAGGCTAGTGCCCTCATCAACGTAAATCGTAGTTACTTTAAGGTCATCAACATCTAAGCTGTTGTTGTGTTCAGCATTTGCGATTGCAGATTCTAATGCTTTTTTAACGAGCACAGCTGCTTTCTTATTGCTGAAGTTTAAAATATCTATCGCACGCGCAATCGACTTACCACGGATCAAATCAGCAACTAAACGTGCTTTTTGTGCCGAGATAGCGGCACCGCGTAATTTAGCAGTTACTTCCATCATAGCACCTATTAACGTTTAGACTTCTTATCAACACCGTGACCACGATAGGTACGAGTTGGCGCGAATTCACCCAATTTATGACCAACCATGTGTTCAGTAACAATTACTGGAACGTGGTTACGGCCATTGTGAACAGAAATTGTTAAACCAACAAAGTCTGGAAGGATCATTGAACGACGTGACCAAGTTTTGATCGGCTTACGGTTGTTAGCAGCTACAGCAGCTTCAACCTTAGCGAACAAATGCGCGTCGACGAATGGACCTTTTTTTAATGAACGAGGCATTATTCAGATTCCCTTACTTGACGCGACGGTCGCGAATAATCATCTTAGTCGTACGCTTATTGGTACGTGTCTTGTACCCTTTAGCTTTTTGACCCCATGGACTTACAGGTTGAATACCTTTACTACGTCCTTCACCACCACCGTGTGGATGGTCTACTGGGTTCATCGCCATACCACGAACGGTAGGACGAATACCACGCCAGCGCGCAGCACCAGCTTTACCCAATGAACGAAGGTTGCTTTCTTGGTTAGAAACTTCACCAATTACAGCACGACATTCAACATGGACTTTACGCATTTCACCAGAACGTAAACGAACGATAGCGTAAGAACCATCACGACCCAACAACTGAACTGAAGTACCAGCAGAACGTGCTAATTGAGCACCTTTACCGATTTTAAGTTCAAGGTTATGAAGGGTAGAACCGATTGGCATGTTACGAAGTGGCAAACAGTTACCTGGACGAATTGGAGCATCGTTACCAGATTGAACTTTATCACCAGCACGTAGGCCTTTAGGCGCAATGATATAACGACGCTCACCGTCAGCATATTTCAATAAAGCAATATGAGCTGTACGGTTAGGATCGTATTCAATACGCTCTACAGTCGCAGGAATACTGTCTTTGTTACGTTTAAAGTCAACAATACGGTAGTTTTGCTTATGACCACCACCCACGTGACGTGTAGTGATGTGACCATTGTTATTACGACCACCAGTACGTTTTTTAGCTTCTACCAACGGTGCATAAGGAGCGCCTTTGTGAAGATGGTCATGAACCACTTTCTCTACAAAGCGACGTCCTGGAGACGTTGGCTTACATTTTTGAATTGGCATAATTCTCGTCCTTATTCCGCTGCGTTTTCAGCGGTATCGCCCAAGTCAGCCATTTCTACATCTTGGCCAGCTTTCAGGGTGACGTATGCTTTTTTCACATCAGAACGACGTCCTAATGTTTTACCAAAGCGTTTTGTTTTACCTTTAGTGATCGTTGTATTGATTTTTACAACTTCAACACCAAAGAGCTGCTCAACTGCTTTCTTGATTTCAAGTTTGTTTGCATTTAATGCAACTTTGAACACTTGAACACCAGCAGTATCACCTAAAACTTGTGCTTTTTCTGAGAATACTGGTCCTAATAGGACTTGATAGATACGTTCGTTGTTCATCCGAGTTCTACCTCAATTTTCTTAGCAGCAGCTACAGACATTACAACTTTATCAAATGCGATCAAGCTAACAGGATCAATAGCAGTAGCATCAACCACATCAACGTGTGGAAGGTTGCGAGCTGCGAGATACAAGTTCTCATCTACAGCATCTGTAATGATCAATGCGCGAGTTGCATTCAAGTCTGTAAGTTTTGCAAGCAAGTCTTTAGTTTTTGGAGCTGCAACAGCAAACTCTTCAACTAATACAAGACGATCTTGGCGAACAAGTTCAGCTAAGATACATTGCATTGCACCGCGGTACATCTTACGGTTTACTTTTTGAGACCAATCTTGTGGGCGAGCAGCAAAAGTTTTACCACCACCAACCCAGATAGGGCTACGAATAGAACCCGCACGAGCGCGACCAGTACCTTTTTGACGGAATGGCTTTTTACCACCGCCAGAAACATCTGCACGTGATTTGTGAGCACGAGTACCTTGACGACCACCAGCTAAGTAAGCTGTAACAACTTGGTGTACAAGAGCTTCGTTAAATTCACGTCCGAAAGCAACTTCAGACAATTCAACAGCAGAGCCGGAAACAGTTTTTAAATTCACAGTATTTCCCCTCAGGCCTTGATGGTAGGACGTACAACAACGTCACCGCCAGTTGAACCAGGAATAGCACCCTTAACAACTAAAACAGAACGTTCAGCGTCAATAGATACAATTTCAAGACCTTGAACTGTTACGCGTTCGTCACCTAAGTGACCAGCCATTTTCTTGCCTTTGAACACGCGACCAGGAGTCTGGTTTTGACCTGTAGAACCTAATACACGGTGAGATACAGAGTTACCATGAGTAGCATCTTGCGTACGGAAATTCCAACGCTTAACACCACCTTGGAAACCTTTACCTTTTGACTGACCAGTTACGTCAACAATTTGACCAACTGTGAACAGATCAACACCGATAGAAGCACCCACTTCACGGCCTTCAAGCTCAGCTTCAGTAACACGGAACTCTTTAACTAAACGACCAGCAGCAACACCCGCTTTCGCGAAGTGACCTTTCTGAGCGTTAGTTACGCGCGATTCGCGACGTTCACCAGTAGTTACTTGAATTGCTTGATAACCATCAGTTTCAAGTGTTTTGATTTGCGTAATGCGGTTTGGATCGACTTCGATAACTGTAACAGGTACAGATACACCAGCATCTGTAAAGACGCGAGTCATACCACATTTGCGACCGACTAAACCAATAGCCATGTGCATAAACCTCTAAAAAAGCGGCCTAATTAACTTATAAAGTTAATCAACCGAAAGCCTTAACCCAAAGCGATCTGAACATCAACACCAGCAGCAAGATCTAACTTCATCAATGCATCAACAGTTTTATCTGTTGGTTGAACGATGTCGATCAAACGCTTATAAGTGCGGATTTCGTACTGATCACGAGCGTCTTTGTTGACGTGTGGTGAAGTAAGAACGTTGAAGCGTTCGATGCGAGTAGGCATCGGAATTGGACCACACACTTGTGCGCCAGTACGCTTAGCGGTTTCTACGATCTCTTGAGCAGATTGATCAATCAGACGATGATCAAAAGACTTCAAACGGATACGAATTCTCTGGTTAGACATACCAGTAAACTCCAAGCCAAATATATAAAGAATCACCCATGACGCACCTCACCATTCTGGTAAGTGTCAAGGGCAGTGAAAATCACTAAGGTCATGATCGATGCCACGACTGTAATGCGTTAACTACTTTCTTCGTAGTAAACGCCCTCCATTTGAGGGTCGCTCATTATAACGATTGTTTAAGTCTTATGCAATTCTTCTTTTTATTTTTTAAGCAATCAATCCGGTTATGCACTCACGACATAATCGATTGCTTGATTCAGCAAACGATTTCCCTGTTCAAATTTACTTTTGATCGTTCTTTTTAATTCAGATATTGGTTGTACATATTCGCCATTAAAAACCGCCATATCTTCTTCATTCTCAATCAAGAGTGCCAATGTCTGTGGTGTCATTTCTGGATGAAACTGAAACCCAAGAACATTACGCCCAATCTGATACATTTGATTTCGGCAGACTTTATTCTCGGCTAAGCGCACCCCACCCTTTGGAATTTCAAAAGTTTCGCTATGCCATTGCAGTATATTCAATTGTTCTGGAATCTGAAAATAATCCTCTGGCACATGCGATGCACGACCCACATCCATCCAACCTAATTCTTGGTACTGATTGCGGCTTACGGCTGCCCCCAAGGCATTGGCAATCAACTGCCCCCCTAAACACAATCCAATGGCAGGTTTACCCGCAGCTAAATAACGCCGCAACCATCTTTTTTCGAGCTTTAACCAAGGATAATTTGCTTCATCATTCACACTCATGGTTCCTCCCATAATAATCAGCAAATCAACTTCATCTACTCGCGGTAAGGCCTCCAATTCCAATGGCAAATCGACGGGTAATGCAAAAAACTCTGTTGCGGTAATTTTTGCTTTATGTGCTTTTAAAAAATCATAGCAACTGCCAAAACCTTCGCCAGCAATGTGCTGAAAATAATGTACTCTTAAATGCGACTTCATGCGCTAAAACCTATTTGTAGTTAGAATGATAATTAGTCTTAGCAAAAATAAAGCCAGTTTTGAGCAATCGTATTAATCCGTACCGATTCTGTACAAAAGCAGCGCAACACTAGCGGCTTTGTTGATTTTCTCTTAACCTAAGTCATTATATTCATTCAGCCCACGCACCATGACAACACACAATAAAGCACAAACCAATCTGATTCATGCACCACGCCAAGCCCCGCAATACATTGCAACCGTTCAACCTCCCTTGTTTCGTGCATCAACGATTATTTTTAAAAGTACGGCGCACCTTTTTGACCGTCATTGGACCGATGCTTATGATTATAGTTACGGTACTCATGGCACTCCTACCACTTTCACACTAGGTGACAACATTGCCCAGATTGAAGGCGGTCGTTATTGCTTACTTGCACCAAGCGGCTTATCTGCGATTAATCTCGTGAATAGTGCCATTTTAAGTTCAGGTGATGAGGTTTGGGTCGCTGATAATATTTATGGCCCCAATCTTGAGCATTTAAATAATCTGCAAGATCGTTATGGCATCACGGTTAAAATTTATAATCCAATTGATGCCAATAGCTTTCAACCGACTGAAAAAGCCAAATTGATTTGGCTCGAAGCAGCGGGATCAGTCACTTTAGAATTCCCTGACTTAAAAAATTTGGTTAAAAAAGCGCAACAGGCGAATGTATTAACCGCACTGGATAATACATGGGGTGCAGGACTCGCCTTCAATGCCTTTGATTTCTCTAATGAACATTTAGCAATCGACATTAGCGTACATGCGCTGACCAAATACCCAAGTGGCGGTGGCGATATCTTAATGGGTTCAGTAGTTACACGTGATCAACAGCTGCACCATAAGCTGTATCGTATGCACGCAATCCAGGGTATTTCTATCTCCGGCGATGATACTGCACAAATTCAACGCAGTTTGGCACATATGTCACTGCGCTATGAACAGCAAGCACAAAGTGCGCTCATCCTGCTGGATTGGTTAAAACAACAACCACAGTTTAACCAAGTCCTCCACCCAAGCGATCCTAATGCGGCAGGCCATCAATTCTGGGCAGAAATTTGCAGTACTGGCAAAAGTGCAGGCTTAGTCAGTGTTATTTTCAAACCAGAGTATGATCTGGCCGCGATCCGAAAGTTCTGCGACAGCTTAGTATTGTTTAAACTCGGATTTAGTTGGGGTGGGCCAGTGAGCTTAGCGATGCTTTACGATTTAAAACACATGCGAACTTTGGAAAATACACATTTACAACAAGGTTTATTGGTTCGCTTCTGTATAGGACTAGAACATCCAGAAGATTTAATCCAAGATATTCAAAACGCATTAAAACAGCTCGAATGATATTGAACAACAGGTGAAGAATGAGTACACCAATCGTTATTGCGAAAAAAACCACAGATACAACACAAGATATTGTTTTACATTCTAAATTTGCAAACCGACACGGTTTGATTGCGGGTGCAACTGGTACAGGTAAAACGGTTACCCTGAAAGTATTAGCCGAGAGCTTTTCTCGGCTTGGTGTGCCGGTATTCCTTGCAGATGCCAAAGGCGATGTCTCTAGCCTCGCCAAAGCAGGCAGTAGCAATCCTAAATTTGATGAGCGTCTGAAAAGCCTACAATTGGATGCAATTCCTTTTGCCGCTTCACCCGTTATTTTTTGGGATTTATTCGGTCAGCAAGGCCATCCCATTCGCACCACCATTTCAGAAATCGGTCCTCTATTACTGGCGCAAATGCTGAATCTAAATGACACGCAAGAGGGTGTGCTTTCAGCCGTATTCCGTGTTGCAGATGACCAAGGTTTACTGCTGATCGATTTTAAAGATCTGAAAGCTATGCTGACCTATGTCAGTGAAAATGCAACCGAACTGAAAGCTGAATATGGCAACCTTTCTCCAGCGAGCCTCGGAGCAATTCAACGTAATTTATTGGCTTTGGGCGATCAGGGAGGTGAGCAATTCTTTGGTGAGCCTAGCCTAAATATCCTCGATTTCATTCAGACTGACACCAATGGTCATGGTTATATCAACATCCTGGCTGCTGACAAGCTGATGAACACGCCAAAGCTTTATGCCACATTCTTACTTTGGATGATGTCAGAACTGTTTGAACAATTGCCTGAAGTGGGTGATATGGATAAACCGAAGTTGGTCTTCTTCTTCGATGAAGCGCATTTACTGTTTGACAATGCCAGCCCTGCTTTACAGCAAAAGATTGAACAAGTGGTTCGTTTGATTCGATCTAAAGGTGTCGGAATTTACTTCATCACTCAAAATCCACTGGATTTGCCAGAAAGTGTATTAGGTCAACTTGGTAACCGCGTACAGCATGCCTTACGCGCGTTCACTCCCAAAGATCAGAAAGCAGTGAAAACCGCAGCAGATACCTTCCGCGCCAATCCAGAGTTTAAAGTCGACCAAGCCATTACCGAACTTGCGGTCGGTGAAGCCTTGATCAGCTGTCTAGATGAACAAGGGACACCACAAATCGTGGAACGCGGTTGGGTCATGCCTCCTTACTCCTCCTTTACCCCAATCACTCCTGAAGAACGGCAAGTGATTATTGGGCAAAGTATTGTGGCGGGTGTATACGACCAGGCTGTTGATCGTGACAGTGCCTATGAAATGCTGCAAAAGAAAGTGCTACAACAATCTCAGCAAAAAGAAGCTGATCAGCTTGCAAAACAGCAAGATAAAGAACAGGAAGCACTGGCAAAGCAACAGGCCAAAGAACAAGAACGTTTTGCTCGCGAACAGCAAAAAGCTGCAGAAAAGTCACAGCGAGATCGTGAAAAACTTACTCAAGATATCGTAGGTACTTTTGCAAAAAGTGCAGCGCGTAGTTTAGGTGGCTCTACAGGACAGAAAATTGTCCGTGGCTTACTGGGCTCATTATTCGGTAAAAAATAAATCCACACTTACTTGTAAATTAAGGGATAATTTATTATCCCTTAATTTTTTTATGGCTTTTATTTAAATATGCATTGCAAATGCATTTTATAAGATATATTTTAAATACATCTTATAAAGTAATAGCCAAGAGAGATCAAACATGACTCCACAGCAAATTGACCTAGTAAAAGCCACAGTTCCTGTATTACGCGAAAATGGTGTTGCACTGACTGGATACTTTTATAACCGTATGTTGGGCAATCATCCGGAATTAAAAGAAACCTTTAACATGGGTCATCAACGTAGTGGTGCGCAGGCCCAAGCACTAGCGGGCGCAGTTCTGGCTTATGCAGAAAATATCGAAGACCCTTCTGTGCTTTTACCTGTGGTTGAAATGATTGCGCATAAACATGTCAGTTTAAATATTCAATCACCTGACTACGGGATTGTCGGTGAAAACCTCTTGCACTCGATTAGTGAAGTCCTGAACATTTCAATGGAAGACCCATTGATTGGTGCATGGGCTGCCGCCTATGGTCAATTGGCGGACCTATTTATCAGCACCGAAAAAGCCATTTATGATCAACACCAACAAACTCAAGGGAGTTGGCTAGGTTGGCGTAATTTCAAAATTGCCAAGAAGGTCGTAGAAAGTGATGAGATTACCTCGTTCTACCTTGCACCTGTAGATGGTGGCACATTGCCAAAATATGAAGCGGGTCAATATATTTCCGTCCGTGTATTTGTACCCGAATTGAATTTAAGACAACCGCGTCAATACACACTTTCAACAAGCCCACAAGCAGATTATTTACGCATCTCGGTTAAACGCGAAGATGAAAAAGGCGAGCTCGCTGGCGGCTGGGTATCCAGTACCTTGCATGGTTTAGCTGAAGGTTCAGAAATTGAAGTATCTGCACCAACAGGTAATTTCTATCTGATTGATAGCACTAAACGTAATGTATTTATTAGTGGTGGTGTTGGATTAACACCAATGATTGCCATGCTGAATCAGTTAGTGACTTTGGACATGCCACAACCCGTCAACTTTATTCATGCCTGCCGTAGTAGCCAAGTGCATGCAATGAAGAAACATATTCAAGATGTCAAAACTAAATATCCACGTTTAAGTACATTCACTGCTTATGAATTTCCACATGCAGATGACGTTCTTGGCGAAGATTATGATGCAGCGGGCCGTCTTGATTTAAGTCTTGTAGATACTGCGTTATTACCAAGCAATGCAGATTATTATTTATGTGGTCCAATGCCATTTATGGCAGAACAGCATAAAGCCTTAGTTGCTCGTGGTATTCCTGCTGCAAACATTCACAGTGAAGCCTTTGGCACAGGTGGCGTTAAACTTAGCTAACCCATCCTACATTTTGCATAGGGCTAGTCTATGTTAGACTAGCCCTTTCTATTTCTTGCACTAGATTGAGTGAAACCACATGCAACTCAATAAGTTTACTGATTATGCACTCAGAATTCTGATGTATGTCGCTCGTCCGAGTGATGTACCTTATACGATTGCAGATATCGCAGAAGACTTGCATGTATCGCAAAATCACTTGGTTAAAGTCGTCCACTTCATGGGTAAACAACACTGGATTGTAACCATTCGTGGTAAAGGGGGCGGCTTGCGTCTCAACCCAGAAGCCAAGAATCTAAAACTGGGTGCGATTGTTCGAACCTTACAAGGTAATCATCAAATTGTAGAGTGTAATACCCCCCCTTGTGTACTTCGTGCCAACTGTGGACTGAAAGGGATTTTAGACCAAGCGTTAGAATGCTTTTATCAAAGTCTTGATCAATATACGCTTGGCGAAGTCGTCCAGCAGGGAATTATTCCATCTTCCACACGCTCCAATATCGACTTTTTAGAACTGATTCAGAAAGCTTAAAATCACATACAGATGAGGATTCGCACGAACGGCTCACATCCTTTATAATGGTCGTTGCTATTCCTATTCAAAAGTAAGCTTCTATGCGTCGCAGTGAAAAATCGAAAGACACCAAAGCCAAACTCGCACCTAAACAAAAAATCAGTTATGAAAAAAAGGCTGACCCTGCATTAACGGAATATGCAGTACAGTCTTTGACTTGGTTACGCCAAGCTGAATTTTTGATGAGTGCGCCAAAACTGGCTTTATGCGTAGAAGATACAGGCTATGAAATTGCATTTGCAGGTCGTTCTAATGCGGGTAAATCAAGTGCAATCAATGCATTAACCAATCAAAAACAACTTGCACGCGCCTCAAAAAGACCAGGCCGTACCCAAATGATCAACTTTTTCAGCTTGGGTAATCCAGATCAACGCTTGGTCGATTTACCTGGTTATGGTTATGCGGCTGTGCCTGAGGCGATGAAAATCGTGTGGCAGAAAGAACTCGAAAATTATCTAATCCACCGTAAAAGCTTGCAAGGCTTGGTTTTATTGATGGACATTCGCCATCCTTTACAACACTTTGACTTGATGATGTTGGAATGGGCACATTCACGTCATTTATTTGTACATATCCTGCTGACCAAGGCAGATAAGTTGAACCGTGGTCCTGCCAACGAAGTTTTATTCGATGTAAAACAGCAATTGAAGAAAATCAAACTCGATTTCTCGATTCAACTGTTCTCATCACTCAATCGTATTGGCCTAGAAGAACTGGCAACTGTCATGGCAGGCCGTTTGAATTACACCCTTGATCAACCGGCGGAATTTGACCTCAGCCAAATCCCCGAAGCCTCAGAAACTGACATCCAAGAATAAAAAGTGCATTTTATGCATCAAGTTGCATAAAATAATTTTTAATTGTCCCGAATTGCTAAACACAAACACTAGGCAGTTTTCATATACTGCTTAGTGTTGGTTCATTGCACTATCGATTAGGACTAAACGATGAAATTAATATCATTTGTGAAGAACAAAGTTCTTGGTTCTTCGATTGACTATAAAATCCTCCCACGCAAAGTAAAATTTGACTGGGAAAATACACCAGTGGATTGGATTCCAAACCAGCCTTTTGCCAGCTATTTTATTAATGAAATTAACAATATTTTACCTGCTGGTGAGTTTTGGTTTTGCCGTTTATATAACAAAGTCCTTCCAGAAATTACCGATGAAAAATTAAAGCAAGACGTCCAAGCCTTTATTCGTCAGGAAGCAATGCATGCCGTTGCCCACACCTCTGCCAATAAAGAATATTTGACGCAACGCAATATTGATATTCAGCGCAACCTCGACATCATGGATTTCTTATTCACCAAGGTCTTGGCAGACAAGCCTTTCGATAAAGAAATTCCGAAAGCACTCGAGCATCAGTGGGATTTATTCCGTCTAGGTGTGATTGCGACTGTTGAGCACATGACCTGTGTACTGGGCAAATATGCACTGTACAACAAGCGTTGGGAAGAACTTGGCGCAGATCCAGAAATGATCGATCTGATTAAATGGCATGGCTCTGAAGAAATTGAACACCGTACCGTTGCATTTGATCTCTATCGTCATTTGGGCGGTGGTTATATCGCACGTTACTACATGAGTGTTGCCGTCATTATCGGTGTACTTGGCCTATGGGTCGATGGTGCTGCACATATCATGAGCCAAGATCCTCGTTTTGCTGACAAGAAACCAAGCTTATTTAAACCGTGGATCTGGATCGAATGGTCGAAGATCGCATTAAAAGACGCTAAAATCTTGCCAGGTCCTGCATGGTTAGTTGCACAACAGATTGATTACCTCATGCCTTGGTATGACCCAGTCAAAGAAGGCAATACACAAGATGCTGTGAATTATTTGAATAATTCTCCAGCGGCAAAACGCGCCTTACAACCCGCCGCATAAACATGCTTTTATAGAATAAAAAAGCAGGAGTCATCTCCTGCTTTTTTGCAGCCAATCCGATCAGCTTGATTCAGCTTCTGCCTGTTTCGCGTAGCGATCAACCACGACACTAATCATCATATCGCCTTGTACATTGACCACTGTACGGACGGTATCTAACACACGGTCAATCGGCAGTAAAATCGCAATCGCCTCAGCAGGCAAGCCAACAGACTGTAGCACCATAATCATGGTCACCATACCTGCACTCGGAATCCCTGGCGCACCCAATGAAGCAATCATGGCGGTTAAACAGACAATAACCTGCTGGGTTAAACTCAAATCCAAACCCATCAGGTTTGCAATAAATAAAGCCGCAGCGGCTTCATATAAAGCCGTACCATCCATATTCAGCTGTGTACCTAAAGGAATCACGAAACCAGCAGTTTGCGGTCTCACACCCAAATTTTCTTGTGCACACTTCATACTCAGCGGCATGGTCGCTGAACTTGAACTGGTGGCAAATGCTGTGACCAAGGCCGTTCTCGCCCCTCGAAAGAAGGTGATCGGGTCCATACGACCAAAAATCCACAGCAAAGCAGGTAACACCACCACGCCATGGAAAATGGTTGTCCCTGTCACCACCGCAGCAAATTCAACCAAACGACTGAGCACAGAGAGATCTTCTGTGGCAATTAACTTAGCCAATAAAGCAAAAATCCCAATTGGTGCAAGCTTCATCACCCAGCCCACTAGCATCATCATGATGTCAAAGAATTGCTGACTGATATTACGAACTAAAGCAAAACGCTCTCCCCCCTTCACCAAAGCCACACCAAGGAATAAGGCAAATACCACCACGGCAAGTACATTGCCCTCGCTGAATGCCTTAAATGGATTTATTAAAGTGTTTTGAATAAAAGTGGTGACAAAACTTGAGGGGGTTAAAGTATCTGGGGTTTGGTGGCTGTCCATTGCGGCTTGGAACAGTTGGATATCCACCCCTTTGCCCACATCAAACAGATGCGCACAGCTAATCCCCAAAATAAGTGCCAAAGTGGTGGTAGTCAAACAGCTCAGTGCAGTAATTTTCCAGACACGTCCAAACTGCCCGCCTGCCTGCAAGTTGGAAACACCGACCACAATCGAACTAAAAATTAATGGGATCAGTAACATTTTCAATAAACCAATGAAAACACTACTTAGGATGCCTAGCCCGTAAAGACTATATTCAACAAATGCAGTTTGCGGATAGGCAAGCAATAGAAAACCAAAGGCCACGCCAAGCACTGCTGCAATTAAAATTTGTGTATTTAAATTCATTGTTTAATGGGTAAACATTTAACTTATCGGTACTATGGCATGCTCATGTTGAAGAATCGAGCAATTTTTTGTCACATCCTTATGATAAAAAAAGCCATCATAATGATGGCTTTAGTACTGCTTTAGTTTTTACTGGGTTTCGATTTCTCTGAGCCGAATCAAACCTTCTTGCACGGTACTACAGACCAACTGACCATTTTGCCACATTCGCCCAAAATTTAAGCCGCGTGAACTGGCACTAATCGTTGCTTCCATGTCGTACAGCATCCATTCATCCGCACGTAATGGGCGATGGAAATAAATAGTGTGATCGATACTGGCACACTGTAGATTTGGAGAAATCCATGACAAACCATGTGGACGTAAAGCCGTCGTCATCAAAGTAAAGTCTGAATAGAACGCCACAATCGCCTGATGTAATGAAATCTCATCAATATTCTGCGGGATTTGATCATGCGTACGAATGTAGTGCGCATAAAACGGTGCTTCAGGCTGGGGTTGAAACGGATTAATCAATTGTGTTGGTCTGATTTCCACATGACGTTCACGCATGAAACTGGCACGTACATTTTCAGGCACAAAATTAATCAGACTTTCTTTCAGTTCATTCTCAGACTTCAATGTATCTGGTTCAGGATACTCTGGCTCTTTGTGTTGATAGTTCAGACCCTCTTCTGGATTGGCAAAAGAGACCATGGCAGAAAAAATAGTACGACCATGTTGAATCGCACGGACCTGCCGACTGGCAAAGCTCTTACCGTCTCGGAGTGGCTCAACTTCATAAATGATTGGTGCATTAACATCGCCACCATACAGGAAATAGGCATGTAAAGAGTGTGCTGGACGATCTGTGGTATAAGATGCCGCTCTCAAGGCTTGTCCAAGAACCTGCCCACCGAATACTCGCTTGCCTACCAAATTGCGGCTATTGCCTCGAAAAATATGCTCTTCAAGCTTTTCCAGAGTCAACAGTTCTACCAATTCTTGAGTTAACGCATTCATGTAATAGCCTTCCAACATCAATGAGGAGAGATCAACCAATCCTTTCAGGGTTGATAATTTTGATTGTGCCACAAATTCAAATGACAATGGTCAGGATAAAATGATTCATCCGTCACGATAATGATGGATTGATTATCCGAATATGTATTTATAGCGGCTAAAAATACGATTTTTAACGATAAAATCTACCAAATACGCTATATTTTGTCAGAAAATAACATACCGTTTCATGTAAGAATATCGCAGAATGTCGGGTTCATCATGACTCGATGTCAGGATTATTATTTAGGAGTTTGTAATGTCCAAGACTGGATTTGGTCAAATGTATCGCCAACTTTCGAGTAAGTTACTTGACCTTGTGGTAACCCCACATGTTCTTGGTGAAGTTCCTACAGAATCCACCACTACAGAGCCAAACACAACCGATTCAAATAAGTTAGTTTGCTATGTTTTACAAAATTATTCGCGTAGTAATGCCTTAGTTGTTGATGGTGAGACCCGCCGCCTCAATTTAAAGCCTGCATTAGATCCCTTGAGTTTTGGGAGCTATCAAGAAAAAAATTCAGTCTTGTTTTTACATCATAACGAAAATAATTTTTTTAATACTCAAACATTCCCACCTCGCCTGTTACAACTGGTCGAAGCCTTAGAACAAAATGCAGATACCGATATTCAATTGGTCCCTGTAACTGTACTTTGGGGACGTTCACCCGATAAAGAAGATTCTTGGTTCAAATTATTATTCTCAGACACTTGGGCGACTCCAGGTACAGTCAAACAACTGATGAATATTGGTTTGCATGGTCGCCAGTCTTATTTAGAGTTCCATGAACCACAATCTTTGCGCGAGTTGGTAGATTATGCCAAGAGCAATCACCCAAATATTTCGCCAGCAACCTATATTGCCAGTTCTTTAGATACCTATTTAGATCAGCAACGTGAAGTGGTGCTTGGTCCTGACTTGTCAGACCGTCGCAATGTGATGCAATCGGTGGTCAAGTCCTCTGAGGTACAAGATGCCATTCGTCGTGAAAGCATTCAGCATAAAATCAGTATGCTCGAAGCTGAGCGTCGTGCCATTGGTTATGTCAATGAGATCGTGTCTGACTATTCAGCATCTGCGGTGCGTTTTGCCGATATGGCTTTAACCCGCTTATGGACACAGCTTTATGACGGCGTAGAAGTCCATAATTTCAGCACTGTACGTGAGCTGGCAAAAGACTATGAAATCGTTTATACCCCGTGCCATCGTAGTCACATCGACTATTTATTATTGTCCTATGTGATTTATAAACGTGGCTTGATGATTCCGTATATTGCCGCTGGTGATAACCTTAACCTTCCATTCGTTGGTCAGTTATTACGTGGTGGTGGTGCATTCTTTATCCGTCGTTCTTTCCGTGGCAATGCACTTTATACTTCTGTATTTAAAGAATATTTATACAGTATTTTATCGCGCAATACGCCTATCGAATACTTTATTGAAGGCGGGCGTTCACGTACAGGTCGTTTATTACCACCCAAAACAGGTATGTTGGCGATGACCATTCAAGGCCATTTACGTGGTCCGGCAAAACCTATCGTCTTTGTACCCACCTATATTGGTTATGAGCGTCTGATGGAAGGCTCCACCTATGTCGGTGAAATGCAAGGCCAACCTAAAGAAGCGGAATCCATTTTTGGTATCGTAAAAACCTTACGTAAAATTGAACGTATCTTCGGTAAAGTGCATGTCAACTTTGGTGAGCCTGTATTCCTGAACGATATTTTGAAACAACAGGGTGCTGAAAATATTCAAGTAGATAGCGCAAGCACCACAGAAATTTCCAATGTCGTTGCAAGCTCAGCCAATCTGATTTTAGAAAATATCAACCGTGCTGTGGTGATCAACCCAGTGTCATTGCTTTCTTTAATTTTATTGGCGACACCAAAACACACTTTAGATGAAGAAATTTGCGCGAAGCAACTCGACATTTACCGCGATTTGGCCACACAACGACCATATGATGAGCGCACACAAGTCACTTCATTGTCAGGCAAAGAGATTATTGCTTATGGCCTTAAGCTCAAGCTCATCAAACGTGTACAACATGTGCTAGGCGATATTATTGCGATTGAAGACAATCAAGCTGTATTACTGACCTATTTCCGCAACAATATTTTGCATGCCTTTGTTTTACCATCGTTAGTCGCTTCTCTGGTTGAGCACAATGGTAAAATTCACAAGAATGATTTAAGCAACGTGATCCGTACTTTGTATCCGTTCTTAAAAGCTGAATTATTTATGAAATGGCAACCTACTGAGTTGCAAAAGCAGATTGATAATTATATCGATGCTTTGGTCCAAATCGGTTTGATTTTCCAAGATCATGACGGCAATTTATTCAGCCCGACACCAAACAGCGAAGAACATCAAAAGCTAGTCACTTTAGCGCTACCCGTAAAGCAAAGTTTAGAACGCTACTACATGACGCTTGCACTGATTACTCAGCGTGGTTCAGGTAATATTTCGACCAAGCAAGTTGAAGAACTTAGTCACCTGTTAGGTCAACGCTTATCTGTATTGTATGAGTTCAACTCACCAGAGTTCTTCGATAAAGCTTTATTCCAAAGCTTTATTAAAGTGCTGACTCAGCAAAATTATATTCGCAATAATGAGCAAGGTTTCATTGAATATGATGATAACTTTAGTGAAATGGCGGCAGGCGCACAACTGGTCTTAGACGAGACTACGCTCCAAATGCTGCAGCACATCACCACATTTAGCGATGAAGAGTTAGCAGAAGCATTAGAGGCTATGGCGTCTCAACAAGCCAAACGCCGCTTAAAACGCAAGAAAGCTTAAATAGAAAATAAATCCTCCCCCAACCCTCCTTTGTCAAAGGAGGGAGTTTCAGACATCTAAAATTCTCTTAGATTCTCAATATTCCCCTCTTTTTAAAGAGGGGTTAGGGGAGATTTTAAATCAGTCATCACAAATTATGATTCACTGATTAATATTACAACTTCGGTTGCATTTTTCTTAGATGATTATCTGCGACACTCTAAATATTTTGGATCATCCAAACATCTCAAACGCTTGATCAACTCGACAAAATAAGCATCGTAATAGCCCGAATCGACGTAACGATTTCGAATCTTGGCAACCATCGCTTCATAACCTTGCTTTTCAAAGTTCGATACATCAGCCCAATAATAAGCCGGTAAATGATTTTCCCACTGCATCGCTTGTGCAGCCAAAATATGACTATTACTAACAAACCAAGCTCTAATTTTATGCCCAAAAGCTGCAGGATAAGCTTGCGGACGAATCACCACATTTACAGCAAAATAAGCGACAGGAAAATTCACCACCTGGGTCGACTCACCAAACTCTTTTTTTAAGTTATAAGGCAGTACCCCATAAGCGGGGGCAGCTAAGATATCAATTTTCTTCTGCTTAAACGATTCAATCGCATTAGCAAAATCAATATAAATTGGTTTTGCTCCGACACTTTGCACCAAAGCCTGTTGCGGTGGATTATCTGCGAGGATCCCGATTGTTTTATTCTTTAACTGAGAGACTTTACTGATTTGCTCAGTATTCATGATCATATAGGCGGTGCCAATTGGAATCATCCCCACCACTTCATAATTGCCACTGACCATTCGTTTTTCGATATTTGAATTATTCAGCAGTTGTAGAAACACCCGCGCAATACGATTATTAGGGATCAGTCCAATTCCCCCTGTTGTACCCATAAAACGGTTATAACGATAGGTATTAAAATTAGATGCCACCAAACCCGAACATTTACGCTGATCAAATGCTTGTATCGCCTCACTTTCATTCTTAAAAGTTTGTAGTTTTAACTGAACTTGATTCTGCAATGCATACAGACGAATGTCTTGCAAACGACGACTAATATCACCCTGAGTACTTAAAGGATCAAACACGCACCATGTCTGCTCAACAGCCCAACTCGCTGTCGTGATTAATCCCAGTAAGATCATGCAAATTATTTTTCTCATGTATCACCTTTACACCTCGCCGCAAACCATGTGCTCAATTCAGGCGGTTCCTTTACGGAATCTATTCGTATTTTAGATTCAAAATACATACCAACTATTTAAACTTTCTTTACAGTGTAATCTAATTATTTTTCATTACTATGTACCAATAAGGCTGCTGCATAGTCATTAAAGCAAATCAAATGGTCAAATTGAAAGCCAGTGCCAATCAAGCGTGTGGCATAAATTTGCTTACCCGTGTGTTGCTCTGACAATAGTTTTAAATGCGGTAAATTTAATTGCCGCTGAAACCACAGCAGAATTTCATGCATCGGTAAAGGCGTATTATTGGTGATGAGATAACTCTTTTGCACTTTAGATAAATTAATTAATAGTGCCAAAAACTTTGCTAAATCATCAATATGAATACGATTACTAAAATGAATCGTTGGATAAGTCGACGTTTGTTCGGCCAGCTTGGTTAACCGTGCAATCGATGTACCATAAATCCCTGTAGGACGAACAATAATACTTTGCTTTGGATAATGCGCCTGCCAAAGTAACTCCATCTTCCGCAGGATCTGCCCTTGCTCATCAGCAGGCTGTATCAGCGACTCATCATCAATTCTCTCTCCTGCATTTTCTCCATAAACACGGGTAGACGAAACTATAATGATGCGTTGTACAGGATGCGCTTGGAGTGCGTGTACAATTGGCTCAACGCTGTCTAGATAGGTCTGTTGATAAGCCTCAATACCACTTTGTGCAGGTGCAAGTAGTACATATACCATCTCAACAGGCGGCAGCCCAGTTAAATCAAGTTGCTGGATGTCCTGAATATAATGCGTCGCGTAATAATCTGTTTTTTCACTGCGACTAATTGTGCTAATGTGGTGACCTTGCTCAAATAAGTGTTTAGCGACACGCTGAGATGTTTTACCATAACCAATAAATAAAATATGCATACACACCCTTTGAGCAGAGATGACATCAGTCCAGCAATTACAAGGCGTTGGTGCTGCCGCAGCGACCCTATTAGAAAAGCTTCATATTTTTAGCACGGATGATTTGTTATTCCATCTTCCCCGTGACTATGAAGATCGTAGCACTATTATTCCAATGAATCAGCTGATCGTTGGACGAAGTTATTTACTTGAAGGTGAAGTACGGTCTGTGGATTTCCCGCCTGGGAAAAAAAAATCCCTTGCCGCTTTAGTGCAAGACGATTTTGGCAAAGTAACTTTGCGCTTTTACCACATTTATAAAGGCTTGACTGATCGCATCAAGATGGGGCAACAACTGCGAATTTTTGGTGAAGTTCGAGTGGGTGCACGTGGTTTAGAGCTTTATCATCCTGAAATTCAAGTGATCCAGCAACACACGCCTTTGCCCAAGACGCAACTCACTGCGATTTACCCGAGTACCGAGGGGCTGACTCAACCCAAGCTACGCGAATATGTTCGCCAAGCCTTGCAGCATCATAGTGATGACTTACCTGAATTACTGCCTAGCAAGTACAGCAATGGTTATGAGCTTAAACAAGCCTTGCATTACATTCATGAACCACCGATTGATGCCAACATGTTACAGCTCAATCAAGGTTCGCATCCAGCGCAACAACGTCTGATTTTTGAAGAACTGGTCGCGCATCAAATCAGTTTGTTAACACGTCGTGCTTATATCCGCCAGATTGCTGCGCCACGCTTTAGCAGCAGTAAAGTACTTGCGAAGAAGCTATTGGAAGGCTTGCCTTTCCAGATGACCAACGCACAAAAGCGTGTATCCAAAGAAATCTTGCAGGATCTTAAACAAGATCAGCCAATGTTGCGCTTGGTACAAGGTGATGTAGGCGCAGGTAAAACCTTAGTGGCCGCAGTCGCGGCGTGTCACGCCTTAGAGGCAGATTGGCAAGTGGCACTTATGGCACCGACTGAAATTTTAGCTGAACAGCATTATTTAAACTTTAAACGCTGGTTTGAGCCCTTGGGCATTCAGGTGGCATGGCTTTCTGGCAAACAAAAAGGTAAAGCCAGAACCCTAGCGGAACAACAAATCAAAGAAGGTCATGCCCAACTGATCGTAGGTACCCATGCGCTATTTCAAGACACGGTTGGATTTTCCAAACTAGGCTTGGTCATTATTGACGAACAACACCGTTTCGGGGTCGATCAACGGCTTGCTTTACGCAACAAAGGGGCTGATCAATTTACTCCGCATCAATTAGTGATGACGGCAACCCCTATTCCTCGCACTCTAGCCATGAGTGCCTATGGTGATTTGGATACCTCTATTATTGATGAGTTACCACCTGGTCGAACGCCAATTCAGACGGTAACGATTCCCTTAGAGCGTCGTGAACAGGTACTGCAACGCATTGCCAGCAATTGCCGCGAAGGTAAACAAGCTTATTGGGTCTGTACCTTGGTAGAACAATCTGAAACGCTGGATGCGCAAGCGGCAGAAGCCACATACCAAGAGATTAAAGATCGCTTTCCAGACATCAACATTGGTCTGGTACATGGCAAGATGAAAGCAGATGAAAAGCAAGCAGTCATGCAAGCATTTAAGGACAATCAGTCACAGCTTTTGATTGCCACCACGGTGATTGAAGTTGGGGTCGATGTACCGAATGCGTCTATTATGGTGATTGAAAATGCGGAACGTTTAGGACTATCGCAACTGCATCAGCTTCGTGGTCGTGTGGGTCGTGGTGCCACCGCCAGTTTCTGTGCCTTACTCTATAAGACCCCTTTATCACAAAACGGTCAAGAACGTCTGTCGATTCTCCGTGAGAGTAATGATGGTTTTATCATTGCAGAAAAAGATTTAGAAATACGTGGCCCCGGTGAATTGTTAGGAACCAAGCAAACGGGGGATATGGGCTTCCGTGTCGCACGTTTAGAACGAGATGATCATTTACTCACACAAGCGCATTACGTCGCTGAGCAAATTTTAAAAGACTATCCACAACATGCGGAAGGATTATTAAAACGCTGGCTGCCTGAAGCCCCAAGATATGCCTATGTTTAAACGACTTGGCGCATCGGCGCAGCAACTGTTTGATTATTTTACGCCTTGCAGTCTCTGTGACATCGGCATGAAACGACACTTTGGCGTCTGCCAGAGTTGCTGGCAACAATTACCTTGGTTCAAACAAAGCATTGAACGGAATCAACAGCAAATTCTGGTGGCCTGTCATTATCAGTATCCGATTGACCGCATCATTCAACAGTTTAAATATGAACAAAAACTACACCATCAACGTTTATTGAATGGCCTGTTATTACAAGTCAGACTTCCAAAAGTTCATGCGATTGTACCGATGCCCATTTCGGTTGATCGTCTAACCGAACGTGGTTTTAATCAGGCCCTGCTTTTGGCCAAATCACTGAGTACTCACTTAAATGTCCCTGTATGGCAACCTGTACAACGCTTAGCACAGCATTCACAAAAAGGCCTGTCACGTTTGGAACGGCTGGAAGATATTGAACAACAATTTGTCGCAGCACCACCCAACCCGATTCGTTACCGCAAAGTGTTAATTGTCGATGATGTACTCACGACTGGCAGTTCAATTACGGCACTATCCAAAGTCTTGGAACAACTCGGCTGCCAACAAATCTACAGTGTCTGCGTAGCAGCCGCACAAAATCCATCAATCAATTCATTCGATTTTGCTGACACCAAGGAATCACAACCTCTTTAGTCAACGGGGCCAATAAAGTGGACTGATCATCAAGTTCAATCCATTTCATTTCCGCAATTTCCGCTGCAATTTGTGGCATCTGTTTTAATTTAACCGCATAGACATAACTCACCAAAACATGATCAGGCTCATTGGCTGCAGCAGTCTCAAACTGACCAATGAATTGCGTCAGTTCACATTCACAGCCAATTTCTTCCAAAATTTCACGTTGCATCGTCACTTCAGGCGCTTCATCAACCTCAAGCTTGCCACCCACTTGCATAAATGCCTGAGTATTTTGCTTACGCACTAACAGCAATTGGTTTTGTTTATTTAAAATGACGGCAGCTGCCACAGTGATGGTTTTCACGAGTTGATCCTTAAGCTTGAATTTCAGTGGTCGACGTCCACTTTGGTGTCACAGGCTGATATACCGAAAATGCCGCCAGAATATCATTAATTTGCTCCGCTACAATTAAGCGATCCACAAAACGTTCCTGACTAAAACCACGCTCAACTGAAGCTTGTAGCATCTTAATCAAGTCATCATAAAAACCGTCAACATTTAAAAATGCACAAGGTTTTTGATGAATTCCGAGCTGACTCCAGGTCCATTGTTCAAAAATTTCTTCCAAAGTTCCTGCCCCACCCGGCAAGGCCACAAAAGCATCAGATAGCTCAGCCATTTTGGTTTTACGTTCATGCATATTATTCACGATATGCAATTCGGTTAAACCGGTGTGAGCCAGCTCTCGATCCACCAAAGCATTTGGAATGATCCCAATCACTCGCCCACCTGCCTGTAAGGCACTATCCGCCACCACACCCATTAGCCCCGAACGACCACCACCATACACCAGGGTTTTCCCCTGTGCTGCAATTGTCTGGCCTGTTGCCTGCGCCATTTGCTGATAAATGGGATCATTACCGAGAGACGAACCACAGAAAACACATATAGAATTCATACAATTAAAACCGTTTTATATAACTGTCATGCTGATAAAGTAGGCTATGTAACAAGATTTTTGAGAAAATAGCGTTTAGGCAAGTGTTTTTCGTTTCATCCTTGTCTAAAATACACGCTGCTTTTCGGTAAAAGGCCGAAAATTTACATCGACTGCGCGAGGAAAAAAGACATGCTTGAAGCCTTTTATGCCACAGAGCGCGGTAGTCTAGAAGATGCAACCATTAATGGAAGTTTTGATCTCCACCCTGAACTGGTTTGGATTGATCTCATCGCGCCATCCCAAGAAGAACAACAATGGGTCTTGGATGCCTATGAGCAAAACTTACCGACCTTAAAGTCACTTGAAGACATTTCCTCATCTGCACGATTTTACCGCGATGATGATGGAATTTTGCATATCAGCACCTATTTTTTAACAAAGAATAAAAATTATCAAGTCGATGGCGATGCAGACGACTCCTTACCCATGTTAGCAATGGTACAAACAGTTGCATTTATTTTGCATAAAGATCGCTTATTCACCATGCGTGGTGAAAAGCTGGTCGCATTCCGTGCATTCCGTGCCCGCGCTCGTCGTAATGACTATGATATGGACTATAAAGATCCAACATGGATCTTACTCGGTTTACTTGAAGCGAAACTGGATGAGCTTGCGGATATCTTGGAAGATATCCACAAGGACTTGGAACGATATTCCACAGAAGTTCTGAATAACCATCATCGCGAGAAAATTTTAGATCTAGATGACATGATTACGCGCTTAGCCCAACAAGAAGATATGCTGGGAAAGGCACAACTCTGTTTAATTGATTTACGTCGAGTATTGACCTTTTTAGCGCGCCCACGCGCATTGGGCAGTCATATTTATGATGCCGACATTCGCGAGTTGAGTGAAGACGTTCGCTCACTGGTTGAACATGATGCCTTCTTATTCCAAAAAGTGCGATTCTTACTGGATACCACCTCTGGATTCATTAATACCGAGCAGAACGATACCATTCGTCGATTCTCGATTTTACCAAGCATGCTTGCGCCACCGATGCTGATTGCCAGTATTTATGGGATGAACACTGATGTGCTACCTTTTGCTCATGGCAGCTTAAGTTTTTGGATCGTCATCGGTATTCTGATAGCATTCTTAGTGTTACCCATGTTTTACTTCCGTTGGAAGAAATGGATCTAATAAAAAAGCACCTTACGGTGCTTTTTTATATCGACAAGATTTCATCAAATTAATTTCAAATCATCTTGCAGATGGCAGGCTTGGATAATCTTCAGCATTTTTTCAGACACATTTTTAAAATGCAGCCCCTTATTTTCAGGCGTCTGGCGCAACCATTGCACCAAGACCGCCAAAGATAAAGTATTACCTTGTTCAAGCTGAGCCAAATCTACAACCAAAGGAAAATCCTTATGTTGTCGAATATGCTTCAAACCTGCCTGATAAATCTGTTCTGCATTCGCAAAGTTAATCGTTTTTGAAACGATTAACAGCTGATCAATATACTGAATCACCCATCACCTACTTATTTTTTGCTGGTTGCAGCTTCTGCATCAGGTTTAAAGGTTGCAATCGCTTTATTGATGTCACCGCCATTACGCTGAACGGTTGCAGCAAACTGGTTACGGAATTGCAAACCAAGATCAATACCAGAAACATTGATATTACGTACTTTCCACTGATCGCCCTTATCTGTTAACTGGAACGATACAGGGATTTTCTCACCATTATGTAAGAAGTCCAATGTTACCACTGGGTTCTTGCTATTGGTCGATTTGAAAGGACGCATGGTGTAGCTTTCATTAGTATATTTCGCGAAAGCACCACCATAGTTTTCAATAATCACGGCACGGAAGTTTTGCTCAAACTGAGCACGCTGTGCAGCAGTCGTATATTGATTATTCGCGTAAGTACCGAGCACAATACGTGTAAATGCTTGCGAATCTACATACGGATCAAGGTTTTGACGAATAATTGTTCTAACTAAAGCTGGGTTATTCTGTAATTTAGCGTTATCTGCTTTTAAACGCGTAATTAAGCCATCAGCCACACGTTTAACAAAATCAGGTGGGGTCTCTGTTGGTGCTGCAAATGCCGCACTTGCAAGCATTGTTGATAATACGCTTGCTGTTAGAGTTTGTTTCAATAATGTGTTCACTTCAATCTCCTAACCTGAATTACTCAACAAAAGAAGGTTCTGCTTCAGCCGTAGCTGGTTGAGAAGCAGGACTCTCTGCAGAGGTTGAGCTCGATGTGGCTTTACCCGCACCACCAGTAATAAACTTACTGATTAAATCTTCTAAATCCATTGTACCTTGGGTATTTGAAACGACATCACCACGTTTAAGGTAGTTCACACCACCACCTGGAACAACTTTCAAATATTTCTCACCCAAAAGACCATTGGTTGCAACCATTATATAAGCATCTTCATCCAAACTTGTGATGGATGTCATGTTACTGATAAGTTGCTGTTCCATTTCTTTTTGTTTCGCAGCATCGGCCTGTTGATAATCAGAGCTATAGCGCAATTCTTCAAGCGCATTCTTTTGCACTTCTTTGAGTTGCTCAGGACTAAAGCTGGTTAATTTACCATCCAGATCAAATTTAACGGTTGCTAAACGCGTTACAGGATCAAGCGTGATTGATTCAACACGGCCAATAGTCACACCACTCATGGTTACTTTCGCACGCGCCTTTAAACCATTTACGTTATCAAACTGCGCTGTCATGCTGTAGCTATCACGTAAATTCGTACCGACTAAACCACTAACTTTCATTGCAAGAAAAAATAGAGCGATACCGAAGATAATGACAAAAATACCTACGGCCAGCTCACTAGTACGTGATTTCATTAAATCCCTCCGAACATGACCGCAGTCAACACGAAATCAAAACCTAATACACAAAGTGAAGAGTATACGACCGTTCTCGTCATCGAAGTCGCGATACCTTCTGGCGTCGGATCACAAGCATAACCTTGATATACCGCTACCCATGTACAAATTAAAGCAAATACAATGCTTTTGATGATGGTGCCATTAAAGATGTCATGCCAGAATTGCACGCTGCTTTGCATACCACTCCAAAATGACCCTTCATCCGCCCCTAAAAAATCAACACCAACCAGTTTGCCGCCAATAATACCAATGGTTGCAAAAATTACGGTGAGCATCGGCAGGCTGACAATACCAGCCCATAAACGCGGGGCCACAATTTGGCGAAGTGGGTCAACACCAATCATTTCCATACTGGCAAGTTGTTCACTCTGTTTCATGGAACCAATTTCAGCAGTTAGTGCTGAACCTGCTCGACCAGCAAATAACAGAGCGGCAACCACAGATGCAAGTTCACGCAACAAGGTGAGTGAAATTGCGGTACCGAGCATTGCCTCACTGCCAAAAGTGACCAGAATGCTATACATCTGCAAACCGAGAACAGCACCAATGAACAGGCCTGAAACAGCAATAATCAGCAGGGACATCACCCCAACACGATACATTTGATACACAAAACGCTGAAATCCGCCTTTCGATGGCATGGCAAATAAAACTTGCAAGAGCATCAATGCCGCAGCACCAATCCCCTTTATCCGCTCAATAACGAGTCTACCTAACCAGGCAATCGCATTCATGGACGAACCTCGTTATCTAAATATGCTTGGTGAGTAAATTGATATTCCACAGGTCCTTCAATTGAACCTGTTAAAAACTGACGTACAAATGGCGATGCATGATTTTTCAATTGTTCAGGTGAACCTTCACCCTGAATTTTGCCTTCCGCCACTACATAAATATAATCAGCAATTGATAAAGTCTCAGCAACATCATGTGAGACGATAATCGTGGTTAAATCTAAGGCATCTCGTAATGAGCGGATTAAACGCGTTAAAACACCCATCACAATTGGATCTTGGCCTGCAAATGGCTCGTCATACATAATCAGTTCAGGATCTAACGCAATTGCACGTGCCAAAGCTACACGACGATTCATCCCGCCCGAAAGCTCTGATGGCATTAACTGCTCAGCACCACGCAAGCCGACTGATTCAAGTTTTAAAGCAACTAATTCTGCAATAATATGTTCAGGTAATTTGGTGTGTGCCCGGATTGGAAAAGCGACATTTTCGTAAGTCGACATATCGGTAAATAATGCACCACTCTGGAACAGCATGCCCATACGCGCACGTGCAGCGAATAATTCTTGACGCGACATTGTCGCAATATTTTTACCGTCGAGCAGCACTTCACCGTGATCAGGTACCAATTGCCCACCGATCAACCGTAATAAAGTCGTCTTACCCGTACCAGACGGTCCCATAATTGCAGTAATTTGACCACGTCGAATTTTAAGACTGATATCGTCATAAATGACGCGTTCTCCTCGATTAAAGCTCAAGTTTTTAACTTCAATTAAGGCTTCTGTATCGAGAGGAGATTTGTTATTCATAATGGCATATTCCTGCACTTTTTATGCACGCATACTATACACTGAAAGATTAAACGCTTGTTTTTATTTTGATAACTGATGTATGAAGATTATTTAATTTATGTAGTTATTCTTTGAAACAACTTGGCTGGTCGTTTGATGAGAATTGACATTAAAAGAATCAGAATGATTGTTATCAAAAAGCGCATAAGCGAAAAATAAGCCATTACATAGCATCAAAATGACAAATAGACACGGTAGCCCTTCACTACACATGAATGACCATATTTGACTCAAAAGACTGTTATTTTGCTTAACGCTATTCATTTCTTATATAAAATTTGAATTAGTACACATTTTTTACATTTTACATGACTAACAGAAAATAAAAAAGCCAGTTTTTCAACTGGCTTCTTCTTTTTATCGGTTTTTAACGATTAAAAATCGTTTTTGCGACGACGGTCACCAAAACCACCTTCACGTTGTGGACGATCACCGAAATCACGTTTTGGACGATCTTCACCACCAAAGGTACGCTTTGGACGATCTTCACCACCAAAGGTACGTTTTGGACGATCTTCACCGCCAAAACTACGCTTTGGACGGTCACCAAAACCACCTTCACGCGGTGCAGCTGGACGATCACCGAAATCACGTTTTGGACGGTCGCCGAAGCTACCTTCACGACGTGGTTTGTAATCTACACGGTTACCACGGTTGTCATCATTCGAGTCAAAACGCGGTTTATCGTTGAAACCACCTTCACGACGTGGGCGATCAGAATTGAACTCGCGACGTGGACGATCTTCACCACCGAAACTACGCTTTGGACGATCTTCAAAACCACCTTCACGACGTGGACGGTCCGAATTGAATTCACGACGTGGGCGATCTTCACCACCGAAACTACGCTTTGGACGGTCTTCAAAACCACCTTCGCGACGCGGACGATCTGAGTTGAACTCACGACGTGGACGATCTTCACCACCAAATGATGGACGTTCGCCACGAGGTTTGTCATCGAAACTACGACGTGGACGGTCATCACCACCTTCACGGCGTTTAAAGTTGCTTTCGCCTTCAAAACGACGACCACCACCGAAACCGCCACGACCGCCATCACGACCGCCACGACCACGACCACCGCCATCACGGCCACGACCACCACCATCACGACCTGAACGAGCAGGAGGTGGAGATGGCTCTAAACCTTCGATTTCAGATACATTTAAACGTGCATCTAAGTAATCTTCTAAAGCACGGATTTTGCCACGCTCACGGTAAGTCGCTAAAGTAACGGCTTGACCTGTACGACCCGCACGACCTGTACGACCGATACGGTGTACATAGTCTTCATTTTTCATCGGTAAACCGAAGTTGATTACGTGTGAAATTGTTGGTACGTCTAAACCACGCGCCGCAACGTCAGTTGCAACTAAGATTTTTGCACGACCTTCACGAATGCTACGTAAACGACGGTTACGAACGGTTTGTGGCATTGCACCGTGCAACGCAACAACTGAGTGACCAGCTTCAGCTAGTTCTTCAGCAAGCATATCTGTATCTTCTTGCGTGCTTGCGAATACAACAGCTTGATCTACTGATTCGTCAGATAACCAATGCGTAAGTAATTTTTTCTTGTGTTCAAAACCGTCTGTCCAATGCAATGTTTGCGTTACATCAGTATTGGTGCTGTGACCAGTTTCGATTGCAATACGTTGTGGATCATTCATCATGCGCTCAGCAAGACGAATAATACGATCCGCAAATGTTGCAGAGAACATTAATGTTTGTTTACGGTTTGCAGCTAATTCACCAATTGCTTCTAGATCTTCAGAGAAACCTAGATCAAGCATACGGTCAGCTTCATCAACAATTAATGATTCAACTTTATCAAGTTTAATTTGACGACGGTTTACAAGGTCAAGTAAACGACCAGGAGTCGCAACGACAACTTGTGCACCTTTAAGCTGTTGAATTTGCTTACCAAAAGGCATACCACCCATGATTGCAGCAATACGAACACCTTTCATGTGACGTACAAATGCAATCGCGTCTTGGCTTACTTGTTGAGCCAATTCACGTGTAGGAGAAATAACTAAAATAGTCGGCTGAGTTACCGCTTTCATACGGTCTTTAAAAGAAACAAATGCTTCTTCGCCTGCTAATGCATTTAACGTTGGAAGTAAAAATGCAGCTGTTTTACCTGAACCAGTTTGGCTCGAAACTAATAAATCTTTCCCTTCTAACGCAGCGGGAATCGCTTGTTCTTGCACAGGAGTTGGAGTGGTAAAACCTAAACCTTCAAGCGCTTGTTGTAAGGTTTCGTGTAAAGAAAATTCGGCAAAAGTTTTGCTCATAGAGAGTTTCACCCTAATGGGTGCTCCATTTTAATAAATACAAAAAAAAATAGACATCGGCAACAAGCGGCAAAGCGACTCAAGCTGAAAAATAGATGAAGTTCAGCGGCGATCCGAATAACGACGATGTGGACTAAACGCACGCTTGATTACTGCTTCAACCTGAAGAATCGCTAAGCGATTTGGGCGCAAGATGTGGTCCTCTCTACGGACAGCGTGCGCTAATATGAATAGAACTGAATGTTCAGGTAATGAACTGGAATTTAAGTGCGTGGGCGGATTATAGCAGAAAGTTTAAGAAAGTCACGTTTTTTTAGAAAATACTGAGCTTAGCGCTCACAAATAAACTATACACTTCCACTAAATGCACAATTATTCTTTTTGGTAACAATAGATTACTCTAACTTCGATATGAAAAATAAGTTGAAAAAGTTTTTAATACCAATCCTATTTTTCGCCTTATGGTTAATCGGCAGTCTCAATATCGTGTTAAGTGGCAATCGAATTGATGATTACCTTATCAGGCATGACCCTGAGTATATTTTTAAATACCCTTTTGAAGGAGTTATATTTAGCTGGCTAATTTTCTCAGTCTACTTTATTACTCAAGCTCTATCTTTCTTGTTAAGCTTTAACCGTAAACACCCTACGCTATATTTTATAGTGTGCTCTGTAATTGTCACTGGGCAATTCTTTATTGCATATTTGACTTCAATGCATGCCCCGCCATATTGGGGTGCTTATTTAATCAATACAATTTTTTTGTTTTTATTTCAGCTTTTCGTTCTTCCCGCTCTACTGCACAAAAAAAAGAGCAGCTAATGCTACTCTTTTTTTAAAATCTAAAAATTATTTTGCAGCATCGCCCCAAGCAGGAACAACTGTTTGCATCAACGGCTTTAACATTTTCATTGAACACGCAATCACTTGACCATTATCAAATGAATCATTGCCACCACGAGCATCAACAACCACACCGCCCGCTTCTTTTACAATCAACTCACCCGCAGCGATATCCCATGGTTTTAAACCAAGTTCAAAGAAGCCATCAAAACGGCCTGCAGCAACATAAGCCAAATCTAAAGCAGCTGAACCACCACGACGGATTTGAGCACCTGATTTGGTCACAGCCAATAATGAAGCGAAATGCTGCTCTGCATAAGAAACAATTTCACCATTACGCTTTGCGCGGAACGGATGACCGACTGCAAGGAATGTGCTTTCCAAGCTTTCTTTTACATTGACACGGATACGGCGTTGGTTCATCACTGCACCACGACCGCGACTTGCAGAAAATAGTTCATCACGCACAGGATCATAGATCACACCGTGCTGAGTTACACCTTTATGCTGTACAGCGATAGAAATACAGAAATGTGGGAAAGCATTGATAAAGTTTTGAGTGCCATCTAAAGGATCAATCACCCAGCACCAATCTGCATCGTGACCTTTACCTTCTTGGAAACCAAACTCTTCGCCATGGAAGCTGTGATTTTTATAGCTTTTGCGGAGGGTATCAATTGTAAGTTGCTCCAAGTAACGATCGACACGCGTTACTGGACCATCAATGCCTTTTTCTTCAACTTGCAAATCGAGTTTATGACGATTCTGATGTGCCTTTAAAAGCTCTTGACCAACTGTTTGAGCCGCACGCGCAGCCATAACCACCATAGGTTCCATTGAACACCCACTACAAATTTGAAGATTTTGACAAAGAATAATGCATAAAAGCGCGTATATTCTAGCAAATATAAGCGCTTTTAGGGGAAAAATGTTGCGAAAAATTATTTTCGCTTTTACATGAGCTTATCGCTTAAAACCAAGCTTGCTCAATTGAAGCTAAAATTCCCTGACTGTCTAAACCACAATCTTGCAACATCTGCTGATGTGTTGCCTGATGAAGGAAGCTATCTGGTAAACCAATGTTCAACATTGGCTTAAGAATCTTCGCATGTGCCAAGAACTCATTCACCGCACTACCCGCACCTGCCATAACCGCATGTTCTTCTACGGTTACAAAGAGTTGAGTTCGAGGCGCCAAATCACGAAGTATTTGTTCGTCAAGTGGTTTCACGAAGCGCATATTCACGACACGCACACCTATCGCGTGTTTGTCCGCCAATTGCTGAGCTGCTTCAATTGATGCTGCAACACGGCTACCAAAAGCAAGAATACTGATCTGTTGTTCGGCATCCACATTAAATTCTGCAACGATTTCAGCTTTACCAATTTCCATCTCTGTCATCTGTTGTTGAATTTCAACACCTGTACCGACACCACGTGGATAACGTACCGCAGTTGGTCCTTTATAAAGATAAGCTGTATGTAGCATTTGACGACATTCGTTTTCGTCTTTCGGTGCCATAATCACCATGTTTGGTACGGTACGCATATACGCATAATCATAAGCACCAGCATGGGTTGGGCCATCTTCACCCACCAAACCAGCTCGATCAATACCAAACGTGACATCCAGATTTTGCAAGGCAACATCATGAATCAATTGATCATAACCACGTTGCAAGAAGGTTGAATAAATCGCAACAACTGGTTTAAGACCTTCACATGCCATACCTGCGGCTAAAGTCACTGCATGCTGTTCTGCAATGGCAACATCAAAGAAACGTTCTGGATATTGCTGTGCGAATTGCACCATCCCAGAACCTTCACACATTGCTGGTGTAATTGCGAGTAAACGATCATCTTGAGCAGCTTCATCACATAACCATTGTCCAAAGACATCTGAATATTTAGGTGGTGCTGTTACAACCAATGTTTTTACTGGTGCGGCTGCCGCTGGTGCAATCTTGGTAATCGCATGATAGGTAATCGGATCTGCTTCCGCAGGCGCAAAACCTTTGCCTTTTTTTGTATAGATATGGACTAAGCGAGGGCCTTTCCGTTTTTTGAGTGCATGGAAAACTTGTGCAAGCTGTTCCACATCATGTCCGTCAAATGGACCAAAATAATCAAAACCAATTGCTTTAAATAAGTTATCAGCTGCGTCAGTCGCTGATTGGTGTAAACGAGAGTTATAGGTCCACTTTGGATGCGGTTGAACATAGGCTTCGCCTTGTTCATTTACATTTACCAGTTGGCCTGTTTCCCAAATTGCCGCTAAGTGTTTTGCAAAACCACCTGTACTGCACGAGATCGACATATCATTATCATTTAAGACCACGATCAAGTCTGCGTCATGGGCAACCGCATCATTCATTGCCTCAAAAGCCATGCCTGCCGTCATTGCACCATCGCCAACGATTGCAACTACATCGCACGGATCTTTTTGATAACGGCGAGCCAACGCCATGCCCAAACCTGCTGAAATCGCAGTTGAAGAGTGACCAACACCAAAGGTATCAAACTCAGACTCATCACGTGCAGGGAAAGCAGCTAAACCATTTTTACTTCGAATCGTAGTAATGCGATCACGCCGACCTGTCAAAACTTTATGTGGATAGGCTTGATGCCCCACATCCCAGACTAAACGGTCATCTGGTGTATTAAAACAATAATGCAATGCGACCGTCAGTTCGACTACACCTAAATTTGCCCCAAAGTGACCGCCACTTTGTCCTGCTGCATACAAAATATATTGACGTAACTCATCTGCAACTTGTACAAGTTGGCTTTGCTCGAGTTGACGTAATTGTTGCGGATGGTCAATCCCATCTAACAATGGCGTAACAGGGCGTTGAGTTGGAATTTCGGTATACAACATAATGTGGCAAAGCCTTTTTAAGCCTGGCAAGTCCGAAGCTGGGTTTTAAATGGGGGCAATCATACAATTAAATATGATCTACCTTCAATCAGCCACACGTGCGAATGATGTAGTGCTGAACATTCTTATGCAAATTATAAAGAATGACCGATAGATTATCCTGAATTATGTCACTGTTTATCAACCATTATTGTGTTCTTTGTATGAAAAAGAAAAAGTTGTGTGAAAAATCAGAAATTCCAGTTCACGCAATCTTCATACATTAGGCTATACTCGAACTGTTTTTATTATCATAGTGAGCTCTCTGTGCCGATTGAATTTATTGCAACATCAAAGCTACCCACCGCTTTTGGTGACTTCAATATTTCCGTGTTTCAAGACCCTGTAACAGGCGAAGAACATGTGGCGCTATCTAAAGGTTTAGAAACGGCTCCAGATAAGCCAGTGCTTGTTCGCATCCATTCTGAATGCTTAACTGGCGATGCTTTCGCTTCACTTAAATGTGATTGCGGACCACAGCTACAAGCCACTCAACGTCTGATTAATGACGCAGGCCAAGGCGTGATTTTATATTTACGTCAGGAAGGACGTGGTATTGGTTTAACCAATAAAATCCGTGCTTATGCCTTGCAAGATCAAGGACATGATACCGTTGATGCGAATCTGTTACTAAACTTGCCTGCTGATGCGCGTCGTTATGATATGTGCAGCATCATGCTCGATCATCTTCAAGTTAAAGAAGTAAAACTAGTCACAAATAACCCACTTAAATTAAAAGCGTTGACCGATCTGGGTATTAATGTGGTTGAACGTGTACCGCTTACGGTAGGTCGGAATCCATTCAATGAACAATATTTAAAGACCAAACGTGAACGTATGGATCATCTATATCAAAAAGATGACTTTTAATTCATTTTTTAAACGGTTAAAAATAAAGCAATTAAAGGGTTTTTATTGTAAAAAATAAAAAACCCTTACTTTTATTATGGGTTTTATGTTTTGATATAACCCATCCCTAGATCACTTTCAGAGGATCATCATGCAGCACCCGACTTCAGCTGATATTCAACGTGTTCGCGAGTTTTTACTCGATCTACAAACACGGATTTGTGCAGGACTAGAGCAACAGGAACGTGCAGGCGGTGGTACCGCTGAGTTTATCATTGATGATTGGCAACGAACCGAAGGTGGTGGCGGTCGTTCTCGTGTTCTGCAAAATGGTGAAGTGATTGAAAAAGGTGGGGTCATGTTCTCCCACATCAATATTAGTAAACTTCCTGCATCTGCTACGGAACGTCATCCACAAATCGCAGGAGCGAAAGCACAAGCGTTGGGCGTATCGTTGGTGATTCACCCGAAAAATCCGAATATCCCAACATCTCATGCCAATGTTCGCTTATTTGTGGCTGAACCTGAAGGCCAAGATCCAGTGTGGTGGTTTGGTGGTGGTTTTGATTTAACCCCATTCTACCCAGATGAACAAGATGTGCTGAATTGGCATCAAAAAGCCTATGATCTGTGTCAGCCTTTTGGTGAACATGTTTATGCAGAACACAAACAATGGTGTGATGATTATTTCTATCTCAAGCATCGTGACGAACAACGTGGTGTCGGTGGTTTATTCTTTGATGATTTGAACCAGTGGGATTTTGAAACCTGCTTTAAATACATGCAAGCAGTGGGTAATGGTTATCTAGAAGCGATCTTGCCTATTTTTGAAAAGCATCGTCAACAACCTTATACCGAAGCGCAGCGTGAGTTCCAGTTGTATCGTCGTGGTCGCTATGTTGAATATAATTTGGTTTATGACCGTGGTACGTTGTTTGGCTTACAAACTGGTGGGCGTATTGAATCGATCTTGGTGAGCCTACCCAATCTAGCGGGTTGGTCATATCGTCCTGAATGGGATGCGGACTCGGCTGAAAAACGTCTCACCGATTATTATTTAAAGCCACGAGATTGGTTAGGCTTGCAGAAGTAAATCATATTACTCATCCCTAGCTCAGATGTTAGGGGTGAGGTCTTTTAAAAATGTTAAAATAAAAATATTGCGGTATTTTGAATTGGCCGATGAATTAAATCTAACCTAAAATTTTGCATGAGCTCTCGGCTCAAAGGTTGTGGTTCATGCTTTAACGTGAGCAATAATTGTAAAAATTGACCGTGTGTAAATATCACTAAATTCTTCTCTACATAAACTTCAGCCAATTGTTTTATTTTTTCATGGAACAGTTGTACGCGAAGATAAAAATCAGTAAAAGAT
Organism: Acinetobacter sp. ANC 3929; assembly: GCF_000369405.1. GTDB lineage: Bacteria > Pseudomonadota > Gammaproteobacteria > Pseudomonadales > Moraxellaceae > Acinetobacter. The sequence continues at coordinate 377,776 of NZ_KB849998.1, forward strand.
TCTGCATCATCCGAATCACGATATTCATAGTCCATCCGTTCCCAATAAGCGTTGACCCAGTGCCTGCGGTCATCCAGATTGGTGTTAGCGCATTTCCTTTCCGAGAGATAACTAAACTCATGCAAGTTGTTATCGACTTCTGCTGTGATCTGATATTTATATAAAATCGGCTGTGCGGTTTGATAGGTTCTTTGATATTTAGAAATAATCACATGATCAATAGGTGGTAACGCTTCACAAAGTTGTTTTGCCTGTTGCTTACCCTGCTCGCTCAGCGCAATTGCAGCATGCGATCTAGTTCGCCCATTCACATTCGCTTCACTTTGTGCATGTCGAATTAAAAAAACACTCATAATGAGGCTAATTTTTAGATAATAGTTCGGAAATATCAGATCATGTTCTGATGATCAAATCACGACATTACTATGTCATAGATGTAAATCAATATTGCAGCATCCCCTTCAACTTTATAAACTTTAAACAACCTCACCATGTTGATCACTCATGACCAAACAATTTGCTGTAATTGGAAATCCGATTGAACAATCCCGCTCACCCGAGCTACACCACGCTTTCGCAGCAAAAACTGGGGTCGATCTCAACTATAAAAAAATCCTTGCACCGTTGGATGGTTTTGAAAGCACCACAAAAGCATTTTTTGCTCAAGATGGTATCGGTATGAATGTTACAGTACCTTTTAAAGAACAAGCTTTCGTACTCTGTGAACAACTGACTGAACGTGCCAAAATTGCCAAAGCAGTGAATACCTTGTGGATGCAAGATGGCAAGCTCTATGGTGACAATACCGATGGTCAGGGCTTGGTTGCAGCGATTCAGGCGTTGGGTTGGAACTTAGAAAATAGCCGCATTCTGATACTAGGTGCGGGTGGTGCAACGCGTGGCGTGATCTACCCATTGGTACAGGCAGGCGCAAAATACATTGTCATTGCCAACCGTACCCTCGCCCGTGCTGAACAACTCGTTGACGATTTAAAAGATGCTGTGCCTCAAACTGAACTTAAAGCCATTGGCCTAGAGCAACTCTCAGGTGAGTTTGATTTTGTGATTAACGCAACTTCTGCAAGTTTAACGGGCGATGCCTTGCAACTGCCTGAAAGCTTAGTATTCCATCATGCTTATGAAATGGCTTATGGCAAGCCGTCCAGCTTTCTGGACCAAGCTAAACAGCGCCAAGTCCCTGTTACTGATGGTTTTGGAATGTTGGTCGGGCAAGCCATTGAAGCTTTCTCGATTTGGAATGGCGTTAAACCAGAACTGAAAGATTTTTTATAATCATTTGAAGAATGAAATACAAAAAAACCTGCAAATGCAGGTTTTTTCTTCAGGTTCAGCTGATTATTTTACGGTTAGCATCTTCTGATACACTTCTTTGAAAATCTCATAATCAATAAATTCATTATGTTGAAGCTTTAATGACTTAATTGACTGCTCAGAAAGCTTATTCTTACGCGCATCCACATAGACTTGCCCCAAGATCGAGGCTGTTTGTTCAAGTAAGACTTTCTCTTCACTTGAAGCACCATTCTCTTGCTCAAATTGGATTTGATATTGCTTAGCAAATAGCTGTTGCGGTTGCTTATATTGTGCTTTCAGCTTGTTCCACGCTTGACGGTCTTTATCGCCACGCATAGCATCAACCACAAGACGATTCACCGCTTGGCCCAATTTATCATCAAACTGATCTTCATTTTCAAGATGATGTTTCTTTTGCAAAGCTTCAATCGTTTGTAGAGCTTTACCTTCAGGATTATAAACCTCATCATCGGCATACCAATATGCATACACACTGGCAATTTCCTGTAACTCTTGACTAGAGTAACGTTGCACGATCTGTGGGGTACTTTCCGTTAATTTCGCAATAAATACAGCTTTATAGGTTGGCTCATAGGCATGCGTTGCATCGAAACGTTGTTCTGCAATCACTTTCAGTTGATCGTCTAAAGATAAACGATAAGGCTCTGCTGAACGCTCTTGAATACCTGCTTGCCCTAGTTTCTCAGAGAAACTGCTTACTGTCTGTTCGAGCATTGAGCCTTTGCTTGCTTCTGCCCACGTTTTTGCACGTTTCAACTGCGCCTGATCGATTGGTGTGGCTTTGCCATAATTCGAGATCAGCATATCCGCTTTGACACTAAAACGGGACTTCAGCTCGGATAAGCCATAATTCAAATCATAATCAAGCTTGACCGCACGCCCTTGTGCATCTAACCCCACATCCATAATAAATGGATTACGCTTATCGACTGGTGGCAAGGCCTGATCAATATCGGCTTGGTGTTTGATCCATAGTGCTTTAAAAGCTTGATCGTCAATAAACTGATTCTGATCGTAGGCAATAAACTCTTTTTCTACTGTTTGTAGCTTTTCAAAATAAGACAGGAAGCCTGCTTCTGCGGGCTTGGTACCAAATACATCAATGCCATAAATACTTTGACAGTACTGTACATCACCATACGTGGTTTTAGAGGTCTGTTGCAATGCAGTACACTGTGTTTCAGTTAATCCACCGTCTTCATCGGCAGTTGCAACATCTTCACTATCTGCTGTTGAATCTTCCGCAGCTTGTCGTGCTTCTTCAGCAGCATCCTCTGTGGCATCTACAGCCGAAACGTCATCTTCGTCATCATTCGCCACACCAAAATGTTGATTGACAAGGCGGTACAGCTGTTGACTGACCACACTGGCATCATCTGCCGAGTCTTTTGCATCTAATAATGAAGCTTTTGATTTGGACTTAGTTTCACTTGCAGCCTCCACTTCATTGGCAATCAGCTTTTCTAAGTTCTGCTCTTTAATATTCAGCACACTTTGCACGAAGTATTTTTCATTGACCTTGCTGTATAAATTTGCCTGCAAAATCAGCTCTTCAATTGAAGTTTTTAAACGAATTTTCTCCACCACACCTGCTGCTTGATCTGCAGAAGAAACTGACAAAGCCTGAATATTATTTTGATCGGCAAGGCGATAGTAAATCGCACTTGATGCTTTGACATATTCAGCAAATTTTTTGTAATCCACTTGCTTGAATAGATCCTGATATTTTGAAAAATCTAGATAGGCAAGATTGCTTTGATTTTCTTTATTCACCAAATACGGCATCAAGGCAAAGTAGTTGATATAAAACTTATAATTATTCAGATCAAGCACCATCGGCACTTTGGCTTGCACCAATAAAGTCGGCTTTTCATAGCGTGCAGTCAAATTAAACGAACCCATTTTCTGGCGATAATGCACAGAGCCATCATATTCAAACTGCATGTCATTGAGGACATTGGCCATGATTTGGGTAAATTTATCGACTTTAGATTGACCGTAGGTTTTTTGTTCTTGTGCAAGCGCAACATAGAGCGCTTGTTTTTGCTTACTATTTAAATTGACCTTCTGGTCGCGCAAATATTGATCGACCTTTTGCTTCAGTGCAGCATCTAAAGGTGCGTTGTCGATCTTGGCATTTGCTTTATTTTGATTCGTCTCAACATGAATATTAAATTTTCCGCGATAATCATAGCTCGGATATTCATACATCGCATTGAGACTATTGATGGCCTTCTGTTCTAAATTGTTCGAAGCCGAATTGGTTTTAATGACATGTTGAGAACATGCAGAAAGACTAAGACCCATTAAGCATAAAGTTAAATATTTTAGACGCATAGCTTTACCAAACACCTTTATATCATTATATTTTCAAGTATAAAATTGAGTACTTTTCACATTTAACATCAGTTTTGATGCCAATAGAAAAGTGATTTTTTTACAAACATCTCTTCAAGTAAATTCGCTTTTCTGACATTCTTTTCCCTAGTGATTATCAATGTATTTTTATCACTATTGTGAATAATCAAAGTATCGAAACAGATAATCCAAAATGATTCAAATACAGGATTAAGATTATGCCAGCTTATAAAGCCCCGCTCCGTGATATTCGTTTCTTAATGAACGAAATGTTAGATTATCCAGCACATTACCAAACTTTGACAAGTGGTCAAAATGCGGATGCTGAAACAGTGGATATGATTCTTGAAGGTGCGGCAGATTATTGCGAAAACGTACTTTCTCCACTCAATCAATCAGGTGATGAAGAAGGTTGTACTTTCAACAACGGTGAAGTGACAACACCAAAAGGCTTTAAAGAAGCTTATGACCAATTCGTAATGGGTGGTTGGCAAGGTCTTTCTTATCCAGAAGAGTTTGGTGGTCAAGGCTTACCAATGTCTTTAAACCTGATCAAATCTGAAATGATGGGAACGGCAAACTGGTCATTCACCATGTATCCAGGTTTAAGTACTGGCTGTATGAACACGATCATGCAGTTTGGTACAGACGAGCAAAAAAATACTTATATGCCTAAACTGGTTGAAGGTACTTGGTCAGGCACAATGTGCTTAACTGAGCCTCAATGTGGTACAGACTTAGGTCAAGTAAAAACCAAGGCAGAACCTGCTGCTGACGGTACTTATAAAATTTCTGGTACTAAAATCTTCATCTCTGCCGGTGAGCACGATTTAACAGATAACATTATTCACATCGTACTTGCGCGTCTTCCAGATGCACCAGCAGGCACACGTGGTATCTCTTTATTCATCGTACCTAAATTCATCCCGACTGCGGATGGTGGTGTAGGTGAACGTAATACTGTTTCTTGTGGTTCAATCGAACACAAGATGGGGATCAAAGCATCTGCAACTGCAGTACTCAACTTTGACAACGCAACTGGCTATTTGATCGGTGAAGTAAACAAAGGCTTACATGCAATGTTTACTTTCATGAACACAGCACGTATCGGTACTGCAGTTCAGGGTATTGCACATGCTGAACTTTCATTCCAAGGTGCTTTACCTTATGCGAAAGACCGTATGTCAATGCGCGCGCTTTCTGGTAAGAAAGAGCCTGAGCGCGTTGGTGATGCGATTATTCACCATGCCGATGTTCGTCGTTTACTCTTGACTCAAAAAGCGATTGCAGAAGGCGGCCGTTCAATGATCTATCATGCTGCAAAACTTGCAGACAAAATGACAGATGCATTGGTGAGTGGTGATCAGGCAGCTTATGAAGCTTATGATGATAAGCTAGGCTTCTACACCCCTATTCTTAAAGGCTTCCTGACTGAACTCGGCTTAGAAGCAGCGAATAACGGTATGCAAGTTTACGGCGGTCATGGCTATATCCGTGAATGGGGTATGGAACAAATCGCACGTGATGCACGTATCTCTACCTTGTACGAAGGTACAACAGGGATTCAAGCACTTGATTTAATTGGCCGTAAAGTTCTTTTAAGTTCAAAAGGTAAAGTTGTTCGTGACTATACTGCTGAAATCTTGAAATTCTGTGCGACTCACGCGCGTAATAAGTATCTACGTCGCTTTGCATGGGACTTAACCAAGCTTTGCGCACAATGGAACACGCTAACTGTTCGCATCATGCTAGCTGCACGTAAAGACCGTGACATCGTTTCTTCAGCTTCTGCTGATTTCTTGATGTTCTCTGGTTATGTGATGATGGCATATTTCTGGGCACAACAAGCGGTAATCGCATCTGAGAAATTAGAAGCAGGTGACGGAATCGAAACACCTGAATTCTATAAAGCAAAAATCAAAGTTGCAGACTTCTACTTTGACCGTTTATTACCACGTGCTCAAGGTCATGCAGAATCAATGGTGACAACATCTCGTACCTTGACTTCACTTGCACCAGAACACTTCAGTTTCGATTACTAATCGGAACAACAAAAAAGAGCGCTAAATGCGCTCTTTTTTATGCCGAGATGATTTTATTCAACCTTCTTAAATACATAAGCTTGTTCAGGAAATGGATACTCTTTAAAAAACTTACGGTTATGGCCGTTATCGCCATTCCAAATTTTATCCAGATTCATCACTAAATCTTTATTTCTATTAATTTTATAATACAAATTCACATCCGCAGCATCGCAACGAATCATGATTTCATTGCTTTCTTGATGGACATGCCATTGGACTTGTTTACAGGTCTGCTCAATCTTTGCTGTATTACGTGTCGGATCTGAACCTAAACGGCTAAAACTGGTATTGGTCCAATAGACTGAACCATCGCCTAATAAATTGAGGATATATTCCGATTCTTTTTCGTTATTCACACAACCAGCAAATGCATCCGTACATGGAATACGCGCATGATAACGCCCGACATAGAGCATATCGGCTTTAGATGGTGGGCTTAACTTAAGTTGATGTATTGCAGGATGCGGTAACGTTGCTTGCCCTGCCACTTGAGTCAATGACACGCCTTGCGCATCAGATGCAAGCTGTTCTTCTTGCTCATCTGCAAGCACTTCACTCGCTTCACGACTCGGTTGCGTCTGGGGTTGTTGCTTTACTGGTTCTGGATGATGGCTATCACAAGCACTCAAACCTAAACTCAATAGAACTCCTACACTGACATACTGTAAGAATAACCTGAACTGCATATTTATAAATCTCTAACATCAATATCGTTATCGCGTGGTTTGCACTGACCGATCCCAGACTTGAAAAAATATAGGGATCATTTCAATGTCCGTCTATTCCCCAAATGGGTAATAGCCAACGCGACCGGATTGAAATAGCAAATTGACAAAGCAGTATGCTTTAATTCGGTGCATTTTAGGCGATCGTGTTGGTTTTTCCATCAATGATTTACACAACTTAACTAATCTCTCATCTGTTTAAACTTTAAAAAAATCAGTTCGCCCCTATTTCTTAATTAACAGCAAATTAAACTGAAAGAATTTATTTTTTACTGCTGTTTCATCAATTTAAGGAGACAAACTCGATGGCCAACTCTGGTTTATATCGCTCAAACCAACAAAGCATGATCGCTGGTGTAATGGGCGGTATTGCGGAACGATTTGGTTGGAACGCAAACTTATTACGTCTGATCTTTTTCGTGATCTCGATCATGAGTGCTGCCTTTCCGGGTATTTTGGTCTATTTGATTTTGTGGTTGGTTATTCCAAAACAGCAACAAGCCCGTGTTGATCACGTGCAGGGTTATAGCCAACCTGTAAAAACGATTTATGAAGACCAAAGCATAAAACGTTAATTCACTGTTACCTTTTTGGTCGCTACGGTTGAAATTACCCCCTAATCCAACCGTAGCTTTTTTTTATCTAAATGTAGACCTGGCGATTCAACTGTTGTTGCAAAGCTGCAATCATATCGGCACGACTGATTATCCCAATCAAACGATGTTCCTCAACCACAGGAATATAGTTAAATGATTTCTCGACAAAGTAAGGCACCAAATCTTGAATCGGTTGTAAGGGACTCACTGTCACAACTTTATGGCTCATAATTTGACTAACATAGTGCTGCCATGAATTCCGTGGATCTGTTGCACCCTTAAACCATTCCACCACTTCATAGAGTGCCAATGTCCCCACCAAATGATCTTCCGCATTTACCACTGGCAGACTCATTAAATTCACGGCTTTAAACTTATCCAAAGCCTGATGAATGTCATCTTGCTGATGCAATTTAATCACATCACGGCTCATAATATCCTGACAGACCAATGAGTTAATCAAGCGCTCGTTTGCATGCGATTGAGCTTCTAAAATGATTTTTTCTAAATCGTACTGGCTAATATCCAATAGCTCAGTGTGATGCTCTAAAGCATATTCAATATCTTTCGGCTGAATCGAGACTTTCTGGGTCGGTGTAAGATCTTTCGAACGCTCATTCACATGGGCAGTAATCGGATAATGACGCCCAATCAAGCGATTAAAAAAGACTGCAAACAACAGCAATAAGACCGAGTTGAGTAAAACTGGGTACAAAATGAAATGAAAACCTAAACGATGTACCGCTTCACCGCCTAATACCGCAGTAATCGCCACAGCTCCACTTGGAGGATGCAAAGAGTCTGTCGTCATCATCACAAAAATTGCCACCCCAACAGCAACACTAAAAGCACTGGTAAGATCGGGCAGATATTGCGTACAGGCGACACCAATAAAACCTGCCAAAGTATTGCCAACAATGACATTCCAAGGTTGTGCCAACGGACTGTTTGGTACTGCAAATAGCAACACAGAAGATGCACCCATCGGGGCGATATACCATGCATTCATGCCACCTAAGACATACCAGCTAATCAATGATGAGATCACCAATCCGCACAAGGCACCGACACCTGAGAGCATCCTCTCTTTTAAGGGCAAGACCTTATAATTTGGTTTGAGAAAATTTAGCCAGTCTGATTGGGTCAAGCTCACAATGTACCTTGCTGGATTCGCGTGGTTCTACTCGATGCAGAAGTATACGCTGACTTAGACTTAAGGTATATTTAAATTACATTTTTAAGTCATGATGAAAGCTGCTCAAGATTAATTTAAGTATTCTCTCAACTGCTCCAATCGCTCTGCATATTTTTGCATCGGACAAAATTCATACATTGGTGAACCAATATAAGCACCTGCATTGCGGCACTCTTGATCCACAAAATTTTTCCAGAGTTGTTGTGATTTCATGATGTCGTTATAACGTTCAGGCTGCTTGTATTGCTGACTCTGTTTTTTAATTTGATCCAATAACTGTACAATCTGCTTGGTATACAATGCCTTGGTCTTGTTGCTACAGCTCTCAACGACTGCATTATTGATGTTCCCCAATTTTAACTCTTTGATGGTTTCATCCACACAGGTGTTATAAGGATCAGTCGGCTTATCTTGCGCCACAGCCAATATATTCATACTCAAACAAGCCATTGCAACTATGCAGACCTTGGAACTTAATTTAATCATTGAACAGCTCTTTTGTTTTTTGATATTTTTAAAACCGTTTCGGGCTTCTATGCTGGGTTCATCCAAGCTTCATTCTAAAATCAATTCCGATCACAATGGAATCTGTTTGCAGCAATATAACAGCAGCCTTAAACATATTTTTCATTCAGGTAACGCCAATAACGTTTCGGCAGATATTGCACATGCAATTTGATATTTTGTCGCTCTTTGATATTGATACTATTAAAATAATCTTTCCAAAGTTGGTCGTATAAAACTTCCTGTTCATCCAGCTGCAACTGGAAACACTGGCTGCTGCCATTTTGGAGATTACGATCAATCTGATTGGCATCCATCCCCACCTCATGGACATCGTGCAGATCATAATAGAGTCCATATTTGCGTTGCTCATCATAAATCAGCCAACGCTGATCCTGATAACGACGCCTAAAATGCGGCTGAATCAAAGGTAATACATTAAAATCGGGACGAACTAAACTCAAAAACAGCCCATCTGTGGTTTTCTTAAAACGCACAAAAGCTTCCATCCGATGCTTCTCACGCCCAACTTTTTTAGTCCATTGAGAAATGGCGAGTACACTCGGATGTAAATAGTCTTTTTCGACTGAAAACTGCTGCTGAAACACATAAATACAGTAATTGAATAGATGCTGATAGGCTTCAAGCGACTCAGATAACGAAGCAAAATAAAATTGTCTTAACGCAGATTTAGATAGTTTTTGCTGTAGAGCCGACCAAACCCGTTGTGCATGTTCCTCATGATTGGGAATCTCCACCACAGTCGAAAACAATCCATGCTGGGCACCTTCAGTTAAACACAGTTGAACCCGAAACTCTTTAAACTGAAAGGCACGAAATACACAATTGAGCAAACCCACCATCGAACCATCAAAATAATAATAGGCAACACCACCACTCAACATGATTAAAATCCCAAACTCAATTGAGGTGAAAGCTGTTTGACGTATTTGGATGATCCTTGGGTTAAAATTTGCTGACGAATAAAGCTGGAAGAAAGTTCTTTCTGGAAGCGTGGACTGTCTTCACAGCGAACAAAAAACTTTGCCCGTGAATACGCCACACCGAGCTGTTTTAATAAATCGACATGAATTTTGCCAAAACGACGTGCCTGTACAATTTTCTTGGCTGATTTCACTCCAATGCCGGGCACGCGTAAAATCATGTGGTAATCGGCACGATTTAAATCCACGGGAAAATGCTCTGGATGACGCAATGCCCAGCTCAGTTTTGGGTCAACGTCTAAATCCAGATGTGGGAAACGTTCATTGACAATTTCATTGACCTGAAAACCATAGAAACGCATCAACCAGTCACTTTGATACAGTCGATTTTCGCGTAATAACGGCGGTGCAGACCCAACCGCAGGTAAATAATTATTTTCAGTATTAATCGGGACATAACCTGAAAAATAGACCCGCTTTAATTTGAATTCTTTGTAGTGGCGATCTGCCATAAACAACACATCTTGATCGGTTTCCTGATGGGCACCGACCACCATTTGTGTGGTTTGCCCTGCTGGGACATATTTCGGTACGTGCTTGATAATCTGACGTTCATCTTTCAACTGAATCAGTCGATCTCGAACCAATCCTAAATCTTTTTGCACTTCTTGATGTGACTTTTCAGGTGCAAAGGCTTTTAATCCCACTTCGGTAGGCATTTCTAAATTAATACTCATCCGATCAGCATACAAACCTGCTTCATGAATCAGCTCAGGTGAAGCACCCGGAATGGTTTTGAGATGAATATAGCCATTAAAGTTTTCTTCTAAGCGTAGTTTTTTCACCACTTGAAGCATGCGCTCCATAGTGTAATCTGCGGATTTAAAAATACCTGAACTAAGAAACAGCCCTTCAATATAGTTACGTCGATAGAAATTGATGGTCAGGTCAACCACTTCCTGTACTGTAAATGCAGCCCGTTTCACATCATTGGAACGACGTGACACACAATAGGCGCAATCAAAAATACAGACATTACTGAACAGGATTTTCAGCAGAGAAACACAGCGTCCATCTTCGGTATAGCTATGGCAAATCCCTGCCCGACTCGCGTCGCCTAGACCTTTATCTTTATTTTTACGGTCACTGCCACTGGAGGAACAGGACACATCATATTTGGCAGCGTCCGCTAAAATTTGCAGCTTTTCACGAATGCGATCAGACATTTCAAACGACCTGAAGAAAACATAGAATATCGTTTTAAAATTAGCATTTCAAAGTTGTGAAATTAAGAGGATGAGCGATGTAATACGTCATGAGGTGACGTGTGGATTTTCACTTTAAATCCACATGACTCATTTCAACGTCATTTAATCGATCTATAAATATAATTAAGAAGAATCGATCTATTCTTTATTTCTGATCAGAACTTGCGAGCGAACTGTTAGAAGCCTTTGCCACCCACCACCAAAATCCTTATACTTAACCACAATTTTTGTTTGATTCCAGTGGATGCACCATGAGTCGTGCTATATCGCATATTGACACATTTCAGGGCTTGATTCTTGCCCTACAAAACTATTGGGCGGAGCAAGGCTGCGTCGTATTACAACCATATGATATGGAAATGGGCGCAGGAACATTCCACACTGCAACCTTCTTACGTGCATTGGGGCCAGAAACCTGGAACGCGGCTTATGTTCAACCATCACGTCGTCCGAAAGACGGTCGTTATGGCGAAAACCCGAACCGTTTACAACACTACTATCAGTTCCAAGTGGTACTTAAGCCAAACCCAGATAATATCCAGCAGCTTTATCTCGATTCATTAAAAGCAATCGGCATTGATACGCTGACACATGACATTCGTTTCGTGGAAGATAACTGGGAATCTCCAACACTTGGTGCTTGGGGCTTAGGTTGGGAAGTCTGGTTAAATGGTATGGAAGTGACTCAGTTCACTTACTTCCAGCAAGTTGGTGGTATTGAATGTTACCCAGTCACAGGTGAGATCACTTACGGCTTAGAGCGTCTTGCCATGTACCTTCAAGGTGTAGACTCAGTTTACGATCTGGTTTGGACTAAAGGTCAATTCGGTACAGTTACGTATGGTGATGTATTCCATCAAAACGAAGTTGAGCAATCAACCTATAACTTCGAATATGCACCAGTCGATAAAATGTTTGAATTATTCGACTTCTATGAAGCCGAAGCATCTCGTTTAATCGAAGCTGAATTACCACTTCCTGCATATGAACAGGTTATCAAAGCATCACATTGCTTTAACTTGCTCGATGCACGCGGTGCGATTTCTGTGACTGAACGTCAACGTTATATTTTACGTGTCCGTACTTTAGCGCGTTCAATTGCACAAAGTTATGTGGCTGCCCGTGCCAAACTTGGTTTCCCGATGGCAGAACCACATTTGCGTGATGAAGTATTGGCTCAGCTTAAAGCACAAGTTGAGGCAGAAGCAGCCCAAGCTGAAAAAGCGAAGGAGAATAAATAATGACTAAGCATACAGTTTTATTCGAACTTGGCTGTGAAGAACTTCCACCAAAAAGCTTAAAAACTTTGCGTGACGCACTTAAAGCAGAAACTGAAAAAGGCTTAAAAGATGCAGGCTTAAACTTCGCTTCTATCGAAGCCTATGCTGCTCCACGTCGTTTAGCATTGAAAATTGTTGATATCGATGCTGCTCAAGCAGACACACAAAAACGTTTTGATGGCCCTGCTGTACAAGCGGCTTATGATGCTGAAGGTAATGCAACTAAAGCACTTGAAGGCTTTATGCGCGGTCAAGGCATTACGGTTGACCAACTTTCAACTTTCCAAGCAGGTAAAGTTGAGAAAGTGTGCTTCCTGAAAGATGTCAAAGGTCAAAGCCTTGATGTTTTATTGCCGCAAATTTTACAGACAGCATTGGATAACTTACCTATCGCAAAACGTATGCGTTCAGCGGCAAGCCGTACTGAATTCGTACGTCCAGTAAAATGGGTGGTATTGCTGAAAGATGATCAAGTGGTTGAAGCAACCATTCAAGATCATAAAGCAGGGAATGTGACTTATGGTCATCGTTTCCATGCGCCTGAAGCCGTGACTTTGGCTCATGCTAATGACTACTTGGCGACTTTAGAACAAGCCTATGTGGTTGCAAACTTTGAAAAGCGTCAAGCGACGATTCAAGCACAAGTGAAAAAGCTAGCTGATGAAGTGAATGCCACTGCGATTGTGCCAGCAGATTTGCTTGATGAAGTGACTAGCTTGGTTGAATGGCCTGTAGCTTTACGTGCAACTTTCGAAGAGCGTTATTTGGCTGTTCCACAAGAAGCCTTGATTACCACCATGCAAGATAACCAGAAGTATTTCTGCTTAATCAACGCCGAAGGTAAATTGCAGCCTTACTTCATTACCATTTCAAATATTGAGTCGAAAGATCCGATTCAAATTATTGAAGGAAATGAGAAAGTTGTACGCCCTCGTTTGTCTGATGCGGAATTCTTCTTCTTACAAGACCAAAAGCAACCGCTTGCGTCTCGTAAAGAAAAATTAGCCAACATGGTGTTCCAAGCACAATTGGGCACACTTTGGGATAAATCAGAACGTATTGCGAAATTGGCTGTGGCATTATCTCCAATTACGGGTGCCAATGTTGCTGATGCTGAGAAAGCTGCGTTACTTGCGAAATGTGACTTAACTTCTGAACTGGTGGGTGAATTCCCAGAACTTCAAGGGATTGCAGGCACGTACTATGCACGCCTTGAAGGTGAGAATAATGAAGTTGCCGAAGCTTTAGGTGAGCAGTATTTACCGAAATTTGCGGGTGATGTATTGCCGCAAACCAAAACTGGCACAACCATTGCCCTTGCGGATCGTTTAGATACTTTGGTCGGTATTTTCGGTATCGGTCAAGCACCAACAGGTTCGAAAGATCCATTTGCATTACGTCGTTCTGCAATCGGTATCTTACGTTTAATCATCGAAAATGAACTTGATGTGACCATTGAAGAACTCGTTAACTTTGCCTTGCAAGGTTATGGCGATGTTGTTAAGGATCATGACAAGACACGTACGGATGCAGTGGCTTTCCTTGAAGGCCGTTACCGTGCCAAATACGAAGATCAGGGCGTAGCGGTTGATGTGATTCAGGCGGTTCAAGCGCTTGCACCAAAATCTCCACTTGATTTTGATAAGCGTGTGACTGCGGTCAATCATTTCCGTACTTTGCCAGAAGCGGCTGCATTGGCTGCGGCAAATAAACGTGTTGCCAATATTCTTGCCAAAGAAGCGACACCAGAAGGTGCTGTGGTTGAAGCGAATCTGGTTGAAGCTGCTGAAAAAGCACTTTATGCAGAGTTGTCTGCGCTCACACCTGTGGTTCAGCCATTGCTTGCTGCGCGCAACTATACCGAAGCATTGTCTAAGCTGGCTGCACTTCGTGCGCCAATTGATGCCTTCTTTGAAGGCGTGATGGTGATGGCTGATGATGCAGAGTTAAAAGCCAACCGTTTACGCTTACTCGCTCAGTTGCGTGATTTGTTCACGGCAATTGCCGATGTGAGTGTATTGCAGGGTTAAGCAATAAACGACAATTTAATAAAGGGATCTATCAAGATCCCTTTATTATTTCTGAATAGAAATTCATTCTTTATACATAACTGTATCAATTTCATATCATCGACACTCTTTTCTTCTACCGAGCGATAAGATATAAAATCTCGATTGCGAAGCTATCGCTGAAAGGACAGAAAAGATGATGAATAAAGTACAAATATTATGTGTTACGACTGCACTAGTGGCATCGTCTTCTCTATGGGCAGCAGATACAGCCAACAATGCGACAACCAATGCACCCAATGCTGTCCCTGAAAAAGCCATGCCCTATGGTGATAACCCAAGCTTAGGTCGTGTCTTGTTGTATAAAACAGGCAAAGGCATGCAAAATCTCGGTGATTCAATCCAAGGCGCATCAGAGAACACATCACAAAAGATGAGTGAAAAATGGAAGAGCACCAAAGAATACACTGCTGAACAGTCTGAAATTGTGCAAGAGCAAACCAAGAAAGCAACACAGTATACCGCGAAGAAATGGCAAGACACCAAAGATGCTGTGGTTGGAACCAATGAAGGTAATGTCCCAATCGAACGAGCTGGACTCAGCCAACCTTCAAATAACTAAATCCAGAACCTCTACGTTGTAGAGGTTTTTTTATGCTGCGTCATTCAGCAAAACAGTGCTTTACCTTGCCCCAATGATAGACCATTTGCTCGCATCGCTTCTGTTATAGTGATTTGAAAAATAGGCTTTAAATTTACAGTGTATGCTCAAAACATTCCTTGAACTTCACGGGTCTTGCCGACACACTAAATCGCATAAATTCATCGGACTGGAATTTTGCACATGACGCAACGCACTTTCAAAATAATTCTTCTTTCCTGCATCAGTGCAATCAGTTTTACTGCTTGCTCAGCACTTTCTACACAGAACAATGGCGCACAAACATTACAGCAAGTGAAAAATATTGGTGCCACACCATCCACTGAAGGTAATCTTGCAAAACTGATCAAACAGGAAAATCACTGCAACATCGAATTTACTGGATATTTTGATGGTGGTCAGGCGATTGAACATTGGATCTTTAACCAAAATGGTTTAATTTCAGCAAGCTCGACCACCCAGCACTATAAAGATAAAACGCTTGCTCAACCAACAACCGCAACCGCTTTTGATGTGCAAGATGCGACGGTTCAAGCCAATTTTCACAAACTACAAAGTAACTTTAGTACGGATAAGCTAGCACAATGTCATTAAGTCGATAAAAAACTCGTTGCATCTATCTCTAGCTGCAACGAGTCATGGCTTTTAAACTATTTTTGGATCGATCTTTACACTATAAAATAATCTTAATTCGAACTGAGTCCGCTGGTTGCAGACAGTAAATCAATACGTGGGAACACCAGACCTGTACGCGTATCAGTAATCGGCTTACCTGTCACTCTCAAACGATTTACGGTTTGATCGATGGTCTCTGATGGTGTCACGCCATTGGCACGCAACAATGCGATTGCTCCTGCCACATGCGGTGCTGCTTGTGAAGTCCCACCTTGAGTTTCACCACCTGCTGTAATCATGGCACCAGGTGCAAGTAAAGTGACGAGCGAACCACCATTACTGAAACATGTCACTTTATCGGCAGCTGTAGTTGGATCAGAACATTTCAACGGATTGCCCCAAGATACACCACCAATATTACTATCATACACCGCGCCTACTCGTACCGCACCTTTCACACATGCAGGCGAAGAAATCCCATCCGCGAAGGCATCATTACCCGAAGCCACTACAGGTACAACACCTGCTGCACGCGCATTGGCAAAAGCAGTACTATAACTACTGTTGCTACATTCAGATGTGTATTTCACTCCAGATACACCCAAGCTTAAATTAATCGCTTTAATGTTATAGGTTTGCGCATTATTTACGGCCCAGTTAATGCCTGCCAAAATATCACTGTCGTAGGCAGTACTTGCCCATTGCCCTTGTGATCGGACTTTTCTAAATGCATCAATCCCAATAATTTTGGTTTTAGATGCAACTTTGGCAACAATCCCAGAAACATTACTGCCATGGCCATCATCATCCAAGCTATTGTCATCTGGGGCGCTATCAAAGGCATAAACCACGCGACAGGTCGACGCTGGGGTATTAACCGCAGTACAGCTAAAGTCAGCATGTTTATAATTCACTCCAGTATCAATCACCACTACACTCGTCCCCTCACCTGTAAAGCCATTTGTGACTGCTTGAGGTTGATTAATTAAAGGTAGACTTTCCATTGTGGTGGCAACATTCTTACGGTTTGGATAAACACCCTTTACAGTCGGATCATTTAAAACCTGCGCTAAGGTTTCACGATTGTGAATACGATATAAGCCCAGAGGCAAACCATTAAACTCACGCAAGGTTTGAAAACCTGCTGCTTTGGCAAATTTATTTTTGAACTGACTTTTACCATCTGCAATCAGGCTACGCTTTTCCCGCCCAAAAGCAGTGCTGGTTGCACTGGTATCGTACTCAATCAATAAATCATTGGAATCATTGTCGACTAAGGCATCCACATTAATTTTGCCATTCGACACTTTATTTAATGCTGCGGTGCTGAGTCGTTGTTTAAGTTGGACAGCATCAAGTGCTGCGGCAGAGGTTGTGGTGGTATAAAAAGCACATAAGCTTATAAGTAATAAGGTTTTATTGTTCACTATTGATCTCCATCGTTCTTGGATAAAGAACGGTTCTTAATATCTGTTTTTCTTGGATAAAAGAAACCCAGACGATTTAAAGTTTTTTAATTTCATTGGCTGGATCATTTTCAGGATCAATCGGTTGTATCGAAGGATCACTTTTCGTGTCATAAAATTGGGTATCTTTTTGAGTTGTTTCCAATTTTTTCAACATATGTGATGTGGTATGTTCGGTCGTGTTTACCTCCTGTTTGATTAAAACGGTTGGAATCTTCCCTGAATGATCAGGGCTGATCTGATAAATTGCGGTATCATCCGTTGAACTGGTCGGTTCGGTAGGTTCAAAGTAGAAAACCACCAAGCCCAGTACAATCAATACAATTAAAAATGCTGCAATCTGCTTCATTCATATTCTCCAGCGCTTTATTTACTGGCCATTACTTGGTTTTCAATTCTTTTTCTATAAATAATGCGAATAAAATTTAATATTCACTTTATATTTCACATTTATTTTTAAATAAAATACGATATAAATCGTGGGTTTATCTAAAAGATATCATGGCATCATGGTGTTTAATTCTGTGCTTCCTGTAGCGGAATTTGTAGTTACAGGAAACGCCCTGAAAAGCATGAAATTAATAAAAAACTGCAATCACAATTTCACATAGTTATACCAAGCAATAAAAATGCCATTATTTTGATCTTTTTTGAATCGGTTAAAAGCTATTTATTTATTCATAATTTTCATATTCACTCTGTTAAAACATAACCAGATCATGAGCAATTTTCAGCTTAAAACCTGACTAAAGCTGATAATTTACATATACCTATATAATAAAAAAGAGATCATTTTCACGTTCCAATACATGTAATCGACCTCCACAATTCCCTTCTAAAGTGTTTTTAAGCTGTAATCAGGTTGTAACGTTTTGATGAAATCCATAGATTTCTACTTTTTGCTCGCTATGATGCAATTGCGTTGATGAAGTACCCCAATACGGTACATCGCTTAAGGAAATCGCAATGAAAAAAATGATCAAAACAGCTATCGTGACAACAAGTATCCTCGCTTCTGCTTCAGTTTTTGCACAGAACGTTGGGGCAAATGCCAGCGGCTCAGCTCAAGTCAATGTACAACCGAGCGGCCTGATAAAAGGCGTAACGGGTGCAGTGAAAGGCACAGCGCAAGGTGTGGGTCAAGTGGCTCAAGGTGTGGGTCATACTGCACATAATGTCGGTCATGCTGCGGTCAACACAGGTGTTGCAGCCACTCATCAAACAGTAACTACCGCAACGAATGTAGGTTCACACGTTGTTAGTAAAACAGGTGAAGTCGTAAAAAATACCAAAGACTATGCTGTAGACAAGGCAGTTGATGGTAAGGAATTCGCTGCGGATACCAGCGCAAATGTAAAACAGCGTATAGCAGATAAACAAGCAACTTCAAAATCTAAATCATTGAATTTAGAAGCACAAACCAATGCCAAAGCACAATTGAATGGCAAAACAACTGCAGTTAATGCAAAAACAGGTTTGAATGCTGATAAAAAGAACCTGCAAACAGGTGCGAATGTCGGTGTTAAAGTGTTAGGTGTGAATGCAAACGTTAATACCAATGCAAAAATTGGTGCGAATTAATCCTCTTTAAAATAAAAAAAGCCCTTTGAAAATTCAAAGGGCTTTTTTATTGTGATTGCAAGATGCAGCAGTGTTGTCGTTGGGTATTCAAGAATCTTGATAAAGCCTCATTATACGTAGCTATAAGGCTTCCAATACAATGATCATATACCTTCAAGCCAATTTTCAGAAACTACAGAGTAAATTCAGTCTGAATAATTTAGCCCAGTGTGATTAAGCCTATAAAAACTCGTTGTATCTATCTCGAATTACAACGAGCCATGGCTTTAAACTATGTTGGATCGACCTTTAAACTATAAAATAAGCTTAATTCGCATTTAGACCGCTGGTTGCCGCGAGTAAATCGATACGTGGGAACACTAAACCAGTTCGTGTATCTGTAATTGGCTTACCTGTCACTCTCAAACGATTTATGGTTTGATCGATTGTCTCTGATGGTGTCACACCATTGGCACGTAATACGGCAATTGCACCCGCCACATGCGGTGTCGCTTGAGACGTTCCGCCCATAGTATAACCACCAGCAGTAATCATTGCGCCTGGTGCCAACAACGTAACCAACGAACCACCATTACTAAAGCATGTGATTTTATCGGCTGCTGTGGTTGGATCAGAACATTTCACAGGATTCCCCCATGTCCATCCTCCAACATTGCTATCATATACTGCACCAACACGTACCGCACCTTTCACACATGCAGGCGAAGTAACTCCATCTGCAAATGCATCATTCCCTGTGGCAACTACAGGTACAACACCTGCTGCACGCGCATTGGCAAAAGCCGTGCTATAACTGCTATTTTGACACTCAGATATGTACTTGACGCCATATACGGAAAGACTCAGGTTAACTGCTTTAATGTTATAGGCTCTAGCATTGTTTACAGTCCAATTCAATCCAGCCAAAATATCACTATCATAGGCAGTTACTCCCGCTTGCCCATTAACAGATACATTTCGAAATACGTCAATCCCAATAATTTTGGTTTTAGATGCAACTTTAGCAATCACTCCTGCAACATTACTACCATGACCATTATCATCTCGGCTATTATCATTCGGCGCAACATCAAACGAAAGAACGACTCGGCAAGTTGATTCAGGTCTATTTATTGCAGTACAACCAAAATCAGCATATGTATAGTCTACACCCGTATCAATCACCACCACACTCGTCCCCTCACCCGTAAAGCCATTTGTGACCGCTTGAGGTTGATTAATTAAAGGTAGACTTTCCATTGTGGTGGGAACATTCTTACGGTTTGGATAAACCCCCTTTACAGTCGGATCATTTAAAACCTGCGCTAAGGTTTCACGATTGTGAATACGATATAAGCCCAGAGGCAAACCATTAAACTCACGCAAGGTTTGAAAACCTGCTGCTTTGGCAAATTTATTTTTGAACTGACTTTTACCATCTGCAATCAGGCTACGCTTTTCCCGCCCCAAAGCAGTGCTGGTTGCACTGCTATCGTATTCAATCAGTAAATCATTGGAATCATTGTCGACCAAGGCATCCACATTGATTTTGCCATTCGACACTTTATTTAATGCTGCGGTGCTGAGTCGTTGTTTAAGTTGGACAGCATCAAGTGCTGCTGAGGTTGTAGTGGTATAAAAAGCACATAAGCTTATAAGTAATAAGGTTTTATTGTTCACTATTGATCTCCATCATTCTTGGGTAAAGAACTGTTTTATTACTTGTTCTTTCTTGGATAAAACAATCTAGATGATTTAAGGTTTTTGGATTTAATTGGCTGGATCATTTTCAGGATCGATTGGTTGTATCGAAGGATCGCTCTTCGTATCATAAAATTGAGGATCTTCTTGTGTGCTCTTAAATTCGTTCAACTTATGCGAATTTGTCTGTTCTGTTGTTACAGTCTCCTCTTTATGTGACGTGATTGGAAAGATGTCTGAATGCTTAGAATTAATCTGAGCGTTTCCTGCATCATCTTTTACAGGTGTCTGCTGTGATGGCTTCAGATAGAAAACCACTAAACCTAGTGCAATCAGTACAATTAAAAATGCTGCGACTTGTTTCATTCATATTCTCCCTTTCTCTATTTATTGATCACAGCGTGGTTCACATTTCTTTTTCTATAAAGCCATGTGAATAAGTTTTAATATTCACTTTATATTTCACATATATTTTTAATAAAGTACGATTTCCATCCCATACTTAAACAATGCAGTACTGTTTTTTATTTGCCTAAATAATTGAAAAAGCAATGAATACTTGCAAGATATACTTCAAAAAGTCACCATGAAAACGCAATCATTTTTTATAACAATACCAAACAGTACCGTAGAATGAGTTTAATCTTTTTCCAATCAACTTAACACTGTTAAGATATTCTAATTTTTTATGTTTATAAAACTAAATTATAACTTGATCGAAATGATTCAATTAACTTAAATAAAACAAAAGCTTAAGTTTTTATTTTAAAATTGATCATCCCAAGACTACATTCACACAAAGCGTATGTATAATTTCGCTCAGTCGTCGTGAATGCAAACGTCAATACCAATACCAAAATTGGTGCGAATTAACGTTCTATAAAATATAAAAAAAGCCCTTTGAACACTCAAAGGGCTTTTTTTAGTGTGATTGCAAGATTCAGCAGAGTTGTAGCTTGGTCTGCTCGTCTGCGTTGTTCTCAATAAATTGGGTAAAACCAGATGCATCACAGCTTAAAGTCAGTTGCTTATAGCTCAGACTATAAAAATCGGCATAGTGTTTAAACACCAGTGGGGATTGATCAAGTGCAAAGGGATCCCCATCTTTGACCAATTTATGAATCCCACGATCATTCATGCTGAGAAAATAATATTCGTCATTCAATGTTAGTTTGACCAACGCATTTGCCGTGAGATTTAAGGGCAATAAATACGCTTGGTTTGCTGCAATGATTTCCGCCGTATAACTTTCCAGTTTCAAGCTGGCTAAATTAAATACCACAAAGTGATTTTGTGCTGTCACCACATTGGCTGGCAATGCTGCTGCATGTTGAACAAAGTGCAGATGTACCCCAAGCTTATGTAAATTTTGCTCCGTACCCTGCTTTAAATTAAACAGTTGCTGTACCAGTTTCTGTTTGAGAACAGCATCAAAATAACGCTCATCTAAGGCGATCTCGTTCTGTTCCAGAATTTTGAGCAAAGCCTGATTATGCCGAGGTAATAAAGCATCCAACACATGGCGATAATAGAACTTGCTTTGCTTTTTAACCTCTCGAACCCGCTTATAGAAATAAGTGATTTCAAATGGCTCAACCACAAAATCATTCAACAGCTGGGAACTTGCTAAAACAGACAGTGCTTCATGACCCGTAAATGGCAAATGAATGACGTGCATTTTAGGCAATAAAGGCTGGATCTTTAAGAAATGCTCTTTATCTTCCGCATAGTACGGATCATAGACAATGATGTACTCACGCGATGAATCGACTTCATCTGCCTGAATCTGCATGTCTTGATGGATAGATGCATCAAAAAATTCAGCATAACGGCGATCCTGTACCACATCAGGATCAATTGAATACTGAGGTACAAAAGCCACAATTTTCTGCATATTCAATAAATTTGAATATTTGATCGCAGCGTAGCCCCCCATAGAGCCACCATAGCCAACAATCCCTTTGAATTGTTCTAAAATTGGCTGAATCTGCTGCTGCATCAAGATCATGCTGCTTTTAGGAAACCATGATTTCTGTTTCGGCATTATACCGATCACATTGTATTGATATTTTATTAACGATTTTTCAGCATTGATTGACATGCCTTTAGCGCGACTAATCAAATCGCCAAACGAAATCACTAAAGTGTCACTTGAACCTTTTAAAAAAATAACGCGAATATGCTCATCTTCAAATATTATTTGCTTATCCATGCTCACACTGAAAAGTTGATCCTAGGCCTGTAGCAAAAAGTCACCAAATGGTGGCTTTGCCAAACCATAATTGCGGAGTATCTTATTTTATAGAGATAAGACAGATTAAAAAGCGCAAAAAATGACACAATCCTTACATCCTACTGCACAGAAAGGCTTTAGTTTAGGGGCTGAACTCTACCAACAGGTTCGCCCTAGTTACCCGCAAGAAATAGCGGTTTGGCTGCAAGATCGACTCCAAATAGGTGAAAGTTCCACTGTTATTGACCTCGGTGCAGGGACTGGCAAATTCTTACCTTACCTGATTCAAACACAGGCAAAAGTGATCGCAGTCGAGCCTGTTACTGAAATGTTGCAACAACTACAGCAGACTTATCCCTCTGTTGAATGTTTACAAGCATCCAGCACACAACTTCCCTTAAAAGATGCATCAATTGATGCCATTCTCTGTGCTCAATCGTTCCACTGGTTTTCCAATATCGAAACGCTCAGTGAAATGCATCGCGTACTCAAGCCATCAGGTCATTTAGGGCTGATCTGGAATCAACGGGATACCAATATCGATTGGGTTAAAGCACTAGCCGATGAAATTGCACCTTTAGAAGGAGATACACCGCGTTATCATAGTGAACAATGGAAACAGGTGTTTGAGGAGCAAAGCTTATTTAAATTGGAAGGATTACAAACCTTTCAGCAAGCTCATCAAGGCAGCGTCGAACAAGTGGTGAGTAAACGCTTGCTGTCCACCAGTTTTATCGCCGCGATGCCATCAGCAGAGCAACAACAGTTAAAAGCAAAGTTTGAAAAAATTGTATTTGATTTTACGGGCTTAACTGCGCAAGATCAGATTAGCTTCCCCTATACCACTTTTGCCTACCATTTCCAGAAAATATCAAATTAATCTTGAACGAGTTGAGCTATGCCTAATCTTAAAATCACATTTGCCATTACCTGTGTACTCAGTTCAGCGCTGATGCTCAGTGCATGTAATAAAGACAAAGAACCTTCTGCCAATAAAGAGCAGCAAAGTAGTTCTTCTAGCAATGACGCGATTGGCCAGCTCAATCAAACACCAATCAAGCAGTTCCCTGCCACAGCTGATGATGGTCATGATATTGCGATTTTAGAAGATTATGACAAGCGCTTTACCGACATGAGCGATAGTATGGAAATTGAATTGGCCAAAATGAAAGAAGCCAATACGTTAACGCCTGAATTTGAACAGCAACGTCAAAAGGATAATGTGAAATCTGCACTTGCCATGCTCAAAGATTTGGAGTTAAAAACGGAACAAGGGCGTTATATTCAGGGCTTGCTCTACGATTATTGGGAACAGCAAGCCAAAGTTTTAGATCAAGGAAATGCATCGACTCAGACGCAAACGGATGCCAATAAACAAGTGAATCATCTGAGTGAATATTTGCATGCACAAAGCCAGTTACATCACTGGAAAAGTGCACAAGCACCTGAAACCAAAATGCAGGCTGAATAATTCACAGCTATAAAAAAAGAGGGTTTCTTACCCTCTTTTGTATTTAGATACGGTATTCCATTAAATATTCTGTTTCTCAATCCACTGAATCGAACTCACACGAAATAATTCACAGGCACCATCGCCAACACCACCTGGGGTCAGCGAAGATTTCCAAACCAGATCCTTGTCACGAATCTCAACCAGTTCACCTTTTAACTGCACCAAATCTCCACGCTTCACCTGCTTGATTTGCTTTGCAATTTCAGGATTGGCAGGAATAATGTGCATGTTGGACACCATTTTAATCGCTTGATCTGGTGGCACAGGTAATTTGGTCATTTTCCAATTCAGATAACGGTCATACTGGCGAACATCAATCGTCCGTGCAATCTCAGGTTCAGCAAAAAGACCTAAACTGACAGCATAGTCAATCGGAGAAAACTTAGCTTGTTCATCATCATGGTAGACTTTTGATCCGAGAATACGGAAGTTGCCATCAAAAGGCTTAAGGACTGAAATCGATTGATACTTCACAACTGGCGATAAACCATTGGCAATATTATATTCATCTCCACTAGCCGATGCATGTGTTTGCCCAATTGCAGCCACCATGCATAAACTCATCCATAGACGTTTCTTCATGGCTCAATCATCCTCAAAAATAATGAAAAACTTAGAAATACCTTTCTCTTCATAGTATGCTTAGATGGTGAAAAAAAGTGCTTTATTTGGTAACAATCCAGCTCACTTTAGTCATATTTTTGTGGTGCCCTGCCATACCGTCCTTCTCTGAATCAATAAATGGAATTCTATGATTTACCAATTTTACCAACGTCATATCTTTCCTCATTTACTCAATCAGGTCATGCAAACTGCCAGCTTGATGGATCGACGTCGTGAATTACTGCTGCCGATTGAAGGTGAAGTTCTCGAAATCGGTTTTGGTACAGGGCTAAATATTCCGTTTTATGGCAATGTGGATTCAGTGTACGCCTTAGAGCCCAATTCAGATATTTATCAACTGGCGGTTGATCGTGTGCAACATGCTCCCTTTTACGTGAAACACGTACAATCGAGTGCAGAAAAACTCCCCTTTGCGGATGCCTCTCTAGATCACATTGTTTCAACATGGACCTTATGCAGTATTGCGCACTTAGACCAAGCACTGGCTGAAATACATCGGGTACTGAAGCCAACTGGAACCTTCCATCTGGTCGAGCATGTCAGACATCCAAACTCGACAAAAATACAATCATTGCAAACGCTGCTGACCCCGATTCAAAAACGCATTGCCGATGGTTGTCATCTGAACCGAGATATTGAACGCCAGCTCTTACAAGCCAAATTTAAATTCATCGAAAAAGAATATTTTGATGCAGAAGGTATTCCGATGCTTGCACAGACCATGCTGTTGGCACGTGTGCAAAAATTAGATATTGCTCATTGAGCATCAAAATCAATTCGTAAAGTTTCAAAACGGATACGCCCTTCTGTTACCGCTTGAGCAATGGCCTGCTGTCCTTTACTTAAACGTGCGCCACCACTTTTAATATCGAGCAAAATCACTTCAATATCTTCGGCTGTGCCATCACCATCGCGAAAGTCGGTATAACCATCAAAAATAACGTAGTCGACAGGATCACCCAGAAACTTAGCATCGCTAGGTAAATAACGAAACTCTGGCAGAATCGGTGCAAACTGCTCTGCCATTTTTCCTTTTAATACTGCACGGCTGGTATTGACACTACGTTTCTGCGCATCAAGCAAAGCCTGCTTATGTTCTAACTCTAGTTCAGCGATATATTTTTCATACTCTGCCTGAATCCGACCATTACGTGTGCTGGATAAAATAATCGTGGTGATGACGACACCAATACAGCCACCAATCAGCATTGCAAGCCAAACCGACATATCAACCTTCCTTTTCTTTGCTGCCGCTATTTAACTGCAACATTAAACTTTTGTCATGTGTAACACACTCGACGCAAAAAGATGCTAAGGTATGAATGAATATGAGTGCATAGTTAAATAAATCTAATTTCATGAAGACAATATTAATCGCAAATCAAAAAGGTGGCTGTGGCAAGACCATGACAGCTATCACACTCGCTGCCGCATTATCACAAAAAGGCTATAAGGTCGCGCTGGCAGATGCTGACAACCAAAAATCGTCTTTGCAATGGTTAAAGCAACGTCCTGAAACAGTCACAGGTATTCAAAGTCTGGATTGGCGACATGAAAAATCAATCGGTGAAGCGCCAAAGAATTTAGATTATTTAATTATCGATGCGCCTGGTGCACTTTCAGGTGAACATGCAGAGCAACTGATCAGTGAAGCACATGCGATTGTGACTCCATTACAGCCCTCTTTCTTTGATATCGACAGTACTCGTCGCTTCTTAAAACATTTACAAGACATTAAGCGTATTCGTAAAGGCAAAGTGCAAATCCTACTAATTGCTAATCGAGTCAAACCAAACAGTGCCAGCTCTAAAGATATTCAGGACTTCTTTGGTAAGATTGAACAAGATCCTGTGGCATGGATTTCCGAACGTAGTGCCTACGGTACATTGGCAATGCAAGGGCTCAGTGTTTTTGATAAAACCCAGAAAAACTTTGTTAGTATCCAAAGCCAATGGCAGCCGGTATTAAATCAATTGGTCGATGATCCAAGCGAGTGGTTCTAAGGCTTTGCAAAGAAACGTAATCTTTTGATATCAAATCTTAAAACTGGGAAATGAAAATTTCCCTCGCCTACTTTTTCAGTTAAGATGGTTTTATTCAATTTCTAGCACTTGAGAAATACTATCGTGCAACAATACGCTCCCATATTACAACGCGTTTTGCTGTTTGGGCTGTTCTTTGTCCTGCTCTTTTTGGGATTTAGTATTCTCAAATACTTTATTGTCCCTGTTCTTTGGGCCGCAATTATTGCCTATATGACTTGGCCCTTATATCTATGGGTACAGCGTCGTTTCTTTGGTGAAAATAGACCTACACTCAATGCCACACTGATGATTAGCTTGGTCATTATCGTGATTGGTGTGCCATTTATCTGTGCAATCTTCATGTTACAACTTGAAGGTCGTAATTTATATTTTAATTTACAGCGACAACTGTTTTCAGGTCATGTTCAAGTTCCTGAATTTATCAAAAATCTACCAATTATTGGCAAAGACATCAGTCGTACTGTCAATGAACTAAGTAGTGATCCCAACAGTATTACCAAAAATATTGCCGAATGGATTCAAAGCCATCTGAGTTATGGTCGTTTTGTGTTAAGTGAGATTAGCCGTAACTTGGTCAAACTCACATTTGCACTGATGACTTTGTTCTTCTTCTACCGTGACGGGCAAATGATCTTGGCACAAGTCAGCCGTGCCTTGGAAATGGTGATTGGTCCACGCGTGCATCATTATCTGGATACCATCTCTGAAACAACACGTGCTGTAGTTTATGGGGTCGGTTTAACCGCGGTTGCACAAGCCCTATTAGCGGGCCTCAGCTATTTTGTTGCAGGCGTACCAAATCCAATGCTGTTGACCATGGTCACCTTTATCTTGGCGCTGATCCCTTTTGGAACACCTGTTTCATATCTTGGGGTAGGCTTGTGGTTATTTGCTCAAGGTCAGACCATGGAAGCCATTGGTGTTGTCGTTTGGGGTGTACTCATCGTGAGCAGCTCAGATAATGTCATTCGACCACTGGTGATTTCAGGCGCGACCCAAATTCCATTCATTTTGATTATGTTTGGGGTATTAGGGGGTATCGCCAGCTTTGGTTTGGTTGGCCTGTTTATTGGTCCAGTGATTTTAGCTATCTTATTGGCGATCTGGCGTGAATGGCTGCATGAAAATGTCGATGAGCCTGTTGCGGCTCTGGAAGCTCCTCCCGAGAGTAAATAGGTTTATTTTGTTTAATTTTTTGTCATGAATTAATTAATGTTGCTTGCGAGATATCACTTACTTTGTTTGAATCATCAAATAAAGATAATTTATAAGGATATCTTCGCAATGACTTTGATGCTTCAAAAAATGTCTCTGTTGGGCTGTTTAAGTTTAAGTATTGCAGCCTGCTCATCAGTTACTTTAGATAACAATGCTGCAAAAATTCAAACGCAGGCCACTACGGCTGCTCAAAAACAGCTAATCCAAGTGTATCAAGTTGATGCCAAAGGCATTGGTGCTTCAATTGGAACTGTTGCTTTTCAACAAACACCAAAAGGTTTATTAATCACTCCTGCACTTTGGAAACTTTCTCCAGGTGAACATGGCTTCCATATCCATGAAAATCCATCCTGTGAAGCTGCTTTAAAAGATGGAAAAATGGGGGCAGCACTGGCGGCAGGTAGCCATTTAAATCCCGAGAAGGTTGCCCATCATGGTACACCAGAAACTGGACATTTAGGTGACCTTCCCGTGTTGGTGGTCAATGATAAAGGTTTTGCGACCACCCCTGTAATTGCACCACGTTTAAAGCTAGCTGATATTCAAAATCGTGCCATCATGATTCACGTGGGTGGTGACAACTATTCAGATACACCAAAACCTTTAGGTGGTGGTGGTGATCGTATCGCTTGCGGTGTAATTAAGTAATTTGAATACTGTGGGTATCTCTCAAGTTATCCACAGTTGCTCTGCGTTTAGTCATTTTCCATATGTTCTTTAATCACGTCATAACAAAATACAATTGAGCATGAATTTTGCATCTTATCTCTTATTTGAAAAATCAAGTATTTGAAAGATCATGCAAATATTTATGCTAAAAAACAGTGCCGCTTGTTGGCTAACAATGCTTTCCTTTGGGAAATTTATTTGTATGATGAACCCAGAACATTTCAAAGAATAAGAATTGTGAAAAATTTATCCCTCCTGTTCAATCGCTTTCGCTCCAACTCGATTGTTCTTTATTGCCTGCAAATCCTGATTGTGCTTTGTGGTACAACATTCGGTTTACATCAACTGGGTCTCGGGCAGTTAATCGTGCCTGTGACTTTAGGCGCAATTGCTGCGGCACTGACTGATTTTGATGATCGTCTCAGTATCCGTTTACGTAATCTGATTTATGTCTGCGTGCTATTTTTTACGGTCAGTACTATTTTAGAGTTTCTCGCCCCCTATAAATTTTGGTTCATTGTCTATCTCAGCCTTTCCAGTGCGGCATTGGTTCTTTTGGGCGCATTGGGGCAACGTTATGCAAGCATTTCCTTTGGGACGATTTTACTTTCGATCTATACCATGTTCGGTCTAGGCGAATATCCAGATTGGTATCAGCAACCGAGTTATTTTGTATTGGGAGCCTTGTGGTATGGGCTGACTTCGATCTTATTTTTTGTTATTCGACCAACCTTGCCTTTACAAGAAAAGATCTCAACTATTTTTCAGGATATTGCTGAATTACTACAAGCCAAATCACGTTTATTCGACCCAGATAATATTGATAATGTCGAAACACTTCTATTCGAACTTTCTCAAAAAAATAGCCAAGTGGTCAGTAGTCTGAATCAAGCCAAAAACTCCTTACTGACTCGCTTAAAAGCTTCTCGCATTAACAACACCAGTATTTATTGGCTGAACTTGTATTATTTTGCCCAAGACATGCATGAGCAAGTCTCATCTAGTTATCTGCATTATGAAAAAATTCATCAAAATTTTAGTCGCAGTGATTTAATTTTCCGTATTCAAAAAAATATGCAGCTACAAGCCGTGGCATGTCATGATTTAAGCCGAGCGATCTTACATCATCAGGTCTATCAGCCCCGTGAATCTGCGAGTAAAGCACTAGAGAATCTAGAGTCTTCGATGCATGACTGGGTGCAACAACATCCCAATAATCTTGAAGTTAAAAATCTGGAATTGATATTCAATAATTTAAAAAGTGTACATGAGCAATTTGCTCAACTACAACTCAACCAAAATATAGAACAGCTTTCACCGCAGCAACATCAAGACCACCTCAATTTGCTGGATGATGATATTCAGGGCATACAGGATCTGATTTTAAAAATTAAACAACAGCTCAGCCCTCAGTCTGCATTGTTTCGTCATGCTGTTCGTTTGGCGGTGATTTTTGCCATTGGATATGCCATTTCCTTGTTGCCCTTTGCCCAAAATGGCTATTGGATTTTACTCACCAGTTTATTTGTCTGTCAGATTACCTACTTTGCTACCAAGAGCCGTCTCAAACTCAGAACGATCGGCACTCTGCTCGGTGTGTTGTTAGGGATTCCAATTCTGTATTTTGTCCCGAGTATCGAGGGGCAACTGGTATTGACTGTGATTTGCGGGGTCTCGTTTTTCTATTTAAGACAAAAAAAATATGCACTTGCCACGGTCATGGCCACCTTAATGGTGTTATTGATTTTTAATTTAAAAGGTGCAGGCTTTAGTATTATTCTACCGCGAATTATTGACACTTTTATTGGCTGTGCGATTGCATGGTTGGCGGTCAATTTCATTTGGCCAGATTGGAATTTTCGTAACATTTCCAACAATATCAAGAAAAGTAATCAAGCCATGCTCGAGTATCTGCGCGTGGTGGTACAGCAATATCATCAAGGACGCAAACTTGATCTGGAGTATCGAACAACACGGCGTGCAGCACATAATGCACAAATCGAGCTCTCCAATATGATTTCCAGTCTGAGTACTGAACCTCAACCGAATCAAGAACTGATCCAATATGCCTTTCGTTATCTGGTTTATAGTCATAGCCAATTGAGCTATGTCTCAGGTTTGGGACATCAACGTGAAAAAATCGAAGATGACAAACTCCTCGCACTGCTGGATAAAATTGAACAACTACTCAAACAAAGTCTGGTCGAACAAGCACCTATTCAACAAAATCATCTGGAACATTTACTGACAGAAATTGAGGTATTCAATCGGCAAGAACAGGTTTCTAAACAGCATCCACTGTTGTTAAAACAAATGAGTCTACTGCTAGAAACTTTGACTGAATTGGTTTCGTTAAAAAATAAACTGCTCAGCTTAGACATTAAGTGAGCAGTCAATCGAGCCAAAAATTAATTCAACCCATCTTGCTGACGTGCCAGCATATGTTGTTTCAAGGCATGACGTGGCGAACTAAACCAAAATACAATCAAGACCAGACTGGCTAAAGCAAAAGCCCAAATATGGAAATGTGTATATAGCACACGAACCAATTCAATCACGACAAAATAACTCACCATCATCAACATCGATACGGCTGCTGCCACTGTTCCCTTGGAAACTTCTGAAGACATCAATGCAAAACGGTACATCACCGAGAAACTAATCCCCTCGCCCAAACTGATTAAAGTCATACCAATCAATAAACAAGGTACTAGATAAGCCTGCCAGATCACACCTAGCATCAAGAACAATGTCCCTAGCAACATAATCGGTAAACCAAACAAGATAGTTTTACCTAAAGGGAAACGATCAATGATTTTGATCAAGATGATATTGCCGGCAATGAGGCCAAAGAACACAGGAAACTGTGCCAAGCCATATTGCACACTGCTAAGCTTCAACTCATCCACCAGAATGATCGGCGATAAAGCAATCCATAGCATCAATGGCATACCCACCATAGGTAAGGCAATGCTTAAGCCCAAGAAACAACGGTTGCTCAATACCTTTTTAAAATCATCAAAAATATGACTAAAAGGTTGTTTTGGTTGTTTGCGGCTTTCTTGGGTAGCGGGCATAAATTTCTTTAAGCCAAACCAACTGATAAAAGACACCACAGCGATCGCGACAAAGCCCCAATGCCAAGAAACATAATCAATCAGGAAAGCACCAAGTACAGGACCCAACAACGGTGCAAGCAAAGAAATATTTGCCATCAATGCCATAACCTTAATGGCGTCACGTTCTTCAAAGGTTTCCTGAATGGCCGCATAACCAACCGCAGAAATGACACTGAGACCCATACCTTGCAGAAAACGCAAAGTCAGGAACTGTTCAATATTATGCGTCAGTAAAATCAGCAAACAGCAAAGCGTGAAAAATGCCACACCTGCCAAGAGCACTTTCTTACGCCCTACACGATCCGAAAGCGGTCCAAGTAGCCATGCGACACTGGCACCACCCAACAAATAAAATGACATTGACGACGGTGCCCACGTTGCACTGACCGCAAATTGTTCTGTAATCGACAGCATCGCTGGCTGAATCAAGTCATTACCAATATAAACTGAAAATTCGAATAGCACCAAAGCTAAAGGAAACATGAGCGTTATACGGTTTAACGTCATGTTCTGATTATTCGTCATCATGTTTTGTTCACAAAAATAACCAACTGGCGTGCCTCCCATTTTCAACGATAGAAAATAGGATCATCACCACAAGATTTTATGGTTTAAGATTTAAATTTTGATGTCATGCTGTGAGAAGGCATGTGATAAACGTGAAAACACCGTATTCACAAGGTGTATGAAGAAAAACGATTTATTACGTGAGCTTGGTAAATGTTTTACCTTTTGGCAAAAATTGCCACGCGCAACTTTAGCACTTTTTCAAAATGACCGCAATTTAAACAGGCTAAAAGGCAAAGATTGAGATGTGTATAAGCAAAAAGTTATCCACAATTTTGCTTATGTTTTCTCCAACCCTGCAATTGAATTGTCGATTATGGGCATAACTCAAATTGGAAACTTTGCGTATTATCACCTCTGGCACATTGGTAACTTTGTTTCTTGTTGACCACTTTCCAAACATCCTGATCACGTTTTAGTTGATATTCTGTGCGGACAGCAATGACTGAATCATCTAATTGCGCTTGCTCAACAGTCACCTGCGCATCAGTTGGATTTTCGGCACGATTAAATTGCTGATCTATTTTTAAATTGTTTTCTTCATGAAACAGATCGGGCTGATCCGATAAAATCGCGTGCATCACCGTACTCTTTTGCACTGCTGCCTGCTGCTGAGATTGTGTAATCGGCTGATTACACGCACTGAGTAATAATACGCAACTTAAGATCATTGCAACTTTATACATGTGTACCCTTCCCATCCATTTTAATCATTTATGCTACTATGCAAAACTAAGCTAGCACGCAACAAAATGTATGTGGCTTATCGTAAATTTGTTGTGCAGATCACCACGCTGTCAAACACAGCAGATGCTTAAAAAAATTGATTTTATAACACCAATACTCTTACTTTTTGGACATGCAGATATGTCAGATTTAGCAAAAAAATTAACGATTATTCTAATCCTCACTGGCACTGCCTTAGGCTGCTCGAAAAAAGAAGAAGGCCCTGCCAGTGATGCAGCGGTCGCGACCGAAAGTGCGGCAATGGACAGCACTGCTGTTCAAGAAAATGCCGTTCAAAATCCAGAACAACTGGTCAGCAATCAACAAAGTGCTTTAGAGCAAAACCGTCAATTGGTCAAAAGTGCACAACTGCAATTTGAAGTAAAAGATGTGTTAAAAACCACCTCCACGCTGGAACAACAGTTATTGCAATACAATGGTTATATCGAAGAAAAACAGATTAATTATCAAGTCAGTGACCGATCTGAACGTAACCGCATTGATGGCAGTGTCGATATTTATGAAAAGATCACACCTACCGTCCAGCTCACAGTACGTATCCCCAATGCGCAGGTAACTACGTTCTTAAATAATTTATTGCCTCTCATGCTGAACTTTAATACCCAGACCTATGAAGCCAAACGTTATGAATTAAAACTGCTCGAAGAAAAACTGAATACCGCCAATCAAAGTAACAGCGGATCAAATGCCGTTAACAATCACCTACAGCAACTGACCAATTTAGAAGTCAAAGATCGGTTGGCTTATAGCACCATTCGACTTGAGTTCTTCCAGCAGCCACAAGTCCGTAAAACCCATGATATCAACATCCATCGAATTGCGACATTGGACAGTGATCCACTACTCAGTCGAGTTTGGGAGGCCATTAAAATTGGACTATATGGCTTTAGAGAAACTCTCATTTGGCTCGTGATGCTATGGCCGCTGTATGTAGCGATTGTGATTTTATGGGGGCTTCGCCGTTGGTACAAAACTAAAAAGTCAAAAGCCGAATAACTCAATTATTGACTTTTTATCAATAGTATTTTGCTGATTTATGCATTTTTACTCATGAATAGATTTCCTAAAATACGTGCATATTTTTAGAGATTTATTCCTGAGTCCTCCCATGAGCAATATTTTAATTATTAATGGTGCCAAACAGTTTGAACACTCAAATGGCGAATTAAATGACACCCTGACCGAGTTTTCTCAAGCACATCTATCGACTGTAGGTCATCAGGTACAAGTGACGCGTACCGACAGTGACTATGACATTCAAGCCGAGATTGCTAAATATCTATGGGCAGATGTGGTGATCTATCAAATGCCAGGTTGGTGGATGGGTGCTCCATGGACCATGAAAAAGTATATCGATGATATCTTCACTATTGGTCATGGTTCACTTTATGCCAGCGACGGTCGTAGCCGTTCAGATGCATCTAAAAAGTATGGTTCGGGTGGTTTAATCCAAGGTAAAAAATACATGTTGTCTTTGACCTGGAATGCACCAATGGAAGCCTTTACCGATCCTGAGCAGTTCTTCCACGGCGTTGGTGTGGATGGTGTTTATTTACCTTTCCATAAAGCCAATCAATTCTTGGGTATGGACTCACTACCAACATTTATTGTGAATGATGTCATCAAGGCGCCGAATGTGCCAAGTTACCTTGAAGCCTACAAAGCACATTTAGATCAATTATTTGCAGCACATTAAGTGAGAAAATAATATGTTAACCATTATTGCTGAAATTTATACGCATGCAGGTGCGGAACATCGCCAAGCCGTTTTAGATGCCTTTGAAAAAATTATTCCAACCGTGCTTGCCGAAGAAGGCTGTCATGGCTATGAACCATTGATTGATCATCTTCCTGCGATAGAAATGCAAGCATCTGATGCCAGTAGCATTATCATGCTAGAGAAATGGCAAAGTACCGCTCATTTAGCAGCGCATATGCAAACTGCACATATGCAGCAGCACTTTGAAGCCACTAAAGAGCATGTTGCGGATGTAAAAATCCGCATTCTAAACAGCGGGATTTAACAGATAAAACCATTAACCTAAGTTCGACATATTGAATATTTAAGTCGAACTCAGGTAATGAGTAAACGAATCATATTATTGATAATAATGCTGTTTTAAATGACGGCTATAGTCTGTTAAATACGTTTCCAAACTGGCACGACGATCTGCCTTCTGCATAGACTTTTCCGCCAACTGCTCGATCTTATGTTCCAATAAATTAAGAATCGTGGCTTGTTCTGCTTCAGGCAGTTGTACCTTTTCTTTCTGCTGCTTTTTAATTTCCAGATAATCCTCTGCCCAATGCCGTAATGGATCAATCGCATTCACTTGCGCAAACAGATCGGTAATCAGTAATTCAGGCATCTGTTCTTGGGTTGCCAACTCAGCCGACATCAAACCACGAATCGAATAAAAGACTTTCTTATAGGTAAAGTTATCTGCGGTTTGCATCACTTTCATCCCACCTTTTGCCAGTGATAAATAGTGGTGATACAAGGCGCTATAGTCGATTCGCTCTAGCAATCCATCACGAAAACCCTGCCATTCAGGAAAGGCATTAAAATACACAATATGTGCTCTGACCCATTCCAAAACAGTGGGGTTACTTTTTGCCAATAGCCCAAACATTTTATCCAAGTCATAAGAAACAAAGTCAAAGTCTCCGTCCATGATCTCAATCAGATCACGATATTTTTTTATAATCAAAATATTGGTCTTTACTCGGTAAATGAAAGCCACGCACATCATAGTCACTGTCAGGACTGGCCATGCCCCATAAGCGACTGCCACTTTCAATATAAAATAATGGAATGTCTTGACGTTGTTGAAACAGTTTTTCGATTTCTTGATGGATGTTCATTGCTATAACTTCATTATTTAAAAATTTATACTTGCGAGAGACAATAATCTTTTTTACTGTACGCATTGATTTCGTAAAGATTATCAATTGATAAAACAATCTCCATTCAATATAACAAATAGGATCATGCATGCAACTGACTTATGCGGGACAGGTTTTTTTGGTGGTCGTTGCGATCTTGTGTGTCTGGTCATTTGTACTCACGAAATTTTGGCTGAAACGTTTAGCCAAAAATCGTGACAGCAGTAAGTTCGAATTTGCTTATTTATTTGTTGTGGTGTTTAGCATTAGTTCGTTATTTTTCCCTTTTACTTATTGGATCTCGCAAGCTGTATATGGTTTAGTAACCAAGCCGAGCTATGATGCAACCATCGTGAGCTATACTTCTGAGTGGGTCGACACTGAACGTACAGACTCTAATGGGCGTAAATATAAAACCCAAACACTCATGCACACCGCTCAAGTTCAATTCAAAGATGATCAGAACAGAACATTGCTCTTGGATAATTCAGTCCGTTCAGGTGATGTGCCTGTCGTCGGAGATCATATTCAAGTGGTTTATGAAGCAGGTGATCGTTCTGCACAAGAGAAGAGTTGGCGTACAGGGTTATTGTTTGCCGCTACTCTGTTTATGCTATTTATCATGGGCTATATCTTGGTCATGATTATTGCCTATGCTTTGAATCGAAACATGGAACCTTATAAAGACTTTGCCAATGTATTAATTTTTAGAATCACCCTCCCCCTTGGCACCATGGCGATGTTTGGGATGCTGTCTTATTCCGTTTTTGCTTATTTCTTTTTGGGCAATCCACAGAATCTACCTATCTGGGCTGTTGCGATTTGCAGCTTTTTTTCGCTCTGTCTTTTACCGTTGATTTATCATATTTTGACAGGTTGGAAAGCGTATAGAAGGTAATGTGATTCCTCCGTTATTCTCCGATTTCCGTTAGATAAGCGGTTCCTACACTTTTACCTTGAAAATCCAATATCGGATAATTTTTCATCAACACAATTTGATCTAAAAATTGTCCAAATACAATTTCACAGACCAAAAACTCATCCAAGATTTTCTTTTCTTCATCTTTCAAATATAGGCGCATCATATGGGTTGAATTTTCTATTTTCATAAACAAAATCATACTGATATACAAATCATTATTCTTGTTATGAAAATCGACGTAGTCAGCAGCAATGTCTTTACGATGTAAGCAAATATATCCCTGACAAATAGTTTGTTTTTCTATCATTTATTATTTCCCAATAAAAAAAGCGCATCTTTCGATACGCTTTTAGCAGAATTTCTTTTATATAATCAAGCATTAAAGATCAAATAATTTACCTGGATTCATAATCCCTTTCGGATCGAATGCCAACTTCAATGCTTTCATATATTCAATTTCTTCAGGCGAACGTGAATACTCTAAATATGGCTTCTTGGTCATGCCCACACCGTGCTCGGCAGAGATTGAACCATCATATTTTTTCACGGTATCAAATACATATTTATTCACTACCTGACACTTCGCAAAGAACTCATCTTTGGTCAAGTTTTCAGGTTTTAAAATATTTAAGTGCAAGTTACCATCGCCGATATGACCAAACCAGCAGATTTCAAAGTCAGGATAGTTATCTTGAACAATTGTATCAATCTCACGAATAAATGCAGGTACGTGGGTAATTAATACTGAAATGTCATTTTTGTATGGAATAAACGGCGCGATTGATTCCGAAATATCTTCGCGTAAACGCCATAAGCTTTCGACCTGTTCAAGGCTTTGGCTCATTACACCATCAATCACCCAACCTTGTTCCATACAATGCTCAAAAATCTGCATTGCCTTGTCCATGATTGGTTCATACGGTGCTTCAAATTCCAATAATACATAGAATGGACATTGCGTTTCAAATGGACGCTGTACATGACCGCGATCTAACACTTTCTGCATTGCCAATTCACCAAAGAATTCAAACGCAGTCAGATCAATTGCATTTTGGAAAGCATGTAATACAGGCATGACTGCTTCAAAGTCAGGCGCACCCAATACCATGACTTGTAAGTTTTGTGGCTGACGCTCAAGCTTGATCTCAGCTTCTGTCACTAGGCCCAGTGTACCTTCACCACCAATAAACAAGTGTTGCAACGAATAACCCGTGGCATTCTTAATCATACCTTTGTTTAAACGCAGCACATCACCTTTACCTGTCACCACCGTCAGACCAAGCACCCAGTTACGGGTCATACCGTATTTGATCACTTTAATGCCACCGGCATTGGTACCGATGTTACCGCCAATCTGGCTTGAGCCTGCTGAAGCAAAATCTACTGGATAATACATGCCTTGTTCTTCAGCATAATTCTGCAACTGCTCAGTCACTACACCCGCTTGCACACGGACCATACGGTCAGCAGGGAAAAACTCAAGAATCTGGTTCATCTTGTCAAAGCTAATCACGATCTCGCCATTGGTTGCGACAGCACCCGCTGAAAGACCTGTACGACCGCCTGATGGGGTAATCGCGACATTAAACTGGTTGGCAAGTTTGACAATGGCCTGAACTTGTTCAGTGCTTGAAGGGAAAACGATGACTGATGGGTTCGGATCAAAATGTTTCGTGTGATCTCGTCCCCAATTTTCTAAACTGTCGGCATCGGTTTTAATTCGGTTTTCACCCACAATTGCCGTTAATTGGGTCAATAACTCAGGTGTTAAAGCGACTGAAGCATTCATCGTTTACAGGCCTAGCAAGAAGTAAAGATAGAGCATTTGAATAACAACACAATATTTTTCAATATCTTAAAATGCTGTATTCAACATATAGAAACTCAGCAGAACAGCGCAAACCTGATGTTTTCAGATTTGACTATCAGATATCTGCATTTTACATAGAAGCAGGCATGGGATAAAGCTTAGGATAAAGATACTGTAATAACAAAATGTGTATAACCAATAAAATTCAGTTCGAACTGAAAAATTATCAATAATTCTGCTGCGGTAATTTTAAACGAAATATTTATATCTCAAAGCTCTATGCTATAGTACTGCAACTAAATTTTGGCCTTTGTAGCGGAGCCGTAATGAGCCAACATCTATCACTACCTAAAGACAAAATCCGTTTCCTTCTGTTAGAAGGTGTGCATCAAAATGCCATCGATACCTTAAATGCAGCGGGTTATACCAACATCGACTACCACAAAACTGCGCTTGAAGGCGACGCTTTGAAAGAAGCGGTTAAAGACGCGCACTTCATCGGTATTCGTTCTCGTACACAATTGACTGAAGAAATCTTTGAAGCTGCGAACAAACTCATCGCAGTAGGTTGCTTCTGTATTGGTACCAACCAAGTCGATTTAAAAGCGGCAATGTCTCGTGGTATCCCAGTTTTCAATGCACCGTATTCAAATACACGTTCGGTCGCAGAATTGGTTCTTGCTGAAACAATTCTTTTGCTTCGTCGTGTACCTGAAAAATCGAAAGATACCCATGCGGGCGGTTGGAATAAAGCTGCGGTGGGTTCATTTGAAACTCGTGGTAAGACTTTGGGTATCGTCGGTTACGGCTCGATTGGTTCACAACTTTCTGTATTGGCAGAAAGCTTAGGTATGAAAGTCATCTATTTTGATGCTGTAACTAAATTGCCATTAGGTAATGCACGTCAAGTTGGCTCTTTAGATGAACTTTTAGCAACTGCGGATGTCGTGACTCTACACGTTCCAGATGTTCCATCTACGCGTAACTTCTTCAAGAAAGAACAATTCGCGAAAATGAAAAAAGGCTCAATCTTCCTGAACGCAGCACGTGGTACATGTGTGGTCATCGAAGATTTAGCAGATGCGATCAAATCAGGTCACATCGCTGGTGCAGCGGTTGACGTATTCCCGAAAGAACCAAAAGCCAATGGTGAAGAGTTCCTATCTCCACTTCGTGGTTTAGACAACGTGATCTTAACACCGCACGTTGGTGGTTCTACCATGGAAGCGCAAGCAAACATCGGTTTAGAAGTGGCTGAAAAATTCGTTGCTTACTCAGATAAAGGTATGACGCTTTCTGCGGTGAACTTCCCAGAAATCGCATTACCACTTTCTGATGGTCAACACCGTTTACTTCACATCCACAAAAACGTTCCGGGTGTGTTATCGAAGATCAACACATTGTTCGCTGAACAAGGCATCAACATCTCTGGTCAGTCATTAATGACCAAAGGTGATATCGGCTACTTGGTGATGGATGTTGACGCATCTGCATCTCAAGAAGCGCTTGATACCTTGAACCATGTTGAAGGCACCATCCGCGTTCGCGTATTGTTCTAAGTAATATTTAGAATAATGTCGAAAAAGCCACAGTTGATGCTGTGGCTTTTTTATGGGCGTTTGACTTATTATGTGAATATTATACCAACTGTTAAATAATAAAATGTCGACCCCAATGCTGAAAACACCACTTCATGCTTTATTGCTGTTAATGATTGCCATGTTGTGCGTGCAAGGCAGTGGTTCTTTAGCCAAAATTTTGTTTCAAAGCTTTCCTGTATTGACCGTCTCTGCTATGCGCCTGTTCTTTGGTGCGATTATTTTGGCGCTGATTTTTAAGATATGGACCATCAACTTCAAAGTGGTACGTTGGAAGGCCATTCTGACTTATGGCGTCGCCCTTGCTGGGATGAATGCCCTATTTTATTTATCTCTTGAACGCTTACCACTCGGCCTAGCGGTTGCCTTTGAATTTATCGGCCCCTTAAGTGTCGCCTTGTATCATGCTCGGCAAAGATATGATTTTATTTGGGTTGGTTGCGCCATCTTAGGCTTAGTGTTGCTCTTCCCTTTGCAGCAAGCCCAACAAGGACTAGATTTGGTCGGAGTATTGTTTGCAGTCAGTGCAGGTGCATGTTGGGCGCTGTATATCATTGCTGGACAAAAGCCTTCTGGTATTTCAGGTAATCATACCGTCTGTTTAGGGATGTCGATTGGTATGCTCTGTTTACTACCTTTTGCACTCTTTTCAGGGGCAATCGACCGGGTGTTTGAACTGCCTAATTTGTACTATTTTATCGGGCTTGCGATACTCGCCAGTGCCTTACCGTTTACCTTAGAAATGATCGCATTGCGTAGTTTAACCCCGCTTAGCTTCGGTACTTTGATGAGCTTGGAACCCGCAGTTGCTGCACTATCAGGTTTTATTTTCTTAGGCGAGACTCTACTGTGGAATCAATGGTTAGCACTAGGCACCATTATTCTAGCTTCAATTGGTTGTACCTTTACCACCCA
The DNA here is from genome assembly GCF_000369405.1 of Acinetobacter sp. ANC 3929. Classification (GTDB taxonomy): domain Bacteria; phylum Pseudomonadota; class Gammaproteobacteria; order Pseudomonadales; family Moraxellaceae; genus Acinetobacter. Next base: position 418,943 of record NZ_KB849998.1, read on the forward strand.
ACAAGCTCGACAACAAAAAGAAGCTGGATAATCAGGGTATTCGGTAATTGCATATGAAAGAATATTTAGCGCTCACTTTGATAACTTTAGAAGGCCTATCTGAACAAGCAGGCAAGCCGATTGACCATGCCTCCTATTTAGCCTCATTAATTAACGCTTCAAATCAAGGTTATCTATTTGAGTATCGAAAAAAGCAGCAATTATTAGGCTATTTCACTGTTGAGTACATAGAACAGCGGAAATGGTTTGTTCCGATCTTAGTGATTCACCCTAAGCACCGAAGCAAAGAAGTTTTTACTGCACTGCTTGAACAGCTCATTCAATTTATTGAAGCTCGACAGGCCCTCACCTTAGTCAGTCATGCATTAAAAAATAATGTTTTATCGGTCAATTTTCATAACCGTTTAGGTTTTAAAATCATCCGAGAAAATCAAGCCGCTTTTGAATTCCAACTCGATATCAATGAAGCGACCAAACAGATATGTCGCTCTTTTTATGCACCCAGAATTCATCCTCATGGCTAAATATCTTATTCCTACCTCTCCATACATGAAGTGGCTATAAACATGAAAAATATCCAGTTGGTCGCTGTGCTGTACATGGTTCTTTCCATGGTGGCTTATCAAATCAGTGCTTCATTTGCCAAGCAATTGATTGCCATACTCGACCCACTGACCGTCACAATTTTAAGGTTATGCTTCGCTACGATTATCGTTGCGATCATGTTCCGCTCATGGAAAATCATTTCCAAATTAAAAGAACTGAAATGGCGAGATTTACTGTGTTACAGCGCAGCCTTGGGCTGTATGAACATCTTGTTTTACACCTCATTAGGCAAACTGCCGCAAGGCATTGCCGTTGGATTAGAGTTTATTGGTCCGCTCGGTTTAGCCTTACTCTCAATTAAACAACGCAGTGATTATATTTGGGTTGTGTTTGCGATTTTAGGGATTGCACTCATGGTTCCTTGGCATGATGCCAATGCCCAAAACTTTTCTTATCTCGGTGCGGCCTGTGCACTCGGTGCTGGTTTCTTCTGGGCGCTGTATATTTATTTTGGACATCGTGTCGTACAACAAAATATTGGTATGCATGCACTGACCATTGCGATTGGTTTAGCCGCGATTACGCTACTCCCCTTCGGCCTTTGGAATAATGCACCAGTTTTGATGGATACCCAATATTGGGGTAAAGCCCTGGTCATTGCGATTTTAGCAACAGCCATCCCTTATGCCTTGGATTTAATGGCACTGAAACGTCTCAGTAAACTGAGTTATGGAACCTTATCCAGCCTAGCACCAGCACTTGCAGCACTCGCAGGTTTAGTATTGTTACATGAGCAAATTAGCTTGATTCAATGGGTCGCTTTGGCATGTATCATGGTGGCTTCGATTGGTGTCACACTTCGTGGAGAAAAAGCCTAATTTTCTCCACCCAATAATTATGCTGTAACAATTTGATAGCCTAATCGGCAGATCAAAATACTCACCAAAATCAGGAATAAAATACGGATAAAGCCACTGCCGTATTTTAAGGCCAAACGTACACCCAATAATGAACCCGCAATATTGGCAACAGCCATCATCAAACCCAATGCAAACAGCACATGTCCTGTCGGAATAAAGAAACTCAATGCCGCCAGATTAGTCATGAAATTGCCAATCTTTGACAATGCCGAAGCATGTAAAAAATCGACCTGTAAAAAGCGAATAAAGAAGAAAATAAAGAAACTGCCCGTGCCTGGGCCAAAAATACCATCATAGAAACCAATCGCTAAGCTACCAATTGCAGCCAGTACGAGTAACTTAGGCGTGATTTGTTGATCGACGTGCACTTGCCCAAATTGCTTCTTCATAAAAGTATAAATCGCAATCACAATCAACATGACCAAGACAATCGGTCTCAAGATATGAGTCGGCACTAATGATACGCAGGCCGCTCCAATAAAAGAGCTGATAAAGGCAAACAGTGCAATCACACCGAGTAATGACCATTGCAATTTGACACGGCGCACAAATGAAAAAGCCGCAGAACCCGTTCCGCAAATGGAGGCCAGTTTATTGGTTCCAAATAAGGTGGCAGGTGCAGTTTGTGGTAAGGCCCCCATCAATGCAGGAATCTGAATCAAACCGCCACCACCTACGGCAGCATCAATCGTTCCTGCACAAAAAGCAAAGAACACCAAGGTTAGAATCAGTTCCCATTCCATTGACGATACTCTTATAAATTTAACAAGCGTTTTGGTACTAGACGTTTTTTATCCGTGATTTCCGCCAAACCTAGACAACGTTCACCATCAAAAACCAACACTTCAGCAGCAGCCTCATGATCGATATTGCTTTCCTGACCGTTACCAAAATACTTTTCACGACCTTCAGGCAATTGCACACGAGGAAAATGTTCAACTGGTGAATAGACTGACAGTAATAATGCATCCCGCTCTTCCAAAGACAAGCTTTCGAGATATTCAATGGTATAACCTGGATTAATCTCAAAGTGACCTGTTTGAGTACGGTGCAATTTGGTCAGATGCCCACCACAACCTAAAGCATCGCCAATATCTTCGCCTAATACACGAATATAAGTGCCTTTCGAGCAAGTCACATCCAATGTCAGACTATCTTCAGTAAAATCAACCAATGTTAAGTCATAGATGGTGACTGGGCGTGCTTCGCGCTCAATTTCGATCCCTTTACGTGCCAACTCATAGAGTGGGCGACCATCACGCTTCAAAGCAGAATACATTGGCGGCACTTGCTGAATATCACCACGGAATTGTGCCAGAACCTGTTCAATATGCTCTACGGTTAAAGCAGGTACTTCTCTCTGCTGGAGAACTTCACCTTCAACATCACCTGTCGCTGTGGTTTGCCCTAACTTGACTGTGGTTTGATAACGCTTAGTTGAATCCAATAAATAATGCGAAAACTTAGTCGCCTCACCCAAACAGATCGGCAATAAACCAGTCGCCAATGGATCTAATGCTCCCGTATGGCCTGCTTTTTGCGCATTAAAAAGTCGACGCACTTTTTGCAATGCAGAATTAGAACTTAAACCTAAAGGCTTATTTAATAGGAAAACACCGCTTAAATGGCGATAAGAACTTTTTTTCATAAAAGAAAAGTCAAAGCATAAAGACCTATTTTAGCAAAACTCGGCCTAGGATTTAAAAAAGGATTGGCTTTTAGCCGTAAACAGACATAAAAAAATGCGCCGAAGGCGCATTTTTCTGCTTTACAACAAAGTTAAAATTAACCTTGTTTACGAGCTGGTAACTTTTCACGAATACGTGCAGCTTTACCAGACAACTCGCGTAGGTAGTAAAGTTTAGCACGACGAACGTCACCACGACGTTTCACTTCGATTTTAGCAACGATTGGAGAGTGAGTTTGGAAAACACGCTCAACACCAACACCGCTAGAGATTTTACGAACTGTGAAAGCAGAGTTTAAACCACGATTTTTCTTCGCGATTACAACACCTTCAAATGCTTGAAGACGTTCACGTTCACCCTCTTTTACTTTAACTTGAACGATAACTGTATCGCCCGGTGCAAAAGCAGGAATGTCTGATTTTAACTGTGCATTTTCAACAGCTTGAACTAAAGGATGTTTACCACTCATGTGGAATCTCCAATATGTGCGGGAGAGAAGAGGTCTCTGACACCGCTGGGAATAGAGGCTAAAGCGCATATCTCCCGTTTAACTTTCCCTTTAAGGCAAAATTGCCTTAAAGAGCCTATTTTTAACTTAAACCAAGTTTAAGTAAAACTCGAAGCAAAGCTTCTCGTTGGGTACAAAGACAAACTGATACCAGTTTAACCTTTCGAATTTTTTAGCCATTTAATTTGCTGTTTGGTCAACTCTACTTTTTCCACCAATTCTGGTCGACGGTCTAGAGTGCGTTGATAACGCTGCAAAAAACGCCATTTCTCAATATTGGCATGGTGTCCTGATTTAAGTACCTCAGGCACATCCAACCCTTCGAAACAGTCAGGCTTTGTATATTGTGGGCAATCCAATAAACCATCCACAAAAGAATCTTGTATCGCAGATTGCTCGTCAGACATGACATTTGGCAATCGACGAATAATACTGTCAAGCAACACCATCGCTGGTAGTTCACCACCCGATAATACGTAATCCCCAATTGACCATTCTTGATCAACATAATGCTGGATTAAACGCTCATCGACCCCTTCATAACGCCCACACAATACAATCAAACCATCATAATCAACGAATTGTTGTACTGCCTGTTCATTTAAGGTTTTGCCTTGCGGTGACATATACACCACTGGCGCATGAACACAGCCTGCTTGCATTGCAAGTTGTTTAGCATGAGTAATTGCTTGCGCCAAAGGCTCAGCCATCATTACCATACCAGGACCACCACCGAACGGACGTTCATCCACTCGTTTATAGTTGCCCTCAGCAAAATCTCGTGGGTTAATGCAAGTCACTTGCACGATGTCACGCTTTGCTGCACGCCCGCTAATCCCGTGCGCTGTAATCGCTTCAAACATTTCAGGAAACAATGTGATGACTGCAAAAAACACCGCAGACTCCTTTATTTTCCTGCTGCGCCACTTTCCCCGAAAGGATTAGTAGTCTACGCCCCAATTGACGTAAATACGACCAGCTTCAAGATCAACGCGTTGTACCACATCTTTATGCCAAGGAATCATTCGCTCTTCAGCATCAATGCTATCAGGCGTCGCTTTTACGACCATGACATCATTGGCACCTGTTTCAAATAGTTCGTAGATTTGACCGAGATTGACTTCTTGTTCTTCATCATCAAGACCTAACACCGTTAAACCTTTAAGATCAGACCAGTAGTACTCGTCTACATCAGCTTTTGGAAGCTGAGATTTAGCAATCCAGATATTCGCGCCAACCAGATTTTCTGCACCAGTACGATCATTCACGTCCTTTAATGCAACAACCAAGCCTTTGCCATGTGGTTTCCAACGTTTTACATCAATAGTTTGCCAACCTGCCTTGGTTTCAATGTACCAAGGAAGGTAGTCAAACATATTGCTCATAGGTTCTGTATTAGAGTAAACCCAGAGCCACCCATTCAATCCATAAGCTGAACGTAACTGTCCAATCTGAATACGATCTTCTGGCACATTCTGTGTCGATGTCATGGGCTACCTACTACAATTATGCAGTAGTTGCAGCTTTTTTAGCTTGAGCAGCTAAAGAAGCAACGCGATCTGAAGGTTGAGCACCTTGAGCAACCCAATGAGCAAAACGGTCAGCATCTAAACGAACTTTTTCCGCTTTACCTTGTGCAGTTGGGTTAAAGAAACCAATACGCTCGATGAAACGACCATCACGTGCATTGCGACTATCAGTTACAATGATTTGATAGAATGGACGTTTTTTTGCACCACCGCGCGCTAAACGAATAACAACCATGAGAACAACCTTATAATTTTTACGGATTATCCCTGCGCCGACCATCGACAGCACTTCAAACCCCTTTCATAGAGGGCGATATTCTACGTTATATTTGCCTTGAAAGAAAGATTAAATTTAGGGTTATCCACAGCCTTGAATTTAATTTATAAAATCTATTGAGTTACCAGTCTTCTGCATCATTCCCACAACTTGAAGCCGTGATGTTTGCAGGTGTTTTGGTCTTACATTTAAGGCCTGCACTGGTCAAAAGTAATGAGTAATTTCGTGGGCTTTGGCTCACTGCTTTTAAAAACCATGTTTGAGTATTGACCGTTAATGTTAAGGTGAATTTTTGGTTACCGCTCGTTGCTGTCAAAGGTAGAAGCAAGGTGGTGTTGGTTGCGCTAGCTACCGAGTAATATGGTCCCTGATTCGTAGATATGCCTTTCAGTACAAAACCATCGTAACTAAAATTGCGTGCTCGATGTTTTTCTAAAAGCTCTGCGACTTTAAGCATTTCTTGTTGTGCTGTAGATAAATCTGCACGGCGGATATAAGTGTCATAACTAGGGATGGCAATCGCAGCAATAATCGCCACGATTGCAACCGTAATCATCAATTCGATTAGCGTAAAGCCTGAATTACGACGACAGTTTTCCTGCTCAGTTGATCCGAAATTCCACTTAAGGGGGCGAGAGTGCAAAGCCCCCCCTTCATCGGGATCACTACACAGATATAGCTTGTTTTTATTCATTACGTTCATACCAAGTCAGTGGCACCAATTGGCGACGCATCGTATTGATTGGTAATTTACTATTGCCAATTGTATCTTTTGCATTTGGATTGAGTAACTGACGAGTCAAACCATTTTTGTCACCTTGTCCAATTCCAGCACCCACCATCGAGTCAACAATCCCATGCCCAGCACCAAAGCTCATAGTCACGTCTTTAGTATCCTTCTCACAGACACCAAATGGCAAGCAGAACCGTTGCACTGTGGTTGCACCATTCGCCTGAATCTTACAACCATTGCCCACAGTCGTATTCGGGTTATAGACACTGGCATATAGACTCTTATTCATCACCACCATCTCACTCAGAACTTTACTCCCCGTTTGATTGGTGAGACTGACTTCATTACCTTGTGCATCAAGTTCTTTTCCAACCACTGTATTGGCTTGAGCATACCAACCATTTGGAATCAAGGCTTTAACCTGTACCAGATTTTTTCCTTTCAAATCGCTCGCGGTCAGCATTGCTTTAAGATCGCTTGGTAAGATTTTAGGTGTGCTATTCCCTGTAGCGGTGAAGTTTCTGCGTACAACATCCTGATCAAACAGGTTGTAAATTGTACTGCTTGAGCTTTTATCACTAAATGGAAGACTACGATTTCCCGATGCAATACTAACCACTGCAAGCGGTTGCTCATAACCATAAACACTAAAGTTTGGTGCTTCATAGAAGCGACTTGTACTATCTTTAAACAGCACAGTATAAGCTCCACAGCTACCAGCTTTTGTACCGAAGTCTTTGCTTAGATCAATCCGCCATACTTGGCCACCAAGGTCACCAAAATATAGATGGTCTGCCATACCGTCCCCATCACGATCTACCGCATTGATACGACTTACAACACTGAATAGATCTTTCGCTTTCAATCCATAACTTGTGCTATCAGGATTACATGAGGTACTTTGACTATCCCCTCCAGCATACCAGAGCAAATCCCCATTATCGGCATCAAACATATATACCATACGACCTTTGGTCGCATCCGTAATTGTAGGTACTGCTTTTTCATATTCCATGTCGTAGCCACCACCCACCAACATCACACGTTTTGCAGCACCTTTATACATAATGGTGGTGATCGTCGGTTTAGACCAACTTTGTCCCATGGATGCCAATGCAGTATTAATAGTGGTTTTATAGCTTCCGTTCGATTGTAGACTGATAATACGGCTGTTATCAGGATCAATGTGAAATTTGAGTTTTGGTTGGCTGATATCACTTAAATCCAACGCATAGTAACTACGTCCACCCATACGTAAACCGCCATAGGCCACTTGCTTACCTTTCGCGAGAACTTTACCGTCTTTTTTAATTTCGCCGACCGTTGCAACCACTCCACTACTGGTACTACCACTACTCATCGCTTTCATACCATAAACATATTCACTATAGATTGTCCAAGCACCATCGATACCATAGGCCATATTTGCTTTCACACCAGACGGCTTATCCAAGAACGCTTTGCTCTGTTGCGAATTTTCTAGCATCTCATTCGGCACAAAAGCAAAAGTTTCCTCGCCAGTTTTAGCATCAACCACATGTAATAAACCTTGTGTTGTACCAAACAACATATAATCTTTGCGCTCTTTAATACTGTTATCCGTATTAAAAGTCGCTTCCTGAGTCAACTTAATCGGAGTCGAGTGTAGGTTCATTCCTACCTGCCAGTTGGTACGATTTGCTTCAGTCAAATCAGCTGTTGTTGCCGCATTCCCTACGTTATAGCCCAATAAATTCATCAGTAAATAGCCTTTAGCATCTGTCTGAACAGTCGCCCCAGAGCCACATTTCACATCTAGATATTTATTATCAATCGTTTTTAGACCTCCCACTTCTGTAAATTGATAAGCTGTCGTATTTGCAATTTGTTGGCAATCACGGTTTATCAATACCTTACGCTCGGTAATAATCGGTTTGGTTGGATCTGAGTTATTCGTTTTATTCTTTAAATTTTTAAGTTTGGCGAGCACACCGCCTTTATTCCAATCTTGCACATCATAAGTTGTTGACGCAGCATCCCATGCATCTTTGAGTTTATTCACCGAATTATCGCTTTCCACATAATATTTTTTAAAGTTACCAATCCAACTGGCTTTCTCAGTCGGTTCAAACATGCTTTTATAGACTTCATTCGTCATACGATAAGGTGTCAGTGGATCCTCAGGAAGCGTTTGCAAACCAATTGGGTCTCCATCTGTCACACCTAAGTCATCATGAAAATCCTTAATACTTTGCGCAATATTCTGGCTATTCGCAGCGTTATACCAACCACCACCACCGATTACTCCCCACCGTGCCATATTTTTAATATCTTCTGGATTTCTTGGTAATAAACGATCTAACAGACTGGTAATCCCAGTGGTTAAGCCACTGCCAATCAAACTATTCGGCAATAAACCATCTAAAAGTGCACCCGTGGCGCCTAATAAATCTCGTACTGCTTTCGGCACAATACCTGTCAACAGTTGATCCTGAGCCACATTGGTACTTGAGATTTGAGTTAGGCCTTTGGTATCCGTGCTATTTTCTTGCCCAGCAATATACGCTGGCAGTTGTAAAAATGAGCGATCCAAACCGATCACCGCAGTTTTAATTGGGTTGGCTTTTAATGCTCGGATGTCACGTGCATAGGCACCAATACACTGCCACGTGGCAAAATCAGTATTATCATTTGAGTTTTTATTATTTCCTAAAGTCGTGGCTTTTAGATCTGTTGAGTTACATCTAAATCCCCAACTATCATTCAAACGTCCATCTTTATATTGCACACTTAGAGCTTGGCTATTATCCAATGAACGAGCCATCAAGCGTTCCATCGCAACTTTAGTCGCATCAGACTGACTGCCTTGAGGTTGCAATAAAGAGTCCGTCAACGTCGGTGCAATGGTCGGTACACCACCTGCGATCACCATCAAACCATTCGCATCACATTGAGGGGCGGTAGATGGTGGTTGGTAGAAATTACCGTTACTTTTAATCAATGGATTGATTGTACTGTTATTTTTTTGACTGTCTTTAAAACCGCTATATTTGGCATCAACATCAGCACGATATTCATAAAAGATTTCTTGCCTACCGACCTGTAAAATACCGAGCAAGTTCAATAAATTACCATCGACTTTTTTATAACCAGAGGTATTTACACCCAACAAACCTGCATATTTCCAATCAGCACAGGTCATGCCATCGGCTTTCCAAGCATTACATTCATAATCTGTCCATATCAGTGATATTCCCCCAAGCCCCAATAAAGCATTACGTTTAGCATATTGTCTTGCACCTGTTCCCTTGGTGGTATTCCCCAACAAGTAGGCACCTGTTTCCGCATAGGTACTCGCCATTGGATTATTACCACCAAGCCCTAACATGGTAAGCACATCATTTAAGGCATTATTGGTATTTTCCAGATTCAATAATTCACTAACCGCATCAAGTGGGTTACTTAAAATTTTCCCTAGTGTGGCAACCACATCATTCAGTAAACCACTGACTAGCTTTGGTACAATCAAGAGTAAACTTTGTAAATTAAACTCACCTTTTGAATCCATATTTGCACTAGCAATATAGTCAATCATATGTTGCCGATGTGTCTGGGTTTTCCCATTATAAAGATAAGTGTCACTGAGTAGTTTGGGTTCAAATACAATCGCGCCAGCGCGGTCATTCAACGTTTGGTTATAAGGTGAAATCGATAAGCCAACCATAGTACTATCAGGAATTTGATCAATATTAGGCAGACCTGCCTCACCCTTTTTACCTTTCAAAACATCAGTGAGTGCCATTCGGACACGTGAGTTCTTGTCATAGCAACGATAAATTCCTACCGTAGAAGAATTAGTAATTGATTTAAGTAAGCTAATATCAATCAGCGGATCACAAGTTTCACGGATATATTGTTCAGCAGATAAACCCGTTTTCACTCCCAATAAGCCATTGAGTAAATTATCTAATAACTTAACCGTTGCATCCGTAGTCACTACTGTACAAGATTGACGAGGGAATGGATAAGCCGTACTTGGTTGCTCTGTTTTAATCTCAGCAATTGAGTCGAGAATCCCTTGTCCTTGACCATTGCCAAGCAAACCTTTCAAAATCGCTTTATTAACGAGATCGGTCGCCTCTTTAGTCACATCGATCAGATCGGTCTTACCAGCAACCTTAATGCCCAAATTCAAGCCATTTTTACCCAATACATCGGTAACGCCCTGATCTATACACAGTGGATAATCTTTCACTAAGTCCAAAAGACCAGCGCCACCCATGCTACGAGATTGATCAACCATCAACATTAAACGCTTTTTATTCCCCGCTGCTGGCTGATAAATTTCGATATCGCTTGCAGATGTAACCGAAGAAAGGATTAAAAAACTAGACAATACCGTACAGCTAAACAATAAACCTTTGATTTTGCTTTTTGATTGAGGCTCATTTCGGGTAATTTTTCTTATCTTATTATTCATGGCATTTCTCCCTTATGAACTCGAAGGTTCAAAGTCAGACAAGAAACGATATTCTGCGACTTGTATGTTATATATTGGTTTTTCTGAATTTTGTTTTAGGCAAGTTGCAACGTCATTCGCACCGTTATTGTCGATACTTTTGGTTAAACAGCCTTTTTTAATATCATCATCTACTTTAAATAAGGCATCAGAAGTGAGTAAACCCTGCATGACCGATACAACATAAACCCGTAAGCGAATATTATTTTCGGTTTTAGCGCCGAACACTTCTGTACCACGAGAAAGATCAGCAAAAGGTGCTGTGGCCGAGATTTCTCTTTTGATATAAACCTGAGTAACCACTTGTTTACGGCCACTAGAACGAGAAGCGGTATCATTCTCGGCATTATTTGGATCAACTTTACAGGCACCACTATTGGTTGCCATAGGTTCAAACGTTGCGCTATTTAAACGATAACCTGCTTTACCAAGCGCAAATGGGTCTGTGCCTGAGAAACAGAACACCAATTCCGCATTTTTGTTATTTTCATTTTTAAAGTACCCGACAATCCCATTGGCAGAAGCAAGATTTTGCTGAGTATTTGGATCTTGAAAATACATCAATGCTGTATCCGCATTTTGTGCCAATAATGTCTGCATTTGATGGTTACTCACCAATTTAAGTGAGCTAATACTTTGACGAATCGCCAGTGTGCCGACGATCGTAATCATCAGCACAATCATCAGCACAACAACCAGTGTAGAACCGCGTTGAGCATGCATCATGTCCCAGCCCCCCCATTTGTACAGGTTGTGGTTTTACTACTATCACAACCTTCTGAAACCCAGCCCATTGCATTTCTTAAAGAAATCGTTTGATCAACAGCCTGCCGTAAATAATTATCTTGGGAAGCAGGTGTAAGATTGACTTTGCTACCAAGAACCTGAAATGGCTCTTTATTTCTTTGTTTAATCACAGACTGATTGCCCGTCTTATCATCCGAACGAACCAACACACCGATTTGAATCGCATGAACATAAGGACGAAAGGCCTGCACGACCCCATCAATATTTTTTTTCGTTGCCGTCAATGCCATATAATTTTTAACATCGGTATAAGCCAACGTACTATTTGCACTATTTAAATCACCATCCATGTAACCTAAACGGATCTGAAAAAAATCTACATTGGGTAAAATGACCTGGCTTGCTCCCCAAGCCAATTTCAAACGATCAGTTGGTGTCTTGGTATCAAGCGTCGCTTGTGTATATTGTGCAGCTTGACAGCGTAAAGATTGCCGCGTATCTGTTGATGTCGAACCGACATAATAACGCTGTATGACAAAAGTCCCATTCGCAACATCTGCACCGGAACAATCAAGACCACCTTGGGGTGCCTGATAACGAATGAGCAATTGATCATTGGTTAAACCCGTGACATTGGCATTACCAAAACTAGTGACTTGGTTATTCGCAAAACAAGCTGCACAATTAAGGTCTATTTTTTCACCGACATTATTCGAGCTGAGTAAAATACCCGCATAAGCTGTTTGGTCATTAATCGCTGGAACGGGAGAGCTTAGGTTTGCTTTGCGAATATCATCAACAATGAAGTTCAATCCCAAACTGGCATTGTCTTGAATATGCGCCATTGCTTTTTGCAGCTTATAACTGGTAATACCCGTAATAAAAAGCTGAATCGCAGCAGCAACTATCAATAAACCCAAAGTGAGCGAAATCATTAATTCAATCAAGGTAAAGCCCGACTGAGCCTTCACATGTTTTAGATCTAAGAGGCCTGTTTTCATTTCAGTATGCCTCCAAGAACAAACAATGTGATCCTGAAACATAAGCACCATCTTTAATACATGCTGCAATTCCTTGATCACCTGCTAAATTGGTCTGATCCCAAGCGACATAAATACATTGCCGATTATTTCCTGTTGGACATTGATCGACTGCAAGATTCATCCCATTATTTTTTGCTTCTAGTGCTGCATTCTGTAAATCTTGTAAAGCAATTTTTTCAGGTTTGTCAGCTGCCATTGAAACATCAGTTTTAGGAACCTCAACCGCTTTCACCTTATATTTTCCAGCGCGAGTTGCTTGTGGATTTGCCCGCATCCGCTCAGCAAGGTCACGTGCAATGGTCGTTGCCAAAACCTGTTTATTCGCCTCAAAACTCGCATCGATTGCTCGCAACTGTAAAGCGGCAAATCCCAACACGCTGATTGCCAATAAAACCAAAGCAACCAATATTTCTACGAGCCCAACACCCTGTTGTTTTTTTATATTCATGGGCAAGCTCCCTCTTTTATAATTGTGTCTCCAATCACTCCAACTCGAACACAATAAAAAAGATTTTGGCGTTGCAAGATAAAATCTTTTTGTGCCGCAAGGCTGCCATTTCTTCTAAAATTGAGATTGGTTGATGAAGCATTGGTGCTTGTTACCCCATTTTCTAATCGTGCAATAAAAATTCGCTGTGTTTCTTCTTTTGGAATGGCTACGGCTGCTGCACAATCGGCGTCAGATAGAGATGCCAAGCAAAGACCTGTAGTTTGACGCAATAAAACAGCTTGGCTTCTCGCTTCAGAAATTTTCATGACAAGTTCACGTGCAGAGGACTCTAGCTTTTGACGGCTGTACATCGTTGCAAATGAAGGCGCTGCCATTAAGGCAATGATTGCCACAACTGCAATCGTTACAATAAGCTCAACCAACGTAAATCCTGAGCTAGGAAACCGCCGAGTATTACTCACGCCTACCCTAAGACAAGTAGCTATGCTTCGAGTATAAAGATAAGCAAAGCAACGCTTTTTCCTAAGAAGTAAAACTTCGCAAGAATAAGGAGCGCTTGGCTCTGAAAAGTGTGCTTGTTGCATATAGTCCTCCATATGCACAAATCTTTTTGTTTTAACGAGCATCTCAATTATTTTAATAAATTTTGATTCTACAAATTATTTTCACTTTACCTTTTCAGGTCTCTCATTCTTAAGTCTGTAAAATCAAATCGTTATATCAATGAAATGAACGCTATTTTCGTGATTGTTTTCATGTTTAATACCAATTTCCGTCTAAAATACACTTAAATCCACCTTTAAGAGATAAAAGGTAGGTAACAGCAGACAAATGATAAATAAGTCACATTCATTAATTATTATTGTTAAATATGTTAAATAATACATATGGATAAGCATAAAAAAAGCAAACATTCAGAATGTTTGCTTTTTAAAGTGTTCATAATGGTGTTAAAGCGTTAGCGACCATCCCAGTTTGAAGTTGCAGAAGGGATACAAGCTGTACCACTATTTTTATCGCTTCCTTTGGTCCAGCAACGCTCTCCTCTAAAATTTAAAACAATATGCCCATCACCTGTTTGTGCTCCTGCTGGGGTCGCTGTTAACGTCCAAGTTCCTGCTGTGACATTTGACAATGCCAAATTATATAAAGTATCTGTCCCAGATTGAGGAAACTTACCACTATGTCCCACATTAATAAGTGCTATAGGCGTACCATCTGTTTTTAGAAAAGTAAAATTAGCGATTTTATAATGCTGCAATCGCCCCGCGAGTTCGATCATGTCCGCCTGCGCATCTATTCGCTTCGTTCTACGAACGTACTCTTGGTATGATGGATATGCAATTGAAGCAAGAATTCCAATAATGACCACAACAATCATGAGTTCAATAATTGTAAAACCCTGTATTTTTCTTACCATTCTTCACGCCCCACGCCACACGTCGCGTTCCCTATATTTGTAGCTGTAATATTGGCTTTAGTCTTATTTTTACAACGCAAACCTGAACTCGTCATAAGAAAACTATAGTTTTTCGTATCCATCGGATCAGCAGCTTTCCATATTGCCAACATCATCCAACTTTGCCCTACAGCATTTGCAGCTGTTAAAGGAATATTAGCACCAGAGCCATCACTAATCTGAATTGTATACTGTATCGCTGAGCCTGTAACACCTGCGGGCAACACAATAGGGCTAGGTACCGTTTGAAAACCTAAATAATTAAAATTACGTGTTTTACTTCGTTCCAACTCAGTAGCGGTAAGTTGCATGACTTGCTGTGCCTGAGCTGCAATCGCTCTATAGGCATACGCTTGATAACTTGCTATCGCTATCGCTGTCGCAATTGCAACAAGTACAACAACCACCATTAACTCAATCAAGGTAAAACCTCGAGAAGAAATGAAACTTTTATTCAACATGATTCATTCCTACCTTGAACGTTCATACCAGCGTTGTGGTACTAAGCAAATTTTACTACTTCCCGCAGAAATAATGCCACCGATACTGGTTGCCCCACGATTTCCTGTAGACAGACAATAATTTTTATTGTTGGTTCCATCTCCTGATGAAGGTGGTGGATTCGGAGTATCAGTACATTTTTGTGTTGTTGGATCGCATTTTTGTTCATCGTCGACAATGGCTGTATATTGAATGCCCGCACCTAATGAACAGCCATCTCCTGTACTACAAGGGATAGGAGGGTCACCAATTGTCTTATTACATTGTCCGTAAGGCATACAGAACTGATTTAAAAAGCTTTCTCCTTTTACACCAGCACCACAATCACCTGATAGGCCTGGTTTACTGCTATCAAATGTTGATACAAATAAACGATTATTTAATGCAATTGGCGTAGCAAAAATCTTCGCACTCTGTAACTTATTGGATTGGAATCGATAGAACCATCCCTTTTGGCTATAAGGGGCAACCAAGGTTGTATTATCATTTCGATTAGTTGCTTTCACTTCTCCAAGACTGCCATTTGCTAAGTCAGTAGGTGTTACTGTGGTGGTTACATAGCTATAACTAGAGCTATATAAATTCCGAGCGGCTACATCTTTATCATATATATTATAAACCGAATCATAATCATAGCCTGAAGTGCCCACGGTATAATCTTTTAAAGGAACACTACGATTACCGCTACCAATTGAAATTACCGCAAAAGTATTTCCAGCATAATCATAAACTGAAAATGCTGGCATTTCATAAAAACGCGGACTTGTGCCGATAGAGCCAGAAGCTTTATGTAAATTCAACAATAGTCTTGGTGCTTTTGCAAAAGTTGCAGTTGATGTTGCACTATTATCTAAATCGATACGGAATAATTGTCCACCTAAGTCACCAAAATATAAATGATCAGTTAAACCATCGCCATCTCGATCTTCAGCACGAATCTGGCTCACCACACTATATTTAAGGTCATCTGCTTTAAGACCGATTACCCCTGTGGTTGTATTGGTCGCATTGGCACTTGACCACCAAAGCAAATCACCGTTGTCAGCATCAAACATATAAACACCACCACCTTTTTTGTTGGTTTGCTCATATGTATCACTTTCATATCCACCACTATTTGCTTTACCATCGGTGCCACCAGCATCGTAACCACCACCAACAAACATCACCCGTTTACGCGAGCTTCCCCATTTAACCCATGCAATGGTTGGTTTTGACCAACTCTCGCCCATATACTGCAATTCACTAAATGATTTGCTACCGCCATTGCTAAAGACACTTTGATCATCAGGAGAAATTTGAAATAACAGTTTCGGACTGTCTATATTTTGAAGATCCAAAGCATAGTAACTACGCCCCCCCATACGTAAACCACCATATGCAATTTGTTTGCCCTTCTGTGAATTACGTCCAGTACCTACCGTTAAATTTCCAGAACTATCTGCCACATACTCTGTATATGTTACCCACGCACCATCTATCCCATAATAGAGGTTCGACATCCCCATCGTCGTCGTATCATATTTCTGGAAAGCCTTAGGCTGCCTATCGATCATTTCATTTGGTACAAATGCAAATTTTTCTTGCCCTGTTTTAGCATCGACGATATGCAATAAGCCCTGAGTCGTACCAAATAACACATAATCTTCTCGGTTAGATGAGCTTAAAGTGCCATTACTATAATTTATTGTCCCTTTATTGGTGATTAATAAGGGTGATGAATGCATAACAGCACCAATTTGACGAAGCTCTGGTGACGCGCTTAATGATGCTGTTGTAATCGCATTTGGATTCGTTGGATCAACCCCATAGCCCAAAAGTAGCATTAAATAACCACGGTTAGGATCATTCTGATATGTCGTATCAGTTAAGTCTGCGCTGGTTACGCGACGCAACGTTGAGCTACTTCCAAAAACTGTAGAAGTCCCTGTTCCAGTGCCTAAGCGATTGGTCAATAATTTTCTGTTTTCTGTTGTAGCACCCGTATCCATTTTTAATTTGAGCTGCGACCATGCACCACCCTTTAACGCAAACAGGTTACTCCCCAAAGTACCCTCATCTGCAGCTTTAATCGCAGCATCAGTACTCACAGCCGTTGACCATAGATCGTAATTATTCACGATACGACCGTTACTATCTAATATTTTATTTCCACTTTTATCCTTAAGAACACCAGCAACCACATTATACTTCTTCAAATTACCGGCCCACAGCTGATAGGATTTATCAGGGGTAGGCTGGAATTGAGGGAAATATGCTTCTTTCTGCAAAACAGATGGATTCAAACTATCTTTTGGAACGGTAGGTGAGCCTGTCGTTACAGCTGGAATTGTAGTTCCTAGATTACCCAAAAAAGCATTTACACTATCAACAATATCTTGGGAACTATTTCCTCTATACCAGCCACCTTCGCCAATAATTCCCCAATATGCTGCATTTTTCTGATCTGTATCGATCGTACCTAGTGCATCTATATTCTGCTGCTGGGTTTTATTTTTATCATAAGAAGGCATATCGGAAAAAAGATTACCAAAGCCAACCACAGCCGTTTTAAATTTCAAATTCGCTGGATTTTTTGCTGGATCCAGAAGATTCTGAACGAACTGATGCATACACCCCCAACCAGAATCTGTATCGGTACAACTGAATGTTGAACTCTTTGATGCCAATGATGCTTGCATCATCGCTTGAGCATTACCATTACTATTCGGTGCACCATCCGTTAATACATAAATCCCCTGTCCACTACATTTTTTCACATCATCTGTCTGTTGCAATGAGCTTGGCATTTGATACAACGTTTTAGCTGAATTTTTTGCATCGTCATACGAGTATGCAAAACCACTTGCCGTCGAGTTTGCGATATTATTTTTATAAAAATAGTAATAGCCTGATGACGTTGTATATGTGTCATATGCTGGTAGGCCATTGGTATAACTTGAGGAATAAGAGTCACAGCCACCCGTCACTGTTGGAGCAGTACAACTATAAAATCTATAAGGATTCGTATAAGTCGTGGGTGCTCGCCCGATAATTCCTCTCTCTGTTCCACCCGTTGTGGTTCCAAACAAGTAAGCTGAAGCTTCAGCGTAGGCATTTGCAGTAGGCGTACCGCCTCGTGCACCGAGTTTAGCAACCTCATTTAAAAGGATCTGCCGTTGGGTTACACCATTCACAACTGTACTCAGTTTTCTAGCAGGAATTCGCACTTGACCAGTTAAGTTATCAGCTGTTAAGGGCTGACCACTTGAATCAAAACTTGTAGGCCGTGAAAAGGTACTTAAGCCAATCACTTTGTCATCACCCAATCTGACAATACCTTTTGAGGTATTGCCATACAGGAGATCAAACATACCATCTTTCAAACGTGTAATACGATCATAATAAGGACGTGTCATACCTACATAATAATAGGTATAAGTTCCAGATCCATCGGTATAGCTAGGTAAGTCACTTGGTACTGTTGTAGATGCTCCCCCCCATGTACACGCAGAACTGGTCTCAGCCTCATTGGTACATTTTTGATAATAAGTCCGTCTACTTTGTACGTAGCTTCTATATTTATAGGTCTTGGTCTCAATAGCATTACAATAATATCTTTGATAGATCGGCGAGCCGTTTGTAGATGCAACAGAGCCCGAACTATCAATTGTTATATTTGATGGAACATCACATGCATCTCTATTTCCCGAAAGTTGTGGCGCCCCCATACTCCCTGAAATATCGAGCATGAACATGAGAGTAATTTCACCGGACTTGGCTTCTTGGTAGATATCAATGTCACTGGCTTGGGCAACACTATTTGCGATTATAGTTGTACAAAATGCAGTCATGCTTACGGTAAGCAACTGTTGACGATATGATGCAAAAGTATTTTTCATATTCATTTTCATCGCATTTACCCCAATTATGAAAAGTTTTGAGTAATCGTGTATTCACTGATCTGTGTAGTGAATGGAACATTTAAACTGGTTAAGCATTCCGTCACCGTTTTTAGTGGATTATCTTTATCTGGTGTTGTACTAGGTATAGTAGGTACAGTGGTGTCACTCGGAATTGAGAGTTCACTCATATGTTTTTGTAAACAGTTATCGAGATCTGCTGTGCTAACACTAGTTACTGTTGGCATGAGAGATACTGCAAAAATCCTGACTCTTTTTGCTTCTTCAATTTGCCCTTGTTTTGTGTCTGTGCCGCGTTGGCGGTCATAAAAAGGATCTTGATTCTGATTTGTTGAAAACTTCACAGCAACCTGTGTCATAACCGCTCTTCGTCCACTGGTAAACCAGTTCCCAGACGCGGCAGACGTACTGCAATAGCCATCTGTTCCTAGCATATTATTCGTTGGTTGGGTCTTTGCCGACTCCCATTGCATTAAACTGGCGCGGCTAATATCAAAAAACTTAGTTTGATCCCCTCTAAAACAGAAAACTAGTTCCTTGTTCTTATCATTAGGACCACTAATATAGCCGAACATTCCACTAACACTGAGGCTTTGAATTAAATTATCGCGATTTTCAACATTAAAAAATACTGCATCAGAGTTTTGCATGACCAATTGTGAAACCTGACTATTTGTCGCAATACTTAAACCTACCAGACTTTGCCGAATCGCGACTGTACCAATAACTGTAATCGCCACTAAAAAAATTAATACCACAATCAAAGTGGCACCCGATTGATGATGTCTCATGCGCCACGCTCCCCAATAACATTACGTAATGCAATCGTTTGTGATACAACTTGTCTTATATATTTGGGACTGCCTGCTTTAGGCTTCTTCACAATCACAGACTGATCCAACAGTGTAAAACTTTGATCTTCTTTAATGCTGTTTTCGGCACCTACAGACTGAGAAGAACGTGCCAGCATCCCTATTTGTAATGCGACAACCCTCGGTCTTGGTGTTACCAAAGTCATATAATCTTCAATTGAAATATAACGGCGGCTTGCAGCTGGTGCTTGAACCTTATCGTCCTGGATATTAAGTAATACTCTAAAATGATCCACCCGTTTCATAACAATTTCACCCGCATCCCCATATCCCGTAATGCTCATTGCAGGTGGAGTTGTTGCTGGTGGTACTGCTTTCACGGGATCAACAGGGTAATGGCCAGCATCACAAGCCAAAGCTAGACTCTGATTGGGTTCCTGAGTATCTTTATTATTATCAGCCCGTAAAAAATAGCGTTGTATAATTACTTGGCGGCCAAAATCTCCACCTTTGGCAGGCTGTGTCACAGGAAAGCTTAAAGCATTCCCCTCACAGTCATACCCGCCATTCCAAATCGTCCCTGTACTATCCAGCGTATATTGTGGTACAAACTGAATCACCAACTGATCACTTAATGCATCAGACCCAGCAATTTGAACATTGGATGGCCCAAAATTACTGCGAGATAGAAAATTAACAGCAACATTACTTCCTGTAACTTGTTGAAAAATATTACTAAGCAAAGTACCCGATGCATCTTTAGCTGCATTTGCAGAGGAGGTAAATACAATCCCACCATAAGCAGTTTGATCATTGATAGTGGCTATTGGGTTATTTAAGTTTGCCAAACGAATATCTTGTGATAAATAATTCAAACCAAAATTAGCATTATCTTGTATATCTGATACACCTTGCTGCATCGACAAACTCTTCTGCCCCGCTAAAAACAAAAGTACTGCCGCTGCGGAAATAATCAGCCCCAAGCTAAGCGACAACATCAATTCAATTAATGTGAAACCCTTTTGCTTTATCATTTAATAGGTCTCCATAATCACACAGGTCGACGTTGGGTTATAGACATTCCCATTGGTACAATCCCCAGTGCCTGTTCCATTTGTAGCACTAGATTCACCCCATGCCACATAAATACACTGGCGATTATTGGTATTTTGACAAGCCATAATATTCATAGTCATCCCAAAAGAGGCTGCTCTAGTCGTTACTTGGGCAATATCAAAATCTGCCAACTCTGCATCTGTACAAACAATTGATCCAATACATTTTTTGGTTGATGTTCTCTGGTTTACGGCATTCGACAGCTCGGATTGATAAGTATTAAAGGAGTTGCGATTCACTCTAATTCGTTCAGCCAAGTCTCGGGCTAACGTAATCGCTTGCACACGTGAAGTACTCTCGGCACTTGCCTCCAAGGAGCGATATTGGAGTGCAACGAAACCCAGCACACCAATTGCAAGTACTAACAAAGCAACTAAAATTTCAACAAGACCCACCCCGCGTTGATGATTTAAGGTATTCATTAACATGTTCCTTCAACAGTCTGTTGAATCGTTCCCATTCTTGAAATACTCACAATTTTTGATTTTTTATCGCTTCCTGTGGCGGTATTACAAATTTCAATATTCGTATCATTAGTGGTAGGTATACATTTTGGTGGTGTCGCTCCATCTAAAGTGCATAGCCCACCTGTCAAATTAAAATATATGGAAGCTGATAAATTTGTTTTTAAGACTGATTTACCATTAGGCATCCAGTTGAGCTGGTTATCAGTATTTGCTCTTGATGGTTGAGTCGAATTAGGTTGCAATAGAACCTCTACCTGTCTGCGTTCAACAACAGCTTTTGATCGCGCTTGGTTCAGTGTAAGAATGAGCTCTTGAGTACTTTTTCTAAAATTTTGAGCAACCATCATGTCCTGAAATAATGGCATACTCATAGTTGTAATAATCGCTAGTACCGCAATCGTCACCATCAACTCAATTAAGGTAAATCCCCGAGTTTTCCCCATTTCCCCAGCGCCCAATTATTAAAATTCACCACTCTATATTAAATTTTATTTTTACAGAACCAATACAAAGCAGATAAGCACCAAAAAAAAACGGATGGAGTGTCAGCCATCCGTTTCCAGTTCACATTTTTCTAATAAAATTAGGCTTGTATCACCTGTATACGCAACTCTTTTGGTAGACTAAAAGTGATATTTTCCTCTCTTCCTTCTAGCTCTTTGGGTGGTGTTGCACCCCAATCTTGTAAACGTTGAATCACTTGTTTAATTAAAATTTCAGGTGCAGATGCGCCAGCAGTGACACCAATTTTACTGTCTGCTTTGAACCAGCCTTTTTCAAGCTGATCCGCATTATCGACAAGGTAAGCAGACTTGCCCATACGTTCAGCTAATTCACGTAAACGATTTGAATTTGATGAATTTGGAGAACCGACCACCAACACCACATCACATTGCTCTGCTAGATCACGTACCGCATCTTG
Organism: Acinetobacter sp. ANC 3929; assembly: GCF_000369405.1. Classification (GTDB taxonomy): domain Bacteria; phylum Pseudomonadota; class Gammaproteobacteria; order Pseudomonadales; family Moraxellaceae; genus Acinetobacter. The sequence continues at coordinate 441,062 of NZ_KB849998.1, forward strand.
ACGGTTTTGTGTTGCATAGCAAATATCATCTTTACGCGGACCTTGGATCATTGGAAATTTGCTTCTCAAAGCATCAATCACTTTAGCTGTATCATCAATAGACAACGTGGTTTGGGTAACAAAAGCCACTTTATCAGGATGATTCACCATTAAGGCTTCAACATCTTCTTCATCTTCAACGAGATAAATCTCACCACCACGAGACTTATCATATTGCCCCATGGTGCCTTCAACTTCTGGGTGACCTTCATGTCCAATTAGAATGGCTTCAGTCCCTTCACGAGCATATTTGGTCACTTCGATATGAACTTTAGTTACTAATGGACAAGTTGCATCAAATACTTTTAAACCGCGACGATCCGCTTCTTGTTGTACTGCCTTTGATACGCCATGTGCACTAAAAATCACAATGGAATCATCAGGCACTTGATCCAGCTCATCAACAAAAACAGCACCACGCTGACGTAAGTCGTCCACTACAAATTTGTTATGCACCACTTCATGACGTACATAAATAGGGGGGTTAAAACATTCCAGTGCCCGATTGACGATTGCTATAGCACGGTCAACACCAGCACAAAAGCCTCGTGGATTGGCCAACACGATTTCCATAACATCCTCTCTCATCAACTGAATTTTTACACCAAACTATTTCGTTTAATGGCACGCTACACTACAATAGCCAAGATATTTTATCATATTCAGGAAAAATATCATGTCGGGTCTCTTGTTTGTCGTTTCTGCAGCCTCAGGAACAGGCAAAACATCTTTGGTCAAAGCCCTACTCGATCGAGTCAGCAACCTCCATGTTTCTGTCTCACATACTACACGCGGTCAGCGTCCTGGTGAACTCGACGGTGTTCACTATCATTTTACAAATAAAGATACCTTTTTAGCACAAGTTAAAGAAGGTGGTTTCATCGAATACGCAGAAGTATTCGGAAACTATTACGGTACTTCACAAGCCAAAGTAAAAGAACAACTGCAACAAGGTCATGATGTTTTACTTGAAATTGACTGGCAAGGTGCTGAACAGGTACGTCGACTTTTTCCTGAATCGAAACAAATTTTTATCTTGCCACCAACACAATATGATTTAAGACAGCGTCTTTCCAATCGTGGTACTGATTCAGTCGATGTGATTGAACATCGCTTGAGTTGTGCAGTTGAAGATATGCGCCATTTCGCGAGTTTTGACTACGTTATTATTAATGATGATTTCAATAAAGCTGTACATGATTTGGAAGCGATCATCACTGCAAACCGTTTGGTCACCTTGCAACAAAGCAATCGTCATCAACAATTAATTGAAAACTTAATTACCCTTAATCGCGAATAACTTGAGTCTTGTATAAAAGCCTTTTATAATACTCAGTCTTTCAAATGTAATGTTCAAACGAGACAACTTATGGCACGTGTAACCGTTGAAGATTGTTTAGACCACGTAGATAACCGTTTTGAGTTGGTACTGGTAGCGAGTAAACGTGCACGTCAATTAGCACGTCAAGGTATGGAACCAACTGTAGAATGGGATAATGATAAACCAACAGTTGTTGCATTACGCGAAATTGCGGTTGGTCATGTGACTAAAGAAATTTTAAAACAGCGCGATCAAGACTATCAAACATCAAACCTTGATATGGTACTGTCTACAAATTCGTTAAACTTAGAAGGTTTCACTTTCTAAATCGAATTTGCTCTGTGTAAAAGCCCATTGTGAAGACTCTGGGCTTTTTTCTTTCTTGCAAAATTCGATACATATTGATAAAAGCAATATCCTTCATTGAAAAAATTTACGAGTTTTTATAATGAACAAATTGACAAGTTTAGCAATATGCTTTTCATTAGAGGCTAGGGACAATGTTTGTATTTCAACTTAGTTCTTCGGAGCTTTGATCGCTCCTGATGTATTCGGTATAACGCAATACAGGATTGAAATTTCAACCGCCCCGATCATTATTGAATTCATGTTATAAAAGGTGTTATATGCCAGGCGAAGAGGTCAGCCAAGCCAAGCAACAGCTCAGAGCAATTATTGAAGCCTATCTCAAAGATAGCGACGTTCAACGTGTGCTTGCTGCCTGCGATTTTGCTGATTTAGCGCATAGCGGTATTACGCGTAAAAGTGGTGAACCCTATGTACTACACCCCATTGCAGTGAGTTGCATTTTGGCGCACATGCGTCTTGATGCCGATACACTGATGGCAGCCTTATTACATGATGTGATTGAAGATACTGAATTTACCAAAGATGAAATTGGGCAAAAATATGGTTTGGTTGTCGCTGAACTTGTAGATGGTGTCACCAAACTCAGCCATTCCAGTGATAAAGAATATAACAAAGCCGCCTCGTTCCGAAAAATTTTACAAGCGACTCTACAAGACCCACGTGTCATTATTATTAAACTGGCTGACCGTTATCATAATATGACGACGTTGGGCGCACTTCGTCCTGATAAACGAGCGCGCATTGCGCAGGAAACACTGGATGTTTTTGTTCCGATGGCACGTCTCGTCGGGATGAACGAGATGGCAGATAACCTTGAACATCTATGCTATCAAAATCTTGATTTAGATATGTTTAATGATGTGCAAACCGCATTATTAGAAACCAAGCCAAAACGTTGTGAATATCAGGCAATTTGGGAACAAAAACTCTCTGACTTATTAAAAACACATGAACTAAAAGGCCGTATTAAAAAGAAAAATAACAATATCGAATTACTCCGCCATTTTGTTAAAAATGAAATTGATTTAAATGAACTCAGTCATAGTCATGCCTTTGAAATTATTTTACAAAGCATCGCCGATTGTGACCGTTTAGTTGAAGCACTCAAAGATAATTTCCAAGTTTTACAATATAGAGATCATATTCGCCGTCCACTACCTGGTGGTAACCAATCGCTCATGATCAAACTGAAAGGTGAAAAAACAACACTATCTTTGACCATTCAGACCGAGTTGATGCGTAAAGCAGCGCGCTTTGGTGTTGTACTTGGGGAAAATGCACCCCAAGCTTGTCGTTCAGCAATTCAAGCCTCTATGCAAAACTTGAATACCCTGATTGATAGTGGTTGTGCCAAAACCACATTTAGCGATTTGCTCGATTATTTACACCAAGAAAAAATCTGGGTGTATACGCCACATGGTCAATTGCATGAATTACCGCAGGGCGCAACGGTTGTTGATTTTGCTTATTCTGCCAGCCTATTTTTAGGCAACCATGCCGTGGGTGCAAAAGTTGATGGTGAAATTCGTCCATTGTCGACGCCGCTACATAGCGGGCAAGTAGTAGAAATTATTACCGATGTGCTTGCTACCCCAAATCCAGATTGGCTTAGCTTCATCAATACCCAAAAAGCACGCCGCGCACTACAAAATATACTCCGTGAACAGGACATTGAAGAACAACGCTTGGTTGGGCAACAGGCATTAAATCGTGCATTAAAACTGTTCCAACGCTCTATCAATGATCTTTCACCGACTGATTGGATTAACGTGCTCGAGTGGCGACACTTAAGTAATAAGGATACCTTGTTCGAACAAATTGCTGTGGGAGATCTACTGCCACAACTGGTCGCAAATCATCTATTTGCTCAGGATTACCATTCACAGCACCAAGAAGTATCTGATCGTTTAATTATTGGTACAGAAGGCGTTGATGTAAAATATGCACATTGTTGTAACCCTGTACTTGGCGATCCAATTCAGGGACATCTGTCACGACGTGGCTTAATCGTCCATCGCTCACGGTGTCGCAACTTATTGCATGAACAGCACCTACATCCAGAAAATATCATGCCTCTACATTGGCAATCTGAAGAAATTGATGATGTTCGCTTCAGTGCTTATCTTTGTATTCATATGGCCATGAATGATGAACAAATTTCTGATTTGATTTATCAATGTCGTAAAGCCAAAATTGGGGTGGAAATGGTTCACTCGCAAGACCAAAAAACCTATGTCAATATTGTGGTGAGTAACCGCAATCAAATCGCACAGATTATTCGCGACTTAAGAATGCATTTTGGTTTTCCACGGATTGAGCGCTTAAATATGCCAATCGTTCAACCTGAAGTTGCAAAATTAGCGACGGCTAACTAGAGCTCATAGTACCCGTGCAGTGAAAAGTGACCGCATTTTATAGATATAAAAATCCTAACAATCAATTGATGCAATAGCGACTATCCAGTATTCAGGACTTTCGTGCCTACACTTTTGTGTTAAAGTCACATGGTTTAAGATAGAAAAACCACCTAGGAGAGCTAAATGTCACGCCAAGTTATTCATACTGAACACGCCCCTGCTGCTATCGGAACATATTCTCAAGCAATTCTTGTTGGCAATACGCTCTATCTTTCAGGCCAGATCGGTTTAGATCCGTATAGTATGGAACTTGTAGAAGGTATTGAAGCTCAAATCCGCCGCGTATTTGATAACCTTAAAGCAGTTTGTACTGCCGCTGGTGGTAGTTTGGCTGACATTGCAAAACTCAACATCTTCCTGACCGATCTGTCTCATTTTCAGTTGGTGAATCAAATCATGGGCGAATACTTTGCCCAACCTTATCCTGCACGTGCCGCGCTTGGAGTTGCAAGCTTGCCTAAAAATGCACTAGTCGAGATGGATGGGATTGTCATCATTCCATAAATTTTAAATATAATTCAAAAACTTAACCTAAAATATATTTCTAGACTATAAACCACCCTTGCGCAGAAATCCGAGCAGCACTCGGATTTCCGCTCATGTGGTATTTTTTTATTCAAATTCTCAATAAGAATATATTCATTATTAGAATGAAATTCATTGACAAACGATAACAATTATCAATAATATCAATTATCGCATTTATATTTATGGCTCACTCCCATGTATGTTTGTTTATGTCGTGGAATTACAGATCAGGATATCAAAGACGCTGTTGCAAATGGCGCTGAAAGCTATCGTGAAATCCGCGACCTACTCGACCTAGGTACATGCTGTGGTCGTTGTGCTCCCGAAGCTCGTGCAATTATCAGTGATGAACTGGCCGAAATTGCTGCACGCATCTCTATCGCTGCTTAATTTATCTCCAAATAATATCACTCAATTTTTACTCGTTTTTACGACTCCACCGCTTTCTGTAGAACTTTAAAAGTTCCTCACTCAAGCGGTTTTTTTATAAAAATCATAACAATATTAGGATGTTTTTGATTGTGATTTTCATTTGCCGTTCTATAAACTACTCGCCAGATGATTTTTTGTTGACTAAAATAATAAAAATTGCCTGAGTCAGGGTCTGTTGAGATTTCACAGAAGCTTGCGACTAAGGGCATTCTTTAGATGCTACTTGGCATCACTTAGTGTTTTTGGAGTAAGCGCAATGAAAGGCAATCGTGAAGTTATTAACCAGCTCAATCAGGTGCTTTACCACCATTTAACCGCAATTAATCAATATTTTCTGCACTCACGCATGTTTAATGATTGGGGAATTGAGCAACTCGGTTCAGCCGAATATAAAGAATCTATTCGTCAAATGAAACATGCAGATAAAATCATCGGACGCATTTTGTTTTTAGAAGGCTTACCGAACTTACAGCATCTAGGTAAGTTGTATATTGGTCAACATACCGAAGAAGTGCTCAACTGCGATATTCGTAAAGTTAAAGAGAATATTGAGGCAATCAAGCAAACGGTTGAACTTGCAGAAGCAGAGCAAGATTATGTGACGCGTGACTTGGTTCAAGAGATCCTAGAGAAAGAAGAAGAGTACTGGGATTGGCTCGATACCCAGCTTGATCTGGTCGAAAATGTAGGCATTGAAAACTATATTCAAAGCCAAATCTAACTTAGACATTCCGATTTAGATTAAACCTCAAAAATAAAAGCCCTTAATCGGGCTTTTATTTTTTACTTAGTTTTATTATTCAGCTCGACAATCTCAGCCAGACTCAGCTTCTGTTTATATAACTGATTTAATACCACCAATTGCTGCTCAGCATCCTTAACTTTTTGATTGTATACCAACAATTGAGCATACTTTTTCAGGTTATAAGGTGTCGCCTTATTCTTTACCATTTCTCCAAGTTGCTTCAAATCTGTGTCTGACATCATTGTTTTCGGGTTTAAGACAATCCAATCCAGACGCTGCTGAAACTGTGTAAGCAGCAGAATTTTTGAGCTGCCTAATATCTCAGTTGTAGGTTGCTGCTTTTTAAAGACCAAACGGCTGTTTTCCTGAAAAAGCTTATAGTCACGCCACATCAACAGCAAGACCACAATCACAACCAACCAAATACAGCGAATCACATTTTTATGTACAACGATCCCTTTCAATGCAGGTGTTTGCGCTTGAATCAATCCCAATAGAAAACCCATTGGAAGTAAGAAATAGGCATAACGTTGCGGGAATTCCAACATGGCATGAATCAGGATTGCAACCACCATTAGAATTGCAATAATTGAGATAGTATCTTTGGCATTTTTATTCAGCCAGAAAAGCCATAAACTCATATACCCAATAATGAGAAGTCCAGGAGGTACCCCGTTCCAGACCAAAATATCGAGTAGAACATTGTGCGCACTGTTAAACCAAACTTGCACCGTATTAAAATCAATACTTTCAAAAACAGCAATACTGGTTTGGTTCCAACCATATCCGAACCAAGGTCTTTCAGCGATCGCATGTAAAATTTGTATCCACATCCCGATTCGTTCATGCCCTGATCCGGCACGTTGCACAATAGACGCTGTCTGAGTTACCCCCGTATCAATACTTGAACTTAAGAGCTGCGTAAGCACAGGCAATAAATAAGTCGCAATGACAAAGTACAGTCCTACCCAGAGCAGTAATCTTGGGAAATTAAATCGAGGTGAGTTTTTGTATTGTTTAAAAATCCAGTAAAAGAACAGGAAAATACAGACCAGCCAAGATGTTCTCGATTGAGTCAGGGTGATTGCAAACAAAGTGACCAAACTGGTAGGAATTAACAACCATAAAGTAAGTCTTCTTTTTTCATATAAATATAAAGCCCCCATTAAGCCCATAATTAAAAAGCTGGCAAGATTGTTCGGCTGACCAAAATTGGCATACGGCCGATTCCCTCTCAATTTCATCACCGCATCAAGGTAAGCTTCCAGATTCAGCCACTGGATCATCGCCATGATTGCACTAATAAACGAGATACTGAGTAACAAATAGCTCAGGCCCAGCATGATTCTTTCGCGTTGCTCAGCTTGTAGGCTTAGGTTGTATCCCGCAATAATCATTAACCAGAATACAAAAAGATAAGAGAAGCTGAGGAATGCGGTGCTAAAATCCGTAATCAGACCAAAAGCCCATTGGCATAGAGGGATAAGAGTAATCCCTAGCATTAAAATTTGAGGTCGTGGGATTTTTACGCTTTTATTAAAGAGCAGACCACCCACAGCTAAGGCTGCGCCAAAGCTTGCCAATTCACTGGAAAAAGTCACCCAAGGATAGGTATGAAATGGGGAAAGCCAGGCAAATCCGATCAAAATACCAGCAAGGAAAAAGCATAAGAATTGCATACTTCGTACATGAAAAAAAGGCTTAGTGAATTATATCGCTAAGCCTTCATACACAAACTAAATATAAGATAAAAACTACAATTTACTTCCAGGGACGTAGGTCTACAATTTTAACCACTTCGCCTTTTTCCTTATTAATGAGTACCGTCATATCCACTGCATTAGCCTTTAAAGGAACAAAGGCTGTTGCTTGTGGGTATTTAGACAAGATATTTTGCACCAAAGCTTTATCATTAAATTGATTTAATACATCCAAACTTTGTACACGCTTCTGAATTTGTTGTTTTACTTTAGCTAAAGCAATATAGCGCTCTGGACGCTGTGATATTGTAAGTCCACCCAATATCTCATCAAACATATCCTGATTTTTTTGTTTTCGGTCTACTGCAAACTGTATCGCTGCATACTCTGGTTTCAGCCAAGAAGGTTGTTGGAATTCTTTGGTAGCTTGCTGAATATTTTTAGTATAAACCTCATTGTTTTTGATTAAATCAAAACGGTCCACGCTGTAGACGATCCATGCTGGGCGCCCCTGAGCAATATGATATAGCCCATAACAAAGCGCAGAAATCTGAATTAAAATAATGACCGTTAAATCAAATTTTAGGCTTTTCTTGCCTTCTTTATAAACCAACCAAGTCAACGCAGGCCCAAGAATTAGGTCAATGCCCAACATCATCAAAAAAATATGTGTAACGCCTGTGGCTTTATTCAGTGGTGCTGGATACCAACATAGGAACACCACCAAAACAGCCACTAAAGCAACCCCAAACGAAATCATCAAATGAGCTGTAACAAATTTTGTTTTTGCAGATTTCATATCAATCTTGACTCAAAAATTCCTTTTAAAAATATATTATAAACTTATCTACAGGTTGAAGGCACATATTTAGGTTGTATCGTTCCAAGCATAGCCCCAAACATCCCCATTGCTTTCGCTGTTTCTTGGGTTTTTGAAGAACATGCCCAATCTACTGTCCCACTATCACCATTTGTTAATGCCACCTGTAAAGGTACAATTGTTTTATCATCGAGATGAATATAGGGGCTTAAAATCAATTTACTCTCAGTAGCTGCAACCCCTACCATTGTGCTTTTAAAGGTCGTAGTAATTTCTCCACTTTGTGAATTGATTAGTACACTTTCAACATATTTACTGGTTGCACCTTTATTATTTGCCTGTTTATTCCAAGATATTGCAACTACCTGTAAATCTAATGGAGAGATCACCGCCTCTGCTGCCATAGCAGCTTTTGCGCTATCTGCAAGACTCAGGCCCTCTAAAACACGAGCGCGAATGCTATAGTCCTGATAAGCAGGTAAGGCAATCGCCGCTAACACTCCAATAATTGCAACCACTATCATTAGCTCAATCAATGTAAATCCCTTTTCCATCCCAGTTCCCCCTATTTTTAATATTTATAATCAAACAAGAACCATGCCAAAAAAATTTTTAATATAAAACAATAACTTAATAAAATAAAGATATTTAATTAAATAAAAAATGTCAGTTATTAACTTTTTTTAACAAATTTAGAAAATATATAAAAATAAAAAAGCAGCTCGAGAGCTGCTTTTGATTTATATAAATATTAACGGCATTGAGATGGTGCATACTTAGCTAATAATGTAGCAGCAGTAAGTGAAGCATCAAGTTTTTGAGCTTTTGCAGTTTCGAAAGTAGTTGAAGCACAACCCCAATCTACAGAACCTGTTTGACCATTAGCTAAAGCTGCTTTTAAAGAAGGTGGTGGAGTAGCACCAGTTTGAACATATGGTTGTAATAATATAGTATTTTGACCAGTTTTAAGACCAACATTAGCAATATTATATGTTACGGTAATTTGACCTTCAGTATCATCTGCAACAAGTACTGAATCTACATATTTAGATACAGCACCTTTACCACCAGCTTGCGCATTCCAAGTAGTCACTGCTACTTTCAAATCTGTAGGTGAAGCAACACCACCAATTTGTTTCTGCAAATCACCAGCAATTGTTAAACCTTCAGTAATACGGGTACGAATCGTATAATCTTGGTATGCAGGAAGTGCAATCGCCGCCAAAATACCAATGATCGCCACAACGATCATCAATTCGATAAGAGTAAAACCCTTTTGCATTGATTTCATAACATTTCTCCAATGGATATTTTTTTATAAGCTTTTTTCAGCTATTTAGTAATTAGCATGTTTTATGCCAGTCCTTAGCTTAGCTAATTTTAACTTAAAAAAACAGAGACTTAAAAGAAATTCACACTGTACAAAAGAAGATCAAATCAGACATTTTCAGAAAAAAAATGACAAATAACGTCATCTTTACTGCTTAATTATTCATTTTTTTAGCTAACGAATTTGACTACTTTCTACTTGTATGTAAATTGAGCGACTCAATTCACAGAAAATTTATTTTTATTTATTTGATTTTTTTTTACCACTTATCGGAAGATAAAAGCTACTTCTAATAACAACCGTATATACAGAACATTCTGCACATTAATAGATTTTATAAAAAACAACAAGCAATATTTGTAACCCTCAATCAAAGCAAGCTCAATTTAAAATAATCGGCTCATTCGGTAATTCATTTTGGTCATCACGCTCAGTTTTTACATAGTACTGATCTAACACTTGCCCAATTTCTCTTACCCCATTATTCACAGCGTGTAGATACTGCTTTTGGGCCAATTGCAGCACGATGTGCTGACAAATCTCATTCCATGTTTCAGTAGGTGTGGCATTTTTTAAACCACGATCAATCACAATCTCAACTTTCCGCTCGCATAGATTGAGATAGAGCAGTACACCACTATTCAATTCTGTATCCCAAACACCTATTTCAGCAAACAGTTGCTGCGCACGTAAGCGCGTATTTTGATGGTAGGCTTGAGAACAGGGAATATGCCCTTCGATCACCACCTGAATCTCACCGACATGACCCTTTTCAGCCTGCTGTACCGCTTTGGCAATCTCGGTACGATCTTGCTTACTAAAATAACGGTGTGCTGATGAAACATAGAGAAAGTGTTTAAACCAGCGCTTTAAACTCGGTTGAACATGCTCATCCAGTTTAGGCTGAGTAATGATCTGTGTTGTATCTGTCTTGGTTACCATGAGCCTGATGCTCCTCCCCCGCCAAAGCTACCGCCGCCGCCACTATAACCACCGCCACTGCCGCCGCCAAAACCACCACCGCCGCCTCCGCGGCCACCACCAGACAAGAACATCTGGAAAATCAGCTGTGCGAGTGACGTAATCAATAAAAAGAAGATTCCAACTCCAAGCAGCAAGCTCATCACTAGACCAGCACCATTAACCAAGCCTGCAACTATAGCAGCTACTGCGGCAGTCGAAGCACTTAAACGATTACCGACAATAAATGAACCGACGACACCTGCAACCAAGATAAACAATGCCATGGTCAATGTATTATCTTTGGCTTGTTGTGCCTGCAAGGCTTGCTCATGGCGGTCTTTAAGTTCTTGAGCCGCCTGCTGTGCAATCTCAGGGTCTAAATTCACAATACGGGTGATTTCATCTAAACCTGCTGAAATCCCTTGTGCATATTGCCCCTGTTTAAAATAAGGGGTGATCTGATTTCGAATAATCCGACTCAAGACTAAATCGGGCATCACCCCTTCCAAGCCATAACCCGTCAGGATCTGAATATTGCGATCATTCACCGCAATCGCAATCAACAAACCATTATCACGCTTTGCTGAACCCAGCTGCCATTTTTCGCCTGTTCTCAATGCAAAATCAAAAATCGCTTCTTGACCTGTTGTTGGCACGATAATCACACCCACTTGTGCTTTACCTTGTTGGTAAAGACTGAGAATTTTCTGATTCAGTTGCTGAGTTTCAGCATCACTCAGAATTTTGGCTTGATCGATAATCGGTTGGTTTAAGGTCGGTAAACCTCGAATCGATTCACCCTCTGCCATATCATTGGCCACTTGTGGCAATGCAGGTGTTTCAGTATTTGGCGTAGCTGTTGCAGTCGTTGTTTTATTCTTTTGCTGTTCTTGAATGATTTTTCCCGCAACGATCAAATCACTTTGATCTGTTGCTGTCGCTACTTCAGCCCAAACCGTATGTTGGAACAGCAGTGTTGCAAAAACGATGGTTAAAACAGGCAAGATTCTCTGCTTTAAGCTTTGCTTAAACACATTCAACATACGGTCACTCCTCACAATTCAAAACAATTTCAAATATTAATTAAATGAAACTGTTGGAGCTTGCTGTGCAGACTGTTCCGCCTTAAAGTTTTCTTTGGTTTTCATACCAATGACTTTAGCAGTCAAGGCTTGAGGGAATTGACGCACATAGCCGTTGTAATCTTGAACCGTAGTAATATAACGATTACGGGCAACCGCGATACGGTTTTCTGTTCCTTCAAGTTGCGCTTGAAGATCACGGAATTGTTCATTGGCTTTCAAGTCTGGATAATTTTCCGAAACAGCGATTAAACGTGATAATGCACCCGTCAGCTGACTTTGTGCCTGTTGATACTTCTCGAAAAGTGCTGGATCTTCTAACACCTCTTTATCAACTTTTAGACCTGCCACATTTGAACGTGCCTGAGTAACTTCGACCAAAACTTGCTCTTCGTGTTTCGCATAGCCTTTCACCACATTGACCAAATTCGGTACAAGATCGGCACGACGTTGATATTGGTTTTGAACTTCAGACCAAGACGCATTGACTGCTTCGTCTTTCACTTGCAACGTGTTATAACCACAACCCGTGAACAATAAGCTGCTTGCCAATACGGTTGCCAATGCTGTTTGTTTGATGATTTTCATAAAAACGTACCCTCAGGTTTTTCTTTATATTTTTGCGATAATTCATTGTAATGAGATTTTTTGTCAGCTGTGTAACATTTATTAAAGTTGATATATCTGTATTTAAATAAAAAAGGCATTACTCAAGAATCTTGAAGTAATGCCATGCTAAGCAAATTTTATTAAGGTGATTATTAGCTATAAATTTTAGATGCTGTCTCTTCTTGAAAGCTCGCCATTCCATATTCATCCGCCATACGTGCTTTCCAGTAATTCACCAATTGCGTGTAATCATGTTTGGCAGGATGAAAATCGGCCTGATAATAAGATAAATATTCAGGAATTAATTGCAGTAGCATTTTACCCAGCAAATAGCCACCAAACAGGTTGCCTCCGAGTTTCGGGATACTTTTCCATTTATCTTGCCAAATCAAACGTGAGGTTGCATACAAGGTTAAGCTGGCAAAACCCGTGGTCACACTACGCATCAGTAAACGACGAATACGATCATCCCCATAAACGGCTTGATACACATCAAATGCCACCGAACGATGTTCAATTTCCTCAATCGCATGCCACACCCACAGTTTCATCGCATCATCATCTAAAGTGCTCAGGATTTCTGGGTGTTTTAAAATATAACCGCCTAACATTGCAGTAAAATGCTCAAAGGCACAGGTCAAAGCTAGCTGTAATTTCGGATGAATATTTCGAAGCGCATCATCTCGCTTTGCTAACCATGCTTGAAAGCGATCTAAGTTATAGTCTTCTCGTCGCCATGCATCATTAAATTCAGTATGTGCTTTGGAATGCATCGCCTCTTGCCCAATAAAGGCTGCGATCTGTGCTTGTAATTGTGGATCTTGCACTTTATCGCGGACATTACGCACACTATTTACAAAATACTGTTCTCCTATCGGAAATGTTGAAGACAGTGCCGTCAGTAAATGAGACATCACTGGAGAATTGGCAAAATAATGACGTTTAATTCTGTTCGGATTAAACTGTAATCGACGTACCGTGATCCCGAGTGCTTTCGGACGATTTAAATACGTTTTTTCCACACTCGCATTTGCAAGAGTCATGTTGATTACCTGCATTCATTCCTAGACTGAGTTCGAGTATTACGCTAGGGAACAGGCAGGGACAGGGCAAAAAAGCTTATAAAATTTGCCAAAACTACCAAAATGACAATTGGTCAACACACTAAGAGGCTGAACATCAATAGAGCTGATGCAACAGATTTAATTTCTATAAAAAAATGCCCAAGCACTTGGCTTAGGCATTTAAAACTTAAATACTAAAAGAGAGCTTACACGCCAAGGTAGTCCAAAATACCTTCAGCTGCTTGGCGTCCTTCCCAGATTGCAGTCACAACCAAGTCAGAACCACGTACCATATCACCACCCGCAAAGATTTTTGGATTAGAAGTCTGGAACTTGAACTCTTGTTGTTCAGCTGCTACCACACGACCTGAACCATCCAATCCTATATTCGCAGTGCTAAACCAATCTGCTGGACTTGGACGGAAACCGAATGCAAGTAACACCGCATCTGCTGGTAACACTTCCTCAGAACCTGGAATTGGTTCAGGGCTACGACGACCACGACTGTCAGGTGCACCCATTTGTGTGGTGACAACCTTAACACCAGTCACTTTCCCATTTTCACCAACAATTTCAATTGGTTGACGATTAAACAGGAATTTCACACCCTCTTCATAGGCATTCTTCACTTCACGTGCAGAACCTGGCATGTTGCTTTCATCACGGCGATACGCACACGTCACATCATGCGCACCTTGGCGTAATGAAGTACGGTTACAGTCCATCGCGGTATCACCACCACCTAGAACAATAACTTTTTTACCGTCTAGATTGATGTATTCGCTTGGATCTTTTTCCCAGCCTTGGCAACGATTCACATTGGCGATCAGGAAATCTAATGCATCATGAACACCATTGAGATCTTCACCAGGGAAACCACCCTTCATATAGGTGTAAGTTCCCATCCCCATAAATACGGCATCATATTCAGTCAGAAGCTGCTCAATCGTTACGTCAACACCAATTTCGGTATTTAAACGAAACTCAATGCCCATTCCTGTGAAGATTTCGCGACGACGCTTCATCACATCTTTTTCCATTTTAAATTCTGGAATACCAAATGTAAGAAGACCACCGATTTCAGGACGTTTATCAAACACCACTGGTTTTACGCCACCACGCGCAAGAATATCCGCACAACCTAAGCCTGCTGGACCTGCACCAATGATTGCAACTTTTTTATCAGTCCATTTAACGCCAGACATATCTGGGCGCCAGCCTAATGCGAAAGCCGTATCGTTAATATATTTTTCAGCATTACCAATGGTCACTGCACCAAAACCATCGTTTAAGGTACAAGCGCCTTCACACAAACGGTCTTGTGGACAAACACGACCACATACTTCTGGCAAGGTGTTGGTTTGGTGGCAAAGTTCAGCTGCTTGGAAAATTTGGCCTTCTGCAATCAGCTTTAACCAGTTAGGAATGTAGTTATGTACAGGACATTTCCACTCACAATACGGGTTACCACACCCTAAACAACGGTGGGTCTGATTCGCAGCCACTTCCGCAGTAAAAGGTTTATAAATTTCCACAAACTCTGCCTTGCGGACAGTAATATCTTTTTTCTCTGGATCTTGGCGTGCTACATCCAGAAATTGAAAGTCATTATTCAGGCGCTCTGCCATGTCTCTCTCCGTGGGTAGGCGCAGCGATATCATTCATCTCTGCACCTGCCTATGTCTATGCAGTCGTGGAATTATTGTGGATCAGCTTGGGTTGTTTTCAAAAGCGTTTGCAAATTAGCAGCTTTTGGTTTTACCAGCCAGAACTTACGACTATAGAAGTCGAACTCATTACGGATCTTGTAGGCCCAAGCACTACCCGTCTCTTGGATATGCTCGTCAAGAATACGCAGTAGATTTTCTTTGTGGTCTTCCATCGCTTCTGTAGAGATACGATTAAGATCAATAAGTTCGTGGTTATAGTAGTCAACAAAGTCATTATCAAGGTCAAGTACATAAGCAAAACCACCTGTCATGCCTGCACCGAAGTTATGACCAACTTTGCCAAGTACTGTCACCACACCACCTGTCATATATTCACAACAGTGGTCGCCCGCACCTTCAATCACGGCAAATGCGCCAGAGTTACGAACTGCAAAACGCTCGCCCGCAGTTCCCGCAGCAAAGACTTTACCGCCAGTCGCACCATATAAACAGGTGTTACCAATAATCGCAGTATTTTGCGTTTGGAATGGTGATCCTTTTGGTGGGAAAATCGAAACTCGACCACCCGCCATACCTTTACCCACGTAATCGTTTGCATCACCTTCAAGTTTGATATGCAAACCACCCGCGTTCCAAACACCAAGTGACTGACCTGCTGTACCAACAAGGTTCATCACCACTGGGCTGTTTTCCATACCCAAATTGCCATAACGACGTGCAATTTCACCTGAGATACGCGCACCAATCGAACGGTCACAGTTACCCACGGTAAAGTTGAATGAACCACCTGCACCTGCTTCAATTGCTGGTAACATCTCTGCCACCATTTTCTCCGCCAACACACCCTTATCGAACGGTGCATTGCCTTGAACTTGGCAATATTGCGCCTTACCTTCAGCAGCAGGATGCGAAGTTAATAGTGCACTGAGATCAAGATGCGCGTGCTTGTCTGTTTCACCCGGTAAAACTTCAAGTAAATCAACACGACCAATCAAGTCTTTTAATGATGCAACACCAAGTGCAGCTAACCATTCACGCGTTTCTTCAGCAATAAACTTGAAGAAGTTGATCAGCATTTCTGGCTCGCCAATATAATGCTCTTGACGTAAATGGTCTTGTTGCGTTGCAACACCCGTTGCACAGTTATTTAAGTGACAAATACGTAGGTATTTACAGCCGAGTGCAATCATTGGCGTCGAACCAAAGCCAAAGCTTTCAGCACCTAGAATTGCCGCTTTCACCACGTCTAAACCTGTTTTCAAACCACCATCGGTTTGAACACGAACTTTACCACGCAAATCGTTCACACGAAGCGCCTGATGTGCTTCACTTAAACCGAGTTCCCATGGTGAACCCGCATGGTGAATCGATGAAAGTGGTGATGCTGCTGTACCACCGTCATAACCAGAAATGGTAATGAAGTCGGCATAGGCTTTTGCAACACCTGCCGCAATCGTTCCAACGCCTGGCTCAGACACTAATTTTACCGATACCATCGCTTGAGGGTTGACTTGTTTTAAGTCAAAGATCAATTGCGATAAATCTTCAATCGAATAAATATCGTGATGCGGTGGTGGAGAGATTAGTGTGACACCTGGCACTGAGTAACGTAAACGTGCAATTAAGCCATTCACTTTACCACCTGGTAACTGACCACCCTCACCTGGTTTTGCACCCTGTGCAACTTTAATCTGTAGCACTTCAGCAGAGGTTAAATATGCAGGAGTTACACCAAAACGACCTGATGCAATCTGTTTGATTTTCGAGTTACGGATTGTGCCATAACGCGCAGGATCTTCACCACCCTCACCTGAGTTTGAGCGACCACCAATGGTATTCATGGCAATCGCAATGGCTTCATGCGCTTCTGGTGACAATGCACCTAAAGACATGCCCGCAGAGTCAAACCGAGGAAGAATATCTTCAATCGTTTCAACTTGATCCAATGCAATCGAATTTGTTGTTTTTAACTTAAACAAGTCACGGATCGTTGCGACAGGACGGTTGTTGACCAGTTCTGCATATTCTTTAAAGTCAATGTATTGACCAGAACGCACCGCTTTATGCAAAGCGTTAATCACGTCTGGGTTGAACGCGTGATACTCTTTACCAAATACGAATTTAAGCAAACCACCTTGATCAATCGGCTTACGATGCTGCCAAGCAGTCGTTGCCAGTTTTTTCTGATCTTTCTCTAAATCTGCAAATGTTGCACCTTGAATACGGCTTGGTACGCCAAGGAAACATTTATCGACCACTTCAGATGACAGACCCACCGCTTCGAATAATTGACCACCACGGTAAGAAGCAACTGTTGAGATACCCATTTTAGACAAGACTTTGAGCAAGCCTTTTTCCATGCCTTTACGGAAGTTTGCTTGTGCCTGAATTGGATCACCCAATAACTCGCCTTTTGCAACCAGATCATTGATCACATCATAAGCAAGATATGGATAAACTGCCGTTGCACCAAAGCCAAGCAATACTGCAAATTGATGTGGATCACGTGCAAAACCAGTTTCAACTAAAATGTTCGCATCGGTACGCAAACCCGTTTTAATCAAATGATGGTGTACCGCACCTGTTGCCAATGCTGCATTTGCAGGTAAGAAACCTTCACGGAAATTTTTATCCGTTAATACGATTAAGGTTTTACCATCACGTACGGCCTGTGCTGATTCTTCACAGATACGTGCGATTGCGGCTTGCAATCCTTCAGCTTCGACATAGTTCAGATCAATATCAACAACGCCATAACCTTCACGCTCTTTTTCAACATCGCGAAGCTGCTGCATTTTTGAATTCGACAATACAGGGCTTGAAATGATGATACGGTCTGCATGCTCTGGACCTTGCTCGAACACATTCTGTTCACGGCCTAAACAGGTTTCCAATGACATCACGATCGATTCACGTAATGGATCGATTGGCGGGTTGGTCACTTGTGCAAATTGCTGACGGAAATAATCAGAAACATGGCGTACTTGACGAGACAATACTGCCATTGGCGTATCGTCACCCATTGAACCCACTGCTTCTTGACCGCTTTCTGCGATTGGACGTAACAATTGGTCGCGCTCTTCAAATGTCACCATAAACATTTTTTGCGCTGCTTTTAATGCATCGCCAGTTAAGCCTTGATCGACCAATTGCTCTTCAAGTTGTGGATTGGCTTGTAAACGAATCGCATGATCACGTAACCATTCACGATATGGACGCATATTTTTAAGGTGATTGCTAACGTCTTTAGTTTCAAGCACTTTACCTGTTAAGGTATCAATCACCAAGATTTGACCAGGACCAACGCGGCCTTTAGATACCACATCTTCTGGTTCATATCCCCATACACCAATCTCAGATGCAAGGGTAATGTAGTCATTTTTAGTGATGACCCAACGCGCTGGACGTAAACCATTACGGTCTAACATACAAATTGCATGACGACCATCTTGAATCACCAGACCTGCAGGACCATCCCAAGCTTCCATATGCTTCGAGTTGAACTCATAGAATGCACGTAAATCAGCATCTAAAGTCTCAACGTTCTGCCATGCTGGTGGAACCAACATACGTAAGGCACGGAATAAGTCCATACCACCGCCAACAAGGATCTCAAGCATGTTATCCAAACTTGATGAATCCGAACCAGTACGGTTCACAATTGGATTTAACTCGGTTAAACCTGGTAGTAATGGGTTTTCAAATTTTGGTGTACGCGCCAAAGCCCAGTTACGGTTCGCAGTAATGGTATTGATTTCACCATTATGCGCAAGGTAACGGAATGGCTGCGCCAATGGCCAACGTGGCAATGTATTGGTTGAGAAACGCTGATGGAACACCACGATATGTGATTTTAAGCGTTCATCCGCCAAGTCGGTATAGAAGTCAGCAATTGCCGCTGGCATCATCAACCCTTTATAGGTGATAACAGTCGTTGCCAACGTCGTCACATAAAAAAGTGGATCATTTTGTAATAATTGTTCTGCACGACGGCGAGCCAAGAAGAGTTTACGGTTAAACTCAACCTCGGTTAAACCCATTGGGCAATTGACAAGAATTTGTTCAAATGCAGGCAATGATTGCAGTGCAATTTCACCTAAAGCATCATTATTGGTTGGAACGACACGCCATGCTGCAACAGTCAAACCTGCAGCTTCGATTTCTTTATTTAGAATATTTTTTGCATTTTGAGCTAAAGCAGGGTCAATATTTAGAAATACCGTACCAGCAGCAAAAATCTCGGTCAGATTCGTACCTAACTTTTGAGCTTCATCACGGAAAAATTGTTTTGGCATCGCCAATAACAATCCGCACCCATCTCCCGTTTTACCATCCGCGGCAATACCACCACGGTGCGTCATGCAACTTAAACTGTGAATCGCAGTTTCGACCAGATGATGGCTTGATTCACCCTTCATATGGGCAATCAGACCAAAACCACAGTTATCCTTAAACTCATCAGGCTGATATAGACCTTGAGCGGGAGCTACAGTATTAGGCGATGGCATGTGCATAGCGTACCCTTCTTTCAACATGGCTCTTTCGAGCAACAAACAATCAATTCACTTTCTGCGATATTGCCGATCAACTCATATAAAGTTCAATGCTTCGCAAAAACATTTTTCATGGCGAATTTGCAATATACGTCTTTCCTTAACAAGAATCAGCGCATTTCACCATATAAAGTGTTTTCAGTTATTACACCTTCACCAATGTTTGTAAAGCACGAAAACTTTCCATTTCACCCAATTAATGAATCATTTAGTACAAAAAAGGGCAATGAGCAGATAAATTAGCACCACAAAAAAGCAAAAAACATGCCATAAAGATAAAAATTTACTAAATCATTAAAAAAGTTAAAATAACATGGAATTATTATAAGAAGAAGGCACATTTTTGCGCATAAAAATGCACCAAAAAACATCATGCTGCTATAAAAAGAATCACATTTGCACAATAATAGTGCATTTCTAGTTGAATGGATCGCTCACTTCTCGTTTCGAAGCATCTGAATTTTCTTTTATTTTTTCAACATTTGTTGGCGGTTTTGGTGCAGATTGGCTCTGCTTTACATTCACAACATTACCTTGCGCATCACGCTGTGTGACGGTGGTCTTCACCGTTGATGGTTCCGCAGCACGTATAGCAGTTGGACTCTGAGATGTACTACTTCCCATAAGCAAACTTTCATCCACTCTAGGCAGTGCTGCTGGTCTTAACTGTACTGCATAAAGCTGATTGGTTGCCGATTTCATTTCATCAGACCCCAAATCATTGACCAATGCCGCATAGCTTGACAATTGAGTTGCCTTCGGCTGAACAGATTTTGGAAGAGCTAAATTTAATTGTGCAAATTGACGCGTCGCTTCTTCTGCACTTGAAAACACACCATAAGCCAGAACATATTGCTCAACTTGATCTTCGCCACTCAAGCGAAAATAAACAAATTTCTTGCGATCTGCACGATTCAACAGAAAGTTTTTTACAATCGCTTCATCTGAACTACGAAAAATTTCCATGGTCCATTGACGTTGATTTTCGCTGATAAACTTTGTGCCGCGAAATTCAGGTGCATGCTCATTGGACACCACAACACGCGTGGTTAAGTCTAATGGCTTCACTTCATCCGAGAGTGCGCCAAGATGAGCAGTTGCGGCAACTTTTTCAGGCTGGATTTGTACTTGAGTTTCAGTTTGCGATGGCTGCTGTTCTTCTACCAATGCTTTACTATCGGTCACACCCCAAAATATCAATGCAGCAATTAAACAAGCCACAGCAAAGACGAGCCAGCTATATTGTTGAATGTTTTGCCAAATTGATCGTGATACAGCCATGCTTTTCCCAAATGATTAATTATGCAGATTGATTTGCAAGAATAGATTGTTTCATCAGCTCAATATCAAAATCTTTAGTAATCACCGCTTGTCCTAATTTTTTCAATAAAACCAAGCGTAATTGACCATTTAAGACTTTTTTGTCATGCGACATATAAGCCAAGAATTCATCTAATGGAATTTGGGGACATGATATCGGTAATTGAGCACGTTGAATGATATTTTTTGTACGTTGCAGGTCGTCCGCAGAGATCCAACCTAAACGATGCGACAAATCGGCAGCCATGACCATACCCGTGGCCACCGCCTCACCATGTAGCCATGTACCGTAGCCCAAATATGATTCAATCGCATGACCAAAAGTATGTCCAAGGTTGAGTAATGCACGTTCACCTTGTTCTTTCTCATCATTGGCGACAATTCGTGCTTTATGTGCGCATGAACGATAAACCGCTTCTGCTAACAAGTTTGCATCGCGCGCAACCAAAGCATCGATGTTGTGCTCCAACCAGGCTAAGAAATCAATATCACCCAATAGTGCATATTTAATGACTTCAGACAAACCTGCGGAAAGCTCACGGTCAGGCAGCGTCTCAAGTTGTGCCATATCAGCAAGTACCACCTGTGGCTGCTGGAAAGCCCCCAACATATTCTTTCCTAAAGGGTGATTAATCCCTGTCTTCCCACCCACACTTGAATCTACTTGGGATAACAGTGTGGTTGGTACCTGTACAAAATAGACACCTCGCTGGAAACAAGCAGATGCAAAGCCTGCCATATCACCAATTACACCGCCACCCAACGCTAATACCGTACAATCACGGTTAAAACCCGCTTCCAATAAAGCATCAAAAATTAAATTCAGATGCTCAATATCTTTATACTTTTCGCCATCTGGCAAAATGCATTGTGAAACTTGCTTATCCAACTGAGTTAAGGCATTCACATAATGTTCCAGATACAAGGGTGCAACAGTGCTATTGGACACCAACATCACCTGTCGGCCATGTAAATACGGTTCGAGCAATGCTTTGGGATCTAAATGACTACCAATAAAGATGGGATAACGACGATCACCTAACTCAACATGTAACGTTTGCATAAACTTAAACCAACCAGAAACGACTTAAACTTGTTTAGATAAAATAACGTTCAAAATACGTTGTGCTAAATCCCGCGCCGCACCTTGATTTGTTTCAATTATATAGTGTGCAACCTCACGATATAAAGGATCTCGCATCGCCAATAAATCTCGTAATTTTTGTTCTGGATTTTCGACTTGTAATAATGGGCGATTTTTATCACGATAGGTTCGCTGTAATTGTAGCTCTACAGGTGTATAAAGATAAATAACGATACCACGATGTTTTAAGAATTCACGATTTTGGGGTTGAGTCACCACACCACCGCCCGTCGCCAATACCAAGAGTGAGCGAGACGTTAAGTCATTCAATACATTGGTTTCACGCAACCGAAATCCGACTTCCCCTTCTTTTTCAAAAATCCATGGAATTGTCGCACCTGTTTTACGCTCGATTTCATGGTCACTATCAATAAAATCTCGACCTAACAATTCTGCTAAATGCCGACCAACTGTTGTTTTCCCTGCCCCCATTGGCCCTACCAAATAGATATTTGGTAGGGTTTCAAACGCTTTGCTTGGCAACGCGCCACCTATATTCATTGCAATTATTGAAAATATATTAATGATTTCTCGTCAAAGTGTCATTAACAATTCTCGGCGTAATAAAAATAAGCAGTTCACGTTTATTGTCTGTTTTCAGATCTCGACGGAATAAGCGACCAACATAAGGTAGGTCACCCAAGAACGGCACTTTTACTTGAGAACTAATATTTTCTTGTTCAAAAATCCCACCGAGAACCACTGTTTCACCATTATCCACCAAGACATTGGTGTCAATTTGGTTCTTATTAATGGTCAACTGACCCGTTGGTGTCGGTGTACTTTGTGAGTCTTTGGTAATGTTCAACTTCATCATTACCTTACCATCAGGCGTAATACTTGGGGTAACATCCAAACTTAAAGTTGCATCAATAAATTCTGTTTTGGGTACCGCATTTGCACCACCACCTGAAGATGATGTGTATGGAATTTTCTTACCTGATTCAATTTTTGCCGGTTGCTTATCTGCGGTCATCACTTTTGGCGTTGAGATTACTTCACCATAACCATCTGCTTGTACAGCAGACAACTCTAGGTCCAACATAAAATCAGAGAGGCTAATTAAACCAAAGGCGATACGACTTGCACCAGGTGTCACGGCACCTAAATCCACATTCAGATTATCTGGACGTTCAATCTCATATTTCCAGCCACCCGTATCACCATCCTTAGTCGGTTTTCTCAAATCCCATAATGTCTGATCACTCCCTCCAACCAGAAGATCATTATTATTGGTAATTCCTTGAGATAAAATCCCCCATTTCACCCCCATCTCTCGGGTAAAATCAGTACTGGCACTGACGATACGTGCTTCAATCATGACTTGCTTGACAGACACATCAAGCAAATCCACCATTTTACGGATTTGGTCAATTTTTTGTGAAGTATCATTGATAATCAGGGTATTGGTTCGTGGATCTGTTGATACCGTACCTCTTGGACTTAATAGACCTCCAGCCAACGTATCATTACCAATAGAACCTGAGCTACCACTATTATTGCTATTTGCATTTTTACCTTGTGTAATTAACTTCTCAATATCAGTAGCTTTTGCATAGCTTAGTTGGATATATTCTGTTTGCAGTGGTGCTAATTTCACACTCTGTGCAATTGCTTTAGCTTCTTCTTCTTCAGCCTTAATCAGCTCAGAAACAGGCGCTATCCAAATCACGCTACCATTACGGCGTTTATCGAGATTCTTGGTTTTTAACACAATATCTAAAGCCTGATCCCATGGTACATCTTTAAGACGCAAAGTAATATTACCTTGCACCGTATCTGCTGCCACCATGTTGATCCCAGTGAAGTCGGCAAGTAACTGTAATACGCGACGGACTTCAATATCCTGAAAATCTAAAGAAATTTTATTCCCCGTATAGGTTTGTGCCTTGGCTTTTGCTGCGGATTTCTCCTCTGGACGCTTTAAGCTAATGGTTAATTTATTCTCTGCCTGATATGCCATATATTCATAGCTACCTGCCGATTGAATAGTAATCACACCATTGCCTTTATCGTTATAAGCATCAACGCTTGCAACGGGTGTCGCAAAGTCATTGGTATTTAAGCGGCGTGCTAAATGCATAGGAATTTTATTCCCCATTGTACGCACCACAATTTTACTACCTTGTTGTTGTACATCGACTGGCGTGTTATTGCCCAATAAATCGATTACAACCAATCCTTCACCTTGATTTCCACGCTGGAAACCAATATTGGAAACACCTTGTTGTACCTGACGTGTAGCTACGGATGGACTGTTCATCGCCGTTGGTTTTGCTGAGTTAATTTTCAGTACAAAAGTATTACCTTCAACACGCGTGGTAAATGCACCCGCATCTTTTAAATTTACGATGACTCGAGAGCGCTGATCATCTGATGCAACTTCAACTGAACTGGCTTCTGCTGTCGATACAGGAATCGAGTTTTTCGTCAAACTCTGCTGGGCTTTATCAAAGTCCAGAATCAAACGAGAAGGCTGCTCAAGTTGATATGCCTGCGGTTGTGGTGGCAAGCCATTAAACATGACACGAATTTCCGTGCCCTGATCTGCCAAGCTCATTGGCACAATATTGGTCATACTCACTTGCGCTGATGCAACTTGCATCACTGCGATCGCGATTGCACCCATAGAAAACTGACGGAATGCATGATTCATGGTCTTCGCTTCCCCAAATAAAGAATCTTTAAACTGTTTTTTCATTGTTATTCCCTTAATCTTACGGCGCTGGTCCAATTAAAACGAGTGTACGAGGTCTTTCGACATAGCCTTCACGACCATCAGGAACAATCTCCACCAAATCTATTTGGGTTGGACTAATTTTAATAATACGTCCTTGGTTCATCCCCAAATAACTACCGACTTGCACACGTTCAATTTGACCATCTGGTGTTTGAATAAGAGCAATGGTATTGCTGGTTTTACCCCGCATACTACCCTTCATATTCAACGATTCCAGCGCATAACTTTCTAAAGGCTGTGGCTGGCGATTAAAATTCGGATAAACACGTTTACCCGCCATAATTTTTAACTCAGCAGCTAAAGAACTTGGCATAAACGGGCTTTTCAGCTGATGTGCTGAATAGTTAAACAACGGCACAGGAGTGAAGATCGGCGCAGGTTCAATCGGCAAAGGTGGCTGATTACGAATGTCTGCCATTTTCTGATTCACGGCATCAATCCGGGAATCACATCCCACCAGAGTTAACCCAATCAATACACTCAGTAATAATTTATAGTTATTCACTACTATTTTCCTCCTTGCGCAGGTGGAGTAGTTGCTGCTTGAGCTGTTGATGCACTTGCAACATTATTTGTTTGATCATCCGCACCGACATAACGATAAGTCTTTGCTTTTACCGTATAATTCACTACAGGGATGTCAGATTTTTTCTGCGTATCTTCTTTTGCTTCAACCGTAAAGTCATGCAAAGTCACGATACGAGGTAAAGCCGCGATACCTGTTACAAACGCACCAAAAGCATGGTAGTCGCCTGTAGCATCAATACTAATTGGCTGCTCAATAAAGAATTCTTGTTTAACTTCACTCTCAAGTCGGATATTTTTAAACTTCAGGCCAGAGTTCACACCTGTTAAGTTAATGTCCTCAACCAGACTTGGAATTTCTGTTTCTTTTGGCAATTGCTCTAATTGTTGATTAAAGTTCGCTTCCATTTCTTGAAGCTGTGCCTGATATTGTTGCAAATTACGTAATTTTGAGTCTTTTTCTTTAAACTCATTGAGTAAACTTTGTTCTTTGGCTTGCTCATTTGCAATAGATTCAAGTTGAGACTTGATCACCACAAAATACCCCAATGCAGCAACAGCCAAGAAGACGAAAATCCAGCAAGTAATTTTAACCGAGAGCGGCCAACTACCATAGTTATTCATATCCAGCGTATTAAATTGCTGGAAGAATTGCTCGACGGACATCTTCTTTTTCTTCGCAGCGACGGTGTCTTGATTCAATTCATCTTGGTTCATTTCGCCACTCCCGCTGCTGCTACCCCTGATGCGGCCTGTTCTGATGTTGGTGCAGCTTCTGCCGTTGTACCAATCTCACCTAAATCGACAGTAACAACAAAGCTGCCATAATTTTCCTCAACACGAGGAACCAGCGAGCTTGCTGTTTTATCTTTATTTTTGTTTTCGTCTACCGCCAAGAATGAATTCATAAAGGCATTACGATACCAAGGCGAAGCCTCTAAGTTACGTAGTAGCTCAGCCACAGTGTTCGGGCTTTCAGCCTTCCCTTCAATCGTGAACTTATCACCTGTCCGGCTAAACTTGGTTAAATACATGGTTGGCGGCGTCACTCGTACCAATTCATCCACCAAACGGACCGTAACTGGACGTTGCCCTTGTAAGCCTTGAATCAGCTTCATCCGTTCGATGATGGCATTGCGGCGTTCTTGCAAACCATCTAGTGCTTTTAATTGCGTATCTAAATTTTGATTGGTACTGACGATCAGTTGATTGGCTTGCTCTTGATCATTCAATTTATGATCAAAATACATCCACCCCGAGAAAACCGATGCAACCCCTAATGCAGCAACCCCAACACAAAATGCAATAAACTGTTTCTTTCTTTGTTCTCTTAGCTCATCACGCCAAGGGAGTAAGTTAATCTTTGCCATTAATCAAAACTCCTCAATGCCAAACCACATGCAACCATTAAAGAGGAAGCATCATTTTCAATTTTTTTAATATCAATTTGCGGAGAAAAACCCATTTGTAAAAATGGATTGGCAATGGTGACGCGATAACCTAATTTTTGTTGTAATAACTTGGCAAGGCCTGGAATATTGGCATTCCCGCCAGCCAACAGAATATGGTCAATTTCGTTAAACTGAGAAGATGAAAAGAAGAACTGGAGTGAACGTGCAGCCTGTTGGACCACTGCATCCAAAAAGGGTTCAAGGACTTCCGTATCATAATCATCAGGCAAGCTTCTTTCTTTTTTAGCGCGTCCAGCTTCCTCAAAAGACAAGCCATAACGACTTTGTACATCTTGGGTCAGTTGGCGTCCACCAAACACTTGCTCACGTGTGTAGATAATCTTGCCTTTTTGCATTACAGATAAAGTGGTCATGGTATGACCAATATCTAAAATGCCAACTGTATTTGCCCCCATTGGCAGAGTGTCTGCAAATACTTGGAATGCGCGCTCCATTGCATAGCTTTCAACTTCTGCAATTTTTGCGGTCAAGCCCGCAAGTTCCAGCACTTCTACACGTGTATCAACATTCTCAGTACGCGTAGCGACCAAAAGTACATTCACCCGATTTGGATTAGCTAAACGATCAGGCAAAACTTCAAAATCAAGACTTACTTCATCTAATGGGAACGGAATGTATTGCTCAGCATCCATACGAATTTGAACTTCACGTTCGTCATCCGTCATGTCGGCATCCATTTCTATGATCTTGTTAATGACCATAGAAGTAGGCACCGCAATAGCAACATTGGTGGTGTGAGGATTTGCAAGGTTAATGACTCTCTCAAGCGCATCACCCACCGCCTCTGGATTCAGTATGCTTTTTTCAACCACACTGCTTTCAGGCAATGGCATCACTGCATAACTTTCAACCCAATATCTACCGTTCTTTACAGAGAGCTCCAATAATTTAACAGTTGTCGAACTAATATCGACACCTACTAACCCCTTATTTGGTTTACGATATAACCTGAGCACAGTACTTTCCTATTTATTTTTTTATCCCCAAAAATACAACACACTAATTTGTTTTGGTCTTTAATTGCTACGGATACAATAACTCATCTAACAATCCGCATTTCTAAAGGATATACTGACCACAATTAGTTTGCCATTCGCTCTTATTAAAACTTACTTATTATGAAAAAGCTATCCAGTTCTGGTATTGTTCGGCCATTTTTTTTGATCGTTATTATTATCTTAGTCTCACTTCCAATGGGATTTTATGGCATGTATCTCTATCTCGCACCTTCGCTGCCAGATATGAGCTCACTCAAAAAAGCGCCTTTACAAAAACCATTGCAAGTCTACACGACAGATAATCAGCTGATTGCGGAATATGGCGGAAAATTATCGATTCCTGTTAAGTATGAACAGATCCCCCCAACTTTTATTCATGGCTTTTTAGCAGCCGAAGATTCGTCTTTTTTTGAGCATAATGGCATTAGCTTCAAAGGACTCGGGCGAGCACTAACTGAATCTGTAACTGGTTCTGATGTCCAAACTGGGGGCTCAACCATTACCATGCAGGTCGCAAAAAACTATTATTTAAGTCCAGACCGAACGCTTAGACGCAAACTAACCGAGGTTTTTCTGGCACGTAAAATCGAACAAAACTTAACAAAACAAGAAATTCTGACCGCTTATGTTAATAAAATTTTCCTCGGTAAAAATGCCTATGGTATTGCAGCCGCTGTACGGGTCTATTACAACAAGAACCTGAATGAACTAACCACTGCGCAAATGGCAATGATTGCAGGCCTACCTAAAGCACCATCAAAATACAATCCAGTGGTCAATCCTGAGCGCGCCCTTGAGCGTCGTAACTGGATTTTAGGACGTATGTTACAACTGGGTTATCTCAACCAAAACCAATATCAACAAGCGGTCGCAGAACCGATCAATTTAAATATGATGGATCGCTCAGTGAGCAATGTGTTTCCCTATGTAGGAGAAATGGTTCGATCAGAGTTAGTCGAACATTTTGGCGAGCAAGCGGTTGACTCGGGATACAAGGTCTACACTACGATTGATAGCAACCGCCAACGTTATGCAGAGCAAGCGATTCAAGATGGTTTGGAAGCCTATGACCGTCGTCATGGTTGGCGTGGTCCTGAAGCACATGACAAACCACTTAAGCAGTTCATCGCTTATGCAAATACTTATCCAGCACAAGTCATCAAGGTCAACAATAATTCTTTTCATGCATTGATGCAGGATGGCTCAACAGTTACCGTCAACTGGTCTGGCATGTCATGGGTTCGTCCGTATCGTAACGCCAATAGTGTCGGTGGTGCGCCATCGAATGCATCACAAATTGTTAAAGTCAAAGATATTATTCGTCTACGCCCGAATGAGGGCAAAACGGTCTGGTCTTTGGTTCAAGTACCCAAGGTTCAAGGACAGCTCATTGCGATCAATCCAAATGATGGTGCAATTGAAGCGGTAGTGGGTGGATATAACTTTTATCAATCTAAATTTAACCGTGCTGTACAAGGCTGGAGACAACCGGGTTCAACCATTAAACCATTCGTTTATGCCTTGGCTTTAGAGCGTGGCATGACCCCGTATAGCATGGTCAATGATAGTCCAATCACCATTGGTAAATGGTCTCCAAGAAACTCTGATGGCCGTTACCTAGGCATGATCCCTTTACGTCGTGCCCTCTATTTATCCCGAAACACAGTTTCAGTACGTTTATTACAGAATGTTGGAATTGAACGTACACGCCAATTATTTATGGACTTTGGTTTACAAGAAGACCAGATTCCACGTAACTACACCATTGCGCTCGGTACACCACAGGTACTGCCTGTACAAATGGCAACAGGTTATGCCACTTTTGCCAATGGTGGATATCGCGTCCAACCGCACTTCATTAAACGTATTGAGGATGCTTCAGGCAAAGTTATTTATGAAGCAAAACCTGACTATGCATGTATCCCATGTATTAGCAATCCAAATGCAGGTACAGAGCAGCAAACTGCTGAAACAGGCAAAGATAAATCTAAAGACCAAGTAACCGAAGTGACCAATCAGACTTTAGATGATGCAATTGCTGCCTCTGAAGCACCAATATTGACTGCTGATGCCACCCAAACAGCAAAAACCAACAGTGACTATCGTCAAGCGCAACGCATTTTAAAATCAAGCTCTGCTTACGATATGGCAAACATCCTCCGCGATGTAATCCAACACGGTACTGGTCGAGCTGCACTTAAAATTGGGCGTGATGATTTAGGCGGCAAAACAGGAACAACTAATGATGCAAAAGATGCTTGGTTCGCAGGTTTCAATGGTAAGTTGGTTGCAATCGCATGGGTGGGCTTTGACCAACCGCGTACACTAGGTCGTCGTGAATATGGTGGCGTTGCTGCCCTTCCGATCTGGACCAACTTTATGGGCAAATCTTTAAAAGATACGCCATCTGCTTGGGTGCGTTTGGATAAAGAAGCGAAAGATCCAATCTCTCGTGATAAGTTACAGATCCAGCAAAGCGAAGATAAAAAAGAATATCGCGCCTCTCCACCATTGGCGCGTCCACTTTATCGTCCTGCACCAGTTGCACCTGTTCGCTCAACACAAAATGATTTTTCAGACTTACCTGGAACAACCCCAGTGACTGATGAACAACCGATTGTTCCAGCGAAAAAGCAGCCACCTGCAATGGGTTCAACTTCACAGAACCCACCGCCAAAAGAAAGGGATGGGATTGAGCACTTGATCAATCAAATCCAGTAAATAAAAAAGAAGCCATCACATTGATGGCTTCTTTCTTTTTTGGAACAGATAAATCTGAAAGGCAGCAGTCACTGCAAATTGCTGCGCTTGCTCAAGTACTTTGCGTCGTTCAGGATTCGCCTTATAAGCATAAGGCGTCATCGCAATTAAATTCTTTAAAGCCTGTTGATCTAACTGCATGGGTGCTTCAACAATTTGTGCCTGCTTCAACTCAAACTGAGCATCTAACTGCTCTACAAATTTTTGAGGTTCATGCAAATTCACTTGCTCAAATAACGCTTCGCGCAAATCATAAAGATGTCTTGGTGCGGGCGTTACGACAAGTAAAAAACCTTCATCATCCAATACTCTGATTATTTCTTCTTGTGGAATCGGGCTAAACAAGCTGGTACAAATGTCAATCGAATGATCTTGCACGGGTAAGGTTGCACCCGTTCCCACCACCCATATCACATCTGCATTTAACTTTGCTGCGCGCTGAACTGCCGTTTTGGCGATATCAACACCAATACACTGTTGGGTATACGCTTGCATGGCACTGGTGTAATAGCCCTCACCACAACCAATATCTAAAACTGCTTGGGGTTTAAGTTGCTGTAGTAGCTCAACCACAGCTTGCTGCAAAGGCTGATAAAAACCTGCTTGCAAAAACTCACGGCGTGCCTGTACGGACTCAGGAGTATCTCCAGGTGACTTGCTATGTTTATGCTGCACCACATGTAAATTGACATAGCCTTGTTTAGCTACATCATAATGATGCCCTTTTTCACATCGCCAAGAATTTTCAACCAAATTCAAGGATTGGCGACAAACAGGACACATCAAAAAACTCATCTATTTTCTCCAAACATAAAAAAAGCTGGTCTTCACCAGCTTCTTTCTTGAATCATGGTTTAACGTAATTTTAGCGTCATTAAGCCAAGTACAACCAAGAAAATGGTAATAATCCAAAAACGGATAACGACTTGGGTTTCTTTCCAGCCTTGCTTTTCATAATGATGATGCAAAGGTGCCATCAAGAAAACACGCTTATTACGCATCCGCAATGAACCAATCTGCAAGAACACAGAGACCGCTTCCATCACGAATACCCCACCCATAATGGCAAATACGATTTCCTGACGCACCATCACCGCAATGGTACCGAGCATCGCACCAAGAGCCAATGCGCCGACATCACCCATAAATACTTGAGCTGGATGGGCATTGTACCAAAGGAAGGCCAAACCAGCACCGATCATAGCCGAACAGATCACCACCAATTCAGAGGTATATTTTACATAAGGAATATGTAAATAATTGGCAAAACGAATATCACCCGATAAATAAGCAAATACACCTAAGCCTGCCGCGACCATAACAATTGGCATAATTGCCAAACCGTCTAAGCCATCGGTCAGATTAACCGCATTCGATGCACCATTAATCACCAAGTAAGTGAATGCAATAAAGGCTAAACCCAATGGCACAGCTGAAAGCGGAATGGAAAGATTCTTGAAGAACGGGATCAGCAAATCCAACATATCTGCCGTATGCTCGACACTGTCTTGTTGTTTCGCAATCACATATAAGGCAATACCTGCACCCAAAGACGCTACTGAAGTCCAGAAAAACTTCTTACGTGCTGGTAAACCGGCATTGTCTTTGTAACGGACTTTAATCCAGTCATCGGCCCAACCGACAGCACCAAATACCACCATCACACCCATTACAATCCAAACATATGGATTGGATAAATCTGCCCACAGTAACGTACTAATCCCGATGGAGAGTAAAATGAGAATCCCACCCATGGTTGGGGTTCCCATTTTTTTGGCATGGTTTTCAGGCGCAAAAGAACTTACTGCCTGACCATATTTTAATGCTTGTAATTTACGAATCATGACTGGACCTAAAACCAGTCCGATCGTCAAGGCCGTCAGTAAGCTCAACAAAGAGCGCAATGTTAAATAACGAACAACCTGAAACGAACTGTTATAGTCCGCCAGTTGCTCAAATAACCATAACAACATTTAAATTTTCTCCATCAAGTCAGCCATCAACGTTTCCATATGGGTATAACGAGACCCTTTGAATAGGAAACTCATTGACTGGGGTTGATGTGTTTGGACTAAATTAATTAAAAACGGTAATGCTTCTGCCTGTGTTGCAAATGCATGTAGCTTTTCTGAATGGGATGAACCTTGTTTCGCTGCAGCAGCAAATTCACCGACGACAACCAAATGTTCCAAAGGCAACAACGATAAATCTCTTCCGAGATCATGATGCTCTTGCCAGCTACTGTCACCTAGCTCCCCAATATCACCCATCACCATGACTTTTAAGCCCTGCTGCTGCAAAAGCACCTGTGCTGCTGCGCGCATTGAGGTTGGGTTCGCATTATAGGTATCATCAATAAACAAATGGTGTTGCTGTTGAATAAAGTTCAGACGACCTTTGGCACCTTGTGCTTGCTCTAAACCTAGTACAATGTCATCCAGTGCAATGCCAATCGCCAAGGCAAATGCGGTCGCTGCTGCTGCATTTTGTACATTATGCGCACCTGCAAATGGTAAATTTACTCCACGACTCCCTTGTAGGGTGTGTAAGTTAAATTGTGCCGATTGAGGATGCAATTGCACATCTGTCGCAAAAATATCACCGCCTTCACCAAAGCTTAGAATCGAATGGGCCTGAGCATTTTCACGAATACTTGCTGCAAAATCATCTTGTGCAGGAACGACGGCAGTACCTTGAGGCAGAATATGCGCATAGATTTCTGATTTAGCACGACAAATGCCTTCGCGCCCACCAAACTCACCTAAGTGTGCTGTACCAATATTCAAAATCCCTGCCACATGCGGCTGCACCAAATTCGAGGTGTAATCAATTTCACCTTGATGGCTGGCGCCTAACTCCATCACGGCATATTGATGCTCAGGACGCAGCTCAAGTAACATCATCGGAACACCAAGATCATTATTTAGGTTGCCACGCGTGA
This sequence comes from Acinetobacter sp. ANC 3929, assembly GCF_000369405.1. GTDB lineage: Bacteria > Pseudomonadota > Gammaproteobacteria > Pseudomonadales > Moraxellaceae > Acinetobacter. Next base: position 474,604 of record NZ_KB849998.1, read on the forward strand.
TCAGTGTTGGTGCCAAACGAGATAGAATACTGCCCAGCATTTCTTTAGTGGTGGTTTTACCACTACTTCCCGTTAAGGCAATGACTTTCAACTGTGGGTTTTGTTGACGGCGGTAAGCACCTAACTGCCCCAAAGCCAAACGAGTGTCCTTGACGATCAGCTGTGCAATATCGGCATCGACAGGATGATCAACAATCGCAATTTGGCACCCTTGTGCTGCTACTTGTGCCACAAAGTTATGTGCATCAAACCGTTCACCCTTTAATGCAAGGAAAGCATCACCTGCTTCTGCATGACGTGAATCCGTTAAAATACGTTTAATTTCACCTTGTGGAATATTTTGTTGAAACCACTCGCCTTGGGTCGCTTGTTGTAATTGTTCTGCGGTCCAAGGTTGTAATGGAACAGTACTGGTCGTTGAAGTATGCATACGCTTTATTTACCTTTTAACCTTATTGCGCAGGATAGGCTGAATCGATGGGATGGGGCTGTGCATCAATCGCAGACTGCACCTCAACCACATCATCAAACCAATGACGAACGCCATCAATTTCCTGATAGTTTTCATGTCCTTTGCCTGCAATCACCACAATATCACCTGCTTGGGCTTGCGCCACCACACATTTAATCGCTTCACGACGATCATGAATTTCATACATGTCATGGTCTGCGAAGTTGATGCTTTGCTTCATATCTGCAAAAATCTGTTCAGGATTTTCAGTTCGTGGATTATCCGAAGTAAGCACAACGGGATTGGCATGATCAAGTGCAGCTTGAGTCATCAGCGGACGTTTACCACGATCACGGTCTCCGCCGCAACCAAATACAGCCCATAACCGACCCGTGACATGACGTTTCAATGTGGTCAGTACTTGGATCAAGGCATCAGGTGTATGCGCATAATCAACGACAAATAGACGCTCAGCATCTTGAATGACTTGCATACGTCCAGGTGCACCTTTGAGTTGCGGTACGAACTGAATCAAATCAGCCAAGGCAAAGCCCGCATACTCTGCTGCGATCAAACTTGCCAATAAATTCTCAACATTAAACTGCCCAAGTAATGGACTTTGCACTACATAGTGACCTGTCGGAGCGATTAATGTAAAACTTGCCCCACTCAAGCGATATTGCAAATCTGCAATATGGTAATCCGCTGTCGTCTGAGTTAAAGAATAAGTCAGAATTTTAGGTTGTGCTGGATTAGCCTTCGCAGCATCTAACATTAGATGTGCATGTGCATCATCCAAGTTAATCACTACGGCTTTTAAGGTAGTGAATTTGAATAATAAAGCTTTGGCTTCAGCATAAGCCTCCAAAGTACCGTGATAATCCAGATGGTCACGACTTAAATTACTGTACACCGCAATTTCAAGCTCACAGCCGTTCAAGCGCCCTTGCTCCAAACCATGTGAACTGGCTTCCAGTGCAACAAAACTCGCACCTTGTTTTGCATAGCCATGTAACGCATGCTGTAGTTGCAGTGCATCCAAAGTGGTATGCGTGGATGGTGTTAAGTTTGGCAGAATACCGTTGCCTGTCGTGCCCATCACTGCACAACCTTTACCTTGGGAACTGATCAGTTCCGCAATCAGGCGTGAAATCGTGGTTTTGCCATTGGTTCCTGTCACCGCAATACCACGTAAAGGCTGAACAGGGTCGATTGCTTGTAAATATTGCTTCTGCCATTCGCCCATCTGATAACGGACATCAGCACAAACCCATTCGTTTGCGAGACCTAATGGTGCCTCACTGATTACGGCCAATGCACCTGCATCCAAAGCATTTTGCGCAAACTGGCGTGTTTTTTCAGGTTGACTATAGCTATTCAAAGCAATAAAAATTTGACCAGCAGCAACTTTACGGCTATCTAAACTGAAACCTTTAAATGGCTGTGTATACCAAGCCGCATCTATGCTGATCGGGTGTATCTGTTGGAAACGAATCGACATAATTTACCTACGGATTGGACTTTATAGAAGTATCAAGTGGCTTATCTAAAGGCACATTCAAAAGCCGTAAAGATTCTTGCATGATGCGTGCAAATACTGGCGCTGCAACCAAACCACCGTAATAACGGCCTTGCGGGTTTTCAACCACGACGATCATGGCTAAACGCGGATCGCTGATTGGTGCAACACCTGCAAATAAAGCACGATATTCATTGTTTGAGTACCCTTTACGGTCTGCACGTAATTTATGTGCTGTCCCTGTCTTCCCTCCCACACGATAGCCAGGAATTACCGCTTGCTTAGCCGTACCACCAGGCATGGTCACTTGCTCAAGCATAGTGAGTACTTGATCGGCAATTTTAGGACTCAACACCTGTGTGCCTTCTGGGGCCTTATCTAGTTTTCGCAAACTCAATGGCATTTGTACGCCATGATTTGCCAACATGGCGTACCCTTGTGCCACCTGCAAAATGGTTGCATTCAAACCATAACCATAGGCCATGGTTCCCAATTGCGACGGATTAAGCTTATCACCCGAATAAAGCAAACCAGAACTTTCGCCCGGAAATTTCACCGCTGAACGATGACCGAAACCAGCACGTCTAAAGAATGAAGGAACCGTATCTTTTGGTAAAGACAAGGCGATTTTAGCCGAGCCTACGTTTGAGGATTTAATAATCACCCCAGAAACGGTTAAAGCACCATAGTTATGTGTATCACGAATGGTATGCCAACCTAAACGCATTGATCCTGGTGAGGTATTTACAATGGTATTCGGTGTGTATTTACCACTTTCCAAGGCAGCAGCCACGGTAAATGGCTTCATGGTCGAACCTGGCTCAAACATATCAATCGCGCCACGGTTACGCATCGCATCTTTATTACTGAGACCATTTTTATCATTCGGGTTATAAGATGGCCAACTGGTCATCGCCAAAATTTCACCCGTTTTAACATCGACTGCAATCGCCGTTGCTGAACGTGCATTATTGGCGACACCCGCAGCGGTCAATTCACGATACATAATATATTGCAAACGTGAATCGATGCTCAGTGTGACATTTTCACCTGATTCAACTTCTTTAATCACTTCTGAAACTTTCAGACGATTACCCTTTTTATCGCGGATAATTTTCTGTTCACCATCCATACCTGACAACTGTTTATTCAGTTGCATTTCCAAACCTTCAATCCCTACCCCTTCACTATTGGTCAAACCAATAATCTGTGCATTCGGCTGCGGTTGTGGGTAGTAGCGTTTATAACTTTTCTCTGCATAAACGCCTTGGAAATTACGCTTGGTAATCAAGTCAGCTTGCTGTGGTGGAATTTCTTTTTGCAAAACCAAGTAACGTGAACGTGGACGTGCCTGCATTTGTTTCTTTAAATCAGCACGATCTACACCAACGGCATCTGCCAGTTCATCTAGGTTCAAGTTTTTATCGGGCAATTGACGTTTTAATTTACGATTATTCGGGTCTTTTTTGAGTTCAGCTGTAATCTCATCAAATTGCTGTTTGGTTTCCCAATAATCTCTTGGGTCCATCACGATTTTCATGATCGGAGTACTAATCGCCAAAGGTACACCATGGCGATCACTAATCACGCCACGCATCGCCTCTAAACGCTCAGTCCTTAAAATATTGGCATTGGCCTTATTTTGCAAAAAGTCTTTATTGACCACTTGCACATAGAACGCACGTGCAATCAACACCACAAAACAAAGCAGCACCGTTCCCCAAAGCAGATAAAATCGCCACATATCCAAAGCAAGGGTCGGTCTTTCAGAAATAGACTGCTGTTTTTTTCGTATTGGTTTACTTCGCTTATCTGCCATACAGCATGCCTTATTTATCTTGCTTTGAAGTCATAGGTAAAGAAATCACGACCGTCTGCGTTGCTGGCGGTGAGAACATACGGAGTTGTGTGACTGCGCGAGAACCAATCTGTGCGGTTGCACCAAAGGTTTGCTGTTCAATCAATAAACGCCCCCATTCAGCGTTTAAATCATCTCTTTCACGCATATATGCACTCAAGTCACGATAATCATGACGGTATTCAAAGACTTGGAATACCACCATCATCGCACTTGTAAACACCAATGCAACGAGTACAGCATACACAACAACCTTTTTCAGTCCTTTTCTGCTGCTTGTTTTAACGTCGTCATCATTCTTGTTGTTCATTCTCAGCCTTTTTGCTCTAAACGCTCAGCCACACGTAGCCATGCACTACGCGAACGAGGATTTGCTTTTACTTCTGCTTCACTCGCACGAATACGAGAAACTTTCTTTAAACGTCGAGTATCGACCCGTGCTTGAGGCATGCCCCAACCTGAATCTTCGGCCAAACTCGATTCTTTTTGAATAAACTGCTTGATTAAACGATCTTCCAAAGAATGAAAGCTAATCACTGCCAGCTGCGCAGTTGGTTTTAATAATGTGACAGCTTGCGGTAAAAATGTCTCGATATCATCGAGTTCTTTGTTAATGGCAATACGAATCGCTTGGAAAGTACGCGTTGCAGGATGCTTATGCTTCTCCCACTTTGGATGTGCGGTTTTAACCACTTCTGCCAGTTGGGCTGTCGTTGTCATTTCACCTGCCAATTTAATGGCTTTGGCAATACGACGGCTATAACGTTCTTCGCCATATTGGTAAATAATGTTTGCGAGTTTTTCTTCTTCAATCTGAAGCAACCACTCTGCTGCGGTTAAGCCTTGCGAATTGTCCATTCGCATATCCAATGGCCCGTTTTGCATAAAGCTGAAACCACGTTCAGCTTGGTCCAATTGCGGCGATGACACGCCTAAGTCAGCCATAATGCCATCGACTTCAGTCAGACCAATGTGGGCGAGTTCAGATTGAATATCAGCAAAACTGGCATGAATAATTTTAAAACGTGGATCTTCTTTTTCTAATTGTGCTGCAACTTCAAGGGCTTGTGGATCTTTATCGAAAGCGTAAACGCGCGCGTTTTGGTCGAGTTTTGAAAGTAATAGCTTGGTATGACCACCACGACCAAAGGTCGCATCGACAAAAATACCAGTATCGCGACCTGCCAATACGCCATCAACGGTTTCATGAAGTAAGACAGAAATATGCGACATAAGAAATGAATCAACAGCTGAAAATGTAACTGCACATTATCACCTTGTTTTATGTCAGCACCAAACGACTTTTTGTAGAGAATTCTTAACTTTTCATAGATAAAACCGTTTTCTTATCATTTTTCAGCCAACAAAAAAGCAAATACAGCGCGTATTTGCTTTTCTACTTTTTGTACCAATTTGAATGAGAACTAAATTTATGGTTTTTCCGCATAAATCTGGTCAAAAATCGCACCATTCACAAAATGTGTTTTTTGCGCTTTTGCCCAACCACCAAATACGTCATTAATCTTGAACAGCTTAATCTTTGGAAATTGCTGAGCATATTTGGCAGCAACTTGCGGGTTACGTGGACGGAAATAATATTTCGCAGCCAGTTCTTGCCCTAAAGGTGAATAAAGGAAATTTAAGTAACCACGCGCTAACTGACGGTTGCCATTTTTATCGACGGTTTTATCAACAATTGCCACAGAAGGTTCAGCCAAAATCGAAATCGATGGATACACAATTTCAAATTTGTCTTTCCCTAGGCCTTGAGTTGCCAATAACGCCTCATTTTCCCAAGACAACAACACGTCACCAATACCACGCTCAGCAAAAGTGGTGAGTGAACCACGTGCACCAGAGTCTAAGACTTTGACATTTTGATAAAGCTTTTTCACCAATTCACGTGCCTTAACATCATTACCACCAGGCTGTTTCAATGCATAACCCCAAGCCGATAAATAAATCCAGCGTGGTGCACCACCCGTTTTTGGGTTTGGTGTAATGATTTCAACACCCGTTTTTGTCAAATCATTCCAGTCACGAATATTTTTTGGATTGCCTTTACGCACTAAGAACACTACGGTTGAGGTGTAAGGTGCAGAGTTATCTTTAAATTGTTTTTGCCAGTCTTTACGGATTAAACCTGCATTGGCAATTTCATCAATATCATTGGCCAATGCGAGCGTTACAACGTCTGCCTGCAAGCCATCAATGACTGAACGTGCCTGTTTACCCGAGCCGCCATGTGACTGTTTAAAGTCAACATCCTGTCCTGTTCTTTTTTTCCAGTACTGACCAAATGCTTGATTGTATTCTTGATAAAACTCACGTGTTGGATCATAAGACACGTTTAAAAAAGTAGTTGCCGCTTGTGCTACACTATTTAAGCCCAACGCCAACAATGCTGCTGCGATGACAGTTTTCATTTATTGTTTACTCATTTCGCCCCGTTTGTCACCACTATATTTCTTTAAAAATAATTTACAATCATATAGTTATACCAATAAATTTATTGCTATTCTATTTTTAAGATATAGCCCTAGCCCGTATTTCCTGTATTTAAACGATACTCAGCCTGCTATTTCCATGGAAAAATGAGAAAAATTATCATTCTCCACTTTTTCTACACATTTGCTTGCTAAATTCCAGTTGTACACAAAGTAGCCACACTGCTATAAATATACACTAGGATGTGTCAAATTTTTATATTTTTGTAAAAAGTGTGACATATATCAACTTTTTTATTAAAATTTATGTTTAAATCGTATTATTAAAGCAATACTATAGTTGTTTGGTTAGTCTTGTAGACTCAAAATCATATAAGGGGATGTGAGCAATGCGAGCATTAAATTTGAAAAAAACGCTAAGCTTAAGCTTATTTTTAGTATGTTCTATTCAATTTGGACATGCGGCAGCAATTAAAGAAAGCAATAACATAAGAACAATTGATAAATCTTCTTCAAGCTTAATTGTTAAAGCACTGGATCAACAAAAACGTAATACATCGATGTTGCCGTCAACAGATGATGAGTTAAAAATGTTGAATACGATTCGTACAACACCAACTCAGACCTTCTTTGCCAGCCAACATGAGCGTTTTTCTCGTTTCGTTCAAATCATATTCCAACCGCACACTTCTTAATATTTTTTAAATATGTGCCCCTTCACATGTTTAAATCAAGCCTAGTCATGCCGTGACTAGGCTTTTTCGTTATAATGGTCTCAATTTTAATTTAAGCCCCGATCATTTATGAAAGTCCGTACCCGTATTGCGCCTTCTCCTACAGGTTTCCCCCATGTAGGTACTGCTTATATTGCGTTATTTAATTTATGTTTTGCCAAACAACATGGCGGTGAATTTATTTTACGTATTGAAGATACGGATCAACTTCGTTCAACACCAGAATCTGAAAAAATGATTTTAGATTCTTTGCGCTGGTTAGGGCTGAATTGGTCTGAAGGCCCAGATGTTGGTGGTCCACATGCACCATATCGCCAATCAGAGCGAATGGGCATTTATAAGCAATACGCACTTGAATTAATTGAAAAAGGTCATGCATTCTACTGTTTTGCAACCGCAGAAGAGCTTGACCAAATGCGCGCTGAACAGCAAGCACGTGGCGAAACACCAAAATATGATGGTCGTGGCTTAAAACTATCTCCAGAAGAAGTACAACGTCGTCTTGCTGCGGGTGAACCTCACGTTATTCGTATGAAAGTACCGGAAGAAGGCATTTGTAAAATTAATGACTTACTCCGTGGTGAAGTTGAGATCCCATGGGTGCAAGTCGACATGCAAGTGCTGTTAAAAACAGATGGTTTGCCAACTTACCACCTTGCAAACGTAGTAGATGACCACTTAATGGAAATCACTCATGTATTACGTGGTGAAGAGTGGTTGCCATCTGCACCGAAGCATCAATTGCTGTATCAATATTTCGGTTGGGACATGCCAACTCTGTGCCATATGCCATTGTTGCGTAACCCAGACAAGTCAAAATTATCTAAACGTAAAAATCCGACGTCAATCAACTATTATCGCGACATCGGTGTATTACCAGAGGCATTATTGAATTATTTAGGCCGTATGGGTTGGTCAATGCCTGATGAGCGTGAAGTATTTACCCTGCAAGACATGATTGAAAACTTTGATGTACAACGTGTTTCTCTTGGCGGTCCGATCTTTGATGTTGAGAAACTGAACTGGCTCAATGGTCAATGGATCAAAGCATTAACACCCGGGCAACTGTTAGACCGTTTATTGGCATGGAAAAGTGATCGTCAAACGCTTGAGGAGATTGCTGCAGCGATTCAACCACGTATCAACTTACTCTCTGAAGCAGTGAATTGGGCTGGTTTCTATTTCAATCACATGCCACAAATCAGCAAAGCGCAATTTGAAAGCAAAAAACTGACAGAAGAACAAGTTCGTCAGAGCCTACAGTTTGCAATTTGGCGCTTAGAAAGTCAGTTCAGCTGGAATAATGACACGGTGAGTCAAACCTTGATGGACTTGGCCAATCAGATGGAAGTTAAACTTCGTGATTTCATGCCAGCTTTCTTTATTGCGATTGCAGGTTCAACCAGCTCTACGCCAGTGATGCAATCCATGGTGACATTGGGTCCAGATTTGACCTTTGCACGCTTGCGTCATGCTTTAGAGATTGTGGGCGCACCGAGCAAGAAAGAACTGAAAGTTTGGGAAAAGCTAAATGAATCACTAAAACTGCCGAAAAATGATGCAAATAGTGAGACTTAATTCAGTTTAATGATTGACGTGTGAGCGCATTCCCCCTAATATTGCGCTCACACAATCTGGGGGTCATAGCTCAGTTGGTAGAGCGCTACAATGGCATTGTAGAGGTCAGCAGTTCGATCCTGCTTGGCTCCACCAAACCTTATTTGTGTTGCCTCATCTGTCCCTATCGTCTAGAGGCCTAGGACATCGCCCTTTCACGGCGGTAACCGGGGTTCGAATCCCCGTAGGGACGCCAAATTTTGTTTATCTAATAATTATATTTTTCTCACAATCTTGCCTGAATCAGATTGCACATTTTCGAATTTTCCATAAAATAGCCGCTTCTCTATGCTTGGACAAATTGTCGTATGCAATCTTCCAACTCGAATACGCATTCAGAATCAAAAACTTTAAAACGTGCAATGAGCACTCGCCATTTAGTTATGCTTTCTTTAGGCGGTGCAATCGGTACAGGTTTATTTTTAGGTTCTGGTGAAGTTATCGCTCAAACTGGCCCTGTGGGTGCAATTATTGCCTATGTGTTAGGTGGTTTGATTGCCTATATGGTCATGCTCTGTTTAGGTGAACTTGCAGTACATATGCCTGTTGCTGGATCTTTTGGTGCATACGCTCAAAAATATATTGGTCCAGGCACGGGTTACATGATTTCTTGGGTCTATTGGCTCACATGGACTGCCACCTTAGGGACAGAATTTACCGCTGCCGCCTTGCTGATGCAGGAATGGTTCCCACATATTTCCATGTGGATCTGGACCATTATTTTTGCAGTTACCATTTTAGGGCTCAATCTTAGTTCAACACGCATGTTTGCTGAATCTGAGTTTTGGTTAGCCTTGGTTAAAGTAGTGACCGTGATTGCCTTCATTATTTTGGGCTTGTTGGCTATTTTTGGCCTGATTCCCTTCCAAGGTTATGAATCAGCACCACTGTTCCATAACTTGACTGCACATGGTTGGTTCCCGCAAGGTTTAATTCCAATCTTTACCACCATGCTGATTGTTAACTTCGCCTTCTCGGGTACAGAGCTGATTGGTGTGGCGGCAGGTGAAACCAAAGACCCCGCTGAAAATGTGCCTAAGGCGATTAATGCCGCCATCTGGCGTTTATTAATTTTCTTTGTCGGTACGATCATTGTGATTAGTGCACTGCTTCCTTTCCAAGCCGCAGGTTTGGGTACTGAAGGTGTCAGTAGCAGCCCGTTCGTTACGGTGTTTAATTATATTGGTATTCCTTATGCCGATGACATTATCCGTTTCGTGATTATTACGGCTTTGTTGTCTGCAGCAAACTCGGGTCTGTATGCTGCATCACGTATGATGTGGTCTCTCTCAGATCAGCGTCAGCTACCAAGTGTTTTCTCAAGACTATCTAAGAGTGGAACGCCGATTATTGCGCTTGTCGTGACCATGTTTGGTGCAATCCCAGGACTTTTATCAGAACACTTTGCGCCTGAAACAATTTTCAAGAATTTATTGGGTATCGCTGCATTCACTATGGTCATTGTGTGGATGAGCATCTGTTTAAGTCAGTTTAACTTTAGACGCCAGTGGTATAAAGCAGGCCATTCTGCAAAAGATTTGAAATTTGCTGCGCCACTTTATCCAATTGTCCCAATTCTCGGTTTCATCTTCTGTTTCATTACCGGTTTAAGTATGGCAGCAGATCCTGAGATGCAGGCTGGCTTTATTGGCTGTTTACTGTTTATTGCAGCCTGTTATTTAAGTCATTACGTGTTTTATCGTGATCGTAAATAATCAAATCCCATAAAAAATGCAGCTTAAGCTGCATTTTTTATGTCTGTAGATGTACTATTTATGTGGTGTTTTTTTCGCTTAACTACTTATTTTTGATTATTTATTCTGCGATATGTTTTATTTTTAGACACTTATTCACTTTTTTTAAGTTTTATTCAGAAAAGTGTTTGACACCCTATCTAATTCACCCTAATATACGCCCACCTCTGAAACGTCCCTATCGTCTAGAGGCCTAGGACATCGCCCTTTCACGGCGGTAACCGGGGTTCGAATCCCCGTAGGGACGCCACTAAATTCGAGGAAAAGCAAAGATTAACATTTTTGCCGAGAATTTAGGCCTAGCGGCACATGATATATTTAATATCTTCGCCATAGGTAAATCTCCTCACGATAAGTCCCTATCGTCTAGAGGCCTAGGACATCGCCCTTTCACGGCGGTAACCGGGGTTCGAATCCCCGTAGGGACGCCAAATTCTAAAAAAGCCACTGCATTGACAGTGGCTTTTTTATTGCCTATTCACTTCCAATTCCGACCTGAACTTCTAAACGGCCTGATTGTACTCGTAAACCTCGAATCTCAAATTGGTCCACCAGTTGTTGTACCAAATCACGACTTTCTTGCAGAATATTCAAACCTGGTAAAATACTAAAATCAGTCAGACTTAAAAGTTTATCAACCATCCAAGAACGATTATTAATGAAATCAATAAAACCCGCTTCTTCCAAATCAATATACCAAAGGCGGTGTCCTTCCTTTTGAATGCCTGGCACATCGCGAATCAGATGATTAATCAGGAAGGGAATCGGTAAGGAGTTAATCACCTCAAAACTGACATTACCCACCCGACGTGCGGCCCAGTTTGTTAAAGTACCGCCATGACGGATCTGTAAATCAAGATGCTCATCAACTTGACGCAAACGCAAATATTTTTCCTGCCCGATACGGCATTCCAGCACATTGAATTCGAGCGAAAGACGATACAGAAAACGACGGTAATGCCCATCTAACTCGATGTGGAAACGATCATTACCGCATTCAATTTTAATATCATCAATTTCAGAACGATCCATGCGTTTTCGGATCTGATTATTGAGCAGCATTTCAGGTAAATATAAGGTGAGACTGCTTTTCCCTAACGATGCTCTCGCCATCGTCAAAGCGACTTGACGTGCTGCCTCACTGGTTTCTGAAACCATGTCACGAACGGTATTGCGCACCCCTTCAACGCCACGCTTGGTATGATGTGTCACATGATCTAGAGCATCGAGTGCCGCATCTGCCACACCCGCAATATTACGTGACGTATCGCTGGCAAACTCAACCGCATCTTGTGCATGTTGCAATGTTTTATTGATCAGCCGACGTGATAATGATGGTTTTTCATCAGATGAAGATTCATCTGCTGGCATAATATCGAACATCGCCTTTTTATCATCTTGTCGATTCAAGATGTTCTCCCTCTTCCCTTTCTTGCTGACTCATTTCATATGAGTGTCGATCTGCTTTCTGAACTTATTAGACGTTTTTCTGTAGATTAGCATGTCCCACACGGCAATTTGCGTATTTTTGTTGTGCAGTGCCAAATTATTTAGGTCTTCAAATCGCCTCTTTCATTCCGAAATTCTAGCTCCTCATCCGTCGCGACAAACTGTTGTTTATTCTCTGCGTGTACCGTTTGAATCTGACTCAGACGAAGCACTTTATAATGCTCCAAGGCAGACTCAAGTAGTTGTACTTTTTCTTGCCCAATACCAAAATTTGATAATTCACGTAGTGCAACCCAAGCTACTTGTATCCGATCAGATTCATTGCATTGTTCTAGCTTGGTCTGCATCCACACTGATAAATCTCGAGCACGGTTGCGCATTTCAAACTGCAAAGCGAATAATCGACTACTGAGCGCGACTTCATCCCACAGCTTAAACAAGTGATCGACTTGTTTGAATTGCTGCAGCTGTCGTTGTAAATAAGGATTTAAAAGCGCTTGGTAGAACCATTTCGCAAAGACCGTCATTTCATAAACCACGATGTCACGCTGTGCATATAAAGCAGCTCGCTCTGGATGTTGTTTATTCAAACGTACATCCCCCAAATAAGCCATAAGACCTTGCTCTAAAATGATCTGAATTTGCCCCAACTGTAGATCGGCTATTTGTGTCGATTTCGTCTGAACAAGTAAATTGGTCAACTCAACTTTTTTCACAGGTTGCAACAAGACTTGCAAAGCATCTGTATCGTGTTGCATTGCTCGCCAGAACTGCCCAAGCAAATATGCTGTATCACGTTGTTGAGAGCTAGCTTCAATCTGTAGCAGATGTTGTAGCGCCTTTTGTAAGTCTTCTGACTGCGCTAAACATTCAATAATGCTAGTTTCACTTAACAGTTGTGGTGCACTTGCAATCATGGCTTGACTAAAAGGGATATGCGATTGCTTGCCGCCCAGCATCCCATTGATAGATTTCCCTAATGAGTTTAATCCCCTTCCGACATCTGCCAAAATATTGGTTTCAATCGCTCGTGTTTTTAAGATGGATTCAGGCAATAACTGACTCGCAGCACGCTGTAATGTCTGATTATAATTTTTCTGATCAATGGGCTTTTGATAGTGAATTAACAGATTCATAGCATATTCAGCATCACTCACATGCAGTTTATATTTAGACTCATTTCGATTTAATAAACACTCAATATAGGCATAAAACGCAATTTCATTACGCTGAGTAGATTGCTGGGCTGCCCATTCATATAACTCAATGGCTTGAGTATATTCTGTCGCGCCCGCATAGGCGTTAGCCAAAGCAACTGCATGCTGCGCACTCGGATAGTGCTGTTGGAAATAGCTGAGTAACTCAATTTTTGGTTGTTGATCTAGACAATGATCAAGTTGACGTAGATAGCCGTTGATTTGCTGCTGTGTGGGCTGTGTAACGATGAAATTGAGCCGATACATTAGACATTGTTCATACCAAGCATATTTACGCGCATGAACTTCATAAGCAGTGAGCAGTTCATCTTCAATCAGTTGAATCAATTCTGTGGAATAAAGAATATCTTCATCATTCTCATGTTTAAATTTCCACTGCTTGGGTAAAGAAACTTTAAATAACCGCAATAGGAAATGCGCACTCAGATCAGGACTTTCCATGCTCACCAGCATCAACTTATCTTGAGTTGAAAGATGCTCTTTTCCTTTCTGTATGCGTGACAAACGCAATTTTAGAATCTTGGTGGGTAGCATGCGGTTCCTTTCGCACTATTGAGCCAGTTCATCTCGCAACTTAGCAGACTGAACACCCTTTTGCGAATAGCTTTAGACGAGCTGTAGCCTGACCTTCTACGCGATCATATACGCAGGTCTCAATATCTGTACAATAGAAATAATAAGTAAATTTATGTATTTGAAACGCTCAGGATTTTTGCTTTTACATAAATTTCGCTAAAATAGACAAAACAGAATAGGAATCCTTTATGCAATATCGTTGCCCAAAATGTCAAAGTGTGAAAATTATGCCTGCGAGTCAGGGTGCCAATAGTCCGCGCCCAAATGTACCAAAAAGTTTAGTGCTTCTTGTTCCAGCTATTTTCATTTTATTGATCTTGGTCTTGATTAGTGTTGCGATGTGGATTTTTGGCAATGGCGCTGGTCAAGGTCTACAAATCGCGACTGTGGTGGTCTTTGCCATCTGTGTCATTGCAGGCGTTTTATTCTGGCGTGATCTGCCTGATTTTAAAATTTCAATGCAATCCTTTATGCAGGCACAAAAGCATTGGAAATGCCGTGACTGCAATAACGAATGGCAGAATTAAGATTGCATTAAAAGCCTTACACCTCACATCAGCTTAATGCTGATGTGAAGGATCATGTGCTACTTCTTCATTCTGTTGATGGGTATGCTGACAATTCATTTCTGCATCATCTTCAATTTGCAACGTCACCTCACCAATCTCATGTTCATGCGCCAACATATCAATTGCTGCACGATGTAGCTGATTACGATCTACATTCGGTGCAAAGAGATGTACCGTGAGATGAATATTCTTTGATGTGATCGCCCATACCTTCAATTGGTGGATGCTCTCAACACCGTCCAATGCCAGCAAATCATTACGTAGTTTCTCAATATCGACTTCTTCTGGTACGCCTTCCAACAAAATATTGATACTTTGTCTGAGCAGAATCCATGTTCTTGGTAAGACCCAGAAACCAATAGCAACCGCAAGAATGGTGTCCACCCAGTACCAATTGGTGAAATAAATCACAATCGCACCAATGATCACACCGACCGAACCCAATGCATCGCTCAATACTTCGAGATAAGCACCCTTCATATTCAGGCTTTCCGCTGCACTCGACATTAAAATCTTCATCGAAATCAAATTGATGATCAGACCTAATGAAGCCACGATCAGCATGCCAACACTTTGAATCTCAGGAGGCTGAGTAAAACGCTGGTAGGCTTCGTAAAGAATATAGATTGCCACAAAGAATAGCATCGACGCGTTAAATAATGCCGCCAGAATTTCAAAACGTTGATAGCCAAAAGTACGCTTATTATCCGCTGGCCTTTTAGCAATTTTAATTGCAGCTAGAGCTATCGCCAAAGCAGCAGCATCGGTAAACATATGCGCAGCATCGGACAATAAGGCTAAACTTTGTGTAATTAAACCCGCGACCACCTCAACGATTAAGAATGTTGAAGTTAATACCAACGCAATCGTAAGTTTTTTTGCATTGCCTTCAGTAACGACTGCATGACTATGGTCATGCCCTTGATGTCCACTCATGTTGGACTCCTTATCATTATCAAAAATAAGACCTATCTGTTTCAGGTCTTATCGTCAGCCAAAGCTGGGATAGCTTTGGCTAATTCAGATTCTTCTTAATAAAATGCTTAATTAAGAAGATAGCATAAACGGATTAAGTTGCGGTTTCCTGAATTTTTCGCTCTTTAGCTTCATTCATCCAACGATAAACCACAGGCAAGATCAACAAGGTCAGTAAGGTAGATGAAATAATCCCACCAATCACCACAGTTGCCAACGGGCGCTGTACTTCGGCACCTGTGCCTGTGGCAATCGCCATCGGGATAAAGCCGAGCGATGCGACAAAAGCCGTCATTAGAACAGGGCGTAGACGTAATACCGCGCCATGCCATGTGGCGTAATGAACATCGTATTGTTCTCTTAGCTCTTTAATAAAACTGAGCATCACCAAACCGTTCAGTACCGCGACACCAGATAAGGCAATAAAACCTACGCCCGCAGACATCGACAATGGAATATCCCGAAGCCATAGCGCAACTAAACCACCTGACAATGCGAATGGAACACCACTAAATACCAATAAGCTCTCTTTAAAATTATTAAAGACAGCCATTAACAGAACAAAGATCATCAGCAATGCCAATGGCACCACAATTTGCATTCTGGCTTTAGCAGAGGCAAGATTTTCAAACTGACCGCCATAACCAAGCCAATAACCGCTTGGTAATTTTTGCTGTGCAAGTTTCTGTTGCATCTCACCCACGAATGAGCCTAAATCACGATCTCGAACGTTGGTGGTCACCACAACACGGCGCTTACCATTTTCACGGCTAAGTTGTGCCAGACCTAAGATATTTTCAACCTTGGCCACATCTTGCAGTTTGATCAGACCACCATTCGGTAGCTGAATCGGCAACATCGCCAATTGCTGCGGGGTCCGCATGACATCATCGAGACGCACCACAAAATCGAAGCGACGGTCACCCTGTAAAATCTGCCCAACACTTTGTCCACCGATACTCGCTGCGACTAAATCTTGAATGGATTTCACTGATAAACCATATTGCGCCGCGAGAGCATGATCAATATCAACATTAAGTAAAGGTAAGCCATCCGTTTGCTCGACCTTCACTTCACTTGAGCCAGTGATGGTTCGTAACGTTTGGGCAACTTTTTCTGCTTCTTGGTTCAAGACCTGCATATCATCACCAAAAATTTTCACCCCGATATCGCTACGCACACCTGAAATCAGTTCGTTGAAACGTAATTCAATCGGCTGAGAAAACTCACTGTTATTGCCCGGAATTTTCTCAACATAGGCCAACATTTTGGTCCGCAACTCATCGATTGTTTCTGACTTGTCGGGCCACTGATCTCTCGGCTTTAACAGAACAATTGCATCAGAAATATTGGGTGGCATCACATCGGTTGCCACTTCTGCCGTTCCTGTACGTGCAAAAATTGCCTTGATTTCAGGAAACTCTGCAAGTAACTGCTTCTCAACACTTTCCTGAATTTTGAGCGATTCCTCAATCCCTGTACTTGGTGCACGCATCAATTGTAAAGCAAAGTCACCTTCGCTCAGTTGGGGCGCAAACTCACTTCCAACTCGAGAGCCAATCGCAGCCGTGAGGATCAAAATGGTCACTGCACCAGCCACTACCACATAGCGAAAGGCATAAGCTTTATCTAGCAAAGCTTCATAATTGCGTTTTAGTGCAGCCATCCAGCGACTTTCTTTTTCTTTTACCTCACCCGTGACAAATAAAGCTACCGCAGCAGGAACGAAAGTCACCGATAAAATAATTGCTCCGATTAATGCCAATACCACCGTCATGGCCATTGGATGGAACATCTTCGCTTCCACACCTGCCAATGCGAAAATTGGCAAATACACCACCATAATGATGATTTGTCCAAAAATCAGCGGACGTCTTGCCTGCTTTGCTGCCAAGAATACTTCAGTAAAGCGTTCAGAACGCGTCAATAATCGCCCTTTATGGTGCTGGGCTTCTGCTAACCGTCGAATACAGTTTTCAACGATCACCACAGCGCCATCGACGATAATCCCAAAATCCAGTGCACCCAAACTCATCAAGTTAGCACTAATTTTTTGCTCAGCCATACCTGCCAGCGTAAACAGCATCGACAAGGGAATAATACATGCGGTAATCAGTGCCGCACGGAAGTTACCTAGGAACACAAACAGAATCACAATCACCAGGATTGCGCCTTCAATTAAGTTCTTGGCAACGGTCTTAATGGCTTTATCGACCAAATTACTGCGGTTATACACTGTTTCGATCACCACCCCTTCAGGCAATGAACGTTTGATTTCCTGCATTTTGCTATCTAATGCTTGGGCGATAGATTTACTGTTCTCACCCATCATCATCATGGCGATCCCGAGTACAGTTTCTTCACCATTATAGGTCGCGCCACCTGTTCTTAGGTCATGCCCAATTGAAACCGTTGCGACATCAGCAACACGAATGGGTAAACCATTTTTGGTACTGACTGTGACATTTTCAATGTCCTGTACCGTCTTCAACATGCCCGGAATACGAACTGTGAGTTGTTGACCATTTTCTTCAATAAAGCCCGCACCGCGGTTTTCATTGTTTTCAGTCAACACCGTTTGCAGGTCAGTTAAAGGAATTTGCAATTGTTGCAAACGTTTTAAATCTGGGGAAACCACATAGGTCTTGTTGTAACCACCAATGGTATTAATTTCAGCAACACCAGGCACACGTTGTAATTGAGGACGAATAATCCAGTCCTGAATTTCACGCAGGTCCATGGCTTGATAAGGCGTACCATCTGCTTTTTTGGCATTCGGTTCTGCCTTGACCACCCACTGATAAATCTCACCTAAACCCGTTGAAATCGGTGACATTTGTGGATCAATGTCATCAGGCAAGGCACTTTTGGCCTCTTGCAAACGTTGATTGATCAGCTGACGTGCCCAATAAATATCGGTGCCATCTTTAAAAATCACCGTGACTTGGGATAAACCATAACGGGAAATCGAACGAGTCTGCTCCAGGTTTGGAATACCAGACATGGCATTTTCAATCGGATAAGTAATCCGTTGCTCAACCTCTGGTGCAGTAAATCCACCTGCCTGACTGTTAATTTGTACTTGAACATTGGTAATATCGGGAACAGCATCAATTGAAAGCTTTTGATAGCTATAAATCCCGACACCAATCCATGCCACAACAAACAGCATGACCCAAATCGCATTGCGAATGGAAAATTGAATAATACGGTCAAAGAGGCCTTCCGCAGGTGGAAGCCCCAAATTATCTTTAGTGTCCATGCTCAGCCTCTCCTTTCTCAATCTCAGATTTCAAAAGGAAACTGCCCTGACTAACATATTGCTGTTTTTCAGTCAGGCCGGATTGAATTTCGACCCACAGTCCATCACTCGAGTAATTACCGAGCTGTACTGGCGTTGGGGTGAAATGCAATTTATCTTTTTCTTGCTTGGCCACAAAAACAGTTGCTTTGCCCTCGATCTGCTGAATCGCGCCTTTGGCAACACGCAGGACTGACTTTTTATCCGCACCATTCAATAACACATTGACCATCAAATTTGGTCGCAGTTCTTTGGCAGGGGTCAGTACTTTGGCACGAACTTGCAAACGACCCGTTTGTGTATCTGCCGCTGTAGTTAAGGTCTGAATCTGTGCTTTAAAAGTATTACTGGTTTGCAGGGATTTGAACTCGATCTGCTGATTTGGTTGTACATTGATGTTATTGACGCTTGGTAAAATAAACTCAATCCAAAGCTGATCCAATTGATCAATCACAAACAATTGCTTATCTGGAGTAATCTGCTCACCCACTACAATATCTTTCAGGCTGACGACACCACTTAATGGTGCGGTCAACACATAACGTCCCTGACTTCCACTGGATGCACCTAAAGCAGATAAACGACTACGGGCTGCTTGTACCTGAATCTGTGCCTGACGATAGGCATTATAGGCACGTTGATAATCCTGACGCGCTGAAACGCCTTGTTCCCAAAGTTGCTTTTCACGCTGATAATCTTGCTGAGCAAGCGTTAAAGCCTCTTGAGCAATACTTAAATTGGCTTGCTGATCCACCAGATCTGGAATAAACAAAGTGGCTAAAACCTGTCCTTTCTTCACTTGTTCGCCGAGTGCAGCATTGACACTTTCTACGCGTCCAGCAAAAGTTGCTGAAACATGCGCTTGCTGATCAGTATTGGTTACCAGTTTCGCAGGATAGGCATATTGCTGCCCCACTTCACCTACACCGACCTGAGCCAATTTAACGCCATATTCCGTCATTTGTTTTGGTGTTAGGTTTAAGCTGCCTTCCTCAGTTTCATCAGCATGTCCAGCCTCACCTTCAGTATGACCTTCTTCGCCTTCGGCATGACTATCACCTGCTACAGCCGCGTCACCACTGGCTTTGTTCTTGCCAGTAAAAAATAGTAAAGCGCTGAGGATTAAGCCAACAACGACAACCAGAATGACCCAAAACCACTGCTTTTTAGATTTATTTATCGACATTATTCTGCTCCTACAACAGCGGGAAGGTTATTGGTATCTTTCCAAAGGGTCTGATTGATTTGATTTAACGCATCACTTGAACTGACGACACCAGATTCAATACCCAATGCCAAGCTCTCTGCCTCAATCTGTTTTTGCCATGCACTTTTAAGCAACTGTACTTTGTTTAAACGTTGATCCTGCAATTGCATAGTGGCTTGCTGCACATCGGTAATTGCATATTTACCCACTTTAAAACCCAACAGCATCTTTTCCTGTACGGTTTCAGACAATGGAATTTGTCGCTGATTGACCAGATCAAACTGTTGCTTTAGACCTGACAACTCTGCAGTTAACGTCTGAATCGCATTTAAGTTTTGTTGCTTATAAAACTGTTGCTGCTTGACCAGCAAATCTTGTTTAGCATTGGCGATACGCAATGAATATTGCTGACGATTGAAAATATTTAGCGGAATATCAATGCCCACTCTGAACTTGTTATCAGTGGAATTCGTTTCCGCACTTTTACTTTGTACCATCCCTAAATTAAGAGTTGGATTCGGTCGGTTGGATACTTTCAAATAATCAATATTGGCTTTTTGTCGCACAATATCGAGTTGGATTGCCCGCTCAAATAGATTGTTCTGCAAATAGCTCTGCAAATCTTTTTGTTGCGGCCAGACATTACTTGCTCGGGCAGAGAATCGATAGTCAGTACTGCCCCATAAGTTTGCCAATTGGCGCTTTGCTGTGGCCAAAGCCAGTTCGGTTTGTTGAAATAAACGCTGATTTTCAATATGTGCCATCAAGGTACGGTCTAAATCAACCTGCGCAATGCTCCCAGCTTGCAGTCTTAAACGCGTTGCATCTAAAGTTGCCTGACTGTTTTTTAACTGTGCCTGAACAACATCATGCTCTAGCTCTAACACCACGACCTGCGACCAAAGATATTTGACGGCCAATTCGAGTTGAGCATCGTATAATTCTTGATTAAGACTCACTTGGGACGCTTGCACATCAGCGAGTTTCACCGCTGCACGACGTTCACCAAAAACGTCTAGCTTTTGTGAAAGGCCAAACTCTAATTCCTTGTCTTTATCTGATCTGAAATCCGTTTGTTGAATCGAAATACTCGGGTTTGCCCATAAACGTGCTTGTTTAACATTGGCCTCGGCAATGCCTTGCTGAGTTTGCCAAACACCCATACTTGCCTGATGCTGTTTCACATCTTGCAGAATTTGTTCAAAATTCAGATTTTTCTGAACAGCCTGAGTCGAGGAATGATTCACATCAATTAAAGACTCTGCTGTAGCAGACTGACTAAAAATCACAGCCGTTAACGCAATCGCTAAGACTGACCATTTTAATGCCAATGAAGGCGCACCATGTTCTACTGCATTTTTATTCAATGCATAGGCACGCTGATTTAAATTTAAAGACATATAAAGCCCCGCAAATAATAAGGTTGCGGTGGGCTATTTTTCGGCTACCCCACCTATAGCGGGGTCAATACAGGGGGTGGGTTTAGTTCTGATAAATGCGGGGACTGGTAAGAATTAGACCAGTAATATTTAGGTTCAGCTTCATGAGCCCGTAAAATGGGTTCATTCAACTGTTGCTGTGCTTCGGTCACGACCACATGGAAACAAGAAGGCAAATGATCATGATGATCCTGCAAACTTAATGGCATCGGTAAATCAGAAGCGTATTGATCAACCACTTTTGAATGTTTCTCAGAAACTTGTGCATTTTCAGGGACGTGATGCCCAAAATGATTCAAAGCACTGTATTCACCCGACTTTTCATGCGCACAATAAGCCGCTGCCACATTCCAGAAACTTTGGAACATGAACAAACTCAGCAAGACGGTCACAAAAATCGTTGAGCGTTGCAACAGCACACCCTTACAGTAAATTGCACAAAGGCACTATAGCAGGCTATGCCAATGTAATAAAATTACAAAACTTTTTTGTACAAACTTCCTTCTGATTTAAAACAGTTTTTTATTCTAAAGAGAAACAACTTTACCATTTCTTGAGTCATTCCTATGTATAAAACCTTATCATTTTTACTATTCACTGCCTGTTTCGGCCTAAGTGGTTGCGCAACCACCCTATTAGATAAAGCTTTTCCGAATGAAACCACACAAACTCAATCAGTTACCTTAAAGCAAGATCAAATTATTGCTTTAGGTCAAGCTATTCAAAATCAAACCGAACAGGGCCTAGTCTTTATCGGGCAGGATTTTAATTATTTAATGACGGATGGTAGTGCCGAACTGTTAAAACTCCTCAATACGATTCCAACAGAGCAACGCACTTTGACCAGCCCTTCACCGCTAGTGCTGACCATGGAAGATCCCAATCATTTCCGCGGGGTGTTACAAATTCGCTATAACACCCGAATGGTAGATCTTAATCAAAAGCAAAAAGTCTTATTAAAATCCTTAGGTTTTCGCCAAAACTTTGATTTGATCCAAAATCAGCAAACTGCACCCTATCCTTATATCAATGTATTTTTCAAAGGACAGCTTTATCAAGGATTAGATCACAAAAAAATTCAGCAGAAACTACCACAACCTTATCCAATCCTCCTCCAGCAACAGATAACGACCACCACCAAGCATCCAGTTAAACGTGCGACCCACATGGTGCTTTATCCTTTAGCTATGGCCTTCGATGTCATCACTGTTACTCCACTTTTGATATGGTCTGATATGCGGGGTGATTTTAATAAATAAATACCAAATTCAGCAGATTCTATTGATATCGCAGATTCTGTTAAATCAACTTTTCATAAGCATAAAAAAAACCAGCTCGAAAGCTGGTTTTTTTATTGACAGGAATTAACCCGTAATCTTTTTATATTTAGAACGTTTTGCTACAGCTGCATCACCTAAACGTGACTGACGGTAAGCTTCATATTCTGCATAGTTACCTTCGTAGAACTCAGGTTGTTCATTTTCAAATGACAAAATATGAGTCGCAATACGGTCAAGGAACCAACGGTCATGTGATACCACCATAACGGTACCTGGGAATACAAGAATTGCATCCTCAAGAGCACGTAAAGTTTCGATATCCAAGTCATTTGATGGTTCATCCAGTAAGATGACGTTTGCACCTAACTGTAAGATTTTTGCAAGTTGTAAACGGTTACGTTCACCACCAGACAATTCGCCTACACGTTTTTGCTGATCTTGGCCTTTGAAGTTAAAGCGACCGATATAAGCACGTGATGCAATTTCGTATTCACCGATTCTTAAGATATCTAAACCGCCAGAAACTTCTTCCCAAACAGTTTTATTGTTATCCAATGTATCTCGGATCTGACCTACATAAGCCACTTTAACTGACTCACCTAGCGTTACAGTTCCCGTATCTGGTTGCTGTTCGCCCGTCATCATACGGAACAGTGTCGTTTTACCTGCACCGTTCGGACCGACAATACCAACAATCGCAGTTGGCGGTATTGTGAAAGTTAAGTCTTTATACAACAGTCGGCCATCAAATGATTTGCTGATGCCTTCAACTTCTACAACTTTATTTCCTAGGCGCGGGCCAGGTGGAATATAAATTTCAGAAGTTTCGTTACGCTGCTGGAACTCACGTGAGTTAAGTTCTTCAAAACGTTCCATACGCGCTTTGTTTTTCTTTTGCTGACCTTTGGCATTTGAACGAACCCATTCAAGTTCTTTTTTCAATGCCTTGGCAAAAGATTCTTCTTGCTTGTTTTCTTGCTCTAAACGCGCATTCTTTTGTTCTAACCAAGAAGAATAGTTACCTTGGTAAGGAATACCCATGCCACGGTCAAGTTCAAGAATCCACTCAGCTACGTTATCTAAGAAATAACGGTCATGCGTAATCGCAACGATGGTGCCTGGGAAGTCTTTCAAGAAACGCTCTAACCAAGATACTGATTCAGCATCTAAATGGTTCGTCGGTTCATCAAGAAGTAACATATCTGGCTTAGAAAGCAATAAACGGCAGAGTGCAACACGACGGCGCTCACCACCTGAAAGTAGTGATACATCTGCATCCCAAGCTGGAAGATTCAATGCATCAGCAGCAATTTCAAGCTGGTTATTCAGGTTATGCGCATCCCAAGCATGAATGATTGATTCTAATTTTTCCTGCTCTTTTGCAAGCGCATCAAAATCTGCATCAGGCTCAGCATATTCAGCAAAAACTTGATCAAGACGAGCTAAAGCATCAAGTGCTTCACGTACACCATCTTCAACGTTACCACGAACGTCTTTGGTTGGATCTAATGGCGGTTCTTGTTCTAAGTAGCCGATTTTGATTCCTGGTTGTGCACGAGCTTCACCTGAGAAATCTTTATCTACGCCAGCCATAATACGGAGTAAGGTTGACTTACCAGCACCGTTCAAACCAAGCACACCAATTTTTGCGCCTGGGAAAAATGATAAAGAGATGTCTTTCAAGATTTCGCGCTTAGGCGGAACCATTTTCGACACTCGATTCATCGTATAAATATATTGGGCCACGCAGGACTCCTCAAGAAAAACGAATACATCGCAAAATAGCGAATAAAATAATCGGCGTATTATACGCTGAAAACCCAATTGACTTGAAGTTAAGATGACATTTGTTTGTCTGGATCAAAGAATTTTCTTTTGCAAGACATTACAGGGTTGAATTATTTACTCATTCTCAAAAATGATTACGCCCATTCAAGACTCGCTATATCACTAAAATCACTATCAAGCGCAAAAATTATGCACCATTTTGGATAAAATATACGCTAGACTCGATCGATATTTAACACACGTAGATGATGTAATCATGACCTATAAAGATGAAACCTTAGCTATTCATGCGGGATATTCACCAGAAGCAACCACCAAAGCAGTGGCCGTACCAATCTATCAAACCACTTCTTATGCCTTTGATAATACGCAACATGGTGCAGATTTGTTTGATCTCAAAGTTCAAGGGAATATCTATACCCGAATTATGAATCCAACCACTGCCGTACTTGAGCAGCGTATTACAGCATTGGAAGGCGGTATTGGGGCACTGGCTTTAGCCTCAGGAATGGCAGCCATTACTTATTCTATTCAAACCATTGCCGAAGCAGGTGACAATATTGCGTCAGTGTCTACCTTGTATGGCGGGACTTATAATTTATTTGCTCACACGCTGCCAAAGCAAGGCATCGAAGTACGTTTCTTTGATTATCAGAATCCTGAAGCGTTACGCCAAATTATTGATGATAAAACCAAGCTGGTGTTTGTTGAGTCGATTGGCAACCCTCTGGGCAATATTATCGACCTTGAAGCGATTGCCAAGATTGCACATGAATACGGTGTACCTGTGATTGTGGATAATACGGTGGCTACACCTGCCCTATTGAAGCCATTTGAATTTGGTGCGGATATTGTGGTGCACTCTCTGACCAAATATATCGGTGGGCATGGCAACAGTATTGGTGGCGTGATTGTTGATAGTGGCAAATTTCCTTGGGGCAAATATCCTGAACGCTTTAAAGCTTTAAATACACCTGACCCAAGCTATCACGGTGTGAATTATGTCGAAGTATTAGGTGAAGCCGCTTTTATTGCACGTGCGCGCGTAGTGCCATTACGTAACACCGGTGCTGCAATTAGCCCATTGAGCGTATTTTTGATCCTGCAAGGTCTCGAAACTTTGAATCTGCGGATGGAACGTCATACTGAAAATGCCATCAAGGTTGCCGAATATTTAAAACAACATGCAAAAGTGAAGTGGGTGAATTATGCAGGTCTAAAAGACCATCCACAGCATCATTTGGCACAAAAGTATGTGAAAGGTAAACCTTCTGCCATCCTTTCCTTTGGTGTTCAGGATGGTTTGGCAGGTGGTACCCGCTTTATTGATGCATTACAGC
The DNA here is from genome assembly GCF_000369405.1 of Acinetobacter sp. ANC 3929. Classification (GTDB taxonomy): domain Bacteria; phylum Pseudomonadota; class Gammaproteobacteria; order Pseudomonadales; family Moraxellaceae; genus Acinetobacter. The sequence continues at coordinate 500,125 of NZ_KB849998.1, forward strand.
TGTTTACGCGTTTGGTGAATATCGGGGATGCCAAAAGTTTGGCTTGTCATCCAGCCACGACAACGCACCGCCAGCTCAATGCGGAAGAGCTTAAATCAGCAGGCGTCAGTGAGGACTTAGTCCGTTTATCTATTGGGATTGAACACGTTGATGATCTGATTGCCGACCTCGAACAGGCCCTTGCACAAGTTTAATTTTAATCAAATCAATAAGCCCCGATTCAGGGGCTTATTTTTTGTGCAGAAACTAAAAAATATAATTTCTTTTTCAACTATTACAATATCTTGTTTTAGAGCTTTTACTCTAAAAAATACATTATTTTTCAAAGATTTACACTAGACAAACAAAAAATATCGGTTAATATTACATCAAAATAAAGTGCAGTGCTTAATCGTAATAAGAAGGCATTGCAAACAACAGCGTGATTAATGTAGGTAACTTACATGAATGCAAAACTCAAAAAACTTTTTCAGCAAAAAGTCGACGGTAAAACAATCATTGTCACAGGTGCATCAAGTGGTATTGGTTTAACGGTTTCAAAATACCTTGCGCAAGCAGGTGCACATGTCCTCTTACTTGCCCGTACTAAGGAGAAGTTAGATGAGGTCAAAGCAGAGATCGAGGCTGAAGGTGGAAAAGCGACAGTATTTCCATGTGATCTCAATGATATGGAATCGATTGACGCAGTTTCAAAAGAAATCCTAGCGGCAGTAGATCACATTGATATTCTTGTGAACAACGCAGGACGCTCTATCCGTCGTGCGGTACATGAATCCGTTGATCGTTTCCATGACTTCGAACGTACCATGCAGTTAAATTACTTTGGTGCAGTACGTTTAGTCCTGAATGTTTTACCGCACATGATGCAGCGTAAAGACGGTCAAATTATTAACATCAGCTCGATTGGTGTTCTTGCCAACGCAACTCGTTTTTCTGCTTACGTTGCCTCTAAAGCTGCATTGGATGCATTTAGTCGTTGTTTATCTGCGGAAGTTCACTCACACAAAATTGCGATTACCTCTATTTATATGCCTTTGGTGCGTACTCCAATGATCGCACCAACCAAGATTTATAAATATGTACCAACGCTTTCACCAGAAGAAGCAGCCGATTTAATTGCCTATGCAATTGTGAAACGTCCGAAAAAGATCGCAACCAATTTAGGTCGACTTGCATCGATTACCTATGCAATTGCACCAGACATTAACAACATTTTAATGTCGATTGGTTTCAACTTATTCCCAAGTTCTACCGCGTCTGTCGGTGAGCAAGAGAAGTTGAATTTAATTCAACGTGCCTATGCGCGTTTGTTCCCTGGTGAACACTGGTAATCCATTTTGAACATTCAAAAACAGCCGATCTTTTGATTGGCTGTTTTTTTATTAGAAATAAGTTCTAGCTGGTTTGGTTGATCCAGTCGGTGGTTTTACGGATCGCTGCTTCTAAATTTCTCGTCGAAATCTGCCAACGTTGTTGAAACAGTGTCAATCGTTCTCGATCCAACTGTTCTGTTCTTAGAAAACTCAGCATTTCCGTGGACATTTCTAATTTTTTTGCCAACCATTGCCACTTTAAAATAAATCTCAACAACCCAATCGGCACATGTCTGGTTGGTGCATTTACCTGTAATTGTTCTGCAATCATTTGAGTGAGTTTGTGCAAAGCCAGATTGTTTTCACTCACAGCCAACATCGCTTGATTCGACAAAGCCATATCCACAGAAGCACTGACCATTATCCGACATAGGTCATCGACACGTACTAAAGGAAGATAATGTTGAGCCGTTGCAGGAATTGCACTCATTTTCCCTCGCTTGAGCAAATCAATCATTTGCGCGATCGGCTGATTTATAGGTATTTCACCAGACACATCATCGCCAACAACAGTTGCAGGGTGAATAACAGTCCAGTCCACAGATAACTGTTGTGCCTGTTGTATCCATGCAAAATGTGCTTCGATCTTGGACGCTTCATAAGCCCCCAAATATTGATAGACAGATTGCCACTCGGTACGATCAGGTTGTTCAAGGCAGATCCCTGCTTGCTGTAAATGGCTCGTGATCGTCAACATATAACCCGAAACATGTACCGCACGCTTTAAAGCACAATGTTGATGAACACAATTCAATAAATTCAGTGCTCCCTCCACATTTACAGCCCGTGCTTGTTGGCTACTCAAGTTCCATGCAAATAGTGCACTACTATTATATAAGGTATTCACGGTGCTTAATTGTTCCCAATCTTGTTCACTGATGGCAAGCTTGGGCTGTGTCACATCACCCTGAATAAAAGTCAGTTGATCCAGTGCGACTTGGTGTTGGCTAAGCCAATCTGTCAGTATGGCTTTTTGCACATCCTTTTGACGCAGTACTGCAAAAACCTGATGTCCCTGCCGCAACAATTCAGCAATCAGATAGCGCCCAATAAATCCCGTCGCACCTGCGACCATCGCCACTTGCCTGTCTTGCTGTGATGTTAAATGTTGAATTTCCATCTCGAGTACCCTTTTTGTTGAATGTAGGCACAGGCTAAAGGATGGAGTACACTCAATGGTCAAGTGATTTTTTAGCACTTTCAAGAATAATAAGGAGGATCACCATGTTAATTGGACAGTTGGCCAAACAGACTGATTTAAGTCGGGATACCATTCGTTTCTATGAAAAAATGCAGCTGATTCAATCCATCACCTGTAATAATGGCTATAAAGATTATTCAGAACAAACACTGCAACAATTACAACTGATTCGTACAGCGAAAAATTTGGGATTCTCGCTGAATGAGATTAAACAGATTTTAGCGATGACAGCAGAGGATGAAATTCCGGCCACACAAGTACAAAGCATTTTTCAAGACAAGTTAGCTTTGATTGATGAGAAGATTGCCCAACTTCATCAAATCAAAATCATGTTAAGTAGATTTACTCAGGGTGAAGCTTGTCCTTTACGAAAAGATTGTCCTATTCCAGACCTAAATTAACTGCTTTTCAATTCATTAAAATATCAGCATTGACCATTCTGACATTTCTGATCTCTCTCAAAGGGTTAGCTAAAACACATCTGATTCTCCCCATATAAAAATCCATTCATAAAAAGCATACAAAATAGTGCCATTTTCATCCTTTTTTAGCGGTATATAACATTCTGTAAAGATTCAGTTACAGAATCTTGCTTGGTTAAAAAGGATCAGATATGAGTCAGACATATAGCAAGGAAGAAAGAAGAAGTCGCATCAAAGGTATTGTCGGTGCGGCATCAGGGAATTTAGTTGAATGGTTCGATTTCTATATTTATGCCGTTTTTGCTGCCTATTTTACCCACGCATTGACCGCTCCAGATATGGAACCAACCACCAAAGCCATTTATGTTTGGGGGGTGTTTGGGGCCAGCTTTTTTATGCGCCCAATCGGTAGTTGGCTATTCGGACGGATTGCTGACCGTCAGGGTCGTAAGCAGTCCATGGTCATTTCGATCTGCTTAATGGCACTCAGCTCATTTTTATTTGCAGCCTTACCCACTTATGATCAAGTCGGCATGTGGGCACCCTTTTTACTGCTCATGGTTCGGTTACTGCAAGGCCTATCCGTCGGTGGTGAGTACGGTGCTGTTGCGACCTATATGAGTGAACTGGGTTTAAAAGGTCAGCGAGGCTTCTTTGCATCATTCCAGTACGTTACCCTTTCGGGTGGTCAATTACTTGCCAGTTTACTCGGGGTGATCTTGCTTGGTTTTATGACGGAACAGCAACTCAATGATGGCGGTTGGCGTATTCCTTTCGTGATTGGTGGTATTGCAGCATTATTGTCGTTACTGGCACGTAGTCGTTTAGAAGAAACCTTGTCCCATGAAGATGCTGACCGTGAAGAATCAGGTAGTTTAGTTGCCCTGCTTAAGCAGCATTGGAAAACCTTTTTATTGGTTGTCGGTTATACCTCAGCAGGTTCACTGACCTTCTATGTGGTCACTGTTTACTCTAAAACCTACCTCACCAATATTGGTATGGATGGCAAAACGGTTGGCTTTATCATGACCACAGCGCTATTTGTATTTATGTTGGCACAACCGTTGTTTGGTATGTTGTCAGATCGTATTGGTCGTCGTGCTTCCATGTTGGCATTCAGTTTACTCAGCGCGATCTTTATTTATCCCGTCATGGTGACAGGCATGCGCAGTTTTGCTGATTCCCCTGTCATTATCACACTCCTACTGATTTTCTTGATGATGTTGCTGAGTTTCTATACCTCAATCAGTGGCCTAGTCAAAGCTGAAATGTTCCCGCCACATGTCCGTGCTTTGGGTGTCGGCTTTTCTTATGCTGTCGGTAATGCCTTATTTGGCGGTTCTGCACCATCGGTGGCGTTATTATTTAAAGATGCAGGCATTGAGAATACCTTCTTTGTCTATGTGATTATCATGCTGATTATCTGTTTCTTATGTAGTTTGGCTTTACCGAAAAAGCCTGAATATCTGGAACATGATCATTAACTATATTCTGTCGTGAACAAGAACCACTTTTGTAAAAGCAAAGGTGGTTTTTTATTTGGAGGTTGATTCCACATAAGGATTCAGATTCACCAGATGCTTAAATCCACTCTGCACCACCATCGCAGTACGGGATCGAGGACGTTGCATTGCTTCTTGTTGAGTAAATTCAATCATCATTCGATTAAAATCAAGCCGAGGATATTTTTGTTGTAATTGCTGTCGAAACTGTTTTGAAAACTCAAAACCACGACTGCCAATCACATCACAACTGGCCGCCTGTTGCAGCAAATGTGCTTCAACACCCTCTTTCAATGCGACATGAGGATTCATATGCATACTGATCACATCAAAAAGTTGATCGGCTCGTGCTGGTTGCCAACCCTGTTCGAGTGACCAATCTCTTGCGGCATAAGCCCCCTGTCCTGCAAAACAATGACAATGTTGTTCATGCTGATAATGCGGTGCAGTCATTCCCAAATCATGCAACAAACACGATATTGCCAAGAGCTCATCATCACGCTGAAGATCTTGCATCTTGGCAAAAGCAACGGCGTAACACCATGTCCGAAAACAATGATTTTGCAAGGCATCCGAACTACAAGACTGCATTTGCTCTAACGCCTGCCGTACGTCTGAACTATCAGGCAAGCTAAGATTATCCAGACTCAAGTCGTGCTGAACAATCGATCTGCTACGATTCGCCAAACTGTACATTTTTATACTCTGTTTTAGCACAGGCAACAGGCTATGACTCAACAGTGCCATACGATCTTTTAAGGATAAATCACCCGAAGTTTGTCTCATCCAAGCTTGTCGACCAATTTGCATTTTCGTCCCCTTAAAAAATTAGAGTAATTACTCTAATTTGATTTTTACTTGAACGAAACACGAATGTCAAAAGGATTGCGATTGGATTTTGGGGTTTTACCCCTCGCTTTCATACTTGATAAAAATCATTTTTTCACACACTTATCACGTAATTTAAAAATTAGCTTGAGTCATATTTTTATATAAAATTAAACATTTTGTTCATTTAATCCACTTTTTGCGTAGTTTTTATTCTTATTTTTAAGAATTAGTTAAGTTTTTATGCATAATGGACGGCGCTTCGTTTTTTAATTTTTGGTGTATTTTTAACACTTTTCCAATGACAAGAGGTTACAACTTAAGGGAGTAAATAATGCTGACGCTGATCGGTATTCTAATTATTGTGACAATTGTCGTGCTGCTGATGTCTGGGAAAACCAGTCCAATTGTAGCGATGTCGATTGTTCCTCTTATTGGCGCCCTCATTGCTGGTTTTTCGATTAGCGAGATTTCTGGCTTCTTTGAAGCTGGTCTAGCCAAAGTGACCAAAGTAGCGACGATGTTTTTATTCGCTATTTTATTTTTCAGTATATTAAAAGAATTACATGTCTTTGACCCAATGATTAAACGCATGGTTCAAATGACGCGCGGCAATGTTGTGATTGTTGCGGTCATGACCACTGTGATCGCTGCAATTGTTCATCTGGATGGCTCCGGTGCTGCAACCTTTCTAATTATTATTCCTGCCTTATTACCACTCTACCGTAAACTCGGAATGAGTCCCTATCTGATGCTATTGCTGATGGCAGGTAGTATGGGTGTGATGAATATGGTGCCCTGGGGTGGACCTTTGGGACGTGCTTCTGCTGCGACAGGTTTAGATGCTGCCACACTTTGGCATAGCCTGATTCCCGTTCAAGTGATTGGTGTTGCAGGGATGATGGTATTTGCCGTATTCATGGGATTACGTGAGAAAAAACGAATTCTCGCAGCTCAGTCTTTCGGTACTACCCCATTTGAACAAGACTGTATGGCCAAAGACCTTGCCGAAGATATCCAAGAAGATGCTCAACCCAAAAACCTGTGGTTCAACTTGGGACTGATCGTTACTGCCATTATTTGTTTGGCATTTGGTCTATTCTCTGCGCCTTATGTGTTTATGATCGCCCTTGCACTGGTATTGATCATCAATTTCCCACAACCGAAAACACAGATTGAAGTGATTGGTCGTCATGCACCACAAGCATTAAGTATGGTTGCGATCATTTTTGCTGCGGGCGCATTTCTTGGCATTCTCTCTGAATCTGGGATGTTGCAATCGATTGCCTTGGATTTAATCAAAATTCTACCAAGCACATGGATCGGCAGTTTACATATTCTGGTCGGGATCTTAGGTGTACCGATGGACATCTTTACCAGTACCGATGCCTATTACTTTGCGCTGTTACCGATTGTGCAGGAAGTTACTGCAACGGCCGGTGTCAATGCTGACTCGGTGGTATATGCCATGGCAATTGGCAATAATGCAGGAACTTTTGTGAGTCCATTCTCACCTGCAACTTGGCTTGCCGTCGGATTGACAGGCACCGATATGGGACGCCATTTACGATATTCTTTCGGTTGGATCTGGTTATTCAGCTTCTTCACCTTAGGTGCTGGCTTCTTACTGGGTCTTTATTAATCCTTACCAAAATAAAAAAGCATACTTAGGTATGCTTTTTTATTTTGGGGATTTGAAATCTTCGCTTAGCTACAGAAAATCACGCTTATATTTTAAAATCTGATTTTTAAGAGTTCGTCTAACCAATCTATAAAATCTTGAAGCGCTCTTTTCAAAGCCAAACAGGAATTTGGCGGTGTTGATATCGTGATTAATAGGGTTGTGATGGTTTATCCATCCCAAGCCCATTTAATTTAACCCATAGACCAAGGCATAAAAACAAGCCAGACTCAGGATAATGGTCAGCAAGGTATGTTTAACCTTGTAGGCAATCACAACGGTTATGATCGTGGCAAGGAAATATGGATTGAATAAAGTCGAACGGAATGCACCGTGCTCGTCCATAAAGACAATCGGTGTTGCAATTGCAGTCAGCAAACACGGTGCAGAATATTGCAATGACTGCTGAAACCATTTCGGCAATCGCAACGGAATATTCGGTTCCAGCAGAATATATCGATTCATAAACACCACTAAAGCCAAAGTAATTAGAAGAAACCAAGTCATGCCGCACGCTCCTGAAGATTCTGTAAGCAGGTCGCTGTCAACATGCCGATCACACCGGCCAAAATAGCTGCACTCTTAATCCCTAAGCTCAAGAAAACCAAGGTTAACAGCACGGATACCAACACACCGACTAAAGTATTTATGTTTTTAATAAACGGAATAACGATGGCGATAAAGGTCGCAACAATCGAAAAGTCCAAATGATATTGATCTAAATTTGGCACTGAAGCTGCTAATAATACGCCACATAGACTAAACAGCACCCAGCACAGATAAAAACAGCTACCTGCTCCAAGCAAATAATAAATATAGTGCTGTTGTTTTTTAATGCTTACAGCAAACAATTCATCAGTCAGCAAAAAACCCAGCATCAATCGATACTTCAGCGGTTGCTTGGAAATGTCCTCACGTAAATACAGTGCATATAAATAATGCTGCGTAGTAATCAGAAATACCGAAATGATGATGGTGAATACAGGCGTTCCAGCCATCACCAAACCTAAGGTCATCAATTGCGCTGCACCAGCAAAAACCAAAGCTGACATGCCAATCGCTTGTAGGGTCGTCAGTCCCGCCTGTATTGCCATGGAACCCGCAAGCAGCCCCCAAGGTAGAACTGCAAAACATAGCGGCAGTATTTTAATCACACCGTTTAAAAATGCCCGAGATGCGGTCATTGGCGTGTTATCCGTTATGGTCTCACTCAACATCAAAATCACAATTGCTCATAAAAGACATCATCACTATGCCAAAAATTGATAAGTGAGAATTGTATAAAATTGCTGTTTTATTTGAGGTAAGTGATATAACCGCCAGGTGTAATACCAAATGTCTGACGGAAATGCCGACTAAAATGACTTTGATCCGAGAATCCACATTGTTGTGAAACCTCAGATAAGTTAAGTCCTTGTCTTAAGAGTTTTTGAGATTTTTGCAAGCGTGCCTGCACCAACCATGCGTGGGGTGATAGTCCCACATGTTTTTTAAATTGACGTAAAAAATGCCACTGACTCAGATTAGCCATCTCAGCAAGTGCAGCCAATGAGAACTCCTGCTCTGGCATGCTTGCCATCAACTCTTTAATATTTAAAATTCGCTGCTTGGCATTACTCAAGTCCGTTGTTTGTGGCTTGACCTGACTGTATTTAGAAACCAACCATGCAATAGTGGATAAGAATAAGGTTTGTTTTAATAACGTATTGTTAGGCTGTTCCAATAAATCGAACAGTAATCGAAATTGTTGGGCTAAGCCTTCATCATGCAAAACGGCATCTCTAAACCACGGTGCTGTCCCATGTACAGTGGTGAGATCGCGTGTTAGTTCATGAAAGATTTCAGGGGTCGGATAAATTGCACGATAGCGCCATCCAGTTTCTACCGCAGAAGAGCCTGTATGAACCTCATCGGCATTGACCAGAATAATATCACCTTGTGGTGCAACATGATTGCCACCTGTACGATAAAAGCGTTGCGCTCCCTCTTCGATCACGCCAATGCAAAATCCTTCATGAACATGTCGTGAAAACTCCTGCTGATAGTAACTTGCTTTCAACATTTCCAAACCACCCAGCTCTTCTAGGTGTAAGTAATCGACTTGTTCACGAGGTCTACGTGACATCACGACCTCCTCTGAATTCTTTGCATCGTGTCAGGTTAACGCGATTTAGATAGATTTATAGAACAAAATTGCTGTTTGTTGATTTTATCTGAATTCGTGGATATTTCTTAATTTATAAAGCATGGATTAATTAATGTGATAAATGTACTACCAAATGGTATGCCAACGATCTGGTAAGACTCCAATAAATACTTCCACAATCAGAACTAGAAAATCACACACTCAAAATAAAAGCCTCCGAAGAGGCTTTCATTTATTGGATTAATTACTTAGAACCCTTAATCCCAGCTTGCAATAACAAAGCACCTAAACCACCAATTTTTTGCTCTTGTGGTTTTTCAGTTTTTGGCTTGTTATTCTGCGGACGCTTAAAGTCACCTTCTTTACGCGGTGGACGTTGACCTTGTGGCTTACGCTCTGAACGTTCTGCACGATCTTGTGGCGCACGTTGTGGACGCGCTGCTTTTGCAGGTGCAGAACCTTCCGCACGCATACTCAAGTTGACACGATTACGCTCTACATCAACCTGCATCACACGCACTTGCACAATTTGACCTGGTTTCACCACTTTATGCGGATCAGAGACAAACTCATTTGCAAGTTCAGAAATATGCACTAAACCATCTTGATGTACACCAACATCAACGAAAGCACCAAAGTTAGTCACATTGGTCACTACACCTTCAAGCTGCATACCTTCAGTGAGTTGAGCAACTTCAGTGATGTCTTCGCGGAACTTCGCTGTACGGAACTCTGGACGTGGATCACGGCCTGGTTTTTCCAATTCAGCTAAAACGTCTTGGATGGTTGGTAAACCGAATTTGTCATCCACAAATTCATCTGCTTTCACTTGGCGAATGATTTCAGTATTACCAATAATGTCTTTTACCGTCGTCGCTTTGGCAGCAACAATTCGTTCTACCAAACCATAACTTTCAGGGTGAACTGCCGACGCATCTAATGGTTCAGAACCATCTTGTACACGCAAGAAGCCTGCCGACTGCTCAAAAGTACGCTCGCCTAAACGTGGCACTTTTTTCAAAGATTGACGGTTATCAAAACGACCATTTTCTTTGCGGTATTCAACAATTTGCTGTGCGATTGCTTTATTTAAACCTGCAATATAAGCCAGAATCGCTGGAGAAGCTGTATTTACATCCACGCCTACAGCATTCACACAGTCTTCAACCACTGCATCCAATGTTTTTGCCAAACCTGCTTGGTTCACATCATGCTGATATTGACCTACACCAATCGATTTAGGATCAATTTTAACGAGTTCAGCCAACGGATCTTGTAAACGACGTGCAATTGAAACCGCACCACGAATTGAAACATCCAATTCAGGCAACTCTTGTGAAGCCAATTCACTTGCAGAGTAAACCGATGCACCCGCTTCACTGACAGTAATACGTGTAAGTTGCAGATCAGTATTGGCAGCCATCATTTCTGCAACAACAGCTTCGGTTTCACGACTTGCTGTTCCGTTACCAATTGCAATAAGTTCCACGTGGAACTCTCGACATAAGCGTGCAAGTTCTGTAATAGAACCTTCTTTATCTTCTTTCGGTGCGAACGGATAAATAGTGCTGTGCGCAAGAACATCACCGGCATTGCTCACTACGGCAAGCTTCACGCCTGTACGGATACCAGGGTCAACACCTAAAGTTGTACGACCACCAGCAGGCGCAGAAAGCAATAAATGACGCAAGTTCTCAGCAAATACATCCATTGCTTCAGCTTCAGCAGCCAAACGTTTATCCGTTAATAATGAATGTTCGATTTGCGGACGAATCTTGCCTAACCAGAATAGCTTTGCCGTTTGCTTTAAATAATCTTGACGCGTTTGTGGTTGAATTTGTTCAAGATTGTATTCAGTTTCAATACGAGCCAATGGTGCATCATCTTCACCATCAACTTTCAAACCCAATACATTTTCTTGACGACCACGTAACATTGCCAATAAACGATGCGACGGCACTTTGTTCAGGTTTTCAGAAAATTCAAAATAATCACGGAATTTCTTGCCAACTTCTTTCTTCTCTTCAGAAGCCACTGTACTTTTCAGTGTCGCAGTTTTAGCAAAAGTTTGTTTTAATTCTGTGGTTAAGGCAATATTTTGCGCCCAGTCATCAATCAAGATATGCTGAATTGCATCTAGTTGGCTTTCAACATCTGGATAGTCTTCGTGACTAAAACCAGCCAATGCTTCAGTTGGATCAACTTGTTCTGCAATAATTTTTTCTGCAATGATGCCTAAGCCAGCTTCTCTCGCTTTAAATGATTTGCTGGTCCGTTTTGGACGGTATGGAGCATAAATTTCTTCTAATGCGTTTTTAGTCTCAGCTGCATTTACACGCGCCAATAAATCATCGCTTAATTTATCTTGTTCTTGTAAAGATTGGATCACCTTCTCACGACGCTCAAATAAATCACGTAAATATGTTAAACGTGTATCGAGTTGACGTAATTGCGTATCGTCTAAGCCTTGCGTGACTTCTTTACGGTAACGTGCAATAAAAGGAACGCTAGCACCTTCATCAATTAAACGAATAGCAGCTTCTACTTGGTTTGGACGTACGGCAAGTTCATTTGCCAACTGCTGAACTAAGTCAGTCATCGTGATTGATTCCACAAGGGTTAAGTCTAAAAGCACTGATTATAAAGTTCATGGCTATAAAATCCACCATTGTTTTTTTGAATATTGTGCAAGTAGATTATGCAAATCGCCGAATGTTTCTAAAATACCAAGATTTTTTCGCCTAAATATTGAAAAATAGATTGATTGTCATAATTTTGCCTGTATATATTTGGTATCTATCTCTTGATTTTATTGGCAATATTTGTTGCTTTATAACATAGCCAAAACTGTGCAATGAATCGTATACTCAAAGGTCTATTGATATTTCACAATCGCATTGCATAAAGACGATGACAATAAACGATAAAGGAGCACATCATGAGTTTAGTTGTACCTGCCGAATCGACGGAAACTGTACACCATGAGACAGACCGGGTCGAACGCATCTTAGTGGTCGATGACGATGTGCGCTTGCGTACGCTGTTACAACGCTTTTTAGAAGACAAAGGCTTTGTCGTAAAAACTGCCCATGATGCAACTCAAATGGACCGTTTACTACAACGTGAATTGTTCTCGCTGATCGTGCTCGATTTTATGCTTCCTGTAGAAGATGGTTTAAGTATCTGTCGTCGTTTACGCCAGTCAAATATCGATACCCCAATTATTATGCTGACAGCGCGTGGGAGTGATTCTGATCGTATCGCGGGCCTTGAAGCAGGTGCAGACGACTACTTACCAAAACCATTCAACCCAAATGAATTGCTGGCACGTATTCGTGCGGTATTACGTCGTCAAGTGCGTGAAGTACCTGGAGCACCAAGCCAACAAGTTGAAGTGGTGAGTTTTGGTCCTTGGTCACTTGACCTTTCTACTCGTACCTTAACCCGTGAAGGTCAAGTCGTTACCTTAACCACAGGTGAGTTTGCGGTATTGAAAGCATTGGTTCAGCATCCTCGCGAACCACTGACACGCGATAAATTGATGAATTTGGCACGTGGCCGTGAATGGGGTGCGATGGAGCGCTCGATTGATGTCCAAGTCTCTCGTCTACGTCGTTTAATTGAAGATAACCCTGCTCGTGCACGCTATATCCAAACGGTATGGGGTGTGGGCTACGTTTTTGTTCCAGATGGCGCTGAATAAGCTTAGGAAATAGAACGTTGAAACTTGAACCAATTGATCCACAAGAATTTACTGAGTTCTCGGCTTATTCTGAAAGGCCACGAACCCAATGGGAACGTTTTTTAGATAAAATTAAACCACGTTCCGCAGCCATGCGTACGACCATCTTGGTCTTGTTCATGGTATTTTTCAGCCTGTTTATGTCCTTGTGGTTCTTTTGGCGCACCCTCTATCTTCCCGAGTTACAGCAACACGCCCGTTATCTCGCGATTGAATTAGAATTGGTCAATAACCCAGATATCCGTATTCTGCATCGCGATAGTGAAGTCGATGTCGACACATGGTTAAAAAACCGTATTGGCATTGAATACGTGACCGATCCGAAAGAGTTCCCCAGAGTTGAAGACAAATTCTTGGCGGAACTGTTTACCAATCAGATCGAATCTAAACTGGCGAAAGAGCTCGGTGTAGAAAATGTCACAGTTTATTTTAAATTTAAACCGATCCCCCGTATTTGGATTCAAACACCAGAGATGAATGGAAACTGGGTGAGAGAGCCACTCAAAACCTATACCAACTATAGCGTAGAGTTGATTGCTGCGTGGTTATTTGGGGTTCCAATCGTATCTTCCATCATTATTTTAATTTTAGTTCGACAAATGAACCGACCTTTGCGTCGTTTACAAAATACGGCCAATAATTATAGTAAAACAGGCAAAGCACCCTATCTGGATACCAATCATGGTCCACTTGAAATCCGTCAGGTGAACCAAGCTTTTAACCATATGGTATATACCCTTGAGCAGACCGAACGTGATCGCCAAATCATGTTGGCAGGTATTTCCCATGATTTACGCACGCCACTGACACGTATCCGCCTCACCGCCGAAATGCTGCCCGACGAGTTTTTCCGTGAAGGTCTAATTTATGATGTAGATGACATGGATGCGATCCTGAATCAATTCATTTCCTATATGCGTGATGGTTCGGATGAAGAGTTAACAGACACTAACCTCAATACGTTATTGCAAGAAGTAGTAGTGCAATTCAAACCACTGGATATCCGTTTTCAGGCGCAGGAACTGCCGATCATCCCTGCCCGTAGCCTGTCATTAAAGCGACTCATTGCCAATTTGGTTAATAACGCTAAGCGTTATGGTGCAGAGCCGATTGAACTCTCTGCAAGCCATGTCGATGATCATATTTTGATTACAGTTGCCGATCATGGTGAAGGTATTCCACCTGATCAAGTGGAAGAGTTAATGCAACCCTTTGTTCGTGGCAATTCCGCACGAACCATTCAAGGCAGTGGTTTGGGCTTGGCAATCGTGAAACGTATTGTCGATATTCACCAAGGACAAATCAGCATCCGTAATCGTGAACAAGGTGGCTTGGAAGTGGTGATTTCCCTTCCAATCAATATCGTGCCAGAGGAAGAATCTCAAAATAACGCAATCGACAAAATCAAGCAAACCTTGACAGGGCGCTTTTAAAAAATACACTTAAGTGCCTAACACCCCAATCTCTTCGACTAAAGTCTTCAATCAAAATACCACCTGATTGAAGATTTTTATTCGTTGAATAGCACCTCATAAGCATGGACCAAAATCCAAGCCTGCATTTGTTTTCTACATAAATTCAATCAAATATCACACAGAAAATAGCCTCTTACATCGCAACTGAATAAAGCGTATTCACCTGTATTAGACCTTAGCCTTATTTCAATCCACTTTTCATGTTTTAGCGATAGAATCCATAACCAATGAAAAGCAATATTGAGAATGGATGATGTCTTTAAGTCGTATTCGCCTTGCGTCGCTGCACGACAAGGTAATGAGTGCAGAGCAGGCAGCTCAGTTTATTAAAAATGATATGACGGTGGGTATGAGCGGTTTTACCCGTGCTGGTGAAGCGAAAGCTGTACCACAAGCACTGGTTGAACAAGCGAAAAAGAATCCGTTAAAAATCACATTAATTACGGGTGCAAGTCTCGGCAATGACTTAGACAAACAATTGACTGAAGCAGGTGTTCTTGCCCGCCGCATGCCATTCCAGGTCGACAATACCTTACGTCGCGCGATTAATAACGGCGAAGTGATGTTTATCGATCAGCATTTGTCTGAAACGGTCGAGCAGATGCGTAACCAGCAATTGAAACGTCCTGATGTTGCAGTGATTGAAGCAGTGGCGATTACCGAAGATGGCCATATTGTTCCAACCACCTCTGTCGGTAACTCAGCGAGCTTCGCCATTTTTGCAGAAAAAGTAATTGTTGAAATCAATACCTCTCTTAGTGAAAACTTCGAAGGTCTACACGATATTTATATCCCGACTTATCGCCCTACTCGTACGCCATTGCCTTTAACTCAAGTGGATGACCGCATTGGTTCGACTGCGATTCCAATCGATCCGGCAAAAATCGTGGGTATCGTATTCAATGACACAGCAGATTCACCATCAACTGTGACCCCACCTGATGCTGAAACTCAAGGCATCGCGAACCACCTGATTAAATTCTTTGAAAAAGAAGTCGAAGAAGGTCGTTTAGCGAAGAATCTAGGGCCTTTGCAAGCAGGTATTGGTTCAATTGCCAATGCTGTTTTAACAGGACTTAAAGATTCGAATTTTGAAGATTTGGTGATGTATTCGGAAGTACTTCAAGACTGTACTTTTGAATTAATTGATGCAGGTAAAATGAAGTTCGCTTCAGGCAGCTCAATCACCTTATCGGCACAATGTGGCGAACGTGTTTTTGGTAACCTTGAAAAATACAAAGACAAGCTGGTCTTACGTCCACAAGAAATCTCAAACCACCCTGAAATTGTGCGTCGCCTAGGCATTATCGGGATTAATACTGCACTTGAGTTCGATATTTACGGTAACGTGAACTCAACGCATGTCTGCGGTACCAAAATGATGAATGGTATCGGCGGTTCAGGTGACTTTGCCCGTAATGCTCACCTTGCGATCTTCGTAACCAAATCCATTGCCAAAGGTGGCGATATTTCATCGATCGTGCCGATGGTCAGCCATGTCGACCATAATGAACATGACGTTGATATTCTGGTTACCGAAGTGGGTCTAGCTGATTTACGCGGCTTGGCACCACGTGAACGTGCGCGTGTCATTATCGACAACTGCGTACATCCACTTTATCAAGGTGCGCTCAATGATTACTTTGATCGTGCTTGCGAACGCGGTGGCCATACCCCGCACATTCTTCGTGAAGCCTTGTCTTGGCATGCCAATTTTGAAGAAACAGGCCATATGTTAGCGCCTGTAGATATTGCTAAATCAGCTTAATATCTCTCTGGTTCTTCATCAAAAAGCATGCTTCGGCATGCTTTTTTATTTTCCTATCCTGAAACAGCTAAGCGCCCGACTCTAAGTAAAATTGGAAAGCGAATCCCAATCGGCTGCTGGATCTGTAAAAGATCTTGTAAGCTCGCCAAAGGGCTGACATGCAGCTGATCTTGGTAATGCTTTACCGCAGACCAAGTATTGAGATAACCCCAGAGCTGAAGCCCTGTCCATGTCAACTCAATCTGGAACTGCGGCATTGCGATTTCCTCAAAGGGAAATGGAATGGTTTGATAATGCTCATCGATATAACGTCGCTCTGCATCCCAGAAGCCATTTAAAGTCTCAAAATAGAGGCGTTCTACTCGATTATTTAAATCCTGATCATCAAGCTGTAATAGACCATAGCCGATGACTGCAAAAAGACCATCTGGCTTTAATGTCCGTTTCACTTCTGCATAAAATTTTTCAAAATCAAACCAGTGAATCGCCTGGGCAACAGTAATTAAATCAAAAGACTGATCTGCAAATGATGTCTGCTCTGCGGCTTGTTGCACATACTGCACATTAGGCAATGCGGGTGCTTGATCTAACTGATTTTGACTTAGGTCTGTGGCCATTACAATTTGAAAATGAGGAGCTAGCAACTGGGTCAGTTGCCCTGAACCAGCCCCACAATCCCACGCACTCTCAAAGCCATTGAGCTGCTTTATTAAGCAGTTTACTAATAATTGTGGATAAGTTGGCCGCGCCTGTTGATAAAGTTCACTTTGCTCAGAAAATAAGTCTTTCATAGCGGTCTATTCTTAAAATTTTTGACTCAGTTTTAATATAGCAAAATATTTTAAATATAAAAAAACCCCAAACTTTCGTTTGAGGTTTTTTGAATATGGTGGCGAGACCCAGGATCGAACTGGGGACACACGGATTTTCAATCCGTTGCTCTACCTACTGAGCTATCACGCCGATGGGGTGTATTAAGCCGTATCTCAGCTGAATAGTCAATAATTATCATGGGCTTTTGATTTAAATGCACATTTTTCATGCAATCAAATTTCGGGTAAAAAAAATCCCTGATGGGATCAGGGATTGAAAATACAAATTTATGGTGGCGAGACCCAGGATCGAACTGGGGACACACGGATTTTCAATCCGTTGCTCTACCTACTGAGCTATCACGCCAAAGTGGGCGTATTAAACAATGTTTGTCTCAGCCCGTCAAGCAAATTTGTGGATTTTTCTCTTAAGCGCTTAATTTTGCTCCAAAGTAGCAACCCAAGCCTTAGATTTTGCCGATATGCGATAAACAGCGATGGATTGCCCCACAACCTGGCTCAAATTGTTTAACCCCCTGTTCTTCCTCCATACGGCAAACTTCTTCAACCAAACGTTCTGCAACCCCACGGCCACGATTGGCTGGATGTACCACAATATATTCCAAAACACGGCTTTCACCTTGTCCTGTCGCCCAAATTGCACCTATAATTTTGGTGTTAAATTCAGCAGTATAAACTGTGGTATATTGCTGGAGATTTTGTTCAAGTTGTTCCATTGCATCTTGCCCATCGCCAAACTCTGGGCTGGTATCGTAAAGTCGCTCTAGCTGAGTACGAATTCCTAGATTATCCAGAGAACTGTAAGCATGTACGGTAATAGGCATTGATTAACCCTCCTGAGCAAACTATGATGCTGTCACTTTTTCGTCACAGCGAAACTATTGGTTTTTAATTCAATCATTTTTGACGTTTTTTGAGGAACGTGTCCATGACGCAACGTATCAGTGAAGTGGTAAGAAATACCAACGAAACAAAAATTCGAGTTCGTCTCAATCTCGATGGTACTGGTCAAGGCACACTCAACACTGGAGTTCCATTTTTAGACCATATGATTGATCAAATCAAGCGTCATGGTCTATTTGATATCGACATTCATTGCGATGGCGATCTGGAAATTGATGACCATCACACTGTCGAAGACTGTGGAATCACCTTGGGGCAAGCGTTTGCGCAAGCTTTAGGCGATAAAAAAGGCTTACGTCGTTATGGGCATTTTTATGCACCATTAGATGAAGCACTATCTCGTGTTGTGGTTGATTTGTCTGGTCGTCCAGGTTTGTTTATGGATATTCCATATACGCGTGCCCGCATCGGAACCTTTGATGTCGATTTATTTTCAGAATTTTTCCAAGGTTTTGTCAATCATGCGCTGATGACATTGCATATCGATAACCTGAAAGGCAAAAATAGTCACCACCAGATTGAAAGTGTGTTTAAAGCTTTAGCACGTGCATTACGTATGGCATGTGAAATTGATCCACGCGCAGAAAACACCATTGCTTCGACTAAAGGTAGTTTGTAATGACCCGTATTGCTTTACTTGATTACGGCATGGGCAATCTACACTCTGCGGCAAAAGCCTTAGAGCATGTCGGTGCAACAGTTGATGTCACTAATGATCCTAAACTGATTGCCAAAGCGGATAAAATTGTTTTCCCGGGTGTCGGTGCTATGCGTGACTGCATGCAAGGCATGCGTGAGGCAGGAATTGATGACGTGGTGCATCAAGCCGCATTCAACAAACCTGTTTTAGCGATCTGTGTAGGTATGCAAGCTCTGCTACAACGTTCGGAAGAAAATGGTGGTGTAGATGCATTAGGTATTTTTGAGGGTGTGGGGAAACACTTTCCTGAAATTCCTAATTTAAAAGTGCCACACATGGGTTGGAACCAAGTGCATCAACTTGATCCAAGTCACCCCATGTGGAATAACATTGAGCAAGATGCACGTTTCTACTTTGTACATAGCTATTATGTGGAACCTAAAGACACCTCAATCATTGCAGCAACCTGTGATTACGGCGTGAATTTCTGCACCGCAATTCACAAAGACAATTTGTTTGCGACCCAATTCCATCCTGAAAAAAGTCATACCGCTGGTTTGCAGTTGTTAAAGAACTTTGTGGAATGGAAGATTTAAGCTTCGCTCATACAGATCAAGTCCTTTGTTATGACTTGATCTGTTATTCATAAAATAATTTAAGCATTAATTTTTAAAAAATTTCTTTAATATTCTAGTGCATAATACATTTTTTAAGTTTTAAAACCCCATAAAAACACTTAGATAGGAATAACAATGAATTTATCAACTCAAAGCGTGGATCATCCACTCAGCCCTAAAGGCCGTTTTGGTCGGCTTTCCTATGCAGCTTGGACATTTTTAAGTTCAATCATCGCAGTGATTCTCATTTTTGTCTTGGCATTTGGCGCTGTGCTCGTGACTGGTGGCAATCTCGAACAAGGGCAAGATTATCCAATCTTCGCAATTGTCCTATTTATCATTCTCTATATCGTGTTCATCTATTTTTCTTTTGTATTTACTATTCGTCGTCTACATGACCGAAATCAAACAGGCTGGTTGTCATTATTAGCCATTGTCCCCTTTGTAAATTTTATTTTCATTATTTATCTGCTCTGTGCCAAGGGAACAGCAGGCGAGAATAAGTTTGGTGGTGAACGTGAAACATCAGGCTGGGAAAAAGTCTTGGGCTGGATTTATATTGTGATTATTCCACTTGCCGTCATTTTTGCCTTAGTAGGCAGCGCAGTTCCTGCATATCAGGAATATGTGCAAAGAAATCAGCAAGCTCAGATTGAGCAACAGATAAATCAAGCTAAATAATACGTTATTATTACTAAGCCGAGTTCCGACTTGGCTTTTTTATTTCAATAAAACCCTTTAAGCTCAATCAAACGCTTTGAGCTTTTAATGCAGATGGATACGCCTCCACACACCCCTCCTTTAAGCAAAGAACAAATCCGTGCATTGCCTGCATTTCTCAATCTAGCTACAGATCGTATCTTGGTGATCCAAACGCTTGAACAGTGCAAGGCAATTCAAGCTGAGCTCTCTTCTATTCAGGTCTTTGGTTTTGATACTGAATCCAAGCCAACTTTCAAAGTTGGAGAGAAATCGACAGGTCCTCACCTAATCCAGCTCGCAACGCCAAACAAGGCTTATTTATTTCAAGTCCGTGCTGAAATATTAGATTTTCTCAAACCGATTCTCGAAAATGAGCTACAACTCAAGGTTGGTTTTGGACTAAAAAATGACACCCATATCTTCCGCGGTAAAAACATTCACCCCAATGCAATGATTGATTTATCCAAGAGCTTTTCAAGTTTTGGTTATCGTAGCCAAGTCGGCATCCAAACGGCAATCGCACTCCTGTTCCAACGTTATTTTGCCAAAAGTAAAAAAGTCAGTACCTCAAACTGGTCTGTTAAAGATCTCAGCCCGCAACAAATCAATTATGCCGCCGCAGATGCCTATGCAGCATTACTCTGTTTCGAGCAACTGTATCAGCAACAATTGCTGACATCACAATTACTGCAACAAATCAGGAGAATACTGGAAGGTTCAGCAGACAAAGCTTAGTGATTGATCAATACTTTGCTAATATAGGGCCTGTTGAACAAGCCTTAATAATTTAAACCCTATGATGACGCAAGGAGCGAAAGCATGCTAATCATCCCAGCAATTGACCTGAAAGATGGTAAATGTGTCCGTTTAAAACAAGGACGTATGGAAGACGATACCGTTTTCTCTGAAGATCCTGTAGCAACTGCACAACATTGGGTGGATGAAGGCGCACGTCGTTTACATTTAGTCGATTTAAATGGTGCTTTCGCAGGTACGCCAATTCATAAACCAGTCGTTGAAGCAATTGCCCGTGCACAACCTGAACTTCCGATTCAAATTGGTGGTGGTATCCGTTCACTCGAAACCATCGAACACTATTTGGAAGCTGGCGTTTCTTTCGTGATTATTGGTACCAAAGCCGTGAAAGAGCCTGAGTTTGTTGAAGAAGCATGTAAACGCTTCGCAGGTCATATCATTGTCGGTATTGATGCAATCAATGGCATGGTGGCAACCGATGGTTGGGCCAATGTGACTGATGTAAAAGCGACTGACCTTGCTAAACGTTTTGCGGATGCAGGCGTATCAAGTATTGTCTATACTGACATTGCCCGTGATGGCATGATGCAAGGTGTGAATGTTGAGCAGACCGTGAACTTGGCCAACTATTCAGGTCTTCCTGTAATTGCTTCTGGTGGTGTCACCAATTTGGATGATGTGCGCAATTTAAAAGATAAAAAGGGAATTCTAGGTGCGATTACAGGTCGTGCAATCTATGAAGGGACCTTAAGTCTTCGTGAAGCGCAATTATTGTTAGACCAGCAATCTCTCTAATCATTTTATGCTCTAGTTATTGTAACAATCGCTAGAGCTTTATGAGCTTGGCCTGACAGGTGTATTGTTGTCGGCGTTATTCCTTACCAATAAATGAGAACTAGACATTCGTGTTGAGCGCTATTTTGAAGATTCTGCACGGGTATGATCTCAACGCAAAGGGGTACAAATCAGCGTTCGAGGTCTGAATGAAGCCAGCTCGATCATGATTGATAAATATGGCACTCATCAAAGCTCAAGCTAAGTTTGCAAACATAGCCATAAATCCTACAGGTGCTTAAGCAATCAACATTAAGTTTTTTTTACACTTAATAAATCACGTTCCGCATAAAGCGAACGGTGCTATTTCCTTGATTAAGATAGCGATAATTAATAGAACTCTCAAATAAAATCGACTCTCCTGCCTGAATCACTCGATTTTCATATTCAAACGAAATCGTCAACTCTCCATCCAGCACGTAAATCAACTCTTGCCAACCCTTTTGATCTGGCTCAGCCTGATACACCTCTCCCACAGCCAATGACCATGTCCATAATTCAACTTGTGTTTGGGTTGGCACTGCAGCCAAAAGCGTGGCATGGCTTTCAGCCTGTTGCCCCTGCCAAGCCAAGGTATTGACGATAGCAGATTCACTCAAGTCTGCTGGGCTGACCAGCTTTTTAAAATCGACAGCTAATGCAATTGCAATCGCATCAAGCTTGGCCAAACTAATATTGACTTGACCTGTTTCCAAAGCAGCAATCGTACGGCGACTGACGCTTGCCCGATCTGCCAAATCTTGCTGACTGAGCTGACGTTCTGTACGAAAGAGACGAATATTCTGTCCCACATATTGCAATACCGTCTCTGAATGACTCATTCATTCCTACAGTGAAAATAAAAAATATGCGCAATATATTGCACAAAGCTAACAAGCAATGCAATATGTGCAGTATATTGCACTTTATTTATGAGGGTGGCTGTATTGACCGCTTTGTCTCAATCTCCTAAAGCAGCACAATTCGCGCTTATTTTTATTACCATGATTTGGGGCGGCACGTTTCTAGCAGTGCAATATGCCCTGAATTTTAGTAGCCCGATGTTTTTTGTCGGCTGTCGTTTTGCTGTCGCAGCTTTGGTGATCTTTTTAATCTCGCTTAAATCTATGCGTGGCTTGACCCTAAAAGAGGGCTTGGCAGGTACAGCGATCGGGATTCTGATTGCTATTGGCTATGGCACTCAAACCATTGGCCTACAAAGCATTCTCAGTAGCGAATCCGCCTTTCTAACTGCACTATATGTACCCTTAGTACCTATTTTAATGTGGATAATCTTCCAAAAGATGCCTTCTATGATGACTTGGGTCGGTACAGCACTGGCCTTTACGGGTTTAATCTTGTTAACGGGCAATGGCTTTTCCAGTATTAACTTTAGTTATGGGCAAGTACTCACCCTCATCTGTGCCTTTGTGATTGCGCTCGAAATTATCCTGATTGGTTATTTTGCGGGGAAAGTGAATCTAAGACGGGTCACGGTAATTCAACTGGCAGTCGCTTCATTCTTATCTTTTTCCAGTATGCCTTTGGTTGGTGAACATAGTATTCCTAACTTCTCATGGGGATTGCTGATGATTGCAGTGGCACTAGGCTTAGCCAGCGCATTAATTCAATTTGTGATGAACTGGGCTCAACGCATGGTGGACCCAACGCGTGCTGCGATTATTTATGCGGGTGAACCAGTTTGGGCGGGTGTAATCGGCCGTATTGCGGGAGAACGTTTACCATTATTGGCATTGTTTGGAGGATTATTGGTGGTGCTTGGCGTTTTGGTGAGCGAATTAAAATTTAAATTTTTTGCGAAGCAACAACTGCCAGAAAATAAATAGATATAGGGAAGCGCACAACAGTTTTGTTTAATAAAATCTATTGTGCGCTGAAATCACGCTAAGCTGGAATTTCTTTTTGATTCGCAGCAACAGGACTATTCCCAATCTGCCACACATATGGCAAAGGCGTTTGATTGACTTCCCAATCTCCAATCACTTTCTGTTTATAGACCAACGGATTGTGTGATGCGACCACACGAGCATTGCGCCAAAAACGGTCCAACTGCTTGTCGGTGGTACTGGCCGATGCACCCAAGGCATTAAACAGCTCGCTACTCAAATTCAATACCAACTCCGCAATCACCACCTGCCCCTGCGCGGATACCAACTCAGCACGGTCATTGGCCTCTAACTCGGCTTGTTCATCATTCTGAAAATGTTGTAAATAAGCAGTATCTAAAGCTTCTGCTGTACTCAGTGCGATACTTTGAGCCGCATAAGCCTGTGCAGAAGCTTTGCCAATCACTTGCAGGATTTGTGCATCTTCACGTACCAGACTGGCATTACCATGACTATAGATACGAGTCCGCTGACGCACTTCCTGCTTAAAGGTCTCCACTGCACTTTGTGCAATACCCGCTAAAGTCGCTAGATGCACCACCTGATAAAATGCAGTTTGATATTTAAATCGGTTTTCAAAGACTAAAATGTGATCTCGACTAATCTCAACATTGTTTATGGTCAAACTCCCGCTGCCCGTAGTTTTTTGCCCAAACCCATCCCAATCATCCACAATATCAATACCTTCTGCTTGAGTAGATACCGCAGCAATCACATGCTGATTGGTGGTCTCATCCAAAGCGAAGAGATCAATCCAGTCTGCGAAAATCGTGCCTGTGGAGTAATATTTCTGACCATTCACACGTAATTTTCCATCTTGTGCTGCCGTCACTCGGGTCACGACATCCCCGATTTCGACTTGACCAATTTCAGTCCATGCATTACCAACAATTTCCCCACGTACAAATCGTTCAAACCATAAGGTCTGAGGTTCAGTTTTGTGTGCATTTAAACGATCTTCGACAAAGGCAAAATGACCGCGTAATGCCTGCACCACATTGGAATCGGCTTGAGCAAGTTCAATCAACAACTGAAATAATTGCTTTTGCGAAACACCATCACCACCAAAAGCGGCAGGGACACGTACGGCACCAAAACCAGCCTGCTTTAGCCATTGAATGGGCTCATAAGGTAAAATTCTATGCTTTTCACGGGTTAACGCACCCTCTGCAATACGCACAAAGATCGGACGAAACTTAGCCACCACCTGCTCATAATGTGCACCCAAGGAAAGATTTTGATTGCTTTGAATGGTCATAATACGCTCCTGCTTAGCTCCACGCATGACGTGGGAGTGCCACACCATTCAAATAATAATTACCAACAAGATTGTATTTCCAGCGTACAGGATCATGCAGCGTATGTGTCCGAGCATTCCGCCAGTGTCGATCCAGATTCAACTCGGATAAGGTTGAACGGGTGCCAGACAGCTCAAATAATTTATTGGCAGCCAGTAATGCAATTTCAGTGGTCAGTACCTTAGATTCAGCAGTAATCAACGTTGCTTCGGCTACGGTGTCCTCAGTGGGATTTGCTAAAGCACGATCAATCGCCTCGCCCGCCAAAGCTAGAACCGCCTCCGCAGCATGCAGTTTAATTTTCAGCTCACCGATATTACTAATCGTATAGGGATCGTCAGAGGCTTGTTCCACACCTGAATCAATCCAGGGACGTGCATATTCACGGACATAGCGAATGGTTTCCTCAATTGCCCCACGTGCTATACCTGCATCGACAGCTGACTGAATAATTTGCGAAATTGCACCTGCTGCTGTTGGACGTTCAAAAGCCTGATGAATCGGGACCACATATTTTAAATCGACTCGAACATGATCAAGCTGCACGCTGCCACTGGCCGTTGTACGCTGACCAAAACTGCTCCAGTCATTTACAATAGTCAATCCAGGCGTATGTTGTGGCACCAGTGCAGCAAATACTTTTGCATCATCACTGACCGCAACTACAGGAATCCAATGTGCCAATAAAGCCCCCGTGGCAAAGAATTTCTGACCGCTAATCACCGCGTAATCATCTTTGAATTCAATTTTGGTGGTCAAATCCGCAACTGTTTTTGAGTTCTTTTCAGAAAATGCATTGCCTAAGCGCTTGCCTGCCAATACTTGTGCAAAAAAGAATTGCTGTTGTTCCAATGAAGCGTCCAAACGGATATGTTCTAAAAAGGCCCAATGATTTTGTGCAATTTGCCCCAGAGATGAATCTGCACTGGAAATGATCGTCACGACCTCAGCCAGGGTTTTATAACTTACCCCTGCACCACCAAACTGTTTCGGGATATTAATCCCCCAAAGACCTGAGGCAGAATATTGCTGAATTTCTTGCAATGGCAGTTTCCGCTCATGGTCACGCTTAGCAGCCTCTTTGGCAAAACTAGCTGCTAAGCTATGTGCCACAGCGAGAGCTTCCTGATCTGAAACAATCACATGTGCTGGCGTATTATTTAAGTAAAAATCTTGGGGTATACTCTGTGCATCTTCCAGTTTAATTTCTATTTTCGAAGTCATTATAAATACTCATTTCTTAGTTTTAAAACAAACTAGCACTATTTTCATTGCATATTTATAAGTTAATTTTAGAAACAAATCTTTTTATTTAAAATGAAGTCGACCCACCACCTGTTTTTAAAAACATTCATTTAAAATCAAGTAAAAACTACGTTTACAACATTAACGTCTAATTCAGCACATGCATTCCAAGAAAACAAAATAACGTTTTGAATTTAATCAAAAAAGAATAATAAAAACCGAAGTCAGACATACTCTTGAATATATTCATGATAAACATTGATTTTTTTATGATTAATAAATTAGATATTTTTTCATTAATATTTATAAAAATCTTTCATTTAGTAAAGAGTCATGACCAAGAAAATTAGATTTAATGCCTTTGAGATGAATTGTATTGCGCATCAATCCCCTGGATTGTGGCGGCATCCGCTTGATCGTTCTACCGAATATAAAGACCTCGAATATTGGACTGATTTGGCAAAAATTTTAGAGCGTGGCAAGTTTGATGGCGTTTTTATTGCAGATGTTTTAGGGATTTATGATGTTTATCATCAATCCGCAGAACATGCCCTTACTGGCGCAGTCCAAGTTCCCGTCAACGATCCTTTGCAAATCGTGCCTGCCATGGCAGCTGTCACCAAACACTTAGGCTTTGGACTTACCACCTCCATTTCTTTTGAACATCCCTATCCCTTTGCACGACGGATGAGTACCTTGGACCATTTAACCAAAGGCCGGATTGGTTGGAATATTGTGACTTCATACTTGGAGAGTGGTTCAAAAAATTTGGGACTCAAAACACAAGTCAACCATGATCAACGCTATGATATTGCTGATGAGTATCTCGAGGTTCTCTACAAACTTTGGGAAGGTTCCTGGGAGCAGGATGCGGTTTTGCGTGATAAAGAACGAGGGATTTTTGCAGATCATCGCAAAGTTCATCCCATCAACCATCAAGGTCAATATTTCAGTGTTCCTGGCATCCACATTTGTGAGCCCTCCCCACAACGCACCCCTGTGCTTTATCAAGCAGGTGCATCCAATCGTGGACAGTTATTTGCCAGCCAAAATGCAGAATGTGTATTTATTTCAGCACCGACCAAAGCAGCTGTGAAAAAACTGGTGCAAGGTATTCGTTCTAAACTGATTGAGCAAGGCAAAGACCCATATTCAATTTTGATCTATACCATGCTATCGATCGTGGTCGATGAAAGCGATGCAAAAGCTCAGGAAAAATTCAAAGACTATCAAAACTACGCCAGTTATCACGGCGGCTTAACGTTGGCATCAGGTTGGTCAGGTGTCGACTTCTCGCAATTCCATGCAGAAGACAAAGTTGAATATATTCATACCGATGCGATTCAATCGATGCTCGACTCTTATGTAAAAGCCGATCCGAATCGTATTTGGACCATTGAAGAGATTGCTAAATTTATTAGTATTGGCGGCAATGGTCCAATCTTGGTGGGCTCAGCTGCGACTGTAGCCGATCAGCTACAAGCATGGACAGAAGAAACCGATATTGATGGCTTTAACTTGGCCTATATCTTGGCACATCAGACTTTTGAGGATGTGGTGGAATATTTGGTACCAGAACTTCAGCAACGTGGGGTATATCAAACTGACTATACTGAAGGAACCTTACGCGAAAAACTGTTTGGACAAGGCCCTCTTCTGACAGAACAGCATCGCGGTGCACACTATCGCTATCATTCAACGACAAAGGCCGTCAATAATCCAGAACTCGCTTAGTGTTACCAAGCGAGTTCTGAACAATCTTAGTCTTGATACATCGGTTTATTGTCATTTAGGGCAATCAGACCACGAATAGCACGATAGACAATCCAGATCCATGCACCAAAGATCACGGCAAACGCAAAAGTGGTTGCAGACACGGCCACACCTGCAAAGGCCGTGCCGTTATCGCCAGTAAAGAACAGGAACGAGAACGGTATAAAAGCAATAATATTCCAAGCCAGATACCACCAAAAGGTGCGAATTTGCCAAGTAAAGTGACTTTCAAAAATCGAACCTTGCACATCACTGCGTTTTACATAGTTGACGATTAAAGCAATGATTGCCAACAGACCACCAGTAAAAATCGCAATGATATAAAGCACATAAAGAACCAAAGTCAAAGTACGGTTTGGATCTTGATCAACGGAATAATTCATTTTTATTTATCTCCCAAAACAAAGCTCCACGATCAATAGAACACATTGAGTGGAGAAATTAACCAACATATCAACAATATATGGAAGACTATGGTACAGAAATAAATCTTACGAAACGGTTGTTTTTGTGTTTTATGTCTCAGTTTTTGCTGAGCAAGCCAACCAGCACACCATCCACCAAGTGAATCTACGATATGCAAGGTCTGTTCTGGAATACGTCGATTACCTAATTGTGCCGCTTCTTTGTCTTGCGCATAGAGCCAATAACTCAACACATTCATCAAGCTGACAAATAACAAGGTATACGGCGGTAACACTTTGCTAAAGCTTGCGATCACCATAAAGACAATATAAATGACAATCACAATTTGCATGGCTGACCAAGGTTTAGAAGCCGTCGTTTTCTCTACTTTAGCTTTATGTTCAAAGACTTGAGAGGCTTTTAAATAGACCACTTGCTGGGCGCGATAACGACCGCGCTCATCCAGAATCACCACATATTCCAGCGCACAACCCACCAATGGTCGTGGGCCTGTGCGAGCAAAGTCTTTAATGTGAATAAAGACACGATCTTTTTGTGTGTCATTGGGCTGGATAAATCCATAGCCTTTATCATCGAACCATTCAACTAAACGACCTTGATCTCGCATGACTCTTTCCTAAGCTGTGATTCGTTGTAAACGGTCTTGCAACATCATGCGCATTTCCAGAGGATCTTTTTGCAAAATGTCATCGCCTGTACGACCTTGCTCGGCATTTTTCTGTGCCACCTGTAAACGCATACTCCAGAAACGGCAAGCTGCCATGGCCAAGAAAATATTCAAGCAAGCCAATTCATCTGCGGTCAGCGTACGAATACGTTGATACGCTGCGAGGAACGCATCTGCTTTCGCTTGATCTAAATACGCTTGTGGATAGGCGGTACAAAAGTCATTGATACTAATCGCGATATCAAACAACCATTCATCTTGATTTAATTCGTAAAAATCAAGAATGCCTTGCAGTTGATCACCTTCAAACAGCGTATTGTCTCTAAATAAATCTGAATGAATAAAACCTGTAGGGCGATCTGGGTGCTGTTGCGTGATCTGTGCAAACTGCTGAAAAACCTGTGCCAGTAAAGCCTGATCTTCAGCATTCATTTGTGGTTTAAGCTGATCGGCAACCTCTGACCAATATTCATGGTTCCGATTAAAATCACGTTCTAAAGGAAAACCTTGCAAGGCCAAATGCAATTTTGCCTGTGCTTGGGCAATTGCCTGGATTTGTACAATCGTTGCATCTTCTGGATGCTCACCCATCAAGCGTGGCGCAATTTGTGCAGGTTTATCGGCAATACTATGAATTGCCTGACCACTATGCTTTAACGGTACTGCCACAGGCACATCTGCCTCACCTAAACAGTCCAGTACAGGCACCAGTTCACCTGCCCCTTCAGCATCTAACTCTTCAAAAACTGTTAAAACATATTGTTTCTGTGATTGATCCACCAAAAAATAATTGGTGTTTTGAATACCGCCTTGGATTGGAATCAGGTCAATCACCGCTAAACCATAGGGCTCAGCAAAGGCTTGAACTTCTTCTAAACTCAACGGGGTATAAACCGACATGGAAAACCTGCAAAAAATAGCTGTGAAGTTTGATAGAATACCTGTTCCCTCCATGAAGGTGTAGCACCCCTTTCTTTATTGGCGATTTTTTGGAAAATTTTATGCTCGCAAAACGTATTATCCCTTGCTTAGATGTTGATAATGGTCGAGTCGTCAAAGGCGTTCAATTCCTTGATATTCGTGACGCAGGTGACCCTGTCGAAGTTGCCCGTCGTTATAACGAACAAGGTGCCGATGAAATTACCTTTTTAGATATTACTGCTACCCATCATGGACGCGACACCACTTACCGTACCGTAGAACGCATGGCAGAAAGCGTTTTTGTACCCTTAACTGTGGGTGGTGGTGTCCGTAAAGTTGAAGATATCCGTTTACTACTCAATGCAGGTGCTGATAAAGTCAGTATCAACTCGGCTGCTGTATTTACCCCTGAGTTTGTTCAGGAAGCCTCGCAACGCTTTGGTGCACAATGTATCGTCGTTGCGATCGATGCGAAAAAAACGGCCGAGAATAAGTGGGAAATTTTCACTCATGGCGGTCGTAAACCCACAGGGATTGATGCAATTGAGTGGGCGGTGAAAATGGCGGACTTCGGTGCTGGTGAATTGCTAATTACCAGTATGGATGCTGACGGAACCAAAGCAGGTTATGACATTGCCTTGATGCGCCAGATCAATGATCGCGTCAACATTCCAACCATCGCATCAGGTGGCGTCGGCAATTTACAACATTTGGCTGACGGAATTTTGAAAGGTGGTGCAGATGCTGTACTTGCCGCATCTATTTTCCACTTTGGTCAACATACCATTCCTGAAGCAAAACAATATCTTGCAGCACAAGGTATTGAAATGCGTCTTTAATTAGATGAGCAATAAAAAACCTCTCAAGTGAGAGGTTTTTTATTTAAAAATGGCGAGATACAGATAAAAAAAATACCTTGCTGAGCAAGGTATGGAAACTGCGTTATACAACGCTAGAGGGTAAGCACAATATCATTATTTTGAACAAATTCTGAGCATCCAAAATGCTTGAGCTAAATTAGCGAGAAAATGAGTAAAGATATTGACATTAAAAACCAATTTTATTGACAATTCACGACATAGGTCTATTTTTATCGTCATGATTTGTCAATAAAAAACATGCTGTCCTCTGTTATTGGCGTTTAAATTCAAGCCACCGATTCTTGTGCTTGTTTTTGCTGTTGCTCAAGCACGGCCGTCTCGACCAATTTTGGTTTTTGCTCTACCCATTTTGCAGGAAACACCGACTCAATCGCTTGCGTCAACGCTTTAGACAAAGCCACAGGTAAAGGAAGACCCAATGGATTGGCCTCTTTTAAATCCGCAGAAGACACCACGCGGGTACCCATCACATAATCAAACCATGGACGCGTCACACACCAGTTGGCATCTTGGTTTGAATTCATATGATGATCATAATGCCAAGGAATGGTTCGTTTTGCCCAATCTGGTTCTAAGTGTGCACGACGATGTACATAATAATAGTTGCCTGCACTATACAGTGCTGCCAAAGACATGCCTTTTGAAATTGGATAAAACGCCACACTGGCAACGCCTGCCACCACAGCCAATGACATGATTTCATTACGTGTCCGCCAATGCTCCACACCTTCAACATAGCAATCATCTGAAAATTGTTGCTTACGCACCTCACGGTGGTGTGCCCAATGGGACTCCATGCTTTTGGGCACAGGGCTATAACGTGGCTGCCCAGGGCGATGTACCCCATGCAAAATGTATTTATGTGCAAACCATTCAAATGCATTTGCAACAGCCAAGCCTGCGATAAAACCCTTAATCATGGTTTTCTCCAAATGTTTCCTTATTTTTATTAAAGATATAAATTTTTGTAGGCGAAGTATTGACGATACGATATATTTATATTGACAAAACACGACAAAACAAGAGGTGGACAGGATGTCACAACTCAAGAACTATACTGGCTCTGTTTTTGGGGGATTGGGGCATTTATTAAAGGCTTATTGCGAAGCAGAAAATATTGCTATTCCGGAACAATTACAACAAGTTCAAAACCTCGAACGGTTTGATTATGTGATTTGGCGTGACCTACTGGAAGACCTCAATCGTCTGCATCCCAAAGCAGGTTTGGGCTTGCAAATTGCAGCCTACGTACAGCCCAAGCATCTTGGCATTATTGCTTATCTGGCTTTGTCTTGCGAAAATCTAGGCGAGGCTTTGGCGCGCTATCATGACTTTCATCGACTGATTTATGATGGCAGTCCCTTGGTGGTGGAGTTAAATCATCCCTATGGTTCCATTCGCTGGGAAGCACCTGAACCGCATCCGACTCAACTGACCGATGAAATTGCGATTGCGCTGATGGTGCAGTTTCTTAAACTGTTTATGTCGGGTGACAGCATTCATTTACATGAAGTACATTTTGTGAATCCTGCACCTAAAAACATCAGTATTTATGAGCAGTATTTCCATTGTAAAGTCCGTTTTGAACAGCCTAAAACCCAACTCCTGATCCCCGTCAGTGAAGCCTTTAAACCGCTGCGAACTGGCGATCACACCTTACAGCAATTGCTATTACAGCAAGCCCAAGCCTTGCTGGATAAATTGCCCAATTCAACCCAACTGGATCAACGCCTGCAACATGCCATCTTGACCGGACTACAAAAAAACCAATATCAAATCGATTTTATTGCAGAAAAACTAGGGCTTTCTGTGCGTCAACTACAACGCCATTTACAACAGCAAAACACCACATTTCAGGAACGGGTGCAGCAAGTTCGCTTTATGTTGGCAACAGAATATTTAAAAGATCCACATCTCAGTTTGCAAGAAATTGCCCTGCTGCTTTGTTATTCTGAACAAAGCGCTTTTCAGCGGGCTTTTAAGATCTGGACAGGCCAAACCCCACAACAGTGGCGGAACAACAACATAACTTACAATTCTTAATAAAAATACTGAGGAACTAACGGTTTCACAACTGACCCGTTTCATTGCTCGTTTTATATAAGAGCCTATATACCTATGTGAATTAGTTCACAATTTTTTCACGCAGGTTAAACATATCCATAATAAATTTTTGGATGCTTGCTTTTTTATTTTTTATAACTGATGTGGTGATAACAATGAACAAATATTTAGCAGAATTTCTGGGAACCTTTTGGCTCGTTTTTGGTGGTTGTGGTAGTGCTGTACTTGCAGCTGCATTTCCAGAACTTGGGATTGGTTTTTTAGGTGTTGCATTAGCGTTTGGTTTAACTGTTTTAACAGGTGCTTACGCTTT
This sequence comes from Acinetobacter sp. ANC 3929, assembly GCF_000369405.1. Classification (GTDB taxonomy): domain Bacteria; phylum Pseudomonadota; class Gammaproteobacteria; order Pseudomonadales; family Moraxellaceae; genus Acinetobacter. Next base: position 533,022 of record NZ_KB849998.1, read on the forward strand.
CGGTCATATTTCGGGTGGTCACTTTAACCCTGCCGTCAGTGTAGGTTTATGGGTGGGTGGACGTTTTGATTCTAAAGATTTAGTCCCTTATATCGTGTCTCAAGTGATTGGTGGTACTTTAGCAGCATTCGTGCTGTACATCATCGTACAAGGTCAAGCTGGTTTTGCGGGTACGGGCGGTTTCGCAACCAATGGCTATGGTGAGCTTTCTCCAAACCATTTCTCTGTCGCATCTGCATTCTTAATTGAAGTGGTGCTAACTGCCTTCTTCTTGATCGTGATCATGGGTGCAACAGATCGTCGTGCGCCTGCTGGTTTCGCACCGATTGCAATTGGTTTAGCTTTAACATTAATCCATTTGATCAGTATTCCAGTGACGAACACGTCGGTGAACCCTGCGCGTAGTACTGCAGTCGCATTCTTTGCTGAAACAGCAGCACTCAGCCAACTCTGGTTGTTCTGGGTAGCACCAATTATCGGTGCCATCATTGGTGCGGTAATCTACAAATTGGTCGGCAGCGAGAAAAATTAAAACTGGCTTCCCATCAAAAAAACAGCCTTCAAAGGCTGTTTTTTTATTTATAGAAATGGATTTTCGATATCCTGCTCAAGTTTTCGTTCAATCTGCTCAGGTAAATTCTCTTTCTCCAATGCAGCGACCACATCATTGATGAAGCTTTGCAATGCCTTTGCTGTTTTCAACCCCGCCTGATCTTTGGTAATCTGCAAATTGCCATATAAACTCACACAATCGACCTGATTTTCCAACGTCAGATCATAAATTGCTGACGACTCATCACCCTGTTCAAACGGTTTAAACATCTTTTCCCTCTCATTGTTCTTGTCTCTCTCACAACATGAGCCAAGCAGCATAACTTTGCAAGATGTTCTACATTATCTCAACATTTGTAAGAAATACTGTAGCAATGCATTCACCAGTTGATTGATCAAAGCCTGTTTAGTCTCTTCATCAATTTGTGGGAACTTGCTTTCTGCAGCCTCAGTTTGCTGTGAGGTAAATTCACGCTGCTGCGCTTGAATCGCATCAGTTTTAGCATCTTCAGCACATTGACTCTGACCATCCCAATGCGAATAACTAATATCTTTATTCGACTTCACTTGCTGCGCAGACAGTGGCAATTGATATACATTGCGCTTCTGTTGCTCCGTCAATTGTGGGAATAAATTAACGCCAAGTTTCTCTTCCAAATAGCAGACGCTGACCACTTTGACCTGCTGAGAATTATTATTCGGCGCATAGTAGGCTCCAATAATCCCCTGCTTCGGTAAATACACCGCTTTATAGACCGCAGTCGGGACAATCACCCCTTTGCCTATGGTTTTCAGTCTTTTGCCTTCAAATACTGGACCTGTCAGGACATAGGCATCTTTATGCTGTTTGGTCACAATAGAACGCACGGCTTCTTCTAATTTACGCCAAACTTCCTGATTATTTTTAGGTGCTTGTGGCACCATATTGGCTAAAGAAAAGCTGTCGTACTGTGCCGCAGTATTATTCATGTCGCCATTGGGTGCCATATGCCCACGGTCATAGCCCGAACCACGATAGTCAGATAACAAAGCCCGATGTGCAAGTTTGACTCGTGTTTCTTCATGGAAATTATCTTCACGTTTAATTTTGATGCTTAAACGTTCTGGCGTCAGGTATTCTGCTGTCCATAAAGGGGTTTTAGATACACCCGAATACATCACATTAAAGTCATTAAAACACAAGGCATAACTGTCTTTTTTTAGGCTGTCTTTGCTCAACAATGGTGGAACATCACGATAAAACTGTTTTAAACAGCCAGCATTACTCGATTGAAATGGCATCAACTTCGAAATTTTTTCACTGCCAAATGCGATCGCAAAACTTCCCGTCGCGACCAAAGCCAACAGCATTTTTCCAATATTCTGGCTCAAAAAAGCAAATGGTGTTTTACTCTTTCGAGTTGGTCTCTTTGCCATAACTACATCAAAATCAATACGAACGCGCAGCTTAACAACTCAAAAGCCCACTGTATATTGCGTTTCAGCCCAGAGCGACACTTTATGTCGCAAATCTGTACACTTGATCTACAGACAATAAAAAAGGCACCCGAAAGTGCCTTTTTATCTGTTTTTATTTAAATTTCAATCTGACTACCCAGCTCCACCACACGGTTGGTTGGAATCTGATAAAAGTCACTGACAGGACTGGTGTTGCGCTGCATCGAGATGAATAACTTTTCACGCCATGGCGACATGCCATCCCCCACGGTATGCACGATACGATCACGTGAAATGAAGAAACTCATTTGCATCATATCGAATTCGAAGTCCAACTGCTGATACGCCTGTTTTAATGCCTCTGGAATATTTGGCTGATCTTTAAAACCATAGTAAATAAAGATGCGATAAAAATGCTCATCCAGTTTTTCAACTTTTAGACGATCTTCATTCGCCACATACGGAATATCTTGGGTATAGACCGTGACCATGACGTTGCGTTCATGCAAAACCTTATTGTGCTTAATATTATGCAGCATTGCATGTGGCACAATATTCGGTGTCCCGGTTAAGAAAATCGCTTCGCCGGGTACAAAATGGGTTTCCTTGCTCATACCAATACTTTTGATAAACAATTCAATTGGCAAAGCATTGGTTTCCATACGGGTATACACAATTTCGCGACCACGTTTCCACGTCATTAAAATGGTATACACCACCACACCAATCAAGATCGGCACCCAACCACCTGACAAGATTTTTAATGAAGTTGAACCCACAAAAATTAAGTCAATAATCAGGAATGGCACTGCAAATAATGCCACTTTCCATAATGGCCAACGCCATACACCATAGGCCAAAGTCGAGATCAGAATCGTACCGCACAGCATGGTCATGGTCACCGCTACACCATAAGCACTAGCCAACTCGGCACTGCTTTCAAATAGTAAAATCAAAATCACCACCGAGATAAACAGCACCCAGTTAATGAACGGCAAATAAATCTGACCTTGTTCCACATCCGAAGTGTGGTGCACGGTTAAACGCGGCAAATAGCGTAATTGAATGGCTTGGTTTGCCATCGAAAATACGCCAGTGATAACTGCTTGAGAAGCGATTACTGCTGCGGCGGTTGCCAAGCCAATCATCGGGAATAAAGCCCAATCTGGCACCAATAAATAGAACGGGTTTTCAATAGCTTTGGCATCACGTAACAGCAATGCCCCTTGACCTGCATAGTTTAAAAGTAAACAAGGCAGTACCACCAAGAACCACGCCAATTTAATCGGCACGCGCCCAAAATGTCCCATGTCCGCATACAACGCCTCACCACCTGTCATGGTCAGAATCACTGCGCCCATGGTGATAAAGGCAACTGTAGGCTGATCAAAAACAAAATGGAACGCCCAATACGGATTGACCATCATCAATACATACGGCGTCTGGATAATGCTCCACAGTCCAATCAGACCAATAGATGCAAACCATAACAGTGTGATCGGGCCAAAGAATTTCCCCATGGTGGCGGTACCATGTCGTTGCACCATAAATAATGCGGTGAGGATACCCAAAGCAATCGGAACTAGCCAACGATCTAAAGCAGGTGTCACTAGACTCAAACCTTCAATCGCAGACAATACTGAAATTGCTGGGGTAATGATCCCGTCACCAAAGAACAGTGATGCGCCGATAAAGCCCAATGCAATCAGAAAGATTTTATTTTTATTGCTAAAAACAGAGGAACGTAGGTTGAGTGCGAGCAGTGACATGATCCCGCCTTCGCCATTGTTGTCCGCACGCATGATCATTGAGACGTACTTAAAACTAATCGTTAGGTTCATACACCAGAAGATCAGCGAAAGGATACCTAAAATCGAACCTTCACTGATATCAACATGTCCTGTGACAAAGCATTGCCGTATTGCATAGAGTGGGCTTGTTCCAATGTCTCCAAATACCACCCCTAATGCTGCCAGCGTCATCGCGGGCAATGCGGCTTTTTTTGCAGTACTTTGCATATGATGTTGTCTTCAAAATTGAACGTTATATGGCGCAATATTATCATTAGCCAAAAAGTTTTTCTGCAAATCTGTTCGACTACAACTTGGCAGCGTGCAATTTTTTGGGTACTATCGCACACCTTGGTGAGGTGTCCGAGTGGCTGAAGGAGCACGCCTGGAAAGTGTGTATACGTTTGCGCGTATCGAGGGTTCGAATCCCTCTCTCACCGCCAAGATTACTTTCTATGATATCTCATAGAGTCCTAAGAGCTTAAATCCAAAGGGTTTAAGCTTTTTTTATTGCCTTATGTTTTCCAATTGACCCTATTGAATCCTGAATTAGCTGGGGGTATAACTGGGGGTATAATAAATTACCCCTATTTTTATACCCCCAATTTTCTACGGAAACTGCTGCAATGCTTACAGATGCTCAGGTCAGAAAGATCAAACCATTAGACAAGAAAACCAAATATTCTGATGAAAAAGGCATGTATCTGGAAGTCACGCCATCAGGTGGTATGCACTGGCGTATGAAATTTCGCTTCAATGGCAAAGAAAATATTTTTAGTATCGGTTCATATCCTGACACCACACTTGCCCAAGCAAGAAGAATTCGTGATGAAGCACGCTTAAACTTAAAAGATGGAATTAATCCAAACGAAGCGAAGAAACAAAAAAAATTGCAGGTCGATGAAAATACACTTTTCAGGGCACTGGCGATGGAATGGATGCAAGACCGTAAAGCAGTGATTAAAGAAGCGACCTATTTACGCGATTTATCGGTATTTGAAAAAGACCTTTTCCCAGCCCTAGGTAATATGCCAATTGATCAAATCAAAGGTAAAGACGTATTAGCTTGCGCCAAGAAAATTGAAGAGCGTGGTGCACTGGAAATGGCTAAACGCTCAATCCCTTTAACTAGCCGTATTTTCCGATTTGCGATTCGTAAAGGCATAATTGAGAACGATCCTACCCCACACCTAGGAGAAGCGCTTAAACCCCGCAAAGTCAAGAATATGGCACGCCTGGACATTTCCGAATTTCCTGCCTTTGTTGAACGTATGGATCGCTATCATGGCAATCTCGTGATTAGATCAGCATTACAACTGATGACGCTAACTTTTGTCAGAACAGCAGAACTTAGAATGATGGAGTGGAACGAGATTGATTATGAGAATCATTTATGGCGTATTCCTGCACATAAAATGAAAATGGCTATGCCACATATCGTTCCTTTATCAAAGCAAGCTTTAGAGATACTAGAAAGGATTCAACCGATTACAGGTATAAAACAGTACGTTTTCTATAATTACAGTACAGCTAAACCAATCAGTAGTAATGCCCTTTTATGCGCGATTCGTACAATGGGCTATAACGGCAAAATGACAGGGCATGGATTTCGTGGCCTTGCATCTACAACCTTGCATGAACAAGGCTATATGCACGATGCCATTGAAATCCAACTTGCACATCGGGTTGGTAATGCTGTATCTCAGGCTTATAACCATGCTCAGCATTTAGATTACCGAGTTAAGATGATGCAGGAATGGTCTGATTTTATTGATGGGTTGAGGAAAAAAATTGCAACTTTTCCAAAGCATGAGTAATTAAAGGGAAAAAATTATCGAAGGAGTAGTAAGTCCACTAAAACTCCAAAATAAAACATTCATATTAAACAGAAAGATACTTTTGTAACAAAATTTTAAAGAATAGTAGATCAACTAGTATACGAAGAAAATTAATGGTATTTTCCAATTTGATAAGATTTAATAAATTGAGGTAAAATATGATCCAATCCCCCTCTAGTACGCAAAAGCGTAATAGAAACCTTTTAATACAGTACTTTGCAAAGGAAATTAATACTGATTTTGCTATTGATCTGGAAATGCTATTGCTTTCAAAGCAAACACTCATTAATCAAGTTACCAATGCAATTCCGCGTAAAGAGTTTAGCTCAAGATTAAATGGTTATTGTCTGCATTTTTTAGGCACAAGTGCTTTAGAAGAAGCATGCCAAAAGTACAATTTAACGTATCAAATTGAATCGACTAATGGTAGAAAAGGGGGGGAATATGGGCTAGCTATTTCAGAAAACTTTGTTTTAGCATTCTCTAATAATCTTCGATCGGCTAAAGATAGAAGCATTTATCAGACTAAATATGCTGAAACAAATGGAATGCTAGGTTTGTCTCAAGCAGAGTTTGACTTTGGTGACTGCATTGCTCACGTTAAAACTGATGAAGATCAGTTCTATGTTGTGGTTGGGTTTAAAAGAAATAGCCTTAACTCAACCTATGATTTAGTTTTTACCGTACCTGATGATAACGGTAATAAAATTTTTGATTTTTATATCAAAGATTTAGTGGATGCAGTAAATATACCATTTGATGATAGTACAGAAGCTGATGTGGCTGAACGTACAAGCTTAGATCAGAAAGATCCATCAGTTAAATTGAAGTTAAAACGTAGAATATCTGATCTTTGATTCTATATCAGGAGTACTTAAATGCGTGGTGTCATGCAATTTGATGGTGGACGCCTTATCCAAGCTTTAGATGCTCGAGGTATGACTAAGACCTCATTATGTAATTTAATTGATTATAGTAGCGGAACCGTTTCTAAGTGGGCAAATGGACAGCAATATCCTGAATCTATTGCTGTTCAAAAAATTAGTAAGGCTCTACAAGTTCCTGAAAATTGGTTTTTAAAGCCATCTTTAGATTTCGGTTCAGAGGTTAGCTTCTTTAGATCAAATGCCTCCACAACTCAGATGTATAGAAAGAAAGCTATTAGCCATCTTCAAATGACATATGAGTGTAATCTAGAGCTAGAAAATTGGATTGACTATCCAGCAGTATTTTTTCCTCGTATTCTGAGCCGAGAAGAAGGTTTATCTTTAGATTTAGCAGAGATTGAAAATATTGCTAATTTTTATAGAGATCAATGGAATTTGGGCCGTGGACCTATAAAAAATTTAATTAGAGTATTAGAAAATGTTGGAACAATAATTGTTAAAGAACAATTAGGCTCTACTAGTATGGATGGTGTATCTAAATGGTTTTTTGATAGACCATATATTCTGATTGCAAGTGATAAGGCTAGTGCTTGCCGTAATCGTTTTGATCTAGCCCATGAATTAGCACACTTAATTTTACATAAAAACTTAACGCCTGAAGATTATGAATTAGGTTACAAGCGTATAGAAGATGAAGCACATTATTTTGCTGCATGTTTTTTATGCCCTTCTGAAAGTGTAAGTTTCGACCTTTATAGATCAACATTAGACTCTTTAGTCCTCGTAAAACAGAAATGGAAGGTGTCTATAGGAGCTTTAATCATGAGAGGTAAAGCATTAGATATTATTTCTGAAGAGTATGCTGAAAGATTATGGCGTAATTATAGCTATCGGAAATGGAGACAAAGAGAACCTTTAGATGACTCTATTGAACAAGAAAAACCATCTTTATTAAGTAAGAGTATTAAGCTACTTATAGATGAAAAAGTCTTTACCAAACAAATACTAAAGAATGATTTATCCTTGTATGATCATGACATTGAATTATTGTGTGGATTACCTAAAGGTTATATGTCTGAAACATTTGGAACTTTAGTACAATTAAAAGATCATATTAGGAGTGATACTAAAAAAATTGAGTACCTTGATAGCGATAACAAGATTATTAAAATGAATAGAACTAAATTATAAAGATTTATGATTTATAGACATCATTTCAGTATAGTTGGTGTCTATGAATCATACAGTTAGAGTTAAATCAGAATCCACTTTATCTAGAGTATACCTGTACCAGTTTGATGCTTGAGCAAAGCAGCTAATTGAGAACCTGACTTCAATTTTTCCATATACGGGCAACCTTGGTCATTAGGTGATATACGCTGAATTATCAGGAGACTTTCCCTTGGGAGATTCTAGGCAGCCAACTTATAAAAGTCTTCGGCCATTTGATTTGGTGTCTTAAAACCCAAACCCTTTTGAATTCTTCGATGATTATAAAATAACTCAATGTATTTTATAATATCTGCTTTGGCTTCTTCTCTAGTTTGATAGTTGTAATGATGAACTAACTCATTTTTCAATATTCCCCAAAAGCTTTCAATCGGTGCATTATCGTAACAGTCTCCGCGCTTGCTCATTGAACCTTGAAAACCATATTGCTCAAGTATATTTCGATATTCATGGCTGCAATATTGACTTCCTCTGTCTGAATGCACAATCAGTTCTTTGGTTGGTTTTTGATTGTGAATAGCCATATTTAGCGCATTACAAACAAGCTGTGTTGTCATGCGCTCATTTAAGCTATAGCCAACCACTTGCTTCGTGTAAAGGTCTTTTACCGCTGCTAAATACAGCCATCCTTCAACAGTCCATATGTACGTAATATCACTTGACCATGCTTGATTTGGTCTAGTCATTGAGAATTGTTGCTCCAGCAGGTTTTCATAGATCGCTCGATTATGGTCACTATTCGTAGTCCTTTTAAAACGCTTGTGTCGCTTACAATACAGGTGGTTCAGCGCTTTTATCTGACGTACAGCGTACATACTCATTTTTATACCCTGAGCTTGTAAGTATTTGGTTAATCGAATATAACCATAGCTCTGCCTTGTCTCCTCATGGGCTATTTTCACCAATATCGTCTGTTGATTTCGTTGAATCGTTCTTTTGCTCACGCCTCTCTTGAGCCAATCATAAAAACATGAAACTGAAACATGAAGTAATCGAGCCATTAAGGTAATTGGAAAAGAATATCTTTTTTGTTTCATATAGGCGTACCTTACTGACTTTCTTTGGCAAAGTACGCTGCTGCCTTTTTTAAAAATTCACGTTCCATTTCAGCTATTTTGAGCTGTTGTTTGAGTTTTTTATTTTCTTCGAGTAGAGCGTTTAGATCAGGTGAATACTGTTTTGTACCTGCTAAAGTTCCAGCCTTTGCTTTGGTATTCCAATTTGAAAGAGTTTGCATTGAAATGCTAAGTTGTCTAGCTGTTTCCGAGACATTGCCTTGATTGGCTTCAATTAATTTGATGGCTTCAGCTTTAAATTCTGTGGTGTAAGTCTTGTGTTTCTTGCTCATGGTAAACTCCTGATGAGTGTGTTTAGTTTACCAAGTTAAAACCTCCTGTTTTTTCAGCACACATCAAGGTGCCCAATGTGGACATCTTAGATAATATTGATCTAACAACCCAACACCATTCTTTTTCTTTTGTAAAATCATCGGCTCAGCATGCATTGGACAACACACAATGTTCACACCTTGCTTTTTATTCCTTAGATCAGATTGTAAATCATCCATACGCTCTATAATACTTTCAGAAGTACTATGATCGTGAAGAATAATATTAAAATCTTGGGCAGAAAGGCTAAACTCAGGTGCAGATGTATCTGTCATTAATGCCAAATCTTGTTGAGATAAATTTTCACGATACTCACACAAACGAATCTGCTGATTATTAAAATACCAACCTGTACATCCCCAATAGAAATCTTGTGGATTTACATGAACTAAATTACGTGCCCACTGCAATTTCATAGGTCTTTGACATTTAGGACATGACTTGGCCATTGTATCGGCAAAAGCATTCCACTGAAGAACATGTGTTGTTTCTAAACCAATTTCAACTTTGTGGATATTCTCTTCATTTTGTTGGAATTTATCAGCAGCAATGATTTGACTATCATTTTTAATCCTTTGTTTAAGAAAATTTCTTTCCTCATCAAGTTCATATAACCTTTTAAGTTGTTGTTCAGTAATACGTCCATTTTCATTTAGCTTTCGACGTAAAAATTGAATTTCTTGATTAAGCTCATGTATTTGTTCTTGTTTTTTATCCCTCTCATCATAGACAGTCTTTGAGATAATTTCTTTCGCAGCAAAATATGTCTTCACTGTAGAAACAACTTCAGAAACGACACCCACAGCTACACTGAATAAAGATCCAATGCCAGAAAACAACATATCAAAAAAGCCCATAACTACTCCATGTATGGAAGTCTATGACTCAGCCATAGACTTCCTTATAATTATTTAACTAGGCTCATCAAACTGCTAAAACTATCAACTACTGCATATTTAACTGCATCACCTAACAGATGGTTTTCTTCGTTTAACGTAGTAAAGAATTTCTTAGCACTCTCAATTTTACGCTTTTCTTTATCACGTAAATCAGCATCATCCATCGAACCTTTTGTTTCTGCAACGAAATAAACTTGACGAACCTTATCTTTATCAAAAGCAATTGCCCAGTCAGGGTTATAGTTACCAAACGGAGTAGGAATTTGAAAACGATCTGGCAATTTAGCGTAAACAATCACTTCATCAGCTCCATCCAATTCTTCTACAAACTTGCGTTCATTATCAGAATCAGTGACCACATAGTCCCAAATATGACGATCTGCTTTAAATGACTTTAATGGAATATTTTCATTACTTACGAAAATATCATTTTCAGGATAACCATCTTTCATTGGATTATATTTTAAACCCTGAATAACCATTGAGGCTTGTTGCTCATTGATAATTCTACTCATTTCACGAATAAACGCTTCAGGGTTTAATTTAAATTGAGCAAAAACAGAGGCATTAATCCCTTTGAGAATCTGTGCTACAGTCTTTCGGGTCAAGTTGGTATCTTCCGCAATATTACCCACCAAGTCATATTGCACCTGAGAATGAATCGATAAAGTACTATTTTCAGTTTTAGAGGTCATTTTTCCAAAAGCTTCTTTAGACTTCAATTCATCAAAACTTACTTCATCTTTCATGGATGATTCTGCAAGTTTATAACTGAGTGTTTCAACGAACTTATTGCCACGCTCAACTGCTGTAAGCTCAACACAACTAATACTGATATACGCTGAATTATCAGGAGACTTTCCCTTGGGAGATTCTAGGCAGCCAACTTATAAAAGTCTTCGGCCATTTGATTTGGTGTCTTAAAA
>NZ_KB849998.1:546313-546987 GCF_000369405.1 Acinetobacter sp. ANC 3929
TTTAAGACACCAAATCAAATGGCCGAAGACTTTTATAAGTTGGCTGCCTAGAATCTCCCAAGGGAAAGTCTCCTGATAATTCAGCGTATATCACAATTACACGCCAGCTCCTACAATTTTTCGAGATCTACAAGAATCGAACTGACTTAGATAATTTACAGCAGAAACTAAAAGATTGTACTTTAACTCGAACTCTGAATTTCTTTTTCAAGATTTATCAAAGTCAAAAACAGGATTATCGTGTTTCAGGAATTTTAAATTTATTTGGGGGGCTGGATATAGGGAATGGTGGATATCGAGATATGTTTGACAAGGTTATGGGGGAGTATAAATTTATAGAGCCGATGTTTTACGGTTCAGATATTTGTAAACAAAAACTTATAACTGAAAAACGAAGAAAGTTAATGAATGAGGCTTGTGATGCTCTTCAGCCAAATGAGGTATTGGAAAGTATTTCATCTGATCAACTGCTAGATGTTGCAGAAGATAGATTAAATGTTGAAACTCAGGATGATTCTTTGGTTATTCATTTGAATAACGAGCATTTGGATAGACCAGATATTGTCGAGTTACCATTGTTCAAGTGATGTGTGCTGAAAAAACAGGAGGTTTTAACTTGGTAAACTAAACACACTCATCAGGAGTTTACCATGAGCAAGAAACACAAGACTTAC
>NZ_KB849998.1:554272-777410 GCF_000369405.1 Acinetobacter sp. ANC 3929
GGTGTAAGTCTTGTGTTTCTTGCTCATGGTAAACTCCTGATGAGTGTGTTTAGTTTACCAAGTTAAAACCTCCTGTTTTTTCAGCACACATCATTGCAACTCATCAGGGAGTGCAACCAGTTCACCATTAGCTTTGTCTTGATGATATTTAGGTGCAATATGATCATTATCATCGATATAGTCATTTCGTGTCAGATACTTATGAATCTGCTTTGCCATGACTTTCGTCACTTCAAGTTTTGAGCCATCGACAAGTGTAAATACCTTGCCTTCAAAGTACTCCGGCGTTGCTTGTGTTGGACGACTCGCCAACGTATTTACAATCTCTGTCTGTAATTTAGCAACAAAGTCTTTGTAACTTTCATTGGTTACAACAGTCAGATTATTTAAACGATGAACTTCACCTAATGCACCGAAATAGTTGGCATCCATGCGTTCGCCATTTTTATTCACCGCTAAGCGCAGACCACGTCCCACTTCTTGGCGACGTGAAATCGTATTATCTGAATGCTTCAGTGTACAAATTACAAAAACGTTTGGATTGTCCCAACCTTCACGTAAAGCAGAATGCGAAAAAATAAAACGTGTTGGTTCTTCAAATGACAATAAGCGCTCTTTATCTTTTAAAATGAGATCATAAGCATCTATATCATCCGCTTGTTGCACGGATACGCCCAATTCTTCATCTTTTACTTTCTTTAAAGCTGGATCAATTAACTTTTTCGATTTCTTATCAATCGAGAAATAACCATTATGAGTTTTATCCACATCAATAGATTTTAAGTATTCTTGATATGGATCATTTTCTATATTGAGATCCAAAAACTCATTTAAAACAAATTGATATTGTTCTTTAAAGATTTGAGTGTATTCACCATCAATAGGATTATTATCTTCATCATACTGACGGTATTTAGCCACTTCATCGATAAAGAAAAGACTCAGAACTTTAATACCTTGATTATAAAGCTGACGTTCTTTTTGAAGATGTGCACGAATCGTTTCACGAATTTGAATCGTGCGCATGACTTGTTCATCAACATGTCCAACGGCTTCACCTACATGGATTTTTTTCCCATTTTCAAAAGTAACAGAGTTATCCCGTGCATCAATATCGGTGACAACGTAACGGTCATGGTATTGCTCAGCCTGTCCAGAGATACTGTAAAGATTATCACCTTTTTTGATCTGTCGAATTAAACGCATAAATCCATTTTTTTCTGCAATCTCTAATTCAAGACGTGCAACTGGTGCAGATTTTGAGACGAGAATATCCTGTAAATACAAATATCCATACGTACCAGATAAACCTTGGACTTGGATACCTTTAACCGTAATTTTCTTTACTAGTTTTTGATTATAGGCATCTAAAGCATCTAAACGATACACCAAGTTATAGTCACGTTTATGCGTCGCAGAATAACGTAAAATAAATAATGGCTTGAAGTTTGCTAAAGATTGTAAGGTTTTTTCCGCCCCCATCTTTTGCGGTTCATCCAAAATTAGAATTGGACGGTTACGGCTAATGACATCAATCGGTCGGCGAGATTGAAATTCATCAAGCTCATCATAAATACGTCGATTATCTTTGCCAGTGGCATTAAAAGCTTGAACATTAATGACCATGACATTAATGCCCGCATTTGAGCTAAAACTTTCTAAATGATGTAGGGCTTTAGAATCATAGATAAAGAAGCGGGCTTTTTTGCCGTATTGTTCCTGAAAATGATCTGCCATCATATCAAGGCTTTTATAGACACCTTCACGAATCGCGACACTTGGCACCACAATAATAAATTTCGACCAACCGTATCTTGCATTGAGTTCAAACATGGTACGGATATAGCAATAGGTTTTACCTGTACCAGTTTCCATTTCAATATTTAAATTCAGTGGACTGTCAGTGAGGTTTTTACCTTTAGCATCATCAACCACCAAATTGGGTGATGGTTCTAAAATATTCGTCATTTGTACATTTTGAATATTTTTAAGCACCGCATTTAAGTCAATAATTTTGGCATTTTCGAAACCTACATCGGCAACAACTTTTTTAGTCTTACCACGCTGTAAATCTAATGTGTCTTCAAGCATATCGGCTTGCGCCGATGGTTTAGTAGATTTTGCTATGCCTTGGTCGATCATATAACGATGACCTTCCAGCTTAGGTTGTCCAACAAAACAATCCACAACAGCTTTAACAGCATCTTTCTGATAATCAAGTGTTTTAAAATGGATTTTCATCTATTCAATCCTCTTAAATAAACTTAACTTCAGTTTCAGGCGATAGCTGCTTAAAGCGTTCTTTGATATTGGTTTTGTCGTGATCGAGTTGAATTGCACGTTCTGCTGATACGACCCGCAATGGCTTGTCTTGGGCAATTTCGTCCACCATCTTAAAGTTAAGTTCGTCAAAACATGCCACAAGGCTATTACCTGCCACATAGAAAACTTCTTTGCCTTGAATAGTTTTACGCTCAATTGGTAATGAGAGTTCAAGCCCCCAATCCAACATGACTTGGAACAATAAGTCTTCAGAAGTACGATCTTCTTTGATATGGTCGGCTAAATCTAAAATATCGACTTGCTTATAAGCATCAGGTGTGTAATACACATCTTTCATATTCGTGGAATCAATTTTGAGAACTCGGAAGCCAATATCTAAATTTTCGATGCCTTCTGCCCCTTTATTTTCCTCAATAATTTTTGTACCCGCACGACGGATGCGTTCTTTTGAAATATCGCTAACAAATTCATAATTTAATTTTAAAGCAGTCGCATTTGACTTAAAATCATTACCAATTTTATTAATCAGCTCTTTTAGCTGAATGACGATAAATTTTCTATAATTTCCATCTAAAATATTTTGTTCAAATATTGCATGAGCGGTCGTTCCACTACCTCCAAAAAAATCCAAGACAATATCATTTTTTTTAGTAGAAAGTGATATTATTCGACTCAATAATTTAATTGGTTTTGGATTATCAAATAATACGTTACCATCAAAAAGTTCTTTTAGTTCTTGGCTTCCCTCTTGATTATGCCCTACGCTTTTATTATCCCACCAAGTCCACGGTCTTACTCCATCCGATTCACTTAAGAATTTCTTTAGTCTTGGTCGATTTTCTCCATCCCTACCAAACCAAATTCTATTATCAGCAACTAAATCTAAAAAAGTTTTCTGAGCCATGGCCCAACAACGTCCTGATGGAGGAGTCATCTTTAATCCACTTGGCGTTGTGATTTCATAAAATTGTGATTTAGGTGCACGACCAGTTTGACCTGTTATATCTACAGAAGCCCAATCTCCCCGAGGATCATTATCAGGATTTGTATAGCCTTTTAATCTCTCAGAATCAAAAGGTAGGCTATTAAAATATACTAATTCCGAATTTTTTCCATATATCATGATATAGTCATGCGCTGCACTAATATTCATTCTTGCATCAGGTGAGGTTTTCTTTTGCCATATGATTTTAGCAATGAAATTTTTCTCCCCAAAAATTTCATTACACATATTACCTAAATTATTAATTTCAGAATCATCTAAGCTGATAAATATTACACCATCGTCAGTCAATAAATTTCTAGCTAATTTTAATCGGCTATACATCATACTCAGCCAATCGGAATGGAAACGACCATTACTATCAGTATTCGCAATTAAACGGTTACCTTCTTCATCAACTTGGTTTGATTTTTCAAAAAATACTTCAGTACTTTCAGCAAAGTCATCTTCGTAAATAAAATCATTACCCGTGTTATAGGGTGGGTCAATGTAAATCATTTTGACCTTACCCAAATAATTTTCTTGCAGTAGCTTTAATGCTTCTAAATTATCACCCTCGATAAATAGGTTTTCTGTGCTATCAAAATTAACACTTTCCTCACGGCATGGACGCAAAGTTTTAGCAATTGGTGCATTGGCAGTCAGAATAGATTCTTTCTTTCCAACCCAATCAAGACGATAGCGTTCTTGCTCACCTTCAACCAAAACCTGTGAAAGTTCCTGTTTCAGCAAATCAAAATCAATGGCTTTTTTCAGCTCGCCATTTTCGATTTGTGCTTCTGTCACACAATTCGGGAATAAGGCAGCAATCTTTTCTATGTTGCTATCAACAAGGTTTAGGCTGTGCATTTTTAGTTGGTCTTGGTTTGGCATTTATACAATCTCAATCATTTAATCTTAAAAATCTAAATTTTCCATATCCCAGTTTTTACCGAAATATGGACGTAATTGTTCGAGTGCTGTCGGCAATTCATCGGTACAGGTCACTCCTAAATAATTGGCTGCTCGCGTTGCACCGACATATATGAACTTCTGATATAAATCAGGATGCTGTTGTAGCAGTTGATCTACTCCAACAAAGAAAACCGCTTCAAATTCTAAGCCCTTAATATACTCAATGCTACAAACACGTACATCCGTTGCATTGCCTACACTTTGACCTTGCAAACATGCAATGGCTTTTAAATTAAACTCATCTAAATATTCTGTGAGTTTTTTCGACATAGGTTGTACATCAGCTTCATCTTTTACCAAGACGACAATAGAAGGTAAAAGTTGCTCTTCTGCATGATTTGTATTGACTAGACGTTCAATTTCACTAATACGCAGGGTAATCCAGTGAGCAATATCATCTAAGTCTTCATGATATTCTGCTATAACAGGGGCTAAACCTGCAAAATCCGTAAACTTTGGTAATTCAGAACGTGCAGCCAAATCACTTTCATCCATTAAGTCCAAAATTGCATGTGTAAATTCATTTAATTTAGGGCTCTGACGATAAATGATATTAATACGTTCAATTTCTAACTTTTCAGAAATCCATTCAATGAGTTCTAAATCCTTGATCCCGTGTGAAGTTAAACGCTGATTAAAGTCACCACAAGCAAAAAAAGAATTGAGTAATGGATTAGTCATAGCTTGCATACATGCCAATTGTAATGCAGAAAAGTCAGTGGCTTCATCTACCATGATTTGATCTTTTAACAGAGTATCTCTTAAACTCTTTAACTCTTGGAATGCAATTTCATCAATATTTCTAATGATATAAGACTCGGTGAGTAAGTCTTTAATATTGCGAAGTATCACCAACAAAATTAAATCCAGCTCTGATTGTGAAATTTTCTTTGCATCAAACTTCTGAACTGAAAAAAAATGTTGATAATGTTCTTCTTTTCTAAACTTTTTAAATAGACTTGTTGGCTTTTTATATAAACGTTTCCAGCAATTTAGGTTATGACGTAAACCATTTTGCAAAGCAATACCACGCCCTAATTGGCTGAGTCTTTCATCAGAAGGTAATTTACCCTCTAACCACTCAAGCAACTTCGCATCTTTACTGTTTTTTTTCAGTGTTTTCTTTAGGTAACAATTACGCGCAAGCTTTTTTATAAACTTTAGATATTCAGCTAAAGCTTTGGCTTGTTGAGTATGATTGACTGATGCATCAATCTCATCATCGTCATAATCAGCTTCATCATCCTCATCTTCTTCCACATTCTTTAAGCTTTCTAAAAAGCGTGCAAGTTCTTCAAGAATATTTTCATGTTTATTAATCAGTAGGTTTTTTTCTTCCTGAATAATTTTTTCACTGATTTTTTTCTCACCTTCAATCATTTTTTTAATTTGATTTTCAAGCTCAAAAAGCTGTCTATATTTGCTCTTGACTGAATTCTCACTCGTAATAATCACACTAATTTTTTCAATAAGTTTTTCATCATTAAGACCTGAGGCCTGTTTTAAGATTTTTAGACCATTGTTTAGCTCTATATTTAAAGACAATTCAATAAAATTTTGGAAACTTGAATAGAAACGACGTGGATCATCTATATATTCTTGTTTAACAAATTCTTCATTTTGCACTAAAGCCAACCCTGAAGTATTGATGGGACTTTTGAGAATGCCTAAAGTTTTACGTGCAATATTACGAGCGCAATCAGACCAAGTAATTAAATTATCTTTAATTGCAATACCTTCATAATTAAAGGCTTTTAATAAATATTCTTTTAAAAGGTCTGAAGGGGTAAACATTAGCCAATCATTAAACCCTTTTCCATCTTTACCTAAATTTTTCAATAATTGTAATTCTGATTCTTGAAATGAACCTTCCGAAACATCTAACTTTTGCCCTAACCGCTTAATTAAAGTTGTCGTTTTTCCTGTACCTGGTGGGCCTAAAATAATGCGTTGTGAATTGATAGGCAAACGAAAAATATTATCTTGATATTCATCTAACGCAGCTTGGCTACGCAATGACATCCCTGAGCGTATGTTGCGGGTTAGTGTTTTTAATTTGCCTGATAAAGTTTGCTCATGTTCATGTAATTGTTTGAGATAAGCTTCAACATCAATCCCTTTATCTTCAAGACTCTCTAACAATTGTCGAAAAGAGTCTAAATTTACTTTTTCATCCTCTGTTAGAACTTCTACTTCTAAACAATCCCATATCTCTTCAATCATACGAGGCGTGAATTTAATTTTTCGAACTACATAGTACTCTTGTTTACCAAACTCAATGTCTGATCCACAATTTAAAGCTGCTAAACGACCTAGTGGCGCACGATAGCTAATAAAATCAATTTTTTTCTCACGCCAATCATTTAAGCCCGTAGGTGGTGCAACCTTTGAAATATACACACTGCGACAATAATTGTGATCTACATCTTCTAAGTCCACACGCATGAACACTGGTTCTTTAAATAGCTCAAGACTATCTTTTTGTACAAAATTTGAGGCATTTTCTAATATTAGAAATGCATTGTCAGTAAATGAATTTGCAGTAATCACTGAACCAGAAAAACCGGATTGCTCTAATATATCTTTTGCTTTCAGTGAGATATCAGAAACAATATCCAATGTCTGCCGAGCAATTATATTAATTTCCTGATTTGACATGTTATCCCTCTTATTTCAATAAGCTTTTTATCTGTTGCAACTGAATGTTTAGCTCAGCTATTTTCTGATTAATTTCAACCTTACGATTAAACTGTTTTTCATTTCTCAACTTGGATTTCAACTGATGAAACTGTTTTAACAAGCTTTCAAGTTGTTCGGCTTTCTGTAATTTAAGTTCAAGAGAAATAGATTCCCGATCTTGGTGCTGTTCTCCACTTGCTGCTAGTGGTAATAACTGTTCGATGAAATGTTCATATAGATCAGCCAATTTTAGGTAAAGAGGTAATTCAGCACGTTTATGATCTTCTAACCACTCAGAAGCATAATATTGACCTATCACAGCTTTGCTTTTATCTGCTTGATTCAACCGTTTATACGTTGCAACGAATTTAACTTTATCCTGATAAACCACTTCAAAAACAATAGGCGTTAAAATGAGTTTGTCGATAAAAGATAGAATTGAAATATCTAAATTTTCCACACGACTTTTCACTCGAAAAATTTGAATTTCTTTCAAGTCATCTTGATCTTCAAGGTGAATCGTAGAAGCTGACAGTTTATAAGCCCAACGAATACTCTCGACTTGATTCACAAAGAGTTGCTCAATTTTACCGTTAGCTTTACCTTGTTCGTAGAACTTGTTTTTCGGAATTATGCGGTCAACTTTGGCTTGTTGTGGAAATTGATATAGCTTCATGACTAAGTATCTTCAATCACAATAAAGCTAATTAGTTCAAAATCATTTAAGCCTGAAACAACATCAACCAATGCCGAAGTTGTCAAACCCGAAAACAGACTATCAATATCCTTTTCAACTTTTATATTTTGAATGCTATGGATCACGGTATCCAACAATGCTGAATATTGACTCATATCTCGTCCATCGTTGGTTTCTTGATTAAATTTTTCATAAGCTTCTGGTATTGGATCAACTTTTCCACGACATGCTTTCCTAGCGATATCCAATAAATATTTGGCTTGAGTGTAGTCATAAACCACTTCACCGCTTTTATTAATATAAATCAAATAGTACGGATATAAGCGATTACTTTGACTCGTATGCGACTCAGGATGTCGTGCTCTTAAAGTAAAAATGACTCCTGTATTTAAGCCTAGTTCAGGTTGTGCAGGCACAACAGTATGAAGACCATTTGGCAATCGTTTCAACTCGGGATGTTGTTCCAAATAGCCAAGCAAATCCATACGAAAGTCATTTAGACCTAAATCCGTAATTGATACACCTGTATTCGCATCTTCCAAATCCAGTACTTCATTTTGTAATTTTTGTAGTTGTTCTTTGCGATATGCCATATCGTTGGCTTGAGCACTCAGAACATTATCATCCCCTGTACTCGTCATATCGACAATGACCATCCGATTTTCAACACGTTCTCGTAGGTTGATATATTCATCTAAACTAATATCAGGCCAGTAATTCACAAGCTGAATCACATCATTGGATGAGCCAATACGATCCACTCGACCAAACCGCTGAATGATGCGGACAGGATTCCAGTGAATATCGAAATTAATCAAATAATCACAATCTTGTAAGTTTTGTCCTTCAGAAATACAGTCTGTGGCAATTAAAATATCAATTTCTCGTGCTTCATTTGGGAATATATCTTGTTTTTGTTTTGATTTTGGCGAAAACAACGTCAGTAAACCTTGCATATCGTAGGCTTTACGGCTGCCTAACATTGTTTTAATGGTTGAATTGTTTTTTGAGCCAGTAATACAAGCACTGTGTAATTGATGCTGTTCATGTAAATAGGGTGCTAGATGTTCATAAATATAATGTGCAGTATCTGCAAACGCAGTAAAAATGATCACTTTGCAGTTTGAAGGGTTAATTGGCTGTTGGACCTTCTCAATCACTTGCTGTTTTAAATGTTGTAGTTTCACATCGTGGGCTGCATCGATTACTTTAATTGAACGTAATAAACCGAGAATCAGTTGATGATCACCTTCAAGATCAACTTTCCAAGTCATGAGATCCAAATCACCTAGATGAATTTTGAGTTTTTTCCCAATTAAATCTTCACTACTTAGTCCCTCATCATTTTCATCTTCATCATATCCAAAATCAGTTGAAATACTGATTTCATCCGAAGATTGCCGTGTTTCAAAATCAGCAATTTGTGATAGGACTTTCTCAATATTATTTTTTAGTACAGTTAGTGTTAAACGAAAGGCATGGACAGAACTTTCAAGCCGTTTCAGCAAATTCACCGTCATTAAGGCTTGTAGACTTTTTTCCCGATCCTTTTGCTTAAATTTTTTCCCATCCCCTACTTGAGTATCAAATAGCTCTTCATATTTTTTTAACGCGCTTGGAAAAATGTAACTCACTGGCGCATAGACAGACATCTTAATTAATGACAGATCGGCATATATTTCATTCAGAGATACAGTATTGTGCTCAGTCGACAACGCACAGTGAAATGAAATTGGCTTTAATCGTTGGGGGAATTGCCCAATATCTTTAGTATCGTAAAAAGTTTGAATATGCTTTCTAGAACGGGCAATCGTGACACTATCTAACAACTTAAAGAAATCAAAATCCAATAAGTTTAAAATTGCTTGTGTATTACGTTGCTTCGGATCAAGTTTTGCCCATGTATTAAAACTTGCTTGCGCACGACTAAAAATTGTTGAAATATCCCTCTCGGTATCCAACTTTTGTTCAAGCAATGAAGCATTACCCTCATATGCCAATGCCAACTGATTTTTTAAATCATTAAAACGATTATTGACTGGAGTTGCGGAAAGCATCAAAACCTTAGTTTTTACACCTTGACGAATAATTTTATTCATCAATTTATCGTAACGAGTTTCTTTATCTTTATAAGTATCTCGGTTTCTAAAATTATGTGACTCATCAATTACAACAAGATCATAATTTCCCCAATTGATCTTTGCTAAATCAATCCCGAGTGTTTCACCGCTACTACGTGATAAATCAGTATGATAAAGAACATCATAGTTAAAACGATCTTTAGCAAAAATATTGGTGACTAAGTTCGCATTATAATTGGTCCAGTTAGCGCTTAATTTTTTTGGGCAAAGTACCAAAACACTTTTATTTCTTAGTTCATAATACTTAATCACAGCCAATGCAGTAAAAGTTTTACCCAATCCAACACTGTCTGCCAAGATACAGCCATTATAGCTTTCAAGCTTATTAATGATCCCTACTGCTGCATCTTTCTGAAAATTGAACAACCTATTCCATATCAAAGTATCTTGATAACCCGTTAGATCATTTGGCATCACATCTTCATTTAAATCTTCCAAAAAATCCTTGAAGATGTTGTAAAGCATTAAGAAATAAATACGTTCAGGAGGATTCTCTTGATAGACCGATTCGATATGCTGAATAATTTCACTGGTGACATCATCAACTTTTGAAGCGTCATTCCAAATTTGGTTAAATAATTGAATGTAAGTTTGTACTGTAGCAGTCTCATCAAAGCAATTTACGATATTCGAGATCGCATTACCCTTCTCAAAACCAAGTCCCATTGGAGTAAATCCTTGGATAGGCATGTATGTTAGGGAATGTTCAGGTTTTTGGATGTTGATAAATTCCTGCATTGGCGCATTGCTGTTATTGGATTTAAATTTAGCTTTGCGTCGTATCCAATCTGCACATTCTTTGGCAATCGCCTTTTGTGATAATTTATTCCTTAAATGAATTTCAAATTCTGTTCCGTACAAACTACTTTCACGATCTTGCTGAGGGATCACAAACTCACGTTTTTCTTTTTTAAGTTTGTCTGTAACGTTATCCGCAACAAAGGTTGGCGAAGTAAAAATGAATTGTAATTCTTCAATTTTTTCAAGTTCTTTCTTCAATGCAGCAAAGGCATAAATTGAAAAATAAGACGCCGCTATCTTTAGACGTGATTTGCTGTTGAGATTTTCCTCAATCTCATTACCTAATGTGTTATTAATGTTATCAATCAGTTTCATAGAGAAGGAATAATAAATATATCATTCACTATAATAACTGAAATATTTCTTCTTTCACGAAATCTATCTTACGCACGCCAAATTCTTATTTATCTTATAAATTCAATAGCCTTTCAGGTCTATACCAATCACATTCAGCCGCCTGATTCGACCCACATTTAAACTTTTTGGCTTTGCAAAAAATAGGCTGATTATTTGCGTAATCCCAATTATTCCCACTATATTTGCATAAAAAACAATTCTTTATAGGCACTCTGTTCTGAACAGCCAACGTTAGCTGGTCTAAAAATATATCACCGTGAGCATAGCCCACATATACGGTAGAGTTCACGAACTCTAAATCTGTTTCAATAATATTACTATAGATAATTTTATCCTTGTACTTCGCAAGCTTTGCTTCAATATCTGACAAATAGGAGAGCTCTAAAAAGGACTTACCTGAGTCCCAAACATAGAAACCAAAAAATTGCTTACGTAAACATTTGCACTCAGAATCCGTAATTGAGGCACTCCCCTGATTAAAGCCCAAAAACAATGCACCATGAGGTTCTAAATTTGCTTGATATATTTGATCTATATCTTCCTCAGAATCAATTCTTATTTCTATAATACGTTTTCCTGAGCTTTGTTTTTTCTCACTCAAAAAGTGTGTTACAGCAATTTCAATATAAATATTGTCTTCTGGAAAATTTGCTCTAGAAAGTAACAAATCTGGAATGAAATTTTCTTCTCTCTTCTCAACTTCAATAATTGAGAAATATTCAGTCAGATCAAACTTCTTTTCAATAAATCCAAGATCACAATTCTTACGAATACTTCTTCTGAATTTATTGCATTTCTTAGAAACATGAAAGGTAATATAAAAGGGTTCATTTTCTTCTAAGCATTTTTGGTAGACCTCAAAAAAAACCTGTTTTCCCAAACGATGTAAATATGTTTCACCATTGCACTCTTGAATACTTTTATGTGCAAAATGTGGTTGTTTTATTTTTCCATTCACTTTAGCTATTAAAATATTATCACAGCCTAAACATATGAAATCTGACTGTTGCTCTTTACCAACCAGATCAATAGCTCTGACTATTTGCCCTAATTGATCTTTAGCATATTGATAACGTGCCATAAACCTACCCTTTTATATTTATAATCCAATACTCTAAGCTCTAATTATTTCCTCTTCAATGCCCCCAAATCTTAAGAAATTCACTATTCCAACTAAAAAAATAAGCCACATAAAATCAAGTATTCTTTTATATAGATACATACAAGAAAATTGGGAGATAGCTTATCTCCCAATTTTAATTAACTAACACTCATGTCTGAGCAAGATTTACCCATTACTCTTGTAATTAACCCGAGTAAATCATTTCTTCTATTTTCAATGAAAAGTTCAAAATTATCATTTCTAATAGCATCAATGCTAATAAGATGAGATTCCAAGATTTGATTCATTGCTTCATTATTGATCATAACAGTCTTATGATTTTGTAAATCCTCTAGATATTTAGAGGGAGCCTTCCCCCCAATCATTCTATTTGCTTTATAAGATATTGGAGTTTTATTAAGTATCGAGTCATACACTTTTAGAGGTTTCTTATTTTCTTCACACCATTTCTTAGGGAAAATGTGGTGAATATCTAAAGCTACCTCTTCTACATCCAGATTTTGAATAGACTCTTTCCAAAAAAAGTCTTGAGCTCCATCTCTTAATATCAGTATATTTAGTCCTTTATAAGCAGCACTCAAACGAGATCTTAAAGTTACTAGACGTTGTGCCTGAAAAGAGGCTTCTTGAATAGTACGGACATCATGATAGTTATCTGTTAACCAACTTACAAAGTCTTCTAAGTCATTTGCAATACGAGTCTCAACTGCCCCACCGTATAGCTCGCCTAAGACACCACACCAAAACCATTGCGTTAATTTTTCATAAACTTTTGGTTCAAGCCATCTTTCATTTAGGAGGCTCAATATTGCAGCCAAGGGGACTAGTTGAGTTCTATATGGCAGATCTTTCGTGAAGAAAAAACACTCTTTCCTCAAGAACTTTGCGGCCAGTAAAAAACCATTTTCTACTTTATCAGCCCATTGCCTATATTCTTCTAATGACATTGCCAATATTGCTGAACGTTTTGCACTGACTGCTGAAACTAATTTTCCAGACTTATTTTCTTTTATATCTGTTGTTCGTTTTTGCAATGTACTCAAAAGGCTGATCGTTTGTAAAAAATCAGTAGGTTCAATCACTTTTAAAATTGATTCTTTATCAAATAAAGATTGGAAACGTCCAATAGGATTTCTCTCTGGGTGACCGTACCAATCATCTCTTAAGTTATAACCTTCGGCTGCAAAAGTTGCTGTTACTAACTCAAAAACAGATAATGGAACACCACCAGTATTTACTTTTTCAAATACCAAGCAGACTGCTTCTTTTGAGTTATCCTTATCTAGCTTAATCACTGGCACAGCATACTTTCGAAAAGCATCTAATACTTTTTTCCTAAACTGCATATATTTTGGCATATTTTCAGGAGCATTTTCAAAAAGAGACTCCTCCCACTCATCAGAGTTTAGAATTTTATTACAGGGAAAGAAAAATGCCTTGCATTCTTTTTGTGTTGAAGAAAAGTCTAATAGAATCTCATCCCCTTTTTCATTTGTTATCTTTTTTATATCGCGTCCAAAATTGGTTCTAACAATTCTATCCTCTTCTACTGATATAAAAGCCTCCTCAAGATTACCACCAAGGGCCATTTCAATATCAATATAATAGAAGCGTTTAATTAAACGCCCTTTTTCATCAAAAGTCTTTACTGGTTTATCAAGCATTAGTACTTGAGTTAAAGATGTTAATCGTTGTTGACCATCTAATATGAGCTCCTCAGGCTGAATATCTTTATTTTTTAGATCCACATTTTCTACAGGGCGTACTTGGAATTTAACATCTCCACCTGTTTCCAATAACATCACTGCACCAACTGGAAAAGAACGAGATATACTCACTAGTAAAGATTTTATATGTGAATTATCCCATACCCAGCCTCTCTGAAAATCAGGTAGCTGTAATTTACCTTGAATAACTTTTTTTAAAATATCATTCAAATATTCTTTTGAACTATCAAAATTACTCATATGCCAAACTTATTTAAATTAATTCATTTAAAATACATTATCTTATAAATTTTTCAATTAGCAAAAAAAATAAGGGAGCAAAAGCTCCCACTCTTATTCTTCTCGGCTTTTCAGCTTACTCTCAATCCACTGATGGATTTCCCAAGCTGACCAACCGATACGCATTTCAGTCAAACGTATAGGCTGAGGAAATGTCGGATCGTAATACTTTGATTTCTTGTTGATCATCTCATAGATTTTTGATTTGCTGAGAGCAGTAAATTCAACCACATGCTTGATGTTAATGATTTGATTCATCTGAAAAGTTTGACCCGTGATCGACGCATTCATGATGTTTTCTCCTAATCACTGATGCGAGCGTGTATTCGCTCAGATGATAGGTCAGTCCAGTAAAATTTTACACAGTCCTATGTTGTCCAAGCCAATCTAATTCAAAGCCTGCACCGACTGCAGCAACCCTTTCTGAATATCCTTAACATGGCTCAGGTCATTGGTTTGCTGATGTTGCTCTGTTTTAGAATCATCAGAGTAAAACTCCTCAACAATATCCAAGCCCTCCTCACCTCCCACCTCAAAACTGGCATTGCCATAACCCTGCCTTGCCACATGATCCAAAGCCTCCTGATAAAATCCTGCCGCCTTGCTTTGTTCATCGATCTCCTTAGCTGAAGTGATAGCAGCATTTAAATTCACACCATCCCTTAAAGTTAAATCCACGTAGTAAATCGGAGTCCGATAACTTTGTGTGGTGCTTTTACCTCGTAAAGTCAATTGCAATGGCAAACATGAAAGTAAGTCACCTGATGCAGCACTGTAATAACGCAATCGTGCAGCCAAAGTACGAATACTATTAAAACCTGTGGTTCTAAAGATGAATGTCCCTAGCTCATCTGATTCATCTAAGTTGACGTAGAGTCTGCCATAAGGCTTGCACAACCCGCCTTGAGCCAATGGACATAAATCAGGGGATGGGCATGGATGTTGTTTAATCCCATTTTGTCCTAGTCGCTGAGAGGTTTCGCCATTCCCTGAGCAGATTAAACGCCCTGTTTGTCGGTCAAATAGACAGTACTCTGCTCGTAGATTCAACTCAGGATCATTAAAAATCATCCGCACTGGAATACTTCTGAGCTTTTGGTTTTGATTGGGCGCTTTGACTCGAAGTGGTTCATCAAATGGATGTCTCACCCAGCCGTCTTTCCCCTGAATTTGGCTGGTAATGGTAAATTGATCGTCCTTTTCAGGGAGCCGTTTACCATTTTTCTCAACAATTTTGCCGATGCTGATACGACCTAAAACGGGTGGTGTAATTGAGAGACCTTTAATCATAGTGATGTCCTCTATATAGATGTTGTAATGTTGTTTAAATTCGGGTAAATAAATTTTGGGCATAAAAAGTCCCATACCTGTTGGGGTATGGGATCGGTTGGTTTTGGTATTGGTTGAATTTACTAGATCGATTGTGGGTAAAGGATGAGTTATCCACCATTGGGATAAATCTGAAATCTTCGTGTTCCCACTTTAGTTTGTGGAAACTGCTGGAGATACTCAGGATGCTGTTTAAGAAGCGATTTACTATCTAGACTGATTGAGTCTTGTGATTTCTTCCAAGTGACTGAACCACCTATAAATACTGCTCTTTCAGCATCTTTCATCATCATTTGAAGTTGATGTTTGAGTTCATCAAAATACTGTTGATGCTGCTCAACCTTATATCGCTCCTCTAACAATTGGTTAAATAGGTAGTTGGCTTGTTCATTTTGAGTGAGGTCTTCTACTGATAATGGAATCTGCTCAGGATAGAGTCGCTGCAAGGCTTTGGCTGCTGAATCAGAGGCATCTACACTGGGTGGAATGCCCGATTCTACACATTGCCAGAAATGTCGTTCAGCATTGATGATGTGTTGAATCACGGTTTCATTGCGCGTCACCTTAAAGATTTTAGTTTCATGTCCACACATCAACGCACAGATATGCGCTGCCTGTTTGCCTGTCACTGCCAGTTGATGTTGCACTTGGCACAGTACATACAGTGGTACACCATCCCGCCACAGTTTTGAGCCGTACTCACCTACTGTTTTACACTCTAATATTTGAACTTCGCCATTACCCACTACGGCATAGTCCAAATTGGCAAGCATAAAGTATTTATCTTCATCCGGATGTTGCAACACTGCATTGATTCGACGCACTTTGTGGTTGGTGTGCATGCTGTAGTATTCCGCCACCAACGGTTCTAGCTTTTTGCCCCAATACAAGGGTGCATAGCCCGCACTTTCGTCCTCAATATTTTGTTGCATCCGCCCTGTTTTAATCATCCACAGTTCCAGCATCGACATATAGGGATTCAGTCCACAGGCCGTTGCCGCATCGCTACTGCCTATGCCTTGTTTTCTAACTTCTAACCATTGCTGGTAATTCATTTGCTTGGTATTAGCGAGACGCTTTGCTGTCAGTGCTTTGGTCTTGCGTGGCTGCTTGTTCAGTCGGTCACGTTTGGTTCGAGTTCCCACTTCAATTCGCTCGGTAGATTGATTTAGATTCGGTGAATAAGGCTGTAGTGGTGGATTATTTAGCGTGTTTTGAATTTGAGTATTGCTATTCATTGCAACTATTCCTGTATGAGTAAAATCGTAAAAGCTGAATTTTGGGCATAAAAAAAGCCGCATCTGAGGGTGCGGCTAAAGGTGTTGCTGTGCTTGTACGGTGTTACAGTATGCTCAGGCTAATGGAAGTGACTTAAATCAAACTTAATGGATGCCATGTTTTAGAATGACTGAACTAAGCCACCATTCGAATGGCTTGTTCCAAACCTCGTTGCTTGATTGCTGCCCCTGCCCCAAACCAGGCTGAATCAAGTCGATGATCCGTACTCATCGCTCGACGTTCATGGTCTGTGAATTCAGTAATGGCGCACAGTAAACCATAAGCCGTATCCTTGGCTGAACTCAATTCTGCACCCCGTCCATGCCCGTTAAACATGGTCATCACCTTAGACATAGCACGGCCATTCGGTTCAGTTTTATTCTCAGTTTTGCTTACTGAGGTATTCCTTTGATTTGGCATAGCAGCATTTCGATAGAACTGAATAATGCTTTCGTCCTGTTCCACCGCACTCAAGTTAGTGTTGTTAAATACCGCATCAAAGTAAGCAGCAGCTTCCTGTTGCGTCACCTTACGCTGACTCAGTTGTTTCATTTCATACATGTGTTCATCCCATGAACGGACTGAGATACCGAGTTGCTGTTTGACTTTCTCGGCATCGAACTTAGTGCTGTGCGGAACTTTAACCACACCTGAATTACCTTGTTGACCACGTAGAGCAATCGCCAAAGTGTTGTTACACACCACTCGAATAGAAGTAAATTGAGCCGTGGTTGCTAAGGTTCCATCGCAGGCAGTTGCCAATAAAATGTAGCCGTTACTGACATCCTTACCCTTGAGTGCTGATGTCTGTCCAGTCTTCGCCAATGCCCAGAATTTCTTGCCGCCTTTGAGTACCCCTGCGGTTTCTAACTCAAAACCCGATTGTTCTGTTAAGTCTCGATAAAACTCCAGAATTTCCATCGGTTGGACTTCTTGAAAGCGTTGACTCACCACAGATAAAGGCTCCTGCGTGTCTGAGCGATATAAGACCCGTTGTTCCTGATACGGCAAGATCAGATTTTGCTGTTTGTGGTTTTCAGCCATATAACTGACATCGGAGGATTCAATCCTCCAATCCATACCTGCCTGCTTTGCCCAGACCTCAATCGGTTGGTTTGGAGTGAGTTGATTTCCTAAACCATGCCAAGGGGTTTGTTCTACAAATGCCATGCTTTCAACTAAATGTGCCATAGGAATAATTCCTCTATAAAAGTTAAGTTGTTTAAAAATAAAATTGAATGAAGCTTAAGCAGCCACTGCAAAGTCTTGTCCGCATTGCAAACAGTGGTAATGCTGAGCGGATTTATAATGTCGATAAAAATAATGCTGGCTGACCATAACCAGTGTTCCACCAACCACAACCCCAATCAGCCCACCGATATACGGAGGAATGCCTGCTTCTTTTGCCAGCTTGATACCAAGTGCAGCCATTGCAGGCGGTGAAAATGCATCTAGAATCTTTTCAAAATACTGTGGACCATTCGGCTGGGATTCTCTAAGAATCACCTGTTCAGAATGGCAATAAGGACAATGTACGGTGCTCATCACGAAAGTCCTGTAAGTAGCTATGGATGTTTAAAACTTTTGATTGAGACATAAAAAAACCATGCCTCTTGGGCATGGTTGATGTATATGCTTTTGGTATGTTATTTAAAACTATAGCTTGCTGAGCCTTGATCAGTCTCAATATCGACCTTCACCACAGCATCGTAGGAACATCTCAAGTAAAGTTGTAAAGATTGCCCAATCTGGAAATAGGCAGGTAGCTTGATCGGATCATTGTATCGGCCTGTATAACTACAGCGTCCATTATTTACATCAACCTTATTTAAGGTAATCGGTTCAGAGTCCAGTGAACGGAGGGTTAAAATCACATAGGTTCGGTTATATAAACCTCCTTCGCTATATTCCGTATTGAGATTGACTTCCATGCGATCGGGATTGAAGCCTGACGTACCACAGCCTGATAAGGTTAACGGTAATGTGATAACAGCAGACAGCATTAATTTTTTAAGTATATTCACAACAATATTTCCTTTATTGGACTTACCTTGATTTGATGTTGAGCAGCGCCAAACATTTGGGTGTCGTGGCTTCGTGCTCATGCTTCATAGAGGTAATATGTATTTGAAATTTCTTTATTTTAAGAAAATGCTCATGCCAAACTGTGCTTGAGCAGACCATAGCCCTTATAAAACACTGCTTTCCTGTTCAGGTTCAGATACAACTTGTTCTTGTTCCCGCTGTTTCTGATATTTCTTGATCAAATCTTCAGGTGAGAGATAGTTCTCTAATCCAAATTTGAAATTCCAAAGTGGAGACTTAAGCACATCCTTAAAAGGTGTAGCCTCTAACTTCTCAGTGATTTCAGGACTGGCTGGCAGTGCATGCATGACACTTTTTTGCTTAAACTCAAGTGGCTTAAATACAGGGGTAATATTCGCTCGCATTTCTACGGGATCACCACTTCTATTGGCTTTGCTGATTTGATTGAAGTAGAAAAATACCCCTTCAAAATTCAACTTATTGTCATGAAAGTTAAAAACATAGCCCATCTTGAGTAATGTAAGATTTTCAACTATCAGCTTGGCTAATTCAGGCTGGACTTTAAGTAGGATTTTGGAGACCACCACTGAACTACCATTTTTATCTTCTTGTTCTAAGTCTAGAGATAATTGCTCAGTATCAGGATCATAGTGATAAGCACGATTAGATAGCGCAAGGCTAATATCTTCTACACTTCGGTTCAGTGCTTTCTGTAAAAGCTCCACATCATAATCAATTGCATTATTCTCAGCGTCCTGTTGAGCCTGTTTGACTCGATTGTCATAGTCCTGCGTTTTTTCAAATTCCTGCTTGGGCTGAATGTTCGGTGACTTTAAATAGCGTGCATAGTTGATGGCTAGATTATTGGCATATTTAAAGTATTCATCGGTGCTCAAATCGAGTAATACATTATTTTCCTCTGTATCTCGATCTTTATCTCCAATCACAAAAATCTGATCTCGATTTAGATTAAGTAGGCTTTTGACTCGTTCATAATCTTTAATAAATGAAAAATCGTTGACCACATTCGGAGTTTCTGAGAAATCCAGTGATTCCCTTTGCTTGGGATAAAAGATTTTAGGATCAGGAAAAAGCACTTTTGATTCTGCTTGCTGCCAGCTTTGGTCTGGACTCAATTTGTCTTTGGCAACAATAACGGCTGATTTTTCATTGATCGCATCAAGGCTCACAGTATCTTCTTGGGTTTGGCTTTCTATGGCTTGATTGTTCTCGTGCTTATCTTTACTTGAACATGCCGCCAAGCTGACCAATAAAATACATAGAGGTAGATACTTTAGTTTCATTGTCATGGTGAATCATTCTCTTTTATTTTGAATGAACGCTCGCCATCTGTAAGGCTATTGCGCCAATTCTTGTTTGATTCTTTATTGGAGTGCTGTGTTTTATTCAGGCGTGAATATTCATAGGAAAATGAACTTTCCACGGCCGAGCAGTAAAATGATCCAAGCACACAGACAAACAGAGGATGGAAATCCTTCATTTGTTTACCCCAGATAAAATTATTGTTTTACGTATGCTGTCATTGGTCTAGTGAGGACAAAGCCGTATACAGCACTGGGGTGTAGAGAAGAATGAGAAATTAAGAATATATAGACGCATGGGCGACTCCTTTGTTTATTAAAGAAGTTCTACCAAAAATCACTGCTAAATAATGGTGGCAGAACGAATGGGGGTTAGCAGACTGGTAAACAAAGAAACCAGCACGCGCAAGCGCGTCCCCCAAACGCCTGCCATAAAGAGAATGGGGGACGAACGGGTCCACAGCAGATAAAAGTAAACTTTTAACTACTGTCTTTGTTTATAGGGTCTGCTAAAACCCACTGACGATGTAGGTCAGCATCGAAAGGATAGCCCCCACTCTGTCTGCCGTCAAGCAGACAAAGTTGAGCGAATTAATTGATGTTGATTTGATAAGCAGTGTATCCATGGATTAAAAGATATTTTTAAAAATTAAAGCCTTTGACTGGCTTAGCTAAGAATTGTTGAAATTTTCGAGGGCGTACTCTTAACCGTGTCGCCTTATCCTCTACACTGTAAAACTCATTTCGTCTCATACCTTCTAGATCATCACGAACATCTTCCATTCCCTCAAACAAGGCAAGGAAGCTATCATCTCGTTCTTCCCATGGTAAATCCAAATTTGAATCGAGCACCAAACCATTACCATAAGTTACAGTCAACCATTCCTGATTGAGTTGCTGATAAAGCATTTCTGTTTGTTTTAGCACATTGCCATTAAAGGTCAGAAAGTAAGCACATACATACTGATTCGTTTCAGGGATGCGCAATACTTTGCGATAAAGAAATAAACAACCATTTTGAATCAAAGCACTATTCTGAATCCTTTTTTCAAAAAGATTTACATGCTTAGCAACATCACAAATCGAGACTAATGGGATTTGATCCGCTTGATATGTAAAATAGCATTTGAGCGTATTGAGATGATGTTGGTGTATGGTGGTTGCGTCGTATTGTTCAACACATTTACGAATACGTTTTGCGTGCGCCTCATTGTCTGCCTTGATCGTTTCCAAGAATTGAACACTGGTATATACCACTCTTAACTTTTCTAGTATTAGTGCAATGAAAACTTTGATCTGCTCAACATCTTCACTAGGCAGGTACACAAGTTTGAGAGCACACAACGTTGCGTGATAGCAATAGACTAGAATTGAAATCCACAGATCGAATTCCAATTCTTTATAGTGCATCAATGGTTTCCAATCAGGCAACGTATCTAAAAATACCTCATGCCAATATTGCATATCTAATGCTGTCTTCTCAAAACGCGCTTGTTGATAGAACTTTTCTAGATTTTGTTCTAGACGAGTTGCATGTTGATGTTCGACTTGGTAAAAGCTCATTGCAAAAACTCCTATGCGATTTAATTGCATAGGAATGTGTTTGGCGTATTTTTTTAATTGCTTAGATTAGCTTTCCTACTTTAGTCCTCGACGATAACGAGTTCTGTACTGCCCTGTTCCGAATGTTTTTTGGCTTTCACTGAGTTTAACTCTGAGATACTGATCTAACTTTTCAGGTCTGGTTAAATACAAAGCTGTTGCAATTGCACAATGAACTGAGTGAGGATCATCTCTATACACCATACCAACTCCTATAGTGTTATTCGCTTCAAACCTCTTCAAATACTGATAATTATTTATAACGAATGCCTTACCTATTTCTTGAGTGTTATCTTGTGATTTAGTCTCTCCTCGAGTGATCTCTTGCCATTTTGCCTCAACCATTTTGCCAAGTCGAAATCCATTTTGATGATCCGCCCCTTGATACAGTAATAGTAGATGACAGTGATAACCACCCAAATCAGCCCCCTGTTCCAGTGCCCAAGCAAACCCCTCTATCCCCTTAAAACAACCATCCTTATTTGAAATACGATTACGTAATACCTCCATGTGCTGAGAAAATAACTCAAATGAAATCTGATCACGAATATCCTTATCATATTTAAGGTCAACCCTTACCACTAAAAGACGCGCATAGTGATTAAACAGATTACTAAGGTATTCTCGTAATGACTCCGTATTCTTTACTTCTTGACGACTATAGTCCTGAATTTCCTGTACCGATAAATGATAGTTACAGATGAGTGCAGCACGTATATCTTTAAGGTTTTTTGAAATTACATAATAAAAATTAATACTCTGCATCTCTGTACATAGAACATCAATCAGAGTCCAAACCTTAATAAAATCTCGTATCAAAGGACTGTAGTAATATTCTTCTCGGTAACACAATCTGAATGATTCAATAATCTCTACTAGTTCTATGACTAACGTTTCATCCCTATATCCACGATGAATAAGGGTATGAATAAGCTTCTCTATACGTAATAAGATTGCAGGTTCATTGACTGAATTAAACATGGAGTTGACTCACTAAGATAGATTCATAGTGATGGCAACTGATGTATTTTTTTATATCGAGCAGGTGTATGTAATTGACACCTGCCAAATAACATCCTCTGATATACGCTGAATTATCAGGAGACTTTCCCTTGGGAGATTCTAGGCAGCCAACTTATAAAAGTCTTCGGCCATTTGATTTGGTGTCTTAAAACCCAAACCCTTTTGAATTCTTCGATGATTATAAAATAACTCAATGTATTTTATAATATCTGCTTTGGCTTCTTCTCTAGTTTGATAGTTGTAATGATGAACTAACTCATTTTTCAATATTCCCCAAAAGCTTTCAATCGGTGCATTATCGTAACAGTCTCCGCGCTTGCTCATTGAACCTTGAAAACCATATTGCTCAAGTATATTTCGATATTCATGGCTGCAATATTGACTTCCTCTGTCTGAATGCACAATCAGTTCTTTGGTTGGTTTTTGATTGTGAATAGCCATATTTAGCGCATTACAAACAAGCTGTGTTGTCATGCGCTCATTTAAGCTATAGCCAACCACTTGCTTCGTGTAAAGGTCTTTTACCGCTGCTAAATACAGCCATCCTTCAACAGTCCATATGTACGTAATATCACTTGACCATGCTTGATTTGGTCTAGTCATTGAGAATTGTTGCTCCAGCAGGTTTTCATAGATCGCTCGATTATGGTCACTATTCGTAGTCCTTTTAAAACGCTTGTGTCGCTTACAATACAGGTGGTTCAGCGCTTTTATCTGACGTACAGCGTACATACTCATTTTTATACCCTGAGCTTGTAAGTATTTGGTTAATCGAATATAACCATAGCTCTGCCTTGTCTCCTCATGGGCTATTTTCACCAATATCGTCTGTTGATTTCGTTGAATCGTTCTTTTGCTCACGCCTCTCTTGAGCCAATCATAAAAACATGAAACTGAAACATGAAGTAATCGAGCCATTAAGGTAATTGGAAAAGAATATCTTTTTTGTTTCATATAGGCGTACCTTACTGACTTTCTTTGGCAAAGTACGCTGCTGCCTTTTTTAAAAATTCACGTTCCATTTCAGCTATTTTGAGCTGTTGTTTGAGTTTTTTATTTTCTTCGAGTAGAGCGTTTAGATCAGGTGAATACTGTTTTGTACCTGCTAAAGTTCCAGCCTTTGCTTTGGTATTCCAATTTGAAAGAGTTTGCATTGAAATGCTAAGTTGTCTAGCTGTTTCCGAGACATTGCCTTGATTGGCTTCAATTAATTTGATGGCTTCAGCTTTAAATTCTGTGGTGTAAGTCTTGTGTTTCTTGCTCATGGTAAACTCCTGATGAGTGTGTTTAGTTTACCAAGTTAAAACCTCCTGTTTTTTCAGCACACATCACTCATCTTCCATTTGAGAATTGGTTATATTCTTCTGATTCTAATAGATAATATTTAATACCCACTAAGCTTAACTCATTTTATGCAAGGTTAAGCCTACAGGTGAAATAATTTGGGCAAGGCTACCCTTAATCTGTTTGACTTATTTTGAAGCTAAAGTTGAGAGTAAATCTGAGTAGCTATGCGCTAACTTTTCATCATCAAAACGATCTTCGCTTGGCACAGCATGAGCTTCTGTTTCTGCCATACAAGAGACAGGCAGAAGTCCGAATTCTTTCAACTGCTCTAAGGTTGGAGATAATTTTGAAATTTCATCTAGCATAGGGAAATCATTTCGTAAGGGGCATATTTCCAAGTAACCAACAAAATATTGATTGGCGGTTGCTGTCCGATCCATTATAAAAAAACAAGTGCTTCCTGTTTGCCCCAATGAGCGAGGCATAATGCGAAAAGATAAATTTTCTAGTGGAATACGATGTGATACCTGATAATCAAGAAACTCTTCTTTTTTCTCGGATTCTTCTTTTGAACGATATTCAAGAAATTTAGAGAGAAATGAAATTTGATTATAGGCAATCAAGTCCATGACTTTCATTAAAAATTGTGAAATACGAGCTCGTGACATCTGCATCCACTTTGTTCTCTCTCGCCCTAAATCAAATGGCTTTGCAGTGATCTGATCTTTTTGATCCTGTGTCGTAAGAACATTATTAAATTTTAATTGAATAGCCTTCTCATCTAACTCATATGGCTCAAGATAAGCTCTAACATCTAATCTTGTTATATGATCTTCACGAATCTCAGATCGATTCTGAGCCATTAAGCCCTCACGAAGCAATCTATCCTGACTATAAATTCGGGCACACCATTGCTCAAGTACGCATTGCAATAGTCCAAACCTATCATTCCGTCCATGTGGAGTGAATCTTGCCGCATCACCCTTTTGCCCTTTGTTATTTTCTTGAATATGGACTTGCTCCTTATTATTCTCACAAAACACATCATGTTTCCCATCTATTTTTAATCCCTTTAAGACCTTATCTCGGATCGGCAGCTCATCAAGTTCAGTGTAAAATTGGAATAATTGAGAGACTTCAAAATTCTGAACATCTTGAAATACTCTTCTCTCATGCTCTGAATTCATCCAACACAGTGGATCCTTCAATAAATAGGAATTCTCTTTTTTAAGAATATTTATGGTTTTGCTGTGATCAATATTCTCCTTTTTCAGACTGGCTTCTTGAAATAAGTTAAATAAGGAAGCGATCTTCTGTACTTCAAATACATGTGGTTCAGGATATTTAAGAATATAGAAGTTCCCATAAATTGCACCCTCTCCCCAAAAAGCATGTGAAAGGTTCAATGCATATACAGGCGCTTCCAGTTGGATAAAACTATTTCCAATTGCTCCATTCGCTTGGCTACGTATCATCCCTACTTCTTTTAATTGCTTAATGGCTCTAGAAACTGCCCTATTGGTCAACCCAGTGCATAACATTATCTCTGGCATTCCACAGTCAAAAACAAAGCCAAAAGCATCACTTTTACTGAGTAGTGCAAATAGAACCAAGCAGCTTCTAAAATCAAAAAAATTATTCTGTTGTGCAATTTCAGCCTTATTCGTAACTTTAATCTCTGAGGTATTTGTGAACAAAATCTTAATAAACTGGAATAGAGGGAAATAACGCTGCATTTTTTTATATGTAGTTGTAAGCTGTTCATCCAAACTATTTGGATCATTAAAATCTGAATTCAAAGTTTGAATGACTAATTTTATATGGCGTACTCTTGCCCGTTCTCTTTGTCCAGGAAAACTCAACTCAATCAATTCAACCCTTTCTAATTCGGCAAGTACTTCCCTTAGTTTTTTATGTTGAACCCCAATTTGCTTTGCCAACTTCTCTAATGGCAAAGAAACAGAATCTATCCCAAATTGACAGATCAACTGTTTCATCACCCACAATTCATACGCAGAGATATTTTTAAGCCTCTGTCCAAAAAGTTCTAAAAATAATATTAATTTCTTCTCTTCTTCACTTAGTTGAAGCACAGATATTATTTTCTTCATATTTATATTAGATTTTCATCATAGGCTTTTCACTTACCGTACCATATTCTCAAGATAGGCACAAATTGGTGATTAAATATTTTACTTAACGTTTATTTAATATTTAAAATTATTTGAATAACGTTTATTTAATGGTAATAATTAAAGGTATTGCAAACTCCTCAAATAGGGTCGAAAGTGTCAAAAAAAAGCATGAGTCTTCAAGCCTGGCTAGAGAAGGAATTTATTCTTAAAAAAGAGTTTATTAAGCAAGAAGTAGAAAAGAGTGGAGCTTTAAAAGTTACATTTACCAAAGACAATAAGCGATTTATTATTCCTGAATTATTTGATGAAGTTGAACCTTCGAAGCAATTCCATTTGCCTGTACTAATTCCATTTCATGAAAAGTTAGGTTCTGGTATGGCCTTAGATGAAAGTACTTTTTCACTTTTAAAACGGAAATTCAGAGCATTTAAGTTTCAAAACAAGAATAAAGAAGAGGATCGTATTAAACTTCAAATCCATATCAGCAAGAAAACTCTTTCACAATTCGATAAAATTTCTAAGGATAATAATTTAAAAGACACAGTTGATTGTTTAGAATATATAACAAATAAGCATTATACTAATCAGCAGGAGCATAAGAAAGAAATTGAAAATCTAAAAACAGAATTACAATATAAAGAAGATAAAATCAGAAACCTAGAACACGATGTTTCCTCTCTACGCAAAATCATTAAGCAAGAAGAAAATGTAAAAAATAAAAGTAGAGACGACTTGGTAAACTATCTTATACGTACCTCAATCAATGCAAATTGTAAGTTGGCCGAATATGAGTCCTTGATGTGTGCTGAAAAAACAGGAGGTTTTAACTTGGTAAACTAAACACACTCATCAGGAGTTTACCATGAGCAAGAAACACAAGACTTACACCACAGAATTTAAAGCTGAAGCCATCAAATTAATTGAAGCCAATCAAGGCAATGTCTCGGAAACAGCTAGACAACTTAGCATTTCAATGCAAACTCTTTCAAATTGGAATACCAAAGCAAAGGCTGGAACTTTAGCAGGTACAAAACAGTATTCACCTGATCTAAACGCTCTACTCGAAGAAAATAAAAAACTCAAACAACAGCTCAAAATAGCTGAAATGGAACGTGAATTTTTAAAAAAGGCAGCAGCGTACTTTGCCAAAGAAAGTCAGTAAGGTACGCCTATATGAAACAAAAAAGATATTCTTTTCCAATTACCTTAATGGCTCGATTACTTCATGTTTCAGTTTCATGTTTTTATGATTGGCTCAAGAGAGGCGTGAGCAAAAGAACGATTCAACGAAATCAACAGACGATATTGGTGAAAATAGCCCATGAGGAGACAAGGCAGAGCTATGGTTATATTCGATTAACCAAATACTTACAAGCTCAGGGTATAAAAATGAGTATGTACGCTGTACGTCAGATAAAAGCGCTGAACCACCTGTATTGTAAGCGACACAAGCGTTTTAAAAGGACTACGAATAGTGACCATAATCGAGCGATCTATGAAAACCTGCTGGAGCAACAATTCTCAATGACTAGACCAAATCAAGCATGGTCAAGTGATATTACGTACATATGGACTGTTGAAGGATGGCTGTATTTAGCAGCGGTAAAAGACCTTTACACGAAGCAAGTGGTTGGCTATAGCTTAAATGAGCGCATGACAACACAGCTTGTTTGTAATGCGCTAAATATGGCTATTCACAATCAAAAAC
Organism: Acinetobacter sp. ANC 3929; assembly: GCF_000369405.1. Lineage (GTDB taxonomy): Bacteria > Pseudomonadota > Gammaproteobacteria > Pseudomonadales > Moraxellaceae > Acinetobacter. Next base: position 582,047 of record NZ_KB849998.1, read on the forward strand.
CAACCAAAGAACTGATTGTGCATTCAGACAGAGGAAGTCAATATTGCAGCCATGAATATCGAAATATACTTGAGCAATATGGTTTTCAAGGTTCAATGAGCAAGCGCGGAGACTGTTACGATAATGCACCGATTGAAAGCTTTTGGGGAATATTGAAAAATGAGTTAGTTCATCATTACAACTATCAAACTAGAGAAGAAGCCAAAGCAGATATTATAAAATACATTGAGTTATTTTATAATCATCGAAGAATTCAAAAGGGTTTGGGTTTTAAGACACCAAATCAAATGGCCGAAGACTTTTATAAGTTGGCTGCCTAGAATCTCCCAAGGGAAAGTCTCCTGATAATTCAGCGTATATCACCTTTATAAAGAATCAATCCGATCTTAATCTTGAAATAATCCCCCTCTTATCTCAAGAAGAAGCGCAGAAAATTAAAACAAAATTTGAGAAAGAACTTGGACTAACAAGGCTTAAAATATATGCGTTAAATTCGTCTGATCTAGTCGAGGGTATCGATAATTTTAAGTACTGAGTCATGTAATGGGGATAGAATTATTTAGATCCCCAAAACTATCTGATAAGGCTTAAATCCATCCAGTACAACCCCACCAATCAAATTGATGAATGGTTCTGTCTTACCATAAGCCGTCCATTGATCTAGAGCCTCATAGTAGGCCAAGCGATTTTCTACAGTAATTACACTAGGTGGATAGCCAGCTTTTAATAGTTCCAGATTCATCAGTAACCGAGATGTTTGGCCATTCCCATCAACAAAAGGATGGATACCAACGAAATCTGCATGGACTTTGGCTGCTCGCTCAACTGAATGCAATGTATGAGCTTTAGTGTTATACCAATCTATAAACTGAGCCATTTTGTGATTAAGCAAATTGTATTCTGGCAGATTGGTTGTAGCACCTGAAATTAATACGTTCTGCTGGCGATATTGCCCAGCATTCTCATCTTCAATATTTTTCATGATCAATTGATGGATGTTCCGAATTTGACACTCTGAAAAGGATTCTTGTTTTTTTCTAATATCTTCGATATACAAGATTGAATCACAATGATTGATAACTTCAAAATGCTCTTTTAATGCTTTACCTCCTACAGCAATACCCTCTAGAACAACTTTGGTCTCCAATAGGGTTAAAGTATTACCCTCAATCGCATTGGAATGGTAAGTCCAGCGTAGGATTAAATCTTCATGGAGATTTTTGACGATTGCAGGCGAAAGAGGTCGATACTGATCCAATTTAGCGTTTAAATCATCAATGGTCTCAAACATGCTTTGTCTCTACCTTTGTCATGAAATGATCGTACATAAAAACTATCACAATAAAATCCAAGGACGACAACCCTATTTATACTCAAATAAGAGTACCAGAATTAGTACAAGCTACCCTAGATTAACAGTTGACTCACAACAAAACTGGGAATATATTCCCATATATATACAAAATATAGGAATATAGTCCTAGTTTAGGAGGATTTATGCCGAAAAGAGATCTATATAAAATTTTGTTCCCCAAACAGCGTAAGGCATTGACCACTTTTGGGGAAGATCTATTACTCGCTATGAAGCGTCGTGGTTGGACTAAACAAATGATCTGCGACCGTACTGGATTTGATAATAAAACAATAAATAAAGTTTTTGCTGGAGATCCCAGCGTGGCAATCGGTACATATATCAAGGTAATGGGAGTGTTAGGTATGGAAGATAATTTTGCCAAATTAGCAGCCCATGACGAAGTGGGAATTAAACTGCAAAATATTAAATTATTAGAAGGTTCAAAATGACCCGAAATATAGTAGATGTTTATGCTTCTTGGTTACCTATTGATTCACCATTACTTACAGGGCAATTAATGTTTGCTGAGACAAGTCGTGGCGGTGTATTTAGTTTTGCTTATGATAACTCATTCTTGACGTCAGAATATCGTCTTCAACTTGATCCATTCTTAACACTCCATCGTGGTGAACTTTATAACGACCTTCCAGATAAGAATTTCCGTATATTCTTAGACTCATCCCCTGACCGTTGGGGACGAATTCTGATGCAACGCCGTGCGGCAATAGAACATCACAAAGGTTTACGCTCAAGTGCCAGACTCACGGAATTGGACTATTTACTGGGCGTGCATGATTCTTTTCGCATGGGAGGAATTCGTTTTAAAACAGCAGAGTCTGATAATTTCTTAGATGACAATGACGAGTTTGCAGCTCCTCCAATGACTTCATTACGTGAACTAGAATATGCCGCAATCCAAATAGAAAAAGATGAGAACATTGACAGTGAAGAATATTATCAGTGGCTTAAATTATTAATTTCCCCAGGTTCTTCTTTAGGTGGCGCTAGACCTAAGGCTTGTGTGACCGGTGAGCATGGACATCTCTGGATCGCCAAATTTCCTAATCAGAAAGATACATTCGATGTAGGAGCTTGGGAGTTAGTCTGTTATGAATTGGCTCGATTAGCTGGAGTAGAAATGTTTCCAAGTGAAATACGCCGATTCTCTTCAGAACATCATACTTTTCTCACTAAACGATTTGACCGCCAAGGAACTGAACGAATCCATTTCTCATCAGCAATGACTCAACTAGGGTACTACGATGGTGAACATTCAGAGGGGGCCAGTTATCTTGAAATAGCCGAGTTTCTAACCAATAACGGATCACAAACAAAAAAAGATCTAGCTCAACTATGGCGCAGGATCATCTTTAATATTGCAATATCAAATACAGATGACCATTTAAGAAATCATGGCTTTTTATTAACTGATAAAGGATGGAGGTTATCACCTGCATATGATCTTAACCCTATTGTAGGTAACCGAGGTTTACACCTTAATATTACAGATACAGCTAATGCACTTGATTACAGCTTGGCATTTGAAGTGATTGATTTTTTCCGTTTATCTCAAGAGGAAGCGACTCAGATTTATGATGAAGTATTATTGGCGGTAAAAAAATGGCCAAGCATTGCAAATCGGTTGGGCATTAGTCGTAGTGAACAGCTAATCAAACAGGAAGCTTTCAACGTATAATGGTTGTATTTAGATAGAATAGAAATTGATATACTATTAAGGACAACATAAGTTTTCAGTCTACATCACTATTAATTCAAAGACTTTACCCATGTAGTTCGACTTCGCCTACCCTCATGCAGTTGGGGGTATAACTGGGGGTAAAATACAAAACACGAAATTTAATTTTCATTAATTATCATATTCTTAAGTTTAAAAGTTAATTCCCTCTCTCGCCAGAATTTTTATTCATGTGATTGCATGAAATGAGAAAGCTTAAATCGAAGGGTTTAGGCTTTTTTATTTTAAGAAAATAATGTTTCTTCGCACCCAAATCTTTCATTAAAATAATCAATTAAACAAATAACGATATTCACATCTCAGCAAACAGCATTTTCGATTAGCTAATTGTTGCGCCACCCGTCATATTCACTACTGTTGCTGTCATTGCTCCAGCTTGATCAGATGCTAAAAATGCAGCCATTTCTGCAACTTGCTCAAGTGTTGGTAATCTCTTTAACATCGTACTTTGCGTAGCTCCTTCTAACCACTGTTCCACTGTGAGTCCCATTGCTTGGGCTTTTGCAGTAAATACCTCACGAGTATATGAACCCGCCTGAATTGCATCAGAAATTGCATGTGATCTTATACAAACAGCCCGAATATTCTTAGGTCCAAGTTCACTTGCCAACGCTTTGACAAAGGCCTCTATAGCAGCGCATCCGACAATGTGACCCAAATGTCCAGGCACAGCCATTGAAGCTGCAGGCGCAACAACACTAATGATGACTCCTGCACGATCATGCCCTCCCATAAAGGGAAGCACTGCTTTACATAGATTAAATTGTGCGCTAAGAAAGGGGGTGACCCCCAACAAAAATTCATTTAGATTCAATTCTTCAATGACTTTACCTTGGTCATGTATAAAGCCCGTCGCATTGATCACAATATCAATACCACCTGTTTTTTCTGCTAAATTAATGATTTGTTGATTCATCTGCACGTCATCAAAGACATCAACAATAAACGTATCAACACTCCCCTCAGCATTATGTATCTTCTCTCTCACCAGATCTAACTTATTTTGATTACGCGCACCCAGACAAACATGAGCGCCTTCTCGTGCTAAAACAGCTGCAATTGCTCCACCAATTGCACCACTACCACCAAAGATCACAGCAACTTTATCTTTAACGAACATGTCGACACCATCCTTTTGAGCCCATATCACTCAAGTTATTGCATAAAATTTAAGCACACACAATTTTAGGCGATCAGTTGCGTTTCTATTGGAAAATCTTGAGTTATCTCTGCTACCCTATTTCTTTTACTTTCTACCTTTCACTATGCTCAGTTTATTTGTTTACGGTACTTTAGGGCCAAACCGTCCCAACGCCCATATCATGGAAAATATTGGCGGTACATGGGCAGACGCACATGTATTTGGCACACTCAAACAACAAGGTTGGGGAGCTGAACTGGGCTTTCCAGGCATTGTGCTGGATCAAAGCGAAAATCGAGTCTCTGGCTTTGTCTTTTTCTCAGATAACCTAGAACAGCACTGGCAAGCACTGGATGAATTCGAAGGTGCAGGCTATCAACGTGTGCCCGTTAAAGCACATTTAAGCACAGGCGAAATCGTTGATTCCTTTGTTTATGCACTCAATACATAAGTCAAAATTGGCGAAAATTCGAAGATTCAATTAAATTTATCTGATTGCTCATTTTTTCGCTTGTTTTTTTAAGCAGATTCTGTAGAATTCTCGCCACGTTGCCGGCATAGCTCAGTTGGTAGAGCAACTGACTTGTAATCAGTAGGTCCACAGTTCGAATCCGTGTGCCGGCACCATTTCTCGCTTTACTCTCGTTTCTTCCCCATCATTTTTTCAAAATGCGAAATATTCGGATTTAATAAATCCCATTCATTTGCATGACTCACAAAACATTCTGCTTGCGGTTGATACAGATTTGGATCATCCAAGGTTCCTGCACGTATTGAAATCATCTCAGGTACCAGTTCTGGTAAACCAAACATTTGCGAACCACAGTTGGGGCAAAATGCACGGCGGATCGGCTTGCCAGATAATCCCAAAGATTCAAAATATTTCAGCTCACCTTCAATTTTCAATTCAGATTGATGAAAGAAGGCAATCGGCGCATAGGCGCTGCCTGTAGCTTTCTGACAGTCACGACAATGACAATTAAAACGATAACGTGGCGTAACTTCCGCCTGATAGCTCACGGCCCCACACAGGCATGAACCTTTATATTCATTTGGCATTTTGTTCTCACTTTTTTACTGCACTGATTTGAATATAACGCACTAATCCATCTTGGTAGAGTTTTCGGCACAACTTGGCAGTCATGTTTATTTTGAATTGGGCCAGATCAAAAACTGTTTTTTCAATTTTTCGTGTTTCGATATATTCAGCAAAACCATTCAATACAGGTTCAGAAAAATCCTGAATTTCAATGTCACTAAAACCATGCTGCACCAAACTCTGTGCAAGCTGCTGCTGACCCATCAAGTGTTGCCAGTTCACATCTGCACTTTTTAATAAGTAGTGATATTTCTGTTTTTGTAGATAAGTACAATTCTGCCAATTCTCTGACCACATCAGTGTGTGAAAAGCAATTCGACCTTTTGAATTCAAAACGGTAGATGCCGAATCAAGAAATGAATTCAAATGACTGTGATAGGCGGCATCTATACACAGCACCACATCAAATGAATTTAAAAGTTGCAGGGCTTTTAAATTCAAAAAAGATTCACAATGAATTTGCACTTGCGGCAATTGTTTTTGAATTCGTTTGACGCAATCAGCTTGTAGCTCAACTGCACTGAGCTGTTGAATTTGATAATGCGTCAACCAGTGTAATAGGCTTGCGCCTTGTCCACAGCCGAGATCTAAGACACGATCGGTTGCTTGAAGTTGAGTTGATCGTGCAATCTGATCCGCCAGACTTCGACAGGCCTGTGGATAATCATGATGCTGATCTTGCCAAAAACCTAAATTACTCCAAGCAAGCAATGCATCATCACCGAGCCGTTTGGCATCAATCGCATATTTATGCCCAATGACTTTTTCAATCAGTGCTTGCTTGAAGGTGGCCATGCTTAATAGCCGAGTTCAGGTGCAACGGCTACTTTCGGTTTCAATCCAACAAATGGCACAGACGCGCCTAAAATTTCAGAAATATGCATCGCAGAGGTCACTGCTGATTCTAAAATTGGCAAGCCATCACATGACCATGAACCGCAATAAAATACTTTGCGATTTAAATCTAAATGGCGTTGCTGAATTTGTTTATTCAGGGCCACCGTTTCCGAATCGACTACTGCACGGGTGAGTTTGACCTTGGAAATAATTTTCTTCGGATCGATATCAATCACAGGGCACCACGTTTGGAATACGGCATTTTTACCCACCAAGCTTGGCTCAATCGCATTAATCCACACGGTAAACTGCTGACGGGTAAATTTACGATCCATCATATAGCTCAACACGGCCCAATCTTTACGACGCTCTGGCATTACAATTGGATCGGTATGAATGACTAAATCACCTTGTTCAAAACGGAACTTTTTCAATAGGGCAATGTCTTCGGCAAATTGTGGCTGCTTCAGAAAATCTTCAATCACAGGCGTAGGTGTCGCAATCACCACACGGTCAAATAACTGACTTTCACCTTGCTCATTTTCCACCAGAACTTTTTCGCCCTGCTCTTCCACTTTTTTAACTGGAGAACCGCTATGAATTTCGATACCTTCAATCAGGCGATTGACTAGCGCAGGTGTGCCACCTTTCATACGCAATAGCGCTTCACCTTCAGTCAACTGACGGATAAATTCCAGTAAAGGTTTGGCAGGCCATTCCCCAATGGTTTTGGGATGGCACGTACAAATTGTGTACAGAACTGGCATCACCGTGCCATGCCAAAATACTTCCTCAATATGATATTGATTCATGAATTCAGCTAAGGTGATGTCTTGATTATCCGATTTAAAGAATTGGTGAACCGCTGTTTTCAGTTGCAGCATGCCTTTGACCAAACGCCAACCATATTGCTGAATCCCTTTGCGATTATTAATAATTGGGAAATTGCCGATTCGACTACGTGACGTCGTCAACCATGTATCGGTCTTATCTTCAAACAACCAACTGCAAGCCATAAAGGTACGGACAGGAAAGGTTTCAATGCCCAAGTAGCTTGCCAAGCTGAGCGTGTTTTGCCAAAGCTTTGGATTCATTACACGTAATGGAGCATCAATAATACCACCATCAAAATCAATACTATGACTATCCATGCCTCGTCCAGCGAGTGCTTCGAATATAGTCACCTTATGCCCTGCATCATGTAGGATTCTGGCTGAGGCAAGTCCTGCCATTCCACTGCCAATAATTGCAATATCCAAAATTATGTCCCATCAGTTGATGATTTTTCTTGATTATGACCGATAGTTAAGCGAAACGCGGTATTAAAAAATACCAGATTCAAGGCTTCTGCCAGAGTTTTGTCGTAATATCGTTGTTGGATTCTTGTTACATTTTATCACAAATTGCATTTCTATCTTAACATGATGAAAAAATTAAATTTATTACACTTTAGGACACAAAAACATACAGAACATTCTATATTTTTTCATTTTCAACGCTTTATAGTCTTTGCAAAGCCCAATATTAGTGCTATTTTTATTAAACAATAACGAGAACAAAGTCACATAACAAGCTGAATAATTATAAGTGACATAATATTAAAAAAATCAATAGAGGACCCTTACAGCGAAAGCCTATCACTCTAAAGGAGTGATAGGCTTTCTTATATAAGCACCTGATTTAATTTAAAATTAAGCTTCCATTGAACCAAATTTACCACTATTGAAATCACGAACTGCTTCTACGATTTCCGCTTTGCTATTCATGACAAAAGGCCCATAACCTTCAATCGGTTCATTCAGGGGCTGACCTGTCAAAACCAAGAATTTACTGTCCTGTTCGGCCTTCATACTAAAGTCAATTTCTTCGCGACTCAGCACCACTAGACTCGGTGCTTCAATGCGTTGACTTTCATTTAAGGTAACCTGACCGGCGAGCAGCACCAATAAAGTGGTATGGCCTTCAGTGACATAGAAGGTATGTTGCTGATCTTTAACAAGACTGCCATCCCACACATTGACTGGACTAAAAGTGGTTGCTGCACCCGCAGTATCTTGATATTGACCTGCAATTACACGCATTTCACTGCCTACATCATCCAAGGCAATATGTTGAATTTGATCTGCTTCAATCGCTTGATATTTCGCTGGCGTCATTTTTGACTGCGCTGGCAAATTCACCCACAACTGCACCATTTCAAATAAACCACCTTGATGAGCGAACTCAGGTGAATGGAACTCTTGATGCAGGATACCGCCACCCGCAGTCATCCATTGCACATCACCCGCTTTGATGGTGCCACCACCACCACTTGAATCTTTATGTGTCACTTCACCTTTATAGGCAATGGTTACTGTTTCAAAACCACGATGTGGATGCGACCCCACACCATGCTGCGCTGTGGTTGGATCAAAGCGATAAGGTGCCGCATAGTCCAACAGTAAAAAAGGACTGATGCTTTGGCCTAAACGGTCATAAGAAAACAAGTTATAAACTGGGAAACCATCACCCACCCAGTGCATGTGTTTGTTTTGATACACACCAAGAATTTTTTTCATTCGGTTTCTCCTATAGGTTAGAAGTTCTGTTCATGAGGTCAATTTTACGCCTCCGTGAATCTTGCTTATAGCCACAGATTAGCAACACATTATTCTATCTATAGGACAATTAAATTAATAAAACTAGATACTGCTCATGATGCTATCAATCATCCCATTTTTGATATTGTTTATCTCATTTTTCGCCCTTCATCTACCTTTAAAATTTATCTAGCATAATTCCAAGCACTAGCTAAAAGAGCTGCTCTTTTTAAATTCTTTTTACAAAAACATGAGGATACAACCATGACTAAAGATTATATTCGCCTAGATAAAGACAATGCTGCCGTGCTGTTGGTCGATCACCAAACAGGCCTGCTTTCTTTGGTTCGAGATATCGATCCAGATAAATTCAAAAATAATGTATTAGCACTTGCTGATGCAGCTAAATATTTCAATCTGCCAACAATTTTAACCACCAGCTTTGAAAATGGCCCCAATGGTCCACTCGTCCCAGAACTGAAAGACATGTTTCCTGATGCGCCTTATATTGCCCGTCCTGGTCAAATCAATGCATGGGACAATGAAGATTTTGTCAAAGCCATTAAAGCCACAGGGAAAAAACAATTAATTATTGCCGGCGTGGTCACAGAAGTATGTGTGGCATTTCCTGCACTGTCAGCATTGGCAGAAGGTTTTGAAGTATTCGTGATTACCGATGCTTCGGGAACATTTAATGCGCTCACCCGCGATGCTGCGTGGGATCGTATGTCACAGGCAGGTGCACAATTGATGACTTGGTTTGGAATGGCATGTGAATTACATCGCGACTGGCGTAATGATATTGAAGGCCTGGGTGCATTATTCTCCAACCATATTCCTGACTATCGCAACTTAATGAATAGTTACGCACAAAATACTGCTCAAAAATAAAGCTTTCGAAGAAAAGATTAGGATAGTTAATGCTATTCTAATCTTTCAATATTTATTGGATTCGACTTGCTTTGATCAATTCATTTGATGACTTTCATTATTTCTATCTAGTGGTGAAACATGGCGGATTCAGTGCAGCCAGTGAAGCTGAAAATATCAGTAAATCCAAACTCAGTCGTCGTATCATTGAACTTGAACATAAATTTAATGTCAGCCTGATTCAACGAACAACCCGTCATTTTAAGGTCACTGAATTAGGTCAAGAGTTCTATGAAGAATGCTGCAAAGTGATTGCACAGGTAGAATGTGCGGAAAATATCTTGCTCAAACAAAAGAATGAACCGCAAGGCATCGTTAAAATCAGCTGCCCACCTTTGATGATGCATTTCCAAATTCGGAAATTACTGAATCAGTTTTTGAAAAGCTATCCAAAAGTTGAAATCTCTTTAGAACTCACCAGCCGTCGCGTTGATGTCTTGCATGACGATATCGATATCGCGATTCGAACCAGTTTTGAGCCAAATCAGGACTCTAGTCTCATCGTCCGTGATGTAATTCGCACCGAGCATTGTTTAGTGGCAGCTCCGGAATTATTAGAAGGCAAAACCATTCAGCATTATTCAGAGTTACAGCACTACCCGAGCGTGGCTTTGGGCATTCAAAAACATCAATATTATTGGCATTTATGTCATGTCAACCGCGATGAAAGCGTGGATGTGCCTTATCAACCCCGAGTTAAAAGCAATGATTTAGCTGGCGTGTATTATGCCGTCAGCGATGGTCTTGGGATTGCTGACCTCCCCTATCTCACCGTGCAAGCCGATATTGCAAAAGGCAAGCTGATTCATCTACTGCCTGAATGGAAATCCAATCGGGGTACGGTTCAATTGGTCTATGCTTCTCGTAAAGGTCAACGTTTGGTGGTCGAAAAGCTGATTGAAACGCTCATGGAGGGTCTACGTGAATTGGCAAAAACTGACAGTGGCTATTCTTTATAGTGCAGTTTTTTTAATAGAGCACTGCGTTCTGTTGCTTCAATTCAGCAAATTTTTTCACCAAAAAATCGATCAATAACTTCATCGATGGGAGTAATCCTCGCCTTGAGGTATAAACCAAATGGATCAGTTCCGCTTTGGGCTGCCATTCTGGTAAAACGTGAATCAAGCGCCCCTGTTTAATATCTTCTGCCACCATTAACTCTGGTAATTTAGCCACACCCAAACCCTGTAGCGTGGCCTCTCTTAATGCAGTCAAATCAGTGGTGGTCAAGCGAGGATGGCACTGAACTTTGAGTTCTTGCTGATCATGAGAAAATAACTGCCAATAATATTCAGGTGCAAAGGACTCCATCATCAAAATCGGGAATTGGGTCAATTGCTGTGGCTCAGTAATTGAATAGAACTGATGCAATAAATCTGGACTGGCAACAATAAACTGACGCGCCAAAGCCAGTTCTCGCACAATTAATTCACTATCTGTCAAAGGCAAAGGGCGAATCCGTATCGCCAAATCAAAACGTTCATTGATCAAATCCACACGGCGATTGGTTGCTTCGACATGCAGGTTAATTTTAGGGTAAAGCTGCAAAAACTCGTTCAGCATCGGGCTAATATTGATATGCAACAAATTGGTCGGACAAGACAGTTTAATCAATCCCCGTGGTTCGGCAGTTAAGAATTCAATCGCTTCTTCAGCCGCCTCGGCTTCAATCAACATGGCTTTGCAGTGCTGATAATAGATTTTACCCACTTCAGTAATCGACACCTGTCGGGTGGTTCGATTCACTAATTTAACCCCAAGCCGCTCCTCTAATTCGGCAATACGGCGACTCAATAGAGACTTGGTCACCATCAATTCTTGGCTGGCTGCTGAAAAGCCACCACAATCGATTACTTTCACGAAGAAATATAAGTCATTTAAATCTTTCATGTTTATTTTCTCGACTTAAGTACGAGGATTAATTGTTCTTTTAGTATGACAATATATCCTATCATAGGTATTTTTCACCCATTGTCCTATCTATATCATCAATTATACCAACGATAACATGATGAGGATACAACAATGACAATGCCAGCAAATTTCAATGGTCAAGCACCAGTCATCGATGTCAATGATGCCGTAATGCTGTTGATTGACCACCAAAGCGGCTTATTCCAAACCGTCGGCGATATGCCAATGCCTGAGTTACGTCAGCGTGCTGCGGCACTTGCCAAAATCGCAAGTTTAGCCAACATTCCAGTAATTACCACAGCATCTGTACCACAAGGTCCAAATGGTCCTTTGATCCCAGAGATTCATGCCAATGCACCACATGCACAATATGTCGCACGTAAAGGCGAAATCAATGCATGGCATAACGAGGACTTTGTCAAAGCAGTCAAAGCAACTGGTCGCAATACATTGATTATTGCTGGCACCATTACTAGCGTATGTATGGCCTTCCCTGCAATCAGTGCAGTTGCTGATGGCTATAAAGTCTTTGCAGTGGTTGATGCTTCTGGTACGTATAGCAAAATGGCAGAAGAAATTACCTTGGCACGTGTGGTACAAGCAGGCGTAGTGCCAATGGATACCGCAGCAGTCGCTTCTGAAATTCAGCGCACTTGGAACCGAGACGATGCACTGGAATGGGCACAGGTTTATACGCAAATTTTCCCTGCGTATCAGCTTCTGATTGAAAGTTATAGCAAAGCTCAAGAAGTCGTGACCAATCATGAGACCTTAGATTCTGCACGCTAAAAAGCACCGCCAACAAAAAAGGCATAAAACTCAGTTTTATGCCTTTTTTATATTTACGAATCGGATCTAGAACGGTAAATCATCGTCTAAATCAGCAGGTGCTGCAGCAGCGGGTTGCGGTGCTGCTTTTGGTGAGTTAAAACCATTACCTGCTTGAGGGCTACCCGCATAATTGCCTTGATTGCCACCGCCTTGACCATAACCATTTTGGTTGTTGTTATTGTTATAGCCTGTATTTTGGTAACCACCACCTTGGTTATTATTGTTGTTAAAACGTGGTTGATTAAAGTCACCACCGCTCTGCTCGCCTTGTTGACGGCTATCGAGCATTTGCATTTGATCACCACGGATTTCAGTGCTGTAACGCTCTTGACCATTTTGGTCTGTCCATTGACGGGTACGCAATGAACCTTCGATATACACTTTTGAACCTTTACGCAGATATTGTTGAGCAATTTCACCTAAACGGTTGTGCAACACGATACGGTGCCATTCTGTTTGCTCTTTACGCTCACCTGTACTTTTGTCCATCCACGATTCACTGGTCGCAATCGAGAATTGAGTCAACGATCCACCATTTGGAAAGGTTTTAGTTTCTGGATCTTTACCTAAAGTACCTACTAAAATAACTTTATTCACACCACGCATTAGCTGTCTTCATCCTATATATTTCTATGTTTTACTTTATAAGAGTTATGATTAAATGGCTACCTCTTTGCCTATCAAGTGCGTTAAATCTTGTCGCCCAGCATCATCAATGCACTGTTTGTCGACTTTAATATAGGCAACTTGCTGTTCAGGCATCACCACGACTTCTTCAATACCACGAATCGCCAACAGTTTTGAAGTCCATTCATCTGTTTGTATGGCCTGAGGTAAAGGCAACACAATGGAAGATAAATATCTTGGCTGCGCCAGACCAAAACTAATCAGCAGCCATATTATAGCAATCCCCGTTAACACACTCCACCCGAGCGCAGTATTCTGTAACATCAAAAGCTGACCACCCAAAGTGCCGCCAAAGAATGCCCCTAAAAACTGACTGCTGGCATTGACACCCATTGCAGTCGCTTTGGACTGAATCGGTGCTGCTTTTGACAGCCAAGAAGGTAATAAAGCTTCCATGACATTAAAGGCAATAAAGAATAATCCAAGTCCAGCGAGCAACACATACTTAGATTCGTAACCAAAAATCAGGATCAATAAACCACCGATAATCCCAGCAATTGCGGTAAGAAAAATGCCACGCATCTTGCGATATTTTTCCGCGATGATGATGCTTGGAAAAGCAAAGAACAGGCTGATCACTAATAGCGGTAAATAGACTAAACCATGCTTCGCCAATGGGATTTGTGCATATTCAATCAACTGCGAAGGCACATAGATAAACATCGCTGTCAGCAATAAATGCAATGCAAACACTGAAACATGCAGGCGATTCAGCTCCCCCATTTGGATGACTTGTTTCAGCTGATTCAGATAGCCCTGCTGATAGTTGCGATGATGTCGCGTCACTTTAGGAACCAACAACAACATTAAAATCGCTGCCAAGCCCATAATGGTGGTGACAAAGAACAGGCCTGAAATACCGACTAAACTGGTGAGCCACGGCCCTAAGCTAAAAGCGATAACGAAGGATAAACCAATACTCATGCCCATCGCTGCCATGGCTTTGGTTCGCTGTTCTTCACGGGTCACATCGGCCAGTAAAGCCATCACTACGGCTGAAACAGCACCTGCACCGGCAATCGCACGACCAATAATCACACCATAAATCGTGTCAGATAAACCTGCGATTGCACCACCAATTGCAAACAGCAATAAGCCTAGCACCACGAGGGGTTTACGGCTAAAACGATCGGCCAATAAGCTAAATGGAATCTGTAAAATTGCCTGGGTTAAGCCATATACTCCGACCGCAAGACCAATTAAGGCTGGCGTGGCGTAATGATAGGATTGTCCTGCCACTGAAAAGACAGGAATAATCATGAACAAGCCCAACATGCGTAAGGCAAAAATGCTACTTAAGGCAAAAGTTGAACGGCGTTCTAAAGCATTCATTGTTGATAAGACACTATAACTGGCTCAGCGAATTATAAGCCATTCGCCTACAAAGGTTGTAAGTAGATTATGAAAAACACAATCTTTCTGCGGAGAAAAAATAAAGGAGCCATATTCGCTCCTATATTTATCATATCGAATCAAGCTGAAAGCAAACTTAAGAGGCTTGCTGTTCCCGCTTGCTATATTGGATTGAGGCGATGACTGCCCAAACAATAAAGGCTACACCGATTAAACCGGTCACGATTTCAGGTACATGCAAGCCCGTACCACTTGCGATCATGATGAATGCCAGAGCACCAATCGCATAATGCGCGCCATGTTCCAAGAAGATGTATGCATCTAAGGTGCCTTTCTCAACCAAATAAATGGTCATTGAACGAACGAAGATCGCACCAATTGCCAGACCGAGCATGATAATCACCACATCACTGGTAATTGCAAATGCACCGATCACACCATCAAAACTGAACGATGCATCAAGTACTTCAAGGTAAAGGAAACCACCAAACCCTGCTTTGACGACACCTGTCGCTGCGCCATTTGAGTCATGAGTCACTGCATTGCCATTCTCATCAATTTCAGGTTCACCACCCAACAAATGACTCAGTACTTGTACACCAATATACACTACGATGCCCCAGATACCGGCCATGGTCACTGCCAAACGAGCCGATTCTTCCACATTTGCAGCCATGATAAGCATCGCAATCAAGGCAAGGAAAACAGACATTGCAGGTACGCTAGCCAAATGCGCTAATTTTGCTTCTAACCATTTAAACCAATGGGTTTCTTTACCATCATCAAAAAAGAAGTTCAGGAATACCAGCAACAAGAACGTTCCACCAAATGCTGCAATTTCAGCATGATGTGCCATTAGGCGTTCTGAATAGGTCTTTGGATCATTCAATGCCAATTTAGCCACTTCAATCATCCCCATATCCGCAGTCACAGCCACGATGACGACAGGGAAAATTAAACGCATACCAAATACGGCAATCAGGATACCCACCGTTAAGAAGATCATCTTCCAGAAATGATCCCAACCACGCAGTACCGATGCATTCACAACCGCATTATCAAATGATAAAGAAACTTCCATCACTGCCAAAATTGCAGTGATTGTTAATGCCTTAAGCATCGTCGAAACACCTGCTTCTGGGCCGTGCGTATAGCCCCAGTAGGCAGATAGTGCTAAACACACTACCGTAAAGAAAATTGAGAACCGGAAATGCTTCATGAGCAACCTTTTATTCAAATTGTCGGGGGGATAAAAATGTGTCTATTGTAGGCGAGTTTGAGTTGAAATAGACAAAAGATTGTTGCACTTATTTTGAAGAAAAAATTATCGCGACAAGACTCTGCTATAGTGCTGACAGATTTTTTTAGGCTTGCTTTAATAGGTTCAATCCATGACGTTTTCTCAAGATGTTTGGCAACGTAATCAAGACTTATATCAAAAAATATTAGCACTCCCGTTTAATCAAGAACTTGCAGCAGGTTCATTAGACCGTGAAGCCTTTTGTCACTATGTCATTCAAGATGCACATTACTTATTGGCTTATGGTCGTGCTCTCGCTGTTGCTGCGGCAAAAGCCTATGAAGCGGATGATGTCATTCAATTTTCTGAAGCGGCTAAAATTGCGATTATTGTGGAACGCAGTTTACACAGTGACTTTATGCAGGAATTTGACATCAGCAAAACCGAGTTTGAAAGTACCCCGCTGACCCTTGCTTGCCATCATTACACTTCTTTTCTCACTGCAACAGCATGGTCAGAAAGCTATCCTGTGATTCTGGCGGCACTCCTGCCATGTTTTTGGATTTATGCTGAAGTGGGTAAAGATATCGTCAGTCAGTCGGTTGAAAATAACCCTTACCAAGCCTGGATCGATACCTATGCAGGTGAAGAATTTAATACAGCAGTGCGTAATGTGATTGCGACGGTTGATAAAGTGGCTGCACGTTGTGATGAAGATACTTTGGCGAAAATGCATGCGGCCTATACCATGGGGGCAAAACTGGAATGGTTATTCTGGGACAGTGCCTACCAACAACGTCAATGGTTAGGTCTGGATCAGGCTTAAATCCCTTCCTGCACTTTTCTCAAGACATAAAAAAGCCCCAATTAAGGGGCTTAGTCGTATATCGTATCGTCCGATATACTGTATGAGGCTCATCTCAAACTGAGTCCATTAAAGCATAAATCAGATCACATGCCTACTTTTATTGCCAGATTAAAAAACATTCACCACGATTAAAGCAATCAATGCAGGTACAGCCTGAATATAGATAATCTTTTTACTCGCGGTGAGACCACCGTAAATCCCTGCAATCAAGACACAAGCCAAAAAGAAATTGGCAATCGCGATTGCATACGTAACGGGTGCCAGTAATGACCAAAATAAACCTGCGGCAAGAAAGCCATTATATAGTCCCTGATTTTGTGCCAACACTTTGGTGAGCTGTGCCTTTTCAAGACTATTGCCAAAGGCTTTTAAGCCATAAGGTTTGTCCCAAAGAAACATTTCCAGCACCAAAATATAGACATGTAATAATGCGATTAGCCCGATGAGTAATTGTCCAAGCATCTGATTTTTCCTTTTTATGATGACGACTTTGGAAGAGACCAGCCTCTCGGCTGGTGGTAAATGTTTAGATTATGGCTGTAACAAGACCTTACCCTGACGTGCACCTTGTGTTGCTTTAAGCGCAGCAGTCTTAATCTCGTCAAAACTGAATACTCCTTCAACTGGCAAAATCAGTTTCTTCTGAGTCGCCAATGTAATCAGTTCCACGAACAAAGCCTTTTTACGTTCCGCTGGCATTTCTTTATTCACGACACTGGCCCAGAAACCTTTTACGGTCGCCTGTTTAAAAATCAGGTCACCCGATGAGATCTGCATGGTTTCGCCTGTCATGCTGCCAAATGAAACCAATAGGCTATTTTCACTGAGTAGATTCAACATTTCACCACTGGCACTGCCACCAATTGAATCTACTCCTGCAATTAGCGCTTGATCTGCATGGATGGCTTTGACTTGCTGTTTCCAATCTGGCTGATCCGTCGCCACGATGTGCTGGATACCCAATGCCTGCATTTCTGCAATCGCATCAGTACGGCGAACTAAATTAATGACTTGTAGTCCACGAGCTTGGGCAATCATCGCAACGGTTTTACCCACTGCACCATTGGCCGTATTTTGAATCAACCATTGGCCTGCTTGTAGATTAACAAAATCAAGTAGCATCAAGGCACTGATTGGCATGCCGATCAGTTGAGCTGCCGTTTCATTGTCGATTGCATCATTTAACGGAATGATGCTTTGTGCAGGGGCAATAAAATATTCTGCCCAACTGCCATGTACGCCAGCAACCGCAACACGCTGTCCCAGTTTACTTTCATCGACACCTTCGCCGACGGCATCGACAATGCCTACCGCTTCACTGCCACCAATGGCTGGGAGTGTTGGCTTATAGCCATAACTGCCACGTACGGTGCAAACATCATGGTTATGCATAGGAGACATGATGGTTTTAATGCGAACTTCACCTGCTTTAGGTTCAGGCTGTGGCATTTCTGCCAGCTGCAATACCTCTACAGGTTCACCAAAACTTTGATGGATAATACTTTGCATGGTTTATTCCTTAATCGGCTGTAACAGCTGCTGTGTGGTTTCTAAAGCTAAATGTAGCGGCGCTTTGTCTTGAGCTAGCTTGGTCATCAGGGCCGCACCCAACCACAATTGATACATGACTTGGGCTGTTTTGAGTGGGTCAAGATGCACAGGGATTGAGCCTTGCTGTTGCCCTTCTTGTAATAACAAGGCCACGCGTTGCGTCAATCGATGTACCCCGAGATTGAGAATTTCACGCATGTCCTCGGATAAGTCCGCAACCTCCGCCGCCAGTTTCACAATCAGACAATTTTCCGCCCAACTGCCATAAACTGGGTCCTCAATCCATGCTTGCCATAAAGCCATCAGACGCGCATAGGCACTTTGTTCGGTATGCTGCCAAAGCTGCTCTACGCGGACCTTATAATCCGCCATATATTGTTCGAGCAAAGCGCAGCCAAATGCTTCTTTAGAAGCAAAATAATGGTAGAACGACCCTTTCGGGACATCACAGGCTTTGAGAATCTCTTGCAAACCAACACCGACAAACCCCTTACGCAACACCAATTCAAAGCTGGTATCGAGGATATGTTGTCGAGTGGTTTCACTTTTATTTGATCGTTTCATGCTCACACTATAAATCAATATTAGACCAGTCGTCTAGTAAATTATGTATTTTAATTCGTGATCAATTTTTACATGGCAATCTGTGGCATTGAATGCTAAAAATACTAGGCGCATCGCGTGAGATAAATGTGAACCAGTTCATTAACCGTCACAATTTGTCGTTTTAATTATTTTTATACCACTTGAACGATTTTAAATCGCTATCATATACATGTTTTCATATTCAGCTTATTGAGATGTATTTATGAGTCAAAGTCATATCCGTATTCGAGGCGCACGTACTCATAATTTAAAAAATGTGTCACTCGATATCCCACGTGACAAGTTTGTGGTGATTACGGGACTTTCTGGCTCAGGAAAATCATCCTTGGCCTTTGATACCTTGTATGCCGAAGGCCAGCGCCGTTATGTCGAATCACTGTCGGCTTATGCGCGCCAATTCCTGTCACAAATGGAAAAACCGGAAGTTGATTCGATTGAAGGCTTATCGCCTGCAATTGCGATTGAACAAAAATCAACAAGCCACAACCCACGTTCAACCGTCGGTACCATTACTGAAATTTATGACTATTTGCGTTTACTCTACGCACGCGTCGGTACGCCCTATTGTCCTGAGCACGATCTACCGATGGTGGCACAAACCATCTCAGAAATGGTCGATGCAGTAAAAGGACTTGAAGAAGGCACAGCCTTGATGTTGCTTGCGCCTGTGGTGCGTGAACGTAAAGGTGAATACACCCAATTATTTGAACAGTTACAAGGTCAAGGTTTTGTTCGTGCCCGTGTCGATGGTGAAATCATTGATATCGATACACCACCTGAGCTGGATAAAAAGAAAAAACATACCATTGAAGTGGTCGTCGATCGCTTTAAAGTGCGTGATGATCTCGGCAACCGTATTGCAGAATCATTTGAAACTGCATTACGTTTAGGCGGTGATATTGCAGTTTTATCATGGATGAATGGCGAACATCCTGAACGCGTGTTCTCGGCAAAACATTCTTGCCCTGAGTGTGACCGTGCCGTGGCTGAACTTGAACCCCGTCTGTTCTCATTCAACAACCCATTTGGTGCCTGCCCGGTTTGTGATGGTCTGGGCACGCGCAGCCATTTCAGTTCAGATAAACTGATTCCAAATCCTGAGGTTTCGATCAGCCAAGGTGCGATTCGTGGTTGGGATAGACAACGTCCGTATTACTACACCATGCTGCAAAAAGTCGCGGATCATTTCAATATCGATCTCGATCAGCCATGGAATACACTGGATAAAGACACGCAGAAAAAATTCTTGCAAGGCACAGGCAAAGAGAAAATCGACCTCAGCTATATTGATGAGCGTGGTCGTAAGCACAGTCGTGTGCAAGCTTTTGAAGGGATTTTGCCGCATTTAGAACGTCGCTATCGTGAGACTGAATCAAATTATGTGCGTGATGATCTGGCGCAATACCTGTCGAATGCAGCGTGTGATGCTTGCGGTGGTTCACGTTTGAATGAAATTTCTCGTCATGTTCGTGTCAAAGACAAAACCATTGCCCAAATCACCAAAATGTCGATTGGTGATGCTGAAAACTATTATCAAGACCTGAATCTTGAAGGCGCTAAAGGTGAAATCGCCGATAAAATCTTTAAAGAGATTCGTGAACGTTTACACTTTCTGGTCAGTGTTGGCCTGAACTATCTGAGTCTGGCACGTTCAGCTGAAACCCTTTCTGGCGGTGAAGCGCAACGTATCCGTCTGGCTTCACAGATTGGTGCAGGCTTAATGGGCGTGATGTATGTACTGGATGAACCCTCGATTGGTCTACATCAACGTGATAATGACCGCTTGTTACAAACCCTGATTCGCTTACGTGATTTGGGTAATACTGTACTCGTGGTTGAGCATGATGAAGATGCCATCCGTGCTGCTGACCATATTATTGATATCGGACCAGGCGCGGGTATTCATGGCGGTGCTGTGATTGCCGAAGGAACATATGAAGAATTAGCAAATCATGCTGACTCACTCACAGGTCAATATCTGTCAGGCAAATTGAAGATTGAAGTGCCGAAACAGCGCACCCAATCTCCTCGTCCAGATGAAGTCATCAAATTGTCTGGGGCAAGCGGACATAACTTACAGAACGTTGATCTGACGATTCCATTAGGTATCATGACCTGTGTGACTGGGGTATCTGGTTCAGGTAAATCAACCCTGATTAACCGTACTTTATTGCCTTTGGCTGCGACTCAACTGAATGGCGCAACCACACTGACTGCTGAAAAGTTTGACTCGATTGATGGCTTACAGCATTTAGATAAAGTAGTTGATATTGATCAGAGCCCTATTGGTCGTACACCACGTTCGAATCCTGCAACTTATACAGGTTTATTCACACCAATTCGTGAGCTATTTGCACAAACACCTGAAGCCAAAGCGCGTGGTTACAGCGCAGGCCGTTTCTCGTTTAACGTGAAAGGTGGACGCTGTGAAGCGTGTGAAGGCGATGGCATGATTAAGGTCGCGATGCACTTCCTGCCAGATATGTATGTGCCTTGTGATGCTTGTCATGGCAAGCGTTATAACCGTGAAACTTTAGAAGTCGGTTATAAAGGCAAAAACATTTCTGATGTCTTGGAAATGACGGTGGAAGATGCCGCTGAGTTCTTTAGTGCTATTCCTGTGATTCATCGTCGTTTAGATACTTTAACTCAAGTCGGGCTTGGCTATATTCGTTTAGGACAAGCAGCAACAACGCTTTCTGGCGGCGAAGCGCAACGAGTGAAACTGGCACGTGAGTTGGCAAAACGCGATACAGGTCGAACTTTATATATCTTGGATGAACCGACCACAGGTCTGCATTTCCATGATATTGCCAAGTTACTCGATATTTTGTATGAGCTACGCAATAAAGGGAATACCATTGTAGTGATTGAGCATAATCTTGATGTGATTAAAACCGCTGACTGGGTGATCGACTTAGGTCCTGAGGGTGGTTCGGGTGGTGGTCAAATCATTGCTGAAGGAACCCCTGAGCAAGTGGTGAAATCTAAAATTTCACATACAGCGAAGTTCTTAAAACCGTTGTTGAAATAAAAGATCACGTTCTAAACGAACTAATTAACATTGCATCAAATGACTCTATCTGTATGAGCCTTAAAGAAACCGAGTCAAACTCGGTTTCCTCTTTAGCTTGATTTTATGCAGGCGTGTCCTGAAGTTTATGTACAATTCCTGAATGAGGAAAAACAACATCATCCGATTGATAAATATGAAATTCAAAATCAGCAACCGCTTTCAGACGATCAAATTTAGCCTCAAAAACCTTATCCCCAAAGAATTTTTTGACATCATCTTTGGATGAAATCGCTTCAATATTGACAACCGTTTTGCCATCAAGGCTTTTAGCTAAATTGCTCCATAAAAATCCCTCTTTAAACGATGCATAATGCACAATTTCCTGAATAATTTTAAAAGCTTGCTCCTGTTTCTCTGGGTGAGCATGTATAACATTCACCACAAAAACAGTAGGTGTAGGTTCTGATTGGAACTGGGTAGATGTAAGAATATGACTCATTTTTCTAACCTTATTCAAAATTAAGTAAAGAACAAAGTTTAGATTCACTTGGAATATTGAAAAATAGGTTAAGATTCTAAAGAATGCGGAAAAATATTCCAGAATAAAAATTATGGATCGTTTTAGTTCTTTAAATGTCTTTATTCAAGTTGCTGAGTTCCGAAGCTTTACGCTGGTGGGACAAAAACTAGGTTTGTCTGCATCTGCTATTGGAAAAATTATTGCGAAACTTGAAAAGAAATTAAATGTCCGGTTGTTCCACCGCTCTACACGAAGCATTCAACTTACACCTGAAGGCGCGCTCTTCCTTAAACGATGCCGTCAAATATTGGCCGAAGTTGAAGAAGCAGAATTGGAATTATCACAGATTAATCATGTACCTCAAGGACGGCTTAGGGTCAGTTTACCTTTAGTTGGAATGTTAATGATGCCAACCCTCACTCAGTTCATACAAGCGTGGCCAGCCATCAATTTAGATCTTGATTTTTCCGATCATCTCGTTGATGTAATCGAGGAAGGGTTTGATGTTGTGATTCGTACAGGTGCATTGACTGACTCACGCTTAATGGCAAAGGTATTAGGCACTTATCACTATCAAATGGTGGGCTCACCTGCTTATTTTGTTGAGCATGGTATACCACAGGCTTTAGATGAGCTCGCAACAAGACATTGCTTACGACATCGTTATCCAAGTACAGGTAAAATCGAGGCTTGGCCCTTACAAGAACACGGTAAACCCTACATCATAAATTTACCTGTCTCCACTGTGGCCAATAACATTGAATCTATTATTTACATGGTTGAGCAAGGGTTAGGCATTGCTTGTTTGCCTGATTTTGCCATTAAGGATCAGATACAATCTGGTCGGCTTATCAGTATCATGCATGACAAGATCATCCATGCTGGGCATTTCAACATTGTGTGGCCATCAAATCGCTACCTTTCGCCCAAAACCAGAGTATTTATTGACTTTATGCAGCAATATTTATTTCCTGATTGCCAAAAACACGACTCATTTAATTAAATAAAAATATTTAGTTAGTGCGTTTTTAACTAAACATGCCGTCATAAAAGGTCATTCTTAATTGCTTAGATTTATTCAATCACGGGCAATTTAATATTCCACTACATTCTTCCCTTTTGCCTTAGCTTTGAGCAACGACTGATCCGCTTTTTCTAACAGTTCTAACCAACTATTTGCACCAATCGCCACACCGATACTCACCGAAACCTGAATCGACTCAGACACGTTCGAAAGCACAATCTTTTGATTTAAAATTCCCGAACGGATACCTTCTGCCACCACTTTTGCAGCCCCCATTTGAATATCTTCAATCACCACCAAAAACTCGTCACCGCCATAACGTACGATTAAATCAGATGTTCTAACGTTGAGCCTCAACTGATCTGCAATCATGGTAATCACCTGATCACCCACGATATGCCCATATTGATCATTTACAAACTTAAAATTATCAATATCAATTGCAATCACACACGTCTGTGACAACGACTCAGGCTTAGATTCAAGAATCTGAATATATTCATCCAAGGCCAAACGATTGGCAACACCAGTCAATACATCAGAATTTGCAATCTGCTTCAACTGCAACTCCATCGCATCGCGCTGCTTCAACATTCCTTTTAATTTATCAATCGCTTCAAACAGTGAGACAAACTCTTCCTTATTATTTTTACCTGAAGGGAATTCATCCGAGGTTTCTGATAAACGTAAAATCATATCACGAGCATGAATCAGAGGGCTAAATACCTTGCGCTTGGCATAAATCATGGTGAAAATTGCAATCAATAAAGACAGGCTAGAGATAATTAAAGTAAAGATGAACTGTCGCTTTGCGAATTTATTTTCATTCACTGCAACCCGAATACTGTAATCCAGAATATAGTTTTGCAAGTCCATTACTGGAGTAAATTTCCCCACCATTCGTTCTGTCAATTGTGTCCCAGACAGAAAGTACGCTTTATTATTTTTACTTTCATCCAATAGACGTGCAATGATCGGTAATCCTTTATCTAAAAATTCCGTTTTAACGCGACGATATAAGTCTACATATTCGAGTGTCTTCGACTGTTCAGGCTGGATCGTATCAATCAACTCCCAAAGATAGATCGCTTGATGCTGTGTTTGTAACGATCTTGCCCGATTTTCATCTGAAATTTTTTCACCAAAGGTCACAGGTGCCATGATATTAGACGCAACTCGCCCTGCTTGATCACGCATATCGGTGAGCACCAAAATCGAGGTAAAGTAATTCGACATCTTGCTGTTCTTACTATTCGAACGCACCAATAACCAAGTTAAAAACTCGCGGCTTTCATCCCAAACACTAAACATCGATAAAATCGCATGATCATATTGCTTGGAGGTTCGCTCAGCATGCGGCGTACTGGCATATGCATCAACAATGGCTCGAGCTGCAGCTAATTTAACTTTTAAATCTGTTTCCAACTCATAAGCGATTAGCCTAAAACCATGTTGTTTTAAAACTTCAATAGTATTATCAATTTCAGTATCAACAATCTTTCGATACTCGAATAATTCTTTTTGATTTTCCAATAATACATCTGGCTGACTTGACATCACTTTATTGGAAGGTGCCCGTTCTCTGGAGATTTTATTGGCTGTTTTGACTAATGTACGGAGGCAGGTAATTTCAGTGAGTGTTTGTTCTGATTTTATATACTCTTGATAACTATTAATAATTAAAGGAATAGAGAGATAAAAAATCGAAAATATAATGACTATCATGCAAAAAAAGAGGCGACGGCTAATCTGCTCAGAACGTAATTTTGAGCTTTTTAATTTACGCCCCATTCACACACCTTGCTCGTTTCAAAAATAGTCTCGATTGCTTTTTAAACAGATAATAATTTTACCTGAATTCTAAATAACACTACCACGATTAAGCCGAGTTTTTTGCTTACATTAATTTCAATGACTTATATTCAGTGAACTTTCACCTAATAAATAACAAGGGTCTTTATTTATTGAGAATCATTATTAATTAAGTCCAAACAGATGATTAATTACAATTTATTTTTAACTCTTAAATATATTCAATAAAAATCATAAAGATAAAATAATATCAGAGAATATTTAACTTCAATTTCAGTGTTAAAAACATATATTTTTAGTTAGATTGGGTTGATTAATCATCGAAAAAAACTATTCAAAGAATAAAAATTATCAATTTCACAAATTACTTTCTAAAGCACATAATTTAATCACAGCAAGATTTTAGAGTTTAAAAACAGAAACCCTCAGGATGTTTTCTCCCCAAATTGTAAACATCCTTTTCTACCCAGCTTTCCCCAAAGCTGGGTCTTTTTTGAGATTTTAGAAAGAATCTAATTCACCAATAAATCAAGTTGCTGCAAAGCTTGATAAACAATCGCCTTACGTGTCTCTGCATGCTCAGGTTGACTCATTTCCATATTTAATGAAAATGCGGTGATCTTGCCATTTGCTTGTTCTATCCAACCCGTCCACCATCCAACTTGCGGACTAACATCCATACCCCAACCACTTTTAGCGTATATCTTGGCCCCCTGAACTTCATCAAGCAATAACATGCCTTTCACTTGTTGCTGAGTTGACTGATCAAATGGCAGCTTTTGCTTCGCCAATGCGTAGGCAAAGCGTACTTCTTCCACAGGAGTAATTTTTAATGGGCCAACTAACCAGAAATTATCGACCTGTGTCCCAACATTGTTATTGCCATAACCCACTCGCTTAATTTCTTGGGTCATCAGTTCTAGGCCAATACGTCGTGCCAGCTCTTGATACACAGGCACAGCTGATGCCTGCATCGCCTCCGCTAGTGTGAGGTCTTTTTCCCAACTACTGAATGCGCGTTTCCGTCCATCCCATTTAAAGATTTCATTTGGCGTGGTTTTATGATGCTGTATGCCAATTAACGCATTCAGCATTTTAAAAGTTGAGGCTGGGATATAACGATGCTCTGCGCGACTGGTGTCATTGCCATATTTTTGAATTTTCTTTCCATCATAAATGACCAAAACACCGCTAGTTTGAGCATTTTGGAATAAGCTCGCAATCTGCTGCTGTTCACTTTTCTGTGTCATTATTTGCTGCTTTTGTTGACTAAAGCTCTGGCAAGCCATCAAGGGTAATCCCAGCACCAATGAAATGGATAAAGTGAGAATTTTTAGTTTCGCCGACATGAGAATAAAAGTGGAAAAGTAAAATAAACAGCCACTATAAGTCTTTTATTACATGTCTTCTGTAGTGTTATTTCATCTAAAACCGAGAAAAAAGATAAAAAAAAGCTCGACCTTGGGGAAAGCCGAGCTAGTAAAACAGTGATGTTAAAAACATCAAAATACTTCAAAGAAAATGTTACGAGACACTTAAATGCAAATTAGATATCTCTTGCTTTGTATTATGTGAATTAATTCTCACAAAGTAAAGTTGATTAAATAGATCGGGTTTATTATTACAATCGTTTTTGCTAATTGATCATTAAAAGTGCGATTTTTACATGATTTTTAGTTTATATTGACTGAGAATGAATACCATAATTTTGCAAAGTCTATCGCAGAAAAATTACATAATATTATTTTAACTCACACTTTTGGACTCGTATTTATGACAAAAATAAGAACTCAATAAACGAAAAAAACGATTAATATAATTGAATAAACCAATTAAAATGTTTAGCAATGCTATTCTTCTAAGCCCCCTTATCTCATTAAAAAATAAACATATCTATTTGTTAGATATATACTTTATAAAACGTTGACATGATTTTTTTCAAGTGTTCGTTTTTCATACACTACCTGTTCAGCTTTTGTTCGTTTATCGGAAGCCCAAATTTATTACATTGACTTCATACTTTGTTACAATACAATGGCTCCAACTTTACTCTTTAATTGTTTTAAAGCTGGAAATCATTATGAAAAAACTCGGTTTAGCCACTGCTTTAGTTTTAGCCATGACCGGTGCTCACGCATACCAAGTAGAAGTTCAAGGTCAATCTGAATTTGTAGACACAACTGCAAATGACAAAGACTTCACTGGTGCTGCTCAAGGTACTTACTACTTCAAAAATGTAGACTCTTCTAAAGGTCCATTAGCTGAAGCTGCATTCTTAAACCAAGCATCTAATGTTTCTGTAGCTTATAGCTTTGCAGAATTAAGCGGTGACGAAATTGCAACTGTTAAGAACAACTCTTTCGGTGCAAAAGGTGAAGCTTACCTTCCAACTCCTTACTTACCTGTGTATACAAGTGCTGCATACAGCCACTCACAGACTAAGTCTGAAGGTAAAAAAGACAATGGTGACCGTTTCGCATTAGAAGTCGGTACTATGCTTACTCCTAACTTCTTGGTTGCTGTTGGTTATACTAACATTGCTGATCAATTTGCTTTAGATGCAAACAGCGTACTTTCAAATGGTATCGCTAAATCAGTAGCTCAAGCTAAAATCATTGGTCAAGACCAAGATGCGATCACTGCACGTACTAAATACGTAGGTAACATCGATGGTACAAACATGGCTGTAGGCTTCGAAGCTGGTCTTGTTTACGGTGATAACCAAGCATACGAATTAAAAACTGACGTATATGTAACTCCTAAGTTAAGCGTTGGCGCTTCTTATGCTGAAGCAAATTACAGCTCAAACCCAGCAAATAAAGACAACTTCTCTGCAATCAATTCTGCTTGGGGTGCGAACGTAAACTACTTCATCACTCCAGCGATTGCTGTAGGCGCAACTTATGTTAACGCAAATGCGAAACATGAAAGCACTGATACGCAAACTGTTGGCTTAAACGCGAAGTTCCGTTTCTAATATTGGATTGATGTTCTACATAGAACACTAAATTCATAATAAAAAACCAGTTCTTATGAACTGGTTTTTTATTTTCTAAATCTAAATAAAGCAAGAAATTGGATTTCTTACTTTAAATCTCTTACATCTTTTTATCTTCAATATTTAAAGCACTAATCGCCAACACCGCTTGGGTTCGATTTTGTACACCTAGCTTACGGAAAATCGCGGTGACATGTGCTTTGATGGTAGCTTCGGAAACTTCTAATTCATAAGCAATTTGTTTATTCAATAAACCTTCTGCCACCATCATCAAGACACGGAACTGTTGTGGGGTCAGTGATTGTAAACGTTCAGCTAAAGCCGTTTCATCTGCCGCACGAGGATCAAAGCCTGCATGGGTTGGTAAGTTTGGCGGTAACCAAATTTCACCTTCTAATACATGCTTAATCGCTTCCCCAATATGACTTGGATGGGAAGATTTCGGAATATAGCCCATTGCACCATGCGCAATCGCACGCTGAATAATTGAAACTTCTTCGTGTGCCGAAACCACAATAATGGGAATCGCAGGATATTGGGCCCTGACATAGACTAGGGCGGAGAAACCAGAAGCACCTGGTAGATTTAAATCCAAGAGGACCAAATCAGGTTCTGCACCATGTTCTAAACGTGCATAAAATTCATCTACATCTGCAGTCTCTTGGATCTGCGCCTGAGGCAAACTATAACGAACCGCTTGAATCAAAGCATGTCTAAATAAAGGATGGTCGTCTACAATTAAAATATTCATAAGCGCTTAAGCTATCTGCAAGTACGTCACTGTACGATGTTTATTTAAATTCAATCCGCTTAAGCCTATTTTCAATTCAAGGCTAGGTCAAGCACAAGACATGATTTATTTCCTTTTCCCGCAAAATAAATCAAATATTGATATAACTCCATTAAAATTTTCTGTGAATAAAATAGATTCAAAAATCTTGAATAGAAACAGAAAATTAACTGCCTAAACTTTGATATTTATTGTGATTTACAGATATATCTTTAAAAAAGATAAGCTTGCAGCATTTCCTTATTTTACAGCTTGGCATGCGGTGTAGATAAATAAATAGCAATTTGAAATGATCTTTTAGGCCGTTATTATGTCCAATCACAATAGTATCTCAACTCCCCTTAATATTGTTGCAGTATCTGGTGGCTTAAATAGCCCATCAAAAACAGAAAGTTTAGTCCAGGCGATTCTGGATGAGCTTTCAGAAGCAATTAATATTAAAGTACACTTCGTCAAACTCAGTGAAATCGGGCCTCTATTGGGGGGTGCGATTTATCGTAATCAACTGCCACAACGCGTACAAGATGATTTGGCTGCTGTTGAAGCCGCAGATGCATTGATTGTTGGAACACCTGTTTATCGTGCTTCATTTACAGGCTTATTTAAGCATTTCTTCGACTTTGTTGAACAAACTGCTTTGGTTGACGTACCTGTCTTACTCGCCGCTTCAGGTGGTAGTGATCGCCATGCTTTGGTTCTCGAACATCAGTTACGCCCACTATTCAGCTTTTTCCAAGCACAGACTTTACCAATTGGCGTCTACGCAACAGATCGTGATTTCACGCCTGAATATACGGTTAAAAGCGAGCAATTGTCTGATCGCGTCACCTTGGCTGTAGCGCGTGCCTTACCAATTCTGGAATGGGCACCTGCCAAAGGTCAACGTGCAGCAGCCATCAAAAACAAAACCGAGCAGGCCAATCAAAATCTTGGCATAAACAAACAGATTGAACAAGCTGAAGTATTACCATCAGCAGCGGTGCCCAACCTAGATGCAGCTGAATCTCGCTTACACCCGAAGTCAGCCAAGAATTTAACCCACGTCGCATAAACCATATCTTTTATGGAGGATACAACGATGACAATAACAGCATCAGCAATTAAATTTGCCTACTGGGTTCCTAATGTGAGTGGCGGTCTCGTTGTAAGCAACATTGAACAACGTACTGACTGGAGCTACGACTATAATGTACGCCTAGCACAAGCAGCAGAAAAAAGTGGCTTTGAATATGCCCTCACACAGATCCGCTTTACCGCTGGCTACGGCGCAGAGAACCAACATGAATCAGTGAGTTTTAGTCATGCTTTACTGGCAAAGACCGAAAAACTCAAGGTAATTGCAGCAATCTTACCTGGCCCTTGGAAGCCTGTGCTTGCAGCCAAACAGCTTGCAACCATTGACTATCTCACCCAAGGGCGTATTGCGATTAATGTGGTCAGTGGCTGGTTCCGTGGCGAATTTGACGCTATTGGCGAACCTTGGCCTGAGCATGATGAACGTTATGTTCGCTCAGAAGAATTTATCCGTACTCTGAAAGGTATCTGGACCACTGACAATTACAGCTTTGAGGGTAAGTATTACCAGTTCCAGAATTACACGCTTAAACCGAAACCGCTGCAAAAACCATATATTGAGGTGTTTCAGGGTGGAAGTTCACGTGCAGCACGTGATATGGCTGCACGTGTATCGGACTGGTATTTTACCAATGGCAACAGTGTCGAAGAAATTAAAAAACAGGTCGATGATGTTCGCGGCAAGGCCAAGTTAGCCAACCGAGACGTCAAAATAGGTGTTAATGCCTTTATCATCGCGCGTGATACTGAGGAAGAAGCCAAAGCCGTACTGAATGACATCATTGCACAAGCCAATGTCGAAGCCGTGAATGCCTTTGGTGATGCGACCCGTGAAGCAGGTGCGGCAGCACCTGAACGCGAAGGTAACTGGGCAAAATCGACCTTTGATGATCTGGTTCAATACAATGATGGCTTTAAGACCAATTTGATTGGTACACCGCAACAAATTGCAGAACGGATTGTGGCCTTAAAGAATGTTGGCGTTGATCTGATTCTTTCAGGCTTTCTACATTTTATTGAAGAAGTAGAATATTTTGGCGAAAAAGTACTTCCACTGGTTCGTCAGCTCGAACAACAACAGGAAATTCAACTGGAGGCAAAATCAGCATAAGCTTGGCATTAAATAAGAAGAAAAATAAAAGCGATTGAATATTTCTTCCCCAAGGCTCGGCTTGGGGATTTTTAATTTAAGCAGTCTCAATTTCTCGCATGACCGTTTCAACCGAATATCGGCACCACTGCGATAGTTGCTCAATAAACTCATTTAATTGTGATGGATTAAAATGACTGACAATCATATAGCAAGCATTCCCGAGAATTTTAAAACATTCATCCACCTGCTCGTATTGTTTAACCAGTAATTCAACTTCGATAAAAGCTTGCTGATCATTCATAAACAGTTGAATAAACTGCTTATGTTCGTACTTGATCGCAACGGTGTAATTTTTGATGATTCCTGCATCCATCAATTGAGCAATACGTGCTCCAACAGCTTGCCCAGTACGATGCACTCGCTGCCCTATTTCTTTATGGCTTAAACGCGAATCTTGTTTGAGAAGTTCAATAATTTTTAAGTCGATGGGATCAAGTTCAATATTCATTTTTCATTACGAAAGAAAACCAGCAACAATGCTTTCATCTGAATATAGCGGATTTTTCACGCTTCCCCTACTCTTGTTTTAACTTAACACTGGAAGTACAAACGATGAAACAGGCCCTCCTGATTATTGATGTCCAAAACGATTATTTTAAAAATGGCAAAATGGAATTGGTCAATCCAGACCTTGCTCTAGCGCAAACCAACCGA
The DNA here is from genome assembly GCF_000369405.1 of Acinetobacter sp. ANC 3929. GTDB lineage: Bacteria > Pseudomonadota > Gammaproteobacteria > Pseudomonadales > Moraxellaceae > Acinetobacter. The sequence continues at coordinate 613,834 of NZ_KB849998.1, forward strand.
TTAGAAGATCATTTTATTCAAAACAATTTACCCATTATTTACATTCAACACATCAACCCTGCCTCTGCCAGTTTCTTTCAGGAAAATACAGTGGGTGTTGAATTACATCCACAACTTAAGGTCACAGATCGCTCACTGATTGTTGAAAAACATTTTCCCAATAGCTTTCTAGAAACCAATCTTCAAACCATCCTTGAGCAACATCATGTCGAGCAACTGGTGATTACAGGCATGATGACGCATGTCTGTATTGACTCAGGGACACGTGCTGCCAAAGAGCTCGGCTACCAACCTATCGTGATTGCGGATGCGACTGCAACGCGTGATCTTGAACATGATGGTAAGATCGCCAAAGCAGCCGATGTACAAACTGCATTCTTATCTGCACTCGGTTTCTTTGCCACAGTACAAAGCACGGCTGATTTTTTAGCAAACCATTAAGTAATGCACATAAAAAAAGAGCGTCCTATTGAACGCTCTTTTTAAATTTAAATGGTTTTTATCGGTTTGGATAAACCGTCGCAATCAAATGATCAACCACCGCTGGTTCTGCCAGTGTTGAAGTATCACCAAGCGTATCGAGTTCATTGGCCGCAATCTTTCTCAAGATACGGCGCATGATTTTACCTGAACGAGTTTTTGGCAAAGCAGGTGCCCAATGCAGTGCATCAGGGGTGGCCACTGGCCCAAGCACTTTACGCACCCAGTTGACCAACTCCTTACGTAGCTCCTCAGATTCAGCGACATCAGCTTGTAAAGTGACAAAGGTACAAATCCCCTGTCCTTTAATATCATGCGGCATACCCACCACCGCAGCCTCTGCAACCGCTACATGCGAAACTAAAGCACTCTCAATTTCCGCAGTCCCTAAGCGATGACCTGATACGTTGAGTACATCATCGACACGTCCCGTAATCCAATAGTAGCCATCAGCATCACGTCGTGCGCCATCACCTGTGAAATAGTAATTTTTAAAGGTCGAGAAATAAGCTTCTATAAAACGTTGTGGATCCCCCCAAATGGTTCGCATTTGACCTGGCCAGGAATCCTTAATCACCAGATTGCCTTCAGTTGCACCTACTAGTTCATTGCCTTCACCATCGACCAATGCAGGTTGTACCCCAAAGAATGGACGTGTCGCTGAACCCGGTTTTAAAGCAGTCGCTCCTGGCAATGGTGAAATTAAAATACCGCCTGTTTCTGTTTGCCACCATGTATCGACAATTGGGCAACGGCCTTCACCGACCACTTCATGATACCAATTCCATGCTTCTGGGTTGATCGGCTCACCCACCGAACCGAGTAATCGTAAGCTACTACGGTTACTCTCACGTACATAAGCATCGCCTTCACGCATCATGGCGCGAATCGCAGTCGGTGCCGTATATAGAATGGTGACGTTATGCTTATCAATCACATGACCAATACGTGCCCATGTTGGATATTGTGGAATCCCCTCAAACATCACCGTGGTGGTGGCATTACTGAGTGGCCCATAAAGTAAGTAACTATGGCCCGTAATCCAGCCTACATCTGCGGTACACCAATACACATCATCTTCACGTAGATCGAAGACTTCTCTAAATGTGGTATTCACATACACCAGATAACCACCTGTCGTATGCAATACGCCTTTCGGTTTACCAGTTGAACCCGAGGTATACAGAATAAATAGAGGATCTTCTGCTTTCATTGGTTCTGGTGGACAGTGTTCATCTACTTCCATGATCGCCAAGTGATACCAAACATCACGTTCTGCATTGAACTGAATTGGGTTGCCTGTGCGATGTACCACGATGACGTTTTCAACACTACTGGTGCCATCAATTTCTAAAGCTGCATCCACATTTTCTTTCAGTGGCAGTAACTTTCCACCACGCATGCCTGCATCCGCAGTAATCACCAGTTTTGCTTGACAGTCTTCAATTCGGCTCGCCAATGAATCTGGTGAAAAACCACCAAATACCACACAATGCACTGCACCAATTCGTGCACAGGCCAACATCGCAATTGCCGCTTCAGGCACCATTGGCATATACAGCACAACGCGATCGCCCTTGCGAATACCTTGTTTCTTTAACACATTGGCAAAACGACAAACTTCATCATGCAGTTCAGAAAATGAGATAATTTTATGGCGTGAAGGATGGTCGCCTTCCCAGATAATTGCTGGCTTTAAAGGATTATCTTTGAGATGACGATCTAAACAGTTGGCTGAGACATTCAACTCACCATCAGCAAACCATTCGATTTTGAAATTATCTTGATTAAAACTGGTATTTTTGACCTGTGTGAACGGCTTGATCCATTCAATCTTGTTGGCTTCTTCTGCCCAAAATGCTTCAGGTTGCTCAATCGAATGCTGGTAACGTTTGAAATAGTCTGCTTCAGAGATTCTTGCCGTTTCTTTGAATTTATCAGGCACTGGGTAGATTTCTTTCATAGCTCACTTCCTTGGTTTTTTATCTCATACCTTAGATGTTCTCATCTATTACACGGGTATGTTTTGTTCTCACTTGCAGTATTGACACCATTTACAAGCGCAAACAATGCGGCTTTGGTCGTAGAAATGTCAGGGCTTTTAATCTTTCGACCTAGACTAAGTTATAGGCTAAAATAACAAAGCCCACGCTTTTACGATCACTTTATTTTCAAAAATTTACTCAAAATAATTGAAATTTGAACTGCTTGTCTATGCTTTTTGTTTTTAAAATAAGTGATTATTTTGATCATTGCCAAACCTTTAAAAGATTTAATAATCAGAAAAATAGGAACACTCTATGTTTGATCCTGCAATAACTGCTCAAGTACAACCCAGCAATGACCATCCGCTCTCCCCAAATGGTCGTTTCAACCGTCTCAGCTATATCGCTTGGTATGCCTTACTCAGCTTCATATGTATAGCAGCTTTTTTTGGTATTTTTGCCTTCGCTGGCATTTTTAGTCTCAGCCATGTTGATGAAACATTCTTCTCTACATTTTCAGGTATGACGATCTTTGCTCTGATCGCACTGTGGTTAGTCGCATTTTATTTCCAAATCGTATTTATCATCCGTCGCCTGCATGACCTGAATAAAACAGGGTGGCTATGTTTACTGCTCTTAGTTCCTGTGCTGCAATTTTTATTTAGCTTATATGCCTTATTGGCACCTGGAACACCTCATCGCAATGATTATGGTGATGTTCGCCCATCTAGCGCATGGGAAAAAATATTAGCTTGGATCATGATTCTGTTCAGTCTGTTAATGATGTTGGGGATGTTTGTTTTTGCGTATTATTTTGCCAGCCCAGATTTATGGGATGCACCAACCCAAATCATTCAAAATACAACCGAATATTTTTAAGGAAGCTCATCCAGCGAATTGATTTGATCATTATAGGAAGCAAAAACTGAATTTTGCATGCGTGTTGGCAATAAATTCATTATGATTGCTTCCCTTATTTACTCCTTCCTTTGCGAAATAGAGATCTTGCTGTGGCAAATGAACAAACAACATTGACTGAAGTGGCAAAAGATACGGGTGCGCTGATTCATCAAGCAAGTACCAAGACCACTGAAACAGTTTTGGCCCATACTGAAAAGTATCACGATGCCTATACCACGATTGATAAAATCATGGATAGCTTTTGGGAGCGTATTCCCTACATCGGGATTGCGATCACGGTATTCATCATTTTTTGGCTACTCACCAAGTTGTTTAAATTCTTTATTCGCAAGACACTAGAAAATCGCAGCTATACCCGCCAGAACCTAGTATTGGTACTGAATCGGGTCGGTAGTACGTTTATTATCTTCTTTGGCTTTCTGATTGCGCTGGTCATTGCCATCCCAGGCTTCACCCCAAGTCAGTTGATTGGTGCACTCGGGATTGGTTCAGTTGCGATCGGTTTTGCGTTCAAAGATATTTTTCAAAACTTACTGTCAGGGATTCTGATTTTGATCAGCGAACCTTTCCGTATCGGTGATGATATTGTGGTGAATGGCTTGGAAGGAAATGTTGAAGATATTCAAATCCGAGCAACCTTCTTACGCTCTCCAGATGGCCGCCGTATTGTCATTCCGAATGCAACGGTGTATACCAGTGCTGTTACGGTGAATAATGCCTATCAACGTCGTCGTTGTGAGTTTGTGGTCGGTATTGGCTATGAAGATGACATGCAAAAAGCCAAAAAAATTATTCTCGATATCTTGGATCGCAATCTGAACGTGCTGAGCCAACCTGGATTCTCGGTCAATGTCACCGCACTGGCAGATTTCTCGATTAATTTAACGGTACGCTGGTGGGTCAATACCACTGAAACTAGTACCTCAGCATCTATCAGTGAAATTCAAGAATTGGTCGTGACTGCCTTTGATGAAAAAGGAATTTCAATTCCTTACCCAGTACAAGAAGTCAAAGTCTACCGTGGTGATCAACCTGAACCTCAAGACACTTTAGATAAATAAGCGTCCCAAAATATTCGATACCGCGGTTTCGGTTCGTAAAATTCGGTTGCCCAAGCTCTTTGCTTGGCAACCGTTTTTTATGAGTAGATCGACTTCATAGGGAATAAAACCGCCCTCTGGTCCAACAATCAAACTACAAGGCTGTTGAATTGCATATGGCATTTGCTGCTCAGCATAGGGATGCGCCACATAAGCCGGCTGTTCTGCACTCATCAAAGTTGGTAAAACATCTTCAACAAAAGGTTTAAAGCGTTTATAGAGTTGAATTTCGGGTTCAATGGTATCGCCCGCCTGTTCTAATCCCAAAGTCACATAATCATTGAGCTGCTGTAAAAACGGTGTTTGCCAATAGCTCTTGTCCACTCGGTAACTGTGAATCAGACTAATCCGTTCTACCCCAATCGTCACCGCATCCATAATGATACGGCGCAATACTTTAGGACGTGGTAACGCGAGAATCAGATGCACTGGAAGCTTATCAGGCACGACTTCTAATTGAATAGGTTTCACAATGATCTGGTGTTCAGAAATACTTTGAACTTCCGTAAGATAACGCGATCCATGACGCACACCTACTTTAAGACGATCCCCAATCTTCAGTTGTAAGTGCTGACCTAAATGCTGTAATTGTCTGGGTTGGCGAATCTGCCACGCATCCACCAAACTACACTGCTCAGGTTCAAGTAAAACAATATTCATGACGATACGGTTTGCTGTAAATAATGATCAAGCAATTGAATATGTTTCTGCAGAGAACCCTTATTACGTTGCAAAACCAGTTGTGCTTGCTGAACCAGTTGCTGAGTTTGTGCATCATCCTCTAGACAAGCTAATAATTGTTGCCCTACCTGTGCTGCGTCCTCTCCAATCAAAATGCCTTGTTGAGCCACAAATTCATCCACAATGGTTTGAAAGTTGAAATAACGCGGACCAATGACGGTGGGGACATTCAGCACCATGGGCTCTAAAATGTTATGTCCGCCACCCGGCTCATTCAGTGAACCACCGACAAAACAGACTTGGCTTAAGGCATACCAGAGCCACATTTCGCCCATACTATCTGCAAGGAATACTTGGGTATCCGCTTGAATCGGTTGTTGCAGACTACGGCGTTGAGTTTTTAAATTTAAACTTTGGCAGACTTGGTATACCTCATCAAAACGTTCTGGATGACGTGGTACCACAATACAGAGTAAATTCGGATTTGAATTTAAATGCGGCTGTAATTGTTTGAGTAAACTTTCTTCTTCAGGTGCATGGGTACTCGCCAAGATGGTGATTTGACGACTCGCCAATTGCCAATCTTGTTTCAACTGCTGTGCTTGTTGCAGATACTGTTCTGGTGCTGAAATATCGAATTTAATATTCCCAACCACCTGACTTTTGGCTTGATCAAGACCTAAATCGACATAACGGTGTTGCGTTGCGGCATCTTGTGTCAGCATCCAAGTCAACTGTTGTAACATTGGCTGGGTCAAGCGGCGAACTTTGCCATAACCTTTGGCTGATTTTTCGGAAAGACGTGCATTCAATAAAATACAGGGAATCTGTTGCTGTTTTGCTTGGGCAATAAGATTTGGCCAGATCTCTGTTTCAACCAATGCCAATAGTCGCGGTTGATACAGATTAAAAAATCGTTTTAATAATGCTTTTTGATCGACAGGCAAATACACTGCCTGAAATAAATCGAGATAAGGGGCTTTTAAAAATAGCGATTTTGCACGTGCCTGTCCTGTCTTGGTGGTATTGGTCACTAAAACCGAATGGCCAAGTTTTAAGTAATGCTCGATTAAAGGCTGAGCTGCGTTGGTCTCGCCGACAGAGACTGCATGAAACCAAATCACCCTTAAATTTTTAGGTGCTTGGAATGGGCCAAAACGTTCTATACATTCCTGCTGGAATAGCGCATCAGTTTCCGCCCGCTGTTTGATTTTCCAACGATATAGCGGCTTGATACATGTCAGTAGAAAGTTATACCAGAACGGGGTTTGCTGTACTGCGTTTTGCTGCGCCATCCGAGACCATAATTTACAATGTGATTCCCGCTCATTATGCGGAAATTTATGATTTTTTGACAGTTAGACTTTTAAATGTGTTTTGAAAAAAATATGGAGTTTCTTTCTATATGCTTAAACTAAATTATCTTGTAAATTAGCCAATTGCACATTTTAGTCAATTACCTAAAGAAATGTTATGTTTTAAATCTAAAAGAAAAATCTTTTTGAAATTTCATTACAACCATAAAAGAAATAAAAACGAAGAAGGAGCTAAGCAAATGTATGCTGTTATGAAACAAAAAGGATGCTTTCCAGCTGGGACTCGTATTATCACAGAGCAAGGTCTGGTTCCGATTCAAGACATTAAAGTAGGTGACATGGTTCTGTCTAAGCCACAAATGGAGAGGGAGAACTTTGTTATAAGCCTGTTCTACATACTGTTTCCTATGAAGATAAGGAGATTTGGGAACTAACATATTTTCAAATTAAAGCCAATACTGACATTTCAAAGTTACATAAGGGAAAGTTATTACAACTGTCCCATAAAGGTATGATGGTCAGTAATATGGTAACTCCTAACCATCCATTTTGGGTTAAGGGTTTAGGTTGGACTCGTCTGGATGAGTTGAAAAATGGTCAAATTATAGAAACACATGATCCAGAAATCTTTGCTTTGGTCTTTATGGTTAATCCTTTACGCAAAACGACTATGACTAATGTTGCAGGCAGTTACCATCCTAGTAATGTATTTGATGCAGACAAAAAAGGAGTTAGTATTGAAGATGTTGAATATTTTAGTTTATATGAATTTGGCGATTTAGGTGCCAGTGGGGTGATGGAAGACAATTCACCCAGCCCATTCATTGTGAATAATCAAGAAGTTTATGTTTTAGCGGAAGCATTTCGCCAAAAAGTTTATAATTTTGAAGTGGCTGATTTTCATAATTATTTCGTCACAAAAAGAGGATTATGGGTACATAGTACAAATTGTACAGATGCTTCCTCTGACTTATTGCCTAAAATTTAATCGACCATTTTGAGAATTAAAACAAAAACTCATGCAATTTTAGTAAATCGCATGAGTCATTTTTGAAGTCTTAAAGCGGACTAAGCTTCTAGCTTTTCGAATACAGGATAATCGGTATAACCTTCAGCACCATCAGCATATAAGGTTTGTGGTTGAAGTGGATTTAAAGGTAAATCATGTTGCAAACGTTCGAATAAATCTGGATTCGCAATATATTGTTTACCGAATGAAACTGCATCCGCTTGGCCTGTCGCCAAAATACGTTTCGCAGATTCAGAAGTTAAACCTTCATTGGCAATCCACACCCCTTTAAATTTCGGGCGTAGTTTTGGCAGAACACTATCTGCAGCTTCATATTCACGTGTGAAAATAAAGCCAATATTGCGTTGATCCAGTTGCTCAATGACATAACCAAATGTCGCCAATGGGTTTTCATCGCCAATATCATGCGAATCACCACGTGGCGCAAGATGCACACCAACTCGACCAGCACCCCAAACTTCAATAAAGGTATCGACCACTTGTAGCAATAAACGCGCGCGATTTTCAATTGAACCGCCATATTCATCATCACGATGATTGGTTTTACTTTGCAAGAATTGGTCAATCAAATAGCCATTTGCCGCATGCAGTTCCACACCGTCAAAACCAGCTGCTTTCGCTTGTTCTGCGGCATTTTTATATTGCGCAACGATTTCTTGAATTTCTTCATGCGATAACGCACGCGGCGTTACATAGGGACGCTTTGGACGAAGTAAGCTGACTTCACCAGCAGGTTGAATCGCACTTGGCGCCACAGGCGTATCACCATCCAACAAGTCTGGATGTGAAATACGTCCAACATGCCAAAGCTGAACCACAATTTTTGAACCTTGTGCATGCACAGCTTCAACAATTTTATGCCATGCCTGAGCCTGTTCTTGCGACCACAAGCCTGGCGTATTGGCATATCCCGCTGCTTTTGGGCTAATCACCGTTGCTTCGGTAAGAATAAGACCCGCATTGGCACGTTGTTGGTAATATTCCACCATTAAATCGTTTGGAATACGTTGTTCACCACTACGCGCTCTGGTTAACGGAGCTAAAACCAAGCGGTTTTTAATCGTGAAATCACCTACTTGCAAAGTAGAATTTAGTTCAGCCATGATCGCCTCAACTTACACTTCTTCGATCTAAAGTGCTTGTTTTAAATGTTCGATATATTGCTGAATCAAAGCTTCATTGCGCGTGAAATAGGACCACTGTCCATATTTCTCGACATTAATCAAACCTGCCTGTTGTAGTACAGACAAATGATTCGACATAGTCGATTGTGCAACTTTTCCTAAACGTTCGATGTGCCCTGCACATACACCACGTTCAAAACTACCACCACATTGCTCAACGGGTAGAAATTGCTCAGGCTCTTTCAACCATTGCAAAATCTGTCGACGTAATGGATTGGCTAAGGCTTTGCTTATAACATCAATATCCATAGACTCACCACGTTTCTCAAGCGGCAACACTTTGTTCAGCACCTAAATCCAGTATATCGAAATTTTCAAATATTAATATCCATTTTTTTCGATATTAATATCATATTTTTTCGATTAACCAGTAGGTACTGAACGAGATTGCCGTTTTAATTGGATTAAAACTTATAAACCTTGTTTCAAACTTGCTTCGATGAATTTATCCAAGTCACCATCCAAAACTGCTTTGGTGTTGGAATTTTCCACACCTGTACGCAAGTCTTTAATGCGTGAATCATCTAGCACATACGAACGAATCTGACTTCCCCAACCGATATCAGACTTCGAGTCTTCTAAGGCTTGAGCCGCTTCATTACGTTTGCTCATTTCCAATTCATAGAGTTTGGCACGTAATTGCTTCCACGCATGGTCACGGTTGGCATGTTGCGAACGCTGGTTCTGACACGCCACCACAATACCTGTCGGTGCGTGAGTTAAACGAACTGCAGAGTCCGTTTTGTTAATGTGCTGACCACCCGCACCTGAAGCACGATAAGTATCCGTACGGACATCAGATGGATTGATATCAATTTCGATATTGTCATCAATCTCAGGTGAGATGAATACCGCAGAGAACGACGTATGACGGTTGTTGTTACTGTCAAATGGTGACTTACGTACTAAACGGTGTACACCACTTTCGGTACGTAACCAGCCATAGGCAAATTCACCATCCACACGAATGGTTGCTGATTTGATCCCAGCCACGTCGCCATCTGATACTTCCATCAATTCAGCTTTAAAGCCGTGACGTTCGATCCAACGTAGATACATGCGCAATAGCATCGACGCCCAGTCTTGTGCTTCTGTACCGCCTGAACCTGATTGAATTTCAAGGAAGCAAGGGTTTGGATCCATCGGATTACTGAACATACGGCGGAATTCAAGATTACCTAATGCTTGTTCAGCACTGTCTAATTCTGCTTGAACATCCAACAATAAACTTTCATCATCCGCTTCAACCGCAAGGTCAAGCATGGCTTTTGCATCATCTAACTGTTCAGCAAGACGATCAAATACACCTAATGTGTTTTCTAAACTGCCCTTTTCTTTAGCGATGGCCTGAGCACGGCTTTGATCATTCCAAATCGCAGGGTCTTCTAATTCTCTTAAAACTTCTTCTAAACGCTCAGCTTTTAGATCGTAGTCAAAGATACCCCCGTAGTGTTTGGCTACGATCAGATAAGTCTTTCAATTGAATTAAATACGGATTAATTTCCACGCGTCTTTTCTCACACTATTTTTTCACTTAATCCGCTATTTTAACATAACTGTTTTAGTCGACACAGCCATGTCATTTTGAATACATTTATTTATTAAAATTGATTTTTTAAATTACTTAATTTTATGCCTGAAATGTTTAGTCCGATATGCTAGATCCAAGTTTTTGTATAAAAATTAGACCAAGCGCACTAAAACACACAATCTCTCCTAAGTTTTAATAAATCAAAACAATGATTTTTTTACAATAAATATCAAATAGATAAAATGTCAAAATTACAAGTCAATTACATTCGTACTGTTCGATTACCTTATCAAGATTGACGATCACGAAAATTGCTCTAGACTCAAGTTGTAACAAAACATGTATTAGTGTTTAACACTTGGTTTAAATCTTAATGAGGAAACAACCATGAAAAAATTAGCAATTGCATCAGCACTTTTATCTGCAATCGCAGTAACAGGAACTGCTCATGCTTATCAAGCTGAGGTAGGTGGTTCTTATACCTATAAAGACCAAGATCGTTTTGGTGACAGTGATCGTTTCAGCGTAGACGGCAAATATTACTTTAATCCAGTACAAACACGTAATGCACCTCTTGCAGAAGCAGCGTTCCTTGACCGTGCGAGCAATGTAAAAGCACAGTACGCTTATGAAAAAGATGATGCATTCAAGAACAATCAATATGGCGCAGGTATTGAATACTTTGTTCCTAACAGCGATTTCTATTTAAGCGGTAATATTGGCCGTGAAGAAATCAAACCAAATTCTAAATATGCGACTGATGAAGACAAATTAAAAATCAACCATTATTCAGCTGAAGTGGGTTACTTACCAGCACCTGGTTTATTGGTTGCAGCAGGTGCAAAAACTGTTGACGTGAAAGACGGCGACCGTGAAACAAGCCCAACGCTTCGTGCCAAGTATGTGACTAAAATGGGTCAAAATGATGTGAACCTAGAAGCATATACCGCTTTTGGTGACAACAAAGAAGTAAAGTTAAAAGGTGATTACTTCATCGACAAAACTTTAAGTGTTGGTGTAGATTATCAAAAACTTGATTATGACAACACATTCATCAACTCAAATGAATGGGGTATTTCTGCGAAGAAATTCTTCAATCAACAAGTGAGCTTGGAAGGTCGTGTAGGTTTCGGTAACGATAAATCGTATATTGATAACGACTACACTTCATTCGGTCTTCGTGGTGCATACCGCTTCTAAGACTTGAACAGAACTGTTTTATATCGGAAAAGCCCTGAATCATTCAGGGCTTTTTTTATTGTTTTAAATAAGCAATTTGCAGTTGCAGACTGGTGTTGCCATTAAAAACATTACGTTCCAAGGTATAAACTAAATCCACATAACCCAGCATTGGATTAAATTCAAAACGGTCCACCGCATTAAATGCAATCGCATCAATAGAATGTGATCCGACCGCCAATTTGAGTTTTAAATGTTGCTCTTTGAGCCAACGATAATCGATCACTTTGAACCGCCCTTCAAACTGCGGTAAGGGAAATTTCTGCCCCCATGGACCCAATTGCTCAATCCAGTCCAATGTGCCCAAATGCAGATCTGAATCAGTCAGTTCACCATCCGTCCACAAGGTAGCATGAAATAAATCTTCATCCATTTCAGCAACAGATTGGGTAAAAATAGTTTTGAATTCATCAAAATTTTCTTTTCTTAGGGTTAAACCTGCCGCAGCCGCATGTCCACCAAAATGACTAACCAAATGTGGATATTGCTCCGCCACCTGCTCAATGGTATCTCGGATATGAATCCCCTCAATCGAACGTGCGGAACCTTTGATATGGATCCCATCTTCATCTGGAGCAAAGACAAGACTTGGTCGATGGAACTGTTCCTTTAAACGACCAGCCACAATCCCAATCACGCCTTGATGCCATTGTTCATCAAACATCACCAGCGCAGCAGGCAAATGTGAGGTTTCTAATTGAATATGTTGCAAGGCTTGCATAGCCTGTTGCTTCATTTCAGTTTCAACCTGACGGCGTTCAATATTCAGCTGATTCAGCTGTTGTGCAATCGGATAAGCTGTTGCCATATCAGCTGCGAGCAAGCATTCAATTCCGATCCGCATGCTTTCCATACGACCTGCCGCATTAATCCGAGGACCAACAACAAAACCTAAATCCTGTGCACGTAAACTGGCGGCATCTCGCCCTGCAATATCCAGTAAAGCCAAAATACCAGCACGACATTGATGCTGCTGAATACGTTTTAAACCTGCATCAATCAAGATACGATTGTTATAATCCAAACTGGCGACATCAGCATAAGTGCCCAATGCAACCAAATCGAGATATTGGGCCACTTTACTGCTGCTTTTGCCTTGCTGGCTGCGTGAACTGGCTAATTTTGCCAATACATAAAAAGCCACCCCAACCCCAGCCAAAGCCTTACTTGAAAACTCACAACCGAGTTGGTTCGGATTAACCACAGCTTCAGCGCAAGGTGTCGGCTTGGTGGTTAAATGGTGATCAGTAATGATCACCTGCATACCTAAAGCTTGAGCAGTGTCTACACCCGCATGGCTGGAAATGCCATTATCCACGGTAATCAAAAGATCTGGCTGATAACTTTGTTTTGCCAATTCAGCAATTGCAGGCGTGAGTCCATAACCATACTTAAATCGATCAGGAACCAGATACTCAACTTTGGCACCCATATCTTTCAACGCTAAAACCATCAATGCAGTACTGGTTGCACCATCAGCATCATAGTCTCCCACAATGACAATCTGCTTTTGTTGATCAATGGCTTGATCAATCAATGTAACTGCCTGCTCTAATCCCTTAAGCTCTGGAGATAGCAAGTGTTTAAGCTTCAGTTCCAACTCTTGCTCAGACTGTACGCCACGTCTTGCCAAAATTTCGGCGATAAACATAGGCACGCCCTGAAACTGTTCAGGGCGTGTAAGCAATGGTCTTTTTTGAATTTGAATCTGTGTCATTTATGGCATCAAACGTTGTATAGTCCAAAGACCGTTTTGTTTTTCATAACTTAAACGGTCATGTAAGCGATTTGGTCGCCCTTGCCAGAACTCATAGTAATCTGCTTCGAGGCGATACCCCCCCCAAAATTCAGGCTTATCCAGTTGATTCTGGGCTTGACTCTGCAATGTTTGAAAACGTTGTTGCAATAATTCTCGGCTCTCAATTACACCACTTTGTGGGGTACTGATATGCGCGGCGATCTGACTATCACGTGGACGTTTATGATAATAATCCGTCGATTCTTGTTCGGAAATCTTCATCACCCGACCACCAATACGTACCTGACGTTCTAGACTTGGCCAGTAAAACAGTAATTCTGCATACGGGTTTTCAGCTAAATCTAAACCTTTCTGACTGTCATAATTGGTATAAAAGTCATAACCTGCTTCCGTCGCACCACGTAACAAAACCGTACGTACATGCGGACGTCCTTGAACATTTGCTGTCGCTAGAGACATAGCATAAGGCTCATGTAGATGAGCACCTAATGCATGATTAAACCAATTTAGAAACTGTAAATGTGGCTGCTCACTGATTTGTGCTTCATGCAATTCACCTTGCTCGTAACTCAAGCGCAGTTCGCTCAGGTCCTTAATCACATCACTCATGATCGCTCTCCCTTAAGCAGCTTGGGCTTGAGCTCGTACTGCATCTGCCAAATGGTTCGCTAATGCTTCAACTTCTTGTTGTTGATCACCTTCGACCATGACACGGATCACAGGTTCTGTCCCTGATTTACGAATCAACAAACGTCCACGACCTTTTAGTTGCTGTTCCGCTTTTTCAAATTCAGCCACCAAAGTAGGAATCGAATACGGGTCAATCATGTCTTGTAAACGGACATTGACCAACACTTGAGGGAATAATACAAAGCCCTCAACCAACTCATGTAGTGCTTTGCCTTGTTCTACCATCACAGTGAGTACTTGTAATGCTGCAATAATTGCATCACCTGTAGTGCTCTTATCTAAAGTCAGAATATGGCCTGAAGGCTCACCACCTGTCATCCAAGCATTTTCTTCAAGTGCTTGTAATACATAACGGTCACCAACACTCGCACGTACAAAAGCCACATTGGCTTTTTCTAATGCCAACTCAAGTGCCATATTACTCATCACTGTGCCAACAACACCCGCTGGCTTATTATTCGCCTGTGTTGCAAGGATATACAGGATATGGTCACCATCAATCAACTGACCATTTTTATCCACCATCACTACACGGTCAGCATCACCATCAAAAGCAATACCAAGATCGGCTTTATGTTCAATCACTGCTTTTTGCAATTGCTCAGGATGGGTTGAACCACAGTTTTCATTAATGTTTAAACCATCTGGCTCATTAAATAATGGAATGACTTTGGCACCTAGTTCACGGAAAACCGATGGTCCAACGCTATACGCTGCTCCGTTAGCACAATCCACCACAATTTTTAAATTACGCAAGTCAAAATGATATGGGAAAGTCGATTTACAAAATTCGATATAACGGCCGTTGGCATCTTTTACACGTACACTTTTGCCCAGATTCGCTGTGTCCTCAATGACAAGATCTTTCTCTAGCTCTTGATTGATCTGCTCTTGAATTGCATCTGGAAGTTTTTTGCCTTCACTCGAGAAAAACTTAATCCCATTATCAAAATACGGATTATGCGAAGCCGAAATGACGATTCCCGCGTGTGCATGCAACGCACGGGTTAAATGTGCAATCGCAGGGGTTGGCAATGGTCCCAATAAATGGACATAAACGCCCGCAGCATTCAAACCTGCTTGCAATGCTGCTTCTAAAATATAACCCGACAAACGTGTATCTTTCCCCAGTACTACAATCGGTTTATTTTTAGGGCTATTTCTCTTTAATACTTTTCCTGCTGCGAAACCCAATTTTAATGCAAACTCTGGGGTAATTGGCATTTGTCCAAATTTGCCGCGAATTCCATCAGTACCAAAATAGCTCATCTTTTACTCACTTTCTTATCTTTATATGGTGTCTAACCATATCCTTCTTCATCGTATTCACTTTACACCAAAACAAAAAAAACCGTCAGTGTCCTGACGGTTTTTCAATCAGCAAAATTACCAAAAATCAACCAACGCGATAGTTTGGTGCTTCCTTGGTAATTGTCACGTCATGAACATGTGACTCTGACATGCCTGCTGATGTAATTTTCACAAATTTCGCATTTTGACGAAGATCTTCAATAACAGATGAACCCGTATACCCCATTGATGAACGTAAACCACCCATCATTTGATGTACGATGTTACCCATTGGTCCTTTGTATGGTACACGACCTTCGATTCCTTCTGGCACTAACTTTTCCGCACCCGCTTTAGCGTCTTGGAAGTAACGGTCAGCAGAACCAGATACGCCTGCCATTGCACCCAATGACCCCATACCACGATACGCTTTGTAGTAGCGGCCTTGGAAGAATTCAACTTCACCAGGCGCTTCTTCAGTCCCGGCAAGTAGTGAACCGACCATAATTGTGCTCGCACCAGCGCCAATCGCTTTCGCCATGTCACCAGAGAAACGAATACCACCATCTGCAATCAAAGGAATTTGATCTTTCAGTGCGTTCGCAACGCTATCAATTGCAGAAATCTGTGGCATACCGATACCTGCCACAATACGTGTTGTACAGATCGAACCAGGACCGATACCGACTTTCACCGCATCTGCACCTGCATCAAGCAATGCCAATGCTGCATCACCTGTTGCGATATTTCCACCAATGACTTGAACTTGCGGGTAGTTTGCTTTAACCCAGCGTACACGTTCAATGACACCCGCTGAATGACCATGGGCAGTATCCACCACAATCGCATCTACACCTGCATCGACCAACGCTTCTACACGGCTTGGTGTTTCTGCACCTGTACCAACTGCAGCACCAACACGTAAACGACCCAAATCGTCTTTACAACTGTTTGGGTAGCTTTCCGCTTTACGGAAGTCAGTTACAGTAATTAAGCCTTTAAGCTCATTGTTCTCACCAACAACCAAAACTTTTTCAATACGATGCTTTTGTAGCAATGCTTGGATATTTTCTTTCGATTCGCCTTCACGAACAGTCACGAGACGATCTTGACCTGTCATGATGTTGCTTACAGGTTGCTCAAGATTGGTTTCAAAGCGTGTATCACGACCTGTGACAATCCCCACAACTTTGCCATCTTTTACAACAGGCACACCGCTAATATTATTCGCTTGGGTAATCGCAATCAGCTCACGCACTGTTGTTTCAGGACCAACCGTAATTGGGTCTTTTACCATACCAGCTTCAAATTTTTTCACACGGCGAACTTCAGCAGCTTGCGCTGCAATATCCATGTTTTTGTGCAAAATACCAATACCGCCATTTTGCGCCATCGCAATTGCCATACGTGATTCAGTCACTGTATCCATTGCAGCAGAAACGAGAGGGATATTAAGTTGAATTCCGCGAGTTAAACGTGTCTTTAAGGAGACATCTTTTGGGAGAACAGTTGAGTAGGCAGGAAGTAATAAGACATCATCGAAGGTTAGCGCTTCTTGAACGATGGTCAGCATAACAATCTCACTGGTAATTTCCGTGAGCTATTATAAACAAATTTCGATGTGATTTTCATTTTCTATGATGAAAATAATTTCAAGCGTTGCTTAAAAAGCTTTTTGATGCACGCTTATCCCTGCCAAATCCTATCAATCCAGTTAGCAAACCTGACCATAATTGTCATTATTTTCAGAGGGCTGCTGCTCAATCGTAACCAACGGAATCAGTTTGTGCGCCAACCGAGCCTTGTTACAATGTGAATCGGCAATCTGCACTTCCTTGCAACTTGAACTGCGAAATGGATAGATGGAACAGCTCACTTGCTGCCCCACTTCCCCTTGCAAAGCCACACATTTGACTTGTGCTTGATTGGTTCCCTTCATACAGGAATAGACGGCTGTAAGCGGTTCAACCATGTGCTCAGGGATCTGTTCTGCCTCAGCCCAATAGAAAGAAACACGATAATTTGCACAGCAGGCACCACAACTGACACACGCATCTGGTGTCGCAATTTGAGACAACATTTTCTTAAAATTCTCGTTATCAAATTCAATCCTTTATCTGATGAATCCTAAGAAAATTTATTCATGTCGACAAGAGTGCTCAATCAGCAATTTATGTATTTTCCAGTCATTTTCCTGACGCAGAAATTTAGCTCATTTCAGTGGGTAAACTAAAAACAGATTCATTCATCAAATCTACACCACATGCCAGCGTTTCGATCCAGTCTAGAAATTGATTGATCATCTCCTTACCGACAAAAGCGGTTCCATGTTGCGGCACAATCATGTCGATATCCATTTGACGCACCATGTTAACCCATAAACGAATCACTTTATTGGAACACATATAGCGCTGATGGAAACCTTTCATCTTTTTAGTATGTGCCTCAAAATCCGTAATCGGTAGACTCGCATCATCAACAATCGAAGCACCCATATCCCCCGAAAATAGGATTTTGGCAGTTGGATCATAAAACTGGAAATTACCAACGGAATGCAGAAAATGTGCAGGCACTGCAACAATCGTAGAGTCACCTAAACTGATAATTTGGCCTGTATCTGACAATTCGATCAAACGTTCCTCCCAATTCCCCTTCATGCGCTCACTCATAAAGGCAGAGTTGAGATGTGGTAAGAAGCGCGCCCACAGTTTGGATGCCACTACTTTGGCATCGGTATAGACCAGCCAGCGTGGCATTGAGGTAATGATGTCTGGGTCTTGATGCGAAGCCATCACATAATCCAGATTTTTCAGTTTGGTATAGCGATTAAGCTCCATGGTGAGAGGCACATAAGTCAGGTCGCCACCAGGATCTAAAACAGCCGCCCGATCATGATCAATAATTAAAAACTGATTGGCCTGAATACCTTCCCCTTTAACCAAACTGGTAAAACTAATGCATTTATGTGTGCCATTATCAAACAAGATTTGCGATGTTGTCCGCTCAAAACTCATAACCACCCCAGAAAAATTCTTTAAATATGAAATATTTTTAATTCCATAATAAAATAATGGGATTTAGTTCATGTTTCAATCAGATATTGGATATTTATCCTAATTTATAAGAAAAACCCATCACTACTGGATGGGTCTGGACTGATTCTAAATTCAAACCATTTAGAAAAAATAATGCTGCACTAACGTAGAGACACCCACAATCAAGAAAATCGCGGCACCAATTTTATGGATCAGGGAAATCGGTAATTTATCCGCTAGCTTATTCCCAATAAACACCGCAGGGGCATTAGCAAGCATCATTCCGAACGTGGTGCCTAACATAACCCAAAACACACTATCAAATCGTGCTGCCAAAGCTACGGTTGCAATTTGAGTTTTATCACCAATTTCAGCCAAGAAAAATAAGATAAAGGTGGCACCAAATACCCCAAATTTCTGCCATTTATTAATGTTTTCAGTTTCATCTCCCAACTCATCTGGAATCAACATCCAGATCGCCATCCCAATAAAACCAAGCGCCAAAATCCACAATAGAATTTCAGGACTGAGTACAGTCGTAATCCATTGTCCCAAGACAGCAGAAATACCATGGTTAATGGTGGTGGCTAATAAAATAGCAATTAGAATCGGAATCGGTTTACGAAAACGTGCAGCAAGTAATAGCGCGAGCAGTTGTGTTTTATCACCCATTTCAGCAAGGGCAACAATTGAGGTGGAAATGAGAAATTCATACATAGTTGAATGCTCTGGCTAGCAAAATATACCGATGACCTACCCCTCCTGCTAGCCAAAATCAAATAGATTGATGCAGAGTGGTAAATCAAAGGTCTTGCCAACAAAAGCACAGCTGAGAAGCTGTTCTTGGTTCTTTGCTATGATGACCATGTTCGGTTGAACAATTATGTTGATCATCACCTCTTTACTTTGCGTAAAGAGCGGCTACTCCCCAATGAAGTGAAACTATTCTAGCAAACAATAAAATAGTTTTAAATCTTTAAACCCAAAATTTTTGGTAACTCCAGATCAACACACGCAGACAACCAAGTAAAAAAGCCAAATAAGCACTTAACCCAAGAAAACCAAAGCTCCCCCAGCCACTCGCTCCGCCCACATCTTGAGCTTGATATTCCATCGCCATGACGACAGTCGCAAGCAGCACTTCGACACCCATTACGACATACATCATCCAATCCCAAGGAAAATGCAGGAAGCTCACCCACAACCCCATTAATACAAAAACGATGAGTAATAAGGGCACCATCACCCGATAAATCATTAACATCCTTGCTCCTTGATTCAAAAAATCGTTATCAATACGAATTTATTTTAGGCAAAAGTATTTTCAAATAAAGCCATATTTTTATCACCCTAAAAATAGAAAACCCCGCTTAAGCGAGGTTTTCTAAATTCAAATACTAATTAGAGCAATAAGCTACGAATATCTTTGAGCAACTTGGTCAGCTTATTGGTAAAGCGCGCGGCATCTGCACCATTAATCACACGATGGTCATAAGACAATGACAATGGCAACATCAAACGCGGATCAAAGTCTTTACCATTCCACACGGGCTGCATGGTTGCTGGTGAAATACCTAAAATCGCAACTTGAGGCCAGTTCACCAACGGTGTGAATGCTGTTCCACCAATACTGCCTAGGCTGGTAATGGTAAAGTTAGCGCCTTGTAAGTCTTTCGGTGACAACTTGCGATCACGCGCTTTTTGGCTAAGTTCAGCCAATTCAGCTGCAATTTGCTTAATTGATTTCTGGTCTGGATTACGCAATACAGGAACGGTTAAGCCATCTGGCGTTGCGACTGCAATCCCCATATGAATCTCATTACGCAATAATACTGACTTTTGGTCATCCGCCAAATGCCCTGCAAAATAAGGCTCTTCTTTCAGCAGGTGTGCAACGGCTTTGGCAATAAAGGCCAAAATGGTTAAGCTGAGACCTTGCTTTTTAAAACCATCTTTCAGCTCACCACGCCAAGCTTCGAGTTCAGTAATATCCGCCAAGTCAAACTGCGTTACTTGAGGAATGAAATTATTCAATGACAATTGCGGAACAGAAACCTGCTGCAAACGTGTCATCGCTTTCGCTTCACCACCACCAAATGCGCTAAAGTCTGGCAACTTCGGTAAGCCTGAAGCCACTGGAGCTGCTTGAGAGCTAGGTGCTGCCTGTGGTGCAGTAAGACGTGTTTTCACATAAGCAAATACATCTTCCTTAATGACACGATCATGCTCACCAGACGCTTTCACCTGTCCAAGCACAACACCCAACTCTCGTGCTAATTTACGCACAGCTGGACCAGCATAGACCTTGGCATTTTCTGCCTCTTGCTCTTTGGTTAACTTCTCAGCATGTGCTGGTGCACTTGGTGCTGCAGCCGCTGTTGCTTGCGGTTTTGCTGGTGCTGCTTGAGTAGCAGGCGCAGTAGCTGGTTGAGCTTTTGGTGCTTCTGGAGTAGCAGCCTGACCACTAACCTCAATCGTTGCCAAAGCTACGCCTTGACGCACTTCTTGATTGGCAGAAACATGAATCGCTTTCACAATCCCCGCTACCGAGCTTGGCACTTCAACAGATGCCTTATCCGACTCAACCACACATAGGCTTTGTTGAGCTTCAACACGATCACCGACATTGACCAGAATTTCTGAAACAAGTGCTTTTTCTACACCCAGATCAGGCACTTCAATTTCAATATTACCTGTTGAAGTATTGCTTGCAGCTGGTGCTTCAGTCGTTGCGACTGGCGTTTCTATTTGAGTTGGAGCCGCTTGCGGTTCAGATGGCGTTGCAGCGCTCGCAGTCTTGACCTGAATCAATACCACGCCTTCTTTGATGCTGTCGCCTTCTTTAATCTGGATTGCTTCCACAATCCCCGCAACCGAGCTTGGTACTTCTACAGTCGCCTTGTCAGATTCAACCACAACAATACTTTGTTCAGGTTCAATTTGATCACCGACTTTGACCAACACTTCTGCAACCAACGCTTTTTCGACACCAATATCTGGAACTTTTACATCCACAACCTGACTTGCTGTCGCTGCTGGAGTGGCAGCTGGTTGTGCTTTTGTTTCAGCTTGCACTGGTTTTGCTTCTGCCTTTGGTGCTTCTGATTTCGGTGCTTCGTTCGCAGGTGCTTCAGCAGCAGACTCAGACTCAGACTCTAATTCAACCAATGCAACGCCTTCAGAGACTTCATCACCCTGTTGAACCAGAATACTTTTCACAATACCTGCCGCAGTGCTTGGTACTTCTACCGTTGCCTTATCTGACTCTAAAACCAGAAGGCTATCATCAACTGCAACATGGTCGCCAACTTTGACCAAAATTTCTGCAACGAGCGCTTTATCTACGCCAATATCAGGTGCTTGGATTTGCATAATTATTTCCCCTCACCTGTTTGTGTTTCATTGTATTCAGCAACTGCCTGAACTTCTGGATGCGCTTGTGGTGCCCATGCCACTGGACGATCCGTATCTAATTCAAAGTTAGAAATTGCATCTTTGACTAAACGTGCATCTACTTCGCCTTCGTCAGCGAGTTTTTTCAAAGTCGCAACCACGATATGCGCAGCATCAACACCAAAGAAACTACGTAAGTTTGCACGCGTATCTGAACGACCGTAACCATCAGTACCTAATGCAACAAATGGACGACCATCTGGGAGATATGCACGGATTTGTTCGCTATACGCACGCATATGATCTGTCGCAGAAACGACAATACCTTCCGTACCACGTAACTGTTTAGATACCCAAGATTCTTTCACTTCTTCAGTCAGTGGGTGTAAGCGGTTGTATTCTTCACATGCCATGCCATCACGAGACAACTCATTGAAGCTAGTTACACTCCAAACGTTTGAGTGAATTTGGTATTCATCACGTAAGATTTTCGCAGCTTTAATCACTTCACGCAGAATGACACCTGAACCCAGTAATTGCACAGTGGCTTTTTCGTCTTTTTCGAACAAGTACATACCACGTTTGATGCCTTCCTCAGCGCCTTCTGGCATTGCAGGATGCTCGTAGTTTTCGTTCATTACGGTTAAGTAATAGAACACTCGCTCTTGGTTCACATACATCCGTTGTAAACCGTCATGGACGATCACAGCCAATTCATAGCCAAAACACGGATCATAAGATACACAGTTTGGAATTGTGTTCGCCAAGATATGTGAATGACCATCTTGGTGCTGTAAACCTTCACCGTTCAATGTGGTACGACCGGCAGTCGCACCAAGCAAGAAACCTTGTGCCTGTGCATCACCAGCAGCCCATGCAATGTCACCAATACGTTGGAAACCAAACATTGAGTAGTACATGTACATTGGAATCATCGGCAAGTTATTGGTTGAATAACTGGTTGCCAACGCAGCCCATGCACTCATCGCACCGGCTTCGTTAATTCCTTCTTGCAACATGTGACCGTCACTTGCTTCACGGTAATGCATTAACTGTTCTTGGTCTTCTGGGGTATATTTTTGACCGTGAGCGGCATAAATACCGAGCTGACGGAACATCCCTTCTAAACCAAAAGTACGTGCTTCATCTGGAACGATTGGTACTACGCGGTCTTTAATTGCTTTCTCTTTCAGTAAAGCAGCAATTAAACGCACCATCACCATCGTAGTCGATTGCTCTTTACCACCTGAACCATTTAATACGGCATCAAATACAGATAATTCAGGAATCGCTAAAGTTTCACTTTCTCGACGACGTGCAGGTAGATAACCCCCTAATGCTTCACGGCGCGCCTTCATATACTTCATTTCTGGAGAGTTTTCACTCGGGCGATAGAATGGGAGCTCTTCTAACTTATCATCTGTAAATGGCAAGTTAAAACGGTCACGTACATATTT
Source organism: Acinetobacter sp. ANC 3929 (assembly GCF_000369405.1). GTDB lineage: Bacteria > Pseudomonadota > Gammaproteobacteria > Pseudomonadales > Moraxellaceae > Acinetobacter. The sequence continues at coordinate 636,925 of NZ_KB849998.1, forward strand.
CAAAGAGTCGATCTGCATTTTTTTGATTTGGTGAGTTTTGTTCACCGCTTCAATTTCTTCAGACAAGCCGTAACCTTTAACCGTTTTCGCAAGAATAACGGTTGGTTGACCTTTGGCTTTCATTGCTTCTGCATACGCAGCAAAAACTTTGTACGGGTCATGACCACCACGGTTAAGATTATCGATGTCTTCATCGCTTAAATCTTTTACAAGTTCCGCAGCTTCAGGGTACTTGCCAAAGAATTTCTCCCGTGTATACGCACCGCCTTTCACTTGATAACGCTGATACTCACCATCAACTGTTTCATCCATCACCGCTTTTAAAGCGCCTGAGCTGTCTTTTGCAAGAAGCGGGTCCCAATGACGGCCCCACACCACTTTAATGACACGCCAACCCGCACCGCGGAATAAAGATTCTAATTCTTGAATAATTTTACCGTTACCACGTACAGGACCATCGAGGCGCTGTAAGTTGCAGTTCACCACCCAAATGAGGTTATCAAGCTTTTCACGACCGGCCAGTGAAATTGCACCCGTACTTTCTGGCTCATCCATCTCACCATCGCCAAGATATGCCCAGACTTTACGATCTTCTTCTTTGATCAAGCCGCGATTCATCAAATATTTTTGAATGTGTGCCTGATAAATCGACATGATTGGACCAAGACCCATTGAGACGGTTGGGAATTGCCAATAGTCCGGCATTAAATATGGATGTGGATAGCTTGGTAAACCGTTACCGCCCACTTCACGGCGGAAATTACTTAACTGCTCTTCATTTAAACGTCCTTCGAGAAAAGAACGTGCATAAATACCAGGAGCACAGTGACCTTGATAATAAATCATATCGCCGCCAAAGTTGTCAGAGGCAGCGCGGAAGAAATGGTTAAAACCAACGTCGTACAATGTTGCAGACGATGCAAAACTTGCAAGGTGACCACCAAGGTCATCGCCCGTTTTATTCGCACGTAATACCATTGCCAAAGCATTCCAGCGGATCAAGGCACGGATACGGCGTTCCATATCCTGATCGCCAGGCATTGCTGGTTGTTCTTCAACTGAAATGGTGTTGAGATAAGGTGTATTGATGCGTTGGATTGGAACGTGTTTTGCAATAGCCCGTTGATAAAGTTTTTCTAGTAAGAAGGCAGCACGTTCCGTGCCCATATGTTGTAATACTGAATCAAATGCTTCTTGCCATTCTTGGGTTTCTTGCGCGTCAGAGTCGCCATAAAACGCCATACAATTCACCTTTTCCCTTAAGTTATTTGTCGACCCTATTTTTATCATGTTTTGCTGTGATAGAACTATTGCCCCAGATGAATGCAAAACGCCTTATTATTTTCTGACAAAATAGTCATTGACCTAAATGAAACAAAACACATAAAAAATCGCCAATAAAGGCGATTTTTTTAAATATTGATATACAACTGTTAACAAATTACATTAAGGCAACATTGCTAAATAAGTTGATGGATTTTTACGTTGCCCATCTTTTACAACTTCAAAGTGTAAATGTGGTCCAGTACAACGACCTGTACAACCTACATTTGCAATATGTTCACCAGCACCTACACGATCACCAGCACTGACGATTAAGCGCGAAGCATGTGCGTAACGAGTGATGTAACCATTGCCATGATCAATTTCAACATATTGACCATAACCCGTACCCCACCCTGATTTTGTCACCACACCAGGGCCTGTTGCATAGATTGGCGTACCAGACGGTGCAGCAAGGTCAACACCTGAATGGTGGCGAGTAGAACCGAGTAGTGTGCGATTGCCCCAAGAAGAACTTACGCGACCTTCTTCTAGCGGATGGCTAACTAGCCAAGAATAACCAGTGTTTGCTGAAAATGACGGTGCGTTGTCTTGAGTTGAAATCGCTGAACGGCCATATTTCTTCTCGATCGTCGCATTATTCAATTCAATGGTTTTTTCGCGTAATTTAACTGACACATTCGATACAGCTGGCAAATCCATATCAGCTGAATGAGTATAAGAACCTTGAGCTAAGGTTTTTGATAATTGCTCTAAGCGGTCATCGCCTGTCGTCTGACCAATGTTCTGATAATCTGCAAAAGCAACCGAAGCAGCTGAAGCAGCCAATGAAAATGCGAGTAAAATACGACGCGTATGATGCATAAAAAACCTCTTGAAACCGTCCTTCAAACGTTCCTTTATCATCTGTTCCTTGATAACAGCTGAACCAAACGCTTAAGATGGACACATTACCTCCGAGGAAGTCACATGTCTGAACCTAACAACGTTTTCCAACAGAAAGGACAACATATAAAAACTGGAAACTTAACGCTTCTGACGACGCAAGTAACACAATGGAAACAACTTACGAAAATTATTCAACCGTTATTACCCCAACCAGAGCAATGGCAAGTTGTTTGTTATCAACACGGGGTTTTGATCATAACCGGTGAAAATCAAGCAATGATTAGTCAACTCAGCTATTTACAAAGCCACTATGTTGCGCAGTTAGCTCAGCTCGAAGGACTCAAGGAATTACGAAAAATCCAAGTTCGTTTAAGAAACAAGAATGTTGTCTCTCGTGAACCCTCTCCCCCAACAAAAACACTGACATCAGAGACCCAAGAGCTTTTACGCAGCGCCGCTGAATATGTGAGCGACCCTAAGCTTAGCCAAGCTTTACTACGTTTGGCAAGCAATAAAAAGTAAACTTCATATATTAAGTGTTGGAATACACACTATTTTTATGTGATGCAAATCTCATATTTAATTGTTATAACATAACATAGGCAATAAAAGACAATGACTTATGTCACACTTACATAAGGAATTGGACAATCACTCTCGTTATTAAATGTTACAATTTCATAGCTGCTTGGATCATTTTGAACATTGCGTAATAGCTGATTATTCAGCGCATGCCCTGACTTATACCCATCAAACTTGGCAATAATTTGATGCCCAAGCAAATACAAATCACCCACCGCATCTAGAATTTTGTGACGCACAAACTCATCGGCAAAGCGTAAACCCTCCTCATTCACCACCCCTGTATCATCGACACCAATCGCATTTTCTAAACTCGCACCTAGTGCCAAATTATTGGCTTTCAAATAATCTAAATCTTTCATAAAGCCAAAGGTCCTTGCTTCACTGACTTCATAGACAAAAGTTTCTGTAGAAAAATCGATGGTGGCTGACTGGTATTCTTTGGCAAATGCTGGATGGTCAAAATCGATGGTAAAGTTGAGTTGGAAGCCTGAATGTGGTGAGAAAATTGCTTTTTTGTCATCAATTAAAGCCTCGACTGGCTTTAAAATACGAATGAACTTCTTTGGTGCATCTTGCTCCGCCAGTTCACCTTGCATTAGCAAATAGATAAAGGGCCCCGCACTTCCATCCATAATCGGCACTTCAGAGGCAGACACTTCAACGATCAGATTGTCGATTCCTAATCCAGCAATCGCACTCATGACATGTTCAATAGTACCAACCTTGATGTCTTCACGAACTAAGTTCGAGCACATAAAGGCTTCTTGAATCAATAAAGCGTTGGCAAGAATGTCAACAGGGGGATTTAAGTCGATACGGCGAAAGACAATACCTCCATCAATATGATGTGGAACAAAATTAATCAGCACCTTCTGACCACTGTGCAGACCAATCCCGCTCGCTTTCACCACACGTTTGAGAGTACGTTGTTTCAACATGCCATACCAACTTCATTTGCAAAAACCGATATAACTTAGCATATTTTGCCATTTTAAAAAAATAAAAAAGGGGGCAATTCGTTGCCCCCTTTCTCTAAATATATGATTTTATTATTTACGCTGTTGATTTTTCAGATAGTCTTGAATGCTCATTGGTGATGAACGTGGCGTAGAATTTGCTGCTGCACTCGCAGAAGCATCAACATTTGCACGTTTGCTGATCGCTGGAACATCATCTTCATCCACAGATTGCTGAGCCGCTTGCGAAGCAGGTGCATGTGAAACCACCGCACGTCTCTTCTGATCAACTTCACTCGCATTACGTGTTAAACCTGTTGCAATCACAGTAACACGGAGTTCATCACGTGCATCTGGATCAAACACAGTACCGTAGAAAATTTCACCTTCGTCCAAATCAACGATTTGGTTGACGACATCGGTAATAATTTCAGTTTCACGCAAGGTGATATCATCACCACCCGTAATGTTGATCAATACGCCTTTCGCATTGATAATATTCACATTATCAAGCAATGGACTACGAATCGCCTGTTCAGCTGCTTGACGAGCACGATCTTCACCACGACCCAAACCAGCACCCATCATCGCATAACCGCGCGTACTCATTGCTGTTTTCAAATCGGCGAAGTCGAGGTTAATATGACCACGATTAACCACCAAATCAAAGATACTACGTACAGCATTCAACAATACATCATCTGCCTTTTTATAGGCATCTTTCATTGAGATATCACCATAAACGCTGAGTAAGCGTTGGTTTGGAATGATGATCAATGAATCAACGTGTGCTTCTAAAGCATCAATCCCTTTCTCAGCAGACTTTTGACGACGACGACCTTCAAAGTTGAATGGCGTAGTCACCACACCCACGGTCAAGATACCCATTTCTTTGGCAACTTCAGCAACCACTGGCGCAGCACCTGTACCTGTACCGCCACCCATGCCTGCAGTAACGAACACCATGTCAGTACCTTCAAGGTGCTGACGGATCACGTCACGACTTTCTTCAGCTGCAATTTGACCAACTTCTGGATTCGCTCCAGCGCCCAAACCACGCGTACTTTGTTCACCCAATTGAATTTTGAATGGTGCATTCATGCTATCTAATGCTTGTTTGTCTGTATTTGCACAAACGAACTTTACACCCTGAATATCAGATTGCGCCATATGCTGCACGGCATTACCGCCACCACCACCAACACCAAATACTGTGAAACGGGCTTGACCGTTGCCATTGTCTAGTTCATCTTCTATAAATTCAAATGAGGCCATGACCTTTAGATTTCCTAATATTAATGGCAGTTACTTCAGCCCGTTACTGCCCTGATTCTTAAACAACTGATGTGTAGGATGCTGTTCAATAATCACCAGCTTGTCAAGTACAGTGGCGGATTTAGAACAACTTCCTAACAAATTTTCCCAAAAATAACTACAACTTAAAAGATGGCCTTTAATTTGCTATTTAATGCATTCCAACCATTGGCAACACGATCAACAAAACTACGATCACTTGCTTCTTCTGGTTCTTCAACGGTATCTTGCAAATCGCTTTGGCTAAACATCAATAAGCCCGATACTGTAGCGTACATTGAACGACGCAAGGCTGGTAAATGTTGATCATCTGCATAAACTTGTAATGGCGGATTGCCCAAGTGTGCAGACACGCCCAGCATACGACGCGCCAAATTCACCATACCTTCAATTTGACAAGAATCGCCTGTGAGTACCACACCATGGTAGAGACCATGAATCGCACCACTATGTTCCAGTTCTTCACGAATTAAACTGAAGATTTCTTCATACCGTGCAATGATGATTTCTGCAAGCTCAATACGACTGATGGTTTGCGTACCGTCAATCGCTTGCACTTGAATCATGTGATCTGGTTTCACCACACTTAAGTCAACACAACCATGCAAAATTTTGATGCGTTCAGCTTCTTCGGTTGTGGTCTGTAAAACAGCGGCAATATCACGGGTGACATTCTCACCACCACGCGGCAAGGTTCGTGCCAAAGCCAAACGACCATCCAAATACACCGCAATATTGGTAATTCCTGCACCAATATCAACTAAACATACACCATATTCTTTTTCATCTTTGAGCAGACTGGCTTCAGCGGTTGCCAAGCAAGACACCACCATTTTTTCCACCCCGATATTGGCCCCTTTCATGGCACGATCAAGGTTTTGCATGGTGCTGATCGGCATCATCATCAACTGATAATGACCCGTCATGCTATGCGCAGACATATTCACCGGGTTTTGTACCCATTCAGCTGAATCACCAAGCTCAAAGCCCAATGGCACAGCACTGGCGAGGTAATAATCTGGTGATACATGACTCGCTTTAGCCAACTCTAGTGCACGAACCACTTCATTCGTCGTAATAATATGATCGTGGTTGGCGACTGGGGTACGGCCTGATGCGTAAAAACTTTGTAATTCTGTACTTGGAATCGACACCCACGCACTATGAATACGACACTCCGCCATATCCTCAGCTTCGGATACTGCATTCTTAATCGCCGCAATCACCTTGTCTAAGCTAACAATCTTGCCTTTAACCATACCTCGGTTGCGAGCAGTTGCCATGCCAATGACTTGGATCTTATCTGGTGCATGGATCTTACCAATCAAAACTGAGACTTTATGAGTCCCAATATCAATCGCAACAACTGAGGGAACAGCTTCACTCATTACTTCAATACCATATCTTTAGTGTTGTTTAGGACAACTGTCCTTTATTTTCAAGCCACGTATTATGGCTTTGCCTGAATTGCCCCTGCAAGGCTTGTGTCATCAATCGTTACAACTAACTGACCGTTAACAATCTTTGGCGGAGCTGCGTTTTTCCACTGAATAGCCAAACCATTCCGATAACGCAAATCAATCGCCGTGATTTTTGACCATACAGGTTTTAAATCCGTTTGTGCCAAATGGCTTAAGCGTTGCAACTTATTCATGGTTTGATCTTGGTCTACAATAATCCGTAGGCCTGAATCAAACTGCATGAACCAAGTCATACGCTCGGTTAAATACAATTCTTTTAATCTCAAATTCGCTGGATGAAACAGTTGATTAATTTCATTATAGCGACGCATCATCATTTTGGATTGGCTGGCTGGCCCGTGTAAAAGCGGCAAGTTTGGATGTGCTGTTGGCACTGCCTCACTAAATACATCGCCATTGTCACTCAGCAAACGCCCTGTTCCCCAACGTGCAATCGCATGACGCGGCATTACCCGCACTCGAATTGCATTTGGCCAAGCCCGTGACACCACCACACGATCAACCCAAGACACTTTTAATGCTTGATCTCGAATCTGTTCTAAATCTGAAGTGAAGTAGTTATCTTTAACAATTGGATTGAGAAATTGAACCAGCTGTTGATTTTCAACATCAGAATTGGTCCCAACGACCTGCAACTGCGCAACTCGTGCATCCGTCATGACTTTATACAAGCCAAACAGACCCAGCGCCAATACAGCAAATGCAATCACCAGTAACAACCAACCGCCCGCATTCACCATTTTTTGTTTAGGCGAAGGCGGTTTCTCGTGAATCGAGCTAATGGCCGGCCGTGTTTTACGGCGCATAGAGGCAGGAAGCTGAGCCATAAATCGTTAAGCCGATGCTGCTAAGGTTTGCTCTAAAATAGCAACACAAAGCTGATCAAAACTATAACCGACAGCTTGCGCTGCTTTTGGTACCAAAGAATGGCTGGTCATACCTGGAACTGTGTTCACTTCTAACAACCAGAAGTTCCCCTGTTCATCCTGCATCGCATCAATACGGCCCCAACCTTCTGCACCTACGGCTTGGAAAGCGCGTAAGCAGAGTGCTTGTAAGCTCTTCTCTTCTACTTCGCTTAAACCGCAAGGAATGCCATATTCCACATCATTACGCTGATACTTTGCTGCATAGTCATAAAAGGCAACGTCTGCTGGTGGCTGTAAACGAATCACGGGCAATGGCTGACCATTCAAGAATGAGATCGTAAATTCACGACCTGTAATCCATTTTTCTGCCATCACTACAGCATCATGCTGAGTTGCTTTTTCAATTGCAGCAGCAAAATCCTCAGCTTTCTCAACCTTGCTCATACCGACACTTGAGCCTTCATGCACAGGCTTGATAATCACAGGTAAGCCCAAGTCAGCAATCACAGGTTCAAGATCCGTATCTTTGGTGATAATCCGATAAGGTGCGGTTGGCAAGTCACTACCCTGCCAGATTTGCTTGGTTTTAACTTTATCCATACCAATCGCAGAACCTTGCACGCCTGTGCCCGTATAAGGAAGGTTTAACCACTCCAATACACCCTGGATCTGACCATCTTCACCGCCACGACCATGCAATACGATAAATGCACGATCATAAGCAACTAACTCAGTCACACTACGATCTTGCGGGTCAAATGCTTCAGCCTGAACGCCCGAACGCAATAACGCCTCTAAAACAGCTTGGCCGCTGTCCAATGACACAGCACGCTCAGCCGACTTCCCACCAAATAACACAGCAACTTTGCCGAATTTTGCAGCATTTGACACGTTTATATCCTTAAAACTTTTAATAATCACAAAACAAAATTATTTGGCATACAAGCGATGCTGAGCCAATTCTACCGAAATTGCACCAACGTTACCCGCGCCTTGTGTTAATAACAGGTCATCCGCTTGTAACACTTTTTGTAAAACGTTCGGTAAATTGCCTTCCACTGGATCAACCAAGATCGGTTCAACTTCGCCACGCAGGCGAATACTGCGTGCCAAAGCACGGCTATCTGCACCCACAATCGGTTTTTCACCGGCTGGATAAACCTCTAGTAATAATAGTTGATCAACTTGCGATAACACATCAACAAAATCGTCAAAACAATCACGGGTACGGCTAAAACGGTGCGGCTGGAACAACATCACTAAACGACGGTCTGGATGGCTGGCACGCGCTGCTTTAATAGTGGCTTCAACTTCTTTTGGATGGTGACCATAGTCATCCACCAATTTCACTAAGCCTTCACCCACTTCATATTCACCTTGAACTTGGAAGCGACGTCCCACACCACTAAAGCCTTCTAAAGCACGGCAAATCGCACCATCAGAAACACCTTCATCAGTTGCTACACCAATCGCAGCCAATGCATTCAAGACATTATGCAAACCTGGTTGATTAATGGTGACTCGCAATGGCTCACGGTCTTTACGTAATACGGTAAAATGCGACTGCATGCCTTCTTGTACAACATCTATCGCACGGATGTCATTGTCTTCAGCAAAGCCATAGGTCAATACTGGACGACCAACACGTGGAAGAATCTCACGAATATTGGCATCATCGCCACAGACCACAGCCAAGCCATAGAATGGCAAGTTATGTAAGAATTGAATAAAGGTATCTTTTAACTTATCAAAGCTACCTTCATAGGTATCCATATGATCTGCATCGATATTGGTCACGATGGCAGCCATCGGCTGTAAATACAAGAAAGAAGCATCTGACTCATCAGCTTCCGCCACAATAAAACGGCTTTCACCCAATGCTGCATTTACACCTGTGCTATTCAGCAAACCACCAATCACATAGGTAGGATCAAGATTTTCTTCTGCCAACATCGTCGTCAACAAACTGGTGGTCGTGGTTTTGCCATGCGTTCCCGCAACCGCAATACCATGACGGTAGCGCATCAATTCACCTAACATTTCCGCACGACGCACGATTGGCGTACGCTGTTCGATGGCTGCTTTAATTTCTGGGTTTTCAGGATCAATCGCAGTCGACACCACCAACACATTGGCATTTTTAATATTGTCAGCTGAATGGCCAATAAATACTTTAATACCATTGGCTTCGAGTTGAGCTGTGGTTTTCGACGCTTTAATGTCTGAGCCTGAAATTTTATAACCTTGGTTACTCAATACTTCAGCAATACCGCACATCCCCGCACCACCAATACCAACAAAGTGGATATTTTTAATACGGCGCATTTCTGGCACTTTAATCAGCTTTTTGGCTTGGTTTGGATTTGTAGGAGACATAAATAAACTCGAATTACAATTTTTTAATCAGATCAACCACATGCTGAGTTGCATTCGGTTGTGCTTGTTGACGTGCTTTTACAGCCATTTCAGAGAGGAGCTGACGATTTAATAGGGTCGCTAATAACTCATCTAAAACAACAGGTGTCATGTCTGCTTGTTGGCAAATCTTGGCCGCGCCTGCATTCGCCAAGAATTTAGCATTTGCCGTTTGGTGGCCATCCACCGCAATTGGTAAAGGTACAAAAATCGCTGCCAAACCTGCTGTTGCGACTTCAGTAACAGTTAAAGCGCCAGCACGGCAAATAATCAAATCTGCCTCACTATAGGCTTTTGCCATATCGTGAATAAAGGGTTCTACTTGAATATCCAAACTTGCAGGTGCACCTTGATACATCGCACGCGTGGCATCTTGCTTGTTTTGACCACACTGGTGGAATACCTTGAGCGGCATATTGACCTTTTTCAAAGCTTCAGGCAAACGCTCATTCAATGCCTGTGCGCCAAGTGAACCACCAACAATCAGAATATTGATTGGCAATTGTTCCTGTTCACGGGTTTGATAGCGCCAAGAAGGATTTAAAATCGCAGTGATTTCCGCACGCACAGGATTACCTGTGGTCACGACTTTACCACTGTTTGCAAATGTATTTGGAAAAGCCTGACACACGGTCTTGGCAATACGTGCCAATTGAGTGTTGGTAAAACCTGCAATCGCATTTTGCTCATGAATCAACACAGGAATACCCAGTAAGCGTGCAGCCAAGCCACCTGGGCCTGCGACATAACCACCAAAACCAGCCACAGCATCAATTTTCAGCTGTTTCATGTAGCGCATTGCGCTTAACGTTGCTTTTAAAATTTTAAAAGGTGCGCTGAGCTTTCGGACTAAGCCATTGCCCCGTACACCTTGAATATCAATTTGATAAATTGGAATATTTTGATCTTTGAGTAACCGATTTTCCATTCCCGTAGGCGTCGCTAACCAAGAGACTTGGCAGCCCTCCTGTTGCAGCTGTTTGGCAACAGCAAGTGCGGGGAAAACATGTCCACCAGTACCTGCGGCCATCATCATGACATGTTTGGGTTTGTTTTGCGGTGAATTGGTCACGGTCTAATTCTTCAACTCAAAAAAAAGAAGGTTATCGTCTATTGTTTTCGGCAGTTATTTTAATCCTAAAGCTTCATTCACGAAAAGCGAATTTCACTTGTTTACAACAGAAAGCTGGGCTTTTTTCGATTCTTTGTTAAAAACAAGGTTCTGCCGATATGCAAATGCCCATTTGCATCCAAATTTTCATTCAATACAAACGGGCATTTTGGTCAAAAAGTGAAACTTTTTTAGTTTTGACGACCTGCTTCTAACACCGCAAAAAGATCATCGGCAATTGACGTCCCAAATTGTGCATCAATCTCACGAATACAGGTTGGACTCGTCACATTAATCTCAGTCACATAGTTACCAATTACATCCAAGCCAACAAAGACCAAACCTTTTTCACGTAGGAATGGACCGACTTTCGCGGCAATTAATTTATCGTTTTCACTGAGTGGACGCGCCTGCCCCAAACCACCTGCTGCCAAGTTACCACGCACTTCCCCATTTTGTGGAATACGCGCTAAACAATACGGAATCGGTTCACCATTCACCATCAAGATACGTTTATCGCCCTCGACAATCTCAGGAATATAGCGCTGCGCCATGATTGGGCATGTCCCCATTTCTGTCAGCATTTCCAAAGTCGAACCAATATTCACCCCATCTTGATATAAACGGAAAATCCCCATACCGCCCATACCATCTAATGGTTTCACAATCACATCGCCATGTTCTTTGATAAATTCACGAATCAGGCTTTGTTGTGAAGTCACTAGAGTTGGGACTTGTAGCTCTGGAAATTGGGTTGCAAACAGCTTTTCATTACAATCACGTAATGATTGTGGTTTATTGATGATCCAAGCACCTTCACGCTCAGCCTGTTCCAAAATATAGGTGGTGTAGACAAAATTCATGTCAAACGGTGGGTCTTTACGCATTAATACCACATCGTAATCCGCCAGTGATTCTTTGCGTTTTTCGCCCAGCTCATAATAATGGTTATAATCTTCAAACACTTTTAAAGGTGAGATCAGACCAAAAGCTTTGCCTTGGTCGATATATAAATCGTGTTGTAATGCATAACCCAATTCATGTCCGCGACGACTGGCCGCCCATAACATCGCCATGGTTGAATCTTTTTTGAGATTCACGGTTTCAATCGGGTCCATCACTACAAGTACACGCATATTCTGACGCTCGTATTTTTAATCTTGGCAAAAAGTATAACGAAGTTTACTGATGATGTTTAAACAAGTTATGTAATTATTAAATCTAAAAAATTCTAATTTATTCAAATCACTAGATTCAATTTATTTGAATAGGCTACTTTATTACAGATGAAAAATAAAAAATTACTGGCAAATGAATCCACCGCCAGTAATTTGAAAAGCATTGCAATTTAAATTTAAATCAAGCCAAAAGTTTTTGAATATCTTTGGCAATTTTTTCAGGTTTAGTGATTGGCGCATAACGCTTAACCACTTCACCGTTTTGATTGATTAGGAATTTGGTGAAGTTCCATTTAATGCTGCTGCCGAGGAAACCTTTAGCTTCAGAAGTGAGATATTGATACAAGGGATGTGCAGTTGGACCATTGACATCGACCTTGGCAAACATCGGGAAAGACACCCCATAGTTACGCTGACAGAAGCTGCCAATTTCTTCATTGCTCGATGGATCTTGATTGGCAAATTGATTACATGGAAAACCGAGAATCACCAGACCTTGCTGTTGATAGTCCTGATATAACTTTTCCAAACCTTCAAATTGTGGCGTTAGACCACATTGACTTGCGGTATTCACCACCAATAAAACTTTGCCTTGGTAGTCCGCGAGGTTCTTTTGTTCGCCTTCTAGCAGTTCAGCCTGAAAATCATAAATCTTGCTCATAGGTGTTCTCTCATCTATCCAATATGGAATTGCTCAAAATAGTTTGCTTAATCATTCAGCTTGTTTATTTAATATTGCACACAATTATATTGTGCGCAAGTTTATTATGTACAATGTACTTTTTGTGCAATCCAATTTATACTGAATGTTCAACAATCAAGTCGAGGAAAAAGCATCATGGCTGAAGTTTCATTTTTGGAAAACCAAGTGTGTTTTGCCATGTATTCCGCGACCAATGCGATGATTCGCCAGTATCGTCCTTTGCTGCAGGAATATGATCTGACCTATCCGCAATTTATTGTATTGCTGGCTTTGTATGAGCAAGACAATGTGATGTTGTCTGAGATTGGACAAAAGACTTTTTTTGATTCGGGAACGCTGACACCGATTATTAAAAAACTCGAAGAAAAGCAGTTTTTAAAACGTGTTGCGGTCAAAGAAGATGAGCGGATGAAAAAAGTAATTTTGCTGGAAAAGGCGCTGGCGTCAAAAGATGAAATCACCCTGATTCCGTTTAAGCTTGCCTGTTCGTTGGGTATGGACCCAAATGATCTGCTGGCGATTCATAACTTATGCCATCGTTTTTTAAAAGGTTTGGAACAATCTAAACTCGAGTCTATGGAAAATTAAATACAGCAATCGATTGTCGGTTTTCATCTCGATGAGCAAAAACATTGGGTTGCAGACCTCGCCTGTGGACATGGGCAGCATATGCGCCATGATCCACCTCGGCAAAATCGTCCTTGGGTATTAACCGAACAAGGGCGCAATGAAAAATTAGGGGTGATGCTGGAATGTAAGAAGTGTGAGGGAAATAAAACCTGATGAGATGTATAAAAGTTTATAGTAAACATCAACTAAAAAGCCCAATAGATGATTGGGCTTTTTAGTTGATACATATTGTTTATATATCCATTTTTTTAAATAAAAAGAAAGGTAAATTTCGAATAATCATCATAATGATTGCCCATTTACCTGGTGTGTAAATGGTTAATTTACCTTTATCAATTCCTTGCACAATATCATTCGCAACTTGTTCTGGTGACGCAAGCTTACCTTTGCCTGACATTCCAGCCGTCATTGGCGTTGCTGTCGGACCGGGTTTGATTAAAGTTGCTGTGACTTGAGAACCGATTAAAGCAAGGCGATGTTGCAATCCTTGTAGATACTTATCAAGCAGTGCTTTTGATGCACCATATACATAATTTGATTTACGACCACGATCACCCGCGACTGAACCAATCACGGCCAATTTCCCATGATTATGTTCAATCATATGTTTCGCAATAATTTCAGTAAATAGCACAGGTGAAAGCGCATTCACTTCGATTGCCTGCTGACATTGGACTAGATCATTTTGACATTGCTCTTGATCAGGTAAATTGCCATGTGCAACCAGAGCAATATCGATTTTTCCCTGTTGATTGATGCTATCAATACAATCCTGAATTGCCGCCGCATTTAAGAAATCAACGGTCTGCAATTCGATATTCGCTTGCGGAGTGCGGACTTTAAGATCATTCGCAACACGCTGTAATTTGTCTTGGTCTCGACCTAATAGAATAACCTCACAAGGTTGCTGCTTCAGCCAGAGTCTGGCGCAGTGTTCGGCAATAGCAGAAGTTCCACCCACAATTAAGATTTTTGCTTGATTTGACATTTAGGCCCCTAATAGACGACGAGACATTTCCGAGCTGATGCCTGGGTCCCGATATTTTAAAAATTCAGTAAAGCGTGGATAGCCCGCTTCAAATAGTGATCTTGGCATACGAGCATCTTTGGCTAAATAAAGACGACCTTGTGCTTGTTGCACAATATGATCCAATTCATTTAACAGCTTTAAGGTTTTTTCACCACGATTTGGGAAATCCAATGCCAACGTAACACCCGATTTTGGAAAACTCAGTAATCCACCTGACTCACGATCGCCAAATGTTTTTAATACTGCTAAAAATGAGCCTTCACCTGATTTTTTAATGGTGTTTAACATTTCTTGAGTGACTTCTTTGCCAATGTCTTTCGGCACTACACTTTGATATTGGTAAAACCCTTTTGGTCCATACATTTTATTCCATTCATGCATAGCATCTAATGGATAAAAGAATGGCTCATAATGTACTTTTTGCGGCTGTCTTTTTAGCGAGTTTCCATGGAAATAGGAAAAATTAAAGATCGGTAAACTAAGTTTATTGACCAATGAAATAGGCGGATTAATCGGAAATACTTTATCTTTTATTTTAGGTTCGATTTGAGTCGATTGACCCGCGAGATTACCTCGTGAAAAAAGTCCCTTAGCATTTGCACCATTCATACAATCAATCCAAGATACCGTATATTCCCAATCTGGTTCAGATGAATCAGAGAGTGCAAAAAATTCATCTAGATTGTGATAAGGAATGGTTTCTGAATCAATCCAAGAACTTTGGACTGGACGTAACTGAATTTTGGCTTCTAAGATTATACCAGTTAGGCCAATCCCACCTAAGGTTGCATAAAACCAATCTGCCCTTTCAGTCTTTGAGCACTCAATAATTTCACCATCCGTACGCAGTAATTTAATCTGCAGAACATGGTCGCCAAAAGAGCCAAAAGCGTGGTGGTTTTTACCATGGACATCATTGGCAATGGCTCCACCTACGGTAATCATCTGCGTGCCTGGTGTTACAGGTAACATCCAGCCTTGCGGGATCAGTGTCCGATGAATGTCTTGTAAAGTAGCACCTGATTCGCAGTGTAAAATTCCAGTGTTCAAATCAAAAGAAATCAAATGATTCATAGCTGTGGTCAGCCATAAAAGGCCACTACCATTTAATGCCACATCACCATAACTACGCCCCATACCATGAGCGATACCTGGGAACGTACCATGTCTTATTTGTCTGGATGCTCGTGAAGGTGTTAGTAAAGGAATAACCTGATGTTCAGCGTCAGAAAGCCTACCCCAAGCCTGCATTGTTTTCATTTATGCCCCAACTTTACGAAACACAAAATGTTTATCTAAATAATATTTGCAAATATAGCCAATCATTAGACCGATTATTCCACCCATGTAGCGCATTTCTTTGGTTCCAAAAACTGCATGAAAGCCAAACTCAAAACCCCAGAAAATAATCGTAGTAAAGATACCCATAATGGTATACAGCAGAAAAACCTTTCCATCATGTTTGGTATTTTGTGTTTTATATTTAAAAATATACTTTTTATCTAAGATATACTTAACAATTAAACCAACACCTGTACCGACAAAAATTGAAATAAAAATATAAAAATTTCCAACATAAATATAACTGGAAATATCTTGTGCTATAATATTGCAAAAAGTAGCAACCATAGCAAATGCTGTATAAAGCAGCGCGAGCTTAATCGAGTCCATCATTTATATTTAATAGCGCTGAAAAAAAATGTATGATATAGCAGAAAATCGGTCTTTTCTAGCGGAAATCCCAGGACTGATAAAACTAATAAGACCTAAACAATGGCTTAAGAATAGCTTTGTTTTCGCACCTCTGATCTTTGCAGGCGAATTCCTAAATTTAGGATCCATTTATTCCGTATTATTTGCGGCATTTTTATTTTGTCTAGCAGCCTCAGCGGTCTATATTGTTAATGACTTAAAAGATATAGATAAAGATAGGGCACATCCTGAAAAGGCATTGAAACGCCCTTTAGCTTCAGGTCAAGTAAGCCCCCAAAGTGCAATTATTTTATTAACGTTGATTTATATTGCTTTAGGGTTCGCTTGGTTAGTTGCACCCAAGGTAATCTACGTGATCGTCGTATATTTACTGCTGAATTGGGCCTACACCTTTAAACTGAAACATGAACCAGTGATTGAAATTTTCATTGTCGCCTTTGGTTTTGTTTTACGTGTATATGCCGGTGCTGTCGCCTTGGCCGTGCCAGTATCTCACTGGATGTTTATTACCACATTAAGTATTTCACTTTATCTAGCCTCAATTAAACGTCGTCAGGAACTGATACAAAGTGGCTCACAAGGACGTGGTGTACTTGAACACTATTCAGTAAGCTTGATTGACCGATTTGCCGGTATCTCTGCAGTTACAGCCATTGTTTTTTATAGCTTGTACACGATGGAAGTGCAGCCACAACTGATTATCACTATCCCATTTGTTATGTTTGGCTTATTCCGTTACTGGTTTATTGTTGAAACATTAAAAGGCGGAGAATCTCCAACTGACGTGATCGCTCAGGACTGGCAAATCTTATTAACCGTTGTTTTATGGGTTGCATGTTGTATTTGGACATTATTACCAGCTTAGTTTTATTTTGGATTGTTTTGTGACGTATTATATTTACCTTATTACCCCATTTCTAGCTTGGCTCGTTGCGGGCTGTCTGAAGTTTCTTATTAATTCAATTAAGGCCAAGAAATTGGCCTTTGGATTAATTGGCTATGGTGGATTACCGAGTAATCATAGTGCCATTGTAAGTAGTATGGCCGCGCTTATTGCCTTTAAGGAAGGGATTGATACACCTGCTTTTGGGGTTGCGCTTACGCTCTCATTTATTGTGCTATTAGATGCAAACAGTTTAAGACAAGCTATTGGTAAACATGCGGTAGTGATTAATCGTCTAGCTAAAGATACACCTGAGTATCAGCAATTACGAGAACGCATGGGACACACAAAGATTGAGATCTTGGCGGGTGTCGTTGTCGGTATTTTTGTTGCTTATTTAGCTAGCGCGCTGTAAATCGAATATTAAGTTGTGACTATATAACTGGTAAATGTTAATTGAGTCACTAATTTAATTCTTGTTTACCCTTCCAGTGTTAGTTAACTAATAGTCATTTCATAATTAATTTTTAGTAGCGCATTTATGAACATGTTCATTAAAAGTAATAAAGAACATATCAAATTTATTTTATATTCTTTATTAACCCTTATTGTAATTCTATTTATTCACAGCAATATATATTCTTTTGATTTTACAATAAGATTGCATGACTATTTATATTCACAATGGGTATTTAGCTATGACTATGGCTTTGTCAGAAGAGCTTTACCCGGTGAAATATTAAGCATACTAGGAGTGGATCCAACTTATAGACATGTTCGTCTAGTATCCATTCTTTTATTAATTGCATTATTCTATCTTTTTGCAAGAATTACATTTGTTTTTTTCAAAAAATTAGAACTTGAAAATAAATATGTTATCACTTTTTCGCTATGTGTTTTTAGTTTATCCTTCCTAACCCCCCAGTGGGTAAGAGAGTTATCTCGTTTTGATCATGTCGGTCAAATTATTCTACTCACATCTATTTTACTCATATTAAAAAATACAAAAAGCTCTATTGTTCTAGCTTTTATATTATTATCATTGCCAATAATGGCATTGACGCATGAAGCGATGCTAATATTTTTTGTTCCAACTTTGGCATTTATATATTATCAGAAATATAGAAAAATAAGCCACATCGTCCTAATTGGAATAGAGTCTATTATACTATTGATAGCAGTAGTGATCTATGGAAAGATGTCTCCATTTCAAGTTAACTCTATCATTAAAACTTTTATGTATTACGACCACTTTCAATCTTATGCTGTCAGTACATCGTTACTGACTTTGAAAGAAAATTTCGTAACAAACTATCAAACTTTCTTTGAAACTAAAGCATATTTAAAAATATTTTTTACATTCCTATTTTGCTCTCCTATTCTTTTATTTATTAAAAAATGTACAGACAAAAAAACGTTCATTCTCATATTATTTTTTTCAGCATCTCCATTAGCTCTAACACTAATAGCATTTGACTATATTAGATGGATTGCACTATTCCTATTCAACTTATCTATAATATTTATGTCATTAGCAATAATGAATAATATTGACAGAAATTTAATTGCATCAAACTTCATGAGTCTAAAAAAACTCATATACTCTTATGCTCTTGTTTGCTTATTACTTGGCCCTTTAGGTATAGGCAATATCTTTATCAACTTCTATGAAATAAATTTCCCTTGGGAAAAAAGAGAGCAATGGGACCAAGACTTACTTGTTAAATTAAATGATCCAATCCCCTTATCTAATATTAGATTGAGTATTGATGATGTTAACTCAATTACACAACTTTACTTTTTAAACCAAGAAAAAATTAAACAAGAGAAGATAAACAAAGCTGTTATTAATTACTATGTCAAAGCTTCAAATGAAGGAAATAGTGATGCCCAGAACACTCTCGGTTTTTTCTATTTTTATGGAATACATACATCTATAAACTATTGCTCAGCTTTAGCAATGTTTAAAATGGCTGCCCAAGATCAAAATAAGCATGCCTTATACAACCTATCTACTTTATATAGAAATGGAATTTGTGTCGAAAAAAACATTAAAAAAGCGAATAATTTATTAGCGCAGGCCTCTTCACATGGAAATGACTTAGCTAAATTCATGTTAGCTATTAATTATTTACATGGTGAAAATGGATTTGTTAAAAATAAAAAAGAAGCTTTAAAAATATTAACTGAGTTAAAGAGTAAAGGAAACTTACCAGCAGAAATTTCCTTGGAAGCACTTAAACTGAAATAACATTAAATACTTAAGCCTAACAGCAAGCCGTTCTGGAGTTCATTGCACTAGAACGGCTTGCTAGTAATTTTTATTTTATAACCCATTTTCTACCAGAAGCAATCAAATAAATTAAACAAGCAATCTTCAGATATTTTTCTTATATCCCAAACTTAGCTCTTGACCTCAAGCCAACTTAAGCTTTTATAGTTGTCCCTTAATCTAAAAATACGGAGAGATTGATGGATAACTTGAATAAAACATTTCTCATATACGGCGTCAGTAAAGGACTCGGGAAAGCAATTGTTCAAGCTGTAGCAAAGCCAACAAATACGATCTATGGCGTATCTCGCACCCAACCACAAGAAATTCTGAATTTAAACTGGATTTGTACCGATCTATCTAAGCCAGAGTCGGCTGTAAGCGATGTAAAAACAGCAATTGGACAGCAACAAATTGATGTACTGATTTACAACGTGGGCATCTGGGAACAACAGGCATTTAGCGACAACTATAATTTTGAAAATATTTCTGCTGCTGAAATCAACCAAATCATTCATACCAATATCAGCACCTGTATCCTGTCGATTCAATCTCTCATTGAAAATCTCAAACTCTCCAACAACGCCAAAATTATTCTGATCGGTTCGACTTGGGGTGTTGATAACCATAACGGTAAAGAACTTGTGTTCTCCACAACCAAATTTGCCCTAAGAGGCATAGCGCAATCACTACGAGAGATTTTACGAGAACACTTGATTGGTGTGAGTGTATTGAACTTAGGCTACCTTGCCAGTGAATATGAGATTAACAAACCTGTTCAAGACATTTTAGAACAAACTAAATATTCGCTCATTCCCTTGACCGATGTGATTCAAGCAATTCATTTTATTATTTCAACCAGTAAGGCAAGTTGCGTCAAAGAAATCTTGATGCCTGCGATGTTGGATCAGAATGTTTAGCTCTTTATGAATACTCCAAATAACCAACATAAGAGGAGCCAACACATTCAAAGCCCATTTGGCGGTAGAGTTCTATTGCAGGGTCATTATCCATATCAACAATCAAATGTGCGATACTCCTACTCTCAACGATTTGATTGACGGCAAATGCCAGTACTTGCTCAGCATAGCCCTGCCGACGGTATGCAGGAAAGGTGTAAGTTCCACCTATACTGACTAAACGATGAGTTTCAATCCCGAATCGAACAACAGAAACAATTTGTCCATCAACTTCAAGCACAACAACCTTAGCTTGCTGAATAAGTACATCCCAATCAGATACTTCATCAACTGAACGTTCTTGATTGTATAAACGCTGATATTCAATAAGGCGAGGAATATCTGATGCAATTGCTAGACGTCCGTTTGCTTTTGGGAAATGACGCGTACAGACCATAATCGATTGATCGTACTCGCGCACTATGCACACTTGATGTCCGATAGAAGAACGCAACACATCACGGCCAAAAGAGGTCGTAACAATTCGACGAGGCTGAAGTTTTAAAATCTCTGCACAGAGTAATCCAGCGGAGTAATTCTGCTCGGGTAACCAAAAGCAAGCGCCGCCAGCCAAGACTACAGCAACACCCAACAGAGCATTTGCCTCATTTGAATCATATAACCGCAACAATTGCCATTGTGTATCAATAGTTCGTGTCTGATCCAAAAAGGCAGTGATACCTAGAGAGTGATGAAATCGTGAATCAAGCCATTCAGAGATAAGCTGATACTCTCTCAGAGATGTTAAAGACCCTCTTATAATTTTCAGAATCGAACTCTCTGATTCCATCTTGTTCTTCATACCTCTTTTCTCTAACTGTAATTAGGATCAATCTGAAAACAAAATAAAAAATACCTTTGGGTCCAAGCTAATTTGAGTCTTTAGAATAATCTCAATATTTCTAATTCTGATGTGTGCTGAAAAAACAGGAGGTTTTAACTTGGTAAACTAAACACACTCATCAGGAGTTTACCATGAGCAAGAAACACAAGACTTACACCACAGAATTTAAAGCTGAAGCCATCAAATTAATTGAAGCCAATCAAGGCAATGTCTCGGAAACAGCTAGACAACTTAGCATTTCAATGCAAACTCTTTCAAATTGGAATACCAAAGCAAAGGCTGGAACTTTAGCAGGTACAAAACAGTATTCACCTGATCTAAACGCTCTACTCGAAGAAAATAAAAAACTCAAACAACAGCTCAAAATAGCTGAAATGGAACGTGAATTTTTAAAAAAGGCAGCAGCGTACTTTGCCAAAGAAAGTCAGTAAGGTACGCCTATATGAAACAAAAAAGATATTCTTTTCCAATTACCTTAATGGCTCGATTACTTCATGTTTCAGTTTCATGTTTTTATGATTGGCTCAAGAGAGGCGTGAGCAAAAGAACGATTCAACGAAATCAACAGACGATATTGGTGAAAATAGCCCATGAGGAGACAAGGCAGAGCTATGGTTATATTCGATTAACCAAATACTTACAAGCTCAGGGTATAAAAATGAGTATGTACGCTGTACGTCAGATAAAAGCGCTGAACCACCTGTATTGTAAGCGACACAAGCGTTTTAAAAGGACTACGAATAGTGACCATAATCGAGCGATCTATGAAAACCTGCTGGAGCAACAATTCTCAATGACTAGACCAAATCAAGCATGGTCAAGTGATATTACGTACATATGGACTGTTGAAGGATGGCTGTATTTAGCAGCGGTAAAAGACCTTTACACGAAGCAAGTGGTTGGCTATAGCTTAAATGAGCGCATGACAACACAGCTTGTTTGTAATGCGCTAAATATGGCTATTCACAATCAAAAACCAACCAAAGAACTGATTGTGCATTCAGACAGAGGAAGTCAATATTGCAGCCATGAATATCGAAATATACTTGAGCAATATGGTTTTCAAGGTTCAATGAGCAAGCGCGGAGACTGTTACGATAATGCACCGATTGAAAGCTTTTGGGGAATATTGAAAAATGAGTTAGTTCATCATTACAACTATCAAACTAGAGAAGAAGCCAAAGCAGATATTATAAAATACATTGAGTTATTTTATAATCATCGAAGAATTCAAAAGGGTTTGGGTTTTAAGACACCAAATCAAATGGCCGAAGACTTTTATAAGTTGGCTGCCTAGAATCTCCCAAGGGAAAGTCTCCTGATAATTCAGCGTATATCATTCTTTATCAAAATATTTTTGAGAAATAACCTAGAGACAAATCTAAATAGGGTTATGGTGGCTTCTTTCTTTCGTTCACATAGAAATGAGTTTAGGCAAGCGACACAAATATTAATAATGATATTAAATAGTTAAGAGGTAAATTAAGGTTTCGTTTTTAGGCCGAAAATTATGCAAATACCCAATAAAATATAGATATGCAGAAGAAAAATATTGGCATTATCTTTGGAGGAAAATCTACTGAGCATGAAGTTTCCCTCCAATCATCAAGAAATTAGAAAGATATCGATTAAAGCTTATGAAGTTTTGGGAAGCGAGTGAGCTAACTTATTCTAATCTCATTACCCGTTTATCATGAAAATAGTGCTCAACTACAAAATACAGTTTCTTTAAACAAGAAAGAGGAATCGTATTTTCCCGCTCAAAACCAAGGAATAAAAAAGGAAGCCTTCGCTTCCTTTTCTTTTACATCTAAAACTTAGATGCCATATTTTTCACGATATGCCTGCATATTGGCTAAAGCATCTTTTTCACCTTTTGCATCCAGATAATCCATCAAATCTTTCATGGTAATCAATGCATGCACAGGAATTTCTAATTCTTTTTGCACTTCCTGAATCGCAGAAAGCTCTCCTTGACCACGTTCTTGACGGTCTAATGCAACCAACACACCTGCAATTTCAGCACCTGCATTTTTTAAGATAGTCACAACTTCACGAATCGCAGTCCCCGCAGTGATCACATCATCAATGATCCAGACTTTTTGACCTGTAACCGATGCACCCACCAAAACACCGCCTTCACCATGATCTTTGGCTTCTTTACGGTTAAAGCCCCAAGGTACGCTTTTGCCATGAACTTGAGACAACGCCACTGCTGTTGCTGCTACAAAAGGAATTCCTTTGTAAGCTGGGCCAAAAATCACACCGACATTGTCACACTGTACCAGTTTATCGGCATAGCCTTGCGCTAACAAAGACAGTGCTTCACCATCGTTTAACAAACCCGCGTTAAAGAAATAAGGACTGACACGGCCTGATTTTAAGGTAAACTCACCAAATTTAAGCACTCCACGTGATAATGCGAGTTCGATAAAAGCTTGCGGATGAAATGACACAGGCGTTGTCATATAAAGTGCTCCAAATTCTTCAATTGAGGTTAAACAGACGTATGATACCAAAGGATAGCTATCCAAGTGATGTAAAAATTCTTCGAGTCGTTTCAATCAACGTAAATGGCTTGCGTTCATCAGTCACCAAAGGTCTACTCGAATGGCTAGAACAGTCGGGTGCTGATGTGGTTTGTATGCAAGAAAGTCGCATCACGCATGAACAATGGACCGATAAATTTAAGCCCGAAGGCTGGTATACCCACCTATTCCCTGCTGAACGCGCAGGTTATGCAGGTACGGCGATCTATAGCCGTCTGCCATTCGTTTCAGTTAAAGATGGTTTAGGCTTTGAATTAGCTGATTCTCAGGGCCGTTTTATCACCGCTGAATTTGATTTAGGACTGTCACAAACTGTTCATATTGCCTCGTTATACTTGCCATCAGGATCTAGCGGTGACGAAGCGCAAGCACGCAAAGACGTGTTTTTACAAGAATACGCCAAAATACTAAAACAGTGGCGAGATGAAAATAAATCAATCATTGTCTGTGGGGATTACAATATCGTGCATAAACGCATCGATATTAAAAACTGGTCCGGTAACCAGAAATCTTCTGGGGTATTGCCACATGAACGTGCTTGGCTCGATCATATGTATGATGAGTTAGGTTATGTGGATACATTCCGCGAAGTTCGCCCTGAAGCAGAATTGTATTCATGGTGGTCAAATCGCGGTCAAGCGCGTGCAAAAAATGTTGGGTGGCGTATTGACTACCACGCTTGCTCTCCAGACTGGAAAGCACGTACAACAAATGCATGGGTCTATAAAGAACAATGGTTTAGTGACCATGCGCCGGTCATTATCGACTATAAAATACACGAATAAGTGAACACTTGTTCACTTTGCCCGCTTCTTTAGCTTACATAACTTGTCGCTTTTGTATATTTTTATTTCACTTCTAGAACGGCATTATAGCTTCACGGCACAGGGAAGCGGTCAGGATGACCAAAAAGGGATAGGACGCCGTAGGAAGATAAAATAAACTTAGATTAAGTTTATTTGCAAGGATGAGACATTGGACGTTGAAATGAGACCCGCATAATCAGGAAGATTATATGCGGGTTTTCTCTTTTCTAGATCTTAGATTTTCTTTCTTAGCTTTGTCTTTTGCTCGAATCGCATGATCATTTTCACCATTTAATTTCTGCTTCACATATTCTAGCGATCAACTTTATAAAAAATTTCAACTGGTACAGTGCCCTTCTTTTGCGTTAGGCTTTGGCCCATATCTTTTATTCTTTTTATGGGTTTCGGTATGTTTAAAATTTACGGCATTAAAAATTGTAATTCGATGAAAAAAGCCTTTGATGCATTACAAGCCAAAGGTATCAATTACGAATTTCATGATTATAAAAAACAAGGCATTGATGCAGATACTTTAGCAATCTGGTTAAAAGAGATTGGTGCAGACAAAGTATTGAATAAAAAAGGCACCACATGGCGCAAATTAAGCGAGGATGAGCAAACACACGCGACCAGCAATGAACAGAACCTGATTGAAGCCCTGATCGCGCAGCCAAGCCTGATTAAGCGTCCTGTGCTGCAAACCCCACAAGGTTTTGTGATTGGCTTTGATGAGGCCACCTATCATGCTTTATCGGCTTAAATGCTCTAGATGAGTAGGTAGTTACAAAAAAACCGAGTCGTGAGACTCGGTTTTTGTTTTTTAAATCTGGCTTAGTTGGTACGAATCCAAGTTTGATTACGACCTAAAGCAGCTACACCGATATAGCCACGTAATTTCAGCTTTTTACCACCTTCGATAATTTCAGCTTTCAATTTATAGGTTTTACCATTTTTAGGATCGATAATTGAACCACCATCGTAATTCACACCACCGACATTTTTCAGGCCATTCACAATGGTCACGCCTTTAAGTGGTTTGTTATGATAAGTTCCTTCACATTTAGAGCAAGCATTTTCCTGACCTGCCACTAAATATTTTTGAATTGACGCCGTTAGCGTTCCATCCTTTTGCTCCGTGAATTTCACGATCGCCTTTGGCTGTTTTGTTTCATCATCAATCGTCTGCCAAACACTGCCATTCAGCGCATCCGCTGCATTGGCAAAAGTTGTCAAACCGAGCAATCCAAATGCTAAAGCAATTTTCTTCATTTTTGTAATATCCTTAAGGGGTCTTTCAAACTGAAAGTATTGAGAACTTCAATCAATATTGCAATTCTTGATTATGACTATTTGGTATAACCTGAGTAAGAGTGTCGTAGTGCACATTTTTTCAGATTTTATCGTCGTGCTTCGACATAGCTTATTTTCAAGAACTTTCTTATTGCTATACTGATCTAACAATATGGAAAAATTATGAAATTTGCTACTGTTTGGAAATATTATTTTACTGAATCCTTACTTAAAGCGACGATTCGAACACCCAGTCAGTTCAATTTGGCTCCCAATGCATTACGCCCCTTGCTCGATCAACTGTGTCGTCTCTTTCCTCAAGATTCAACAGTACAAGTTCGCCCAATACGTCTAGCAGGTGTGCGCGGTGAAGAAATCAAAGCTCAAGCTGCTGCCACGCAGTTGATTTTCCACATTCACGGTGGTGCTTTTTTCTTGGGGAGTTTAAATACCCATCGTGCCTTGATGACTGATATTGCAGCACGCACTCAAATGCAAGTCATTCATGTCGATTATCCACTTGCCCCAGAACACCCTTTCCCTGAAGCACTCGATGCGATTTTCGATGTCTATCAAGCCTTATTGGTTCAAGGCATTAAACCCAAAGATATTATTATTTCTGGAGACTCCTGTGGTGCAAACCTTGCTTTGGCCTTGTGTTTACGTCTCAAACAGCAGCCAGAGTTTATGCCAAGTGGCTTGATATTGATGTCGCCTTATCTCGACCTCACCTTGACCAGTGAATCGCTACGCTTTAACCAAAAACATGATGCGTTATTATCTATTGAAGCCTTACAGGCAGGTATCAATCATTATCTTACCGAGAATATTCAAGCCGATGATCCGCGTGTGTCACCGCTATTTGATGATTTAAAAGGATTACCACCAACTTTGGTGCAAGTCGGTTCGAAAGAAATTTTACTCGATGACTCTAAGCGCTTTAGAGAAAAAGCAGAACAGGCTGATGTCAAAGTTCAGTTCAAACTGTATACCGGCATGTGGCATAACTTCCAAATGTTTAATGCGTGGTTCCCTGAAGCCAAACAAGCCTTGGCAGATATTGCTGAATTTGCGCATGCGCTCGATCGCGACTAACCTCTTTACAATCGTGTAAAAAATGGTCAGCTATGTCTGACCATTGTCATTGTTAATTCACTTTTGTCATCATAAAATAAAACTGATTGGATATTCAGATAAGAGCTGATTTTTCAAAGAATTTTTCCCGTCCTGTTTTGCACTAAAAAGCCCAGAGCTAGACTTTTTTCTCATTCTAAAGATGCTATTGTTATTTTAATTGTCGTTCTTCAATATTTTGACGACAGATATACAGTTCCTAGGAATCTCATTGCATAAAAGGATGCATGCCAATGGTGAAGATTCGTTTTAATAGGTCAACTGACACAACAAGATGGGGCTTTAGGCTTTCTTGGGAACATCACATTGTCGTCAATTGGACCATACTCAAAAAAAGTATTTTATTGCTGATACTTGCAGCATTTATGAATCTGTTTTGGATCAGCTGGGATATTTTTGTCTTAATCAACCCACAGTACAATGAGTGGGTACATTTGAATCTGGTACGTTCACAATTATGGACCAGTCTGATTATGCTGGTCGTTTTATCATTGCTGATTATCCCTTGTCACCTATTTAGAGAACAGCTTTGGGCACAAAGTATTTTGCCTATTCTGAGCGTCCAGGTTTTTACTGCAATGCTGTGTCATAACAGCTATTTGGTTGGAAGTTTCAGTCCTGCCACTATGGTGGGCTACGTCAGTGTAGTCGGTGTAGGTTTGGTGCTGTTTGACCGTAGGATGGTGTACTGCGCACTCATTCCTGCAACACTTGCCTTATTGCTATGCAACTACCTCAGTATGGTTGGAGTACTGAGTTATGCACCATTGTTTAATATGCAGCGACTAAATCAAGTGTCGATGCACCCATTTTGGGTTGGCAGTATGATGTTTTTCTTATTGCCGATCATGTTGGCCTGTTTATTTCTGTTTGAAATTCTGCTGACCCAATGGCGGACTCGGGAGATGACCATTCAAATCCTGAGTCGACTGGACCCACTGACCAATGTACTGAATCGACGCAGTATTGGCAGTTACTTAGAAAAGTTACATCAACAACCAGATCCGCTCTATTCGATTGTTTTGCTTGATCTCGATCATTTTAAAAGTATTAATGATCATTTTGGGCATAGCATGGGCGATCAGGTGTTGGTTACTGTGGCTAAATGCTTGGCAAAAAATTTACGTGATCAAGATGTTATTGGTCGTTTTGGCGGTGAAGAATTTATTTTATTACTTCCCAACACCACCACAGTACAAGCAAGGAATGTCGCTGAACGCTGCCGCCTTGCGGTATCACAACTACAGTTTATTAGCGAAGATAAGCAAGAGTTTGTAGTGAGTGCCAGTTTTGGGATCAGTAGCTCACTCAGTGCCGATGAACCGCATCTCATCATTAGCCAAGCAGATCAGGCACTGTATGCGGTCAAAGCTGCTGGACGTAATCAGGTTAAAATTTTTACTGAGCTTACCGCGAGTTAAAACAATGAAGGCACAATCTGCCTTCATTGTAACCTTGATTAGCCTTTCAAAAACTCTTCACGATGCTGGCGATAAGGCTCATCAAAATCTACAAACATTTGTTCCTGTTTAGCCTCGGCAATCCATTGCTGTACTGAAGGCAAAGCCAAGATGTTCTGCATATAGGCCTGACTGGAATCAGAAAGTGGAAGTTGATAGCATTCAAAACGCATCACCACGGGTGCATAGAACGCATCCGCAATACTAGATTCACCACATAAAAAACTGTCTTCACTCGGACGTTCTGACCAAATCTGATCAATTCGAGCAACATCAGCACGCAATTGCGCATGCTCTGCCCAAAGCTGTTTACCGACATGTGTCAGATCAGCTTCAACATTCATGGGGCATAGATTGCGTAAGCTTTGAAAGCTACTGTGCATTTCCGCACTGATACAACGTGCTCTGGCCCGTAACTTTTGATCTTGAGGCAGTAATAATTTTTCAGGATACTGCTCTGCCACATATTCACCAATCGCCAGACTGTCCCAAACAATCAGATCGCCATCAGCCAATGCAGGTACTTTCCCTGTTGGATTCAGTTTCAGAATTTCTGTTTTGAATTGACTATCTGCATCAAAGCTATCGAACTGAATCAGCTGCTCCTGAAATGGAATACCTGCTTGTTTCAATAAGATCCACGGCCGCATTGACCAAGTCGAATAATTTTTATTGCCAATAAAAAGTTGATACATATTTATTATTTTCCTTTAAATAAGGCGAGTTGTTGTAATAGCTCAGCTTTTTGGAATGCGCCAGTTAAACGCAATGAGCGAATTTCTTGTTGTTGCTGGTCTAAGAACAAATACGTCGGTGGTCCTAAAATATCCCACTGTGCTAACAATGCTTGGTGTGACGCATCATAATGGCTTAAATCCATTTTGATTAAATAATAGCCCGATAAAGCCTGTTGTACCTCTGCATCTTTTAGAATGCGATGCTCAATCGGCTGACAAGCCACACACCAATCCGCATAGACATCAATCACAATGCCACGGTCTTTGGGCGCATTGGCTAGAATCTGCTGAAATTCATCTGCTGTTTTTGCCACATGCCATTCGGCCAGCTTATCTGCCTGAATTGAACTGAGACTTTGAATATGCTGATATTGATTAAAGGCCAGTGCTGGGATCGCTAAAATCAGCAATATTGCATAGAGCCATTGTAGTTTGGATTTTTGTCCAAACAAGCGATACACGGCATAAATAATGAAAGCTAAACCTAAAATCAGGCTGAGAATTTGTAGGGCTAATTCAGGCAATAATGGACGAATAAAATAGAGGCTTAAAGCCAGCATTAAAAAGGCAAAAATGATCTTGATTTGATTCATCCACTCGCCAGCTTTAGGTAAGGCTTTTGCTCCCAAAACACTGGCCAACAGCAATGGTATGCCCATCCCAAAACCAAGTGTAAACAGCAACAATCCGCCTTGCCATTGACTCTGTGTTTGTGAAATAAAAAGTAATACGCCTGCTAAAGGTGCGGTCATACATGGCCCAACCAACAGTGCAGAGATCATCCCCATGACACTTGCACCCACCAGTGTGCCGCCTTTTTGATTGGACTGCATTTGATCCAGTCGATTGACCCAGTTCTGTGGCAATTTCAACTCAAATAGACCAAATAAATTGAGGGCAAACACCACGAACAATAAGCTAAATGCAATCAGTGTCGCGGGCTGTTGTAACCAACGCTGGAAATTCAATCCTGCCGCTGAAGCAATCAGACCTAATACGGCATAGACCAAAGCCATACTGACCACAAACGTGAGTGCAATCGACCAAGCTTTAACCCCTTTATTATCACGCACAATCAATGAGGTCAAAATCGGTAACATTGGTAAGGAACATGGCGTAAATGCCAGTAATATCCCTAAGCCTAAAAATAATAAAATGCTATAGGCCAGCGAATGCTGTTCGAGTGCGCTCGACCATTTTTGGTCTTGTGCCATCACACCTGCATGATTTGAATTTGTCGTTTTTGTAATTGGCTCCGCTTGAACCTCTTCATTTGCTGCCATTTGAGCATTTAAAGTGTTGGATGAACGCGCAGCATCTAAAAAGCTTTTTTGCGAGTTTGCACTGACATTCTGAGCACTGACCAGACCATCAGCATCGGTCTGAAATTCAATATTTTGTGGAGGATAACAAATTCGGTCTTTGGCGCAGCCCTGCCAAGTGACACGATAATGCTGCGAAGCTTGAGTGGGAATGCTAAATTCAACTTGTTGATAATAAACTTGGCTGTGACCGTAGTTCTCATCGTACTGCTCTACCGCTTTCGGTAAAGTCAGTGCAACGGGCTGATTGCCCTGCTGCACTTCAAACTTATGCTGATAGAGATAATAATTTGGCTGGATCGACCAATGCAAACGTGCCTGATTCTGTGCAGTCGATTCAACCGTAAATGCAAAAGCCTGTTCGGGGCTAAGCAATGGTGCGGATGAATTCTCTTGGGCGTAAGTCAAAGACCCACATAACAACAATAAAGTCCCGAGAAAGTAACTCATCAGCGGGAAAAATTTCCCAGCCTGAACAGACATTTTCATGATTATCTCGCTATCCCTCTCCTGAACCTCCCTCCCACTAATGCAGAAGTAAATTTAAGAGAATTCAGGAGCATTCATTATTGTTAGAATAAAACCGATACGCCGAAGCCACCGTTATAACTTTTTTGATCGCCATTAAGATCTACGCCAATGCTTGCATCCAATTGCGTGCGATTATTCAAGGCATAAATCAGACCTGTACCGAGACCATATTCGTAGTCTTGGCTCTCTGCTTTACGATAAACGAATTCTGAATAACCTGATAATTTACCTGCAATTTTATAATCAATCTTTGGAATGGCAGTCACGGCCCAATTACTGTTTTGCGCCTCATAACGCATGGTAATAGAAGTACCGATCAAATCGCTAAATTCATAAGCAACTGCAGAAGTTAAACTATAAATATCATCATGGTTGGTAAATTCATCATTACCCGTTGCAATAATGGCTTCAGCCAATAATGCCATCGATAAACGATCATCTTTTAGATCAATCGCTTTCTTCAAACCAATGCTCACATCGCCTAGACCATTGCTTTCTTTTTTAGTGCCTGCACGCTTGTACTGCTGCCAAACAGGTCCCTGCCAACCCAATTGCAATTCCAGACCATCAGCCAAACCAGTACGTAACAACATGTCACCATTCAGGGTCAAGGTCTTGTCTTTGACTCCATCTACTTTACCTTCTTGATAGTGCACACTCGGTAAACTTTGCTCCCATGCCAACTGTCCAACAGGGGTAATACCTGTGCCAATACCCGCACCTGGGCGGTCAAAGGAAAAATCGGCCGCGAAAGTACTTGTGGTTATCATTGATGCAGCAACTAAGCTCAATGTTTGCAATGTTTTCATTCTATTCCTCGTTCTATTTCTAATGGCTTGGCTTATGCGCCTAGCTCTTTTGACATTTTTGCACCATGCTGACGTAACAATTCCAGTGTTGTACGTTCTTCTGGCAACGATTCTGACCAGTCAATTTCATCAAATTCACAGTCAAAGAAAAGCTGGCTAATAGATGATAAAACGGTTAAACCTTCTTCATCACGAGTATTTGGATCTACTTTTTCATCAAGTAAGCGCTGCACTACAGGCACGCAAGCAGAACTCGCCGCATCCCAAAGCGGACCATAAAACTCTTCTGAATCCCATAAATGTAAATTTGCTTTGGCCTGAATCAGAGCATCTAAAATATCTAGATAAACTTGAAGCGATTGTTGCTTTTCTTCTTGGCTTAATGGCTGGCCTGCTTCGTACGCTTCACAAATTGCTTCCCACCATGTGAATAAACCATCGCAAATCATAGATACAGGTGGCCCTTGTTCAGGGTCAATAAAATTCGGGTCGAGTCCTTCAGCAAGTAAAGATTGCACTTGGTCCAAATCGAGTTGTTGTATGGCTTGCACCAAGGCCTGCTGTTGCTTATTTAACATGACCAGTTCTCACAATATTTTTTAATGGCTCTATTATGCCGAATATCCTGACAGGATTTTATAAAACCATCTAAAAAATCATGTATAAATTTGATACACACGTAAAAAAAGCCCAAGAACTGGGCTTTTTCTTTGCATTTGTGGCTATGCTTCATCATCCACTTTTACGTCATCATCGACATCAACGTATTCGGGTAAACCACCACGATGGTGCTCTTTTTTCTCATAAAGATGCTCCAGACTACGTTTCAATTTATCAATTGCACCATGAATCGAATTATCAATATTTGCTGCTTTATGTGTCACTGCGACAGGTTTCATTCCTGCTGGGCGAGCTTCAATCATACATCGTTTGTCATGATCGCCCGTTTTATCCCCGTTCTCATCACTAATATGAACCGAAAAATGTGTAATACGCTCGCTATAACGTTGGAATTCTTGTGTAAGTTCTGCACGAACATAACTGTTTAAGCGTTCACTACCTTGAATGTTTTTATCTGTACGGATTTCAATATTCATAAATATCTTCCTCTCTTTTCTGTGAGACGGTGCTACAAAACTTTCTTCTTTGCACGCTTTGAGCATGCAGTCATTCAGTGCAGTTGTATATTTTGATTATGTAAATGCTTGTTGTCTCCTCGCTTTGCATCTGTTGCTTTTCAGTATGTAAGAAGATCTTCTATAATTCCAATATCTGTCTTTCCTCCAAAATATGCAAGCTGATTTTTGACATTTTTATTAAAACTTAAAACAAAAATATTTTTAACTTTATAGGCCATTTTACTTTAGCTCGCTATATACAATTCTTTTGTTCATTTGGTCAAATTTGGCTTTATTTTTGCTTAATACCTTGTATCCTTTACACGCCTTTTGGGGGGAGATTTTTTAAATGCAATTGAAGCAACTTGCAGCAACATGTTTATTGGTATCTACAGCAGCTTTCGCTCAGGCGAAGCCAATTTGGCAAGATTTCAGCGTGACGGGTTTGTACGGTGAGAACTATGAAGTTGTTGATGAAAAACAAACAACGGTAACACTTGAATATGCGGCAAAAGTCAAATATGCCGATGTGTTTTTCTTTATGGATCGTATGCGTGGCAGCGATGATCATAAAAGCACATATTTCGAACTCTCTCCACGTTTAAGCTTGGGTGAGATCTCAGGACAAAAACTTGCATTTGGTCCAATTAAAGATGTGCTGATCTCAACAACATGGGAAAGCAACAGTGCTGATGGTAATAATTTTGACAACTTCTTATATGGTGTAGGTTTTGATCTCGCAATTCCATATTTCCAATATGCGAATGTGAATTTCTACCGTGCCAACAACGAAAACACTGCTGATGACTACCAAATGACTATCGCGTATGCCTTGCCATTTAAAGTATCAAACGAAGATTTCTTAGTTGATGGTTTCCTTGACTGGTCGACAGGTGAAAAAGATCACGCCAGTGAACTCAACTGGACCACACAATACAAATGGAATGTAGGTAAACACATTTCACCAGACACTCGCCTTTATTTAGGTGTCGAACATTCGATTTGGAATAACAAATTTGGTCTGAAAAACCGTGACGAAAACAACGTCAGCGCGTTAATCAAATACCACTTCTAAATCATTTAGAGTGTTAAAAAACAGCAAGGAATTCCTTGCTGTTTTTGTTTGTATCGCTGAATATAAATTTGAGATGAACGATCGCCGTATTGAAGATTCATCTTTTATTTTTGTCTGATTTGATGACCTTTGCCCATGTCTGTGAATATTCCGCTTGCACCTTATGCCTTAGCAACCCATTTCAAAATTCGTTTTGCGACGGTGAATGATCTTGATGAGATTCTTGTTATTTATAATGCTGAAATTTTAAATGGAACCGCAAATTGGAATGATCAAGCCGTTTCCCTGACGGATTATCAGCAACGTTTTCTAAGCATGCAACAGCAACAATTCCCAATGATCGTGGTTGAAGACCTGAATACCCATCAAATCGCAGGCTATGCGTATTACACTGATTTTCGGACCATCAGTGGCTATCGCCAAAGTATTGAGCATTCAGTTTTTATTGATCCAAGCTATGCTCGCCAAGGTCTGGGCAAAGCCTTGATGCAACAGCTCATTCATTTAGCCAAACAACAAAACATGCATATTATGGTCGCTGCAATTGATAGTGAAAACAAAGGCTCAATTGTGTTGCATGAGCAACTAGGTTTCCTTCAAACAGGGTATATGCCACAAGTGGGTCAAAAGTTTGGTGCATGGCGTGATCTTGTGTGGATGCAACTGCAACTCACAGAAGCCTAATAAAATATCACTTTTGTAATACGTTTCTAACGGCAATTTTTGATTTAAAATGAAAGATATACTTTATTTCAAAAATAGCCAAAATGATTAAAACATCTCAACTCGGCCTATGCCTTTCCATCGCAATCGCTTCAAGTGCCAGCTTTGCCGAAGTTTCTTTTGAACAAGAGTTGCAACAAGGCTGCGCCAAAGTAAAACAATATGCACAAGCAGGTAAAAAGTTTTACGATCAAAAGCAATATCTCAAAGCCGCCAAACAATTTGAAGATCAAGCCGCATGGGCACATTTCTGTCAGCTTAATGCCGATGAAAGTGGCATTAAGGTCAGTGACCGAGACATCGAAATCGCCAATAATAATGTTGGGTTAAGCTATGCAAAACTGGGAAAACCGCAATGGGCCAGAGTTTGGTTTCTCAGAGATAAAGACGCTAAAACCAGTCAATACAACTTAAAACAATTGCCCAAGCCAAAACTATCTTCTGATCTACAAGGGACTTATGTCCGCGCCAATGGTTTTGGACAATGGGATTACATCAAGGTCAGTAAAAAACAGAATAAATATGCGATTGCATTTGATGGCTATTACTTTGGCCTACGTGGCCTGATCTATGGTCCAAATATGGGGCAATTTGAAACCAGTATGCCAATCACGTCAAAACAGGCTAACTATCGCAATGAAGACTGTCTGATTAAACTTCAATTTGCCAATGATGCAAATCTTGGACAAAAAATTGAAGTTGAACAAAACAATGGTGAGTCCTCATGTGGCTTTGGACACAATGTCTATGCAGGCGGAACGTTTTATAAGGTTGAAGGTTAACAAACCATTAAAAGTCAGCCTCAAATATGAAACTCGGAATGTCATCTACAACCTGAGCAAGCTAAAGCGACTAAAGCTTTAGCGAAGCGCAAGAAGAGTTGCAATGAAGATTGAGCAGCTTTAATCATTGCTTGTATAGTGATAAATGCCTTTGCCCTTACGAAGCTTCAAACGCTTCTCAGGGCGAAACCAAAGTAGGGCGAACCGCAGGTTTATCCTAATATTAGATATAAAACAATAAGATTCCACGATGATCACTATTTAAGCAGGCCGTAGATGAAAAATCTCTTTCGAGTGTTTTAAATCGCCACCAACTCCCGAATCCCCTTCTCAGGCATATCCTCCCCCCGCCCCTGTGCAATCACCTGTCCACGCGCCATCACGGTATACGCATCCGCCAACTCTTCAGCAAAATCATAAAACTGCTCGACCAAAATAATCGCCATTTCACCTTGATCAGCCAGTTTACGAATCACCCGACCAATATCTTTAATAATTGAAGGCTGAATCCCTTCGGTCGGTTCATCTAAAATCAAAACACTCGGCTCCGAAGCCAACGCTCGGGCAATCGCAAGCTGTTGTTGCTGACCACCCGATAAATCTCCGCCACGGCGATGTTTCATTTCATCCAGTACAGGGAAAATTTCATATAAATGGCTTGGCACCTTACGCGTCTTAGCACCTGAAAATTTAGCCATGCCAATTAGAATATTTTCTTCTACCGTTAAAGTCGAAAAGATATCGCGACCTTGGGGCACATAAGCCAACCCCGCACGCACCCGTTGCTCAGGGGACATTTTGGCAATGTCTTTGCCATCTAACAGAATCTGCCCTGACTTAATTGGTAGAATCCCCATCAGACATTTCAACAAGGTGGTTTTGCCCACGCCATTACGCCCCAGCACTACACTACATTCACCCACAGGCGCATTAAAAGACACATCACGCAGGATATGACTGCCACCATAGAACTGATTAATTTGTTTCACTTCTAGCATGTGTCTCTCCTAACGCCCTAAATACTTTTCAATCACATCTTCATTGGCCTGAACCTCTGCCAATGTGCCTTCTGCTAAAATCGCCCCTTGCGCCAATACCGTGACTTTTTCACTGATGGTGTCAATAAAACTCATGTCATGTTCGACCACCACAAGGGTGTGATTTTTTTTCAGCTCCAGACACAGTTCAGCCGTGCGTTCGGTTTCAGCATCAGTCATGCCTGCAACAGGCTCATCCAATAAAATCAACTTCGGTCGTTGCATCAGCAACATACCGATTTCTAACCACTGCTTTTGCCCATGCGACAGTAAGCCCGCTGGCTTGTGTACAAACTCCTTTAAACGAATCTGTTCCAGACTTTCATCCAAAGCCAATTGCGCTTCTGGGTCTAAACGAGAAAAGAAGCTTTTCTTCACCCGTTTATCTCGTGGTGCTGCTAACAGTAGATTTTCCATGACAGTAAAATTTTCAAATACCGTTGGTTTTTGAAATTTGCGACCAATACCTGCTTCGGCAATTTGCTCAGTACTCATTTTGGCCAAATCATAGTTTTGCCCAAAAAATGCCGTACCTGTGGTTGGGCGAGTTTTACCTGTAATCACGTCCATCAAGGTGGTTTTTCCTGCGCCATTCGGCCCGATAATGCAGCGTAACTCACCCTCGGCAATATAGAGCGACAGGTCATTCAAAGCCCGAAATGAGTCAAACCAAACACTGACTTTTTCCAGATATAAGGCAATGCCATGACTAAAATCAGCCCCTTGTGGTTTGGCACGCCCATACCCTTCACCGAGTTGACCGCCATGTTGAGCTGAGTCAATTAATACATCACTCATTTAGTCACGCTCCTTTTTAAAACGGTCAAATAGGCCAATCACACCTTTCGGCAGGAATAAAGTCACCACAATGAAGAGTGCTCCCAAGATCAACAACCAAGCTTCTGGTGCAGCCACAGTGAAATAAGTTTTCACTGCATTGATTAAACCTGCCCCTAAAATCGGACCAATCAAAGTGCCACGTCCACCCGCAGCCACCCACACCGCCATTTCAATTGAATTGACTGGATTCATTTCACTTGGGTTAATGATGCCTGCCTGTGGCACATACAACGCCCCTGCAATACCTGCAATCACCGCAGACAATACCCATGCGGATAGCTTGTACCACAACGTGCGATAGCCGAGATATTGCAAGCGATTTTCACTATCACGAATCGCACCCAATACTCTTCCATAAGGACGATTCATCAACTGGCGTAGACCAAGGAAACACAACATCAACATCAACGCAGTGACAAAGCATAAGGTTGCACGCATTGGTGCTGAGGTAATATCAAAACCGAGAATAGTCTTAAAACCTGTAAAACCATTATTGCCCCCAAAGCCCGTTTCATTGCGGAAGAACAGTAACGCTGCGGCAAAGGTCATGGCTTGGGTAATAATGGAGAAATACACGCCTTTGATTTTGGAACGAAAGGCAAAGAATCCAAAAATAAACGCGATCAAACCTGGTACTAGCACCACCAGTGCTAAAGCCCACGCAATATGCTCGGTCCCGATCCAATACCACGGCAATTCAGTCCAACTGAGGAAGCGCATAAAATCAGGCAGACCATCACCTGCAGATTGACGCATCAGGTACATGCCAAAGGCATAGCCACCTAAAGCAAAATACAAACCATGTCCCAAACTTAGAATCCCGGCATAGCCCCAGACCAGATCCAGTGCAAGAGCCACCAATGCCAAACACATGATCTTACCAATCAAGGTGATCCAATAAGCAGACAGATAAAATGCAGAGTCAGGAGACAACAGGTGTAGCCATGGCAACAACAACAGCACGCCGAAACAAACTGCAATCGCCACCGCGCTATAGGGCTTGTCGGCAAATAAAGAAGTGATTTTCATTGGCTTACTCCACAAAACGGCCTTTGATGGCAAACAAACCTTGTGGACGCTTTTGGATAAACAAAATCACAAGAACCAAGAGAATAATTTTTGCTAAAACCGCACCTAAACCAATTTCCAGCACCGTTCCACTGATGCCCAGTCCGAGTGCTGCAAGTACGGCACCCCACACTTGACCGACCCCACCGACGACGACGACAAGGAAGGCATCAATAATGTAATTCTGACCGAGATCAGGCCCGACATTACCCACTTGTGCCAAGGCACAACCTGCTAAACCTGCCAAGCCAGAACCGAGGCCAAAAGCCATCATGTCAATCCGTGCAGATCGAATGCCAACAGCGCGTGCCATTTGACGATTTTGCGTGACCGCGCGAACAAATAAACCAAAGCGGGTTTTATTGAGTAAGAACACCAACAGCAATAACACAGCAACGGTAAACGCAATAATGGCAATACGGTTATATGGCAGCATCAGGCTTGGCGTAACCGCAATCCCGCCACTTAACCAGCTCACATTAGAGACTTCGACATTCTGTGCACCAAAGACCATGCGTACCAATTGCATCAGAATCAGACTCACTCCAAAAGTAGCGAGTAAGGTTTCCAATTGTCGACCGTATAACGGGCGAATGACGGTGCGCTCAATCAACATCCCAATCAAGGCACTCACTAGAAAAGCTGCAGGAATCGCAGCCACCAGATACCAATCCACCATTCCAGCAAAATGGGTTTTAAAAAAGCTCTGGATCACGTAAGTGGTATAGGCACCGATCATGATGAGCTCGCCATGCGCCATATTAATCACGCCAAGCAGACCATAAGTGATTGCGAGTCCGAGTGCAGCAAGCAATAAAATGCTGGCCGTACTTAAACCTGAAAATACATGACCCGACCATTCACTGATTTGCAAACGGGTTTTAATTTTATTTTGTGCATCCAGCAGAGCTGCCTTCAATGCAGGATTAGTTTGTGGCTGCTCTAAAGTCTGCGTGATCAGCGCGAATTCATCAGGACGATTTGAATCTGCCAATACTTTTACGGCTTCGAGCTTGGTGAACTCATCAGCACTGTTAAAATCCAACCGCGCTTTAAGTTGTGCCAACCGTGCTTTGACCTGATCATTTTTTTCATTCAGGTAGAGTTGTTTGATGGTGGCCAGATCCAACTCAGCCAAATTATTTTCTAAGATATCGACAGCGGCTAATCGCTGTGATGCATCATTGGAGCTGAGTTTGGCTTTTGCTTGTCCAAAATTCAGTGCCTTACGTAACGTATTGACCAAAGTCACTTGGGATAAATCCGCAGGCCATTGCTCCAGTGCTTGCTGTGCAGGGTAGCTGAATAATTTGTCATCATTTTTCAGCAAATAGGTATTGCCCGCACTATCGGTATACAGCTCATTTTCATCGATATACGCCACCAATTGATCCAATTGTTCAATACTGGCAGGCCATTGATTGAGCATGGCACGACGTGTGGCAAAATCAGCTTTTACGAAAGTTTGAATGGCATCTTGAGAAGCTGTAGACGTCACGGTTGCTGTGGATGTGGCCTCTGCCCATGCTGGATTAAACATCAGTTGTGCCATGATGCAGAGCAGTGCCAAAACATAGTGTTTCGCCATAGAACTCCCCTTATTTTGTGGTTTAAATTGATCAAACAAAAAATAGAATGAAAAAGCCTGCTGCTGAAACAACAGGCTGAAGAAAAATTATTTAGGAATATATGGACTCCAAGGCTCTGCCTTGATGGTTTGTGGTGTTTTGTAGACCACATCAAACTGGCCATCACCACGGATTTGCCCAATCATCACTGGTTTATGCAAGTGGTGATTGGTTTCATCCATTTTGAGCGTGTAGCCCGATGGTGCAGCAAAGGTTTGTCCTGCCATGGCATCACGAACTTTGTCGACTTCTGTAGAGCCCGCTTTTTCAACGGCTTGCTTCCACATATTGATGCCCACATAAGTCGCTTCCATTGGATCATTGGTCACCACTTTGTCAGCATTTGGCAGTTTATATTCAACCGCATATTGTTTGAATTTATTCACAAACTCGGTGTTTTTAGGATTCTTCACCGACATGAAATAGTTCCATGACGCTAAATGACCGACCAAGGGTTTGGTATCAATACCACGCAATTCTTCCTCACCTACCGAGAAGGCCATGACTGGAATATCAGAGGCCTTAATGCCTTGGTTGCCCAATTCACGATAGAACGGCACGTTAGAATCACCATTGATGGTTGAGATCACCGCAGTCTTTTTACCAGCAGAGAATTTTTTGATATTGGAAACAATGGTTTGATAGTTGCTATGACCAAATGGCGTATATTCTTCCATGATGTCAGCATCGGCGACGCCTTTAGACTTCAAGAAGGCACGAAGAATTTTATTGGTGGTCCGTGGATAGACGTAATCCGTACCAAGCAACACAAAGCGCTCAGCTTTACCACCTTCATCACCCATCAAATACTCAACCGCAGGAATCGCTTGTTGGTTGGGTGCAGCACCGGTATAGAAGATGTTTTTAGATTGCTCTTGGCCTTCATATTGCACGGGATAGAACAACAAGCCATTCAGTTCTTCGACCACAGGTAGAACAGATTTACGCGAAACAGATGTCCAGCAACCAAAAATAACCGCCACTTTATCTTGGGTAATCAACTGACGTGCTTTTTCTGCAAACAGTGGCCAATCCGAAGCAGGATCGACAATCACGGGTTCTAATTTTTTACCCAATACCCCGCCATTGGCATTAATTTCATTGATAGTCATTAAAGCCGTGTCTTTCAGCGATGTTTCAGAAATCGCCATGGTGCCTGAAAGTGAATGCAGAATTCCGACTTTAATGGTGTCACCACTTGTTGCAGGTGCAGTCTTGGCTTCTGTTTTTGTTTGTTCTGTTTTTTCCGCTGGCTTTGAACAACCGACCAGACCGATCCCCATCATGGCTGCCATCAGTACAGACATCGACATCAATTTATTTTGCATCTTGTTTCTCCACCCATCGATATTGTGATTTTTACTGGGTGGAGTTATTCAATTTCTGTGCCAACACAACAAGCCATTGTTTTTAATTGATTTAAATAAAATTTTGGTCTTGATTCTTAAATCTTGTATACAACATTGCATACAAAAAATACGTCCTGACCTAAAATGATGCAAATTTGTTCATTTCAGATAGACACGCTTCAGGCAAAGAAAAAGCCAAGCTGACGCTTGGCTTTAATTCAATCAGGATATAAGGAACTTAAACGGTAATATCCGCTAAATTGCCTTTTTGCTCTAACCAATGTTTACGATCAGCTGAACGCTTCTTCGCCAGCAATTTATCCAATAAACCTGCGGTTAAATGCGCATCATCTAAGTCTAATTGCACCAAACGACGTGTATTCGGATCCATGGTGGTTTCACGCAACTGACTGGCATTCATCTCACCCAGCCCTTTGAATCGTGTGATTTGCGGATTCTTATTGCCCTTCACCTTTTTCAAAATGCTTTCAAGCTCATCATCATCCAGTGCGTAATACACGTCTTTACCGATATCAATACGATAAAGCGGTGGCATTGCCACAAACAGATGACCTTCTTCAACTAAGGTCGGAAAATGTTTCACAAATAGTGCACATAACAAAGTCGCAATATGCAAACCATCCGAGTCCGCATCGGCCAGAATACAAATTTTACCGTAGCGTAATTCAGACAAATCATCACTGCCTGGGTCAACACCAATCGCAATGGCAATGTCATGAACTTCTTGTGAAGCCAATACTTCATCTGAAGATACTTCCCACGTATTTAAGATTTTTCCGCGAATCGGCATAATCGCTTGGAAATTCTTGTCGCGGGCTTGCTTGGCACTTCCCCCAGCAGAATCCCCTTCGACAATAAATAATTCACTGTCTTCGCGGGTTAAACCAACACAATCGGCTAATTTACCAGGTAATGCTGGACCTGCCACGATCTTCTTACGTTCCACTTTTTTCGCCGCTTTGAGACGACGTCCTGCTTTGGCAATTGCCATTTCAGCCAGCTGTGTCGCAATCTCAGCATGTTGGTTTAACCATAGTGCAAAAGCATCTTTGGCAATATTCAACACGATATTAGACGCTTCACGGCTCGATAAACGTTCTTTAGTTTGTCCTGAGAATTGAGGTTCTTGGAATTTGAGCGATAGAATGAAATTTACGCCATCCCAAACATCTTCCGCAGAAAGTTTTACATTACGTGGCAATAAGCTACGTAACTCACAGAACTCACGCAGTGCTTCCGTCACACCTGAACGTAAACCATTCACATGCGTTCCACCTTGTGCAGTTGGAATCAGGTTGACGTAACTTTCCTGAATCTGCTCGCCACCTTCAACATTCCAGCAAATCGCAAATTCACATGCCGCTCGGTCTGCTTGCCCACTGCTCACGAAAGCAGGATCAGGTAGAATTTCTCGGTCTTGCAGTTCATCCATCAAATAGTCGACCAGACCATTTTCAAACTGCCATTCAATTTTTTCGTTATTAATTTTATCGAGATAAATAATTTTTAAACCTGCAGCTAAAACAGCCTTGGCTTTTAAATTATGTTTGAGGGCTTTTAGCGCAAATTTAGGGCTATCAAAATATTTGGTTTCAGGCCAGAAACGAACGGTAGTCCCTGTGGCACGCTTTGCGACCTTGCCTTCCAAAACCGACAATGGCGCAACGGGCTCACCTTGTTCGAAGGCCATTTGATAAAGATTGCCTTGACGCTGTACCGCTACTTCAACTCGGGTCGATAACGCATTGACGACTGAAATCCCAACCCCGTGCAAACCACCTGAGAACTGATAGTTATCGGTACTGAATTTGCCACCAGCATGTAGTTTAGTCAAAATAATTTCGATACCACTTTGCCCATATTCAGGGTGGATATCGACAGGCATCCCTCGCCCATTATCTTCGACTGACAACGAACCATCTTCATATACGGTGACACAAATTTGATTGGCGTGACCTGCGAGTGCTTCATCGACTGCATTATCAATGACCTCCTGCGCCAAATGGTTTGGCCGTGAGGTATCGGTATACATGCCTGGTCGACGGCGGACAGGATCTAAACCAGAAAGAACTTCAAGGGATTGTGCCGTGTATTGTGTCACTTGTTCTGACTTCCTTATTGGATAGCTGCCGATAAAAATTCGAGAATTAAAGGTAATTTTTCTTCAAAATCATCCATTGCATGATTACCATCTG
Organism: Acinetobacter sp. ANC 3929; assembly: GCF_000369405.1. Classification (GTDB taxonomy): domain Bacteria; phylum Pseudomonadota; class Gammaproteobacteria; order Pseudomonadales; family Moraxellaceae; genus Acinetobacter. The sequence goes on from NZ_KB849998.1 coordinate 680,514, forward strand.
CGTCAGTTAAAATCAATGATGATGGATGAACTGCACTATAATAGCGTTGAGCTTCGCGATAATCCAAGACTTCGTCGCCTTGTTGCAACAGCACTAGAATTTTATCAGCATGATTGAGCTTCGTGTCAGCAATCGATTGTAATTGCTGCAATTGATCGGCATCAAGTGTCCATGATTCCGTGACTTTGAGCGGGATTTGCTCAATCCCGAATAAATCTTCGAATAACCGCCATGGTTGCATAGCAGGATTAATCAGTACAGCAGGACAAGCATATTTCGCGACAAGATACGTCGTATAAAAGCCACCTAAACTGCTCCCCACCAAAACAACATGATCATGCTGAAAATTTTCGATAAGCTGAGAAAGTTGTATAAGGACTTGGTCGGGCGTACGATTTAAATCGGGTAAGTGCACCTGAATATGATCATACTGTGCACAATATTGTTGCAACTGTTGCCCTTTTATTGACATCGGGCTGCTTCGAAAACCGTGTAAGTAGATAATTTGCATACGCACCAAAATAGGCAATGACTTGACATAAAGTGAAATAAATCACATTATTTTGTTTAATAGTTAAACAAATAACAATATAAATTACATTTAAGCTCGATATTGTCGGACATAAAAAACGATACTGTACTCCGTTCATCAGTATTCTAAAAAAATTACGTATGAAAGACATAAGATGTAAGAGTTTGTTGTAGTTTATCTAAACAATATTCAGAAAAATCACTTCAAACCTTCGGTATATATCAAGGATGGGGAAATCAATATGCCAAGTTTAACGCCTCTGCATGAAACGTATTGTAAGTGGGATCGCACGCCACCGAGTCAGGCAGATGTTTTGGAAGGTTTGGCACAACTCGTCAGTACCAGCTTAAGTGGGGTACACGAATTGGTGCAAGTGGTACAAACAGAGGTGTTAAGGACAACGCTCGGTTTAAGTGCACAAAAAGCCAAACAATTACAAAAGCACCCGCAACTGCAAAAGTTCTATCAGTTTTCTTATGTCGCACTACAGAAGTACGGCAGCCATTTTCTTGCGCCAAATTTGCGCCGCATTATTGAGAAATTTCCAGTCTTACATGACAAACCACTCACACCCACATTACATTTCGTGGTGGGCGCGCTAAATGGGATCTTTGGTGATTTCTTTTTAAAGCAACACAATCCTATGGCCTTGCCAATGGTGCTTTATGATCACTATGGGTCATTACAACAAGGTGAACTCACAGGTCGTGTCGTGATTCTTACGCATGGTTTATGTATGAATCATCTGACGTGGTCAAATCATCGTTATGGCGGGATTGGTGAGCGTCTGCTTGCGCAACGTGATAACAACACCATGTTGTATCTGAATTACAACACAGGTCGCCGAATTTCAGCCAATGGCCGCAGTTTTGCCAATACCCTAGAAGATTTGGTGCAACGCAATCCGCGGATCACCAGTATTGATCTCATTGGACACAGTATGGGGGGGTTGGTTTCTCGAAGCGCACTGTTCTATGGCAAACAAAATCTGTATCAATGGGTACATATGGTCGAAAATCTGGTGTGTATTGGTTCGCCACACCATGGTGCAGTGCTCGAACGCTTTGGTTTCGTATTGCAGGACAAACTCGGTGGATTTCCGTTTATCAACCTGCTTGGTCAATTGGTGAATGTTCGCAGTAACGGCATACTCGATTTGCGTTATGGTAGTGTTCGTGATGATGACTGGGAACATAATGATGCACGTATTGGTTTCGCTGATGACAATCGTAAACCGGCTCCTCTGCCATCACATATCAATACCTTTCTGATTGCAGGAACTTTAGAGTTTGAAAAGTTACGTAATAAAGCACTCTCTGTGATTGGAGATTATCTGGTCAGTGTGAAAAGTGCTTTAGGTGAACACCAGAATCCACGTTTCCAATTGAAGCTGCCTGATACGCATAAAGCGGTTTTCTATGGACTCAATCACTTTGAAATTCAGTATCATTCAAGTGTTGCTGAGCAGATCACCCGCTGGTTGTATCCAGATGCTGGAGAGAAAGTTGAGGCAGGTGTACAAACGCATCTGATCAATGTCCCCAACAATTATACCTTTGATGATTTAGAAGGTATTGTTGAGACCTAAAATAAGCAAGCTCAGCTAAGTTCTAGCTGAGCTTTTTCAATTTATGAAAGCCTTTATTTAACGAAGTCACCTTGTTGATTTAATTTCAGTTTTAACTCTTTCCCATTTTCTTTATATAAGATCTCATATTTTTGATTAATGACAATATTTTTAGATGCATCTAAGGTGATGTGCTTAACTAAGCCCAATTTATTCACTGAGCTAAGATGTATTTCTGGACCTCCACTCTTGCTCGAAGAAGGTGAAGCAATTAATAAAACACCATCACTTGTTTGTGGAAAAACAACGGAATCGCCATAACCTGGATCAATGAAAGTATAAGCTTTGATCAAATGAATGCTATCAATTAATTTGATTGAGCCACAATTGGTTCTTTGTGCGGATAAAATACAGTTGAGATGGGCATTTGAGTTGTAAGGAAGTGAAGTGAAGTGAAGTGAAGTGATCAGGAAACCATCTTTATTTTCTAACTTTACAGGCGCTGATGAGGCCTTTTTTATTTGGCTTTGATAGGAAATTTCATGTTTCTTTTCTGGAACATTCGTACAGGAAGAAGCTAAGATACTTAGGCTGACCAAGCCTAGAATATAGGTATGTTTTTTATAACAATAAGGCATCATCATTCCTTTCATAATCAATTAAAAACTAAAAATCCATGTATTGTAATTAGTAATTTTTATCTAACCATTTTTTAATAGAAGCAATATCTTTAAATTTAAAGTGCATATAGTCATCAGAAACACCTTCTAGTCCTGAATTATTATCACCTAGAATATCAGTAATTGATTTCAAAGTTACACTGTTATTTTCTTTTTTAATTTCATTTAAATCAATAGTATATAATTTACCACTCGGCTGAGGATAGCAGCAGTAAGTTTCAGAGTATAAGGTTATTAAAACTGGATTTTTACTATTTTTCTTATACAAACTAACTGCAATTAATTCAGCTCCCCCTCCATTTCCAACTCGCCCATTGATTTTATTAATATACATTTTTTTATTTTTTAGAATTAAAAAGCTTTCAACATACTGATTATCAGGAGATAAGTCACAGTTTTTTGATATAAACTTAGCATCATTATTACCAAAGATACTTAATTTATATGTTTGATCTACCTTGCAAAAATTCTCTAGTGTTGTTTCGGCATATGTTGTTTTCATGGTGAATATTAAAAAAAATACTATGTAAAATTTACTCAATTTAATCTACCTCAAAATATTGTTTTCAAATGAAAATATTTATAGCTTTCTTAAAATACAATTTCCTTTCTTTTTTATTTGGAGCATACTGATTAATTACCTTAGTGATTTTGTCAACTACTGTATCCGTTGCCCCACTATCTGCCACTGTATACAGGCTTTTATCTAGCCAAAAAACTATTGCCGATCTTGAAGCATATTTAGGCTGTTCTAATAATTCTGGTGTCTCTGTAAAATCTATCTTGCCATCATCAGACCAAATTTTAGGATACATTGCAGTCAAAACTGAGTAATTATACCGACCTGTAGTCTGTTTTAATCCTCTACCAAGAAATTTATAGCCATCTCCATCTTTAATATTGCCTAAAGCTAAATGCTTAGGTCTATTTTTATCCATATACCACTTATTAGTAATAGTTTTAACTTTCAAATCCTTAGGAGAAATCTTAGCATCTATTTTAGCTTCCTCAGGTCGTGCTTTATAATATGATGAAAGTACCATTAAGTTGTTTGCCGTATAATTAGAAATATCTTCTCTAAGACTGAACTTTGCTCCAATCTCACCAAAAACTTGAGCAAAAAAATGAGACTGTCTTAATCTAGTATTTAATTGATATGCTTCTAAATTTGAATTTAACTCATCCATAGTTGGTTGCATTTTAGTTGAAGTAATACCAGGCCACATTTTTTGCATTTGCTCCATTGTGATTAATATATCAGCATTAATTGCTTTATTAATCTCTGGATCATTCGGTGCCGTAGTACCTTTGGTTACATCTACATCCAGATGTAGTTCAACAGGATTATTTTTTATTCGTGTCGCCATGTATGGCTGCGGTTTCAATGGTTTGCCATCAGGTTTATACACTGTAAATTCAAGTTTTTGCCCTACCATACTTTGTAGAGCTAACCTCCCATTGGAGATGCTATATAACTGTTTCTTGCCACTCTCTACAATTACCATTTCTACATTGGTTTTTTCTACAATGTAGTCGCTCCCATCTCGATCTAATATTTTAATCATCGACCGACTTAAAAACTTTGCATAAGGCTCATCTAATTTAATCAGAATCGGTTGTGAACCTCCGCTACCAGAGTTTATTGAACTTTTTAAAACAAATTGATCATTAGATGTCAGCACCAAAACTTCGATATCTCGATGAGGTGAAGACTTCACCTCAACAATCCCCTGATCATTAGTGAGTTTATCAGGTGAATTGCCTTTACATTTCGGTCTAGACTGCACGGGAAAATTTTTCATCACTTTTCCATTACTATCCACTACCTTAAAAAAGGTACTCACAATCCCTTTCGTAGATGTAGGCTGTTTTATCTGTCGATATTCATCAATCGTTTTAGGCAGTTGGACTTTTATAGGATTTGCTTCTGATGAAGATGCCGAAGAATTTATAGTTTTAAATACGCTATATTCTTTTTGATTAGGCGGTTTTGCGAGTATCTCCACTGTTCTATTTGGAGACGCTTGAAAAACAAATAAACCTTTTAGATCAGTTTTTTGAGTATTGGCTTTAGAAGAACCTTGATATCTAGACTGAACATCCAAATTACTAAAATGGTTTCCTGATTTATCATAGAATTTAGCTATAATGGTGACTAAATTGCTCATTGCTCAGAATCCTCTTCCGTATACACCTCATCACTTTCTTCTACTAAAAGTGTCTCTTCTAACAGTTCATCAATATTCTCACTGTCAAGCACATCCTGCTTTAACCATGGAATATCCGAATTAAAAATGAGTGCAGTAAAGTCTGTTGCTTGCGGTGTATGGAACCGTAATGAACTAATCTTATTTTCAGGATCAAGTTGATCCTTTTTTGTTTTTATTAAGCGATTACTCTTCTGATCTATAACAAAAATCTCTTTTTTTCCTTCAGATTTTAGATGCCAGTTATAGTTAACCTGATGGCTAAACAATGTTTTTACAGTCGGCAGACTTATTTTAGGGACAACAACATTCGCCCCACATTGAAACACATGCTGTCCTGCCTTCACCTCAAACTTGCCCCCTGTGGTCGGAAAGATACCAGAGCCATTGAGCTTGAGTTGTGAATTGCCTGCAGTAAATAAAATTTCTTTCGGGCTGGTGATATAAATCGTATCTTCAGTCGAAGTAATCCGAATGTTGCCCTTTGCAAGTAAATCAATTCCATCGGAATGGGTCTGTACTTCAAGTTTCCCTTTCGCTGCAACCTGCTTCATTCCACGTTGTGCGGCAAATAAGCTGATTCTATTCTGAGCATGGATAATCAAATTTTGTTGCGTACTAAAATTGAGACTATCACCCGCAAACTGATTAATTTGTCCGTCCGCAGAAATCTGAATATCTTCATTACTGCTTAGACCAATACCGTTGGGTGAGCTGAGTAACAGCATCGCCTTATTAAATTTAGCGATCTTTTCTTCAATCTGTGCAGCGAATTCTTTTAATTGTTCTAATGATTCAATTTCATCGCTCTGCTGATATTGAGCAACTTTACTGAGTGCTTTGGCATTATTTTGATTAGCTTGTAACTGTTGCTTAGCCGTCTGCGCATCAAGCTGTTCTCCTTGCGCCTGATTCTGCTTTTGACTACTAACAAGCAAGCCTTCTCCCGCCCGCACAGCGCCCCAAGCATCGGTTCTCAACTCAAAGCCTTCACCACGGCCCTGACTGGTTTCCTGCACTTTAGGGTGGCTTAAATTGCCTAAATTCAACTGTGTTGCAGCATGGCTACTTTGTAACTGGGTGCTGATTTGTCCTGTTGTATCATCAAAGCGTAACTGGTTAAAACCACTGCCATTGATTTCCTGACTGCGTATACCACTCAGTTTTTTGGTATCTGGGAGTTGTCCTTTGACATCAAACTTGGTCGGCGCACGTTGTACTTCATGGATTCGTCCAGTCACAAAAGGGCGGTCGATATTGCCATCAAAGAAATCGATGACCACCATCTCACCAATCCGTGGCAAGAAGCGTGCACCATAGCCTTCCCCCGCCCAAGGTGTGAGGACATCGACCCATGCGGAGTCGGTGTCATTATCATTGCTACCCGCACCGCCATCATGTCCATGATCATCACTACGGGTAAACAGAAAGCGCACCTTGATTCGTCCCCATTCATCCACATAAATGGTTTCCCCTTCAGGCCCAACCACTTTGGCGCGTTGCGGGTAAGCAATTGGACGATGCAATTCTGGATCATATTCAGGGGTGATCTTGATCTGACGGCGAATCAAGGTCAGTTCATTACACTGACGCTCTACCTCGTCATAGCCGTGTTGATCCCAGCGGCTTTGGCTGAGCAGCTGATTTACCTGTTGCTGCAGATCTTTCGGTAAATTATTTTGATTATAAAAATGCTTGGCAATAATCAGGAACTCTTGATCAGCCCCTTCATGCTGATCAATTTCGGGATGTCCCCTAAGATTAAACCAATAGCCGACCTGACTATCTCGCACCGTGCTGGAAGCTTTAAAATATTTGGCTTGACTGGCATACATGTCATTGAATTGCTGATTCAGTTTTTCTAACTGAGTATTCCCAGAAGCCGTCGCTTGGTCTTCTCCCTTTAAGTCCTGCATCCATGCCGGACTGATATGCCATGCCTGCTCAAGACTTAAACTGGCAGAGTCGACACTGTCCGAATGGTTATGGCTGGTGATGACTGAACCTGCGCCTTCTTCTTGTGCCAAGGCGTCGGGCTGCCAACGTTGTAGATGCACCACTGTCGGTTGCAAACCACGTACCGCCACAAAACCTGTAATGCTGTCTTGGCGTTCTGTCGCGCTACTGCGGTGATAACCAATGCTACGTCGAGCTAAAGCTTGGTACTGACTATTATCATCAATTAATCTTAGCTTCTGAGCTTTAATAGGCGTACTCGTATGCGGTACAAAAAGTTCAGCTTCATCAATCAGCCAACTGATGCCTTCACTCCGCCATAAACGTGTCAAAAAAGCATATTCAGATTCATTATGAGCCATTACAAAGGGTCGTATATCATAATTCTGGCTTAAACCATTCAGATCCAGACTCAAACTTGCATCAAAAAGTGGGCTTCTTTGCTGCCATTCTTTGAATAAAACTTCAGTGATTTCCACAATGCTTTTATTCATAAAAACACGGCTATTACGACGTTTCTGCCATAAGTGAGTCGCATCTTTGACCGTCAGCTTATACAGGGTGAATGCGCCATCACTTTGCCCGTAACTGGCCTCAGTCACAATCCCCGTGGTGCGAAACAGTTGCCCTGAATCGGTGACCTGATCAACCGCAACTTGAACCCCAATAAATTGTTTGAGGGGAATCTGAGCATTGGTCGACAGGCAGATGAGCTCAGCTTCCAGACCTACATTGAGTTGATGCTGCCCTTGTATGCGTTGTAAGAAAATTTGCTTGTTGAGTAACTCATTAGAAAATTGTACGTGGATAATATGTTTTTGTGCATTTAGCCCTATTTTTTCTAATACATTAAATATATTAAAAAGCATTTTTTATATTCATTAAATAAAGGGATTTCTGCACTTTATAAAAAAATAAATTTAACTGTCTATGATAATGAGTTCATTATTATAAAATTGTCCTATTATGCTTATTATTTTTAATTTTAATAAATAAAAACCCGAAACATACATCCATATTTCGGGTTCTAAAATATTATGAAAACTGTTCCATTATTTTTGAGAGCTATTGTAGTTTCTAAACAGCTGCCATAAGCAAATCAATAAAATCAAACTAAAATAAACGAGAGACCAAACTGGCAATGATTGTCCGAGGAAAGTCCAATCTACCGCGGCACATTCGCCTGAACCCGAAAGTACTTCTTGCAGTACGGTTTTCATCGGTAATGCATCGACCAAATAATCTAAACCAGGTCCACAGCTTGGGACTTTATCTGGTGGTAAACTTTGCAACCAGACATGACGTGCCGCCACACCAACTGACCAGCCAATCGATAAAGTCGCTAAAAAGGCATAAAAACGTTTAAATGCATTAGAAACTGGGTTATGGATAAATGCAATGAGCGCAATGAGCCCCATTCCAATTAAGCCCAGGCGTTGGAAAATACATAATGGACAAGGATCTAAACCTTGCACATGCTCTAAATACAACGCAAATGAGATACCAATGATGCTGGTCAGTACCAGTAATGCACTAACTAAGCGGTAATTCCATCGCATGGGAAGTCCTCTAAAATTTTAGCGATATTGTGCAAGATATTGTTCAAAACTCATGTCGTTATCTTGTTCAAGTTGCGCCTGTTTTTGCAACGAAGTATGCGCCAATTGTGCAAAATATTGTTTACGTTCTTCACTGAGTGGGTGTTGATCATAGTGATCGACATGTTGCTGTGCCATCACACTACCAAAATTCCATGTACCACTGTACTTTAAAGTATCGTCAATCACATGGGCAGACAGGGTGTCTTCCACATGATTTAAACGCTGTTGCATGATTTGAATCGCATCTTGATATAGCTGCGTGCCATCCATTTGATCCAACAACACAGCACAGTTCTGAATTGCATCTAAATGATCCTGCGCCCAATCCTGCAGTGATACGATATTTTGACCTACTGCAATTTTGGCATCTGCCGCACGACCACGATTAACCACTTCCGTTTGGTTATGATCAATCTGCTCTTGTTCTTCTGCAAATAAATCTGGGCTGTCTTTGAGTAAACAGTAGAAGGCCAAACTCTCAAGAAAGCCTGCCGAAATTTGATCAATACCGATCGCACTGTATGGATTCACATCGACTGCACGCAACTCTACATACCCCACACCACGATTCTTTAAAGCTTGTGAAGGTGTTTCACCTGCTTGTGGCACCTGTTTTGGGCGAACTAAGCTGTAGTATTCATTTTCAATTTGAAGTACATGATCATTAATCTGAATTGGCTCACCCTGTTCATCATTTAGGCCTAAATCGGTAAATGCTGCATAAGGTGTGTGCACGGCTTTTTGCAAACCATCCAAATAATCATGCAAATCATTGTAATGAATACCGAGTTCCTTTTGCGCTGTGTTTTGATAACCCAAACGTCCCATACGCAATGCAGTTGCTTCTGGCAGGTATAACGTGCCTTTCACCAACGGCTGTAAATGATGTTCACGACCTGTTAAAAAACAGCGACATACTGAAGGACTTGCACCCAACATATACATGACTAAAGGGATTAAACGAATAAAGTTTCGGATCAAACCAAAATAACGATGGCTACGATAATCTTGCAAACTGAGCTGTTTTAATTCTTGATTGGTCTCATGTTGCTGTAATGCTGCAAATAGTTGGTCAGGGAAAGATAAATTATAATGAACCCCTGAAATAGTCTGCATCCGGCGACCATAACGAACACCCAAACCACGGCGGTAAAGGGTTTTAAAACGACCGATATTGGAGCTACCATACTGGGCAAGTTTAATATTTTCTTCGTTATCATCTAGCATACAGGGCATAGACAACGGCCATAGGCGCTCACCCTCTTCCAACTGCTGATGTACGATACTGTGAATATCACTCAATTCATTCAGCGCAGCCGCAATGGTGCTTTGTGGGGTGGTGATAAACTCCATCAACGCTTCAGAATAATCTGTAGTGATATGTGGATGTGTTAACGCTGAACCCAAAGCTTCTGGATGATTTTTTTGTGATAAAAATCCATTGCTTTGCATGCGTAAGCTTTCACGCTCGATCCCGCGTAACATCCCCTTTAATAGCGAGGCATCTACCCAAGTTGGTATCACAGAGGAGGTAAGGCTGGGTTGATTCATATTATATGCTCGCTTGTTCAAGATCAGCCGACCAAATTCATGGTAGCGACTCCGTCGATTCTACAGACATGATGACATGCCAATCCCTTCGACTCAGCCAATTATAACGACAATTACGATCTAGTCATCTAGGGTCTGTTCACATTTCATAAATCTCTGCGACAGAAACCCCTGTTTAGTTTGGCAATTTTTATCACAATCTTGTTACATAAGACACGCTGAAATTGTGATTTTATTTAAAAATAAATGTTCCAATGGATACTCGCCCATGCAAGCGCAAGACATTCTTAATTTTTGGTTTGACCCTAGTCATCGTTCACTCTGGTTTGCCAAAAGTGATGAATTCGACACAAAAATCCGCGAATCATTTGCAGATATTCATCATCAGGCAGCCCAAGCAGAATTATGGTCGTGGCGTCAAACGCCTGAAGGTCGTTTAGCCGAAATTATTGTGCTTGATCAATTCTCGCGAAACTTATACCGAGACCAAGCACAGGCTTTTGCTTACGACAGTCTTGCACTGGCACTTTCACAAGAAGCGATTAGCTTACAGCTCGATGCGCAACTGAGCCCTGAACAGCGCTCATTCTTATATATGCCCTTTATGCACAGCGAATCTAAAAAAATACATGAATTTGCACTAAAACTGTTTCAACGTTTGGGCAATGAAATTAACCTAAACTTTGAGAAAAAGCATAAAGTGATTATTGATCGCTTTGGACGTTATCCGCATCGCAACGCAATTTTAGGGCGTATCTCCACAGCGGATGAACTAGAATTTTTAACACAACCGAATAGTAGCTTTTAAGTCGATCTCCCTCGACACTGAATATAGGAAAAGCATATGAAATCTTTATTAATATGCACACCGCTCCTTGTCGCACTGACATTTGCAGGATGTGCAACGGTTCCTTCCAAACCCAGAACCTTTGACCAACTCGGTCAATTCACCGCTTATCCGTTAAATAACAAAACTTACCGTGTCGGTTTCCAAGCCGATAATAATTTGAGTTATGGTACAGCTGAAGAAATTACCTTGCTCAAAGCAGCACAAACAACAGTAAAAAATGGTTTCCGCTATTTTAGTGTGGTGGATGATCCAAGTAATGCCCGTCATAAAGCACCACGTCAGGCTGTGATTTATCCGACACCATCGTATTACCCTTATGGCTATTACCGTCGTCATCCAGCCTTTTGGCCTGATCCATTCTAAGATACCCCACAAGTGGTCAATATTGATCCAGTTCAAGTGTCGTATACTATCGAATGTTTCAAGACTCAGCAGCAATCACCAGATGCCTTTGATGCGCAACTGATTTTGCAATCCTTAGGCCCTAAATATGGTCTGAGTCCGACAGGAGAAGTGTTGCAGCCACCTGCACCACCTCAAAACAAAAAGTAAATTAAAAGGATGGCTCAATGAGTTCAGTCGAAGAAATCCACGTCCCAAGCTTACAAAGAAGTAAATACTTCGCCACCATGGCACTGATTATTGCTGTGGTGTCATGGGTTGCTTTAATGGTCGCGGCACATTTTCTCCCTGAATATAAATGGCTCATCCATATTTTTATGCTAGGTGCAGAAGCTGGTGTGGTCGGTGGTTTAGCCGATTGGTATGCGGTAACCGTATTATTTCGCAATCCTTTCGGCAGAATACCGTTACCCAAACTGTTGCGTGATCACACCGAAATTATCCCTCGCAATAAAGCACGTATTGCCGAATCGATGGGGCGCTTTGTACAGGAAAACTTTTTATCACCACAAGTGGTTGAACGTAGTTTAGAAAATGCCGACATTAGTTTGGCGGTGGGTCAATGGTTGGCCAATCCAAAAAACAATCAACATGTGGTGCAGATGATTCAGCACACCGTGCCAAGAATTTTCGAATTTGTTAGCCAAGATCAAATTGCACACTTTGTTCAAAATAATAGTGTGCAATGGGTCAGAAGTACCAAGGTCAATAAATTGGCCAGTGAAATGCTGCGTGCTGTGCTGGAAAACGATTTCCACCAAGATGTGTTACAACGTGGATTAGATTTAGCGCATGAATGGATGGTGTCTCATCCTGAAGAAGCACGCGATTTATCACGTAAACTGTTTCAAGAGCTTGGTGTCTGGAAACTTGCCAAGGGTGCAAGCTGGATCGGTATCGATGTACAGCAACGTACCATTGACTCCTTGATTGAAAAAGTTGAATCCATGTTGGCCAATCCTGAACATCCGTGGCGTCAAGACATTGAAGCAACTACGCATTCACTGATGCTCCAACTGGCAGAAACCGACAGTGAAGCCAGTCAACGTTTGAATCGTGGCAAAGATGCGTTACTCGATAGCCCGCAAGTGTTGAACTTTATTAGTGGTGCTGTGGCGATTCTATGTGATGCCATCAAGACCGATTTAATGCAGGAAGATTCAGGCATTGCCACAAACTTACAGGCTGCGATACAACAACTGGGTGAAAGCCTGATTCAAAATGAAAAAGTTCGTCATGTATTGAATGAAAAAATGGTGGGTTTAGCCACCAATTTTAGTGAACAATACAGCGACAAGATTATTCGTTATATCAGTGAACGTATTCATGAATGGGATTCACGTGAAATGATTGCCAAAATCGAGAGCGAAGTCGGCGGTGATTTGCATATGATTCGCGTCAATGGGGTAATTGTCGGTGCTTTTATTGGTTTAGCACTGGGTGTAATTCGTGCCATTGTTGAAAATGTTTTGTAAATCAATCACGCATTAAGCGAATCTTGCGCTAAATTTCTCTTGTTAAATTTAAGTCAGAATCAGCTATCGTGATAGCGGCATGGATGCCGCCCGTAGTGCTGTGGCCTCAGGGACGGGCCATCAGCACTACAAAGGATTTTTGTTACTTTTCATCCTTGAAAAGTAAAACATGCCTATGCAAATACATATAATTCCTCACAGCATACGAGGCTGTGCAGAATCATCGTACAAAAGAAATGAGATATTAAAAAAGGACATCCAATGTTGCAACTTCAGTCAAAACTCCCAAGCCAAGGCGTTACCATCTTTAGCGTGATGACTGAACTCGCACAACGACTGAATGCACTAAACCTATCCCAAGGCTTCCCCGACTTCCCTGCTCCACCTGCGCTGCTGGAAGCCCTCAGTCAAGCCACACTGTCAGGTTATAACCAATATCCTGCTGGCGATGGTGTACTGGCATTAAGACAGCAACTGGCCGCACAATTTTTACAACGCGACCAACTACAACTTGATCCTGTCACCGAAATCACCATTACCCCAGGCGCAACCATTGCAATTTTCTGTGCGATTCAAGCCTGTATTCATGCAGATGATGAAGTGATTATCTTTGACCCAAGCTATGACAGCTATGCACCTGCGGTACAACTGGCAGGTGGGAAATCGGTTCATATCCATTTAGAAGCACCTAGCTTTCAGGTGAATTGGCAAAAGGTAAAAGACAGCATCAATGCGAAAACCCGCATGATTATTGTCAACACGCCACACAATCCTACAGGTGCCATTTGGTCTGAACAGGACTGGCGCCAACTGATTGAACTCATTCAAGATAAAAATATTGTAGTGTTGTCCGATGAAGTCTATGAACATCTGATCTTTGATGGACAAAAACACTATAGCGCACTGCAATTCCCTGAATTACGTGAGCGTAGTTTTGTGATTGGTTCTTTCGGCAAAACCTACCATGTTACAGGCTGGAAAACAGGCTACTGTGTTGCCTCACCGCAACTCATGCGTCTATTCCGTCAGATTTATCAATTTGCCAATTTCTGCGGTACCACACCTTGTCAAATTGCACTTGCCAATTATATGCAGCAACATCCTGAACATATTCAAGAGCTACCAAACTTTTACCAAGCAAAACGCGACTTATTCAATGCCCAGATTCAAAACTCACGTTTTAACTTTATCCCCTCCCAAGGCACGTATTTTCAAAACTTGGATTACAGCAACATTCGTCCTGATTTGAATGATATCGACATGTGCCAATTCCTGGCTGAACAACACAAAATCGTAGCGATTCCAATTTCAGTGTTTTATCAACAAGCACCTGAGTCCTTACGATTGATTCGATTCTGCTTTGCCAAGACTGATCAAACATTGCAACGTGCAGGTGAAATCCTCGTACAGTGTTGATCAACAAAAATAAACTGAACAATCATGACTTCAACACAACAGATACCGATAATGGTATGTTGAAGAAAACATAGACGTTTCAGGATGAAGCGTGAAGGAAATTGAATGACACCACGCCAACCTTTGGTGATGCAACCAAATCTCTGGAAAACCTTTTTTGTTTTTCTTGTTCCATTGATCGCAACCAATATTTTACAAAACCTATCGGGTACCATTAATACCATCTTTGTCGGTCAAATGATGGGTGTCGATGCGATTGCTGCCGTTTCAGTATTCTTTCCCATCCTGTTCTTTTTACTGGCCTTTGTGATTGGAATTTCTGCGGGCTCCACGGTGCTGATTGGGCAGGCATGGGGTGCACAAAATCTGGAAAAAGTCCGTGCTGTCATTGGCTCTACCGTATTTATGACCTTGATTGGCGGCAGTATTATTGCGGTATTGGGTCTGGTTTTTGCCAAACATATTCTGGAATTGCTGGGTACTGACCCTAAAGTAATGCACCTGTCCTTGCCTTATGTTCAATGGATGCTGGTCGGTAGCCCCTTGCTATTCGTTTATATCATTTACACCTCGATCTTACGTGGCGTTGGCGATAGTGTGACGCCGTTGATTGCGCTAAGCCTCACCAGCTTAATCGGTCTAGGCGTGACACCCGTGTTACTAAAAGGTTATTTTGGTTTCCCGGCTTTAGGCATTGTTGCCCCTGCGATTGCAACCATTATCGGTTATGCCGCTGTGCTAATTTTCTTAGCAATTTATCTAAACTATAAAAATCATCCACTGAAAATTGATAGTTTATTGCTGCAACATATTCGCCATGATGCTGAACTGAGTAAATTAATTTTAAAACTCGGGATTCCGACCGGCATTCAGATGGTCACTACGTCATTGGCAGGTCTGGTGATTATCGGCTTGATTAACCATTATGGGGCACATGCCACTGCAGCCTATGGTGCAGTCAATCAAGTGCTGAACTATATTCAGTTTCCAGCGCTGTCAATTTCGATTGCCGCTTCTATTTTTGCAGCACAAGCCATTGGCGCAGGTAAGCCTGAGTTATTAGCGAAAGTAACACGTACTGCTTTGGGCATGAATTTCTTATTTACAGGTAGCTTGATTACCTTAGCTTATTTGTTCTCAAAATATCTCATGGCATTGTTTATTACCGATCACAGTGTGATTGAATTGGGTCAACAACTGTTATTTATCGTGCTATGGTCGATTTTATTCTTTGGGGCAAGTGCTATTTTTGCGTCGATTATGCGTGCCAGTGGTGCGGTCAATATTCCTATGATGATCAATATTTTGACCATTCTCCTAATCGAAGTCCCTTGCGCCTACTGGTTTAGCTCACTTTGGGGCTTAACAGGCATCTGGATTGCTTACGCACTTTCCTTTGTGAGTCTATGTATATTCCAAGCGTTTTATTATCAGTTCTTCTGGAAAAAAACCAAGATCAAAGTTCTTATTTAACCTGAGTTCGAGGCTGAATATGGTACTTGTAAACGTCATCTACAACCTGAGCAAGCCAAAGCGACTAAAGCTTTGGTGAAGCGCAAGATAAACACAGTGCGTAGTTTATTATTCAAGCATAGCTTTCACCTTGCGGTACGGCAAAGATTATTAATCTTCGCTATTCGTCCCTCATGTTTTGCCCTTACGGAGCATTCGCTCCTCATGCCAAAACAAAAGTAGGTCGAGCCTGAACGAAGTTGAAATATATTTCAGCTGAAGTGCAAGACGTAGCGGCTGATCCTAAAATTGGGTGAGAACATTGTAAGATTCCACCAAGCTAATTATTTTCAATAGCTTAGAGGGTAGTCAAACCGAACTCAGATTGTTTAATATCTGCTTGTTCTGACGCAAATAAAAAAGCCATTCATACAGAATGGCTTTTTTATGATAACAACTTACATCATCTTGGTTGCAAGCGCTGCAATACGTTGATAACCCGTTGGGAATAAACGCTGGAACGAATCGACAATACGTGCATCTGTTCCAATCAATAAACGGCGTTTATCTTTCAATACGGCATTTAAAATTTGACGAGCTGCTTCTTCTGGTGGCGTACGTAGGAACTTGTCGAATTGCTTGATCGACTTGTTTGGATCCATGCCCAAGCTCTTCAAACTGTCATTCATTTTCGCTGCTTTGGCGATATTGGTACGAATCCCGCCTGGGTGTACGCAGAGTGAGCTGACACCGCCCTTCTCAATATCCAACTCTTGACGTAATGATTCGGTAAAGCCACGTACCGCAAATTTGGTTGCGTTATACGCGGATTGTGTTGGTTGCGAGGTTAAACCAAAAATACTGGAGATGTTGATGATATGGCCATCTTTGGTTTGTTTAATGAATGGCAGGAATTCTTTGGTGCCATACACCACACCCCAGAAGTTAATTCCAACGATCCACTCTAAATCTTCGTAGCTTGCACCTTCAACAGTTGAACCTAAGGCTACACCTGCATTGTTGAAGATCAAATTGACTGAACCATGATCTTGTACAGTCTCCTGTGCCCACTGTTTCACTGCATCACGATTTGAAACATCAAGTACTTTGGTGGTCACTGTGACTGGATACTGCTTCACTAATTCAACGGTTTGATTCAAGCCTTTTTCATTGATATCACTCAATGACAAATGACAGCCTTGTTTAGCCAATAAAACAGCTAATTGTTGTCCAATCCCAGAACCTGCACCAGTGATCGCTGCGACTTTATTTTTAAAATTTTTCATTGCCTATCCTTTGTATTACGAATGATCTGCACAGATTCGCCCCAATCATGTGCTGTTTAACCTGTAACCAATATAATTTTGACAATACAGGTTGTCAATATAGTACACTGGTAATTTAAGACAAATGGCAATAACCAACATCCGACATGTCATAATAGGCCTATTTACATTTATGGCCGAAGATGTTTAAAAGAGACAAGTCATATTTTCAAAATATGGTTATGCTAAGTCAGTACAACATGGTTGAAATGCAAAGATTAAGCACACGATTTAAAGACTTTTAGGGAACGGTTTTCTCAATGGCAACTCAAGATCAAGCAACACAGAAGAAAAAGAAGACTGAAGTGAAAGAGCGACAATTCAAAGGTCTCTCTTTAACTGAGCGTAAAGAAGCACGTCGTGAAAAATTAATTGAAGCAGGTATTGCAACCTACGGCACGCATGGCTTTTTCTCTGTGACGGTGAAAGATGTTTGTAATGAAGCCAAGCTGACTGAACGCTACTTTTATGAATCCTTTAAAAAAAGTGAGGAATTATTCCAAACCGTATTTTTAAAAATGATTGAAAAAATGCAAACCTGTTTAACTCAAGCTGTTCTAATGGCGGCGCCTGAACCCCAAAATATGGTGACCGCAGGTTTATCGGCTTTGTTGAGTGCAATTAAAGACGATCCGCGAATGGCGCGAATTATTTATATCGATGCCATGCTGGTTCAAGATCTGCACAATCAAGCCACCATTCAAGAAACCTTGACCCAATTTGACCGTATTATTCAAGGCTTCGTGATGATCACCATGCCCAATGCACCACAAAGTACAGAAGAAGTCTCGCTCATGGCGACAGGCTTAAATGGCTATGTGACACATATTATTATCCGTTGGGTCTCAGAAGGCTTCAAACAGCCCTTAGAAGATGTTTTATCCGCCTGCTGTGCTGTCTTTTTGTCATTTATTCAAACGACATCGCAAAAAAATTAAAATCGTTTTACAGTTTTGTGACAAATAAAGCTGTTAAACTTCGCTTCAGTTAAGCAAATGAATTCATTTGCTTTCTTGATAAAAAATTTGTCATCATTTAGTCACCGCACTGCCCTACAATTGTCACAATTTATTGCTAAATTCGACTTTATTAACTCTTTTGCAATGATATTGTCATAATTAATCTTTGTAATAAGCCTGTCATAACAACAAAACGGTTAAACCGTTACGGATTTTAAGGGTATTGCGCTGTGAAAGATGACTATATTTTAATTGTTGATGATGAGCTACCGATCCGCGAAATGATCCATACCTCTTTGGATATGGCAGGCTTCCAATGTTTACAAGCAGAGGATGCCAAACAAGCGCATCAGATTATTGTCGACCAGCGTCCTGCTCTTATTTTGCTGGATTGGATGCTTCCAGGTGGTGTGAGTGGTGTAGACTTATGCCGTCGCCTCAAACGTGATGAAAATTTGGCAGAAATTCCTGTCATTATGCTGACAGCCCGTGGCGAAGAAGACCATAAAGTACAAGGTCTTGATGCGGGTGCAGATGATTACATGACTAAACCATTTTCAACGCGTGAACTGGTATCTCGTATTAAAGCCGTTTTACGTCGTGCCAATGCACTTAGCGGCGAAAAAGTGATTGATGCCAATGGCTTAATGCTTGATCCTGTCAGTCAGCGTGTCAGCTTTGGCAACAGTATTTTAGAGATGGGTCCAACCGAGTATCGTTTATTGGCCTTCTTTATGACTCACCCAGAACGTGCCTATACACGTGCTCAATTACTGGACCAAGTATGGGGTGGCAATGTCTATATCGAAGACCGTACCATTGACGTACACATCCGTCGTTTACGCAAAGTGTTAGAGCCTTTTGGTGTCGACCGTTTTGTACAAACCGTTCGTGGCACAGGTTATCGCTTCTCGACACGAGCAGATTTAGCAGTAGGTTAAAAATCCTTTATGTATGAACCTTATCCCGTCCCTGAACTGGCACGTGAACACCAACGTTTTCGTTACAGCAGTTTGTGGACCTTTGCAAAACAAGATTTAAGACTGTTACTTTTTTTCTTATTGATTGCGAGCTTAGTCGGATTCGGGGTTGGTTACTTCTGGAGCTGTATTTTTGTTGCCTTTGTGCTGTTCTTCATGCTACAGCTCCGCTCGCTTTATCTGGTTAATGAATGGATTTCCAATCGCCCTTATGATGTCCCCCCAAATCTGAATGGGATCTGGGGTGCATTACTGTTCAATGTCTACCGTGCACAGCGGCAAGAACGTATTGTTCAAGCCGAAATGGTGGGCTTGATTGACCGTGCACAATCCTCTTTGGTGGCGCTGGCGGAAGCCGTTGTTTTAATTGATGATCAACATCAAATCGAATGGTGGAATCCCGCAGCAGAAAAACTGCTAGGCATTAGTCCTTTGGATCGAGGCCGCAACTTACTTTCGATTTTGCGCCAACCCAGTTTTATTGAATATTTTAACCATAGCGATCAAGCGCCAGATGGCATCCGTCTACAAGCACAGATGGATGAAGAACGTTATGTACAAGTCAAACTCACCCGTTTTGGTGGTGAAAGCCGTTTGCTCGTGGCCTATGACACGACTCGCGTACATAACCTCGAACAAATGCGTAAAGACTTTGTCGATAATATTTCCCATGAGCTACGCACACCACTCACCGTACTCAGCGGATATATTGAAACCTTTATTGATCAAGATGATATTACCCCGCGTTGGAAACGTGCTTTCACGCAAATGCAGTCACAAACCAAACGTATGAATGCTTTGGTCAATGATCTATTGTTATTGTCCAATTTAGAAAATAATAAAAAAGTAGCAAAAAATCAGATCATTGATATGGCAAATCTGATGAATCAAATCTTTGACGATGCACGAGCCTACAATCTGGATTATGGTCATACTTTAAACTTGGATATTGATAGTCATTGTGACCTAATTGGTTCTGACATCGAAATTGCCAGTGCATTCAGCAACTTAATTACCAATGCAATTAAGTACACGCCCGCTGGTGGCATCATTACCATTGGCTGGCATGAAGATGGTGACCATGCTTACTTTACTGTACAAGACAATGGAATCGGGATTAATCCAAAACATTTGCCACGCTTAACCGAACGTTTCTACCGAGTCGATAGCGCACGTAGCCGTCAAACTGGTGGTACAGGATTAGGTCTGGCGATTGTGAAGCATGTACTCATGCAACACGGCGCACATTTAGAAATTACCTCTAAAGAAAATGAAGGCTCGACCTTCACCGCAGTATTCCCGAAAGAACGCTTATATCGCATGATTTAAAAATGATAGGGAACTGCCAAGTTCCCTAAAATATGATGTGATTATTCCACTAAAACAATAAAATAAGATGTTGTTTATTTTCCATATCTTAGATGTACCCCTCATGACTCATACACCTTTTTTCCGCGCTTGTGTCCTGTTACTTGGACTGAGTGCTCCTTTGGCTATTCACGCTGCACCGACTGATCCTCTAATTGGTACATGGAAAGTGGTGGATGAACGCACTGGCACTTATCTCTCTGATATTGTGATTCGAAGACATTCTGCGACCGAGCAATACAGTGCAGTGATTGTTAAAATGTATCCTTCAGCGAAGGAGGCGGCCCCGACCTTATGTACTGCATGCTCAGGGACGTTAAAGAATCAACCCATTATCGGAATGGAAGTATTAACAGGTTTGAAAATGCTGAGCCAAAATGAAGAATTTGGACAAGGTGTATGGATCAATCCCTATGATGGCTATAAGTACAGCTTGAATGCGCGTTTAAGTAAGACTGGCAAAATGCTCAGCATTAATGCAAAAAATCCAAGTAATAATAGCTTTCGTAATATGACCTGGATCCGATTGTAAATAGGTCGATTTCATCGATAAAAATAAATCAAAAATCACATAAAAAAGAGTGTATTAACATACACTCTTTTTTATCAGTTCAATCAAGCTGTCCGCGATCAAACACTGTTTTTAGCATTCAGCGCTGTTGGTTCCACCAGATGGCTCGGCAAACCAAAAATATGATCGAAAAAATAATTATAAACAAAGGTATAACATGGGATTAGCACCATCAAACTAAAATCGAGTAAGAACGCTTTAAGTAAACTAATCTGCATCCACCATGCAATCAAGGGAATCAAAATCGTCACCAAGACAATTTGAAAGCCAATGGCATGCGCTACACGTCTGAGTACAGTTCGTTTTTTGGAAACTTGGGTTTTTTCCCATATTTCGAATGCATAGTTATAAAAGAAATTGACCGTCACTGCGATAACTGCAATCAAAATCGACAAAGGTCCTGTATGACTGATGGTCGTGCCCGAAAGCACCGCCAATACCATCGCGCAGATAAAAAAGCTCAAAACTTCATAGAAAAATACGTAAGTGACTCTTCTCTTGGTTCCTTGCATAACCACACCTTAAAATCAATAATGAGTGGATTTTACGCTTAAATTTTGATAAAAAAAGTCAATCGTCATCAGATTTACTGACAAGGGATTTTCCATGAAACTCAGTAGTGAACAGTTAGAACTGATTCTTGAAATTATTGATCGTGGTAATTTCTCTGCAGCAGCACGTGCCTTAAATCGAGTACCTTCAGCAGTGAGTATGGCAATAGCCAACCTAGAAGCAGAATTGAATTTACAATTATTTGAACGCAGCAAAAATCACCTCGCCCCAACCGAGGTTGCACTCTCGATCGAACCACATGCTCGACTGATCGTAACCAAACTGCGTCAACTTGAAATGCATCTGACCGAGCTTTCAACAGGATTGGAGACCAGCCTCTCGATTGGTATCGCTGCCGATGTGAACCAGAAATTTTTATTAGCGGGCATTAAGCAGTTAATTCAACATTATCCACTACTCAATATTGAGATGGTCAGCGCACCACAACAAGAACTCAAAACACGCTTGCACAATAATGAAATCGATCTGTATATCGCCTATAGCTCATCGCAACTGGATAGCAATGAACGTTTCCGCTTACTGCGAATGGAGCAATTTGTTGCAGCAGTTTCCCTCAAAGATGCACAGCAACTCAAAGCGCATAATAAAAATGAGCTCACCATGCTGTCTGAACTCAGACAAATTATTGTGGCCAGTAAGCATTATCCACTGCCTGACAGTCGGGTACTGGTGTCGGATTCCTGCTGGTATAGCGATAGTTTATCGATGGCGATTGATATGGTTGAGAAAGGGCTAGGCTGGGGTAATTTTCCCCTTTCCGTTGTACAAGAACATTTTGCGAAACAACGGCTGGTGCGCCTAGCCTTTCTCGATACCACCAATGGACTGGATATGCCGATTCATGCCATTTGGCCGAGCTATAAACCATTGAGCAAATCCATGCAGTTGTTGATTGAACTGTGGCAAAAGCAAACCGATAGCAAATAAAAAAGCCCGACATCCAAGTCGGGCTTTTTCGTATTCCTTTCACTAGGTACAACTCCTGTCATACCTCACGTCCTGATGCTGAAACTTATCATTCTTGTTTTATGTTTTGGAACTTCCTGTTCCTGATGAGTCCATATTAGGCAATTCGACTGAGGCTGAAAATGGGTCATTGCCCCTAATCGCTGTAAGAAAAAGCGTACACTGCTGAGCTTTCTCATCCTTTAAAAAGTCAGTTATTATATGGAACTGGGTACGGAAAACTTATCAATCTCCCAATAAATCAATAGTCTGCTCTTTCGTCATCACACCCATATACTGATCGTAGCTTTGTGCCAGTAAACAAATCACTACAGCAGCAATCAAGGTCAACATCTTATTTCTCATGGTCATCTTTAGCTACCTGAATCAAGGGTCTATAAAAAAGGTATAAGATTTCTTCCATCTAATCTAATATAGAAAAAATAAGCACTGATCTAATTTTGAGATATGTGGACATTCAAACAATTCAATTATCTAATCACGATTGTGGAAACTGGGGGCTTTATTGCTGCCTCGGAAAAGCTATTTATTGCTCAATCAGCACTCAGCAGACAAATTAAAAATTTAGAAGAAGAATTAGGCTTTGAGATTTTTGATCGTTCAGAGAAGAAAATAAAACTTACGGTTGCTGGTGAAGCACTGTATAAAAGTTTAAAAACCAATATTGATCATTTAAAAAGTTCAATTGTCAGCGCCCAAAGTATTAGTCGGGGTGAAGGTCGGATTATTAAGATTGCCCACTCCAGCAGTATTGTACTTGATCAAAACAAACTCGAAATTTTTGAGCAGTTATGTGATAGCCATAGCATTGATATTGAAATGAATACCTTATCATCTGAGTTACAACTCGAATATTTATTGAATGGCACGATTGATCTGGGTTTTATCCGACCACCGATTTATCATAACTTGAATGACGTGAATGCCATCAGTTTATATATCGCACCTTTATACGTCGCTGCGCATATTTCAGACCCATTTTTAAGTGAAAAAGAAAGTATATCGATTCGTGAATTGGAGTCACTGAATTTTGTTTCTGTGCCGCATAAAGCACGTGGTGGCTTGAGCTATTTGGCCGCCAATTTATGTTTAGTTAACGGCTTTAGTCCAAAAAGAACCAGAATCTATTCAAGAAAAAGATCTCAACTTGAGCTGGTTGCCAATGGTTTTGGAATTTGTATCGTGCCTGAAGAATTTAAAGTCATCCTCCCCAGTAATGTTCGACTCATTCCTCTTCAAGATGAAAATACACTCAGCGAAGTGAAACTCATCTGGAAAAAGGATGATGACCCCATTATCAACAGCTGCGCAGAGGCTATTCATGCCTATTACAGTGCCAAGCAGACGAACTTAAGAAATTACTGAGTTTTAGCTCAAATGAAAAAAGCCCGACATCCAAGTCGGGCTTTTTCGTATTCCTTTCACTAGATACAACTCCTGTCATATCTCACATCCTGATGCCTAAACTTATCGTTTTTGTTTTATGTTTTGGAACTTCCTGTTCCTGATGAGTTCATATTAGGCAATTCCAATGAATCTGGAAATGGGACATTGCCCTGAATTGATGTAAGCAAAAACGTACATGGTTTTTTAGTTTATAAGTTAAATGAAAATTTCACCTAAGTGCGCAACGTGAAAGACCACTGTCTCAATTTCAGGCTGATTTCTAAAAATAATAAAACTGGTCGCTAGCGTGCCATACCCACAAAACTGTACTTCGTTGACAGGTGAAAACCATTTAAGTTCATAATTTTGATCATTAATTTTTCTTGCAAAACTGGTCTCAGACAAATTATTTTCTAATGCAATATTTTGCATTACACGCTCATCTAACTACTGCTCTAGCAACACAACCTCAGCTGGGTTTACTTTAAATAACTGATCACTAAATGCATCGACTTGGTAAATTTTCATTTTTGTTATGACTTTAATTTTTCAATAAGATACTCAATTATCAAAATTCATAATGTAAATTTTTGATAAATAAAATGCATTCCCTGCTATCTTTTAGCTTTAACCTCTAAAAAATCAAAATCTGCTTTTGATAAAACCTGACTAATCTTATTTAAACTATACTGTATTATCTTATTTTAAGATTAATTTCAAAAAGACCAAAATAATGCAACTCTCTATTATTTTAAGTATGTTTATTTTCTCATTCAGCATGTCCATTTCCCCTGGGCCAATCAACATCACCATTCTCTCATCAAGTTTAATTCATGGTTTTAGAAAAACATTTCCCTTTATCTCAGGAGCAACTATTGGCTTTACGCTGTTATTAATATTCTTAGGTTTTGGTTTTAACCAAATAATTAGTCACTATCCTTTTTTCTTCACATTAATCGAATGTATCGGCATTTTATTTATTTTCTATATTGGTCAAAAGATTATCTTTTCAACACCAAGAGTTGATGTCTCAAACAATATTTCTCTTACTAACTTTATGGATGGATTTCTCTTACAATGGCTTAATCCCAAAGCATGGATTGCCTGTCTCTCTGGTATCTCTTTATTTTCTTCACCCGAAAGTTATCATCCATTGCTTCTATTTATTGTGATTTACTTTATCACTTGCTACATCTGTTTAATTCTGTGGGGGATTTCTGGACAGACATTAGCCAAAGTATTAACTCGCCCACATCAGATAAAAATTATGAATACTGCCATGGGAGGATCTTTAATCATGTTATCGATCTATATGCTGATCAAACTATTTTGGGGTTAAAGGATTCATATATTTTTTCAATTAAGGCATGCGCAATTCCATTGATTGGAATATTGGCTGGCCAAACCGCATATACACTCAAAGGTTCAAGTTTCCACTCTGGTAAAACCTCCACAATGTTCTGTTGCTCAATATCTGCTTGGATTAACTCATCAGGAGGTGCTGCCAATCCTGCATTTAATTTTGCCAATCGATACGCGGCTTCAACATTATTCACATAAATATGAGGCTGATAGAAAATTTCGACTTCTTCTCCTGTATGTTGATGCCGCAATATTCTCTTATTTTTTCTCATACTCAAACCAATCCATTTCATCTTGATTAGATCTTGAGGATGAGTAATGGGTTGATGTTGGCTTAAAAATTCAGGTGTTGCAACGATACTTCGGGCTAAAGGAAATAGATAACGAGCTTTAAATGAACTATCTGGAAGCTCACCAATTCGAACAGCAATATCCACATTCTCAGCGATCAAATCGATCCGACTATCATCACAGTTGATATGTACAGTTAAGTCCTTGTGTGTTGCACAAAATGTCGTGATACATTGCATCAACTCACTGTGGATAAAAACTGCTGGAATAGAAATATGCAACTGTGTCTTTCTAAGAATAGAACGTTGCTTAAAATCTGAAATACCTAATTCATAGGTTTCCAACATGACTTGGGCAGTATCTAAAAGTTTTTGTCCGTCATAGGTTAAGGTCATTTTCCGTGTATTTCGATAAAATAAAGCACATTCCAAATTATTTTCTAACTTGGCTAAATGCAGACTGACAGTTGCTGTAGATAAGCCTAATGCTTTAGCACCTTTTGAAATTGAGCCAAACTCAGCAATTTTTGCAAAAATAATTAAATACCTTATATCTTCAATCATATTTTTGATCTACCGAAGATGAGTCCATAAATAAGAATCAAAATTAATCAGAAATGGTTATGTATCTTTTATAACGTATAAAAAAACCTAAAATTGATAATGCGCCTGAAAAACACAATATAGTATAAAAATAGTGATATTGATCAATGGTCGATCCAGAAAATAATTATTTAGTATTGTTGCAAAAGTAAGCATTCCTAAAAACTCAAAAAAGAAAATTTTAGTATTAAAGATTTCATCATTATTTTCCTTAATTTTAAATTATCTAAGACTATTTCACGTAATACAAAATATATAAGATTTAAACTATAAATAAAAAGCCCCAATTTTGGAGCTTTTTAAAATCACATCTAAATTAAAGCGAATGACCTAAACGCTCACCCATGACCACAGTTGAATTGGCTTTAAATTGTTCTTCCCAAACCATTTTATCTTTTTCAAATAAAACCACAGCAGTTGAACCTAAATAGAAGCGACCTAATTCTGCACCTTTATCCAATTTCATTTGATGATGCTGCAATTCAACTTTGCCAGATGGTTTTACTTTGCCTGTAGCAACCGTTTCAATACCAGCCACAATCATTGCACCAACCAGAACCACTGCCATACGACCGAGTTCAGTATCAAATAAACACACCATACGTTCATTACGTGCAAACAAACCTGGTACATTTTCAGCTGTGGTTTGGTTAACTGAGAATAACTCACCTGGAATATATAAAGTTTCAGTTAAAGTGCCCGCCAAAGGCATATGTACACGATGATAATCTTTTGGTGATAAATAAACGGTCGCAAATTGGCCATCTTGGAATGGTTTTGCCAGTTGCGGATCGCCAATCAATTTCTCTACTGAAAAGCTTTGGCCTTTGGCTTGGAAAATATCACCTGCTTCGATTTTACCGAGCTGTGAAATCGCACCATCCGCAGGACACACGATACTATCCGCTTGCTCATCGATACCACGTACACCATCTTTTAATGCACGGGTAAAAAACTCATTAAATGACTTATATTGCAGTGCATTGCTTTGTGCTGCAATACTCATATCAATTCCGTATTTTGCTTTGAATGCTTGAATAACAGCAGTTTTTACCAAAAGATTTTCACTTGCGGCAACCTTACCAACGACACGGCTCAATTGATGTTGCGGCACAAGATTCTGTGCTTTGATAAATAATTGTTTTTTTAAATCTGCTGCAAAACTCAAGACGGTGACTCCCCTGAAATAATAGGACTATCGAGGCGATTGCCCCATTCACTCCACGCACCATCGTAGGCCCTAACTTGCCAGTTGAGCAATCTTGCCAAAATATACGCCAAGCCAGAACGGTGATGAGACTGACAGTACACCACCACAGGTTGTTGTAAATTAAAGCCTAATTGTTCTAAACGTTGTTGTGTGCGTTCAAGCGGGTGTAATTTTAGATGATTTTCACGGTTTAGGGCAGTACTCCATTCAAAATGCAGTGCATTTGGGATGTGACCGCCGCGTCGTGCAGCCAAGCGTAAGCCCGTATATTCCTCATTGGTACGGCAGTCCCAGAGCTGAATATTGTCTTGTTCGACATGTTGTAACAATTCATGATATTCAATGCGGTGCTGCTGCACAGTGTCTAAATCAATCTGAAAAAGATCAGCAACAGGTTTGACCGTGTCGACTTCAGCAGTGGTGGGCAAACCTGCTCCCAACCAGCCATGAATGCCACCATTAATCAAACTGGTACGGTTAAAACCAAGGCAATGTAAATTCCAGATTAAACGTCCAGCCCACGCTCCACCTTCATCGTCATAAACGACGACATGATGTTGAGGTGAAATATTTAACTTCTCAATTAAAGCCTGCAAGCCTGTCAAATCAGGCAATACCCCATTGGCTTGTTCTTGTTGTGCAACCAAGTATTTAGGCTGTAAATGAATCGCATGAGGAATATGCAGTTGTTCATATACCGAAGCTCGGCTTAAATCGACAATACGAATCAACTCACTGCCTAAATACGGCACCAGTTGTTCAGGTTCAATCAGTAAACCCAGTTTAAAATCTACGTCAGTCATGGTTATGCTGTTTTATCATCCGCATTGGGGATGATATTAACATAGCCGACTTTTTATCTTTGTCTGATTTTTTGCATTCGTTTAGCAGAAAAGGAGATATAGGGAAATTAAATCATCGAATTTGATTACAGAGTCTTACTGAGCTCTCACCCTATTTCGGGATAAGCCACTACGTCTTGCACTTCAGTTGAAATATATTTCAACTTTGTTCAGGCTCGACCTACTTTTGTTTCGACATGAGGAGCGAATGCTCCGTAAGGGCAAAACCTGAGGGACGAATAGCGAAGATTAATAATCTTTGCCGTACCGCAAGGTGAAAGCTATGCTTGAATAATAAACCGCGCCCTTCGTTTATTTTGCGCTTCACCAAAGCTTTAGTCGCTTTGGCTTGTGCAGGTTGTGGATGACGTTTACGCGTATCGAATTAAAGGTATAGAGTCTCGCTTGTTTCCTCAATCTCAAACACCTGACGTAAATACGCCAAGAACGTATCATTATCCGTCATGGTCTTACCTGGACTATCCGAAATCTTCGCTACGGATTGACGATTACACTCCACCAATTTCAACACAATATTCAATGGTTTCTGCCCCATATCATTGGTCAAATTGGTGCCGATACCAAAACTCACTTGGAAACGATCTTTAAAATACTGATGCAATGACCACGCCTTGTCTAAATTCAAACCATCACTAAAGGTCAACATTTTGGTCTTGGTATCAATTTTTAATTTCCGATAATGTGCGAAAGCCTTATCACCCCACTCATACGGATCACCACTGTCATGACGCAAACCATCAAACAGCTTGGCAAAATACAAATCAAAATCACGTAAGAAGGCATCCATCCCCACCACATCGGTCAAGGCAATCCCTAAATCTCCGCGATACTCTTGTACCCATGCTTCAAGTGCTGCTTTTTGGAAATTACGCAATCGCACATCAAGTGCCTGAAACGCTTGCAAGAATTCATGTGCCATCGTTCCAATTGGACTAATTCCCAATTGCTTCGCCAATAACACATTACTGGTGCCTCGGAATACTTTAGGTGCAGCGGCATGAAATGCTTGTACTACATGTTTTTGCCACTCAAAACTATAGCGACGACGAGTGCCAAAATCAGATACTAAAAATGGTGGATCATTTTCTTGTTGTTCTTGCTCATATTGTTGCAACTGCATCAACTTTTGCTGCAATCGGCACTCGCCTTCTACCCAGACATCATCATTGCGGATACGACGGAAATACAATTCATTGACGATCGCCAAGACAAAAATCTCAAACATCATCGCCTGAACCATTGGGCCTTCAATGCGGATATCCAAACGTCCTGCATCATCAATACTGGCTTGAATAAAACGACGCTTCAGCTGGAATAATTCCAGATAATCAACGAAATCACTTTTGATAAAACGCAATGAACGCAGGTACTGTAATTCATCTTCTGCAAAACGCAGTTCACACAGCAAATCCAACTGCTGATTTAAATCATCCAAAATTTCAACCAATGGATAAGCCGTATCTTCTAAATTACGACAGCGGAATAAATAAACACTATGCGTTTGCGGAAACTGATGTAACACCACCTGTAACATGGTGAATTTATATAAGTCGGTATCAAGTAATGATTGAATAATTGGTGTAGACATGACTGACTTGGATCTATTCTCGTTTAAGCATTAAAGCATACTTTTACGCAGAAATGAGTCTGTCTACGACGATGGATATTTCCTTATCAACAATCTTGTTTAGAGTCTTTTTAAATTCAAATATTTAAACAGAGGCAAGCTTATTTCGATAGCGAAGGTTGAATCTCTTTTAAACGTTGCTTTTGTCCAAACTGAATCGCGAATTGTTCTGTGGTGAGCTGTCCCGTTTTTTCCGCATGAAGGTCGCAATCCACCTGACGCAACTGTTTGGCAATACTCCATTCGGCTTTCACAATCGCACCCATCAGTGCCGTATGCCCCCGTTTGTCTCGAAGACAACGATTCGCATGATGCTGTAGCAATATTTTTACTGCATCTTTTTGCCCATAGTAACTCGCCATCATCAATGCGCTATAACCAGAATGATCTTGAATATCAATCGGAAATCCGTGCTCTAAAAACTCTTGCAAGACTTCGACATTACCCACTTTGGCTGCGGAGAAAAACAACTCAATTACTTCTTCGGAACCATTGCCCTGTTCAGATGGTATTGCCGCATGAACAGAAACCAAGAAATTGCTACAGATCATACTGATTATAAAAAATACCGAGCGTAAATGGAGCATGGAATATCCTTAAAAATCTGAAATGAGTGCCTGTAACACTCACCCTAGGTGCAGGAAAGGCTATTGAGGTTACAGGACTTTCTGGGGGTAACATTCAGGCACCTGTTACCACATCAACAAAACGTTTTATTGATCTTTCAGTTGAGCTGCTTTGCTTTGCACATTGCTCAGATTCACGTTTAGTGCTTTGGCAAGACGTGTTCCATAATCAGTATCCGCCTTATAGAAGTAAGACACCATAATGGTCTTGGTTTCGATATCTTTGACTGCACCTAAGTCAGCAGCAAGGTTGCGGATTAAGTCATTTTTCTCGACAACTGAATAACTACGGTATAATTCTCCCGCTTGCTTGAATGGCTGCTGTTTCTGAATCGCTTGTTGTAAAACCGTTCCTTGTAGAGGTGTCGCGACGGCTTTGGCAATCTCAGTAGACGGCTTTGGTTCAATCGTACTTGGCTCATAATTCACATGAGACTCCGTTTGTCCCATATTCATAAAGCCTTCCTGATTATTGTTATTCACTGCAACACGAGGACGATTGACTGGAATTTGCTGGTGATTGGCACCTAACCGATACAACTGTGTATCTGAATAAGAGAAGATACGACCTTGTAATAAACGGTCTTCTGAGGGTTCAATTCCAGGAATTAAGTTCCCAGGCGCAAATGCCGATTGTTCTGTTTCTTGAAAGAAATTTTTCGGCATACGATTGAGGGTCAAGGTTCCGACCTTCGTTTCCGGCACCAGATCATTCGGCCAGATTTTGGTCGCATCTAATGGATTGAAATCAAATTTATCCACGTCTTTTGGATCTAGTACCTGAATATACAAATCCCATTTTGGATAATTGCCTGCATAGACATTTTTATACATGTCATTGGTCAAATGATTCCAGTCACGCCCTTGTACTTCGCGAACCTGATCTAAATTCAGGCCTTTGACCCCTTGTTTCGAACGCCAGTTAAATTTGACGTACTTATATTCGCCCTTGTCGTTATAGAGCTTGAAAGCATGTACGCCAAAACCATCCAAAGTACGATAGCTTTCAGGTGTGCCCAAGTTTGAATAGACATAGGTCAACATATTGATTGACCAAGGTTGAGTCTTTAAAAAATCAAAAATTCGGTTTGGATCTTGAACATTGGTGACTGGATTCGGCTTCATGGCATGTACAAAATCAGGAAACTTGATTGCATCGCGAATAAAGAACACAGGTAGATTATTCCCTACCAAGTCCCAGTTACCTTGCTGTGTATAGAACTTTACCGCAAAACCATGTGGATCACGTGCAGTTTCAGGCGAACCTTTAGGATGAATCACTGTTGAAAATCGAACAAAAACAGGCGTGGTTGTGCCTGCTTTAAACATGGAAGCAACCGTTAGATCTGAAAGGTCTTTGGTGGCAATGAAGTCACCATAAATACCTGTACCACGGGCATGTACAACACGCTCAGGAATACGTTCACGGCCAAAGCGTTGTAATTTTTGGATCAACTGGACGTCTTGCAATAAGGTTGCACCATTTGCCCCAGCCGTCATGGAGTTTTGGTTGTCACCAACAGGTGCACCATTGTCTTTTGTTAAAGGTGCTGCATACGCTGTGCTGAGCGTTGCAGCGATAATTGTAAATAAAAAAGTTCGCTTAAACATGCTGTTCAATCCAAAAATCAAAATACCTTTCCTGCATAGCGACTATACAAAGATTCTATCAATAGATAAAAAAGATAATTTTAATAAAATAAATCGAAAAATAAGATCAAAGACAACCAAGTTCCGTGCTGAGGTCGATGCTGAACGAGCAAATCTGTTAGACTGCTGGCCTGATTCAATACTGATCTTCATTTTTATGCGCGCATTAATTCAACGTGTCCTCGAAGCCAAAGTTGTGGTTGAAGGGCAAA
This sequence comes from Acinetobacter sp. ANC 3929, assembly GCF_000369405.1. Taxonomy (GTDB): domain Bacteria; phylum Pseudomonadota; class Gammaproteobacteria; order Pseudomonadales; family Moraxellaceae; genus Acinetobacter. Next base: position 712,774 of record NZ_KB849998.1, read on the forward strand.
CCACTGGCGAAATTCGACACGGCTTATTGGTATTTTTAGGTCTAGGTAAGGAAGACACCTTAGAGAAAGGCCAAAAGCTGATTGATAAGATTTTGAAGTATCGTATTTTTGATGATGAACAAGGTAAAATGGGCTGGAATGTTAGCCAAGCGAATGGCGGCATTTTATTGGTTTCACAATTTACTTTAATGGCACACACCCAGAAAGGGTTACGTCCTGACTTTGGGCCAGCGATGCCACCAGCCGAAGCCAAAGCACTTTATGAACAGCTAGTGGAATATGCCCGCCAACAATTTAATAATGTGCAAACAGGTATTTTTGCAGCAGATATGAAAGTTCATTTAATTAATGATGGACCAGTGACCTTTAATCTGGACATTGAATAATTTGAACGCATAAAAAAACTCCCAAATCGGGAGTTTTTTTATGCCATTTTTATTTGCCTGTTTTTTCTTTAATAAATGCACGTGCTTGACGAATTTTTTCTTTGACAGGTTTTGGCACTTTAGGTGGAATCAATTTCGCTGCTTGGTTAAACCAAACTAGCAGGCTAAAGTCGCCTTCCATTTTGATACTGCCATCTTGCATACCCGTCATAAATGCTGTTGGGTCGCCTTTCACTAGCGTTTTCACACCTTGCTCACTCGATGCAAATTGTAAAATAAAATCAGCTTTTTCTGGACTACCTGCCACTGTCTCGATCTTGCCACGATTCACAATAATCTGACGTGCCAAACCTAAATCTGTACCAATCTGAATACGGAATTCACGGTCATGAACCAATTCAATAAACTTTGGGCTCGTACGTGCCAATTGCTTCATACGTAACGCCAAACCTGCCACCAATAAATCAAGTGGATCAGTGCTTACATCAACGATAGGTAACTTAACCACAGGTAAAGAAGAAAGCTTCATGACATTTATGCCTACAGTATTATGATGAAAATTAAGACAACCGTATCCTAGCACAATTGTATCTAGGTCTGTAAAAGCTTTGTTGCAGAAAATTAGTGCAAAAAAGGCATGCTGAGCATGCCTTTGATGTTGTTAAAATTATTATCATTTATCTGCTAGAACATTGCTGTTGGTCGTCCTTATATACAGGAGTATGTTCAATATACTGACGATTTGCCAGCTGTTTTTGTGCTTGTTTGTCTTCACGTAAAAGGATAAATGTAACCGTTATCATCGCAAGGCTCAACGCAGTCAAATAACTATAAGCGACGGACATCTCGAATATGGTTTGCGCACCAAAGCGCACCACTTCTAACAGTCCCCAGCACAGCATACCCGCCAACATAAAACCTAACCAACGACGATAAGGAGAAAAGAAAACAGCAATAACTGCGACAGCGATTAAGCCAAATCCAACCCACATGGTGAAATTCGCTGCTTCCATAGAAACCTCCGTCTTAAAAGGGTGGCCTGTATTTATATTCAGACCTCTATATTGTTCTGTAATCTCTAACAGTACTTCGTGTTGCATTAACGTCTTTATGCATTATGGAGCGTTTTTTTTAGAAAAAAAGAGCCTGAAATTAACCTTACGACACAAGCTGTCGCAATATGCTTTTGTCATTACATTTTAAAAACATATAAAAGTCTTGAATGTCCATATAGCATCGATTACAGCGTGTCATTACAAAAAACTATGCCGCTTTTTTGCCACAAAAAAACTTTTTTCAGAATTTTTTTATCGTTGTTTTTCTATACATTTAGACATAATTATGACGAATAAATGACGTTTTAAAAATGAATAAGGCCGCAATAAAAGCGACCTTATTTGAACTCAATAAACCTTAGGCTAAGCGCGGTTTAAATCCTTATCGTGCATACCCAACAAGTACAGCACACCATCTAAACCAACACTTGAAATGGCTTGATTGGCATTTTGGCGGACCAATGGCTTGGCACGGAATGCAACACCTAAGCCTGCAATTGAAAGCATCGGTAAGTCATTGGCTCCATCACCAACAGCCATCGCCTGCTCTAGCGAAATTCCCATTTTTTCAGCCAATTGACGCAGTAATTCTGCTTTACGGGCACCATCGACAATGGCACCTTTCACTTCACCAGTCACAAAGCCATCTTCAACATCAAGAATATTGGCATGTACTTCATCAATCCCAAGTTTTGCTTGTAAGTACTCAGCAAAGTACTGGAAACCACCTGATAAAATTGCCGTTTTATAACCTAAAGCTTTCAAAGTTGAAATTAAACGCTCTGCCCCTTCGGTGACCGTCAAACGCTCTGCAATTTTCGGCAACACCGAAGCATCCAAACCTTTTAATAACGCCACGCGTGCGCGGAAACTTTGTTGGAAATCAAGTTCCCCCAGCATCGCACGTTCCGTAATTTCAGCAACTTGAGCACCAACGCCGGCTTCTAATGCCAGTTCGTCAATTACCTCTTGCTCAATCAAGGTAGAATCCATATCAAAGCAAACCAATCGACGATTACGACGGTAAGCATTGTCTTCTTGCACAGCGACATCAATATTTAACTCGCCAGATAGGCTTAAACATGCTGCACGCATCGCTTGTGCATCCAACATTTGTCCACTCAGACCAAACTGCACACAGGCACGACGTGGAAATTGGCTTTCTGCATCGAGCTCTAAACGCCCTGATAAACGGGTAACCGTTTCAATATTAAAGCCCTGACTTGATACAATTTTAGTCACGGCCTGCAGGTGTGCAGCGGTAAGTTCAGGCGCAAGCGCAGTCACGATATAGCGAGTTCGGCCGCCTTCACTCACCCATTGATCATATTCTGCGTTGGAGATTGGTTTAAATCGCACAGTTAAGCCAATATCATGTGCTAAAATCAAAATCTCTTTCATTGCTAATGCAGTTGCAGTCTCATTATCCGATGCAACAACGATCCCAAGGGTCAGTTGATTATGGATAACTGCCTGCCCCACATCGAGTATTTGCAAAGAATGTACGGATAGTACCTGCATTAATCGAGTAAACTGATTCGGTTGATCTGGTCCTAGAAAGGATATAAGAATGATTTCTCGCATGAATTGACTCGTGGTTGAGCGACAACTATTGTAAGAATCATAACATAACCCATGAATCTATTTGCCTTGGAAATTTAACTTGAATGCGCCTCGCCAAGGGCTATTTGCTAGCCTACTGATCGTAAGTTTTGCATTGCATACCTTTTTATTGGTGATTGCAACGACACATCAACTCAATGAAAATCGCGCTAGCCAAGGACAACTGATGACTAGTCAGTTAGTGGCAGATAGTCTTGCTGAGTTGGAACCAGCCAATACCGTTTCGCTGGCATTGGTGGCGAATCGTTATGTAACCAATCCGAGTGTTGCATCCATTCGTATTCTCGATGCGAGTAAACAAGTGCTTGCAACCAGCGGCATGGCTAAAACCCGCCAAGGGGAAGTGTTCGTTCGTGATGCACTACAAAATGAAAAGAAAGTCGGTACGGTTGAAATTACCTTAATCCAGCCGAGTATCGGTGAGATTTTGCGGACTCAATGGTTAGCGATTTTAGTTTCACTGTTCATCCATGGGCTGATTTGGTTGGCCTATCGTGCCATCGCACGTCCAACACGTAGTGAATACTTGGCACGTATCAATCAAGAAAATCATCTCAAGCATGAAATTCAACGTTTAACCCAAGCTCTTGCACTTGAAAAACAAAATGCAGTGACTTTGGTTGCCCAAGCACAACAGCAGGCAAAAGCGCAAGCCAAACCACGTGTTGAAAAAAATCCAGCTGAATCCGTATCTCTGGACGATCAAGCTTTGGCGCTCAATATTCAGTTTTATGATCCTAAACAATTATTGAGTAGCGTGAACCAATCTGTTTCTGTGCCTTATTTCAAACTATGCCAATTATTTTTAGATAAAAGTATTGCGCTCTGTGCCAAGCATTACCAGATTGATGCGGCTAAAATTCAAGTTATTCAAGAATTCAATGCAGACGGCGCAAGCTTAGCAACGACAGCTGAAAATAGTCATGCCCTTGAATGTTTAATGATGGTCGGTGCTGTTTTCCAGTTATTGGCCGATGTACTGTATAAACGTTATCGTGAAGATAAACGTTTTGCCTTACAAACCCGTGGTGCAGTTGCAAGTGCAGTCGACGCCATGCAGTTAGATGCAGTTGAAGCAGCAAAACGCTTGGCACAACATTTACATGCCAAAGAAGCCGCTTTACATTTAAATCATGAGCAGCTCAAAAGCATTCAAAACAGTTATGAATTAGTGGCCATGCCAAATCCAAGTAATATCATGACCCGTCATGCTTTTATGATTAATGGTATGAATGAACAATGTGCAACCATTGCTCAAACGTTACGTACCGAAATTTTAATGGGTAAAAAAGCTAAAGCATCGACAGAGCTTGAATAAATAGCACAAAGGCTCCGCTAATAGAGTCATTCTAAACACAAGGCTTTGTCTAGATACAAAGCCTTGTGTTTTTTTGTTTAGCCCATTATATAAAGCTTACAATCGCATCAAACCGCCTTGTAAAGTGGCAAAATTGGGCAGGATAAAGTGTTGCAAGATAATTTGTTTAGTCTGACTTTTTATTGATAAAGAAGCACAGGCGAAATTTTTTAAAATGCGGTAAACTATGCCAGATTTATCGAATACTAGTGCCTAACAAAGGCAAGATAAAAGGTGAAAGCGAATGCCGCTGAGTCATGTTGAAGAGCTTGTTGCAGATATTCGTGCAGGCAAAATGGTCATCCTAATGGATGATGAAGATCGTGAAAATGAAGGTGACTTAGTCATCGCTGCAACGCATGTTCGCCCTGAAGATATTAACTTCATGATTACGCATGCACGTGGCTTGGTCTGTCTGACACTCAGTCGTGACCGCTGTAAACAGCTCAATCTTCCATTGATGGTTGATCAGAACGGCGCACAACATGCAACCAACTTCACGCTTTCGATTGAAGCGGCAGAAGGCATCAGTACAGGTATTTCAGCTGCTGAACGCGCACATACCATTCGTACTGCGGTTGCAGCACATGCAAAACCAAGTGATATCGTACAACCTGGTCATATTTTTCCATTAATGGCACAACCAGGTGGTGTTTTACACCGTGCAGGTCATACCGAGGCAGGTTGTGACCTCACCCGCTTAGCGGGTCTAGAGCCAGCCTCCGTGATCTGCGAAATCATCAATGATGACGGCACCATGGCGCGTCGTCCTGATTTAGAAGTGTTTGCGGAAAAGCACGGCTTAAAAATTGGTACGATTGCGGATCTGATCCATTACCGCATGACCAATGAACAAACCGTTGAACGCTTGTCTCAAGAAACCATTGAGACCGAATACGGTACTTTTGAGCTGTATAAGTACCGTGAAATCGGCAATCCTGATATTCATGTTGCCTTAGTTAAAGGTGAGCCAAAGCAAGGCATCACCACTGTACGTGTCCATGGTTTCAGCCCAATTCGTGATTTATTAAAGCTCAATAAAGCCGATGGTTCTCCTGCTTGGAACTTGGATCTTGCCATGCAAACGATTGCTGCTAGTGATCGCGGAGTACTGGTATGGATTGGTCAGGGTCAATTAGAAGACCTTGGTCCTGCATTGCAGAGTTTGAATCAGCCAAAACCACTCAAATCCAATGCAGCACTGTCTCATCAATACCAAACCATTGGTGTGGGTGCACAGATTTTACGTGATTTAGGCGTTGAGAAAATGAAGTTGTTGAGTTCTCCACTTCGTTTCAATGCTTTATCCGGATTCAATTTAGAGGTAGTGGAATACATCACTGCCGATCAAATCACAGCAAAATAATCGAGGTTGCTATGGCAATTCGCCGAATTGAAGGTTTATTACATCTCGCAAGCGAAGGTCGTTATGCGATCTTAGTGGGTCGTTTCAACAGCTTCGTTGTTGAACATTTACTTGAAGGCGCAATCGATACTTTAAAACGCCATGGCGTTGCAGAAGAAGCGATTACTGTTATTCATGCACCAGGTGCATGGGAACTGCCGATTGTTGCGAAAAAATTAGCAGCTTCAAATAAATTTGATGCCATCATTGCATTAGGTGCAGTGATTCGTGGCAGCACACCTCACTTTGACTTTGTTGCAGGTGAATGTGCAAAAGGCTTAGGCGTGGTTGCTCTTGAAAGCACAATGCCTGTAATCAATGGTGTCTTGACGACAGACAGCATTGAACAAGCAATCGAACGCTCTGGTACGAAAGCAGGAAATAAAGGTAGCGAAGCTGCATTGACTGCAATCGAAATGGTTAACTTATTAAAGGCAATTTAAAGCATGTCGCAAACACTTCAGGCCGCTTATGCAGCGAAACGCAAAGCACGTCGTTTTGCTGTACAAGGGATTTATGAATGGCAAATGAGTCAGAACCCAGTACATGAAATTGAAGCACGCACGCGTGTAGAAAATGCCATGCACAAAGTTGACCTTAACTATTACCATGAATTACTCACTCAAGTGATTGCTCAACATGAAGCTTTAGATGAGTTGCTCATTCCAGTGCTTGATCGTGAATTAAGCGCATTGGATGGTGTCGAGCTTGCAACCCTACGACTTGGTGCTTATGAATTACGAGATCATCTCGAAGTTCCGTACCGTGTTGTACTTGATGAAGCAATTGAGCTAGCTAAACACTTTGGTGGCGCAGATAGTCATAAATACATCAATGGTGTATTAGACCGTCTTTCCTCAAAGCTTCGTGAAGCTGAAAAACAACAAGCAAAATAATAGGCTTGATGTTGCATGGCTGAGTTTTCCATTATTGAACGTTACTTTAAACGTGCATCAAAATCTGATGTCTGTTTAGGGATCGGGGATGACTCAGCCATCGTTACCCCCCCTCCTTCTCAACAATTGGTGATCTGTGCAGATACACTGGTTGCTGGCCGTCATTTCCCCTTAGATACTGCTGCTCATGCCATCGGCTGGAAAAGTGTGGCTGTCAATTTATCGGACTTAGCGGCAATGGGAGCAAAACCGCATAGTATTTTACTCGCGCTTAGTCTCCCGAAGGTTGATCATGACTGGCTGGCTGGATTTAGTCAGGGCTTGTTTGATTGCTGCGATCAGTTTGGTGTCAGCCTAATTGGTGGTGATACCACTCAAAGTGCCCAACTGACCATTAGTGTGACCGCCTTAGGCTGGATTGAACACGGTCAGGCCGTTACTCGCGCAGGTGCTCAAATTGGCGACTATATTTGTGTGAGTGGGCAAGTGGGTGATGCAGCCTTTGGACTACAGCATCTAGGCCATGCACTGCAACAACGCTTAGATTATCCAACCCCACGTTGTCATTTGGGTCAACAACTCAAACGGTTGGCATCAAGTATGATTGATATCTCAGATGGATTGGCCCAAGATTTAGGTCATATTTTAAAAGCATCCGATGTCGGTGCAAAATTACAGCTAGATCAGCTTCCAATAGACGCATCACTCAAGCAGCTCGATTTACAACAAGCTTGGCATTATGCACTTGCGGGTGGTGATGATTACGAATTATGCTTTACAATATCACCGCAAAACTTCAAAGAACTGTCGCGACAACAATTAGATGTTCCGCTTACAATAATCGGCGAAATTACCCAACAAACTGGATTGTTATTTGAGTATATGGGCAAAGCACACCCATTACATGTTCATGGATACCAACACTTTGCATAAACCTTCCATTCACTTTAGCCAAATGACTTGGTTTGACCGCTTCATCGTATTCTGCGGTGTCGGTTTTGGCTCTGGTTTAGCACCTAAAGCACCTGGAACTTTTGGTTCTGCATTTGCGCTGTTATTTGTCCCACTCTGGTTATACCTTGGCTTGTCAGCAAGCGTGATTGCGATCATATTTATGTCCTTAATTGGCATTTATATCTGTGGACATACCGCAAAGGTCATTAATGTTCATGATGACGGGCGTATTGTGTGGGATGAGTTTGCAGGCCAATCGATTACCCTGTTGCCTTTGCTTTATTTACAGCAAATGAATTGGCTATGGGTCATTGTTGGATTCGTCTTATTTCGTATATTTGATGTCTGGAAACCTTTTCCAATTAGTTGGGCAGATCAAAAAGTGTCTGGCGGCCTAGGGATTATGCTGGATGACATCATTGCGGGAATTTGGGCAGCACTCTGTATTTTTATTCTTCATTTTATATTTTGACTTAAGCCATTGAATTAGAGTTAGTTATGTCAACGACTGTTATTATTCTTGCAGCAGGGAAAGGAACGCGAATGCGTTCACAACTACCAAAAGTATTACAACCACTTGCAGGTCGTCCACTGCTTGGACATGTGATTCAAACGGCAAAAAAACTCCATGCCCAAAATATTATTACCATTTATGGACATGGTGGCGAACTGGTTAAACAAAACTTTGCTGCTGAACAAATCGAATGGGTTGAGCAAGCAGAACAACTCGGAACAGGTCACGCCGTGCAAATGACTTTGCCTGTTTTACCGCAGGAAGGTGTTTCACTGATTTTATCAGGTGATGTACCCTGTATTCAGGCAGATACGCTACAAAAATTATTGGATGCATCAACTCAAACAGGCATTGGCTTAGTGACGCTCACTGTCGATGATGCAACTGGTTATGGCCGTATTGTTCGCAAAGATGGTAAAATTCAGGCCATTGTTGAACATAAAGATGCCAACGAAGAACAACGCCAAATTAAAGAATTTAATACAGGCATTTATTGTGTCAGTAATGCAAAACTGCATGAATGGTTGCCTCAACTTTCAAATGAAAATGCACAAGGCGAATATTACCTCACCGATATTGTCGCGATGGCAATTGCAGATGGCCTAGAAGTTGCCTCAGTTGAACCAGAGCTTGCGTTTGAAGTTGAAGGTGTGAATAACCGCTTACAACTTGCTACGTTGGAACGTCAATTCCAGCAGCAGCAAGCCAAGGAATTGATGCTGCAAGGTGTTCACCTGATTGATCCAAATCGTTTTGATTTACGTGGCAGTTTAAAATGCGGACAAGACGTACAAATTGATGTCAACGTCATCATCGAAGGTGACTGTGAACTGGGTGATAACGTACAACTCGGCGCAGGATGTATTCTAAAAAATACTCGTATTGCTGCGGACACTAAAGTTCAAGCCTATAGCATTTTTGAAAATGCAGTGGTTGGTGAAAGTGCTCAAATTGGTCCTTTCGCGCGTTTACGCCCAGGTGCCAATCTTGCAAATGAAGTGCATATTGGCAACTTCGTTGAAGTGAAAAATTCAAATATCGGACTTGGTTCCAAAGCCAATCATTTCACCTATCTAGGTGATGCCGATATTGGTGCGGGCTGTAATATTGGTGCGGGAACCATTACCTGTAATTATGATGGCGCGAATAAACATCGTACTATTATCGAAGACAATGTATTTATTGGGACCAATAACTCATTGGTTGCACCAATCAGAATTGGTCAAAGCGCAACAACAGGTGCAGGATCAACACTCACCCGAGATGTGGCTGAGCATAGTTTAGCTGTCGAACGATCAAAACAGTTTGAAAAAGCAAATTATCAACGTCCCCAAAAGCTGAAAAAATAAGAGGATAAAATTATGTGTGGTATTGTTGGTGGCGTTGCTGAACGTTGTGTAACCGATATTCTTATTGAAGGACTTAAACGTCTTGAATACCGTGGTTATGACTCTGCAGGCTTAGCTTTATTAAATAATCAAAAAATCTTACGTGAACGTCGTGTTGGTAAAGTTGCGAACTTGGCTGAAGCAGTGTCAGAACAGCACTTAACTGGAAATGTCGGGATTGCACACACACGTTGGGCAACACACGGTAAACCGACTGAAAATAATGCGCATCCGCATGTTTCAGGCAACGTAGCTGTGGTTCATAACGGGATTATTGAAAACTACCAAGAGCTTAAAGATGAATTACAAGCTTTAGGCTATGTGTTTAGTTCACAAACAGATACTGAAGTTGTTGCACATCTTGTCAATCATGCGTTGAAGCAAACCGATAGCCTGTTGGAAGCTGTACAGGAAGTGATTCCTCAGTTGAAAGGTGCTTTTGCATTAGGGATTGTTCACACTGCACATCCAGATGAACTGATTACCGTTCGTGAAGGTTCACCACTCGTCATTGGTGTAGGTATTGGTGAGAACTTTATCAGCTCAGACCAATTGGCTTTATTGCCTGTCACTAATCGCTTCGTGTATTTAGAAGAAGGTGATATCGCCCGCCTAACACGTACCAGCATCGAAGTTTTTGCAAAAGGTCAACGTGTTGAACGCCCCGTCAAAGAGTTAGATGCAACGGTTAGCAATGTATCTAAGGGCGAATATAAGCATTTCATGCTCAAAGAAATTTATGAGCAACCAGAAGCAATTCAACAAACCATTTCTCAAGCATTGAATGGCAACAGCTTACGTGAAGATTTCCTCAGCCATGCCAATGCTGATTTTGATAAAATTCAGCAAGTCCAAATCATTGCCTGTGGTACCAGTTATCATGCAGGGATGATTGCCAAATATTGGTTTGAGCAACTGATTGGTGTACCTTGCCAAGTTGAAATTGCCAGTGAATTCCGTTATCGCACGCCTGTAATTGTTGCCAATACCTTGTATATCTGTATTTCACAATCTGGTGAAACCGCAGATACTTTGGCTGCACTACGTGAAACCCAAAAACGTGCTAAGGCAAGCAACATTGACATCAGTACCATGACGATTTGTAACGTTGCAACCTCATCGATGGTACGCGAAACAGATCATCATTTGCTAACCCTTGCTGGTCCTGAAATTGGGGTTGCTTCAACCAAAGCATTCACCACGCAACTTGCGGCATTGATGTTATTAATCTTGAAAGTTGGTCAAGTCAAAAATCGCCTGTCTGATGCCCAACTGAATGAAATCACCACTGCATTATGGCATTGCCCGAAAGTAATTTTAGATACCTTACAAGGTGATACTGAAATTCTACGTTTATCGGCATTGTTCGTTGAGAAAAATCACTGCTTATTCCTAGGTCGTGGTACACACTTCCCAATCGCACTTGAAGGTGCATTGAAACTGAAAGAAATTTCGTATATTCATGCCGAAGGTTATGCAGCAGGTGAGTTGAAGCATGGTCCACTAGCTTTGGTCGATAATGAAATGCCTGTGGTTATTTTGGCACCGCACGATGACATGCTCGATAAACTCAAATCAAATATGGAAGAAGTACAGGCACGTGGTGGTGAACTATTTGTCTTTGCTGATGAGAACAGTGGTATTCACGGTAAAGACCGTCAACATGTTGTACATATTCCAGCGGTAAATGAATGGTTAGCACCAATTGTTTATAGCGTACCAGTACAGCTGTTGTCTTACCATGTTGCTGTTTTACGCGGTACTGATGTCGATCAGCCACGTAATCTCGCGAAGAGTGTAACTGTAGAATAATACTTTAACTCGAAGGAGGGTTCGCCCTTCTTCGAGTTTTTTATTATATTTTTAGTGAATTAGAATAAAAATCTTAGGTTTAAGCCACATATCTTGTGGTTTTATGATTCAGTAAAACAATCGAATTAAGAATAATCACACCTAAAATTGAAATTAGAATTAATTTCCAGTCCACAAAGAACAACGAAGCTAACAAGATGATCAGATCGATACCTAACTGTACTTTTCCTGCTGCGATGTTAAAGCGTTCCTGCAAATACAGCGCCAGTAAATTGATGCCACCTAGGCTAGAACGATGTCTAAATAGAATTAAAAAACTTACCCCCATCAACACATTGGCAAAAATGGTTGCATAAATTGGGTTTACATCCGAAAGGTGAAAAAATTGCGGGATAATTTCAGTAAAACCAGCCAATAATGCAACGGCAATAAAGGTTTTCACCACCAAAGCAATACCCATTTTTTTATAGGCGAAATAGTAAAATGGGATATTAATCAGGAAAAATAAAACACCAAATTTAATGTCGGTAATGTAGTGGAGCAATAAAGATAAGCCTGCTGTACCACCCGTCATAATTCCTGCTTGCTGCAGTAACGTCATTGCAAACGAAAGAATGAATGTTCCAATCAACATCGCCAATGCATCTTCAATTTTGGAGTGCTGGTCAATCACAGGCATGACTGGACTTACCAGAGATACATTTTGCTCGGTATTCATAATGGTACAACTCAATAGGAGAACTGCTAAGGGAGAGACGTCTTTCACAGAAAGACATGGCATATTTGATCATTTTTATTGATATTTCGCAATTTATTCTTATATTTTTGCCATAAATGCAATTTATATTCAAAATACTCCAATTCGAATAATCTATCCCTTTGACTTGATCATCCCTGTTATTTTGAATTTGATTGCAGCAGATCAGGCTTGTTCTTATTTAATCGCAATCCCGTTTTCTTTTAATTTTTCAAGCACGATAGAGGTGTTCAGATTACTCACCCCAAAATTTTGTGAAGACAGAATCCCGATTAGCTTAACCATTTCATCCAAATTTTTAACTGCAACTTTCAGGGCAAAATCATAGCTCCCCGTCAGTTTATGAATATCTTTCACCGCAGGCTCATGCATCAGAAATTCAACAAAACGATCATGCGTTGCATCATGGTAATTCTGCAATTTCACTTCAATAATGCCCATAATCGGCGCTGGATCTGCACTCAATGCGATTTGTGCATAATAGCCTGTAATAATTTTTTTCTGCTCGAGATTAACTCGACGGCGTGAACATTGCGAGGTCGACAAACCCACCAATTCAGCGAGTTCCTGATTGGCCAAACGCCCATTCATTTGTAAATGATGAATAATTTTCTGATCAAAATCATCAAGTTCGACTGTCATAAAACGCTCAATTTTGCCTTAAAGTCACGGTTTTACTAATGCTGCTACATCAGTTTTAGAAGTTTAACGCCTTTAGATCAAGCAGCTCAAGCTTATGGAAAAATTGCAGTCGATTGAATGCGCTGAATCCCTTGTTCTAACATGCTTTGCCATGCATTTTTCAATGAGTCATTTAAGTCAATGGCTTTACAGGCATCTTCGATGACATAGGTTTTAAATCCCATCTGCACAGCATCTAAGGCTGTCCATGCCACACAAAAGTCTGTAGCAATACCCACGATATAGACCGTATCAATTTGATGTTCGGTTAAATAGCCTTTAAGACCCGTCGGTGTTCTGCGATCCGCTTCCATAAAGGCAGAATAACTATCAATCTCGGCATGAAAGCCTTTACGGATAATCAATTGTGCCGTTGGAATATCAAGATCAGGGTGAAATTCTGCATCATGTGTGCCCTGTACACAATGTCTTGGCCATAACACTTGAGTTCCGTATGGCAATTCAATGGTTTCAAATGGCTGTTTATTTTCATGATTATCGGCAAAAGAAATATGCTGATCAGGGTGCCAGTCTTGCGTTAGCACGACTGTTTCAAACTGGCGTGCCAATTGATTAATGAGTGGGATAATCTGATCAGCAGCAGTGACTGCCAAGTTTCCACCAGGTGTAAATCCATTTTGCACGTCGACGACAATTAGGGCACTGTGTTTCGAGTCTGTCTGCATCTCATTATTCAATCTAGATCGCTTCTTGCTACACCATACGCTGCCTATCGTCGTCTGACTAGCCATCCGTCAACTTTTCATAAGATGAAAATCATTCAGGATAAAGATGAATGAAAGTTTTCGGCTGTTTGACTAAAGCATATTGTTCTTATGCCGCTGATCAGTCATAATTTGCATAATTGTCATTCAATCGAATTCATTATTGAACGGCGAATCAAAATACTGCAACCATCCAATATTTCGTTTCAACTAATTCAATCTCGGATGGGAAAATAGGATAGTTTTTTAAAATGACTCAGCTAGCACAGAATATTCAAGGTTCAATTGTCGCACTCGTCACCCCTATGTTTGAAGATGGTCGCGTAGATTGGAAGAGCCTTGAGAAGCTCGTTGAGTGGCACATCCAACAAGGTACACATAGTATTGTTGCTGTTGGCACAACGGGCGAAGCGTCTACATTAAGCATGGACGAACACACACAAGTCATCAAAGAAGTGATTCGTGTAGCCAATAAACGCATCCCAATTATCGCGGGTACAGGTGCAAACTCAACTCACGAAGCAATCGAACTCACTAAAGCAGCCAAAGAACTGGGTGCAGATGCGGCGTTGCTCGTTACGCCATATTATAATAAACCAACACAAGAAGGCTTATATCAACACTACAAAGCTATCGCTGAAGCAGTTGATATTCCACAAATTCTTTATAATGTTCCAGGTCGTACTGGTGTCGACATGCAAAATGAGACCGTGATTCGTCTTGCCGATGTTAAAAACATTGTTGGGATTAAAGATGCAACAGGTGATGTACCCCGTGGTCAAGCCCTCATCGAAGGTTTAAATGGTAAAATCGCAGTTTACTCAGGCGACGACGAAACTGCTTGGGAACTGATTTTACTTGGTGCAAAAGGCAATATCTCGGTTACTGCCAATGTTGCACCAAAACAAATGAGCGACGTTTGTGAAGCTGCCTTGGCAGGTGATAAAGCAAAAGCGCAAAGTCTGAATCAACAAATTGCAAATCTACACAATATTTTGTTTTGCGAATCAAACCCAATTCCTGTGAAATGGGCGTTGCATGAGATGGGATACATTAGTACAGGTTTACGCCTGCCACTAACCACTCTCGCAGAACAATATCGTGAACCGCTCCGCACAGATTTAAAAACTGCGGGCATTATTTAATACGAGCAATTTATGATGCAATTACGTCTTGGTGTTGTCCTAGTCATTTCAGCTTTAAGTTTGGCTGGTTGTGGTCGTTTTGCCCTCAATAATCATTCTTTAGATTATAAAAAAGCGCAAGCGCTTGAACCACTCAAGTTCCCTGAGAATGCAACGGTAAGACCATTCACGCCATTGTATCCAGCACCAACGGTTGATCCACTTGCGATCCAACATGCGCCAACATTTGAGAGTAAGACTGGCAACCGTTACGCATTACCTCGCCCAGAGTCAATGCAAGCTGCAAGCAATACCACTGAAGCGACAGCAACCAGCTTGGGGCGTCCACAACTGGTGATGGATGGTAATAAAAATCCATTACTTAAAGTGGAAGGTCCGACAGCAAGCGCTTGGCAATATACCTTTGCAACGGTCAGCAGCCTCAACTACAAAGTCATCTCTCAAGCAGATCATGGCTATGAGGCAACCATTCAGGTCGACGGTCAAAACTATCTATTGAAGCTTTCTGCTGTTGGCTCAAGCAATACTATTGCCCTCTTCAAACTTGACACTACCTTTGCCGACCCTAAAGTTGCCACTGAAGTGTTAGCCCAGATTTACCAAAATTGGCCAGCCTAGTCGTTTACTAGGCATATTTTTCAAAAGGTTCCTCCATGTTAAAACAAACCTTGCTCTATACTGGTAAAGCAAAATCTGTATACGAGACAGATAACGCTGATCACCTGATTTTGGTCTTTCGTGATGATGCCTCGGCATTTAATGGCGAAAAAATTGAGCAACTCGATCGTAAGGGCAAGGTCAACAACCGTTTTAACGCCTTCATCATGGAAAAACTGGCTGAAGCAGGTATCGAAACGCATTTTGAAAAATTGCTTTCTCCAACTGAAGTGCTGGTTAAAAAACTTCAGATGATTCCAGTTGAATGTGTCATTCGTAACTATGCTGCTGGTTCACTTTGCCGTCGTTTAGGCGTCGAAGAAGGCAAAGAGTTAACACCGCCAACATTTGAATTATTCTTTAAAGATGATGCGCTTGGCGATCCAATGGTGAACGAATCTCAAGCAATTGCTTTAGATTGGGCAACTGCAGAACAACTTGAAAAAATGAAAGAATTGACTTACCAAGTGAATGATGTGCTTAAAGCATTATTCGATGCAGGTAATATGATTCTGGTTGATTTCAAACTTGAATTCGGCGTATTCCATGACCGTATCGTATTGGGTGATGAATTCTCTCCAGACGGTTGCCGTTTATGGGACAAAGACACCAAGAAAAAACTTGATAAAGACCGTTTCCGCCAAGGCTTAGGTGGTGTGGTTGAAGCTTATGAAGAAGTTGCTGCACGTTTAGGCATTAACTTAGACAATATCTAAGTCAGGCTAAGCCTTTAGCTCGCATAAAAACCAGCTCAATCGGGCTGGTTTTTTTATTGTCGATTCAAAAATCAAGCGACTTCATTTTAAATATCAATACCATATAAATCATCAACTTAAAATTTATAGATATAGCTTTGCGAGTTTTATTCTAACCTTATGTTTTTATATTGTTTTTGAATTTTTTTTGATCCTCCTACCATGTTCACAAATGTTTACAGAACTTGAGTTAGAAGATCAAAATGAATACTCCTATTTTCAGAAATTTTCCTTTAAGTCTGAGTGCTAGCCTGATTTTGCTTGCTCTATACAGCAATGTGCACGCAGCTGAAAACAGTCCGAACGAACCCGAACAAGTCAAAACACTCGCGACCATTGTCGTCACAGGCACCCGTGCCAACAATCGCTCGCAAACGCAATCCTTACAGCCAATTGATCTGATTAGTGCCAAAGAGCTAACCGAACGAACGGGCTCCAATGAACTCGGCACAGCATTATCAAGGATTATTCCTTCAATTAACTTTCCACGTCCTACAGTCGTCGATGGCACTGAACTGGTACGGCCAGCGCAGTTGAAAGGACTTGCACCTGATCAGGTGTTGGTTTTGATCAATGGAAAACGTCGCCACACAGGTGCCTTTATTAATCTGGGCGGTACTATTGGTCGGGGTTCAGCACCTACTGACTTAAATGCAATTCCCATTTCAGCAATTAGCCGTGTCGAAGTACTGCGTGAAGGCGCATCGGCACGTTATGGCTCCGATGCGATTGCAGGTGTGATTAATATTATTTTGAAATCTAATCCCAAACAGAATGAGGCAGGCATCAAATACGGGATTTATGACAAAGGTGATGGTGAACAAAAACAGTCTTTTGTTTCAGGTGGTACCCAACTGAATAATTACGGTTATGCAATCTTTAGTGGTGAATGGCAAGATAGCCAAGCCACCAATCGTGCTGGCCCTGACCTGCGTGATCCCAAATCAAGTACCTATGGGCAAAAAACTTTCCGTTTTGGCGACCCAGATTCCGATGAAGTCAAAGCAGCCTTTAATTTAGGTTATGACCTCAGTGATCATGCCGAGCTATATTCTTTTGCGACCTATAGCCATCGCAATGCAGAAACGGCTGGATTCTACCGTTTAAGCAATGCCTCTAATAATGTGCCAGCGCTGTTTCCCAATGGCTATCTACCGATCATACAAGGACAACTCGATGATTTTGGCGCAGTTGCAGGTCTAAAAGGGGATTGGTCGGAGTGGCATTATGACGCCTCGGTGAACTATGGCTTGAATCGTTATGATGTCGATACTAAGACCATCAACGTCGATCTCTATAAAGATACCGCCGCAACCCCTTTCGGCTTTCAAAATGGCACTCTGAAAAATGCTCAAACTGTGGTGAATTTCGATGTTTCTCGGGAGTTTAATCTTGCAGCACTCGCCAGCCCACTGAATGTTGCGTTTGGAACACAATATCTAAATCAGAAATATCAAATTCAAGCAGGTGATCCCGCGTCCTATTATAAAAGTGGTTCTTCAGGGCTCGCAGGTTTCCGATCCGCCGACGCTGGTGAATGGTCAAGAGACAGTTATGCCGCCTATCTTGATTTAGAAGCCAATTTAACCGAAAAACTCTCGGCATCTACCGCGTATCGCCATGAATATTACAATGATTTTGGTCATACCGATAATGCATCACTGTCTTTGCGTTATGCGATTCATCCAGCAATTGCGGTACGTGGTAGTGCCTCTACAGGTTTCCGCGCCCCAAGTCTTGCACAACAATATTTTGCCCAAACCTCTTCACAGCTGATCAATGGCCAATTTGCTGAAGCAGGAACCTTCCCAACCACTTCATACGTTGCTCAACTGCTTGGTGCCGAAGAACTTAAACCAGAGAAATCTAAAAACTATAGCGTGGGTTTTGTTTTTACCCCAACCGATCAACTGTATGTGACTTTGGATGCTTATCAAATCGACATTGATAATCGGATTAGTCTGTCCTCCAATATCAATGCCAGCAGCGCAACCGTTCGCCAATACCTGAATTCAAAAGGCATTACTGACACCAACTTCAGCACCATTCGTTATTTCAACAATGCCAGCGATACCCGCACGCGCGGTGTTGACTTAGTTGCCACCTATAAATGGAATGCATTACCTTATGGGGAACTGAATACCTCACTGGCCTATAACTACAATAAAAATAAAGTGACCCATGTGGATGGAAACCCAGCTATCTTAGATGCCTTGGGTATTAACCTCACTCGTCTTGATCGTCGCGAGCAATACGGTTTATTGGCCGGTAGTACACCTGAACATAAATTTAGCTTGTCCAATGATTATAAGCTCGGAAACTTTAGCGTGAATACCAATGTGACCCGCTATGGCAGCTTTAAAACATTTAGCAATGCAGGTGAAGCCAAAGACCAGAAATTTTCAGCTAAATGGTTACTCGATTTAGCACTTTCTTATCAATATCAAAACTGGAACTTCACTGTCGGTGGCGACAATATTACCGATGTTTATCCTGATAAAGATGTCTACGATATTAACCAACCGACTGGTGGTAGTTTGCCTTATAGCCAGTTCTCGCCTTTTGGTTTTAATGGTGCGTTCTATTACGGCAAAATCAATTATCGTTGGTAATAATTAAAAAACCGAGCCATCTGGCTCGGTTTTCACTTTAATTCTGTGCGTTCTGATAAATCAGTTTGCCTTCTTTATAGGTGGCCAATATCTTAATATTCTTTATTTCACGACTCGGCACAGTCAACGGATTCTGATTCAGAATGACCAAGTCAGCAAGCTTACCCTGCGTTAAAGTGCCCTTGGTCTGATCCTCAAAATATTGATACGCTGCCCAGTCTGTCATCGACTTTAATGCCTGATAAGGGCTTACTCGCTCCTCTGCACCTAAGACATAATTGCTACGCGTTACTCGATTTACCGTCGCATCCAGCATCATCATACTGCTTGGTGGTACAACGGGTGCGTCATGATGCTCAGTAAAGATCAAATTCTTTTTTAAAGCCGTGGCTGTGGGTGAAATATGTGCAGCTCTGCTTTCACCTAGCGTTTGCTGACGATGCCAATCCCCCCAATAAAAAGTATGTAAGGAGAAAAATGACGGAATAATATCAAGTGCTTTGAGTTGATCCAGCTGATCATCACGAATGGTTTGCGAGTGAATCAACACACTGCGGCGATCGGCTTGGCCTTGTTTTGCTGTAGCATCTTTCACGGCCCCAATAAATTGATCAATCGCCGCATCACCATTGGCATGCGCAAGTATCTGCCAGCCTTGCTTAAACGCTACATTAATATAGTCCTTGACCTGCTGATCATTACTCATCGCAGGATAACCCTTGTAAGTCTTATCTTTGCCTTCAGGTGGAACTAAATACGGCTGAGTGAGCCAAGCAGTCTTACCTTGAGGTGAGCCATCTAAACTAATTTTGACGCCACCGATACGAAAATGATGATCATACTGGCGGCTACTGCCCTGTTTCAGCATATAGTCTTGGCTGGTGGTGATATCAGGATAAGAAACGACATCGATTGGAAGCCGATTCTGCTTGGCTAAAGCATGCCACATTTCAGTGGTGCCTTGATCAGCGCGTCCTTCTTGTACCGTGGTAAACCCATTTTTCACATAGGCATCAATACCTTTTTCTGCAATCTGAAACATCACCGCTGGGGGTACATCTTTAAAAATTGAGCCAATTGCAGTAAATAAAGCGGATTCTTCCAACACACCATTGGGCACTTTAGAATTAGCTTCACGGCGAATCACGCCACCCTCTGGATTTGGCGTATTTTGATTAATATTGAGCAACTCAAGTGCTTTATGATTGACCGAAGCCAAATGCCCAGATTGATGCAAAATCATCACGGGTTGGTCTTTAGATACACGATCGAGATCCGTTGCTGTCGGATGACGTTGCTGTTTTAATTGTGCATCATCATAGCCATTGCCCAAGATCCAGCCTCCCATGGTTTTAATCACCGTTGGATTTTGCGTTTTCCATGTGCTTAATACTTTCACAAGCGAATCTATGCCAGACACTTGACCATCAGGCATCGGGTAAAGATTAGCGACCATTTGATGGAAACCAACCATATTCACATGACTATGCGCATCAATAAAACTTGGCAATAAGGTTTTATCCTTTAGATCAATCGATTGAACTTTTTTATCCGCCAAACGTTCAGCCTGCTGCTTTGAACCAACAAAACGAATTTTTCCATCCTTCACCAAGAGTGCTTCTGCATATTCAGGGCTATTGCCCGACATGGTTAAAATCGAGCCACCATAAAACAGCTGTTCGGTGGATGAGATCGGCATTGATGTCGTCGCACAGCCCGCAATCGCTACCGATATAGAAGTAAATAAAGTCAATCGATTAAGATAAGTGCGATTCATGTATTGAAATCCATATTTTTATTATGTCTTTTTTAATTAAAACTGATTCCTCATCTGATAGAAAGCATTTGTGAATTATTTTTGTAATAATTGGTCAATTTTTCCTATGCTGCACCATGTCACATGCACAGATATGTGCATATTGGTTAAAACATTTTTGCCAATTTATTTGATACTTTAATCGCAAGATCATCCACATAATGACTATAAGGCTGTGCTAAAACAATGCTCAATAACACACTAAATAAGCTTGCCAATAATCCTGAATTTAAATAGGAGACACCCCATTGCGCATGCAATAGATTAAAAAATGGAATCCCCAAAGCATAAAGTACAGCAAGATGAATCAGATAAATCGAAAATGAAATTTTGCCGAGGAACACTAGAAAATGCTGATCAAAAAATTGCGCTAACCTCTTGCCTTTCAGCACCGCATAAACAATGCAAAAGCCACCAATAAAGTTGAGGTAATCATAAGTTTGCTCACCTAAAAACTGGGTAAAAATCTGATAACTGGCACTACTGTTATGTGCACCACAAAAATATAGCCCGAGTAGAAACAAAAGGATTGAAATCGTCGTACTTAATTCTAAAGCATAAAGAAATAGCCCCATCCCTAAAACAAAACTCAGCAGGCCCAATAACACCGTTTGCGAGATCGTATAAGCCGTGAACACACTCAATAGCAAGAAGATGCCACAAAGAATCGGCAATTTGCCATAAAAATAACAGGCGAGATAAATCACCAATGACCCAAGCAACTCAATTTGCATGGTCCACAGCACCCAGTTATAGCTGGAATCACCAAATAAGAATGCACCAATACTGCCTTCATACAATGCGGTACGCAGTTGCGGATGTGGGTTGGCCAATGCAGCCCCCCATTCTGAAACATGAGATACATCAACTGGAACAAAACAAGCTAGATAAGCGATGATACAAGAGACAAAGGCTGGAATCGCCAAGCGTGGATAACGTTTGACCAAGGAATTTTTCAATTGTGTTGCGGTATTGTGCTTTTTAAAGCTAGACAAGGTTAGTACAAAGCCACTTAAAACAAAGAACACAAAAACCGCACCTGTACCTGAATAAAAGAAGGCCAACGGTGAGTGATGTAAGCGCGCAAAAAAATCATATTGCGGTACTGCACTGGCATCAAAATTATGCAGTTGTGGAAAGAAGGTCAATGATAGATGTGACAACACAACGGCGAGACATGCCAAGCCTCGGATACTTTCCGCAGCGTTAATTTTGTTTGTGGTCATGGTGGAACTTGATCATCCTTGATAAGCGGGATGATGCGACCTTTTATCTGTAGTGTCTAGAGGCCGCTTACAAAAATACAGTGACTGTTCAGCGCATCAGCTAGACCAGACAATGTTTTAGTGTTTTTTCTGCGTTGCTACCCAGCATAGAATTGAACCTAAACACACCATAAATGCACCATACCAAAAAGAAAGGCCTAACGGAGTACTGAGTAGAATTGCCGAGAAAAAGGCAGATAAAACTGGAATAAAATAGGATGCACCGGCCAATAACGTCACATTGCCATGCAAAATCCCAACATTCCAAGCAGCATAACCGAAGCCCATTGCTGCTGCCGCGAAAAATAATGAAACTGAAGAAGACCAGTCAAAATCAAAGGTACCGCCACCCATCCATACATATTTAATCCAAAGCACTACTGAGACTAGGATAAAAAATAAGGTGACGCCATTGGTTCCCTGCGCAATTCTCGCTGTAAGCGTGCAGTAGGCAGCCCAGAGTAATGTTCCAATAAAGGCAAGCCCATAACTGAGGGGATTTTGCTGAATATTTTGCAACATGCCGACTAAATCAAAACCCTGCTCTCCACCAAGTACCCAACAGAGACCCAATATTGAAATGATAAAGCCAGGAATAATCAGGAAATTGGCTTTTTGTTGATTAAAAATAATGGCAGCAACCATAGTGAAGGCCGGCCATAAATAATTAACCATCCCCACCTCAATCGCCTGTCGATTATTACTGCTATAGCCAATCGACAGGGACAGACAAACCTCATAGGCAACAAATAAAATGCTGCCCCAGATCAGATAGGTTTTGGGAAAGCTTTTGAGGCTGGTCCAACCGACCGAGAAAAACAGGAAAATTGAGGCCAGTGTATAGATCAGTGCGGCGCCCCCCACTACACCAAAATGACTGCTGACTTCCTTGATTAAAGCAACAATCAAACTCCATAACAAGATCGCAATCAATCCAACCAGTGTCGCTTTTTTTGTGTTCATTTTATACAAATAGAAAGTTTAGACCAAAGCAAAATCCCTTCGTTTTAAAACAGAACTTCGCTTTGGAAAATGTAAAATGAGGAAATCTCTGAGATTATTCCCTTACTGCTGCTGTTGTTCCTGCTGCCAGCGACGCTGTTGCAAACGTTCACCTTCAACTTCACGTTTATTTAAGGCTCGCTCATACAACTTGGTGCCGCGTAGTTCAGGTGGTAAATAGTCCTGCAACACAAAATGCTCTGGATAATTATGCGGATACAGATAATCCACCCCATAACCTTGCTGTTTCATCAACTTGGTCGGTGCATTGCGCAGATGTAATGGAACAGGTAAATTTGCTGTTTTCTCTGCCAGCTCCAACGCTCGGTTAATGGCTAAATAAGTGCTGTTACTTTTTGGACTGGTCGCCAAGTAAACCGCACATTGCCCCAAAATAATCCTCGCTTCTGGCATCCCTACCGCTTGTACTGAACGGAAACATTCTCCTGCCAGTAACAGGGCATTTGGATTTGAATTGCCAATGTCTTCCGATGCGGCAATCAGCATACGACGTGCAATAAAGACTGGATCTTCACCACCTTTCAGCATACGAGCCATCCAGTACAGTGTCGCATCTGGATCACTGCCACGAATGGATTTGATAAATGCTGAAACCAGATCATAATGTTGCTCACCAGATTTGTCATAGCGGGCAATATTTTGCTGCGCAACTTTGACCACAATCGCATTAGTCACGATATTTTCAATATCAGGCTCAAAAGTACTGGCAATCAGATCAATCAGATTGAGGGCCTTACGTGCATCACCCGCCGCGAATTGAATCAACGCATCATATTCTTCAATCTGGATAAAACGTTCTTTCAAGAACTTATCACTTTGAATGGCTTTATTCAGTAAGCTTTGAATGGCATCTGCATCCAGACTATTTAAGGTATACACCTGACAGCGGGACAACAACGCACTATTGACCTCAAAAGATGGATTTTCTGTGGTTGCGCCAATCAAGGTGATTTTGCCTTTCTCAACCGCATTGAGTAAGGCATCTTGCTGCGATTTATTGAAGCGATGAATCTCGTCAATAAATACCACAGGTGTCAACAAGTCACCACTTTCCGCAATCACCTCACGGAGCTCTTTTACGCCCGTATTCAGCGCAGATAAACTGATAAAAGGACGATCTACGGCTTGAGCCAGTAACAATGCAATCGTGGTCTTCCCGACGCCTGGAGGGCCCCAGAAGATGATTGAGGGCAAGTGCCCTTGATCAATCATCTGACGTAAAGGGGCGTTTTCACCTAGCAAATGATCTTGTCCAATAATTTCGGACAAGTCACGAGGGCGTAACCGTTCAGGTAAAGGAATATGCGTATCTGACATCATCACTGGCTTTATGATCTTTTATCCTAGTCTATTGTGTCTGGCTCAAATCTACAATTTGAATCTGCACTCACGCGACATTCTATTGCGCACTGTTGTTCTGAACCAACTGTTGCATCACGCGATAGCTGGCCTTGATCCGTTCTTCATTTGGAAAATTGGTATTGGCTAACATGACAATTCCAATTTTTTGCTGAGGAATAAAAGCCACGTAGGCACCAAAACCATTGGTCGCTCCGGTTTTATTAAAGAACGTCGCGGGTGTGGCAAGTTTCGGTTGTTTAATCGGTGTGATTGCATGACTTTCTAAAGCCATTTTGCTCGAGTTGCCTTGTAAAAGTGTTTCAAGTGATACTGGATACGCATATTGTTCCCAGCCCAGACCTTGGGTCATGCCGCCTACTTTAAAATACCCCACATGGGTATTCTCTATTGCTTTGCGGAGAGGCTGTTTTAACTGCTGCGGATTGATCTGTACATCCAAAAATTTCAGCATATCTGCACTGCTACTTTTCACACCATAGGCTTCAGCATCAAACATGCCTGGCGATACACGCATGGCCTGATCAGCTTTATAGCCCCATGCGTAGTTCGGCATCTGTTGCTCAGGTACCTGAATAAAACTTTGTGTCATTCCCAATTGCGGCAGCAAGGTTTTTTCAATCAGTTCGCTATACGGTTTTTTCATTGCCAATGCCGTGACATAACCCATCAAACCGATACTTGGATTGGAATATTGACGAGCACTACCAACTTTGGTTTTTGCTTGCCAAGTCTGAAAATATTTCACCATATCTTGTTGCTGTATCACATCATCAGGAAATTGCAGCGGAAACCCGCCTGCGTTATAGGTCCCAAGATTCAGTATCGTGGCACGATTGACCGCAGTATTTTTCAGTTCAGGGAAATATTTGGCTGGATGATCCGACAAAGACAGTTGTCCTTGTGCCTGAGCATAACCTGCTAAAGTCGCATTAAAGGTCTTACTGACGGAGCCAAGTTCAAATAAAGTACTATTGCTTACCGCTTGTTGGTTTTGCTTAGAAGCAAGCCCATAATTCACAAAGTAATGTTTGCCATTTAATGTGACTGCAACCGCGATACCTGGAATTTTATATTGTGCTAACAATGGCTTAAACTGTTGGTCTACAATTTTTTGAACCTGTTGCTCTGTCAAAGTTCCAGCCCAAAGTGCTGAACTACTAGACACTAATCCTGTCAGTAAACATAGTTTTTTTAAAGTCATAGAAAAGGTATTCGGCTGATTCATTATGTGTATCACTTGAAGTTAAAATTTAATTGGCATGAAGTTTAAGTAGTTTAGCTTTCGGTCCATCTTCAATCACCCAAATCGAACCATCAGTGGTTTGCTGTAGACCACGAATTCGTTGATTCATCTCAAGTCGTTGAACTTCTTGGACCGGCTTGGCAGCTAAATCTACCACCACAATGGCTTTCGAAGATAAACCACCGATTAGAGCCTTATGTTGCCATAAAGGAAATTGCTGACCTGAATAAATGATCATGCTAGAAGGTGAAATCACAGGGGTCCAATCAATTGCGGGAGCTTTAAATTCTAGACGGGTATCATGATCAGGAATCGGCAAACCCGAATAATGATCTCCATTTGAGACTACGGGATAGCCATAGTTTTCACCTTTCACAATACGATTCAACTCGTCCCCGCCTTTAGGCCCCATTTCAACCACCCACAGCTGGTTTTGTGCATCAAATGCCATACCCAGTGGATTACGATGGCCTAAAGACCAGATTTCAGCAGTGACGCTACCCTGTTGGTAAAATGGATTCCCTTCAGCAGCAGTTCCATCCTCATTCAAGCGCAAGACTTTGCCTAAATTGCTTTTTAAATCCTGGGCAGGGTCAAACTTTTGACGTTCCCCCGAACTGACCCACAGTTTGCCATCGGGACCAAACTGCATACGATGACCATAATGGCCTTGCCCTGACACTTTCGGCACTTGTTGCCAGATGGTTTTTAAATCCGTGAGCTTGGGTTGCTTAGGATCAGATAAATCCAGTTTTGCATATGCAATCTCCGCACCATAACCACTCCGACCTTTGCTGGCATAACTCAAATATAATTGGTGATTCTGCTGAAAATCAGGATGCAAAATTACATCACCTAAACCACCTTGCCCACCATAACTGACGGTTGGAATGCCAACGACATTAATACTGCTGTTGGTTTGCGGATCAAATAATTTTAATTGCCCTTTACGTTCCGTAATCAACAACCGTTGGTCAGGCAAACTCACAATCGCCCATGGCTCATCAAATTCAGCGATGGTCTCAGTCCGATACTTTTGTGCAATGCTCTGACGCGAAGTATGTTGTGCTGTATTCTGTTCTAGCGTTTTAGTATTGCTTTCGTTGGCACCACAAGCGGCCAGAAATAAAATGCCACTGTAGAGCAAAGGTGTTATCAACAGTTTATTCATGGCTTATCTCCCTCATTTATTTTTCATCTTAGGGAACATCGCCAATAAAAATACTGCAAAAGTGTTGTTTTTATGATCATCATGTCTTATTGATTTGCTAGATGCTGTTAACGTATCCAACGCACAATATAGTCTTCAATCTGTTCCTCATCGATTTCAGTTTCTGAAATACAACGCCCGGCTGCGGACTTTTTCGCCTTGATCACACTTTGACGCGAACCTGTATTGAGGTAATGCCAAGACGGTAAATTCTTGCCCTCACTTAAACGACGATACGCACAGCTGGGTGGCAACCAAGAAATCGTACTGAGCCGCTCAGGTGTCAGCTGTATACAGTCAGGCACTTGTTGCTGACGGTTCGGATAATCGGAACAACGCGCGGTTTTACAGTCCAGTAATTTGCACGACACTTTGGTATAAGCCACCTCTGCGGTTTCTTCGTCTTCTAACTTGACCAGACAACATAAACCACAACCATCACACAATGCTTCCCACTCCGCATTGCTGAGTTGATCAAGCGGATATTGTTTCCAAAAATTGGGGCGCAGTTCGACAGACATACCAGTTGTTTCAATTTCAGAGGAGCTTTGCATTATAGCATTCATCCATGCTCGACTTGGTTCAATCTCTTTTAACTCATTTAACACTTCTTTAAGTATTAAACATTTAAACCACATAAACACCACATTTCGCTCAAAAAGCACACGCTATAGTGGACACATAACGAAAAAATTAGGAGGACACGACATGTTCCGTTGGGCCATTATTTTTGCTGTCATCGCACTCATTGCCAGTTTATTAGGTTTTGGTGGTGTAGCAGGTTTATCCAAAGATTTCGCAGTCATCTTATTGGTTGTTGCCGTAATCTTAGCCATCGTCGGCTTCTTATCCCGAGGCAAAGTCTAGGAGTTTCGACCTAGCCCAAAAATAAAAAAGAAGAATCTCAGCATTCTTCTTTTTTTATTTTTGATCGTTGTTAAAACAAGCGTATGTATTCTGTTTTTACGATGCCATCCATTTTCCTTTTTATGTTTTAATCAATGCATTCTAAAAATACAGATCAGGATTATAGAATGAGCTTCCCGATTAATACACGTGAAATTGAATATACCGCTCCCGATGGTCAACGCTTAATTGGTTATTTCGCTGCACCCGCAATTGATAAGCCTGTTGCAGGCGTGATTGTTGCACCTGAATGGTGGGGGCGTAATGCATATACTGAGCAACGTGCACGTGAACTTGCAGAACATGGTTTTGCTGCTTTAGCAATTGATATGTATGGCGATAAAAAAGTGACCACGGCTGTACCACAAGCTTCAGAATGGATGAATCAAACTTTTGAGCATGCTGATACCATTGTTGACCGTGCTCAAGCAGGTTTGGAAGCTTTAGCGACTCAAGCAGAAGTCAATGCAGACAAACTTGCAGCAGTAGGTTTCTGCTATGGCGGTAAAGTGGTGTTGGATTTAGCTCGTTCAGGTGCAGATCTCAAAGCAGTTGCAACCTTTCATGCCATCTTGAGTCCTAAAGCCCCTGCTGAGAAAGGCAAAGTTAAAGCTGAGATTTTAGTCCTGCATGGTGAACTGGATAGCATGGTGACCTTAGACAATGTCGCAAGCTTCCGTCAGGAAATGCATGATGCAGGCGTTGATCACGACGTGATTATTTTTGAAGATGCAAAGCATGGTTTTAGTAACCCACTTGCTGATGAGCGTGCCAAAGCCAACAATGTTGATTTAGGTTATAACGCCGAAGCAGAACGTCAAAGTCTTGAAGCGATGTATGAGCTGTTGGATAAACATTTAACGTGATTTACCTCCTAAATACAGAATTGAGCGAATATATAATTTGTTTAAATCCTAGATAATTTCTATCTCGTGCAAGGTGACATGGATGTCCCCCGTTGAACTACATTACATGGAGGTAATGCAGTTCAACAAATGCCTGTCTTGCGAAGCTTTGCTCCTCATTTGGGCAAAACCAAAGTAACTCACCGAAGGCACATACCAAAATTAGATCAGAATCTGACACGACTCCGCACTGCCTGCATTGCTCCCATTTTGTACTCAAAATTGAAATGATTACGCGTAGCCAATACCTTATTTTGAAGGGTCATGAGTTGAGACTAAAGCGACGCAAGGCAAAACCCATCTATTAGTCTGAGGGTACACATCCCCAGCAATTTTCGAAGCACGATTTGAAAAGCAACTGACTAACAGGTGGCATCCAGACCTCCTGCTCACAACTAAACATGGACGAGGGCTGAATAAAACCTTGATCTAAACTCACGACCTACATCTCATTTATTTTCCTCTAGAATTTTCACACCGCAAAAAGACCCATTTCAGCTATACTAAGGCTCTGCTTTTTACTGTTCTGATTCATGCCTGATTTTTCATTTTCTGATGCACTGCTTACATGGTTCGACCAACATGGCCGCCATGACTTACCTTGGCAAGTAGCCGGTGATCCCTACAAAGTATGGGTCTCAGAAATCATGCTGCAACAGACGCAAGTCAAAACTGTACTGCAATATTTCGATCGTTTTATTGAACGTTTCCCGACTGTAGCAACCTTAGGCCAAGCCAGTTGGGATGATGTCGCCCCATATTGGGCAGGACTCGGTTACTATGCCCGCGCCCGCAACCTGCACAAAGCAGCAGGCATCGTTAGCCAAAAGGGTGAATTTCCAGAAACCCTAGAACAATGGATCGAGCTGCCTGGCATTGGCCGCTCCACTGCTGGTGCGCTCATGTCACTAGGCTTACGTCAGTATGGCGTGATTATGGACGGTAACGTGAAACGTGTTTTAGCGCGTTTTTTTGCAATCGAAGATGATTTATCCAAGCCACAACATGAACGAGCGTTATGGCAAATTGCAGAAGATCTTTGTCCGCAACAACGTAATCATGACTACACCCAAGCGATCATGGATTTAGGGGCAACCGTGTGTACCCCAAAAAAACCGCTGTGTTTATACTGCCCGATGCAACAACACTGCCAAGCCTATCAACAAGGCATTGAACAGGAACTCCCTTTCAAAAAAGACAAGAAACCCGTTCCAGTTAAAACAGCTCATGTGTTACTGATCCAATCTGGAGATGAATGGTTTTGGCAACAACGTGAAGCGCAAGGTTTATGGGGAGGATTGTATTGTCTTCCGATTATTGAACAAGCAACCGAATTACAACAGATTGAGCAGCACTTTAAACTACAAGCTCAAGTATCATCTTTGCAGATTAGCCATAGCTTTACTCACTTCACTTGGTTACTAAATGAAAAACCGTTCCACGTGGAACATGATCAAAAGGAACAGTTGAGTATCGAATTAAATGGCATATGGCTAAGTCCAGAAAATGCGATTGCCAAAGGCATTCCAACAGCTATGAAAAAACTGATTACAGCCAAGCAGAACACTTAAAGCGCTGTATGCTGTCGATCCAAATGCAAGGAGTTTGTGTGCGTCGTTCGATTTCCTATACCGTTCTTGGTGTGCTGATGGTTCTACTTTCAGCATGTACAACTGCCCCCAAAAAACCAACACCCTTGCCCAACGTACAGGTGAATAAACTGAAAAATATGCGTCTAGACAGCCGCCTACCCGTTCCAGTCAAAGGTGTGAGTCGAAACGAATTACGTGATACTTGGGGTGCTGCACGTAGTCAGGGTCGTAGCCATGAAGGCATCGATATCATGGCAGAGCGTGGTACGAAAGTGTATAGTGCGACCGAAGGCTTAGTTGCTGATTTACGTAATAATAATTTAGGTGGCAAAGTGATCTGGATCATTGGACCAGCGGGCTCTTGGCACTATTATGCGCATCTGGACGGTCATAAACGTGGTCTCAACGTTGGTGACTCTGTACGTAAAGGCGATCTGATCGGTTATGTGGGAAATACTGGCAATGCTCGTTATACCTCTCCACATTTACATTACGGAATTTATTTAAATGGCAAAGGGCGTGGTTCAGTCAATCCATACCCGTATTTACGTTAGGAATCTACAATGTCAGAAGCATTGATTGAACGTCTGGTTGAATTTGCAGAGTCTGGAAATCAGCAGAAAATCATCATTCATGGTACCAGCTATCAAGGTTGGATCATGGAAATTACCGAAGATGCTTTGTTGATTAGTACAGGCTTTGCCGATAAATCAGGTAAAGACTTTTGGCTTAAATTTACTGATTTAAATAGCGCAGAACTGTATTATTGGGATACTCGCCCAAATGAATGGGTGCTATTCCAACTTTAAATTATGTGGTTCAAATAACAACAAGGAGCATCAAATATGTCAACTCAACGCTGTGGCTGGTGCTCCGATGATCCCCTCTATATTGCCTACCATGATCAAGAATGGGGCAAGGCTCAACATGACGAAGCCCATTTGTTTGAGATGCTTTGTCTGGAAGGGCAGCAAGCTGGCCTTTCATGGATTACGGTACTCAAAAAACGCGAACACTACCGCTCACATTTCTTTCAACGTCCCATTGCAGAAGTCGCAGCACTCACCGATGATCAACTCGAGCTCAAACTCAGTGATGCCGGTTTAATTCGTCATATCGGTAAACTTAAAGCCATCCGTGACAATGCCATTGCTTGGCTCAAACTTAAAGATGAGGTCAACGATGTACCCGCTTGGTTATGGAGTTTTGTCGATCATCAAACCGAAAATAATGATGTGGTAAATTACCGCGAAGCACCTGCACAAACTGAACTTAGCCAGAAACTATCAAAAACCTTAAAAAAACGTGGCTTTAAATTCGTGGGCCCGACCACCTGTTACGCTTTTATGCAAGCAGTTGGTATGGTCAATGACCACGAAAATCATTGCCAATTTAAATAACAAATCATGATCGATTTTCCTTGAATGGGAGTTCCAATGAGCAATAATCAAATTCGCGCTTATGCTGCAATGCAAGCAGGTGAGCAAGTGGTACCGTACCAATTTGATGCGGGAGACTTAAAAGCCCACCAAGTTGAAGTCAAAGTTGAATATTGTGGCCTGTGCCACTCCGACCTGTCTGTGATTAATAATGAATGGCAGTCATCAGTTTACCCAGCGGTTGCTGGACATGAAATCATTGGTACTATCATTGCACTGGGATCAGAAGCCAAAGGATTAAAAGTCGGCCAACGCGTCGGGATTGGCTGGACTGCTGAAACTTGTCAAGCCTGTGACCCGTGTATTGGCGGTAATCAGGTTCTATGTACAGGCGAAAGAACCGCAACCATCGTTGGGCATGCAGGTGGTTTTGCAGATAAAGTCCGTGCAGGTTGGCAATGGGTCATTCCCCTTCCAGACGATTTAGATCCCGAAAGTGCTGGCCCACTGCTCTGTGGAGGCATCACGGTATTTGATCCTTTGCTGAAACACAAAATCCAGGCCACGCATCATGTTGGTGTGATTGGTATTGGTGGTCTCGGCCATATCGCGATTAAGTTGCTCAAAGCATGGGGCTGTGAAATTACCGCTTTCAGCTCGAACCCAGATAAAACTGAAGAACTCAAAGCCATGGGTGCCGATCATGTGGTCAATAGCCGTGATGCTCAAGCCATCAAAGCACAACGTGGCAAGTTTGATTTATTGCTCAGTACGGTCAATGTAACGCTGAATTGGCAAGCTTACTTAAATACTTTGGCACCGAAAGGTAGTCTACATTTCCTCGGAGTGACTTTAGAACCGATCCCAGTTTCTGTTGGTGCAATCATGGGAGGTGCTAAATCAGTTACCTCTTCGCCGACTGGTTCACCCTTGGCACTACGTCAACTTTTACAGTTCGCTGCACGCAAAAATATCGCACCACAAGTTGAGTTATTTCCAATGTCGCAACTAAATGAAGCGATTGAACGACTGCATTCGGGCCAAGCGCGTTATCGCATCGTACTCAAGGCCGATTTCGATTAATTCATCTTTGCTGTACTAAATCCGCCAACGTTTGCATCGCTTGGCGGATTTCATCTCAGTCTTTTATTCAACTCAGCTCCAGAGATATTCTCTGCAAAACAATTGAAATGACCAGTTTCCGCAATCGAAGTGGCTGCTTGAATAAAAGAATGCCATGCTGTCCGTGCCAATGCACTCCCTACACTGATTCGTCGAACGCCTAAAGATGCTAGCTCTTGCACACTGAGCTCACTGTCCCATGCAATCAAGACATTCACAGGTTTGGGTGCCACAGCTTGAACCACCGCAACAATCTGATCTGCTGTTTTTATACCAGGCGCATAAAGACAATCAGCACCCGCAGCAGAATAGGCTTTCAGTCGAGTAATGGTATCGTCTAAATCTGGAACACCAATAAAGAAATTTTCAGCACGTCCGATCAGCATCACATCTTCGCCACTTTCATCAATCGCTTTACGTGCTGCGGCTATCCTTTTAACAGCATCCTCAAGCTCTCGTAATGGCTTTTCCTTATTTCCAGTCGAATCCTCAATCGAGATACCTGCAACACCTGTTGCAATCGCCATTGTTACACTTTCAACAACGCCCTCGATCGTTTCTGCAAAACCACTTTCAAAATCTGCATTCACAGGTAGATCGGTTGATTGAACCATATAATCAAGATGAGCGAGTACCTCTGCTCGTGACAACTGTCCATCGGTCTTGCCACAAGACCATGCATAACCCGCACTGGTAGTTGCCAAAGCCTGATAACCGAGTTGCTGCAACATCTTTGCACTACCTGCATCCCATGGATTGGGCAATACAAAACATCCTGCCTGATGCAGATTACGAAATATTTTTCTTTTTTCAGCAATCGTGCGCTGCATTTTTTCTTCCCCTTTTAATTCTGATTGTTGATTAGGTCTTAATGCTCTAATGAACTTAAACTCGCCCGTGTCCAATCTGCCAACTGTTGAATCGCTTGGCGGATTTCTGCTGTTAACGCATGACCTGCATTTAAACGCAAAAAATGTTGATAACGCCGATCTTCGCCAAAAACTTCCCCGGGCACAATATTGATCCCTTGACCTTGCGCCAAATAATACAATTCCAAACCTGTAATACTCTTCGGCAGTTGCATCCATAAAGCATAGCCACCTTGTGATTGACTTAGTCCAATCGGAATCCCCTGAAACACTTCGAGAATATAAGCCCGATACTGTTCAACCTGTTGCATCAGTTTAGGTCTTAACTGATCTAAATGTTCTCGATAGCCACGGCTGTAAATGAAGTCGGCTAATCCAAGTTGCAAAGGTGTATTCACCCCCACATTGTTGGCCAATAATTGCGGTCTTAAATATTGCAGCTGTTGACCCAAGCAAAACCAACCGACACGATAAGCCGTGGATAATGATTTCGAGACAGAACCACACCAGATGACGTAACCCTCATGATCCCAATAGCGAATGGGTAATGGTCGTTCTTTTTGAAAGCTACATTCGCCATAAATATCATCTTCCAAAATAAAACATTGATATTTTTGTGCCAGTTGAGCAATGTGTTGTTTCTGTTCATTGCTAAGACAATAGCCCAAAGGATTCTGAAAATTGGCGGTGAGTAAACACAGTTTGGCATCACCCTGTTTCATAAAAAATTCTAAACGCTCTAGATCAATGCCACGATGATCTGCTGGAATCTCAATAATCTTGCGTTTCAGGCTAGCCAACATTTGTAGCTGACCATTAAAGGTCGGGGTCGGAACTAAAATACTATCGCCCTCTTTGCTGATCTGTTGGATCAACAGCGATAAGGCTGGCATGCAGCCATTGGTAATAAAAATATCGTCGGTCGCAACATAGATACCATCCTCACGCCAATGATCAGATAAGGCTTTACGAAGTTGCTGATGTCCCTGTTTATTACAATATAAAAAATCTTCAGGCTGGCAATGTTTCAATGCACGTTGCAAAGAGCGACGCAAGCCATCAACAGGAATCAAATGCGGAGACAGTTGGATCGCACCCAATGGCGTTAAATGATGTTGAATCGATGCCGTCTGGATTTGATTTTGCAGATCTAAATTTGAAACCTGCCGAGCTTTGGACTCAAAATTCGGGCTGTCAGGTACCGCACTTTGATATTGTCTGGAATTCACAAAATAGCCCGATTTTGCTTTCACATAAATCAGCCCTTTGGCTTCCAACAATTCATAGCATTGTTGTGCCGTACTCAAACTAACACTTTGCTGACGTGCAAATTCCCTTAAGGAACTTAATTTCTGCTGCGGTTGCAACTCATGTTGATAAATCTTGTGAGCCAATTGTTCTGCCAAGCGCTGATAGTGAAAAGTCATATCTGTACTGCTTTTTTATAAATTTCTGTATCTGTATTGGTTTATACAACACCTTTAAGCTATAAAAATCAACAGCCAAAGGATAAAGCCATGAAAAATAATATCTTATTTATATTAACCACTGTTTTATTTACAGGCTGCAACCTCACTGACCAAGCGACCTACCAGCAACAACAGGTGTGTAAATCTCTTTCAGAAGGGTACTTACGCCTTCAAAATCAACCGACCTATGAATTATGGAAAATGGAGAAAGCTGAAGCTCCGCAGCAAACTCGGATCATCAAAATGACCTATAAAAAGCCCAATGAAAATGGTCTGATGCTCTCAAGTACATTTCTGCCAACCGTAGAACTTGAATGTAAATTACAGCAGCAACACATTGTAGTTTCGGTCATACAAAAAACGGGGCCATCAATTCCAGTGCTGAATGTGCAACTTCAAAATGAGACTATTGGCAAACCGAGAAGCCCTGACTTAGTTGCTCAGACAAGAACTCAATAAATAAACGAACTCGTTTCGGCAAGTGCTCTTGTTGATAATAAACAGCATGGATGCTTTGATAAGAATGTTCAATTTGATCTTCAAACAGTGCTTCTAGACGTCCTTCTCGCATGTCCTGCCAGATTTCAAACTCGGAGAGCCTAGCAATGCCTTGTCCGCGCAAACATAATTGGCGTACCGTTTCACCACTCGATGCTTTGACTTTAGGCTGGGCCTGAAAATATTCACCACCAATTTTGATTGGCCATGTATTGATATAGGTAGGACGAGTAAAACCAATCACATCATGCTCAGTTAAAGCCTTGGGGTGTAAAGGTTTACCTTTGCGCTGTAAATAGTCTGGACTAGCAACAATATAAATACGACTTTTACACACCAATTTGGCGTGTAAGCTGGAATCATGTAATTCACCAAAACGGAAAGCAACATCCGTCTTATGTTCCAAAAGATCAATCACCAAATCATTGCTATTCAGCTCGATTTCAATATTGGGGTAACACTTTCTAAACTTGTGTACCAATGGTGTGATCACATGCAAGATAAATGGTGTCGCAGAATCTATTCGTATTACCCCAGATGTATCCTGATCTGATTTTTGTAGTGCCTCTTCGGCTGCATTGAGATCACTTAAGATTTTACGGGCGTGTTTCAGAAATTGTTGCCCTTCCTGTGTCAGTTTTAATTTGCGAGTAGTGCGTTCTAACAACGTCACTTCAAGTTTAGATTCTAAGCGGCTAAGTGAACGACTCAATCCTGATGCGGTTTGCCCCAGTCGTTCTGCAGCGGCAATAAAGGAACCTGTATCGACAATGGTCATAAAAGCCAGTAGTTCTTCTACGGTTGATTTCATTGTCACCCTTCGATTATTGATATTTAGTCAACTGTATTTTGCAAATTCATCTATTTTTTAGCAACAATAATCATCGCAAAATAACAGCCATCGAATAGCTCTGCGGAGCATGAAAAAAGATTAGGTGAAAAATATGCATATCCCTCAATTTGGTTTAGGTACTTTCCGTCTTAAAGAACAAGCCGTGATTGATTCAGTCAAAACGGCCCTAGACGTGGGCTATCGTGCCATTGATACGGCACAGGTTTATGAAAATGAAGCGGCAATAGGTCAAGCCATTGCTGAAAGTGGTGTCGCACGTCAAGACTTGTTCCTCACCACAAAAATCTGGGTCGACAATTTTACTGAAGACAAATTTATTCCAAGCTTAAAAGACAGTCTGCAAAAACTACGTACCGATGCAGTTGACCTCACTTTAATTCATTGGCCAGCGCCACAACTCGGTGTATCAATCCCAAGCGTGATGCAATTGCTATTAGAAGCGAAACAACAAGGTTTGACTAAACAAATCGGGATTTCAAACTTTAATATCGCCTTGACCCAACAAGCGATTGACAGCATTGGTGTCGAACACATCGCAACCAACCAGATCGAACTCAGTCCTTATTTGCAGAACCGCACATTGGTCAATTTTTTACGTGAACAAAATATTGATGTGACTTCTTACATGACTTTAGCTTATGGCAAAGTACTGCAAGACCCAATTTTAGTTGAGATCGCTGCACAGCATCAAGCAACGACTGCACAAGTCGCTTTGGCTTGGGCCTTACAAAATGGTTTTGCTGTGATTCCATCATCAACCAAACGCGAAAATCTGCTCAGCAACTTAAAAGCTCAAGACTTAAGCTTAAGTGCAGAGGAAATGCAGCTGATTGCCCAACTGGAACGTAATGGTCGTGAAGTGAGTCCGGAACCATTTGCGCCTGAATGGGACAAATAACATGAGCAGCCGCATTAATCTGCCGTTATTGGCACTGGCGATTGGTGCCTTTGCCATCGGAACCACCGAATTTTCACCCATGGGCCTGTTACCCAATATTGCCAATGATCTCGGTGTATCTATCCCGAGTGCTGGCATGCTCATTACAGGCTATGCGCTGGGCGTAATGTTGGGTGCGCCGATCATGACCTTATGGTTTGGTGGGTTTGCCCGTCGTAATGCACTGATTCTACTGATGGCAATCTTTACCATTGGCAACCTGATCGCAGCATTTGCACCCAACTACATGAGCTTAATGGGTGCTCGCTTGATTACCAGCTTGAACCACGGTGCTTTCTTCGGGATTGGCTCTGTGGTCGCAGCCAGTGTGGTTCCTGCAAATAAACAGGCCAGTGCGGTGGCCACCATGTTTATGGGCTTAACCATCGCCAATATTGGTGGTGTACCACTGGCAACATGGGTGGGGCAAAACATTGGTTGGAGAATGTCTTTCCTCGCGATTTCAGCCCTCGGTGTCATCACCATGCTGTCACTTTGGAAGGCCCTTCCTGTCGGATCTATCGGACAAAAGCCAAATGTAAAAATGGAGTTAAGCGTTCTTACTCGCCTACCCGTGGTATTGGCATTGCTCACAACCGTGTTTGGTGCCTCAGCGATGTTCACCTTATACACCTATATCGCACCAAGTCTGGTTGAGTTCACCCATGCCTCTCCGACCTTTATCACCATGATGTTAGTCTTGATCGGAATTGGTTTTTCAATCGGGAACCATTTTGGTGGAAAGTTTGCAGACTTATCGATTGATAAAACCTTAATTGGTTTCTTGGTGCTACTGATCGCATTGATGATCATCTTCCCAATCCTTGCTCAAAGCCAATTGGGTGCAGCAATCGGTTTGGTGATCTGGGGTGCAGCAGCCTTTGCAATTGTTCCACCATTACAAATGCGCGTGATGTCGGTTGCACATGAAGCCTCTGGACTTGCTTCTTCTGTGAATATTGGTGCATTTAACTTAGGCAATGCGATTGGTGCAGCAGCAGGAGGTGCGGTATTAAGTCTCGGCTTAAACTACGCGGCTGTTTCCATGATTGGTGCGGTATTGGCAGGTATTGGTTTGATCTTGGTTTTCATTCAAATGAAATTAGCAGCCAAACCAGACACGCCATTACAACAATGTCCTCAAGCTTAAGCTCACATAAAAAAAGCCTGATTTAAATCAGGCTTTTTTATTATTTTAATAAATCTGGCAACTGCGGTTGCGCATATAACGGATTATTCACTTCTTTTTTCATTTTCATGAGCATTTGATACGGTTGCTGCTGCACAAACATATTCACAAAGCTCAATGGAATCGCCCCTGCTGGATCTGCATAGCCACTGGTGGTTACTTTAACTTTATTATTTGATAATCGTTGGAAAGTCCAATCCCCCGCATATTTACTTAAACGCACCACATCAGGCTGCTCAGGATAATTATTTTGGATGGCATTGTTTTTAATACTAATGCTGCCATCAGCATTCTTACTCATTTTCCCTTTAATCACTACATCACGGTCTTTTAAAGGAAATGGAAAATCCAAAACCATATACAGGGTGAATTCACCTTTCTTGTCATCTCGAGACAACATTTGTGCCTTACCCACATACGGCACCCATTGTGGTGTACGTTCTACATCAAGTACCACAGCCACGGCACGCTCCAACGGTACATCAAAGGTTGTTTCAGCCTTATATTGGATAATCGGATTGCTTTCTGTTTGGTACGTCCAAACTTTAATATTATTGCGATTTAAACTCAGTTTGGCGGTATCGGTTGCAGCAGTTACAGCCAAGCTGCTGATACTTAGCAGTGTGGCAAGAACAATATGTTTTTTATTCATGTCATGCTCAATTGTTGTAATGATCAGGAGAGCTTGCGTGACTTCACGGGGAAGAAAGCGCAGCAAGCTCTTTTATAGTACAAAAAAGGAATGTTTTATACTTCAATATCATTAAAGCCTAAAACATCTTTCATATCATATTTACGCGCTTCACGACCAACAACCCATGCCGCTGCACGAACTGCACCTGAGGCAAAATTCATACGATTGGTTGCTTTATGGGTTACTTCTACACGCTCACCTTCACCGATAAACATCACCGTATGCTCACCCACGATATCACCACCGCGAATAGTTTCAAAACCAATGGTTTGACGATCACGCGGACCGGTATAACCTTCACGACCATAGACCGCAACTTCTTTCAAGTTACGACCTAAGGTATCTGCAATTGCTTCACCCATCATAAATGCAGTGCCTGATGGTGCATCGACTTTATGACGATGGTGCGCTTCAATGATTTCGATATCAACTGTATCGCCAAACACTTTTGCAGCAAGTTCTAACAATTTAATCGAAACGTTCACACCTACTGAGTAATTGGCAGCATACACGATGGGTGTCTGTTTGGCTGTTTGATCCAGAAAAGCCTTTTGCTCATCCGACATCCCTGTGGTACCAATCACCATTGCCACGCCCGCTTCACGGCATAATTTTAAGTGCTGTTCAGTTGCGACAGGCGCGGTAAAATCAATCACCACATCACAGTCTTTCAACACTTCACTCAAACTTCCCACGATCTTGACGCCGATGCTGCCAATACCAGCAAGCTCACCTGCATCTGCACCGACCAAACTGCTTTCTGGACGCTCAACAGCCGCTGCAAGCTGATAGCCTGCTTGTTGTACCGCTTGAATCAGAATACGCCCCATGCGTCCGCCTGCACCCAAGATTCCAATGCGTGGAGAAGATGACATAATTTTTCCCAGTCTTTTATTTAAACAATTCAGCTACTATAGCAAAACTCTGTGCTTGCGCTAAAAAATTCCAATAAAAAAACCTGCCGCAGCAGGTTTTTTTATGGAGGTCTAATTAGTCAAATAGACGATCAAAGAACGATTTTTTCTTTGGTGATGAAGCATGACCGTCACCTTCGAAAGAGGCTTGTAACTCTTTCATCAATTCACGTTGACGACCGGTCAAATTCACTGGCGTTTCAACCACAATACGGCAAAGTAAATCACCCACCATACTGCTACGTACTGGGCGAACTCCCTTACCACGTAAGCGGAACAATTTACCTGTTTGAGTGCCTTCTGGAATTTTTAAGCTGACACGACCATCAAGGGTCGGGATTTCAATTTCTTTACCTAAAGCAGCATCGGCAATGCTGATCGGTACATCCATATATAGGTCCGCGCCATCACGTTGGAAAATTTCGTGTTCACGAACAACGACTTCAACGTATAAATCGCCTGCTTGACCATCACGAATGGCTTCGCCTTTACCTGTTAAGCGTACACGATCGCCATTGTCCACACCGGCTGGAATGGTGACTTCAAGTGTTTGCTGACGATCTGCAACACCTGAACCATGACAGGTATTACACGGATTTTTAATAATTTGGCCTTGACCACGACAGGTGCTACAAGTCTGCTGAACCGAGAAGAAACCTTGTTGCATACGCACTTGACCCGCACCGTGACAGGTACGGCAAGTTTCAACATCTTTCGGATTTTTAGATCCTTTACCATCACACGTTTCACATGGCGCTGGCGCAGTGAAAGTAATGGTTTTTTTCACGCCTTTTACAGCTTCTTCAAGTGTGAGTTCCATGACATAACGGAGGTCTGAACCACGGCGTTGACGTTGTTGACGACCACCGCCACCAAACGCACCACCAAAGATATCGCCAAACTGACTGAAAATATCTTCTGCGCTAAAACCACCGAAGCCACCACCCGCACCACCAAAGCCGCCTTCAAAGGCACTGTGTCCTGCGCGGTCATACATGCTGCGCTTTTCTTCATCAGAAAGCACTTCATACGCTTCTGCAGCTTCTTTGAACTTTTCTTCAGCTTCTGCGTTGTCTGGATTACGGTCTGGATGATACTTCATCGCCAACTTACGATAGGCTTTTTTGATCTCATCATCACTTGCGGTTTTCGAAACGCCTAAAACCTCATAATAATCACGTTTAGCCATGGTTGGCGGTGCTCCTCACGGAATTTACTTAAATCTAAAAAACAAATAGGCTCTGCTGACTTTAGAAATAAAAAGTCAACAGAGCCTTAATAGGGGCTGTACAATAAATTTACAAGGTCTATTTCAATAAAAAAGCGATAAATTTAGAAAACAGCTTTATTTTTAAAGTACTTCGCAATACCTTTCAGCCAAGCATTCAATAAAAACAACCATGCAATTGAACTAAATACGACTCCAGCAACCGTCATTGCAGTCACCCAAAGCGCACTGTCCCAAGCAAAAAAGAACAATGGAATAAACCACAGCGCTGCAAAGAAGGCCATCAGCAAAAACAACATTACATTACGCATAATCCAGAGTGCATGCGCATGTATCCATACTTCGGCATTATCCACAGTCGCAACTTTTCGTGCTAATAGGTACGCAAATGCAGCAAACACTATCGTAAATAATGCAAGAAACATGAACACATAAGAAATCACCACATAGCGGCGATGCTGCTCAATACCGTCTTGCCCCATGCTCTCTATCACCTCATTCACAGCATTATGCAAAATTTGTCATGCTATGAAATTCAATTATTTTTTGGTCTTAAAATATAGGTGCTACTATATTGAAATTTTCAATCTTTCGCACCTTTATTCACAAAATAATTACGATAGTTGTGTTGTTTTCTTAACCTTAAACCATGCTGCATACAATGCAGGCAGGAAAAATAAGGTTAATAAGGTGGCAACAATCAGCCCCCCCATAATCGCAACAGCCATCGGACCAAAGAAAATACTGCGGGATAAAGGTATCATCGCCAACACTGCAGCCAATGCCGTCAACACAATTGGACGGAAACGGCGCATAGTTGCACCAATCACCGCGTCCCATGGTGTATGTCCAGCATGAATATCTTGCTCAATCTGGTCGATCAGAATCAATGAATTACGCATAATCATCCCTGACAGGGCAATGGTGCCAAGCATTGCCACAAAACCGAAGGGTTTGTTGAACAACAGTAGGAATGCAACTACACCAATCAAACCCAGTGGTGCTGTCAGCAAGACAATGGTTGCCCGCGACATACTACGAAGCTGAATCATTAACAAAGTCATTACCACTGCCAAGAACAATGGCATACCGGCATTCACCGAATTTTGCCCCTTAGCCGACTCTTCAACTGTTCCCCCCACCTCCAGTAGGTAACCACTTGGCAGATCTGCACGTAAGGTCTGCATCTGATCAGCCAACTGTTGTACTACGGTTGCAGGTTGTAAGTGGGTACGGATATCGGCACGAACGGTAATGGTTGGCAGGCGATTACGATGCCAAATTAAACCTTCTTCAAAACGGGATTCAATGTTGGCTATTTGCGCCAACGGGACTGTTGTACCTTTGCTGGTCGGTACTGCCAAGCTTGCCAAAGATGCCACTTCAACGCGTTCAGATTTATCACCACGTAAGCGGATTTCAATCAATTCACGTTTTTCACGATATTGATTCATCACCGCACCCGTCACCGATGCATTGAGGAAATTGGCGAGATCAACACTGGAAACACCCATTTGACGTGCACGATCCTGATCAATTTCAATCGCAATGATTTTGCTTGGCTCGCCCCAGTCCAAATGTACATTGGTGGTGTTTGGATCTTCACTCAGAACTTTGGCAACTTTTTGCGCCCATTGACGTACGGTCCCGAGGTCTTCACCCGACACACGATACTGCAATGGATAACCGACAGGTGGGCCATTTTCCAGTAACGATACCCGTGTTCGCACTTGAGGTAATAACTGCTTAATCTGCTTGTCCAAAGAGCGGCGGATTTCGTCACGATCATCTAAAGACGAGGCCAATACAACGAATTGAGCAAAACTGGCTTGTGGTAATTGCTGATCTAACGGTAAATAGAACCGTGGTGAACCTGTTCCCACATAGGCCACATAGTTATCAATCCCCTTTTGCTTGGACAGGAACTGCTCCACCTTATGTACCGCTTGTTCGGTAGCGGTCAGTGATGCCCCCTCTTCAAGTTTTAAATCCACCAAAATTTCAGCACGGTTCGATGGCGGGAAGAATTGTTGCGGCACCAATTTAAACATTGCGACCGACAACACAAAGATTCCGACTGTCACTGCAATCACGGTTTTACGATAAGTAATACAAATTTCAACCACACGACCGAAGGACTGATAGAACTTGGATTGATATGGATCGTGATGTTGCCCATGTGCTTGCACCACAGGTGCAGGCTGCTTACGCAGTCGCGCCCATAAACGCAGATACCATGCAGCCTGCTGATTCTGTTTGCTGAAATCGGGTAATAGCTTTTCACCTAAATAAGGGACAAACAAAACAGCCGCAATCCATGACACCATCAGGGCA
The DNA here is from genome assembly GCF_000369405.1 of Acinetobacter sp. ANC 3929. GTDB lineage: Bacteria > Pseudomonadota > Gammaproteobacteria > Pseudomonadales > Moraxellaceae > Acinetobacter. The sequence continues at coordinate 756,304 of NZ_KB849998.1, forward strand.
ATGGTCACCACTTGGAAAATAGAACGGGTGTATTCACCTGTACCCGATTGGGCTGTCGCAATTGGCAAGAAACCTGCTGCGGTAATCAGCGTTCCCGTCAACATCGGAAAAGCAGTGGTTTGCCATGCAAAACCAGCCGCTTTCAACCTGCTATAACCCTGCTCCATTTTAATCGCCATCATTTCAACGGCGATAATCGCATCATCGACCAGCAACCCTAGGGCCAGAATTAATGCCCCCAGTGAAATCTTATGTAGGCCTACATCAAATAGATTCATGCCTGCAAAGGTCATGGCCAATACCAGTGGAATAGACAATGCCACCACCAAACCCGTACGAAAACCCAGTGAGAAGAAGCTCACCAATAAAACGATAATGACAGCTTCTGCTAAAACCTTTAAAAACTCTTGAATACTGCGTTGTACCGCGACAGGCTGATCAGACACTTTTTGCAGTTTCATGCCCAAAGGTAAGGTTTTTTGTAGGCGATTGAATTCGGTTTCAAGGTTTTTACCCAACGCAATAATGTCACCGCCTTTACGCATCGAAACGGAGATACCAATACCGTTTTCGCCCATAAAACGCATACGAGGTTGAGCAGGCTCACTAAAGCCCCGATAGACTTCAGCAACATCGCCCAGTTGAATGGTTTTATCCCCCACCAACAACGGCATTTTTTTCAGCTCATCAACACTATGTAAGTGTCCACTCACTCGGATTTGAATACGGTCTGTACCTGTTTCAAAGAAACCCGCACCCGCCATGTCATTTTGTTTTTGAATGGCTTCCTGAATTGCAGTGACAGGCACACCCAGCTGTACCGCTTTGGTATTAGACAGTTCAATCCAGATTTTCTGATCTTGTAGACCAACCAGATTAACCTTGTTGACATCTTTGACTCGTTGCAATTGCAGTTGCAAACGGTCGGCATATTCTTTCATTACCGCATAGTCAAAGTCTTTGCCTGTCAGTACATAGATATTACCGAAGGTGTCACCAAACTCATCATTGAAAAAGGGCCCTTGTACACCACTCGGCAGTTGCGAGCGGATATCATTGACCTTCTTGCGTACGTTATACCAAACGTCGGGAATAGCACTCGATGGCAAACTGTCTTTGGCCACAAACGTCACCAAAGACTCCCCTGGTCGTGAATAGGCCATGATGCGGTCGTACTGCCCCGTGGTCATCAATTCTTTTTCGATTCGATCCGTTACCAAGGTCGACACTTCTTTGGCAGTTGCTCCCGGCCAATAGGTCTGTACCACCATCACCTTAAAGGTAAACGGCGGATCTTCACTTTGCGAAAGTTTGGAATAAGAGATGATGCCAACAATGCCGAGCAACAGCATAAAATAAAGGATAATCCCCTTATTCTTGAGTGCCCATTCTGAAAGGTTAAATTTCATGTTTAACCTCCCGCTTTTATGGTGACTTCACGATTATCACGATCAACTGGATGAATTTTTTGCTGGTCACGCAGTAAATGAACACCACCAACCACAACCCAATCGGTTGCTTTTAAGCCAGACAGCACAGGCACACTATCTCGCCCATAAGTACCTAAAGTAACAGGCACTTTGCGTATACTTTGATTCGCATTGACCACCCAAACATAAGCTTGTTGATCATTGGCAGTGACACTGGATAACGGTACGCTCAACACATTATTTTCATTTGCGACAAAGAATACCCGTGCACTTTGGCCTAGCTGAATACTGGATTGCCCTTCAAGCAAAGAGACTTTTACGGTGAAAGTGCGCGACTGATCTGCTGCGGGTGAAACCTCACGTACTTTCGCCGCGAACCGCGCATCTGGCTGTGACCATAAAGTGACCCATACAGGTTGTCCGACTTTAATGCTACTCACTGCTTGCTCAGGCACACCAAACACCACTTCACGTTCACCATCAATCGCCAATTGATAAACCGCTTGCCCTGCTGCAATGACCTGTCCAATCTCGATTTGACGTTGAGTAATCACACCATTTTTATTGGAGACTAACTGGTTATAACCCGTTTGGTTAGACGACACTTCATAGTTTGAACGTGCTTGTTGTAGGCTTGCTTGTGCCGATTCATATTGATTTTTGACTGCATCAAATTGCGAACGGCTCACCGCGTTGACAGGTAAAAGTTGCTGATAACGCTGATATTCTTCAGCAGCAATCTTTGCAGCAGCCTGCGCACTATTTAATTGAGCCTTGGCTGCATTCATCTGCAATTGCGCGTCTTTTACATCTAATTTCGCCAGTACTTGTCCCACTTTGACCCGATCACCAACATCGACATAACGTTCGGTAATCTGTCCCCCGACACGGAAGGCCAAAGCGGTTTGCTGTCTCGCCTGCACATCACCAGCATAGCTTTTTTGATCAACATGATTGCTGCTCGGTTGTGTCACCATGACATAGGGAATTTCCTCAGTCTTCGGCACCTCTTTTTGACATGCGCTGAGGAGTACACTACTGACAATGAGTAACCCCAATATGATACGATTAATCTGATTCATCTCTTTGCGCTCTTATTCAAATTGATTTTTAAGGCGTGATATGAGCATTATCATAGATTGTTTATTTTTTAATTAATATACCCATGAGTACACTAATTAAAAATTAAACCTAGAAATTTGATTTTAAATCAATTAAAAGAGAACGATAACGTGCAGATCAGTAGTGGCCGTCCTAAAGATTTAGAAAAAAGAGCCAAGATTTTACAGGCTGCAAAATCTATTTTTTTAAAAATGGGCTATCACGCCACCAGTATGAACCAGATTGCCAAAGATGCAGGTGTCACTAAACTCACGGTGTATAATCACTTCCAAGATAAAGGCAATCTATTTATCTGTGCCATCGAAGAAAGTTGTGAAGAATCGATTCGGGCCAAACAGTTTGAACTGACCGCTGAATCTAATTTTGAGCAGGCACTGACCTTAATGTGTCAACGTGCTTTAGGGATTATTTATTTACCCGAAGCCCTGAAACTGGACTGTTTGCTGTTTGAACTGGCAGCTGAGCAAAGCCCTTTGGCCAAACAGTTTTTTGATGCCTCACATACCCGCATGTGTCATGTCTGGTGTGATTTTTTTGAGCAAGCCATCGCATTTAAATTTATTCAAGCTGATGAGCCGCTGAAGCAAACTGAACTGATTATTTCCTTGATGCTAGGGATTCGTCATCAGCAGGTGCTACTGGGTTTATCACCAGTGCCAACCCCACTTGAAATCGATCAGATGATTCAACACGCCATCGAGATTTTTTTGCTTAAATATCAAGCTAAAACTTAGAGAAAATTCACATTTTTTTACGTTCTGCTCTTGGATTGTCTCTCAATCGCGCTATAGTCGAATGAGAACAACAGGAGAATTAGAATGATTCAGCAAATCACTGCTCCATTACGTGAAGATGTCCGATTACTGGGCAATTTACTTGGAGAGACCTTAAAGCAACATGCTGGGCAAGATTTGTTTAATCAGATTGAGCAAATTCGCGCATTAGCCAAAGGCGCACGTGACGGCCAAGTCGAAGCTGAAAAACAGCTAGAACAACTGTTCCTCGGTTTAAAAGATGAAGAGATTCTGCCACTGACTCGCGCATTCTCACATTTTCTTAACTTCGCCAATATTGCTGAACAATATCATGTGGTTCGTAGCCGTCGTCAGGCCGAATTTGATGAACAGGCGCCTAGTCCGAATCCGCTCCCGCATTTATTTGAAAAATTTAAAAGCCAACAGATCAATACGCAACAACTGTTTCAGCAGATCTGTGATTTAAAAATTGAACTGGTGCTGACTGCTCACCCAACCGAGGTCAGCCGTCGCACCTTGATTCAAAAATATGACGATATTACCGACTGTCTCTCGCAGCTGGATCAACAGAAACTCACGCCTAGAGAACGCAAGCAGACCATCGCTACCCTTAAGCAATTGGTCAGTTCAGCATGGCAAACCGATGAGATTCGTCAGCATCGCCCGACCCCAGTGGATGAAGCCAAATGGGGCTTTGCAACGATTGAACAATCACTTTGGAATGCTGTACCTAAATTCATACGTGAACTGAATGAGCTGACGCAACAACATTGTGAGCAAACCTTACCCTTAAGTATTGCTCCGATTCGTTTTGCTTCATGGATGGGCGGTGACCGTGACGGCAACCCGAATGTAACTCATCAAGTGACCCAAGAAGTGCTGTGGTTATCCCGTTGGCAGGCAGCAGATTTGTATCTGCGTGACATTGAAAATTTACGCTGGGAATTGTCGATTCAAAGCTGTTCGGAAGAACTGACCCAAGCTTTAGGCTATGAGCATCCGGAACCGTATCGTGAATATTTACGTGAGACTCGCGAACGTCTCAAAGCGACACGCTCATGGCTGGCACACCGTCTGCAAGGAACTGAAGCTGATGACAGTAATATCATCAGAAATAAAGATGAACTATTAGCGCCTTTACTGCTTTGCTATCGCTCATTGATTGACAGCAATCTGGCGGAGATCGCCAATGGACAATTGCTCGATTTTATTTATCGGGTCAACTGTTTCGGTATTGAGCTGCTCAAACTCGATATTCGTCAAGAATCAGGTCGCCATCGCCAAGCGATTTCAGCCATTACCGAATATCTGGGTCTAGGCAATTTTGAATCATGGACTGAACAAGCACGCCAAAATTTCCTGATTCAGGAACTCCAAAGCAAGCGTCCACTATTACCGAAGTTTTTTAATGAGCCAGAAGGCAGCTTGATTCAGCATCCCGATGTACTTGAAGTGTTTGCCACCATGCGTACATTGGCGGAACAACCGACTGAGAGTTTAGGTGCCTATATTATTTCGATGGCAGAATATCCAAGTGATGTCCTTGCGGTGCTGTTGCTACAAAAGGAAGCTGGGATTCAGCATCCGCTTCGTGTGGTCCCTTTATTTGAAACATTAAAGGATCTCGACGGCGCAGCCAAAACCATGAACACCTTGTTCAATATGCATTGGTACAAACAGCATATTCAGGGTAAGCATGAGGTGATGATTGGTTATTCCGACTCCGCCAAAGATGCGGGCTTTATGTCAGCCAACTGGGCACAATATCGTGCTCAGGAAGAGTTGACTGCCATCGCGCAAAATCATGATGTGCAATTGACCTTATTCCATGGTCGTGGCGGTTCAATCAGCCGCGGTGGTGCGCCAACGCAACAAGCACTATTCTCTCAACCGCCAGGTTCAATATCAGGTGCAATCCGTGTCACTGAACAAGGTGAGATGATTCGCTTTAAATTCGGTTTAGAAGGTATTGCACTGCAAAATCTGGAAATCTATACCGCAGCGACCTTAGAAGCGACGTTGCTCCCACCGCCTGAACCGAAACAAGAATGGCGTGATCTGATGACTCAAATGACTGATTTATCAGTTAAAGTCTATCGTCAAACCGTACGTGAAAATCCGAACTTTGTCAGCTATCTGCGTACAGTTACACCTGAACTGGAATTGCAAATGTTGCCGCTTGGTTCTCGTCCAGCCAAACGCAAAGTCAGTGGCGGCATTGAATCACTGCGCGCCATTCCATGGGTGTTTGCATGGACACAAATCCGTTTGATGCTGCCTGCTTGGTTAGGTACGGGTACGGCGATTAATCAGGTACATGAACAGCATAAAAACACCTTGAATGAGATGCTGGAACAATGGCCTTATTTTCAGACGCTGATTGATATGCTGGAAATGGTGTTGTCGAAATCTGATGCCGATATTGCTCTGTATTATGAGTCGCATTTGACTCAAGATCAGGACTTGAAAGTATTGGGGGTTGAGCTACGCCAACGTTTACAAAATGCAGTAGATACCCTGCTCCGTTTGAAAGGCGAATCAAAACTGCTGAGCAACAATGAGGTCTTGGATCAATCCATGCAAGTGCGCAAGCCGTACTTATTGCCATTGCATTTATTGCAAGCAGAGTTGATGAAACGTCGTCGTCTGTATTTACAAGAACACCAAACCGAACACAGTCCTGTCGATCATGCCTTGATGGTCAGTATCGCAGGGATTGCTGCGGGTCTACGCAACACAGGTTAAGTCAAAAGTCAGCCTTGCCATCAATAGAAATCACACCGATTGATGGCAAGATTGGCAAAATATGCCACCTGAATTTCAAAAAGAGAAAAAAATCAAAAAATATTTTGAAAATAAGAGAGTTAACTTTTTAAACCATCAACACGAAAATAAATAATAAAACCGCTAGCTTATTCTGAAATAAATTTTACCAAAAGGTAAAAACATAAACTCGCAATGCTTGTTCTGGCAATATTCTCAATGGCTTATAGGTGAAAGCTCGTTTTAAGACAGGGTATCATACGCGCTGATATCACATAATGAGTCTAATTTATGTCAAGTTGGTTTCCAAAATGGCAGCCGTATCAGGGGAAGATCGATCATCGCCCTGTTGCGACAAATGAATATTTACCGCCCTTACAAAGTGCGGTGCTCGGGGTTCAACACGCATTTGCAATGTTTGGTGCAACGGTTCTTGCGCCATTATTGATGGGCTTTAGTCCTAACCTTGCCATCTTAATGTCAGGGATTTGTACCATCATTTTCTTCCTGATCACGGGTGGACGTGTACCTAGTTACTTAGGCTCAAGTTTTGCATTTATCGGTGTGGTTGCTGCAGCAACAGGTCATATCACTGGCTCAGGCGCCAACCCAAATCTTTCTGTAGCCTTAGGCGGTATCGTGGCCTGCGGTATTTTTTATGCCTTGATTGGTTTTGCAGTCATGCTCACAGGTACACGTTGGATCGAAAAACTGATGCCACCTGTGGTGACTGGCGCGATCGTGATGATCATTGGTCTTAACCTTGCACCTGTCACCATCAAAGGCGTTGCAGGACAGCCTTTTGAAATGTGGATGGCACTCATTACTGTACTCAGTATGGGGATCATTGCGGTGTTTACCAAAGGCCTATTACAGCGTTTATTGCTACTGGTTGGCCTGCTGATTGCCTATGCGATTTATGCCATTGCAACCAATGTTTTAGGCTATGGCAAACCAATTGATTTCTCCCAAATCGCAGCAGCGCCATGGTTCGGTATTCCAAGCTTTTCACATCCAACTTTTGATTTAAATGCGATTCTGATTATTGCACCAGTCGCACTGATTTTAGTGGCAGAGAATCTTGGTCATATCAAAGCAGTCGGTGCAATGACTGGTGAAAATCTTACGCCACAATTGGGCAAAGCTTTTGTTGCCGATGGTTTGGCTACAACTTTATCGGGTAGTGTTGGTGCGCCTGGCATGACCACATATGGTGAAAACATTGGTGTGATGGCAGTGACCCGCGTTTATTCCACGATTGTATTTGTAATCGCTGGTCTCTTTGCGATTTTCTTGGGCCTGTCTCCTAAATTTGGCGCAGTGATTAGTACTATCCCGACAGCAGTCCTCACAGGTGCTTCGATCGTGGTATTTGGTTTAATTACCATTGCAGGCGCGAAGATCTGGATCGAAAATAAAGTCGATTTCTCAAATAATAAAAATCTCATCATCGCCTCTGTCACCATTATTTTAGGGGCAGGTAACTTTGAATTACTGTTTGGTAACTTCAATTTAGGTGGTATTGGTACCGCTACTTTTGCTGCGATTTTCCTCAACTTGTTGTTTAGTTTAAAAGATAAAAATTAGAAGAACGAAGGCAGCTGAGGCTGCCTTTTTTTACACCACAATAATGTCCTATCTTTATTTAGCACCTTTTTAGTATGATGGCTTTTTATATTTCAATACGTTGCCATCATGCGTTTTGATTTTTTTGATTTACAATTATTCCTGCATGTCGTCAGTACTGGTAGTCTCACCAAAGGGGCTGAACGTTCTGCAATTTCGCTGCAAGCGGCCAGTGAACGGATTAAAAAGCTCGAACACTACTTCGATACCGCCTTATTTATTCGACAGACCTCTGGGGTCGAACTCACGACGGCGGGACATGCTTTGGCTGAACATGCGCACCGTCTGATTGGACAAAAAAATCAACTCGAACATGAGATGCAACGCTTTCGGCAACAATCGCCCGAATCCTTAACCCTGTGGTGTAATTCTTCTGCACAAAGTGAATATCTGCCACCGCTATTACCACAATTTCTAATGCGTCATGCAGACATGAATATCGACCTACATGAAGCAGAAAGTTCTGAAATCGTGGCAGCACTGAGCAAAGGTATTGCCAAACTCGGATTGGTTTCCAGTTTTTTTGATACTCAACATTTACAGACGCAAGAATTTGCCAGCGATCCACTGGTTCTGATCTGCCCTGCGGCCCATGCCTTAACTCAGCATACGTCGTTGAATCTGGTCGAGGCACTGAGTTATGGTTTTATTGGATTGATGCCACATCATTCTTTGCAGCAATCCATTGAAACTCAAGCCAAATTGCTTGGCTTTAATATCCAATACCGTTTGCGCTTACCCAATTTTGCTGCAATTGCTGAGGTGGTCGCCAAAGGCGTTGGTGTCGCTATTATGCCTGCCCGTGCTGCACAACGTTTACAACCCGATTATCATTTCCACATGGTTCAATTATTCGGTGAGTGGGCCAATCGGAAGCTGCTGTTGGCAACACAAGATTTCAGTCAACTGCCCGAAAATTATCAGCAATTTTCTGAGTTTCTATTACAGCATCGTCCTTAGTTCACAGCAAGATTAATGCGATAGCATATATCCGCCTAACGCCACCAAGCCGATAAAAAATAAACGGCGGAAACGTTGTTCATTCAGTTGATAACGAATTTTTTTACCCAACCACATCCCAACCAAAGCTGCCACCAAGGCCACAACCGACAGACGATAATCCAGTGTGATTCCCTGCATCGGATTATGGTGTAGAAATACGGCCAAGCAAATGGTGGACACCGTAAAAGTCAATCCTAAAGCCTGAACTAGCTCATCACGTTTCAAATGCAAAGACTGCAAATAAGGCACGACTGGAATGATGACCACACCTGTTGCGACAGTTACCGCACCACCGATATACCCCACCAAGGGGGATAACCAACGTTCATACGCTGCCAAATGAGGTAGATTTTTGACACATAAACCATAGAGACCATATAGCACCAACATGCTGCCCAATAAAATTTCACTGGTCTTGCCATGACCCTGGCTTAATGTCGGTAAGAAACTCCAGATCGAACCCATCACAATCCCCAGCAGCAATGACCAGAAACGACGGACAAAAGTCCACACTCGTCCTTCTGCAAACAACTGCCAAATATTGGTAATCATAGAAGGAACGATAAGTAGGGATGCTGCCTGAAACGGACTCATGGCAATCGTGAGCAGCCCCATTGAAACTGCTGGTAAACCCAAGCCGATCATGCCTTTAATCATGCCTGCAAAGACAAATACCATCACAATAATTGCTAAAAAAGTCACGCCCGAATCTCCGATGTTGCGTCGGAGTTATGCTACGGAAAAATGAACACGTGCCCTATTCTTATTTTTTGGAGTGGGCCTCAGGCAGAGCTTGAGGCTGTTTTATACTTATCTTCTAGAACATTGCTGATGATGCTTTCAATCATCCAAACGCGATACAGGCTATTAAACACATAGCTCTGTCCATCGATGCGTAATTCCAGTACAGGAAAATCTGGCTGATGCTTTTGCTGACACAATTGATCATTCTGTTTCAGCAAAGCTTCAACATCTTGTTCGGTGATGTTGTCGATCTCTAAGCGCTTCTGCATCCGTTGGAAATGTGCTTTAAATGACAAATCTTTGCCCCTCGTCCACACCCCTTCAAAAATCTGATGAATACAATCTACCTGCTGTTCTTCTGGCACACTATAAAACAGTCGTGCCATTTCATAGGTTGCTTCTTTGGTTGGACGACAAAATGGCGTAAAGGCCACTTGAGTACGCTTGGAAACACGAGTCGCTAGCCCCCAGTCAAACCAGTCGCGACCGTGATAACTCAGAGGATAGACCTTCAATTGGATATTATAATAATTGGCCAACTCTTCTTTGATATAGGCCAATAACAACCAGCTCATTGGGTCTTCAAGCGCGATATATAGATCCAATTCGGGACGCAAGGCTTGGACTTCTGCCAAAGCTTCACCATCATTAATCAAATGCTCACGCCATTCGATATGATTGATCAGGAAAATTGGATTTCCTGTCAGTAATTTCTGTTGTTTCAAACGACGGGTCAGACGCAGTAAATCATCCACCGCTTGGTATTTGCGCTCACCAAATTCAAAATAACTAGCCGCAACAGGCACATCTTTAAAAATACGTTCAGGGTAATCTTGAGGGCTTTGATGCTGGCTCGCCATTGCATACAAGGTACGCAATTTTCCATATTGTTGCTGCCATAGCATATGGAACACATCTTCAAGCAAATGTAAGAAATTCTGCTCTCGTAACGGGGTATTTCGAAGAATGGTTTCAGCTTGTTGTAGTGCTTCTGCACTTGGAATTTCGGGGGTGTCATCAAAGCCAAAACGATGTTGCTTGGCGAGAATTTTAGCATCATTTAGACAATAGCTTTGCCAATCCTGCTTGGACATCTCGTTAGGAGGTTCTGCGTCTTGCCTTGAAATAATCACTTTTAAAGGTTTCAACTCATCACTCAAAATTTCATTGAGCTGATCCAGTTGTTGTACCGCAAGATAGCTATAAACATCGTCCAGACGCAGGTAAATACTTAAACCCTGTTCCGTGGGTAACACCGCCTGACGCGAAGGTTTCTGATAGAACCAACTCGATCGGATCGGGTCAAACCAACGACGTAACAAAGACATGTCGATAGCCTCTAATGGTCATAAATTTATAAATGGAAAAGTTTTTTCAAACTTGTGCTCTAACAAGTGAGCCAATAAGTGTATTCAGTATCTTATAAAATGAGAAAAAAGTCCCCCTTAATTGAAAGAGGGACCAAATGGGATTACAAAACTCGTACTGCGCCTTTAGCTGCGCTAGTCGAATGCATTGCGTAAATCTTCAATGACTTAGACACCTTACGTTTACGCTCTTCAGCAGGATGCCAACCTTTGGCTTCCTGAACAGTACGACGATGTGCCAGAGTTGCATCATCAACATTCAAATGAATGGTACGGTTTGGAATATCAATTTCAATGGTATCGCCATCTTCAACCAAACCGATCGCACCACCTTCTGCTGCTTCTGGAGAAACGTGACCAATCGACAAACCTGACGAACCGCCCGAGAAACGACCATCGGTAATCAAGGCACAGTCTTTACCTAAACCTTTTGATTTAAGGTAACTGGTTGGATACAACATTTCCTGCATCCCTGGTCCACCGCGTGGTCCTTCGTAGCGAATCACCACGATGTCACCTGCAACGATTTTATGATCCAAAATCGCTTCTACTGCAGCATCTTGGCTTTCAAAAACGCGTGCTGTACCCGTAAATTTAAGAATTGACTCATCCACACCTGCTGTTTTTACGATACAGCCATCCAATGCGATGTTGCCATAAAGAACTGCTAAACCACCGTCTTTAGAGAAAGCATGTTCCGCATTACGAATCACACCTTTCTCACGGTCACCATCCAAAGTTGAATAATAACGGTTTTGCGAGAACGCTACTTGAGTTGGAATACCACCTGGAGATGAACGATAGAATTCATAAACGTCTGCATCTTCAGTACGGATAATATCCCACTTGTCTAAAGCATCTTTTAGAGTTGGTTCATGTACCGTCGGACAAGATGTCTTTAACAACTTTGCACGATCAAGTTCACCCAAGATCGCCATGATGCCACCTGCACGGTGTACATCTTCCATATGCACGTCTTGTTTGGCAGGTGCAACTTTTGACAATACCGGTACTTGGCGAGATAAACGGTCGATATCATCCATAGTGAAATCAACTTCGGCCTCATGTGCAGCCGCAAGTAAGTGCAATACCGTATTGGTTGAACCACCCATTGCAATATCAAGCGTCATCGCATTTTCAAACGCGTCTTTGGTTGCGATTGAACGTGGCAAGATGCTGTCATCATTTTGTTCATAATAACGTTTTGCTAATTCCACAACCAAACGGCCAGCTCTTAAGAACAATTTTTCACGGTTGGCATGCGTCGCAACGATTGAACCATTACCCGGTAATGATAAACCTAAAGCTTCGGTTAAGCAGTTCATTGAGTTAGCTGTGAACATCCCTGAACATGAACCACAGGTTGGACATGCTGAGCGTTCAAATGCAGCCACTTCTTCATCGGTATAGCTTTCATCTGCTGCAACCACCATGGCATCAACAAGGTCAATCGCCTTTTCATCACCACGGAATTTGACTTTACCTGCTTCCATTGGACCACCAGACACGAACACCACAGGGATATTCAGGCGCATCGCTGCCATCAACATTCCCGGCGTAATCTTGTCACAGTTCGAGATACATACCATCGCATCGGCACAGTGTGCATTGACCATATATTCCACAGAATCAGCAATCAAATCGCGAGATGGCAGTGAATACAGCATCCCGTCATGACCCATGGCAATGCCGTCATCGACAGCAATGGTATTAAACTCTTTCGCGACACCACCAGAAGCTTCAATTTCTCTCGCAACAAGTTGACCTAAATCTTTAAGATGCACGTGACCTGGAACAAATTGGGTAAATGAGTTGACCACCGCAATAATTGGTTTGCCAAAATCTTCATCTTTCATACCGGTCGCACGCCATAAACCGCGCGCGCCAGCCATATTTCTTCCATGTGTTGATGTTTTCGAACGATAATCAGGCATTTTGTATTCCCAACAAGTGTGTGCTCGAGAAAAATAGGACTTTCTCTCTGGCGAAATGATACTGAGCTCTCTGCATCATACTACAAGTTATCGTTTAACAGATGACCAACAGGCCTATCTTTTTTTGCACAAAAGCAATTCAGGCGCTGAATTAGGGACTCGTCGCTTTTTCGCTTATAATTTGAGATAAGTTTTATTTGGATTCCATTTGTGAAAATCATTTTTGCTGGTACGCCTGAATTTGCGGCAACCGCATTGGCGGCATTATTAAAAACATCACACCAGATTATTGCTGTTTATACTCAACCTGACCGTAAATCAGGACGCGGGCAAAAATTAACACCTTCTCCTGTTAAACAATTGGCACTTGAGCACGGTTTACCTGTTTATCAACCCTTACATTTCAAAGCATCGACCGAAGAAGGTTTGGCAGCTCGACAAGAGCTTGCTGCACTTGGCGCAGATGTGATGGTGGTTGCAGCGTATGGCTTGATTTTACCGCAAGCTGTTTTAGATACACCGAAATATGGTTGTTTAAATATTCATGGTTCATTGCTGCCACGCTGGCGTGGTGCTGCCCCAATTCAGCGTGCCATTGCCACAGGTGATGCTGAAACAGGCATTACCATCATGCAAATGGCGGCAGGTTTAGATACAGGCGATATGATGTATAAAACTTATTGCCCAATTACTGCGGAAGATACCTCTGCCAGCTTGCATGACAAATTGGCTGCTCAAGGTGCAGAAGCGATTTGTGCTGTACTTGAATCAGAACAAAGCTTGCAGGATTTTATTGAAAAACGTGAAGTGCAAGATGAAGCACTGACCGTTTATGCACATAAATTAGTTAAAGCAGAAGCGCGTATCGATTGGACTGTAAATGCAGTTCAAATCGATCGTAATATTCGTGCCTTTAACCCTTGGCCAGTCGCTTTTATTCAGCTCGATGAAAATAATGCCTTACGTGTTTGGGGTTCTACACTTTCACAGCTCATCAAAACCGATGCACAAGCCGGTGAAATCCTTGCCATAGATAAACAAGGTGTTCACGTTGCCTGCGGCGACAATACTGCGGTGTGCTTAACCAGCTTACAATGGCCAGGTGCTAAAGCCCTCAATCCAGTACAAATTGCCCAAACTCAAAAATTACATATTGGACAAATTCTCCCATGAGCCAATCGAATCAATCATCTACAAAAAATTTGAATCTGCGTGCACAAGTGGTCAAAACACTTTTGGCGGTTCAAAATGGGCAATCTTTGACTTCCGTTTTGAATCAACATATCAATATCGTTTCTGAACGCGACCGTGGTTTATATCACGAACTTACTTTAGGCTGTTTACGCCAATGGTATTCGTTAAAAGCCATTACCTTACCATTGCTCACAAAACCATTAGACAATGAAGCACTAGAAAGTTGTTTATATCTTGGTTTATATCAAATTTTATGTACCCGTATTCCGGTACATGCTGCGATTTCAGAAACTGTAAATGCAGCTAAGCAACTCGGTTTCGAGCCAATGAGTGGTTTGGTCAATGCGATTCTGCGTCGTGTTTCACGTGAAACAGATGAATTTCAAACCGCGTTGAATAATACGCATGGTTTACCAAGTTGGTTATTCAAGCGACTCAAAAAAGATTGGCCTGAGCAAGCAGAGTCTCTATGTCAGGCCTTAAAACAAGTCGCACCACTGACGCTGCGTGTCAATGAACGCCAAGTCAGTCGTGACGAATATTTAGAGATTTTGGACGAAGAACAGATTGATGCTCGTCCTTGCCTGCTTTCAAATGTGGGTATTGTTTTGGAACAAACGGGCAATATTACTCATTTACCAGGTTTCGAAGAAGGTGGCTTTTCTGTTCAGGATGAACATGCACAATTGTGCGCGATGCTTTTACCCAACTTAGATGACCAAATGGTTGTCGATGCATGTGCTGCACCAGGGGGCAAAGCTGCACACATTCTTGAGCGCTTTAATCCGAAAAAACTGATTGCACTCGATCATGATGCAAAACGTTTATTGCGTGTTTCTGAAAATTTAGAACGTCTTGCCCTAGATCAACATAATGTTGAGATTATTACCGCAGATGCCACCACGTGGCAGGCACAGGAACTTGTCGACTGTATCGTACTGGATGCGCCTTGTTCCGCGACAGGCGTAATTCGTCGTCATCCTGATATTCGTCTGCTCAGACAATCAACCGATATCGCGCAGACTGTGGCGTTACAGCAACAGATTTTGCAGCAGATGTGGCAACAACTTAAAGTTGGTGGCACTTTACTGTATATCACCTGCTCGATTCTCAAAGCTGAAAATGAGCAGCAAATGGCGGCATTCTTTGCGGAACATGCCAATGCCGAAGAAATCAAAATCAATGCAGATTGGGGGATTGAACAGACCTATGGTCGTCAGTTGCTTCCATCTGCACACGCTGGTGATGGCTTCTATTATTGCCGAATTAAAAAATTGGCTTAATCAAAATAAAAAAGCAGGCTTTGAAGCCTGCTTTTTTATTCATTCAATTTAGAGCGTATGCTGATCTTTGACTTCTTCCAGAACGTCATCGAGTTCTTCTGGATGTTTGGATAAGTGCAGAATAGACAATGCTAGTCCGCCCCATAAAAACACCATTGAAATCACCATCATTACGATTGCTGAAGTATTCATATTTGTTCTCCTAGCGATCTTTGATTCGGCTGAGTACAATTGCAACGACAGCACAGAAAATTACGCTGCCCCATCCAAAGATGCCTTGTAAGCTCATGCTATAACTATCGTAACCGTTTTTCACCAAGTTAAATACGGTCATGCTTAAGGTGGTTAACAAGATCAACGAAGTGATCACCGTTAAAGTGAAATCCCAGCCTTTGCCCAATTGAATCGTCGAAATACGATTCACATGATCACGCAATTCAAGCAAAGCAGAACGTTTAAACCAAGCAATACTGATAATTGAAATCAATGCACCACCAATAATACCGATGTTATTGATGAAGTGATCGACGATATCGACCAGTTTAATCGCATTCACACTTGAGAATAAGATCACTGAAACAAGCGCACTACCACCACCAATAATCGTTACAGCTTTGGTACGGCCCCATTTCAACTTGTCCTGCATTGCAGCAATCGGCACTTCCAAGATACTGACCATGGAAGAGATACCCGCAACAAACAACGAAGAGAAGAATAAGAAACCAAATAAATCTGCACCCGCACCTAAACTTGAAATGATTTTAGGGAATGCGATGAATGCTAGACCAATACCACCACTCACAACTTCGTGTACTTCTTTACCTGCCGCATGTGCCATAAAGCCCAACGCAGCAAAAATACCAATACCTGCCAAAATCTCAGTTGACGCGTTGGCAAAACCAACGATCAATCCCGAACCCGTTAAGTTAGTTTTAGGTTTTAAGTAAGAGGCATAAGTCACCATGATCCCGAAGCCTACAGACAACGAGAAGAAAGTATGACCATAAGCAGCTAACCAAACTTTATAGTTCATCATCGCTGACCAGTTTGGAGTAAAGAATGCATTTAAGCCTTCTACCGCACCAGGTAAACGTAATGACTGGATCACAAGAACCGTAAACAAGACAAATAACAACGGCATGAAAATCTTATTTGATAATTCAACGCCCTTCTTAACACCGCCATACAAAATGATTAAGGTCAGTGCCCAGATACCAACGATTGGCCAGAACAAATGACTTACAAATTGTAGATCGAAGCCAGTCGCTTTCGAGGTCTGCAAATAAGTATTGAAGAAGAAGCTTTCAGGGTCACTGCCCCATGCCTGACCAATTGAGAAGTAGACATAACTCCCCGCCCAAGTTAATACGCTGGCATAATACAAACCAATGATGATACACACACAGACTTGCCACCAACCGAGTGTCTCACCACCTTTAAATAACGCACGATAAGCTTTTGGTGGTGAATTACGCGCGCGGTGTCCTGTTGCATAATCTAAGAATAAAAGAGGTAAACCAGCGGTAATCAATGCCAGTAAATAAGGGATAAGAAACGCCCCACCACCATTTTCATAAGCAACGTAAGGGAAACGCCAAATGTTACCTAAACCTACAGCTGAGCCAACAGCTGCAATAATAAAACCAGATCGTGATGTCCAGTTTTCACGAGAATCTGCCATAAAACACCTAAATTGTCCTGCTGGCCGTTCCATGCTGCCCTAGGTTTTTATTATCCAACAGACATGAAAAGTGCCATAAAAAATCTTGTTTTGCTTGCATGAAATTTCAACCTTGTGGGTCTCCGTTTACATGGACAAACAAAGCAAAAACCAAACCATCTTCCTTAAAGATTGGGCTTTGTTTTTCTGCTTTTAATAGCCGAACAATACCTGTTTTTATTTCTTTTTACTGTAAATTCTGAAAGAAAAAGTCATCTTTTTTGAACAACTGATTATTTTTCAACAGACTGTAATTTTGACCTTGCAGTCAACTTATAAAAATCAAGTACATAAAACAATCAAGCGAAGCTAAAACTCCGCTTGGGCCACAATCTTTTTTATTGTTTAATGGCTAATAATCTTTCCTCTTGCATATCCCGAATCGCAGAATGAATACCCTCTCGACCTAGGCCAGAATCCTTCACACCGCCATAGGGCATATTATCGACACGGAAAGTCGGGACATCGTTAATAATCACACCTCCAACATGTAAATGGTCCCATGCATACAGCATTTTATTGAGATTTTGCGTATATACACCTGCCTGCAAACCAAAACGACTTTGGTTAATGGTGGCAATCCCCTGCTCAAAATCTTTGAATTTTTCTAAGATCGCGACAGGACCAAAGGCTTCATCCTTATAAATTTCCAGCTTGGCATCTACATTTTCCAGCAAAGTGGGTTCAAATAGCATGCCTTGTAGACTTCCTCCTATCAGTATTTTTGCTCCTTTCTTCTCTGCTTTATCCAGCCATTTTTTTAAGCGAACAGCTTCAGCTTCCTTAATCATCGGACCAACCACAGTGCTACTTAAGCTTGGATCATCTGCCTTGATTTTTTTCAATTTTGCAATGAGTTTCTTTTTCAGGTCAGCATAGATATCTGCATGTACTAAAATCCGCTGCACACTGATACATACTTGTCCTGCATGACCATAAGCCGCAGCAATTAAGCGGTCAATTAAAGCATCATCAATCACAGTATCCGCATCAATCAACACAGCAGCATTGCCACCAAGTTCCAAGGTCACTTTCTTGCGACCTGCACGTGCTTTCATGTCCCAGCCAACCTGATCTGACCCAGTAAAGCTGAGTAATTTAAAACGGTCATCAGTTACAAGGATATCTGCTGCTTGGCGGTCACATGGCAATACCGACCATGAACCTTTCGGTAATTCTGTTTCCGCCAGAACCTTGGCAATCATTAAAGCACTGATTGGGGTCAAACTTGCAGGTTTCAGCACAAATGGGCAACCTGCTGCAATTGCGGGTGCAATCTTATGAGCGACTAGATTTAAAGGGAAATTAAACGGACTAATTAAGGAAATCGTACCAATTGGCACCTGTTTGACCATGCCACGGAAACGCGCGGCAGCGGGTGTGACTGCCAATGGCAGCATACGACCATCATCAAGCTGCGTGACTGCATCTGCTGCCAATTGGAAAGTATTAATTAAACGTTCCACTTCGGCACTGGCTGCACCACGAGGTTTACCACCTTCAGCAATCAGAATCTCAGTGAGTTCCTCGCGTAGTTGATTAAAGCGTTTTACACAATGCAGCAAGATTTTCTGCTTTTGAAAAGGCTTGAGTGCTGCCATTTCCGCTTCTGCTTTTACCGAAGCCGAAATGGCTTTTTCAAGGACCTTAGCATCAGCCAATGCCACACGCGCATAGACCGTATTTCGATACTTATCATGCACTTCTAACCATTGCCCTGTGGTAACAGCCTTTCCTGCTACATACAACGGGTAATCCAGCACGCTTGATGTATCTGTCATTATTATCGATTCCTTTATAAAAATTTAAAATTAGACTACTGCATATTTCCAAAGATCACTATATGATTCGCCCATTCACTGATGAATTCACAACAATTCATTACGGTTTTCGATATTTATTAGGACAATGCAATGAAAATATTAAAAATATCAATGCTTGCTTTAGGGACAAGCTTTTGTGGCGTCGCACAAGCGGATTTGATTGGTGTAAAAGGTGATCTCAGCTATTGGAATTATAATGGTGAAGCCAATATGGCTGCACAAACATCAGCACCAGATCAGGACCTTGATCGTAAAGGTTCTGCACAAGTTTCGCTGGCATTTGAACACCCAATTCCACTGATTCCAAATGCAAAAATTCGCTATGTGAATTTAAAATCGCAAACTGAAAATGAAGTCGCAGGTCAGCCTGTATATGACCTCAACATCGACCATACCGATTTCATTTTATATTATGAAATCTTGGATACGATCGTAAATGCAGATGTTGGTCTAGGTGCAACCAACCTCAATGGTGATGTAAAAACATTGGGCCTAAGCAAAACCGACATCGATAAAACAGTCCCTGTGATCTACGGTTCTGCTGGGGTGAAACTGCCATTCACTGGCCTAAGTGCTAAAGCAGAATTGTTATATAGCAACTTTAATGATGCCAAAATCACCGATGCTCAAGCCGAATTACAATATAACTTTATTGATAATCTTTTGGTCGATGTCGGCTTAAAAGCAGGCTACCGCATCTTAGATATCAAATTAGATGATTACGAAAAAAATGATCTTAAATTTAACTTTAAAGGTCCTTATATTGGCTTAGATGTTCATTTTTAAGACCTAAAATATATAAAAAAACGGAATTTCATAATTCCGTTTTTTTATAGCTCATCATTTCATCAATCTTGATTGATGTACGCTAAAACCTACAAAGATCGCAGTAATTGACGAATATCAGAATGCAAACCTTTCACCTATCATACAAATCATAGAGAGACAGGAAGTCTCATTGAGAATAATAAAACACACAGGACGTGGTCGTTAATAGGATATCAACGACATAAACTGAATATGAAGAAGCCCCGTCAGGATGATGGGGCTTCTTTTTATCTATCATTTTTAAACGCGATTTAAAGACTTTTAAGATACGCAACTACTTCGTCATGCTCCGCCATTTCAGCAAGTTGTAGGGCCGTATATTCGCCTTTATAAGCAACGTTTGCGCCTTTACTCACCAACAGCTTCACCACAGCTAAATGATCATTCTCAGCAGCAGCCTGTAATGCACTATAACCGTCATCATCGGTCTGATTTGGATCTGTACCCTCTGCCAATAATTGCTCGACTTGTTCCACATCACCAAGAGATGCCCAATACACCAGCTCAGGAAGATGTAGTTCTTCATCATCGTCAGGCAGTGGAGAGAAAGAGTTAAACATTACTTTTAATTAATCTCAATATGCTAATAAATTACGATTTTTCTAGTAAGTTTTTTCACTAATAACTTAATACCCACTAAAATAGATTCATTTTTTTCTACTACCGAACGTTATCACTTATCTCTAGAATTGTAATATTGCTTTCTCCAATTAACGTAGTTTAAATCTCGATTATCTATATTTTTCAGATTGATATTATAGAATGCACGTAATGCTATTTCAAAAGGACCTTCGTGATGTATAAGTTCTGCAATTTCACTCATAGTACGACTAGACAATAATCCATGATAAAATTCATTTACTATCCTTTCCGCATTTGTTAAATCTTCAGAAAATATTGAACTTACTTTTTGTGCTATTATTTCTAACAAATAAGGTATATCAGATTCAATTACAAAATCACGCTTATGATCTTTCAATATTTGCTCAACAATTGAATGGAATATAAATTTTGATATATCTTCTGGATTTGTTGAGATAAGCATTACCTCACCTCTTTCCTCCAAATCTTTAAGTACTTGGTCTATTTTTTCTATATAATTTTGGCTAGTAACCTCAGCTGACTCATTTTCTAGCAGCCTTTTTTCATCTATATCTCGAATAGAACCCTGCTCAAATATAACCTTCTTTCTATGTAATGTTGTCATTTGTATTCTTTCTCTACGATTAATATATACATAAATTGGATAAAAGATACATAAACAAAATATTGCGAAAATTAAAAACTCCATATCAAGACTTTTCTCATAGTTATTTTAAAAACACCACAAAATTCTGAATTTACGATATTTTACACTAACAATCTATTGTTCTCTAGCCAATAAAAAACACCCCCTTCGCTAACGCGGAGGGGGTGTTTAGATTTAAAAGCTGGCGATGACTTACTCTCACATGGCAAGTGCCACACTACCATCAGCGCTAAGAGGTTTCACTTCTGAGTTCGGGAAGGGATCAGG
>NZ_KB849999.1:0-376996 GCF_000369405.1 Acinetobacter sp. ANC 3929
CTGATCCCTTCCCGAACTCAGAAGTGAAACCTCTTAGCGCTGATGGTAGTGTGGCACTTGCCATGTGAGAGTAAGTCATCGCCAGCTTTTAAATTAGAAACACCCCCTAGCTAACGTTAGGGGGTGTTTTTTATCGTCATTGAAAATTATGTGAAGTAAAATTTGATGTTTTATATCCTGATCAAAATATTACTAAACAAGATAGAATTATCCTAAATAATCATCGTTATATGTTGTTGAATAAGAATAGTAAAATGGATGGAATTTAGATGACTAATCATAATTATTCTATTACTTCAGAAGAATTCGTACAAGAATTTAAAGATTTAAGAGATGAACTGATTCAGAGTTATTTTACTCTTGACTCCGATATATCACGGATTGCTTTATTGGAAAAGTCCGGAATGAATAGTGAGCAAATTAATTTAACGAAAAAAATTGTTTTAGAAGCTTTAACTGATGCGTTGTATACCATTTTACTCGGTCTTGATGGCTGCACATCAATTGGTCGGCATCAAATCATGTATAGGCTATTTGATGAGGAATCAAATGAACTGACTGGCAATATAGAATTGATAGCATGGGAAAAATTTCATAGCGAAAATACATAACAATGTATAGTTGAGAGAGTTTAAAATTCATTTTTATTCCTTTTAGGCATTCTTATGCAATGGGTTGTTGCTGAAACATATTCTTTTCCCTACGAAGCACAAATTGCTAAAACGCAATTGGAAGCCGCTGAAATTCCTGCCCATATTGAAAATGAACATACCATTAATATGGATTGGCTTTATTCCAATGCATTGGGTGGTGTTCGCTTGTTAGTTCCCGAAAGTTATTTGGAAGAGGCACAAGCATTACTGGCTCAAGATTTTAGTCAGGAATTAGAACAAGAGTTTGGTTTTAGTGAATGCTGTCCTAATTGCGGAAGCACAGATATAAAGCCTTATACAGAAGGGAAGCGGCCTGCATATTTTGTTTTCTTATTGCTGGGTTTTCCACTATTTTCATATAAACATGGAACCAAGTGCCAACAATGTCAACATTTCTGGAGTTGAGTTTGTATAAGCATTGATTAACAGAACCAGGTTTGAATTTATGAATGGCATCCTGTAAAAATAGATAGAAAATTAAAAGGAAAAAAGATGGACTTCAAAGGAAGTTGCCACTGTGGAAAAATATCCTTTGTGGCACAGGGAGAGTTAACCGAAGCTCTGTCATGTAATTATTCGATTTGCCAGAGAAAGGGTTCTTTATTGTGGTTCTTGCCTACGGATCAAGTCAATATCTCCGTTCAGGAGGACGCGTTAGCGAGCTATCGATTTAATAAACATGTGATTGACCATCATTTCTGTAATACCTGTGGTATTCATCCCTATGCAACTGGAATTGATCCCAAAGGCAAGCAGATGTATGCCATTAATATAAGGTGTATTGATGATCTTAATTTGGAAAGTATCAAGATTAATCATTTTGATGGACGTTCAGTGTGATCATAAAATCTAGAGTATAAAAATGAACAAGAATAAAAAGTTAGATTCAGAACAAGTTGCAGTGCTATTAGGCATATTAAAGGCGCGTTTTGAAAAAAATATGCATCGACATAAGAATTTAAATTGGGCTGATATTGAGGATCGGTTGCAGCAGCAGCCAGAAAAATTATGGTCGCTCAATCAAATGGAAGATACGGGTGGAGAGCCAGATGTGGTTTCATTGGATGTGAAAGCGTCAGAAATTATCTTTTATGATTGTGCTGTGGAAACGCCAAAAGGTCGTAGAAGCCTTTGTTATGATCGTGCGGCTTTAGAGATGCGTAAGGAACATAAACCTGAAAACAATGCAGTTGAGGTGGCAGACGCCATCGGGGTTGAGTTGCTAACAGAAGAAGAATATAGACAGTTACAGTCAGTTGAGCATTTTGATTTAAAAACCTCAAGTTGGGTCAAAACACCACAAGATGTGCGTAAATTGGGCGGTGCAATTTTTTGTGATAGTCGTTATGGTCGAGTCTTTACCTATCACAATGGTGCTCAATCTTATTATGCGACCCGTGGATTTCGTGGCCGATTAAAAATATAGTCTCGTTGTTTTATCTCACTTATGCAGTTTTTTAACTTTTAATTTTGCCAAGCGCTTGCTTGGTTTTTCTGGTTTTGCTACTTTAGTGCTCATTCAATAAACAATGATCAATAATTGCTAGGAAGCAGAATATGCACCTTAATCCTTTGTACTATAACGAGCAGCATCTTGAATTTTCCAAGAGTATCCGACGCTTCGTAGAAAAAGAGATTTCACCTTTTATCAATGAGTGGGATGAAAGTGAGACCTTTCCTAGAGAGCTTTATAAAAAAGCAGCAGATATTGGTTTGTTAGGATTAGGTTTTGAAGAACAATATGGAGGGGTCGCGGGAACAGATGCATTTTATACGCTGTTAGCTTCGATTGAGCTTGCAAAATGTGCATCGGGTGGTCTTAGTGCTTCTTTGCTGTCTCATACCATTGGTGCGCCTCCGATTCAGCACTTTGCAAATGAAGCGATTAAAGCTCAAGTGCTGCCTCAGATTTTATCGGGTGAAAAAATCTCGGCACTGGCAATTACTGAGCCAGGCGGTGGTTCAGATGTCGCTTCACTCAAAACCAAGGCTGTACGTGATGGTGATTATTTTCTGGTCAGTGGTGAAAAGACCTTTATCACCTCAGGGATACGAGCAGATTATTACTCGGTGGCAGTGCGTACTGATCCAAATGCCAAAGGGGCAAATGGTATATCCATGCTCCTGATTGATGCGCATAGTGAAGGGATCAGCAAAACCAAACTGGACAAAATGGGCTGGTGGGCATCAGATACCGCGCATTTACATTTTGACAATGTCAAAGTGCCTGCTAGCCATTTATTAGGTCCTGAAAATATGGGCTTTCTGGTGATTATGAATAACTTCAATATGGAGCGTTTTTTCCTTGCTGCCAGTAGTTATGGCTTTGCCCTGACTTGTTATGAAGAGGCACTGGATTGGGCACAGCAGCGTCAAACCTTTGGTAAGCGTCTAGTTGATCATCAGGTGATGCGTCATAAACTGGTTGATATGGCAACTCGATTGACTACAACCCGTGCTTTACTCGAGGATACGGCTTATCGTTTAGGTAAGCCCGAATTGCAGGGCAGTGAACTGATTGCCCAGATTTGTATGCTGAAGAATGTCGCCACTCAAACCATGCAATTCTGTGCAGATGCGGCTGTGCAGACCTTAGGTGGTATGGGCTTTATGCGTGGTACCAAGTCTGAACGAATCTATCGTGAAGTGAAGGTGAATATGATTGGTGGTGGCGCAGAAGAAATTATGAAAGATTTAATTAGTAAGCAGTTGGGCTATTAAATTCATTTCGTACCTCATTAAAAGTGCGGTTAAAACACCGCACTTTTTCATTTTGAAATTTATTCTAGTTCAGCTAATTCCTCTAAAGAAATTTGACGGATTTCAAAGATAGGTTGTTTTAGAAATGAATTCAGTGCTTTGATATCAATAAATTTTATGCTGTCGAGTGCAATACCTTCGATGCTATCTTTTTCGGCATCATAGCGAATATCTGCAGTTTTCTCGATAAATTGTTTAAATAACAATGGACTATCACTTAACTCTGCAAGAGGTTTATCCATCAAGGCTTCGAACTCATCGTCCATCGCATAAATATTGGATTCCCATGTAACATCACTAAAGTTCTCATCTTGGCTAGAAATAATGCTGCCAGTTTCATAGCCAGAAAAATAGTCTTCTTCTGAATTGATCCAAAGCACATAGCAGGGTTGTGTCGCATCGACTTCTATGAGTTGATACCAGACGATACCTGAAATTTTGGCAAATTCGAAAGCATCATCTTCATTCAGCTTTGGAATTTCACCATCTTCAATATCAAATTTTTTGCCCGTTTTTTCTAATACCAAAGCTTCAAGTTTTTCGTAGATTTCATCATCTACTTCGCCATTGCCGATGTCATAGTTACAGAGTTCATCATAATATAAGCCCTCAACAACTAATGCTTTGTATGCCTTTTCTGCTTCAGCTTTATCTGTATAAATCTTTTTGATTGCCCCAGTCGAAACGCAGTGGGTCAGATGCCATTCGTCATTATAAGCAAAGTCATTTTGACGAATCACGTATTGGATATTGCTCATTTTTATTTCCCCTTAAGTTAAGCAATTTTAGTTTTTAATTCTTGCAGCTTAGCTGCACTAGGCGGCACAGTCATGCCATTGTCCATCCAGAGTTCAAAACGCATCGGATTGAAAAAGAAATCGGGACGAATATCAAAATCAATAAATTTGGCTTCACCTTTTCCCATCATCGGAAGAATGGTATTGATAAACCAACTATTGTGGGTGATCAGTAACGACTTTAATTGTCCTGTCACCGATAAAGGAGAGAGCAGTGTTGCTGATAGCTTTGGATCATCAATCACGTCAGCGTGGAATTTCTCTAGGCGCTTTGCCAATCCATCTGTGGGGATATCCTGCATGGCTGCAACAAAATCCCCTAAAGTTGGAATAAAGCGGTGATGGAAATCAACCAATAAGTGATCTTTTTCACACAGGTCTTTCACTTCAATGCTATTTCCAGCACTATTTTCGAAGTGATGTCCAAAGATCGGAATAATGACTTCCTGAACACCCCAAAAGGTATGCAAGATACGATGGCGATTGTCGGTACACAACATTTTGGTGCTGTCGATTAGCGCATGAATATCAATATAATCTTCAAGCTCGCCCCCGCGACGTTTCACCGATATATTGGCATGTTGTACTGGATTCATTTTTACTAATTCTTATAATCATTTGATGTTTAACAACAATAACAGTTTTCTAATGAAACGAATATAGATGAGTAGACGTGAGCGATAAACTGTGTCGTGCTGAAATTGGAATTAAATTTTAAAAGGCTTGATATTTCTTATCTGTCCAATCCGAATTTAAAATTGCCCAACGTTCATGATCTTTCCATTCTTTTCCACCGACTCGTAGGTACTGGCGAGAGAAGCCTTCTTTCACAAAACCTGCATGTGCAACAAGGCGAATAGAGGGCAGATTGTCTGGTTGAATATTGGCTTCTAGTCGATGTAGATTGAGTGTTTGAAATACTTCTTTTAAAACCAGTTGTAGTCCATATCGCATATAGCCATATCCTGCATAAGGATAAAAGGCTTCATAGCCTAAATAGGCAGAATGGAAGTAACCACGAACAATATTCGATATATTAAAGGTGCCAACAATGGCATGATTTTCTGTTAAACAGACAAAATAACGGTGTTCTTGAGCGAGGTAGTGTTCAAAATCAGTCGGTGGATAGGTCCATGGTCGATGTAGATGAATACTATTTTGGTAGGCATGTTTGATTTCAGTTAAATCACTGAGTTGAGGCTTACGCAAATAGATAGCACTCATTTCACCGCCATTTCCCAAACCATGTCCGTCAATTCATCAATTTTGACTTTGCCTTCTGGCCGATACCACGTCACTGTCCAAGAAATCGAACCACCAAGTAAACGACGCCAGATAAAGGCATCATGTTTCACCTTGCCTTGAGCCCGTAATTTTTCAATCACATCCAACCAGACTTGCTCATATTCATTACGCATCTTCAAAAGATAGTCTTGTTTTTCTTTAGAAAGAGCAAACCATTCATGTACCAGTACAGCCATAGCCGCACCAGTATCACCAGCAATGGAAAGTAATTCGGCTTTGATCAAATGACGTAATTGCTGTTCAGGATCGGTTGAGCGTTCAGCCGCTTCTTTTAAGCGGGCAAAGTTATAAATGATGGTTTGTTCCATCACTGTCGCCAGAATTTCATCTTTACTTTTAAAATGATGAAACAGACTCCCAGATTGAATGCCAATAAATTCACCGAGTTGACGAACTGTGGTTTTATCATAACCCTGCTTATAAAATAGATAGGCTGCACCCTGCAATAAACGCCCACGAGGACTGTCATCAAAACAAACAATTTTGGGGATTTGTTCAATTGAAGTTGCGATCATGCCTATCCGTCTATCCTATTTAAGCTGAGGTACATTGTAACAAAATTCATTTCATGCATTGTCTTATCTTTTTATAACAAGCATTTGCTTTAATTTGACCGTTTTTGCCAATACAGCATAGCATTATGTACTTTACAAACCAAGCACTTGCTTGGTAATGTTAAGGCGTTTTTAGCAATAACAATGAGAAAGCGCATGACAAGTGTCAAACAGGATGACCAGAGGGTAGTGAAAATCGGGTGTGCATCAGGGTTCTGGGGCGATACCAATACCGCTGCTTTTCAGTTGGTACATCTAAGTGATATTGATTATCTGGTCTTTGATTATCTGTCAGAAATCACCATGTCGATTATGGCCAAGGCGATGATGATGGACCCAAGTCATGGTTATGCGCTGGATTTTGTCAGTCGAGTCATGGCACCACTGATCAATAAAATTGCTGAGAAAAAAATTAAAGTGATTAGTAATGCAGGTGGGGTAAATCCACTGGCTTGCCGTGATGCATTACAAAAAATCATTGATGAAAAGGGCTTAAATTTAAAAGTCGCAGTCGTACTGGGGGATGATGTATTACCAAAGCATGCTGAATTACTTACCCAAAATGTTCAGGAAATGTTTAATGGTGATGCCTTACCTGCACATGTTGCCAGTAGCAATGCCTATTTAGGCGCAGTTGCGATTCGCGATGCGCTCGATTTAGGGGCAGACATCGTGATTACAGGTCGTGTGGTTGATTCAGCCGTTGTGCTTGCACCCCTGTTGCACGAGTATAAATGGTCACTTGAGGATTATGACAAGCTGGCACAAGGCTCATTGGCAGGGCATGTCATTGAATGTGGTGCACAGTGTACAGGTGGAAACTTTACTGATTGGCGTCTAGTTCAAGGCTTTGACAATATGGGCTTTCCAATCGTTGAAGTGAGTGACGATGCTTCATTTATTGTGACCAAGCCGAAAGGGACAGGTGGCCTCGTTTCAACTGCGACCGTAGCAGAGCAGATCGTTTACGAAATTGGCAATCCACAAGCCTATCTTTTGCCTGATGTGACTGCTGATTTTAGCCAAGTTCATTTAGATCAAGTAGGCGAACATCGAGTCAAGGTGACAGGTGCAACAGGTCGTGCACCCACCCAGCAATATAAAGTCAGTGCGACCTACGCCGATGGTTATCGTGTTTTGGTCAGTTTCTTGATCGCAGGTCGTGAAGCACCAGAAAAAGCCCAAGTGATTGCCGATGCCATTCTGAATAAATGTGAACGCGTATTGGCGTTACGATCAGTCCCACCGTTTAGTGAAAAATCAGTCGAGATTCTCGGGGTTGAAAGTACTTATGGCACACATGCCCGAATCAAAGACAGCCGTGAAGTAGTGGTCAAAATCGCGGTCAAGCATCTGTTTAAAGAAGCTTGTATGTTCTTTGCTTCTGAAATTGCCCAAGCTTCAACAGGCATGGCACCTGCATTGGCAGGGATTGTCGGAGGCCGTCCTAAAGCATCGGCAGTGGTGAAATTATTTTCATTTTTGATTGATAAAGATCAATTAAAGGTAGAAGTCGATTTTGCAGGACAGCGTTATCCCGTACAGATTCCTACAGGGCAAGAGGTACCAGCTGTCGAGCTACATCCCGTCGGCGAAGTGGCAACCTATCAAGGTGATGAGGTTGAAGTACCGTTGATTGAGGTGGCACATGCACGCAGTGGCGATAAGGGCAATCATAGCAATATCGGGGTGATTGCACGTCAAGCGGAATATTTACCCTGGATTCGTGCGGCACTGACTGAAGCCAATGTTGCCGCGTATATGCAGCATGTTTTAGATCCAGAAAAATCAAAAGTGATTCGTTATGAATTACCTGAGATGCATGCGCTGAATTTCATGCTGGAAAATGCTTTAGGTGGTGGTGGGATTGCCAGCTTGAGAATCGATCCACAAGGCAAAGCCTTTGCACAGCAATTATTGGATATGCCGGTGAAAGTACCAGTACAACTGTTAGAAAAATAAGTAAGGATGTAAACATGGGTTATCAATCAATTTTCAGGGCAGATGCATTTGCTGACAAAGTCATTATCGTGACAGGTGGTGGCTCTGGTATTGGCCGTTGTACGGCACATGAATTGGCATCCTTAGGTGCGCAAGTCGTGATTACAGGGCGAAAAGTTGAAAAACTGGAAAAGGTTAGCCAAGAAATTCTGGAGGATGGGGGCAAAGTCCATTTTATTGTCTGTGACAATCGTGATGAAGAACAAGTTAAAAACATGATTGCTGAAGTGCTGGAAAAATTCGGCAAACTCGATGGTTTAGTGAATAACGCAGGTGGGCAATTTCCTTCTGCACTTGAGAATATTTCTGCCAATGGTTTTGATGCTGTGGTCCGTAATAACTTGCATTCAACCTTCTACTTGATGCGCGAAGCTTATAATCAATGGATGGCAAAGTATGGCGGCAGTATTGTTAATATGACTGCCGATATGTGGGGTGGTATGCCGGGTATGGGGCATTCAGGCGCAGCACGTTCAGGTGTAGATAACCTCACTAAAACTGCTTCGGTTGAATGGGGCAAATCAGGTGTGCGTGTTAACGCGGTTGCACCAGGTTGGATTATTTCTTCGGGAATGGACAACTATAGTGGTGATTTTGCCAAAGTGATTATTCCGAGTTTAGCGAGTAATGTTCCATTAAAGCGTATGGGCACCGAGTCGGAAATCTCTTCCGCGATTTGTTATTTACTTTCCGATGCCGCTGCTTTTGTGTCAGGAGTGACACTGCGCATTGATGGGGCTGCTTCACAAGGTACACGTATGTATCCATTGGCAGATGCAACCAACAATGAAGCCTTTAATGGTTTCCATCGTGCGTTTATTCCTGACATTTTCAAAAATATCGCTGATGGAGAATAAAGATGAGTATTCTCCAATCTGAGATTGCAGTGGGTGGTGAGCAATATGAGCAGAATAGAGCGGCTTTATTAACGCAGTTGGCTGAAGTTCGTGCCGTGCAACAAAAAAGCATTGATAAATCTTATGCGGCAAAACCCAAGTTTGATAAGAAAGGCAAAATCTTGCCCCATGAGCGTATTCGCTTACTATTAGATGCGGATTCACCTTTTGTCGAGCTGTGTGGTCTAGTGGGCTACAATATGCATGATGATAAAGATGGCTCCGAGGCAGGTGGTGGGGTGATCGCAGGGATTGGTTTTGTCAGTGGTGTACGTGCGCTGGTCTCTGCCAGTAACAGTGCGATCAAAGGTGGCACTATGTCACCGATGGGGGTACATAAAACCCTCCGCCTGCAAAAGATCGCATTAGAGCAAAAGCTGCCAATGGTGACCTTGACTGAAAGTGGCGGGGCTAACCTGAACTATGCGGCTGAAGTGTTTACCTATGGCGGTATGACCTTTGCCAATCAGGCACGATTGTCTGCTGCGGGGATTCCACAAGTCGCGGTGGTACATGGTAATGCAACCGCTGGAGGTGCTTATCAACCGGGTTTGTCTGATTATGTGATTGCAGTACGCAAACAGACTGAAATGCTATTGGCAGGGCCACCATTGTTATTGGCGGCAACAGGTGAGGTTGCAACGGCAGAAGAGCTGGGTGGTGCGGAAATGCATACTCAAGTTTCAGGTGTAGCTGAATATCTTGCTGAAAATGATGCCGATGGTATTCGTTTGGCACGTGAGATTTTTGAGCATCTGAACTGGAAAGAACAAACTGCGCAATCGAATCAGAATTATAAAGAACCGCGTTATTCTCCCGAAGAGTTGTTAGGTATTATTCCGCAAGATCCAAAGCAACCTTTTGATATGAAAGAAATCATTGCACGGATCATTGATGATTCAGACTTTCTGGAATTTAAACAGGAATATGATGCTTTAACGGTCTGTGGCTGGGCAAAGGTGGGGGGGCTGCATATCGGCGTCATTACCAATAATGGCCCGATCACGCCGCAGGGGGCAGCCAAAGCAGCGCAATTTATTCATCTGTGTGAACAGACCCAACGTCCACTCTTATTCTTGCACAACACCACCGGTTTTATGGTCGGAACCGATGCAGAACAGAACGGCATTATTAAGCATGGTTCTAAACTGATTCAGGCAGTTGCGAATGCGACGGTACCAAAAATCTCAATCGTGGTTGCGGGTTCCTATGGGGCAGGCAACTATGCGATGTGTGGACGCAGTTTGTCTCCGCAATTTATCTTTGCATGGCCAAATTCGCATGTGGCAGTGATGGGCGCAGCGCAAGCAGGCAAGGTATTGCGTATCGTGGCTGAAGGTAAACAAAAAGTATCAGGAATGGAACCGAATCCGCAGATGCTGGATTTCTTAGAACAAAGTACAGCAATCAAACTGGAACAGCAGTCGACCGCTTTATTCAATACCGCAATGCTCCATGACGATGGGATTATCGATCCGAGAGATACCCGAAAAGTACTGATTTTCTTATTACAAACCATTTTTGAAGCACAACAACGTGAGTTAAATCCAACACGATTTGGTGTGTCGAGATTTTAAGAAATCTCCCCTGAGGAACATCGTTCCGTAAGCCTTTTTGAAAAGGGAGGTTGGGAGGGATTTACGAGATTAAATTTAAGGAACAAAAACAATGAAATTTACCGCAGAACATGATGCTTTACGCCGCACCACACGCCAGTTTGTGGAAAATGAATTGAATCCCTTTATTCCAAAATGGGAAGAAGCGGGACGCTTTCCGATTCATGACGTATTTAAGAAAATGGGGGATTTAGGTTTATTGGGGATTTGCAAGCCAGAGGAAAATGGTGGTTTAGGGCTCGACTATTCTTATAACCTTGTGGTTGCAGAGGAACTCGGACGTGCTGCTTGTGGTGGTGTCCCCCTCGCGATTGGCGTACAAACTGATATGGCAACGCCAGCATTGGCACGCTTTGGTAGCAGAGAGTTGCGAGATGAATTTTTAGACCCTGCCATTCGTGGTGAATATGTCGCATCGATTGCTGTATCTGAAGTGCATGCGGGTTCTGATGTGGCAGCCATTAAAACGACTGCAAAAAAAGATGGCGATGACTATGTAATTAACGGCAGCAAGATGTGGATCACCAACTCACTACAAGCAGATTTCTTCTGTTTACTTGCCAATACCTCTGATGACAAGCCACATGTCAACAAATCCATGATTATTGTCCCAGCTAAGACCCCAGGGATTAGTTTCTCTGAACCCTTAAATAAACTGGGCATGCGTTCAACCACCACGGCACAGGTTTATTTCGACAATGTTCGTGTACCGCAACGCAACCTTGTTGGTGCTGAAGGCATGGGCTTTATGATGCAAATGATGCAGTTCCAAGAAGAGCGAATGTGGGCCTGTGCCAATGCAGTGGGCGGGATGGAAAAAGTCATTCAGCAAACTATTGATTATGCCAAAGAGCGCACTACTTTTGGTCAGCCCTTAATTCATAACCAATATGTACATTTCCGTTTTGCTGAGTTGATGACCGAAGTGGAAGCATTACGGGCATTAACTTATCAAGCCTGTGAACAGCATATCGCAGGTGAGAATGTCACCATGATGGCCTCAATGGCGAAGCTGAAAGCCGGGCGCTTGAGCCGTGAAGTGGCAGATAGCTGTCTGCAATATTGGGGTGGCAATGGCTTTATGTGGGATAACCCTGCTTCGCAACTGTTCCGTGATGGGCGTCTAGGTTCAATTGGCGGTGGTGCAGATGAAATCATGTTGGGGATTATCTGTAAGCTCATGGATATTCTGCCTAAAAAGCAGAAAAACTAGGAGACGAAAAGATGGTGCTTTCAACTTCTCTTGCAGACTTGAATATTGATGACAGCATTGAACTCGAGCAACAGGGTAGCATTTTGACTCTATGGCTGAATCGTCCTGAAAGCCGTAATGCCATGAGCTTGAATATGGTCACTGCCATTCAACAGGTGTTTAGCCAGATTGCCGATGATTCATCAATTCGCGCTGTCATTCTCAGAGGTAAGGGTGGGCATTTCTGCGCGGGCGGTGACATTAAAGATATGGCGAGCTTACGTGTTGAAGCTGCGAATACAGGCAGTTTGCAACCTTATGTCGATTTTAACCGTCGTTTTGGTGCCATGATTGAACAGGTTGATCAAGCACCGCAAACCGTTGTGGTGGTTTTGGAAGGTGCAGTACTCGGTGGTGGTTTTGGTCTGGCCTGTGTTTCAGATATTGCCATCAGCCGTGATACCGCTCAGTTTGGTCTGCCAGAAACAGGTTTGGGCATCTTACCTGCGCAAATTGCACCTTTCGTGGTAAAGCGTATCGGCCTGACTCAAGCGCGCCGTTTGGCTTTATTAGGTCTACGTTTTGATGGTCATGCTGCTTTGAGTTTAGGTGTGATTCATCAGTTGGCGCAGAATGACGCTGAAATAGATCTACAGCTTGCTGAGACGATTCAACAGATTAAACGTGCTGCACCTTTGGCTTCTCGTGTCACCAAAGCCTTATTACATCGAACGCTCAATGAACCTTTAAACTCTTTGTTGGATGATGCCGCACAACAATTTGCACAAGCAGTCGGTGGTGCAGAAGGGCAAGAAGGAACGATGGCTTTTATTCAAAAACGTTTGCCAAACTGGACTGAATTGTAAAAGAGCAAAGTATGGCTTTGCATACTGTATTGGTCAAAACCATATGAATACGGTGCTTTGAGGGATTAAATAATGAAATTTTCAAAAGTGTTAGTGGCAAACCGTGGTGAAATCGCCGTTCGTGTCATGCAAACGGCTAAAGCAATGGGTTATCAAACGGTTGCCGTGTATTCAGATGCCGATAGCAATGCACGCTATGTCCAGTTGGCAGATGAGGCGGTTTATATCGGTCTATCTAAAGTTTCAGAATCCTATTTATCGATTGCCAATATTATTGAAGCCTGCCAAAAGACAGGTGCGGATGCGGTGCATCCCGGTTATGGTTTCTTGTCTGAAAATACTGACTTTGCTCAGGCTTGTCTTGATCATGGCATTACCTTTATTGGGCCAACAGCTGCTGCCATCGAATTAATGGGCAGCAAGCGCCTGTCTAAAATTGCCATGATTCAAGCTGGAGTACCTTGTGTGCCCGGTTATGAAGGAGATCAGCAAGATATTGATTATCTAGCTGAACAAGCTGAGTCTATTGGTTATCCTTTGATGGTTAAGGCATCGGCTGGCGGCGGTGGACGCGGCATGCGTTTGGTTCATCAGGCTTCAGATGTGCTAGATGCCTTAAAAACAGCACGTTCAGAGGCAGAAAATGCCTTTGGTTCAGGTGAGCTGATTTTAGAGAAAGCCGTGATTGCCCCACGTCATGTCGAGATTCAGGTCTTTGGTGATACACATGGCAATTATGTGTATTTGTTTGAACGTGATTGTTCAATTCAGCGTCGTCATCAAAAGGTGGTCGAAGAAGCCCCTTGTCCTGTGATGACGCCTGAACTTCGTCAGAAAATGGGCGAGGCAGCCGTTGCAGCAGCACGGGCTTGTGATTATATCGGGGCAGGTACAGTGGAGTTTTTGCTGGATCAATCGGGTGAATTTTATTTTCTGGAAATGAATACCCGCTTGCAAGTCGAGCATCCTGTCACGGAAATGATTACAGGGCTAGATTTAGTAGAGTGGCAGCTTCGTGTTGCCAATGGTGAAACTTTAGCTTTGCAGCAACATGAATTGAAACTAAATGGTCATGCGATTGAAGTCCGTCTTTATGCCGAAGATCCGCGGCAGGATTTCTTGCCACAAACAGGTAAAGTGCTTCGTTGGCAACCCGCTGGTGCTGATGGTATGTTGCAGAATGTCCGTATTGATCACGGCATGTTAGAACAAGGTGAAATTAGTCCGTTCTATGATCCGATGGTGGCCAAGGTCATTGCTTATGGCAAGACCCGTCAGGATGCGATTCGGCTGCTCGCTCGCGCCGTTGATGATTGTGTCTTATTGGGTGTGAATAGTAATAAACAATTCTTGAGCAATTTATTACGACATCCGATTATTGTTGCTGGGGATACCAATACGGCCTTTATTCAGCAGCATTTTCAGGATGATATTAGCCTACATCAACAAACCTTAAAGATTGAAACGCTTGCGGTGGCAGCAGCATTATTCACTCAACAAAATCAGCAGCGCGTTGCTTGGCAAACGGGTGTTGGCATGCCATTTCCACTGAAACTGAAATATGCAGACCAACAGTTATTGTTACATGTACAAAATGATCAACAGCAGGTTAAAGTTGAGTTATGCGACCAACAGGCAACGATCAAGATTGTGAATATTAGCGATGTGGATATCATTTATAGTTGTGAAGGTGTTCGTCGTAAGCTCGCGTATGTGATTGATCAAGATCAGCTGTATTTAGATGCAGACAATGGCAATGTAGTGATTGAAAATATGACTTATGCAGCTCCAGAAGTCGCAGAAGTTGTAGGGGACGGAAAAATTCGTGCGCCGATGGATGGAGCTATTGTGAACCTATTGGTCAATGTTGGTGATCAGGTGGTGAAAGGACAAACATTGTTAGTTCTCGAAGCCATGAAAATTCAGCAACAGATCAAATCCGATGTCGATGGTGTGGTCGAGGAACTGATCGGTCAGGTTGGGCAGCAGGTGAAAAAACGCCAATTGCTGTTAAATCTAAATATGGCATAGTTGCCTATGGTAGCA
This sequence comes from Acinetobacter sp. ANC 3929, assembly GCF_000369405.1. Lineage (GTDB taxonomy): Bacteria > Pseudomonadota > Gammaproteobacteria > Pseudomonadales > Moraxellaceae > Acinetobacter. The sequence goes on from NZ_KB849999.1 coordinate 14,687, forward strand.
ACTAAAAAGCGAGGTTTTATGCCTCGCTTTTTAGTAAGCTCAATACAGCTTCTAAGGAATGTTGATGGTTCCCTTGTAATTCCTGCGTTGCAAATTCAGCTAAGGCTTGTTCATGCGCTAACAAATAGTGGAGAAAGTCTTGTGTGTTGGCATCTGCGTGTTGCTGCATCCGCTCAAAAGTTGCCATAAAAGGTTGTGTGCCTTGCTTCAGTAAATGCATGGCCAGTTTCCAAGGCAGTTTGGCCATGGCAATCCCTGATGCTTTAGCTTGCAACTTAATGTGTGGTCGAATTGAAGCAGTGTGACCATGTTGCAGTAAGAAGCGTTGTAATTTCTGTAAGGTCTGAGTTTCCAGTTTGGCTAAGGTTTGCCATTTTTGCTGCTGTTCGATTGAACGTGCATGTTTAGCAGCATTGAGAAAAATCAGTTCACCGAGTATTTCTGATCCGAGTGCAGTATTCAGATCTTGTTGATATTGTGGGTAATGCATTCCTTTGATTTCCATGAATAAGAGTCGATTGAACTGTAGTAAGTTGACTCATTATAAATAGCATAAAAACTGTGCAAGACAAGTACTTAACCATCTATGTCGGTTATATAGATGGTTGAAGCGAAATCAAGGAAACATTTTTAAGCGCAAATTCTCTAAACGGCTTTGATACTGCTTTTGCCATTCTGTGTCTGAGAGTTGTGCTTTTAATGGTTCCATCTCTTTTTGCAGCTGCTGCAAGGCTTGTTGGTATTGATCGACTTGCTGCTGTTGCAGAGCTTCACGTCGTTCTCTTTGCTGAACCTCTTGGCGTTCCTGTTCTGTCAAATATTGCTGTTGCAATTTCTGCTTGATCCGTTCAATTTCAGCAGGATTTTGTTGGCCTTGTTTAATCAGATTCAATGCTTGTTCATATTGCCCGATCTTGTTTTCTTGTTGAGTTGTATCAGGATACTGTTTTTGTAGCTCTTCAAAGGCTTTTAAACGTTGTTCAGCACTAAGTTTTTGATTCTGAGCCAAATCATTGTAGGCAAAACGATAATCCGCATACTGGCGTTCTTGCCCAAAACCAAGCATTGTCTCTGCTTGTCCCAAAGTCTGCTCTCTCAGTTTCCACAAAGCATCAAAGCGTTCTTTTGGCGATAAAGCGGTTGATAGCACTGTACTTTGCATACGTTGTTCATACTCAGGCAAACGTTTGAGTAGATTCGCGACCAGTTGTGCAAATTTCTGATCCGGATAATTGGCCAAGGCTTTTGCCAAAGCAGAATTACAGTCAGAGACAGGGCAGTTGGCCTTAAAGTCATTGAGAAACTCAGTGATATTGCCAGGTTGTTGTTGTAACTTTTTGAGTTGTTTCAACAGCGAGTCCTGAAAAATTTCATCCTTGTTTTTATGGGGCATGTTGTCATCACTCATCTGTATCGATGCATTCGGAGATACTGTGGATCTGGTGTGCTGGATTGCAGCGGAAGAGGCGGTGCTCTTCCAGACTACAATCGCAACCAAGACCACGACAACAATAACAATTGTCAGCAATAGTCTTTTATTCATACCGCCTTCCGTTTTATGGGTTGTAATTAAATTGTCCCATCACAGGGAAGTGATCTGAGAGATCCCATGTCATGTACAGTGGGTCAGCCGTAGTACGCAAGATACGAACATCATTACGCGCCTGAGTAGGCTGGCGATGGTTATTCGATGCTACGATATAGTCTAAATATTCAACGGTTGAACCACCAGAACCTGCTGCTCCTGCCAATTTATTCACACGTGGGTCAAAGGTCGACGCGGTATAGCCTGTGCTCGTTGCTGCTGTGGCATTCAGATTGGTCAACATGTCTTGATAGTCTTGCGGCCAAAGTAATTTATTCACATTAAAATCGCCACCCATTAATACGGCATCAAAACTTGGAATATTTTGTTGATTGACCAATTGGCGGATTTGTTTGAACTGAACTTGACGCAGGGCACGAGCTTCATCGGTATCAAATGAGGCGGTATGCGTTGAAGTCACATGATAAGCCTTACCATTTTTAATAATTTCGGCATACAGTACACCTTTATCGGCGAAGCAATCGGTGCCTGTACAATCTGGATATATCAATTGAGCAGTTTTCGCGATTGGATAACGGCTGACAATCACCAGACCGCTGTCAAACAAGTTATAGCCAGAACCGACAGGAATATGAGTTTGATAAGGATATTGTTGTGCCAGTTGATTCAACATGCCTGTACGCGATGATGCAAATGCTTCCTGCATCATAATTACATCATAGCCATTTAGATGATTTGGCAATTCAGCCAAACGTTCGTTGATTTTACTCGCGACCATTGGCAGCGCATAAATATTATAAGTCAGGACTTTGAGTTCATCGGCACTGGCTGAAACAGGCTCTTGTACCGTGTTTTGATGAATAGTGTAGTGGAAGTCATCATAACCGCCTGTATATTCAGCTTTTACTGCTGCCTGAGCGGATAAGCCTGCATAAGTGGTATTGATACGATGAACATTACGATCTGAATACCATGGGGATGTGGTGGTCGTCGTTTGAATACCGTGCTGAATATTACTGCCCGACCAAGTTCCCGTCATGGTTTGTTTTAGGGTGACTTGTGAATTGCCACTGCTGAGAACAGTATCAAAGTTATAGGTTTTACCTGATTTTATTCCTGTATAACGGTTGATACGTAATACCCGTTTGGTCTCGTATGGTGCAAGTTGAGTCGCTTCCTGCGCCCATTCATTGCCTTGCTGTAAGCTTGCCCCAGTTTGATTGATCTGTATCGATACGGTTTGTGGCGTGGTATTGGTCACGAACACATAGGAATCAGCCAAGGTCTGTTGGGTGGAAAAACCACTGATTAATAGCGCGACCCCTGCGCCTAGTTTTAAGCTCTTCAGCTTCATCTTTTATCTCTCCATAGTGCTTAATAATGTCAGAACAAATACAACCGCATATTGTTTAAATTATTCATTTGTGAAAATTTTGTGATTGTTATTTGTTCGAAAATTATAATAATGAAAAAATATTGCTAAATCATTTATATTGATGACCATTCATCTGATGTTTTTAAAAACAATATTTTATTCTGTATTTTTGGTTTATTTAGGTTTTTTTTAACAAAGAAGGACAGCTAATTAGTGAAATTCATAGCTTATTAAGATTCAAAAATGAAAATTGAAAAGTAAAGTATTATTATAGAAGTTATAAATGACAAAAATCTGACAAGCTTCTATGCCTGTCAGATTTTAGAGGTGAAAAATTAAGCTTGGTCTGCGTCGACAATGGCGCCACTGGCTTGCTTTAAGCTATAGAGCAGTTGTCCTAGTAGGACGTCTTTATTGCTTAAGGTTACCATCACCATTGGATGATGAGGGGCAGGAATTGAAGTAAGAATCGCTTTACCGTTCTCTGCATCCAAAGTAATACTCTGGCATCCCGTCAGCTGGATTTCATTGAGAAAAGCGGTGACCATTGCCAAGATTGAACTACTCACAGCCGCAAGTTTAGTGCTGTTATAGGGGTTTTTCTTGTAAATCGAGGCTAACTCAAATCCATCGGTAGAGCAGAGCATAATATAATCCACTCCTCGGATATTGGTTAAAATATCGTTGGCTTGAGCCTTTGCAAATTGAATCAGCTCTTTGGGTGCCGTACGTTGCTGACTGGGAATACTGAACATAATTCTTCTCTTTATAAAGTAATTAATTTGTTGCTTTTAAATTGACTTCTAATGCTGCAATGAGTGATTCAATCATCAGCAGAATATGCTCTTGTTTACGTGCATCGATAAAAAAAAGTGGATAGTTGTATTCATTTTGAATCAACCACTCACGATAAATAGTCGTGGGTTGTCCTTTATTTTCATCGACATGGGTGATACCAATGGAAATGTTCTGGGTATAGTCTTTAAAGGTATCTAAATAGCCCTCAAGCTCTTCAATGGGTACTTTACTATTGTGATCGACCAGTAGAATTACCCCCAATGCACCTTGGCAAATAACTGGCCAAATAAAATCAAAGCGTGACTGTCCAGGTGTGCCATATAAGCCAACTTTTACACCGTCATCTAATGTAATCTCGCCATAATCAATGCCCACCGTAGTTTGCATTTTATTATGAGCCTGACTATCTGTATTGAATGCTTCGGTTGCGAGGACAGGAATTTCTGAAAGCGATTTGATTGCTTCCGTTTTACCTGCGCCCATGCTTCCTGCAAAAACAATTTTGTATTGTTGGAGAATCATATCTATCCTTAAAGCCCAAAGCGGCGTCTAATCTTGCCAAAAAATTTATTTAAAAAGCCTTGTTGTTCAATTGTTTGCTCAGTAGTTTCTGTTTTTAAATAATGACTTTCTGAAGCAGGGATAATGCCACCATTGTCTGAAAGAATGCAGGCAGCGATAAATTGTTGAACCGTTTGAATAGGAAGTTTTAATTGTGTTGCAACTTGGTACAGTTGGGCTCCTTGTATAAAGCAAGCGGCAAGTAATAGAGTGGTTTTCCGCTCTGTGTTTTGCGCTGGCTGTGGCCAATATTCAATTTTGTAGTATTCATTTTCATTTGGCGCCAAGCGTTGGAACTCAAGCGAATGCCAAAATAGATTCCATAACCAATCATTTAAATTGTATTCAACCTTACGCGATACTTTGGTGAAGTTCGATGTCGTTGCGAACTCATATTTAAAGCTGTGGTTGGTTTGCGTATGGATACGCGTAGGTTCTAACCATGCAATTTGGCTGCGGGTGTCGATGATGGCTAGGGTGCCATGATCATCAAACAGGTGCAGTCGGGCATTTTCAGGATTTAACATGTCAGTTAAATACTTTGCATTGATCGCATTATGGGTGGAAACGGATTCAACTCTGGGCTGTTGGGCTTGTTGATGGGTGAGATAGCTTAAAAGGCGAAGATGAATCCAGTTTTTTAATGCATCAGTGTGCTGAAAAGGCAAATAAAGTGTATTGTGTTCTTCTATATGCTGTGTGCCTTCTCCTTTAGAAACTTTTAAGCAGGGAAGTTTTTTTTGTTCTAAAATTCGTTGAATACCTTCAGTATCAAAAAAGTTTTCATTTATTAATAATAAGTCGATATTTGGATCGGCAATATTGATCCAGTTAATGCCAAATTCATGAGGTATTGTTTTTCTAAGCTCTATTTTTAATTCATCTGAAACTTTTAAACTTATACCTGAAATTGCGATATTAATGCAATGTCCATTCATAGTATCACTTTAATGTTTTATAAAATATTGGACTGCACAGAATTAGTCTAATAATACTAAAGACTAATAATAGACTGCTTATATAACTCTTAATTTATTTTAAATAAATAAAATAAGAGTATATACAAGTAGTCTAATATATTAAATGTATTTAAATAGAGAGTTAAGCAAAGTCTAACTCTTTTTCAAATGTTTTTAATTCGTGACGAGCCATCGCTAAGTTAGATTTAGTGCGGTCTAATACAAGATAAAGGAACAGGTTGCCATTGCTTTCAAGTGGACGGATTAAGTGATATGCCTTACCAAGTGTGATGAGGATATCTTCAATATCATCATTAAGTTTCAGTGAGTTAGCTACACGGCGTTTTGCTCGAACAACTTCAGTATTACCTGCTGCTGCCAGTTCTAAATCAAGTGCCCCACCACCTTGAGTTGCTAGCGCTAAACCACTTTCTGTGTCTACTAAAGCTGCCGCAACGAACCCATCAATATTTGTTAAGCTTTCTAATGAAATTTTAGCCATGATTTTATCTCTACTAATACATCTTTGTTTATGAATTTATATATTTGCTACTTTTGTTTTTGATTAGTTTTCAAAAGTAGTTAATCTCATTATAGGAAACTCTTTTATTAAATCAATCATACTTTAAAATAATTGAAATGACAGGATTGCTAGTAATTGACAATTTTTGTCAAATAAACAAATAAAAATATTAATTAAGGATTGGATTTTGTTTTTATTGTATGTTAAGCACATTAATATTTGGGTTTGAAGGTATTTCTTGATTGTAAATAAATGTAAATTAATTTAATTAAAATAAGTTAATTAATATTTTAAGCGAGTTTAATTTTTTGGTAAGCCCCTGATAAAGAAAGTAAATCTACTTTCTTTATCATTTTATTGTGAGTCTTAGGCTGAAATTAATTGGCAATATGAACAATACAAAAAGAGCAAAATGACCAATGCCACAAAAGGAGAAACAATATACGCCCAAGCAGGAACTACAGGCGTTTCAACTTCAACTATTTCCTCATGATTATCATGTGCAGTTGGCTGTGATTGATGAACCATTTGATTGAATTCTTGCATGGTGGCTTCAAGCGATACTTCTTGCTGTATCACAGGCTTTGAACCAAGTAATTCTGTCAGTTGATTGGTTGACCAGACCCAGTCTTCCGCTTGCCCCGATAGATGTTCAATTTGACCAACTAAAAGCTCTGTCAATCCTGTCTGTCCAAAGCTTCCTGTTTGGTCCAGTTGCTTCAATTCAGTCAACTGTAGCGTCAGTACATCAGAAAGGCTAGTTTCCAACTCCGAGGCTTTTAGCGTAGATTGATTATGGGCTGAGGTAGTGAGATGGCGAGCAACCTCTTGAATGTAAAGCGGATCAGCGGTTTGAACTTCTTGATACAGTTTTTGTGGATTTTGTTTCCATAGACTAATCAATTGCCCAAGTGCTAACACGTTCACTTCATCAATATACGCTTGTTTTTCTTTAGTAGAATATTGATTAAAAAGTTGTGGTTTTTGAATTTTAATTTGTTCAGAAAAGTATTGAACTAAGTCAAATGCCATCTCGTCTATCCTCGCTTAATCTAAAATTCTTAGTGAAGGTTTCTTTTTAGTTGGTTCAGCGTCTTGCTTACCTTCATCCACTGGAGGAGCGGTTGTATCTTCGATTTCTGCATATTCAGAAGCATCGAAGAATAAACCTTGTCCATTTTCTCTTGCATAAATCCCTAATACAGCACGAATAGGCACATAAATTTCTTTTGCAACACCACCAAATCGAGCCGAGAAGGTAATTGCGTCATTGCTCATATGGAATTGATGAATGGCATGTGGTGCAAGATTTAAGACAATTTGTCCATCTTTGACAAATTGTAATGGAACATCAGTATGGGGTTGCGTTGCATCAACCAATAAATAAGGGGTCAGCTGGTTATCGCAAATCCATTCATAAATGGCACGAGCAAGATAGGGGCGTGTAGGCGTAAAAGTTATTTGCTCAGACATAATTGAAAAACTTATTAAATCGTTGAAATCAATTCATTGTAGCTGTTTTTTTCTTGAGCTGTCATTGATTTAATGAAAGATGGTCGGCTAAAGATACGATGACAATACAAGAATATAGGCCGACAGTGCTGTGCAGGTAATTCAATCCCCATACTTTTTAGACGTAGAAAGATCGGGGCCAACATACAATCAAGGATTGAAAATGTTTCCGACATGAAAAATGGGAAATGCTGAAAGAGTGGAGTCAGTGAAATCAACGTATCTCTTAGTTCTTTCTGAGCCTTTTGTTTTTGTTTGGGATCCAGCGTATCTGTGTGCCTCAACATGTGATCGGCCAATTTGAACCAATCTTGTTCAAAGCGCCAAATATATTGACGTTGTTCTGCTCGTGCCATCGGTGCATCGGCATAGAGTTTATTTTGGCGATAACGATCATCTAAATATTCAGAAATAACATTGGCTGAAAAAAGTTTCAGGTTTTGTTCAATCAACATGGGAAGTTGGTTATAGGGATTCAGGTCTGCCAAATCCTCATCTTCATGGTCGGTGAGAATAAGATGGTATTTGATTTGTTTTTCAGCCAGTAAAAAACGGATCCAGTGTGAGCGGAAATCGTCTGCATGACTATAAAGCGTAATGCCTTGGACAGGGGTTGGGGGATTTTCTAAAGACATAAGTCCAAAAAATTATGGTTGACTGTTTAGAATACTAAAATTAACGTGGGAAATCACTTAAAGCTGAACAATATCATTGTTACAGAATAGATTTATGATTCAATAAGTTCAAAGAGAGAAAAATACAATGAAGCCAGATTACCTGATTGTTTTATGTGGAGCGTTGTTACTGGGTGGTTGTGCTAGCTCACCGACGGGGTCGGGGCAGGGCAATGTCTCATCAGTTGAGAGTGGGGCTGCTGCTGATGCAGTGGTTGCTGATGCGGCTGATGACGATAGTGGGCAACAGTATGGGGGGATCAAAAAACAATATGTTGTGAAAGGTTGTCGGGTCACTATTTATAATGATGGTCCAATCCAGATGGTTCATGAAAAAACAGGTCAACCGTGTAATGCACCGATCCCGAAAGATCATCAATTTTCCAAAGTGAGCAAGACCTATACTCAGAATGGCTGTAAGATCACAGAATTTTCTTCTGCCGATGGCACGGGTGATGCAGTGATGGATTGTTCTAAAAAGAAATAACGATCAGTGAGTAATAAAAAAACCTCGGAAAATTCCGAGGTTTTTTGTCCAATTCGTAAAACGATTAACGTTTAGAGAATTGAGGACGTTTACGAGCTTTACGTAAACCAAGTTTCTTACGTTCAACTTCACGAGCATCACGAGTAACGAAACCAGCTTGACGAAGAGCAGGTTTTAAGTTTTCGTCAGCAGCGATCAATGCACGAGTAATACCGTGACGGATTGCGCCTGCTTGACCACCAATACCACCACCTTTAACAGTGATGTAAAGGTCAAATTTTTCAGTAACTTCTAAAAGCTCTAAAGGCTGACGCACAACCATACGAGCAGTTTCACGACCGAAATATTGCTCAAGCGTACGGTTGTTAATTACGAGTTTACCTGTACCAGCTGATAAGAAAACACGTGCAGTTGCGGTCTTACGGCGACCTGTACCATAATTAGTAGCCATGTGCTGTATCCCTTAGATGTCCAAAACTTGTGGCTGTTGAGCAGTATGAGGATGCTCAGTACCAGCGTACACTTTCATTTTTTTGATCATTGCATAACCAAGAGGACCTTTTGGTAACATACCTTTAACAGCTTTTTCTAAAACTGCTTCAGGTTTGTGAGCAATTAACTTCTCGAAGTTAGTCTCACGGATACCACCAGGGAAACCAGTATGGCGATAATATTTCTTATCAAGCGCTTTTTTACCAGTCACTTGAACGTGTTCAGCATTGATCACAACGATGTAGTCGCCAGTGTCAACGTGAGGAGTATAAGAAGTTTTGTGCTTACCGCGTAAACGACGAGCGATTTCAGTCGCAAGGCGACCTAAAGTTTTGCCAGAAGCATCAACAACATACCAGTCGTGTTGAACTTCAGCTGGCTTAGCGCTGAGAGTTTTCATTTAAACCACTACCTATTATAGTTGGTTTGGACGGTGAAATCTGTCCAAACAAAAGGAGACCGAATTCTACATGGATTTATAAAAATGCACAAGAAAAAATCACCTGAAAGGTCATAAAATGCTGCAATGTGACTGAATTTGTAAGTAAGACGACTTTTATTTCAGGCAACATTATTTGCCTTGTGAGGGGGAGGGATTTGCCCTATTATTTTTTTAGCAAATATTTGAAATAAATAGAAGTATTAACCTCTTCTCTTGGGGAATTTGATGAAGTTGTCGTTTTCTACAAAAATTGTTGTAGTTACATTATTGATAGGTGTTTGTTCTACACAGACAAATGCACGACGGCTTTATAAGTGGGTAGATCAAACGAGTGTTACTAATTATTCCGAGTTTCAACCCAAAGAAGGGACCAGCCGTAAGTTAGAAGTTTTGGAAAGTCGAGGTAATGATCACGTTGACCCAGCAATGGTAGTGACAGCTGAGATGAAAGCAATCGAGATTCCTGTCGATCAACTCAATCTTCAGGGGCAGGCCTCGCACATAACAGTACAGCCTGTTCAGCAACCGACGACACAAACTGTGGTGAAACAAGGGGCAATTGCAGCACCTTATACTCGGCCTGTAAGTACTGTGCCTGCAACACCTGTGATGGAGAAGAGGGAGTCTCCGATTGCACAGCCTGTTCAGGTTGCAGAAAAGAAAGATGTAGTTAGTAATCCATTGATAGAAAAAGCCGCAAGTAGTGTTGTCGTCGCAGAGAGAAAAGAAGAAGTCGCTGTGGTACAGCCTGAGAAAAAAGTACAGCCAAAGATTAATCCTTGGACACGTAAGGTGGAGTTTGTACCATCGAATTTAGTTCCACAGAACTTACCGAAAGTTTCAGCAACGCCCTAAAGTATTTGAATTATTAAAAATGAAGCACTATAGCTGTTCTGAGATTTTGGTTACACTAGATGGGAATCAAAAAAAGACTGGCGGTATAGATGCTTCCTTTATATGTCACTTCAGGCGAACCAGCAGGAATTGGTCCTGATATTTGTCTCAGTCTGGCAGAACGTGTAGATGAGCGACCGATTGTTATCCTTGCTGATCTACAGATGTTACAACAGCGTGCCGATCTTTTAGGAATCAATGTTGAACTGATTACTTATCAAGGACAAGCAGAATCCAGTTTGAAGGGGCAACTTTTTGTTGAACATGTCCCTTTAGCAAAACCTGTTACTTTAGGTCAGTTAGATTCAGCCAATGCCGCCTATGTACTGGAACAATTACGTCGTTCAGCGGCTTATGCGATGTCTGGACAGAGTGTTGGTGTTGCGACAGCACCAGTGCAAAAGTCGATTATCAATGATGCGGGCATTGCATTTAGTGGGCATACCGAATATTACCAAGAGTTTGCCGGCATTGATCGGGTGGTGATGATGTTGGCCACCAAAACATTGCGTGTTGCCTTGGCGACAACACACTTACCCTTGCGTGATGTACCTGATGCCATTACTAAAGAACGCCTGCTGCAAGTCATTGATATTTTGATTCATGATTTAAAAACAAAATTTAAAATTGCTCAGCCAAGTATTTTGGTATGTGGCCTGAACCCGCATGCAGGTGAAGATGGTTATTTGGGTCGTGAAGAAATTGAAGTGATCAACCCAGTATTGGAAAGCTATCGAGCGCAAGGTATTGGGATGAGTTTAAGCTTACCAGCTGATACCTTATTTACCCCTGAAAATTTAAGCAATGCAGATGCGGTTTTAGCGATGTATCACGATCAGGGCTTACCTGTGTTAAAATCACAAGGCTTTGGTGAAGCAGTTAACATTACTTTAGGCTTGCCATTTATTCGAACCTCTGTCGATCATGGTACAGCACTCTCTCTTGCAGGCACTGGACAAGCAAAAGCATCGAGCTTGCATGTTGCAGTGGATTTAGCACTTGATTTAGCTCGTCAGTGATTAACGAGTAAATTATTCACGTTGGAATTATTATGTATCAAATTAATGCCCTAAACCCTAAAGATGAAGGGCATCAGGCTCGAAAACGTTTTGGTCAAAACTTCTTACATGATCAACGTGTGATTGCCAAAATTGTACGCTCTGTGAATCCACGTACAGGCGAGAATATTGTTGAAATCGGACCTGGTTTGGCTGCATTAACATCGCCGTTGATTGGTGAGTGTGATGCTTTGACCGTGGTTGAGCTTGACCGAGATTTGGCAGCAGGGTTACCTGGGCGTGTGCCGCATCCTGAACGTTTGACCATTATTGAAGCCGACGCATTAAAATACGATTTTACTGAATTGTTTAAAGATGGCCGTCCACTGCGCGTAGTTGGAAATTTGCCATATAACATTTCTACGCCCTTGTTGTTCCATCTCTTGGAGTTTGGTGACAAAGTCAAAGATATGCACTTCATGTTGCAAAAAGAAGTGGTTGACCGTATTACTGCGACGCCAAATACCAAAGAATATGGTCGTCTGTCGGTGATGATTCAGTATTACTGCAAGCCAACATTTTTGTTTGAAGTACCACCAGGATCATTCAATCCACCACCGAAAGTCACATCGGCAGTGTTCCGTTTAGAGCCGTACGAAACCAAGCCAATCGTAGCAAAGGATGAGAAAGCCTTGGCACGTTTGGTTGGGCATGTCTTTACGCAGCGCCGTAAAACGCTACGGAATAGTTTGAAAGGGATGTTGGCAGAAGATGGTTTTGAAAAAGCAGGTATTGATCCGATGGCGCGTCCAGAAACATTGAGCTTGGCTGATTTTGTCGCACTTTCTGATCAGATGGTATCTTAATGTCTAAACGCTATAACTATGTCATTGGTGATGTGCAAGGTTGTTTCGAAGCACTGAAAGCGTTGCTGAAAGAAATCCGCTTTGATCCTGACCAAGACTTTTTATGGTTTGCGGGTGATTTGGTTGCACGTGGTGAAAACTCGGTTGGTGCTTTACGTTTTATTAAAAAGCTGGCTGACCGTGGTGCCGCAGCAACCGTACTGGGTAATCATGATCTTACGTTGATTGCCTGTGCGCGTGGTTTTAAAAAAGCCAAAGATAAAGATCATACTCAAGCAGTGATTGATGCGATTGATGGCGATGAGCTGATTGATTGGCTGCGTAAACAACCTTTGAGTCTATCTCCAAATGAACACACCTTGATTACCCATGCGGGCGTACCCTGTATTTGGAGTGCGGCAAAAACAGTTGCGCTGGCGCAAGAAGTGCAACAGGTGGTGGGTAATGATGATCTTGCAGTATTAGACAGTTTTCTTGCCGAGATGTATGGTTCACAACCTGATCTATGGTCTGATGAGCTGACAGGTATGGCGCGTTTGCGCTGTGTTACCAATTATCTGACCCGGATGCGTTTAACTGATGCTAAAGGGCGTTTGGAATTTGATTTTAAAGATGCGCTTGATGCACCGATGCCAGCGGGCTTTCAACCGTGGTTTGAGTTTGAAAGTCAGGCGGCACAAACCCATCAATTAATTTTTGGACATTGGGCAGCTTTGCAGGGCAAAACCATTAGTCCTCACATTCAAAATGTGGATGGAGGTTGTGTTTGGGGGCAGCAACTGGTGGCTTTCCGTCTAGAAGATCAGCAGATTTTTGCGGTGGATAATCCTTTGGCTTGAATAAGTGCAATTTGAGTTTGATCTAAATATTTTTATCTAGAGTCTGTTGGAAAAAAATTATCTTAACGGTGTCTTGATAAATTTTCATCGAATTACAGGATCAGCCTGCGGCTCGGCCTACTTTTGTTTTGGGAAAAGTAGGCAAAACATGAGGGACGAATAGCAAAGATTAATAATCTTTGCCGTACCGTAAGACGAAAGCTATGCTTGAGTCCTAAACTACGCACTTCGTTTATCTTGCGCTAAGCCAAAGTTTAATCGCTTTGGCTTACTCAGGTTGCTGACGACGTTTCCGACACCATATTTCTGATCAAATTTAGGTTAAGTATTTATTGTGTTGTATACAAATACCCAGTTTCAGGCTGGGCATTTTTTATTTTAAGACTGTCAAAAAACTGTCATAGACTGATCATTAAAGTGTCAAAAAATGCTTTTAAGCTGAAAGCATGAAAATAACGACACAAATGGATGGCGATATGCAGAGTACATACGCGACATCTCTATTCAAGCAGGAGTTTCCTGAAAATTTTAAATTTTACTTTAAAAGGAAACAACTCAAAAACAAACAAGATGAATTGTCTGAGCTTCGTGATCTGGTTCGTCCTCGCCTTCGAATTGCAATTGTGACTGAAACATGGCCTCCAGAAATCAATGGTGTGGCACTGTCGATGATGCAATTATGCCAAGGGTTACAGCGACTAGGGCATAAAATTTTACTGGTACGACCAACCCAAAAGGCAGTGTGTACCGAGTTTCATCCCGAACAAGAATGCTTAGTGATGTCACAACCCATTCCTAAGTATCCAAGTATTCAATTTGGTTGGCCGCAATATATCAAGGTTTCCAAAGCCTTCGAAAAATTTGCCCCAGATGTGGTGCATATTGTGACTGAAGGGCCTTTGGGATTGACTGCACTACAAGCAGCAAAGTCGAGGAAAATTGCAGTGTCCAGCGGTTTTCATTCGGCATTCCATGATTTTAGTCGCTTCTTTGACTTGGCATTTTTAGTCAAGCCAATTCAACGCTATTTGACTTGGTTTCATAACAGTACCGACGTGACGTGTGTTCCGAGTCAATATACCGAGCACGCTTTACGTGGTTTCGGTGTGACTTGCCCATTAGTTGTAGTTGGTCGTGGTGTGGATACCGAAAAATTTTCACCTCAGCACCGTTCGCAACAGCTTCGCCAGCAGTGGGGTGTCGATACCGATACTCGGGTAATGCTATACGTCGGACGTTTATCACCAGAAAAAGAAGTCGATGTGCTGATTAAAAGCTTCCATGCATTACAGGCACAACAAGGTAGAAATAGCAAATTTGTGATTGTCGGTGATGGCCCAGATCGTGCTCGACTCAGCAAAATGGCCCAATCCGAAGATGTTATTTTTATGGGCAGTTTAAGCGGACGCGAGCTGTCAGCAGCTTATGCCAGTGCAGATGTTTTTACCTTTGCCAGCCAAGCCGATACCTTTGGCAACGTGGTGTTGGAAGCGATTGCTAGTGGTTTGGCCGTAGTTGCTTATGATTATGTTTGTGCCCATCAACACGTCAAACCGAATGTTACAGGGTGGTTGACTCCATTAGGGCAAACAGATCATTTAATTCAGTCGATTCGTCAACTACCTGCACTACCACAATTGAGACAGATGGGCTTATTAGCCAGTGAAAGTGTGCAACAGAGTAGCTGGCAATTTCCAGTACAACAATTAGAACAAGCACTCTATCAAGTCGCGAGGAGTCTCCCATGACCGCGACTTAAAGTATTCTCATCAGAGGAGAAAAAGTATGAATCTTCAAAATGCAAAAATAAAAATACTTGATTTAGATTTAAAAGGCTGTGTCTACCTCAATCATCTCTCCCATTCGCAGCGAGTCGCTTTATTTTTTAAAACGATCAGTCGTTTGGGGGATGGACCATTTTGGTATGTCATGTTGTTGTCAGTTTGGGCAATGCAAGGTTTGGCATATGGCGTGCAAATTTTGTATGTGATTGCTGCGGGTTCTGTAGGAACCTTGATCTATAAATTTTTGAAAAATAAAACCACACGTCCAAGACCCTATCAGGTGCATCAAGTAATTGTCTTGGGGGAACGAGCATTAGATCATTTTAGTTTTCCGTCAGGTCATACTTTACATGCAGTGATGGTGACTATCACTTTGGGTTATGTTCAGCCGCTGTTATTGATCTTGATGCTGCCATTTACCATTCTCGTCGCCTTGTCACGTATGGTATTGGGTCTGCATTATCCAAGTGATGTGATTGTGGGGGCAATGATCGGTGCATCGGTTGCAAGCGGCATTATTCTGTTGGCGCCTAGCCTGAATATCGCGTTGTAATTTTTTTTATGCTGAATTTCGCAATCGAACACTATCTCTTAAATTACATGATTTGTTAAAGTACGCTCAATCACATACATTTATTTAGGTTGTCATATGGGCTTACGTTGGACAGATACGATTGATATTGCGATTGAACTCACCGAAGCACATCCGGATGTAGATCCACAATGGATCCGTTTTACCGATTTACATGCATGGGTTTGTGCTTTGCCTGACTTTAGTGATGATCCAAATAAGTCGACTGAAGGTTTGCTTGAAGCCATTCAAATGGCATGGCTGGATGAAGTTCGTTAAAAATTCGTCAGAAAACGCTTAAGTTTTGCATATTCAAGCTGATTATTGGCGATGACATCGGTATAATGCGGCAAATTTTTTAGTTTAAACCATAATAGGAGTCAATCATGGCGATTGAACGTACTTTATCTATCGTAAAACCAGATGCAGTATCTAAAAACCACATCGGCGACATTTTTGCTCGTTTCGAAAAATCAGGTTTGAAAATTGTTGCAACTAAAATGAAACACCTTTCTCAAGCTGATGCAGAAGGTTTTTATGCTGAGCACAAAGAACGTGGTTTCTTTGCAGACTTAGTTGCATTCATGACTTCTGGTCCAGTGGTTGTTTCTGTTCTTGAAGGCGAAAACGCTGTTCTTGCTCACCGCGAAATCTTAGGTGCGACAAACCCTAAAGAAGCTGCTCCAGGTACAATCCGTGCTGACTTCGCTGTAAGCATCGACGAAAATGCTGCTCACGGTTCTGACTCAGTTGCTTCTGCTGAGCGTGAAATCGCTTACTTCTTTGCTGATAACGAGATTTGCCCACGCACTCGTTAATCCAAAGTATTCAGACCAGATAAGTGGTATACTACTTATCTGGTTTTTTATTTCTTATCGCTTGTGTTGTGCGAATAATGCACAGCAGTTTTTAGCGTCGATATTGTTTAGGTAAATATACATGAGTTCTGCAGTGGTCGTTTCATCAGAAAATTTAGATGAAAAACAACAGTCTGTTTCTACACCTGTCGTTCATGCTGCCGAGAAAAAAGTAAATTTACTTGGCATGTCTCGAGCTGAATTAGAAAAATTCTTCGAAGACTTAGGCGAAAAGAAATTTCGTGCGGGTCAGGTCATGAAATGGATTCATCAATATTTTGTGACTGATTTTGCTGAGATGAGCAATATCTCAGGCAAATTACGAGAGAAACTCGAAAAGATTTGTGAAATTAAAGCGCCTGATGTCGTGCATCGTAACTACTCTAAAGATGGAACCCGTAAGTGGGTGTTCCGTGTTGGTGATGGTGAGGGGTCATTGGTTGAAACCGTATTGATTCCTGCGGAAGATAAAACAGGTGCACGTAAGACCTTGTGTATTTCATCACAAGTGGGCTGTGCCTTGGATTGTTCATTCTGCTCGACAGGTAAGCAAGGTTTTCAACGAGATTTAACCCCAGCTGAAATCATTGGTCAGTTATGGATGGCGAACTATTCCTATATGGAAGAGGTGCCTGTTGCCGAACGCGAGCGGACCGTGACCAATGTAGTGATGATGGGTATGGGCGAACCTTTACTCAACTATGATGCTGTACTCAGTTCTATGCAGTTAATGCTGGACGACTTTGCTTATGGCATGTCGAAACGCCGTGTAACCTTATCGACTTCAGGCGTGGTGCCTAAAATTGATCAGTTGGCACAAGATATTGATGTGGCATTGGCGATTTCACTACACGCACCGAATGATGAGTTACGTAACGAACTGGTTCCAATCAATAAAAAATATCCATTACAGCAGTTAATTGCCGCATGTCAGCGTTATTTAACAAAAGATGGTAATGAAAGTGCACGTCGCCACGTTACGATTGAGTATGTAATGTTAGACGGTGTCAATGATAAGCCTGAACATGCACAACAACTTTTAAAGTTATTGAAAAACTTACCGAGTAAGATCAATCTTATTCCATTTAATCCGTTCCCGCATGCACCGTATGGTCGTTCGAGTCGTAACCGCATCATTGCGTTCCAAAAAACTTTGTCGGATGCTGGATTTGTGTGTACGATTCGTCAGACACGTGGTGATGATATCGATGCAGCGTGTGGACAATTGGTAGGACAGGTTGCTGACCGTACTCGTCGTGCTGAACAATGGAAAAAGAAAGTGGCGCAACAACAAGAAATTTTGCGCACACAAGGATAATACTTGGGGAAAAGGCGTTGAATACCACTCGACCAAAAACGATTATTGCGACAGCTGTTGTGTTTACTTTACTTGGCTTAACAGCATGTCAAACACCCTCTACAACATTAAAAAAAGATCCAGAAAAAGCAGTGCAAGTTCGGACTCAACTTGCAGCAGAGTATATTCGTAGCCGTGATTTAGATGCAGCCAAGCGTTCGCTTGACCAAGCTTTAAAGATTGATTCCCGTGATGCCAATGCCAATATGATGATGGGAATCCTGCTGCAACAAGAAGGCAGCGCCACCAATATGGAAAAAGCAGAAGCTTATTTTAAGCGTGCAATTTCCTCAGAACCTGATAATGCTCAAGCGCGTAATAATTACGGTACATATTTGTATCAACAGCAACGCTATAATGATGCCATTGAGCAATTTACCCGTGCGGGTGCAACCTTAGGGTATGAACAGCGCTTTCAGTCGTTGGAAAACCTAGGGCGAATCTATTTGAAGTTGGGCGATGTTGCGAATGCTGAAAAATCATTCAAACAGGCGCTACAAGCGAATCGAAACGCAACCATTTCAATGTTAGAGTTGGCGGAAATTTTCTATTTGCAACAAAATAATAGAGATGCAGCGCAACTATACGAACAATATGTTCGTAACGTGGGACAGAAAAACCAAGGTGCTCGGGCGCTTTGGATTGGTCTACGCATTGCTCGAGCGAATGCGGATCAATTAGGAATGCAAGTGTTAGTCAATCAACTACGTGCGTTATTTCCTGATAGTCCAGAATATCAACGTTATTTGCAATTACAGTACAGTACTGAGGCCGTATGGAAATAAATCCAAATTCACATCAGCCAACTGGCTCAACCTCGCCAGCGTCAACGTTAGGAAATATTCAACGACCTGGTGAGTATTTGCGTCAAATTCGTATTGCACAAAAGAAAGAAATTGATGAGATTGCAAACGTATTGAATATGCCTGTCAAAACATTGACAGCATTAGAGCAAGACGACTATAAATCATTACCTGAAGCGACTTTTATCAAAGGCTATTATCGTGCTTATGCAAAGCATTTAAATGCAGATGCCAGTGCGATCATTCAGCGGTTTGATGAAATCTATGCCAATGATACTGGGCTTAAAGCGAGCCATGCTTTGAATAATTCTCCGATTAAAATTATGGGGAAATTATCAGGTTCGAGAAGTGTGCGTAACCGTATCTGGTTAAAGCGCATTGCGATCGTGGTTGCGGTTGCCGTATTGGCTTGGTTAGCGGTTATGGCAGTTCAGAACTGGACATCAAGCCATAAAGATGATGAAGATGTACCGAAGATCAAGAATTCTGACGTTCAAATTCTACCAATGAGTGGTAGTACCACGACTGCAACATCTGGTGACCAATTGGTGTTGAGCTTTAATCGTCCGACCTCTGTGCATATTGTAGATGCAACAGGTAAAGTATTGGCAACAGGTCGCCAAGCATCGACATTGACTTTAAGTGGTGAATCACCATTTCAAATTCGTTTAGATGATGCGACAGCAGTAGCATTGACTTTAAATCAGGAGCAAATTTCATTGTCTCCATATACAGTTAATGGAAAAGCAGAATTCCGTTTGTCTCGTTAATGCCAAAGAGTAGAGCTATACGATGATTGTGAACCCTATAAAACGCCGTCCAACACGTAAAATTCGCGTCGGTTCGGTGTATGTCGGTGGTGATGCCCCGATCAGTGTTCAAAGTATGACGAATACTGAAACCTGTGATGTCGATGCAACTGTCGCGCAGATCCAGCGTTGTGCAGATGCAGGCGCAGATATCATGCGTGTTTCTGTCCCTTCGATGGAGGCGGCAGAAGCATTTGGTGCAATTCGTAGACGTGTGACTGTTCCTTTAGTTGCAGATATTCATTTTGATCATCGTATTGCACTTGCTGTTGCAGATTACGGTGCAGATTGTTTGCGTATCAATCCGGGGAATATTGGTTCGGATCAGAAAGTACGTGAAGTGGTTGCTGCGGCAAAACATCATGGTATTTCGATTCGTATCGGTGTGAATGCGGGTTCATTAGAAAAAGATTTACAAGTGAAATATGGCGAGCCAACAGGACAAGCTTTGCTTGAGTCTGCTATGCGCCATATTGATATTCTTGATCGTTTAGATTTTCATGAATTCAAAGTCAGTGTAAAAGCATCGAATGTGTTTTTAACCATGGATGCTTATCGTTTACTGTCTCAACAGATTGATAATCCGCTACATCTTGGTGTAACTGAGGCTGGGATTTACCGTACTGGTACGGTGAAGTCTGCGATTGCATTAGGTGGATTATTGATGGAAGGCATTGGTGATACCATGCGTATCTCGCTGGCTGCTGAACCAGAAGATGAAATTAAAATCGGTTTTGATATTTTAAAATCGTTGGGCTTACGCTCAAACGGCATTAACTTTATTGCGTGCCCAAGCTGCTCACGTCAAGAATTCAACGTAATTCAAGTGATGCAAGCATTGGAAGAGCGTTTAGAAGATATCCGTACCCCGATGGATTTGTCTGTGATCGGGTGTAAAGTGAATGGTCCTGGTGAAGCCAAAGAAGCTGATATCGGGATTGTAGGAGCAGCTCCTCGTTCACTGGTCTATCGTAATGGTGAAAAGAGCCATTTGATCGACACAAATCAGTTGGTTGATGAAATTGAAACAATGGTTCGTCAACGTGTTCAAGAGCTTGAAGAAGCAAAATCCAAAGAAATTATTCGTAGTTCATCATGAGTTCAATCGTCGCTATCAAAGGTTTTAATGACATCCTTCCAACGCAAACTGCGGCTTGGAGAAGTCTGGAACAACAACTTGCATCTCTGATGGATGCGTATGGTTATCAACAGATCCGTTTACCGATCGTTGAGCAAACTGGTTTATTCAAACGTGCTATTGGTGATGCGACCGATATCGTTGAAAAAGAAATGTATACCTTTTTCGACAAAGGTAATCCACCTGAATCACTTACGCTACGTCCAGAAGGGACCGCAGGTTGTGTACGTGCGTTGCTTGAACATAATTTGTTGCGTGGCGCGACACCGCGTGTGTGGTATATGGGACCTATGTTCCGTTATGAAAAACCGCAAAAAGGCCGTTACCGTCAGTTCCACCAGTTCGGTGTCGAAACGTTTGGTGTGGCAACGCCAGATATCGATGCAGAGTTAATTCTACTCACAGCGCGTTTGTGGAAGCGTATAGGGATTGCTGACAAGGTTCAACTTGAGTTGAATACCTTAGGCGAAACCGATGAGCGTACAGAATACCGTGCAGCATTAGTTGAGTTTTTAAACCAACACAAAGATGCGTTGGATGAAGACTCTCAGCGTCGTTTAACTACCAATCCATTGCGTATTTTGGATTCTAAGATTGAATCGACTCAAAAGATTTTGGAAAATGCACCGAAGTTGCATGATTTCCTTAAAGAAGATTCAATCAATCACTTCCAGCAATTGCAGCAATATTTAACCGATGCTGGTATTGAGTTTGTGATTAACCAAAAGTTAGTGCGTGGTCTGGACTACTACAACAAAACTGTATTTGAATGGACCACCACGATGTTGGGTTCACAAGGTACGGTGTGTGCGGGTGGTCGCTATGATGGTTTGGTTGGCCAGTTGAAAGGTAAAGCAGATCAGTCTGTACCAGCAGTTGGTTTTGCGATGGGGATGGAGCGTTTGCTACTGTTGCTTGAGCAAGTTGAACAAACCAAAGATGTCCGTGATTGCGAAATTTTCTTGTTGGCTGAACCTGCTTACCAAGCCAAGGCATTGATCTTGGCAGAGCAAATTCGTGACCAATTGGAAGTGGCAAATAGCTCGATTCGTTTGAAAACTGGATCACAAGGCAGCATGAAAAGCCAAATGAAAAAGGCGGATCAGTCTGGTGCAACCTATGCGGTTATTTTGGGTGAGCGTGAGTGGGAATCTCAACAGCTTCTCGTAAAAGAACTTGCAACGGCTGAACAGTCGCAAGTTGCTTTAGCTGAACTGACGTCATTTTTTATCGAAAAATTTAAACAATAAATTGCAAAATTTAGGAAAAGGACAATCACATGAGTTTAAGTGATGATGAACAACTCGACAGTTTAAAGTCGTTTGCCAAAAAATATGGTTCTGCAATGATTAGCGGAATTCTCATTGCCTTGATTGCCTTTTTCGGCTGGGAATATTGGCAAAAGAAAAATCTTGCTGAAGCCCAGAACCAAACCGCAAAGGTACAAAAGTTGATGGATGAGGCAAAAGCTGCATCAGGTCAACCGAATGCCTTTGCAAGCTTATCTGAAACAGCTGATAAAATTGTGAAAGATGATGCAGACTCTGCTCAAGCGATTCAAACACAATTTATCATGGCGAAACTTGCTTATGACAAGCAAGATTATGCTGCGGCTGAAAAAGCCTTGAAGAAAGTTGAAAATTCAAAGGTGAAAGATGCTGGTTTGCTGCAAATTGTTAAAATACGTTTAGCTGATACGCAATTGGCGCAAAGCAAATACGATGAAGCTTTGAAAACCTTATCAAGCGTGACTGATCCAGCATTTAAAGCAACGGCAGAAGAGCTACGCGGTGATATTTTTGTTGCGAAAAAAGACAACGCATCTGCACGTAAAGCGTATCAAAGTGCGTGGGATAATTTGCTCGAACGTAAACAAGAGCGTCAGCTTTTACAAATTAAACTCGAAAGTGTTGGCGTTTTAGTAGATGATCCTGAGTTTGAGCGCCCGATCTTAGATACCAAAGTGGATGAGTCTTAATGCAGAATAAACTAAAACTACCTTTGGCAATTGCAATTGCTTCAGCTTTATTGGTTGGTTGTTCAAGCAATAAAGTAAAAGAAGTCAAACCAAATCCATTGCCAAAAATCACGCAAGAACAAAGTTTAAACCTTGTGTTTTCACAAAGTGTTTCGTCGACCAATGCCGCTGAAGCTTTACGCCTACAGTTGGACACCGACAATGGTGTAGTTTTTGCGATTGATCCTGATGGTCAGGTGTCTGCGTACAAAGGTAAAGAACGTCTTTGGAAAAGTAAAATTACCAAACAAGAACTCACTGCTGGTGTAGAAGCGGGTGAAGGGATTGTAGTCAGTGGTAATCGTAAAGGTCAGTTATTTGCTTTAGACCAAGCGACTGGCGAGCAAAAATGGACAGCGAAACTGTCTGGGGCAATTTTGTCTCCATCCCTGATCCAGTCTGGTCGTGTCATTACCATTGCCAATGACGGTACGGTATTTGCGCATGATGCAGTGACAGGACAACAAGTTTGGGCATATAAACTGCCAAATGTACAATTCAGTTTGCGTGGACAGCCAGCACCAGTTCGTTTAGATGAGCGTACTGTACTGATTGGTTCTGCCAATGCCTATGTGTATGCCTTGGATATCATCAGTGGTGTACCGCGTTTCCAACGTCGTGTCGCGATCAGTGAAGGTCGTTCAGATATCCAGCGTTTGGTGGATGTTGTGGGTGATCCAGTTGTTTCAGGACAATATTTGGTGACGACTAGCTTCCAAGGCCAAGTGACTGTGACAGATCTTGCAACGCAACGTGTCGTGTGGAGTGAGGATGCGAGCAGTACCAATAGTGCTGAAGTGGCTGATGATAAAGTCTATGTTACAACGACTGACGGTAAATTGAATGCTTATAATTTAGCGACAGGTGAGTTGGTTTGGCAAAATGAAGAGTTGCTGAATCGTAAGCTCAGCAATCCTGTGATGTTAGGACTAAACCTTGTCGTGGGTGATTTGGATGGTGTGATTCATCTGATTAATCCAGCCTCAGGTAAGCTCATTGGCCGTGCTAAAACCAGTGGTGAAGTGCGTTCATTACGCGTGATTGACAATCAACTTTATGTTGCGACGCGTAAAGGTGCATTAAGCATTTGGCAGAATCGTTAATTTTTCCTAAATGTGGTAAAATTAAAACAGCGAATTGCACTTTTAACAAATTCTTCGGGGTATTTGTCAGACAAATCCCCGAATTTTTATTATGATCATTTGATCACCAAAATCTTCCCTACAGTTTCTGATACGATGTCATCAATGATGGCTCGTCTGAATTAAGGTTAATTTATGAAACCCGTTATTGCGCTCATTGGTCGACCAAACGTCGGAAAATCAACGCTATTTAACCAAATCACCAAAAGTCGTGATGCTTTGGTTGCCGATTTTGCTGGTTTAACCCGTGACCGTAAATATGGTGATGCTGTTTTTCAAAATAAGTCATTCATTGTTGTCGATACGGGTGGTATCGGTGAGAATGAAGGTGGTATTGACTCGTACATGGCTGAGCAGTCGAAAACTGCGATTCATGAAGCAGATATCATTGTTTTTGTTGTGGACGCGCGTGCTGGCCTATTAGCATCAGATGAACAAATTGCACGTGAACTACGTACGCTAGGTAAGAAAGTTTACTTGGTTGCCAACAAGGTGGACGGTGTTCATGCTGAGGCTGCGTTGGTTGAGTTCTACAAGCTCGGTATGGGTGAACCCTTACAAGTTGCTGCAAGTCACGGACGTGGCGTACAGCAAATGCTTGAAGATGTTTTGGCTGAAGTTCCTGAAGATGAAAATCCAGAAGAACATGACAAGGCGACTGGTTTACGTTTGGCGATTATTGGCCGTCCGAATGTCGGTAAATCGACGTTGGTTAACCGTTTGTTGGGTGAAGACCGTGTGGTTGCATTTGACCAGCCAGGAACAACCCGTGATTCGATTTACATCCCGTTTGAACGTGATGGACGTCAATATACGTTAATTGATACCGCAGGTGTGCGTCGTAAAGGCAAAGTAGAGGAAATGATTGAGAAATTCTCAATTGTGAAAACCCTACAAGCCATTAAAGATGCACATGTCATCGTGGTGGTACTTGATGCCCGTGAAGGGGTGGTCGAACAAGATTTACATTTGATTGGTTATGCGCTTGAAGCGGGTCGTGCCATGGTGATTGCGATCAACAAATGGGATAACATGACCGAGTATGATCGTAAGCAATGTAAGTTGGATGTTGATCGCCGTTTTGACTTTATTCCTTGGGCCAAAGTGCATTTAATTTCAGCATTGCATGGTACTGGCGTCGGAGAAATGTACCCAACCATCCACCGTGCCTATGATTCATCGCATTTAAAAGTTTCTCCTGCGAAACTCACTCAGATCTTGAATGATGCAACTGAGGCGCATCAACCGCCGATGATCGGTGGTAAGCGTATCAAAATGCGTTATGCGCACATGGGCGGACAAAATCCACCAACGATCGTGATTCACGGGAATAAGGTAGACAAAACGCCTGCGGATTATCGTCGTTATCTGGAGAATGTGTTCCGTAAAGTCTACAAACTGGAAGGAACGCCCGTGCGTGTTGATTTCAAAACGTCTGAAAATCCATTTGAAGGACGCAAGTCGCAAGTGGATGAACGCGTTGCAGCACGTAAACGTCGTTATGTACAGAAATTCAAAAAAGCAGAAAAGAAATTCAAGCGTTAAGCTGATCTTGATGCCAAAAGCCCAAAGTTTGCTTTGGGCTTTTTTATATCAAAGGAGAGGGGGAGTGGTGACACGTCAAATTGAAATCCATGTTCAGGCATTGGCTCAACTCCTTGAACGAAGTAAAACGGATTTTGCCGATTTAAGTAGCTTTAACCATTATAAAAAAGAGCAAATCAAACAGTATCGTAATGTTCTTTTAGCCGAGCGGCTGCATTGCCCAGTTGAGGCATTAAGCTTTTCAAAACATGAATATGGGAAGCCTTTTTTAAGTTCTCATCTGTTGCATTTTAACCATACGCATAGTCAGCTGTATTATGTATTGGCGATGAGTGAACGGGTAAAAGATCTTGGTGTTGATGTCGAGGAACTTGATCGTAAAGTACGCTTTGATGCTTTGGCACAACATGCTTTTCATGCCGAGGAATATCAAACTTGGCAGCAGCAAGATCAAGATCCTGAATATTGGTTACGGGTTTGGACCACCAAAGAAGCAGTATTAAAAGCATCGGGTTTGGGGATTCGTTTGGATCTCAATAGCTTAAATACTCAAGTTCATCCATCCAATCATGGAGGCATGTGTTCTCATCCTTTGATTGGTAGTTTTGCGTATCAGAATTTTATTTTAAATCAGAAGATTGTACTGACAGTGGCATGGCGGGCAGAGCAGTCCTGTCGTGGTTTTCAGTTTCCTCAGATCCAGATTATTCAGCACTAGTCATAATCCAAATTTTCATTATTCAATTGTCCTAAATAAAAAATGCCAGCTTTTCGCTGGCATTCTGTTTGAGTTAAAAGATATACAAGATTTAAGGAATCTCTTCTTCTTCAAACTCAGGTTTAACCTGAACAATAAAGTCCTGACGATTCAGACCGCGCCATAATGCGAATGCAGTACCGATATAGATCGATGAGTAGGTACCAACAAAGATACCGACAAACATGGCCATAGAGAACCAGTGTAAGCCATCACCGCCTAAGAACATCATGGCAAGGACCACGAGTAATAAGGTCATCGAGGTATGAATGGTACGACGTAAAGTTTCTGTCAGCGCGATGTCCACGATTTCACGTGGAGTCGCGCCACGAATCTTACGGAAGTTCTCACGGATACGGTCCGAAACAACGATGTTATCGTTGAGCGAGAAACCAATGACTGCAAGCACAGCCGCTAATACGGTTAAGTCGAATGGCCATTGGAACAGCGCAAAGGCACCAAAAATGATGATAATGTCATGGAATAATGACATTACAGCGCCGACAGCCATTTTAAATTCAAAGCGAATAGTGACGTAGATCAACATCAGGATCAATGCCAGTGCAACAGCACCCGCAGAGCGTACATACAGCTCGTTACCTACAGCACCGCCCACAGCATCGACCTTATGGACTTCTACTGTGTTATTTGGCAATTGCACTGCTTTGGTAATGCTATTGCTCAGGTCTTCTACATTGAGGTCTTCTTGTACTGGCATACGCACGATGAGGTCAGTACTACTTCCTAAAGTTTGTACCACAGCATCTTTAAAGCCTGCACGATCGAGTGCTTGAACTACTTGAGCAGGTTGAACTCCTTGCTTATAGTTTAATTCAGCCGAGATACCACCCGTAAAGTCTAAACCGAGGTTCAGACCTTTGGTCACAATAAAGAAGATACTGGCAATGGTAATCAGGATCGAGAAGATGGCCGCAGGTGTGGCAATCTTCATGAATGGGATGATCTTTAGATCATCTGGACGACCGTATTGCTTTGAGTCTTGTTGAGTCAGATCAGTCATGTGAATCTCCTTAAATACTCAACTTGGTCAAATTACGGCGTTTGCCATAAACGAGCTGTACGATTGCACGTGTTACTGTAATTGCAGTAAACATCGAACAAATAATACCGATCATCAAGGTGACAGCGAAGCCTTTGATCGGACCTGTACCAATCGCGAATAAAATAAACGCAACAATGAAAGTGGTTAAGTTCGAGTCAAGAATGGTGTTATAAGCTCGATCGTAACCTGCGACAATTGCCTGTTTTGGCGAGGCACCCCAGAGCATCTCTTCCCGTATTCGTTCACAGATCAGGACGTTGGCATCGACCGCCATACCAATGGTAATCACGATACCTGCAATACCTGGCAGGGTGAGCGAGGCACCAATCCAAGACATCACCGTTAAGATCATGGCAAGGTTAAATACCAAGGCAAAGTTTGCGATTAAACCGAATAAACGGAAGAATACAACCATCCAAATTGCAACCAGCAAGAAGCCGATTTGAGTAGATAACACACCCTTATCAATGTTTTCTTGCCCCAAGCTTGGACCAACCACACGTTCTTCAACGAAGTACATTGGCGCAGCCAAAGCACCCGCACGTAGCATGAGCGCAAGTTCAGCAGCTTCTTGTGGTGAATCAAGACCGGTAATACGGAATTGTGAACCCAATACGGCTTGAATAGTTGCGGCATTGATGACCACAGATTCGGTATATGGGGTACGAACTTCAGTTTGCACACCTGTGTTTGGATCAGCAACATAAGAGATTTTTTGTTTATTTTCGATAAACAAAACTGCCATACGTTTACCCACAGCACCACGGGTTGCATCAGCCATGAGCTTACCACCTGAAGAATCTAGGGTGATATTAACTTCTGCACCACCAGAGTCTTGGCTAAAGCCAGAACTTGCATTTTGAACACGTTCGCCCGTCAAAATACGGTTACGTTGCAACAGTAACTGACGACCACTGTCTAAAGACTGATAAGCAAATACTTCAGTGCCTGGAGGAAGTGGTTGACCATTATATTTACCTGTATATGGATCGATATATTGATCATTGCTGTCCGCAACTAAACGGAACTCCAAGTTCGCCGTACGACCCAAGACACGTTTTGCTTCCGCAGTATCTTGTACACCTGGTAATTCAACCACGATACGGTTACTACCTTGGGTTTGTACCAGTGCTTCTGCTACACCAAGTTCGTTAATACGGTTACGTAGCGTTGTTAAGTTTTGGTTCACTGCATAAGATTGAATTTCCTGACGACGTGCGTCGGTATAACTCAGTCTTAAAGTTGCGCCAGATGAGGTTGCAACCGCTTGTTGAGTATATTCATTACCATTACGACGTAAAAAATCAGTCGCAGCATCACGGTCTGCATTGCTGGCAAACTGGACAGTAATGGTGTTGTTACTTAACGCAAGGTTGTTAAATTTGATTTTGTTATCACGGAATTGACGACGCAAATCAGTCGCAGATGTTTCCATGCGTTGACTAATTGCTTTATCCATGTCGACTTCGAGCAAGAAGTGTACACCACCACGTAAGTCCAAACCGAGTTTCATCGGTTTTGCCCCAATCTTTTGCAACCATTCTGGTGTAGTCGGTGCAAGGTTGAGTGCAACAACGTAGTCTTCACCTAAATCACGTCGCAATACTTCTTTGGCTTTTAACTGTTCTTCAGAAGAGTTTAAGCGTAATAATGCCGCGTTATTGGTAAAACTATTGTCGTGACTGCTAATGTCGGCAGTTTTTAAAATCTGCTCAGCTTTTTGCACGATGGTCTGATCAATTTTTGTGCCTGCTTTTGCGCCAGAAATTTGGACAGCAGGTTCATCTGGATACAGACTTGGAAGTGCATATAACGTACTGATCACAAGTACCACAAGGATCAGCAAATATTTCCATGCAGGGTAACGCATTTGCTTTCTTCTTAAATGAAAAAGTCGTGCTGAGGCACGACTATTTTATGATTAAAGGTTATTTAGTGTGCCTTCAGGTAAGACTGAAATGACACTCGCACGTTGAATTTTTACATCAACACCACGAGCAAGTTCAACTACTGCAAAGTCACCTTCAAGTTTGGTAATTCTCCCCATTAAACCACCAGCAAAGACGATTTCACTGCCCACACCCAAGCTTTCGATTAAAGAACGGTGTTCTTTGGCACGTTTTGCTTGAGGTCTCCAGATCAAGAAATAGAAGATTGCAATAAAAACAGCAATCATCAAGATGTTTGCCATCAGGCTTGGACCTTGTGCAGCCGCAGGCGCAGCGTGAGCAGTAGAGATTAAGAAGCTCATTTCGTTTTCCTAAAATTAAAAAGCCAAAAAATTAACAATAAATTCCAATTCGTTTTGCAATGTACCTTGTCTTGCGATCAGGCGCAAATCTTGATGCATATACTTCACATTAGTCTTCAGGGCAAGGTGGTACGTCTAATCCACGGCGTGCATAAAAGTCCTGAACATATTCATCAAATGTGCCGTTATCCAATGCATCACGCATACCTTGAGTGAGGCGTTGGTAGTAACGTAAGTTATGAATGGTACCGAGCATCGATGCAAGCATCTCACCACACTTCTCTAAATGATATAAATAGGCACGACTGAAGTTTTTACAAGTGTAGCAATCACAATGTGGATCTAAAGGACCTTGATCATGGCGATAACGACTGTTGCGGATTCGGACCAAACCATCGGTGACAAAGTAGTGACCATTACGTGCATTACGGGTTGGCATCACACAGTCAAACATATCGACACCACGACGAACCGCTTCGACGATGTCTTCTGGTTTACCGACACCCATTAAATAGCGAGGTTTGTCTTGTGGCATTTTGTTAGGTAAATAATCAAGCACCTTGATCATTTCCTCTTTCGGCTCACCTACTGATAAACCGCCAATTGCATAACCATCAAAACCAACGTCCAATAAGCCCTTCAGTGACTCGTCACGTAGGTCTTCATACATGCCGCCCTGAATAATACCGAATAAGGCATTTTTATTCTTGAGCTCATCATGATGGTGGGTTTTACAACGCTTTGCCCAACGTAAAGAAAGCTGCAATGATTTTTGCGCTTCTTCATGGGTTGCAGGGTAAGGGGTACATTCATCAAAGATCATCACGATATCTGAGTTGAGTACGTGTTGAATCTCCATCGAAATTTCTGGAGATAGGAACACCTTTGAACCATCAATCGGAGAGCGGAAGGTCACACCTTCTTCTTTAATTTTACGCATTGCGCCCAAGCTAAAGACTTGGAAACCACCTGAGTCTGTCAAAATCGGTTTATCCCAGCGGATAAACTCATGCAGACCGCCATGCTCTTTAATTACTTCAAGGCCTGGACGTAAATATAAATGGAAGGTATTTCCCAAAATAATTTGTGCTTGAATTTCTTCAATATCACGCGGGAGCATGCCTTTGACTGTACCGTAAGTACCCACTGGCATAAACACAGGGGTTTCAACCACACCATGTTCTAAAGTAAGTCGACCACGACGGGCGCGCCCCGACTGGCCTAATTTTTCAAATTTCATGTAATAACCTGAGCAAGATCGAAGTGCTACTATGATTGCAGCGCAAGAAGGCGAAAAAACAGTTCGCTGATCGAAAGCGGCTATTTTCCCCGATTATGGCGTGTAGTTCTACTACTAAATGTAGCTGTGAATGAAATTGATAAAATTTTAATTTTCTTTTGGATAATTAAAGAAAGACATAACCTCAATATACTTTCAAGAAAAGATATCTTGTGTATAGGTAGACCTTACTTTTCATAGGTGAGGAGTGTGCTCCGCAAGGTAACAAAAATCCTTTGTAGGGCTGACGGTATATCCTGAGCAGCTTCAAAGCATCGCTTTGAAAATAGCGCAAGGCAGCCCTACCAGCGGCATCCATGCCGCTACACGATAGTGAATACCGTATGATGTAAGGGTAGTGCTTTGCTCAATATTTAAAAATTCGGTTTATAGTCAAAATTTTCAGTCGCCAGATTATCCTTAAAAGGACGAATTGCTTTCTTGGATAATGTTAGGGTATTGATCAAGTTGTTTGGAAACACTTCGATCTGGTTATTAAACAATTCCACATTGCGGTTAAAAATAGTGATTGCAGCACCGACGTTCTCGTTTTGCTCCTGAATATCATCCATCATTTTGCTGTATAGCGCATCTGCTTTCAGTTCAGGATAATTTTCAACCACCACATTGAGGCTACGAATCAGCTCTTTGCTCATTTTCTCGATCTGTTGTAACTGCGAAATATCCGTGTCATTCACATTCAGATTGAGAATCTGCTGGCGTAATTCAGTGACTTTTTCCAAGGTGGATTTTTCAAACTGGGTGTATTGATCCAGCGTTGCTTCCAATGCTTCTAAGGTCTTTATTTTTTGACGTTCGAAGTTAGCCACTTCTGACCACGCACGTTTGGTGGCATTAAAATATCGTACGATGTTGTTGTGAATAGAAACGCCCCATACAATCAGTATTACAAAAATCCCCAAGAAGATCAGTAAACCTGTCATCGTCATTCCCCTTATTGTTATTTCCCTTAAATTCTCGCTTTGTTCAAAGAGAGCTCGGGAGAATTATTGAATTACATTGAGCATCAATTGTTGAAATTTCTGATATTGCGGCATGGTCATGGTGCGTAAGTGCCCGCGTAATGCTGGAATATCATGGATTTCACTGCGTTTACTGGCGGTTTGGAAAAGATTTTGTTCGCCTATGTAACACAGGATTTGCTCTTCATGATGATAAATTAAATCACCTGTAAAATGTTGAAAAAAATCATGTAATTTTAAAGTCAGACTTGGACTGATTTCTTTCGCTAACTGGTGTTGATTCAAGCCAAAAATATTCAATTCTTGATTAATCAAAATATCACTGCTTTGCCATGAACTGGTATACGGTTCAAAAAAACGAGAACGCTGATTACTCACGGCAATACCAAGGGCGGGCATTTGAAAAATAAAAGCGCCCCACAAATCCTTATGGATCTCTTTGACGATATTTTTATCGTTACTTTGGTCTGGAAGAATCGGTATTTCACTGACATAGTGATATTGGAACAGTAACACCTGATGGTCGGTTGTGCCATCGTTCCATGTGGTAGACGCATATTGGGTAATCTCGTTCGATTCATTGCCACGATTAAACAGCGGGAAATGCTGTTTTAACTTACTCAGGACCAAGAGGGGTTGGGCTTGAATGGGTAAATAAGCAGGCAATTGCTGGAACTGCAAACCATAACGTAATACGGTCATTCGTTCTTCTAAATAACGAATCACCCGTATTAATGGTTCTTGTGGTTCATAAAGTAAATAGGCTAGAAAACCTGTCAAAAATGCGCCGAGCAGACTCCAGATATATTGAATATGTGGATGGAAAAAATAGCCAAACACCAAGGTTCCAATACTGATGAGCGCTAATAAGTAGGGCAGCACATTAAAAAAACGCAGGCTATGATCGTCACGCCACGGATGCAAGGCATCTAACAAGTCTTGATCCGTATGCGATTTTTGCCCTGCCTCCCAAAGCCGAGCAATATTATGAAAAACCTGCGCATTTTTTTTACGTCGGATATGCAGTGCTTGTTGTACAGTATCGATCGGCATGGAATTAATGGGTTCATTATAATTGGTCTGTATTATTTTAATTATGCGTTAAATTTCAGAAACTAAGAAGCCTATAATCTAAATCTGACGGTCTTTTTTTATTTTAATAAATAGCCGTCTATTTGAGGTTTTGAGGGGATAGGCTAAACCGTGATTTAGCCTATTGATCCATTTTAAGCGTTGAGTTTGTCCACTAACATCGCATCGCCATAACTAAAGAAGCGATAACGTTGTTCTACTGCATGAGTATAAGCAGCCAAGATATTATCCCGATTCGATAATGCTGAAACCAGCATCAACAAGGTCGATTCAGGCAGATGGAAG
This sequence comes from Acinetobacter sp. ANC 3929, assembly GCF_000369405.1. Lineage (GTDB taxonomy): Bacteria > Pseudomonadota > Gammaproteobacteria > Pseudomonadales > Moraxellaceae > Acinetobacter. The sequence goes on from NZ_KB849999.1 coordinate 47,386, forward strand.
TTGGTAATCAAACGATCCACGATACAGAACTGATAACCTGGATAGATAAAGATTTGTGTATCACCTGTCCAAGCTGCAATCTTTCCTTGATTGGCTTGTGCTGCACTTTCCAGGGCGCGGGTCGCCGTGGTTCCAACTGCAATGACTTTATTACCGCGTGCTTTAGTTTCCAAAATCAGGTCAATGGTCGCTTGCGGAACATCACACCATTCACTGTGCATAATGTGATTGGTAATATCCGCAGTGCGTACAGGCATAAACGTTCCTGCACCAACATGCAAGGTTACAAAGGTTTTTTGCACGCCTTTAGCAGCTAATTTTTCTAATAAGCCTTGGTCGAAATGCAGACTGGCTGTTGGCGCAGCGACACTGGCAATTTTCTCAGGATCGTGGAACACGGTTTGATAACGCTCAGTATCAATCTCTTCGGCTTCACGGTTGAAATAAGGCGGAATCGGGAGTTGACCGTATTGATCCAGTACCGACAAAATCGGTTGTGAAAACTTCACCACAAACAGATTTTCATGGCGACCTTGTACGGTGACAGGAACAGCATCTTCACCGATATACAGTTCTGCGCCTGCTTTAGGTGAGTTGCTTGATTTGATATGGCAATGGGCAGTGTGGGTATCCAACATGCGTTCAACCAGAACTTCGATTGCACCACCTGTGGCACGTTTGCCTTTTAAGCGAGCTTTCATGACTTTGGTGTCATTCAGTACCAGCAAATCGCCGTCTTCGAGTAGGTCGAGAATATCGGTAAACGCGTGGTCGTGATATTGGCCTTGGGCATCGATATGCAGCAGGCGAGACGCGCTACGGCTGTCTAATGGGTAGCGAGCAATAAGTTCATCGGGGAGATCAAACGAAAAGTCGGAGAGTTGCATACATCTAAAACATTGCAAAAATTGGGCGTAGTATAGTCTTTTTTGCATTTTCTCGCTGAGTTCGCGTGTTTATAAGCAGAAAAATATCTGAATGATTTAAAAGTGAGCAATAAGCGATAGTTAGTGTTTGACAATAAAATCAAACAGGTTATTATACGCAACACAAAGCATCGCACTCTTCCCGAGGTGGTGAAATTGGTAGACGCGGCGGACTCAAAATCCGCTGTCAGAGATGACGTGTCGGTTCGAGTCCGACCCTCGGGACCAAGCGAAAGCTTACACAGATTATTCAAAGCCCCAAGCCTTATATATCAAAGGCTTGGGGCTTTGTCGTTTCTGGCGTTTGAGTTTTTTTCGGGTATTTCTAGGGTTTTTCGGGTATATATTTCCACACATTTTCCACATTAAATTTTTGTGGATTTATTTTAGGAAATTAGGGACTTGGTGCAGATATGAGTTTGTCTGTTTATCAGCAAGCGAACGGCTCTTGGCGAGCTGATTTGCGAGTTTTAAATGTTCGTTGCAGCAAAGTTAGAAAAACAAAAACAGAAGTGCTGAAATGGGCGATGGAAAAAGAGCGAGATATTCTTTTGAATAACTCGACTGAAGAAGCTTTAAAAAGAAAAATTGTTTTGACCGTTCATGAGGCTTTAACTCGTTACTCCAATGAAGTTTCACACTATAAAAAAACTGGAAAGAAAGAAGCGCAGCGGATTAAATATTTTCAGCAGCATTTGCCGAATGTTGATTGGCCATTGGTAAATTTTCAGTCGGATTATTTGGCTCAGTATCGTGACGCTATGATGAATCGTTCAATCAAGCCTTTGAAGGCGAGTTCAGTGCGTCGTGACTTTTCTACATTGTCGTCATTTTTCTCTTGGTGTATAGAGAAAAAATGGATTAAGCATAATCCTGTGGCAGAAGTGAAGTTACCACCAAAACCTACTAACCGTGAACGTCGTATCGAGTTAGATGAAGTTGAGAGAATGTTGGCTGCTTTAAAATATGTTCCTGGTTCTGTACCTACCACTAAGTCTCAGGAAGTCGCTTTAATTTGGCTGATTGCGATGGCTACGGGTATGCGCTCAGGTGAAATAGTGAATCGGGTACCTAGAGAAGTTTTATTGAGTAAGCAGCAGATCCTGTTGCCTGATACCAAGAATGGTTCGTCAAGGACAGTTCCATTGGATAATTTTGCGGTTCATCTTTGGTCACTGGCAATGAAGATTGATCGTAAAGCATCACCTAAAGTCTTCACTGTTTCTGACTCTTCAAGAGATACGTTGTTTAGAAAGGCGAGGAAGCAAGCAGGCTTGGAACATGCAGATTTAACTTTTCATGATTCAAGGCATGAAGCTGCGAGTTTGATGGCGAAACGAATTAAAAATGCACTCACACTTTGTAAGATATTTGGTTGGAAAGATCCAAAGTTTGCTTTGGTTTATTATAATCCAACCAATGATGAGATTGTTCATGAATTGAATCAATCTGAAGGATTAAGAAATTCATTTAACAAAGTTTAAAATTTGGTGTTGAAAAATGAAGTTGGAGCCATAAATAAGAATTATAAAATTAGAAATTAATTTTAAAATCTAAACACTTAATTAAAGAGCATCTTATGACTACCCAAATTTATGGAAATATACAGCATTTTAAAGATCAGATTGATGAATGGAAAAACGTTGTAACTGAAAAACTAGCTTTTTACTCTAATCTTATTGATGATGCTTTTGCCCATTTTAATGATACCAACAATAGTGCTGACTATCAGAGTGTTGAGAAAATTGATAATAGACATTCCTTAGAAAGTTTAACTTCAGAGAAAAATATCGCTAATATAAAAATAGCTGAGATAAAAGATTTAGTAGTACAGATTTCGCAAGACGGAGTATTAAAGTTTGAAAATCTGTATGCTATTTCATTCGATGAAAGTGGTACAACGGATGCGTTTGAAGATTTAATCGCACATCAAATATGGATTGAAGTCCGAATGAATGAGTTTTTAGGTTCAATGAATAATTATGAGTATGATTATGTTGAAGGCTACAAAAATTTTAAAAGCAAAAACTCGCTATCTTCACTATTCCGTGCAATCAATGACTTACGCCACAGTTACTACCTTGAAAGATTACTCAAGTTGACAAAAGATGAATAAACCATTTTTTAGACATCTAATTTTAAAATTCCAATATAAATTAGATGTGTTTAGCGATAATTAATATTTGCCTTATCAAAAGCCATACCAAAACTAATGACATCCTTAGCTCGCCATCTTGGGACAGTGTGATCGCCAGTTGTTGGTAGATCACGGCTCGGTGGAAAGTAGGGGTTAGTAATGATATGGCGTTTGGTATAGTCCGCTGAATATTTAAAATATTTAGCTACATCATCGAGATCCCAAAGTTGATGTGCAATTGGGATAATGGGTTTAGCATCCAGTTGCTGCATCATTCTTAGAATGACTTTTTCTAATAGTTTTTCATTGCTCATTGTTGTGTCCACTATCGTAAAGTTTCAGATAAGAAATAAATAGCTCCGCAAAATGATGAGCTACTAATAATAATTGTGGCTTGGGTCATATTTATCATTTTTTTGTTCCTGGTTGTTTAACTTGATTTGGATTTGTAAAGATCCAGCACTTAATAATCCGCTCGCTTTGGATCGGATTGTCATTGGTGTGATCACCAAGATTTTTGGCATCATCAGCGGGAAATTTATTCGATCTGACTGGTTTATTAGCTTCAATAAACTTGTACCGTTTACTTGTTCGCAATAAGTTCCGCATTTCGTTGATGTCTGGTAATGCTTGGAAGTTACGCGCAGCAACTTTGTAGACTTCATTCAGGTTGATTGCGATATGTGCCTCCGTAGCGTCGTAATGGTTAAGATGGAAATGTACATTTCGGATGCCGTTGAGGTATTCGTATGCATCCCAAAACTGTTGCACGTATACGTGGTCCATGCCGATTTCGTCTACACGTTTTCTGGCCATGTTCTCAAGCATGTTTTTGGCGTTCTGGATCTCGGTCGCGCTTATCTCTTTTTTGAGTACATTCTCAGCTAGTGCGTCGATCATTGCTGATACTTGGGCATGACATAACGCTATACGAACGTGAGTGATTCCTTTCGCGTGGAAGTCGGCTTCGATCTTTTTTAGATTGTTTGTGTACGTCTCTAAAATTTTGTTCTCGTTCTTCAGGCAGTACGTCATATAAGTACAAGCTTCTTCCAAAGGCATTTGCGACAATCTGGTCGCAATATTCTTTTTCTCTAAGCTTTGCCCTTTAATGTCGACCGATATATGCAGTGTACGAGAGAGGATCGCTTCAGAGGCTTGGATCGGAGTGTTTTGGCTAATCATTACCGCAGCGCGGAATGGTGGCTCGTATGTTTCATTACCTGCCGTTTTTAAACCTTTGGAGCGAATTGCTCGACCGTTAAATGCATCTTTTAATTCATCCCATGAAAATTTGGCTTTCTGTCCTGATTGTTGATCATTACGGTCGCCCTCGATGAGTACAATTGGCATGTTCGAGGTTTGCGCGAAGTTGCGATAAACTGCCACGCTCGTTGATTTATTAGGGTCAAAACCCTCGTAGGCTTCTCGTCCGCTAAACTTCCATAGCATTTCGATTAGTGTTGATTTACCAGATCCAGCCTGACCAACAAACTCAAAGAATGGATAGGATGAATTAATCGAACGGATCTGTTCAGCAAAATACGAGCCAGTCCACCATGCTAAAAGTATTAATCCGACTTCATTATTTAAGTCGTAGTAATCACGCCACCAAGTTGGTTGGAATTCCTTCTTGTTGTTTAGATGAATAATTGGAGTCGAGGCTAAAGTCTTGATCTCCTTTTTATTTGTTTTGAAGTAATCATGTTCGTTCTTGGGGATAACTTGACCTTTATGCACAGCAAATTGATCGAAGATATAAACATCGTGTTCCTTGCTGTATCCAATGAAGTCGATCGTTTTGACTTCGCGTAAACGTTCTGTTTTGCGCTTAATAAATGTTTCGAGCTGTTGATCTGATCCAGTCCACATCGCACCAGATAAAACGCCCATAACGCGGGGTTTAAACTTGCTACGTGAGGAAATATGTTCAGGTGTGAACGTTGCTTTAACTTCACCCCACGGTGATTGAAGGTGGAAGTAATACCAACTTTCGTCGGTTATCTCGTTCCGTTGGAAATATAGCGGCTCCAGCTGAGCGTTGCAGATTTCCACGACTGAAGAACTATTTTTTAGTGCTTGAATCTTTTGTTCTTCTTCGGACAATATTGAGCCTTGTCCTTCTTTTGTTGCTTCAAGCACTGTATTAAATTTTTTGTAATCCAATTCCCACCAATAGGTGCGGAAACCGTGATTAAAGTAAAACTTCGCAATATTGTAGAAGTTGTAAATCAATAAGCCGGCTTCCTCAGCTGTTTTTGCGATTTGCAGCTTGCCGTAATGGATATATTTATCCTGGTGTTTCTTTGTGAGCAGATTGTTTTGAAATAGATCATTCCAATCTTGACCGACTATAGGTAGAGCAGCTGTGCATAGCCATCCATCTTGTATCGATTGGTCGATCTGTTTAGGTAAAAACTTTTTGCCTGCCTTGTCGTTATCCAAAGCCCAAACAAGGCGAGGGCGGTCTTTTTTTAGTTCTTCGCAGCGTGTAGCGATTTGTCGTAGGATCTTGTTTGGATAGTTGCTACTGTTCATGGTACTGATACTGATCAGATCCGACTGTGACAATGCAATGCTGTTAAAAATTCCCTCTGTCAGCCATATACTGCCAGCATTACAAAGATCATCTAATGTGTGAACGGTCCAAGATAGGCCTTTCCATTCGCCAATAAAATTGGCTTTCATACGTCCAAAACGTTCTGGACGATCAATAAATCTTTCCCAATAAATACCTGGTGCAAGCTCAAAACGAACTGTGGCCGTAACTAGACTTTGATTCTTATAGTCGCGGTAAAGTTCTTGCTTGTAGAGGGTTTTAATGTCGTTTATATCGAAGCCCCGAGCGTGTTGCATATAAGCATCTGCTGAAGCATTTAGGTTTGTTTCTGTTTTAGGGAAATCCTGAGACCAATCTTTGAATAATTCTTCACAGATATCCCTGACGTGTTCTTTATAAGTACATTTATTGATACGGCCACACTTCACCACCTTTGGGGTAATAGCATGTGTGTACAGTTCCTTTTGATTACACTTAGGGCATACACCGCTACGGTACCAGTCGCCTACTTTTTTGAACTTGAAAAGTTGGTTCAGTCTTTCGTCGATTCGACGTTGCAAAATATCCATGTATTACTCAGATCAATTTCATTTGTAGGAGGCGATTGCGATAGGTTTGTGCTTGGGCAAGGTCAATTTTCCTTGTCCAGAAAAGAGCGTTTATCGCACCTTCAACAAAGCATTTTTGAAACTTATCAATATCAGCCTGAAGCTCTAAGCTGCGGAGCTGCATTTCGATTTCGTTTTCCCATGTCTGTCTGGTAAGTGACAGATCAGGGCAAGGGGTGAGGCTATTGTGGATAGTGCGAGTGATTTCGAGATCGGCTGCAAAGCTTGCGAGGCAGTCGGGATTCATGCAGCTAACGATTATGTTATGAAGAAGTGGAGACGGCTTTTTGCGGCTCGTCACATGCATCCTACGGTCACAATGCGGACAGTAGAATCCTATTGATTTACTCATGTATTTCCCCGTTATTACTGGACCAAGTGATCTGTTGCTCCCGACACCACTCACTTGCATATTTTTATTGCTTTACATTCTGTTTCAATTGTTAATCAAATGGTTACATGATCAGCTTTTGTTTCTGTGATGAGCCAAAAAGTCGTCTCTTATGATTATTTTGAGTTTGAAAGAGTTGATTTTGGCAGTTTTGATTCGACTAGCGATTTGATCCATTCATTAAGTGACATGTTGCATTTGGCTGCTTCGATGCGAGCTAAACGACGATTTTCTGGTGTGGTTCGAAAACTGATTTGTATTTCTTTTTGAGACTCTTTAGTCGCCATTGCAGGTTTCCTTTTAAGTGACAGTTTTAGACTGTAGTGAAGATAGAACTTTGTTAAGATGGTATATGTTTAAACAGATAATATCCCAATTGGGATATTTAAATAACAGGTATATCTCAAATGGTATATGAAAATACCGATCAAAAGGGTGATCGTATTCGTATCGAGCGATCTAGACTTGATTTATCGCAAAGTGAATTTGCATCCTTAATGAACAAACAAAAGATGGCAGTGTTTCGCTACGAAAAAGGTGAGCGTGTCATGGGGCAAGATGATTTAGAGGCTTTACATTCAAAAGGTGTAGATGTTTGGTTCTTACTTACCGGAGAGCGTACTCGTCCTGATCTGCTTTCAGACGATGCAAAAGAACTATTAAAACTTTGGGATCAGGTTGATCCTTCTCAGCATGCAACTTTGCTGACTTTAGTAAGAAATTTTGCTGAGAGTTTTGGGGTTAAAAAAAGCGATTAAACGTTCTTTTGAACGAATAAACACAAGTTCATTCGTTCAATATTTTTTTATAATAATAAAAATGTTATAAATACATCAAATTAACAATGTTAAATTTATAAGAGTTATTAAATGTATATTACAAAAGTTTTGAGTTATAACGGAGCTTGGGATGAATTATTAAGTGAAAATAATGCTACTTTTATTGAAATAAAGAAAATTTTAGAACAATTTTCTTCAAATATTCATGATCCAGCAGATTGGTTACGCCCTGACTCTCCAAGAGACCAATTCACACATATTAGTGAAAGATTTGAGAAGAAATTTTTAGAAAATGGATGGGGATATCCAATTGCTCGAGTATCTAACAGAATATTAAGGAACTCATTAGGGGTAGTGAAAAATGGATTATCTTTGAAAATGGATAATAATATTGATGCTATTCCTACTTTTATATTTAAAAAAATAAAAATAAATAATATAGGAAATGTTACTTTGCCTACGCTAGTTACCTTTAACACTTCTACGGTCAAAGATGGATTATCAACTACATTCACTATAGCAAATAGTATTGTTTGTACTTTTGAAAATGCTTATGAAGATCTTATCGAATTATTGCCTAATGATTTTAACACTAAATTTTTAATATTTGGAATTGATAAATTTGATAGTGGATTTGAATTAGTTAAAATAGATATTAAAAAAAGTGAAAGTATAAAAATAGATAGATGTATTACATTTGAACCAGAATATTATCAAGCAGGATTAAGCATTCTGAGCTATTTCGGAACAGTCTTAAGAGATAAATATCCTGAACAAAATGCAACTGTTAGAATCGAACAACATGATTTGAATGTACGAATGGTCATTCAGTCTGAAAATGGAAATATCGAAACGATTGAAAAGGCTCTACACGAATATGAGTTATTGCTAAAAGGGGAAACAAGCCCAGATGAATTTGCTATTTCTCCTTTAAAAGCTCTAGAACTCAAAAATCAGCTCAATCTATTTAAATTTCAAGTTGAGTCTCAAAAAGAAATTATTGCTTTGCAAAATGGGCAAATCTTGGATTTAAAGCAAATCATACATAAAGCACTTTCTCCTATTTCTCATCCACCTGTAACGATTATTAATCAATTACATAACTCGCAATCCACAGTGATAAATCATAAAGCTGCGATCTCAGAATCTAATGATGAGCTAGAGGAACTAATTGATCTTGCTGATAGTGAGACTTTGAAGAATAAGCTTGCAATGATTCAAAATGCTTTAGAAAGTAATAGAAACTCAGAAAATCCTGAGGAGATTAAAGACTCTAATGGTATGAAGAAATTAGCTAAATTTCTGAAAGAAGCAAATGAAGTGGGTACAGAGGCAAATGATTTAGCCGAAAAGGGTGGCAAAGCAGTAGATCTTATTAAAAGCTTAGGACGAAGTTATAACAGCATAGCTCAGTGGTGTGGGATGCCAGTTATTCCTAGTGTATTTGTAAAGGAATAATGTCAGATGGAAATTGATTGGAAACTCGTTGCACCTATAGTTGGATCATTAGTAGCAATAATCACACTTTTTTTTAAATTACATGAAATCACTAGTTTCAAACATAAGAAAATCTCCGACAGACTTGCTTCAAGTATTCAATATTTCGATAAGTATTTTGAGAAAGGGCAGACCAATCAACTTGTATTAGATCGAGCTGCTCAGGATCTTGCTAAAAGCCCACATGTAGACCATAACTTGGTGAATAAACTTATAGAATTTCATCAGAATTATTTAGTCAATTTTGATCATATGGTTTCTTTGTTTGATGATGGGTATCAATTTATTACTTATAAAAGAGGTCAAACACTTGATATAGAATTGAATTTATCTATTAAACCATTCATATTTATAACAATAGGTTGGAGAAGATTTCTATTTGTAATGGGGTATTTTATTTTTGCAACTTCAGGTGTAATGCTTTTTTTAGTTTTAATTACTTCCAAAAATGTTCAGTTTATGACTGCTTTAATTATGGTAGTTATATCTTTAGCCTTTATATTTCTAGGAGTTTTATGCTTAATGCTTGAGGAAAGAATCAAGCAAGCAAATAATTTTATTATAAGAATCAATCAGGCTAATGCGAAATATAAGGCAATTGATAAGCCTAGAACAATTATTTTGCTGACTAAGAGAAGTAAGCCCTCATAAGAGGGCTTTTTCTTACTCTTTATTCATAGAATTTTGAACGAGGCGAACTTGCTCTTGAATAATGAATAATGTCGCAGCGACAGACTCGCCAGTTAATGAGTCGCAATTTTCAGTAGATTCAATAAGTAAAGATAAGTGCTGATCTAATAATGATAATCTTGTTTGTATATCCATGTCATACCCCTTTTGAAAGGTTAAATCCGTTATTTATCAGGTCTGAAAGTTCGTTGAATAGTCTCCAACTCTGTTCTGTATTTTCAGTAACTAAAATGGCTTGAACAGCACTAATACTTAGGTTGTAGGTGTCATAATTTTTGTTCAAATGGTAATCAATATTTTCTCGCAACCGTGACCAACTAATATTTGTTTCGATGAACGTTTTGTATGAGAGATTACTCTCTATCAGTCGATGTAATTTTCTAGTGCTGACAAAAAGCTGGCGTTTATTTTTCTGCGGATTTTGAACTCGCATGATTAGTTTTTCTATGCTCATGGTTCGCCTTCAATCTAATAAATGGGTTGGAAGTATTTGCTGCGGTGTGTGCCAGTGCCATTTTATGATGTCTAAGCGCGAAGATGCTGAAGCAACATAAGCTGTAATCATGCGAGCGTGATGCACCCATATTTCGAGCAATGGTTCGGTCGGGGAGATATCCAATTTTAAGGTGCGTAATTGGTTATAAAGCTGCCTTTGCTTGTCTGGCATTGCCCTTAATTGTTCAGGTGTTGCAGCTGGCTTTTGCGGCTCTGAAGTCCCTACAATTTTATCCTGGTGCGGAGCAGTTGCTGGAGTTGGTGAAGGCGTTGATTCTGTTGGGATCTCAATACAAAACAGACTCTTTAATTTTTTATAATCGATGGTGTAGTAGTTCACCCGATCCGACTTCACATCCGATAGCTTTGCTACCTGAATGAGGCCAAGAGCGCGTAACTTGGCCACGGCTCTTTTAATCGTTGAAACACTAAACATTCCAAGAGTCTCTTTCCATTCTTCATGGGTATGAAACCACCACTTGCGGCCTTTGTAAGTGGTTAAATTTTTCTTGGTTTTACGTTTTCTTGTTTCATTCAGAAAGAAATATAGTTTTTGGAGAATGGTTGCTGCTGTGATCCCTAAAACCTTCGCCATTTCAGGCGAAGCGATCAATGGATATTCATTGTGCTGAAGAAGTAGTTTCATGCCACAGCCCCCCGATAAAGCTCCATGTAGCAAGCCTTACACTTTGAGGTCCATTGTTGTACACCATTTCGCAATCCGTTCCTGTTGAAGAACTCACCGTCGAATGGGTAGTACTCCCCGCAACTGGTACAGAGTCTTTCTGTGCCTAGTTCGGTAAATATGAGGAATTTAGACATTATGCACCACCCATCTTTAACAGGAGGTAGCCGAGTATCAGGATGGATACATATGCGAAAGTGTCTTTAATTTTTTTTAGCTTTGCAGCTTTCTTTTTTGATGCCAGAAATGCGGGGAAATCAAGGATTTGGGTGTGTTCGTTTGATGTGGTAGACGTGCGTGTGTATTCACTATAAATACGTGTGTTCATAGTCGTTTTCTCAGTGACAAGTTTAAATAAACCTGCCGACATCCTTCCTACGGGATGGTGGCAGACTAAACAGGGTGTAGGAATACCGTTCACTGAGTACGGCCAGCACGAAGCTGCCCTGTCTAGCCTACCGTAACGACTGCTAAACAGTTGGCAAAAAAAATGCCGCATTAAGCGACTTTGATTTGCGCTCAGTGATGATAATTCAGGTTCCTACGCCCGATCACAGATTTTGCTGTGATTTAAGAAATATAATCACATTTATTATTGAAAGCAAGCGTTTTTGGTTTTGGCATTCTTTTATATTTCTAGTTGTTATTTTATTTATAGATAGTAGGAAATGTCTTTTTGACCTTTTGCATCGAGTCAAAATGAAGCATATCATCGTGTCATTATGAGCTGTTTCATTGTGTCATTCTTATACTTGACCTTACATAGAAGAACTGAACAAAAGGTAAATTAAACGAGAAAAACTAATGATATTTTAGTCTAGATATCTATTTAACTTTGTGAAGTTGTGAGAGAATTAAAAGTATTTAAAATAAAAGCAGTTATAGCTTAACGATATTATGACAAAGAAATTTAACTCACGGTTAGTGGAATGGGTAAATGACTTGGGGCAATACTTACTCCAAGATATGAAAGCTTTAGAAAAGCGAAATTTCAAAGATTCAGATGTTTTATCGGATGCTTTAAGTTATATCTATCTACAAAAAGATTTTGGTCAAAGTGATTATAAATCGGCGAAGCTAGAGTTTGATCAAGTTATAAATAAGCTGCAAAAGTTACCTACAAAAAAATGTCCATTTTGTAATGGTGAAATGGTTGATAACACAGACGTCATTATTTTAAAACAATATATGAAGAATTTTGGATTTTCGTCATTTTCTGGTGCTTACCGAGATCAATGTAACGAAAATGTTTGGCTTGGAAATTTAAATTGGTCTTGTTATGGCTGTGAAACCTTAGCTACCGATCCACCGAAAGACACAGCCAAGGTTTGGCTAAATATACCTGAAATAAGAAAGAAGAAAATCTTTGCTAGTATCGTATTTAAAAAATTTCCCGAAGTAGAAGCTATGAGCTTGGAAGGCGCGGCAGGGCGTGGTTGGCTTCTCAAGTTTAATGAAACTTGGTATAGCAACAGTAAGGTAAAAGCGGAGTTGGTTAAGGTTTGGGAATTATAATATTTAATTTTTTATTAAAGGTGTAAATGTGACAGTAGCAAGAAAAAATGAAAATTTATATCAAGAAATGGAAAACCTATTAAAACATGGTGTTATAGGATTTTATAATTGTGTTGAGATTATTGAACTATTTATGATAAAAGAAGGACATGTATTTAATGTATTTACCATATTAGTAGCATGTAAAAGAAAGGTAATTCCTAATAAAAGTGAATTTTTAACTAATGAGTTAATAAAATTAAAAGGAAGAAGAGAGAAATTTGGAGTGATTGTTACTTATAAGTCTATAAGTGAATGTAAAGAAATTTTCCGTAAATTACTTGATGAAAAAACATGGATTATTAGTGATGCTGAAAATCTTAAAGTTAGTAATGAGTTAGAGTGTGATGGAAAATATTTTGCACCAGTTGATTCTTCAGATATAGTACCAATAAATCAGATTCTAAAAAATAATTTCTTTAATGGATCATATATATTTGAAGTAGCCGACAAGAATAAAAGTCATTTAAAATTTTTCTATGAGGAAAAATCCTTAATACAAGAGTTAACGATTGCTTTAAAAAAATATTTACCAATTTCTTTAGCTTCTGTATCGGACAAGCTTGGTAACTATGTGTTTCAATTTCCTGTGGAAATTCTAAGCTACCAATTGTCTTATAATGAAAATGAAAATTTGATTTGTGAGATAGCTTGGCACGATGATGCAGAAAAAAGAGATTTAATTGTCACAGCAAGAGGCGTTGAAAAAGATAATGTATTAGAAGATTTTTCAGTAGCAAAAATAAATTCAGGATCTAATATTTGTGAGTTGAATTTTAAAGTAGATAAACCTTTTTTGTTGTATATCATAGATATTGAAACTTCAGTTATATATGCTGCTGTAAGAGAAAGTATGTTTATGATGGCGAAGTTCTTAAAAGTTGAAGTTAAAGTGATTGATGAAAATGATTGTATAGAGAGAGATTTTAAAATTGAAAATGAAGACTTTAAAGTTTTTGTGAAGGATAATAAAAATCAAGTAAAAGTTATGAACTGGATAGATAGAAGAATTTATACAAATGATATTGAGGTAGCCAAAAATAAGAAATATTTTGTACAGTATTATAATGATGATAAAAAGTTATCAGAGGATCTTCACCGTGAGGCACTCAAAGATATTCATTGGTTATTAGATCAGTATGGTCAAGAAGAAGTGTGGTTGTGGGATCCATATCTTAAATATAATGATATCGCAGAAACATTATTTTTTAATAGATATTCAAATAGTGTTATGAAGGCTATTACTGGAGATAAAAATATACCTGAAAAAAAACTTTGTGATGTATGTAAACTTAAATTATGCGCTTCTTGTACAGGGACGTCGGGAATCATAGACAATTCTATTGATGAAAAGAATCAAGGTTTTAATTTCTTAAGTGTTGATTTTAAAGGTAAAATTAATTTAGAGTTTAGAACAACAAAAGGTACTCCTGCTAATGCATTTCATGATAGGTTTATCATTTTTCCTAAAACATATGAAGGTGCAATGGCTTGGTCACTGGGAATATCAATAAATCAATATGGCAAAACACATCATATACTTCAAAAAGTAACTGATGCTCAAATGACAGCGGATGCATTTCAAACTTTCTGGAATCAAATTCAAGGTGATAATCAGCTGATTTGGAAGAGTAAAAATGATTAATAGTATAAAAAAAACAGACTCAGAAATTACTGATTTATATTTATTAATTGATGAATTAGTTAGTGTAATTTATGACAGTGATGAAGATTTAAGATTCAGAGATTCCTATGGTCAATTGTGTGGAAAACTAAGTTATATTAATGAGTTAGATGTCAATAGTTTGCTTATGAATTGGGCGGTTTCAAGGGTTGAAAGTGAAACTAATATTACTTTTTTAAAAAAAGTACTGCATGTTATTAATCACTTGGGTTTTTCTTTTTGGGAGTATGTCAGAGCCAATCAATTAAAAATTAATAATAAAAACATAGAAATAATTAAAGAGTTATTGTTAAGTGCAAAAGTAAGCCAAGAACTGAGTATCTCTGAAAGATATACTCAAAATAATTTTTTTGAAAAAATAGTAGATTTTAAAAAAAGAAATGCTTGGTCTGAGTTATATGTTACTACTCATAGTGCAAGTGAGTGGTTTCAATATTTTGTCGAAAGGAGCGCTGTGTCAGGATTTAAAATTCTATTAGAGTGTTCACTACCTGAAGAACTTGAATCTGTTTTAGATGGAATAGATATATCAGTGTTGTGGGGGATTTTTGCAAATATAGATAGTTTGGTCTTGTTAAATTTTATAGATAAAATCGAAAGTAAATTTATTGTATTTACAGCACTTAGTTCTATTTTTCCTTATAATGGTAGCGCACCTTTAGAAGAAGATTTAATAATTGATGATTTGCTAGTTAATATTTTTGTCAAAGCTGGATCAGATATTAATTTTATTTCTGAATTGTTTAATATTTTTAATCATTATCCGACTCGCTATGAAAGATTACAAAAAATTATTGGAAATACACTTGCACGTTTAGAAAGTGAAGATGTGATTGTTAACTATTATAAATCTTTATCCCTTTATACTTTGGGGTGTGAAGATAAGGCTAGAGTTTACGTGAAAAATTGTCTTGAGACATTTGAAGTTAATTGCCAAGATAAATTGTTAATAAATAGATGTTGGGAAATTGCTTTTGAATTGTGGTCTGATTGGAATTTTGATATATCGCTTAATAATTATTTAATTGAAATTAAATACTCTATAATAGATTTTGCAATTGTTAAATATTATTTATCTAAATGTAATCAAAAGCAAATAGATGATTTAATTGAGGAAAATTTTAATAAAATCAAGGATATAGGTAGTAAATGGTATCTTGGAAAAATAGATTTAAATACTGATTGGAATAAATTAAAATCACAAATGCAACCACTATATCATGCCCAAAAAATATCTTTAGACAGTACCTTAAGTCCTTTACAAGATGGGTTTAAGTACGATTTTGAAAATTTATCTAAATATGTCTCATTTAGAGTTGGAAATTAATTTTCTTTGATTTAGTTTCCAAATTTTTAAATCCGCCATTTATTAAGTAACAATAAATATTTTTTGTCAAAAATACATTTTAATTTTTCCACTGTATCCATGCAGTGGATTTTTTTTGTTCAATAAAAACGACCATCTATCTGAAGGCTTAGGCGGTGATTGGTCTATGCAGCGATCCAATCTGACACCGAATTATTTTACTGCTGAAGGGATGATTAGAATTAATCATTAAATATTTGCTTCAAGCTCAAGCTGCAGAGTCAAGCCACTTGTTGAATAACGATGAGTGGCTTTTTCAACGATCCATTTTAGCTTATCCACCTGTGGTTTAAAGCCATCAAGATTCATCGGTGTTTCAGTCGAAATTGAGGGAACGCCGAAAGCAGTGCTAATACTAAACTTTGCCATTTGCCTTTTGATCTCTGCCATTTTTGCGTCTGCAGCTCGCTGTGCTTCCTCTTTGGATGCAAAGGTTCCCTTTAAAACTTTAGTTTTGGTGCTTGGGTCATTGCCACCACCGCGAGTTTCAGGATTGCCCGACGTTGCTCGTTTACGAGTTGCTTTTCCCTGGTCATGATAACTGGCTGATACGCCTGTGTAGTCTGAGTCACGATCTTGTTCAACATATCTGAATTGATCGCCATCATTACGTGTTAGTGTCAGAGAGGGGAGATCTTTATCTGAAGCGGTTTTGGCTGAGCCTGCTTTAAAAATCAATAAACGATCTTTCTTAACCGCCAATTCTGCGCCATTTTGCTTGGAGATCCGTACCAGTAGATTGAGGTCAGATTCATTGGTTTGATCAATGTGATTGAGGTTAATTTGTTTTAAGTCATCAGTCATTACCAATGTTAATTCATGATTTTTGGCAATCTCTGCAGCAATTTCACCGAAGTTTTTACGATGATAAGATTTTGACTTGGCCTCTTTGATCTTACTTTTAAAGTTTGCACTGGAAGCCTTGATGGTAATGGTATCGGGTGTGCCTGACCATTCGGTTTCATCGACAATAAAATCGCCCTTATCGTGTAAGCCTTCACCCTCGAAACCAAGCTGACAATTTATCTTTACACCTCGTCTTGGTAACTCTAAAACGCCATCGCTGTCATCGAGCACAATGTCGAGTTGATCGGCTTCATTGGCGCGATTATCGATAACTTGAACACTGATAATCCGCTGAATTATTTTTTCATTTAGGGGCTGATTATCGGCTTTTAAAACGCAAATGGGAGTCTTGATCATGTTTATGACTCCGCTTCAGTCTGTTGTTCAATGCGATCATCATCAATCCGAGTGAGTTTGATGGTGAAATCAATCTTTCTCGGTACGCCATTGAAGAACAAGACTTGCTTAGTTTCATCGATGTTGTCGATGGTATAGACACCGTATAAATAACCGCTGCCATCAACCAAGACAAAACCTTGCCCTGTATCTGCCATCTGCGCTAAGTCATCGAGCGCAAAACGATTACCAAAACCATGCTCCTGATAGATGAGACCAGGCAGTGTGATGATGTCATCGCCTGAGCCTATGAATTGGCGTTTCTTGCGTCCTTTTGCGACTACGTTGTCAGCATATTGCCAAGAGCGTTGGCGTTGGATCTCGTTAAATGTGAGCGTATCAGTAGTAAAGGGGAACTGCCCCAAACACATAAGCATGTTTAATCCCTGTCGTTGTAGGTACGTTGCTGTTGAGCTGAGATCGCGCTTTGATGCTGTCGAAGTTTCTGATCAACTAACATCGCAACTTGGTTTGGATCACTTACACCTGTGATGCTGATTTGTGCGCCCATAAAATGATTTGTTGTTGGAGCTGTTCGGCTCGGGAATGGGATCGCTTTGGTTGGTGTTACTGTTTTAGTGGGAGTTGTGACCGTTGGAGCTGCAAAGGTTGGCACCTGCGGGATTTTTGGAATATTGATACTCGGGATTTTATTTAGTCCACTGATCAAAATATTCACCGCATCGATTACCAGCCTTAAAGGTGTCAACAAAAAGTTTATAAATGCTGTGCCTGCTTCTTTGACATAAGTTTTTAATGCATTGAATGCTGCGCTTGCTCGTTCTGGAATAAGAGATAACCACCCGAAAAATTCTCCGATCGCTGTGCCGACATTGACCAAGATGGTCATGGCGAGTTTTACAAAGATTAAAATCATTTCTCCGATGACCCCAATAACACTCCCGAATATTTGGCCAAGTGATGAGCCATAAGATGTGGCGTTGGCTAGTTCCTGGTTAGTTGCCTGAAATGGTCCAAGGGCTTCAGCAATTACACCTTTAAAAATAGTCCAGATAGCAACTAAACCTTCCCATAGTGGTTTTAGGGGGGCGAGAACGGTTTGTAAGGCAGTAAACATGCTCCTGATTGAATCTTTAAACGGAGCTAGGCCAATCATAAGCCCTGACCAGAAACCTTGGAAAAACGCCTTTATAGGACCCCAATAGCGATAGATTACAAAGGCAACCGCCATAATCCCCGTGATGATCCATGTAAGAGGGTTGGTCATTGCAGCTATGGCCAATGCTCGCAAGCCTGTAATTACTAGAGGGATAGCCTGACGTGCCAAGAAAGTAAATGCACGGCTGAGTAACTGGAGCGTTTTAGTAATAACAGTAAATCGACTCGGTAGACCTATGCCAAACTTGTTGGCGATCTTGTGGGCTATCCACATGACAATCGCGAACTTGGTAATGCCTGCGATGATGCTGACAATGCTACCCAAGAACAGATTTGCAGTGTATTTTGCACCAAGTAAACCGACCTTTAGCATGAGCAGCTTGATTGCAATATTGGCTAGTGTTCTCACCAGTTCGGGATTGGCTTCGACCCATGCTTTTATCCGTCCGATAATTTCAGAGACCTGTTGGATAAAGGCGCGAAGATCATTCCCAAGAACTTTTTGAATAGCGATGCTGAGATCCTGCCATTCACCCCCCATATTTTCGATATCACCAGCGAGGTTGTCTTTTAAAATTGCCGCTGCTTGAGCTGCTGCACCTTTTGAGTTTTCTAGTTCATCGGTGAGCTGCTTGATCTTATTGACAACTTTCCCTGTTTTCTCGTCAACGACACCCGTCTGATCTACAAGCACAGCCATTGCTGAAGCTGCTTCGGTACCAGAAATATCGGACAGCAATGCCAGGCGTTCTTCTGATCCCATTTTACTGGTGGTTATCCGAAGATCATTCATAACATCGGATAGATCTCGCAAGTTACCTTTTGCGTCCGCAGTTTTGACACCTAAATCATCTAAGGCTTTTTGAGCTGCTTTAGGTGGTGCAGCTAGGCGAAGCATAATGCCACGTAAGGCTGTACCTGCTTGGGTATCGAGAATGTTGTTATTACCAAGTAAACCCGTCATAGCTGTGACTTGTTCGATGGATGCCCCGTACTGCTTGGCCACGGGTGCAACATATTTCATTGTTTCACCTAAGCCCCCCACACTGGTGGCCGTGGCATTGGTTGCTTGTACAAATACGTCATTTACTCGGTTGATTTCTTTGGCTGCTAAACCGAAACCATTTAAGGTACCAACCGCAATTTGTGCAGCTTGTTCGAGTTCTACTTTGCCTGCTTCAGCTAATTGAAGGGTTCCACCTAACGCCTGGCGAATCTGATCCACATTGAAACCACCAGAACCCAAGGCAAATTGTGCTTGTGCTGCTTCAGTTGGACTGAATGATGATGCAGCTCCCCACTTACGGGCATCAGCTTCGAGCTGCTTCATTGCTGCGCTGGCTTTATCTAAATCTAGAACGGCTTGAACCCCACTGACTTGTTTTTCAAAGTCGATGGCTGGTTTAAAAAATTGGTAAATACCTGCGCCTGCTACAGCTCCCCCAATCGCAATACTTTTGAATTCCTGGCGCATGTTTTGGCGACTTTGAGCCAGTTTGGTATTCCATTGGTCTGTTTTATGGAGCAGGTTCGATAATGCTCTATCAACATGGCCGTACTCGGTGACGAGAACACGAGTAGCAGAACGGGCAGCGTTGGTATTTTTCTCTGTTTGTTTTAATGATTGGTTATAACGCTGGCCATCCGATCCGTTTAATGTCTGGTTGAGCTGTTTGATACTTTGATTTAAATCGGTAATGGAGTCTGAGCTTGATTCACTATAGTTCTGGATCGCTTTAAGCGGCTTTGATGCTTCATCAATGATCGTTAAAATTGCACTTAAAGTTAAATTGCTCATTCGCCATTACCTATTTTTTACTTTTCTACTTCACTTCGAGCCCTTGCACGTTCGTTCCATTGCATCAGCTCATCGATTTCAAATTCCTCACAATCTTTAGGTGTCCAGTGGAAAATCACCGCTAGATTTGCAATGACTTCATCTACACTGCTTGGGATTTCGCCTTTGCAGTCACCAAAAAACTGGTTAATTCCACTGCTAAACCTGTGTAATCACCTACATCCATTGCATTTAAATCATTCAAGCTAAGTGTTGGCGTAGTGATACGTGTAAGCAGTGTATTGGTAGCTTCGATTTGCCACTTCAGCACGTCTTGCAGACTTAAATTGCGAAGGGTTCCGACGTTTGGTTTACGTAAAGTAATCTGTGTAATGGATTCAGATCCGCGAATGATCGGAGTCTCTAAGTCAACAATACGGACGTTTGGATCGATGATGGTTTCTGCGTTTTGCTCTTGCTTTGCTGAAGTCATGAAAATTTCCTGTTATGAATTTTTAGGGGGGGAAGGGGGGGGGAAACCCGGTTTATAAACCGAGTAACTCTCGAATTGCCTGGGCGACGTCGGTGTCGCCAAAACGTTCAATGCCATTCACCAGATCAAGTTCAACTTGGACTAATCCATCCACCTCAATGCGTAAATAGGTGTAGTTATAAGTCATAGTGATTTCTGTACGCTCACCGTTTTTACTTGATCCAGGATCTAGTTCTAGGGCTTGGCCACGCATATAAATTTCGACATTTTGTGTGGTGCAGTTATCCTGGCGTTCATAAATACCGACATAGCGAACGGGTAGATCTGAAGTACCGCAAACACCTAGTTGGCGATATTGTTTAACGTCAAAACCTGCATAAGTGACTTCACCTTCAAGCTTTTCATATCCCATGGCCAGAGCAATATCACCAATCATGCCGGCACCGCGATAGTCTTCCGTTTTCTTGGTAATTTTTGGAATATTGAAAGTTTCGGCTACGCCAGCCCATGAATGGGTATCAACAAAAACATTAAAGTTTTTAAGTGTACGTGGAAGCATTTGGAACTCCTTATTCCGTTGTAGAACCGCCACCAAGCAACTTGCTGAAATCTACTAAATAGCGATCAGTAATGCGTTGGTTTACGCCTAGGTTTTCAAGGGTTGGGACAGGGGTATAGTCGTAGTCGACCCAGAGTTGCCCTTGTTGTAAGTTCTGGATCGAGTTTTCGGCTGCGTCATACCAAACTGAGGCACCAAGCAAATGACGTGCTGTAACGTGTTCCTGTAGCTCAGCGTTGATCGAATCGATGATGTCTTTGGCAAGATATGGGGTCAGTGGTTGGTCCACGAATGGAAAACAGCCATTAATGATGGTGTCTAAAATAAATTGTGCGGTACGTGTGGCCACTTCAAAACTGAAGCGAGGATCATCAGAACAATTGCGGTTTCCCCAAAAACGAAAACCTTGATGCTGGATCATGCTGGTAATGTCGTGCTGATTTAAGTAACCGACGTCTGTGTCTGGATCTTCAAGATCCCATGTCATTGGTTGGCTGATTCCTGTTGGACCAGTCACTGGAATATTTGACAGTGATTTATGCCAGCCGACCTTTTTGTCGGTTTCGGCTCGCAAAGCTGCAGCTGCGACGACAGCAGTGAAACTGCCATGTCCATACAGTTCGGATAAGTTGGTTTGAGGCATGAAATTTCCCATTTCATTGGTTGATGGGTCAATCATGCGGTGAATGGTCAGGCTTCGCTATTTGTGCAATCCTGATTAAAAGCTAATCGGGTTTTGTTGGTTTTTTTAGCAGTAAATTAAGGGACGACGTATTCAATTATGTCGATTAAATTTGGGTCACTCCACTGGGAAAATACCTTGATAGAAGCGATATAAATCCTCTGGCCAGAATTTGCCTCAATAGAAAAGTCGCCACTAGAAAAGCCGTCTAACGTTGCTTTGAATTGAGCAACTTCAAAAACATCTAAAGTATTAAATGGCAAACCAATACTGTAATAAATGTCCTGTTTAACATAGTTGCCGCCTCTTGCATTGGCGTTAAAAGTTTTTGGACCAGTCACAGTCAATTCAGGGGGAACAAGATGATCAGATGATGATTTAACGTCGATCAGGACTTCCTTCCGTTCATTTGTAAGGCTGTCGACTGCTTGAACTGTATAGACACCAACTCTTTTAAAGGTCTGAACTCTGAAATTAAAGTTTCCATTATTATCTGTATTAATTATTACCCCATCGTAAACAAAGTCCACCATTAACAGATGTAGACTTATTTCTCGATTTGGGTGAAATGTTGATCCAGTAATAACAACATCCCCATTCACTTCATCAAAAGTCGTATTTAACTGTGAAATCTGATTAATTTTGGGGGTCAACCAGAAAGTGGCGACTTTACCAATTTGGCTGAAACTTTTATTACCATTTTCAATCTCGACATCCTGATTGATTAATGTCCCTGTTGTCATTGTGGTCATTTTTACCAAAATGTTACTTGAGGCTTTTGTTTCAAAAGTGAAAGCGTAATTCGCATCGTCCGAAATAGCATCCGTAATTTGCGCGTAATTAAAGAAATTGACATTAAACCATTCAAGGAATGCCCAGTCATTACCTGGAGACCACTCATATAAAGCAGATATAGAGCCGATTTCAACTTGTACATTCCCACGCAAAAAATGCTGGTCATAAAGCCGAATTGTTGAGGTGGCTTGTTCACTACCATTTTGACTGGCCGCTGATAAACATACACCTATATGCATAGGGGTATTGTCCAGCTCAGTAACCGTGGGGTTATCGTATGCAAGGAGAATGATATCTGAGTTATTGCTGACGAGTTCAATACGGTGATTAAGTTCATCGTTGTTTGTCCACTGCATGACACCCTGACCGACTTGGAATCCTGCAGGGACAGGGAATGGGAAATTTTCTTCTAAAACTTGCTCACTTAACCAAGTTAAAGGTGGTTTATCATTTTGATTTACACCATCTACGAATAAGGTGAGGTCAGCAGGCGGTGTGGTCCCTTCTCGGATTGCCATTACCCACTTAAAGGATTTTGTCGCCCCCTCACAACTTAGTGTTGAGGGGGTTGGATCTCCCCCAAAAAAACACTCCCTGAGGTCCATTCAGGCCAGATCAGTTCAATCTCACGATGGGCAAGCTGATCGCGATATAAAACAACTTCTTCAGCTGTTGCAAGAATTCCACCAGTAGCATCGCGAGGGTTAGCGTAGCAATAAGCACGTAATTTTTTACATACAGCAGCAAGGGCCTCGACTACGTCCGGCGTTTCTACATCAGGCGCAATAATAATTTTGGGACTAATCCCGAGGATTGATTTTGCAGTCAAGAAGGCTTCAATGCCCGTTCGTTGACCGAATTCGTTAACGCCACCAGTCACATTATTTACATCGAAAACCTCACCAAACGGGGAAGGGATTCGGATCACGATAAGAGTGGGGTTGGTGATTTTAGAAATGATCTCAAGGTTTTTGCGTAAATTGCCTGTTAGACCTGCTGCAGGTAATACACGATTGATTGATGAAACTCGAACAGGGACATTTTCTGGGAAAACGATAGGATCTGCATCCTCTGCAAAACAGATCATTCCAATGGTGTTGGTTGCAGCATCTTGCATCGGAATGATGCCAGATTGGACCTCACGTCCAGAAATGCCGTGGTGTTGGTTTGCCATTTAAAAAATCTCCAAAAGATAGGGTGGCTTTTGGAGATTCTGAGGTTTGAAGTTTGAGTATGCGAATGATTGAATCCTGATTAAAAACTAATCGGGAAATTATTTAACAACAAGTTCGCCAAGGCATGTTGGGTTGATAAACACATATTTGTCCGAAAAGGACGAAGCGATAGTAATTGATAATCCATAAAATATAGATTGCGCACCATAAAATTGATGGTGAATGAGTGGACCACCTGTTGATTGCTGTACACCCAAAAACGAAAATGGTATCGAATTACCCGAAGTCGGTGTCAGTGGTGCAATTAAGTACCAGTTTGGGTTTGCAAGCGTTACCCATGGTACGGCAGGCGAGATAGAACCATTTATATGTCCTCGAATCCATAACATACCGTTGATTTTTGCAAACTCGATTTGCGTCCATTCCTTATCAATATCGCGATGAATAGATCCAATTGTTTTGGCGTTAAACCAAGTGACACTTGAAGGAGACACGTCAAACTGTGCCTGTAATTTTCCTAAAGATTTCTCTATCGAATCGCCATTTTTTATTTTTGAAGAATCTGTAAAAACAAGATTTTGCAGAAGTGTATTTCTGACATTGATTGGGAAATCTGTAATAAATTTTGTGATCTGTCCTTGTAGTTTACCAACAGCAACCCCTATTTTATCAGCTGCGGTAACTGCAGTTGAAATAGATGCGTCGAATCCATTCAATACAACGTCTAAGACCCTTTGAGCCTTAAAATATAAATTTAAATTTCCTTCTGGAACTTCATCGGTATTTGAACCAATGTTAATACCAGAAATATTCCATACTCCTGCAGTTCCACTCCAGATAGCAGATAAGCGTCCAAAGTTTTGCGACTCTTTGATGTGGGCGTAATCGCCATCTTTACCAATAGGAATATTGGCTATTAGATCTGCATAGCTGTCATGAACACCACGGAAATGTTGCTCATAATCAACCTTGTCAAGTTTTGCACTCGAAAGAGATTCGATTGAAAGCAGCAATTCTTGTTTGACTTGTTCAGCTGCTCCGATGGGATCGGCTTGTACATCATCAGCGGATAATTGAATTGCTCCGGTTTTACCTTGTACCGATGTGACTTGGGGTACTAAAGCTGTGAATAGACCTATGGGCACATCGAAAATGAATTCAGGTTGATCATAAAGTTGATCGATAGGAATGGGAGAATTCGACCAATGCATTTCCAAAACGATGTCGATCATTTGGTAATACTCTTATCAATGGTAAATGAATAATTACCAGAGTTGCGTTTCTGGTCGCCAATTTTTAGCAGTACATCACCAGTCGCGGTACCGGCTTTCCATGTAGAAGTAATTGTCTGATCAACTTTAATTAATACTCCACCTTTCGCTGTCACTTGATCACAGATTTCGATTTCACAATTCGCAATTACTTCCCCATGGCCATTCACGATCGTTGAAGAAAATTCCATTTCAGGGGTAACTTCAATAACCGCCCTGGTCATAAGATCACGAACGATGAAAAGTAGGCAAAAGGGGTTGCCTATCTTAATAAGATATTCATTTTTCCTCATAGTTTTACCCCATAATCCCAAAGTTCATTTATACGAGTTTCATCAAGCTGGAGAAGGTTGGCCATCTTCAAAAATGATTCGCTGGAGCGATCAAAAATTTGGCTCTCGTTGAACTCGATTTCTAATAGTTTGCGCTGCTTTGGATCTTCAATTGCTGCAATTGCTATTTTGAGCGCATCATCGAGATCATATTCAACAAGGGTCAGCATGAATTGGCGACGATTAAGTGGCGGCATTCTGTTTTTATGAGTATCTATAAAGTGACGATCAACTTCAGATTTGGTCATCTTCTTCATATCTTTCGTAATAAAACTGTTTTGCGAGCCATCTTTAGGAAAAGCATGAACTTTACCTGTGACATTGTTTTTAAAGTAATTCATCATCTAATTTCGCCCCAATACATAAAGCCATTATCACCAATTAATTCATACGTCCCAAAGGGTGGAACCCTGACTATTAGCATCGTTACGATGTATCCACCATTACCCACATCACAGAAAGTCATTGCTTCGACTTCACCATTTACAAGAAGTTTTGCCGGTCCTTGCGTATGATAAATTCTCGCAGCAATCTGAATTTCAATAATTCGGTTCGTTGGATTCGTATATACGGTTCCCCCAGTGCGAATGCCACCAACGTCATATCTAAGTTGATTCACACCGACTGGAATATGAACAGGCGCATTTTCAAGTTCAAAAATACGATCTGAAAGTAGTTTATCAACATCAAAACGGACTTGATTTGCTTGATCAATTTTGTCATTGAGTAGGTTGTCACTATAGATTCGTGAATCACGCTCTATATTTTGTTGTTGCTGAAGATCGTTTATGGCCTGTTCAAAAACTGGAATGCGTACTAAGTTATCTAATACCCATTTTTTATTTGCAATAACGACAGTTGGATCTATCTCGATCAAAGCTTCTTTGCCTGATACTGAAGTGATATCGATCACAAGGGTTAAATCACCGCCTGCACCTTCTGCAATAACGGGTTTGTACGCCCCATGATAATTACCAATATAAACAAGCTGCCCTGTGTCATCTTTGAGCCCGATTTCATGCAGGTTGAAACCGCCAATATTTGCGGGAACAGTTGCAATAACTGTGGTTACTGGTCCATTGATCGAAACAGATTGAACTGGAACAGTAGCTTTTTGATTGACTAAAGCCACACGTTCTTTTTTTTCGACTGGATCATAAGGTACGCCATAGGCATCACCGAGTACCAATTCAGAAAGTAGAATCGAAGTAGTATTGTGCGCTTGTGCAACCTGTGCTGCGCCATAGTCGGTCAAGGTGAGATAATATCTAGCGGGCATGTATAAATCCTAAATCGTACTTAAATAAACGGTTTCGCCTGTGTGACAGGCTCCAGTTGTTTTGTCTTGGCCGCTACTCAATACTTTGGCCGCTATTGAGAAATGATCACGGGCGGACTTGGTTGCTTCGACTGCTGTCTGGATCTGCAATAATTGCTCGATTGAAATAATCATTTCATTGATGATCACCACGAAAGTAAAAGGCGGCTGTCGAGGCGTGAACTCATGCCATGCTTTTAATTGAAAGTTGGCCACGAATTTACTGAGTAGGTTTTCTATCGAAGATTGGGTCCCACGTTGGGCATTGAATTCCTTACTTTCAGCGATGGCCTGACGTTTCTCTGCTTCGGTCCACTCGGATCTCCAGTACTCGACTCGATGATCCCAAGCGAGCCATGCCAGTAATGGCACTGGACACTGATCGACTCGATGCAGTTCTACAAATGGAACTGGTAAATCACTGATTCGTTGGCCAAGCTGCTCGAAATTCTTTTCAAGCTTTGTGGCGTTCGGCGGGAGTAGGCTATACATCGCGGAACTCCGTAATCGTGATATTGATCCCCACATTCTTGGCATATCTACTTTTTGGAATGACGATATCGATTTGAGGATCTGTCAAAATTACATTCTGAACACCGCCCTGGTGTAATGCTTTAAATAATGCGCTGCGAGTAACGTCATAGCCTTGAGTGCTAACCATTGCGTTATATTCATTTACTGCATCTTGGGCAGCTTTAAGCACGACTTCAGCATCAGGACCCGGGAATAGAATCAAATTTGCATTTAATACCCATTCGTGGGGTGTAGATGCTTTAAAAAATACCAGATCAGTGAAAGGGCGACGTTTACCCGGTGTTAGTGTTTGATCTACTGCATCAAGTAAGGTTTGTGGTGCAACCTCATCGATATGGCTTTGAACCCATATTTCGACTTCGCCCGCAGCGGGACTCAAAACAGAAATATCTTTGACATGGCCATGAGCTGATAAACCCCAAAATTGATAGCATCCTTCGGAACCCGCAGACATGGACTCGGGTTGGAGTTGTGTACGTCTGCGCAAGTCCTCATCCAGTTCCATGACAGGATCAATAGGAGGGGTTGCCGTTGGATTACCCTCAATGATTGTTTTTCGATACACACCACGATTTGCAGCAAGGTGGTCGAGATCCGAACCTTTGGCATATGCAAGCATGAGTGCTTTTGCTTTTTCATTGATTCCACCCGTTTTTAAAAGCAACCGATATGCAAAGGTTTGTAAAACCTTGACCATGGGTTCACTTTCAAATTCCAAAGCCGGTGCAAGATCTGGATCACGGGCAATCAGTTCATTTTTACAAGCCAGCAATTCGGCTTCAAAGTCCAAAACCTCTAATACATTTGGGAACGGCAGGGCTGATAAATCTATGCGTGTTGAACTCATGCAGCGGCTCCAATATTAAAATTTTCACTAAAAGGTTTTTCACCAGTGGGCAGGATGCGTTTGCCTAAAATAAAGAAATCCCATTTACCTGGTGTATTTGCTGATTGATTCACTCGGATCTGACTGATTTTGATTCGAGGCTCAAAACGGATGAGTGAAGTCGCAGCGGTCGACATCAGCAATACTTGAGTTATTTCATTGCAGGGCTGATCGATGTAATGGGGAACTAATGAGCCATAATTCCGACGGCCTAAACGGGTACCAATTAAAGTACTTAAAATATCGTGTATGGATTGCTTCAAATGAGCGAAGTCTTGATCCTCGTCATCAGTAATGCTTAAACCAGTCAATCTGGACATGCCTTTCATTTGTTATTCTCCCGTAGGAAGTGCAGGACCAGACTCGTCCGTTCCACTGCGGACGAAACCATGAGGGTGTTTCACAAGGCTGCGTTTTGCAGCAATCACATCTACGTCCGAAGTAATTTCTTCATCTGAGTGAACTTTCCCCTTAAAAATTGTTTCGGGACAATCGAATACGCACTTGGAAAGCTTGAAAGTACCTTCACCGCTTGAGACATTTACAACAAAACTGTATTCGCCAAACTCGAAATACACTTCGTCAGGGTTAGTGGTAGGGGGTGGGTTTTCTTCGGAAAATAAACTGATTTGAGGAATGGCACTTGTCAGTTCACCGCCTTGGGCCATAACAGAAAATTGTTCACCCATGGAAGGGCATCGCCAGAATTTGACAACACCAGCGGCCAAGGTGGGAATGGGTATCCAGTCGGTTTCGTTCTCGTCAATTTTTAAGCGCATTTTCCCTACAGATGGATCGAGGGCGATGACCGTGCCGATCCCTGCCAAGTTTTGAAATTGCCTGATTAAATTGCTCATATTGAAACTAAAAAGCCCATGATGATTGAATCATGGGCTTTTTGAATTGGGGTTGCTATTTGGTCGATCCTGATTAAAACTTAATTTGGAATGTTATCTTAAGTAAATTTTTAAATTTAATATTTATAATAATAACTGTTAATAAAATTAAAATCTTTCCAGTAAAACGTTAGTTGTAATGAGTAAAGTTTAAATTTGATTTTTTATTTATTATATTGGAGTGATTGGTATTTGATAAAAGATTTATATCAGTTGATTTGCTAAATTATAAGTATAGTATGTAGTTTTAATTTTTAAATGGGGCAAGAAATGCAATTTTTAAAAGATTCATTTGCTGATAAAGTAAGACGTGGAAAAATAGCTTCACCATTAAAACCATCTTTTTCAATGGAGGCCTGGAGTGAAGCTGAAAAAATAACCGAATTTGACAACGAACTTTACTTAGCCGGTATGATGTTTAATTTGCAATTCACTGCTATGCGTTGTCATTTGGAAGAAATAAAAAATTACGATATTTCATTGTCAAATAAAGATTTTTTAAAAATTTTTTGTGGAATTTCTAATCGTAACTTAAAGATTTTAAATGACAAAGTGCGAGAAATGAATATAGGTGAAGAGAAAATTCTTTTAGATGTAAGTATGTTTAGTAAAAAACTAAATAATAACCCTATGGAAAATCCACTATCTCTTGAGGAAATTTCTACTGCGACTGTTGACGGTGTATTTTATAATATTTTGAGTCGCTTAGAAGAGTCAGAAAGTACAAGTAATGATTTGTATTCTGATGCACAGATAGCAAGACTGATCAATTCTGAAGCTTATATATCTCAGCTTTATAATACTTATGAAAATTATTGGAGCTCTATTCTATACGAGCAAATAAAGTTTACAGTAACAAATGGTAGAATTTTACTAGAGTCAAATCCAGAAATTATGATTCCGTATCAAATATCAAATGCAAGAAAAACAAAAAATCAAATTGAAGATACAATAATGTTGCATGATGCTATTGAGTATTTGCTTAGGAATAAAGATATTGTTGAGTATGATGGAGATATAATAAAAGTAAATAAATATTCAAAATTGAGTGAACGTAAAAAAAATCTAATTTCAGTAATGTGGTTAAGTTTTAATGACAAAATTATTGATTTTTTACCTAAAGATCTACCTGGAAAATCTTTTACACTTACAGATTTAATAAATTTGTTTATACAATTAGGCTCGTTGGGCTCTGATTTATTAACTTTAGTGCCGAATGATGATGAAGTAAAGGAAGAAGAATTTAGAAAATTTATAGATTTTAGTCCAATATTAAATATTAAGGCATTAGTATCTGTTTTAGTACCGGTATTAAATAAAGATGAAAAAATAGTTTTGGAAATGTTGGAGTTTTTGACATTTACGGGTAAAAATACTAAAGGTGCACCTAGACAAGATTTATGGAGAAAACCTTTAATAAGAGTTTCGGATGATGATTTTATTTGTATTTTAGAGGCTTTAACTCACCCTGTCGGTATAAGATGTGTTGAAGGATGGCTAATGGAATGTGGCGTAGTATTAAAAGATAAAGGATATGGCTATGAAGATTATGTGAAAAAAACTTTAAAGCAAGCTTTAGATTCAAATAAATTTATTAACAGTTATAGCTTTGCTGAAAAAGAAACTATTTCAGTCGGGAAAAGTAAAGAGGAAATAGATCTTCTTTTTATGGTTGATAATTTAATTGTTTTAGGGGAAGCAAAATGCGTAGTAGTAAGTGATAGTGCAACATCATATTGGCATTGTTTGGAAATTATCAAAAAAGCAAGTGAACAGTCTCAGAGAAAAATAGAATTTATAAAGAATAATCTTGAAAAAGTTTTTGATTTTTTAGGATGGGATTACGATGCAGACTCGAATTATATATTCCAACCAGTTGTTATTATGAGTAACTATATTGGTGTTGGTTATAGTTTCTTTGATGTTCCTGTCATCGATACAACTATCTTAAATAATTACTTTTATAAAAATATTTGTCCATTAATTTCTTTAGATTCAGAAGATCATCTAGTCTATTTAAAACTTTACAATTCTAATAAAGAATTAATTGATAACTTTTCAGAATACATAAATAGCCCTCCATCTCTAGAATCCTATAAATTATTCACAAGTGTTGTCGAGGCTATTCCTGTAATGAGTCCATATGAAAATTATGAACCAACTTGGCAATTTAAAAGAATTGGTATTAAAGAATATGAATTAGATACTCTATTGGAACATGATTTTAATTTTCCTCTTGTTATTACTGATAAGTTTTATGAGTTAGAAAGATTATAATTTGTGACTTAATCCATTCTTTATCATCTTTACTGAAGCCCGTTAACTCACGGATAGGGTAGCGGGTTGGCTTCGCACTCTTACTCGGCCTAATAGTTTTCCCCTTCTGGTGTACTGAGGCAACAAAACCAGTATGTCCACCGAATCCGATGGCAGCATGATTTTCTGAATATTCAGTTTTTAATTGTCTGCCAATTTTTTGGAACATGGCTGCGTTACGTTTAATCTTTCCAATTTGTTCCCGTTTCCTTGGAACGAATCGATTACCGTTTGGATCTCGCTGCTGTTTAATTCTGTCCCGAAAACGAATGCGTAATCCTTGTGATAATTTACGCATTAGTTCACGACGTTGGGCAGGTTCAAGTAATAAACCAATTTGATCAAGCCAATGATTTAAGCCCTCAATCGCATCCATCATTCACCTGCAGGGAAAAAACCGCCACGTTTTTCGCACCAAACAATAGGTGGACAAATGTGATAACTAGCTTGATCAAAAACAATTTTATCCCGCTGCGGGAAGTCTATCTCTAAGTCAAAAGTATCAGAATCAATAATTTCAGAGTTAAAAGATAACTGGATATCTTTCCCCGTTGAATCTAAATGTAAATTTTTAGACTCTAACCAGGTTCTAATCAACATTAGAACCTCGATAGGATCTCCCCGGTAATCTAGGATTAAAATGCGGACCGTATAATCCATATAACCATCTTTTTGAGTGCCATTAACAATCAAGGGATGGCATTTATCCGCTGACATCAAAGGCAAACGTTCAATTAAAAACGGTTTAAGTTGGACTAGGGCTTGCATGACTATCTCGCAAAACGTTGAAAAGCATTGGCCAACTTTGTGTCGTAATTATTGGCTTTGTAGTTTTGACCGTTGTATCCCTGGGCGAATGATTTCCAATCCTTGTTTTTCAAAGCATTAATTAAATTATTTACTTTGATATAGCGGCACATTGCATCCAATTGATGGGCTTCATTCTTGTACATCGCATTTAAAAAGTCTTGGATTGAATCATAGCCAAGCGCATACCAGTGATAACCCATGACCTGACCAAGTCCCCAGCTACAAGACTCTAAAGCACTTTCACGGTCAAATTTGACGGCATCCTGAAGCTTTAAATGTTGTACTGACTCTAAACCATAATCACCCGAGGTTTTTGAGCAAAGATCAGGGCGTTTTCGCATCATTTCATCAGCGATTTTTGACTTTTTATTTTGAATTAATCTGCGACGCATGATGTGGCGTTCATACAAAATAACGGGTGAGCCATCTTTGTTAAAACCTGAGCTTTTACATTCGATTTCAATCACAGCACGTAATGCGGCTGTTTCAATACCGAGGTTTTTAGCCTGTTGCTCAATTTGGTCCAAGGAAATTTTTAAACTCATTCAGTCCACCATTCATTTAAAAATCGCGGTGAAAGTGTCTTTAATTTCTTTGATGAGTTCGCTAGGTTTTTTACCATCCATCATCTTAAAGGATTGATATACAATTCCCACGACTAACAGGCCAAAGACTGCAAACGTTAACATTACGATGCCTTGGGCTGGGTGCGAATAATGTGTTAAACCAAAGTATTCGATAAAAGCTGCACCACCAAAGATACTAATCGCCACACTGAACGTGAATTTAAGTAGTAAGCCTTTAGATATTTTTAATCGACCATCGATGTCAATATCACCGCTAAGAGTCAGAGCCAAGACGGCCCCAATGATTGCGGCAACGATTTTTATGAACCATGGTAGGCCTTTTATGCTAATAGGGTCATTCATGACCATCCCCTTAATCCCAAAGCTTGAGCGTTTGTGGAGCTGAAGCTTTGGTTAATTCTGGTAATTGTATTTTTTGATTTTCATTCAAAAAAAGCTGATTGATTGTCGAGTTTGCTTCGATAAGAGCAGGGAGCATGTCGACCGCTTTAGATCCAAAGTATCGGAACGCTATCGACTCCAAAGTGTCTCCCTGAATAGCATTGACTGATCTCATATTAATCGGACCCGATTACGTGGCCGATTCGTTAAGTCAGCAATCGTATGCTGCACAATCCGACGATGGGCATCTGCTTTTACTTGCTGGTTTTCACCCCTGACTTGACCTGCGGTTGTGGTATCAAAATCCAGATTGTCTTCACATATCAGTGCTGCGGCTTCATAGCTCACAGCACGTTTATATTTGCGGATCTGTTCCTTTGATTGGATCTCAAGGCCATTTAAATCGCCATTGATGGTGTCCATTGCCAACAGGATTTTTTCAGTAAGTAAAAGTTCGCCCTTGGATTGGTCCAAACGCACGTTCGCGAGCAGATCCTTGATGCTGATACTTGGATATTCAGCAATAGGGTTTTCGACTTCAGCATCGCGAACGGGTGCGTTTAAAAGCATGGTTTACTCCTTGGCTTTGGAGTCGGTGGACGCAGGATCAGTTGCAGCGGCATTTAAGTCTGCCACTGTAACTGCCTGCGAGCCGACCGTGGCGTCGGGAGACGACCCGGTTGCAAGTTGACGCAATCGTTTTTCAAGCTGTTCTAAATCTTTTTTACAGCCAGCTTTCGGATTGTATCGAAGTGCATTCTTGTAAGCTGAAACAGCTTCATTTGGTTGGGCTTGGCTCAATGCATCACCTAAAGCACGATAAATTTTTGCGCGGACCTCATCGACCATAGGTTCACCATCACCGAGACCAATAATTCGCTCCATAAGCGATGCATTGGCGATCGCTAGATCTTCATCATCAATAAAGACTTCAGCACATTGTTCAGTGATAAATTCAGCGGTTGAACGAGAATATCCTTCAGGCATAACCATGTCATTCAACACAACATATTCAGCAATTTTGACAGCAAGTTCAAAATCGTTGACATCACACGCCCAGATCATCAAATGAACGAGGGTAGTGTTTTGTGGAGCTGGTGAAACAGCCAGACAGCCATCAATAAAACCTACATATTCTGGAAGCCATTCCGCTTTTTTCGCGATACGCTCTTGAATCGATTTCATACCACTAAGAATATTCAAATGATTGAACATGCGTAGTTCGATATTTGGCTGGTTACCCTGATTCAATAGCTCAGTAGGAATTTGAACTGTTTGATCTGGGCCCGATGCCAAGTCAACCGCAAAAGTGCGTTTGACTCTTGGATCTTGGCTTTGTTGGGCTTTTATGGCCCGTTCAGCCAGCATCTTTTCACGATGCTGGCGCATAGAATTAACGGTCATGTTTATTGGACCTCAATGTTTTCGATGAGAACAGCCTTTGTATAATCTTCAACTACAAAGTCTTCGTTCACTGATTGATAATCCACCGCACGATTCCATGAGGGTTGATCTTCGATAGAGCGGTTAAAAGTACCGTTCTGCATATAAATCGACAGATTATCAGCAGTTGTGATCAGCATGGTTTTAGCTGGAAATTTTGGAACATGCAGAGCAGGTAGAGTGCCTAGTTGCTTATTTGCATAAATGGTACGGGCAGCCAATTGTTCGGTTGGATCTTGAATTTTATTTAATAGTGGTAAATATTTATCGCTCAAAATTCCACGGCCACAAATGACTATCAATCCACTATCTTTATGCTGATCAGCAATAAATTCTTCGACAGCGTATTCCACCAAGCCATCTACTGTTTTGTATTCATTAGCTGCACCGATCAGGGTTTTTTTGACGACATTACCACCAACATTGACGTCTTCTCCCGCATAGTGTTGCTCTGGTGCAATCTCACGAATTTTTTGCAACCATCCGCGTTTCACATCCTGTAATAATGGATTCGCGATGCGATCAGAAGTCGGAGCGCGGTATAAACCATTCCACCCAATACAAAGTTTATCCAACGCAACAGCACGAATAACGAGTACCTGAAGCATTTGCTTGAAATTTGGGTGATGACGCCATGCATTCAGCAATGCCCATTTCATAGCAACGTCATAATCTGTCTGAGTACAATCATATTCATCCAGATGATCCAGATTTCCCACTGGAGTCGGTTGACGTTCTTGGACATTGGTATTGGTGTTACCAGCAATGCTTGAGCCGATACTTAATGCAATTTTTTCACCACGAGCATTATCAACAGGGAAATAATTGATTAACTTTAAAAAATCGGCTTGTTCCTGATATGCCTTGATGATTTTTTGCTGTGGTACGGGATTTACAGCAAATGTATGAAGAACACTCTCGACACCATTGGCGCGAGCAATATCAGCTTTATAGGATTCAAATAGCTGACGTGCTTGTGGTTGTAGAACTACAGACATATTTAATTAATTCCTTAGTAATCGACAGTGTTTGCTGCGCCACCTGCTTGTGCTGGTGGTGGGTTCAATGGGGTTGTACTTAAAGCATTGAACTGATTTTTTAAATCGCTCATGCCTTGGGAAAGTTGTTGCAAAGTCGTAGCCAACTCAGGGGGAAGGCCGTTAGTTGGTGCGGATTGTTGTTGCTGTTCAGGAGCAGCTGCAGGAGGGGTTTGTGTTGTAGGAGCAACTGCAGCTGGGGTTTGTGTTGTAGGAGCAATAGCAGTTGGATTGCTTAAAGATTGTTTAAGCCCACTCATTTCCTGAGTTAAGGTTTTTAAGCCTGTTAAACACTGGACCACGCCTTGTGTTAATTGGCCTGCCAATTCTTCGCTAACTGCAAATTGTTCTTGTGGCTTTGGAGTTGGGGTCAAAATTTCTTTGAGTTGTTCTAGGAAAGTTTTTCCTTCATTTGATTTTTCAGACATGGTGATATAAATCTCCGAATCATGTTGGGTTCTGAGCGTATGAGGGTTTGCAGAAAATTTGATGGCTTGAGTGCCTAATGAGTTCGGCGTGTCAGTCATTCCTAAACCGACTAGATATGCTTTACCTGTCCCGGCAAAATTTCGGTAAAACTCAATTGAAGGGTAAATTTTTTGCCCTTTTTTATTCATTTCCACAAAATTGGGTAAAGCTGAAATGGTCGCGAATAAATGAAGCTTTCCGTCTACTTCTTCTGCTTCAGCTTTCAAAATATCGCCATAAGCATTGAATGGTGGTTCAGGCGACCAACCCCCGAAATGTTCGATATTGATACGACCCGCATAATGCTCCGGGTTGTATGTGCTTGCCATTTCTTGAATCTCTTGACGCATTAATTCACGTCCATCGACGGTTTGTCCCTCACGGGCAACACGAAATCGTTTGATTACACGTCCTTCTCCTGGTAGTTCCATTAAATTATCCGCAATTCATTTTTAAGATGATTGCAGTCTGCTTTGACCAAAGGTATGGGCGCAATCTGACCTATCCTGATTAACGCTTAATCAGGAAAACATCACTCAGAGATTTTTTGTGCTTATCGCAACATTGGCACATGAATACAAATACGCCGACGTTCCTTGAACTCATGAACCCAAGACAGCAGGGAAGAATTCTTTTCTCGATGGGTATGTCTGTCTCTGAAATCGCCAATCACACTGGCGAAAATCGTTCGACTGTAGAAAGTTGGAAACAGCGCGATCAGTGGGCAAAATCGGATGTTTTTGATGACATCACAATTGCCTTGAAAATCCGTTATATGTCACTCACTTTCATGGAAAATAAAAGTAATGCCAATTACAAGGAAATGGAACGGATCTCAAAAGAGTTCGAACGATGGGCTAGGATCAATAAATATTTAGAGTCAGGTAAACAAACGGATCTCAATCCGAACATTGAGAACAGAAATGCAGGACCTAAAAAGCGGAAACTTAAAAATGAAATTACGCTCGAGGATCTGGAAAAACTTGAGGAAGCATTCAAGGAATTTTTGTACGTTTATCAAGAGGAATGGATGGATGCAATTTCTTGGTCTCGTATTTTTATATTATTAAAATCTCGCCAGATCGGAGCGACTTATATTTTTGCTTTATGGGCATTGATTGATTTATTAAAAACAGGGAAGAATAAAATTTTCATGTCTGCGTCAAAAGCGCAGGCTTACCAATTTGTCGAATATATAAAAGCATTTGTGCTTGATGTCATTGGGTTAGATCTGACTGGAGATCCGATTGTGATCAATGGACCGAATGGACAAGCAACAGTCTACTACTTGGGAACAAATGCGCTGACAGCACAAGGTCGACATGGCGATGTCATCATGGATGAGTTTTTTTGGATTCGTAAGTTTTTACAGTTCAAAAAAGTTGCTTCTGCAATGGCATCCCAAAAAATGTATAAGCAAATTTATATGTCTACCCCTTCAAGTATTTTGCATGAAGCATTTACATTCTGGACAGGTAAAGACAGCAAACGAAAACTACCTATCGAGATCGATGTCAGCAAGGTTGCATTAAAAACTCCAGTTAAGTGCGCTGATAGGAAAACTAGACAAATTGTCACATTGAGCGATGCCGAGGAAAAAGGGTGTGATCTATTTGATCGTGAGGATCTCCTTGCAGAATATGGCGACGAGGAATTTGCCAATTTATTCGATTGTGAATTTATCGATGATTCAGGATCTTATTTTCCACTTAAAGACATCATCCCGAATATGGTCGACACCTGGGAAGTTTGGAAGGACTTTTTTCCTAATCAAAATCCACGTTATGCAGGGGAAGTTTGGCTCGGCTACGATCCTTCGTTCACTGGAGACAATGCAGCACTTGCCATAATTGCACCGCCACGCACACCGCTGGAACCCTATCGAATCCTAGAAATCAAACAATTTCAGGGTATGAAAGCCAGTGAACAAGCTTTGTACATCAAAAAAGTTTGCGGACGTTACAACGTTACTTTTATCGGTATTGATAACACTGGGAATGGTTTGGCCGTTGCTGAGCATGTAGAGATTTTCTTCCCGCAACTCACGCGCTTGAACTACACACCAGAATTGAAAATCCGTATGGGCCTACGGGTAAAAGAATTATTCCAGAAACGCAGACTGCATTTTGATGCAGGTTTACAAGTAGTGGCTAAGTCCTTTTTATCGATCAAAAAAGCACTCACTGGAGGCGGTGGAAACAAAACACTGATCACAAGTCGAAGTGCTGAAACGGGTCACGGAGACATAGCTTGGGCAGTAATGAACGGACTAGAGAATGCACCAATTATTCATGTCCCAGATCCAGAACATCAAGGCGCACGTCAAAGCCGTATCAGAGTATTTAATTCATGAAAATATTAGACAGAGTTATTACAAGTTTATTTCCGCACAAGGAGCAAATGTCGGTTGATCATTCGGCACCAATAAATCGCGTGAACGAACAAACTAAAACTACGTTTCGAAGTTTTGGAGATCCTGAGCCTGTTCTTGATGGCCATACTCTTTTTGAATATGGCTATTGCCCCCAATGGCAGGAATGGTATGAATTACCGTATGACATAGCTGCTACTTCAAAGCTTTATCGCGGTACCAGCCACCATACCAGTGCAATTGTCATAAAAAGAAATATTCTTTCAAATGACTTTATCCCGCATCCACTTTTAAGCCGCCATGATTTTAATGCCTTGGCATTGAATCTGATTACCTTTGCAAATTGTTATGCTCATATTCAATATAATCGATTCCGTGGTGTACTGAAGCTGACTTCACGTCCAGCAATCAATATGAGAAAAGGGATTGATCTGCAAAGATTCTTTCAATTGGATGGCTTCCAAGCAAAACAACATGTATTTGATCCGCACGAAATCATTCATATTTCTGAGCCTGATATCAATCAGGAAATTTATGGAGTTCCGAATTATCTAAGCAGTATCAATGCCATTCTTTTGAATGAGGCAGCGACTTTATTCCGTCGTCGATATTATAAAAATGGCGCACATGCAGGTTTCATTCTTCACATTACAGACGCCATGAAAACTCAAAAGGATGTAGACGATTTGGAGGATTCTTTAAAGAATTCAAAAGGTGCCGGCAATTTTAAAAATCTATTGGTCTATACACCAGGAGGGAAAGAAAAGGGGCTAAATGTTATACCGCTGGCTGAAGTTGCTGCAAAGGATGAGTTTTATAATATCAAGATTGCAAGCCGAGACGATCAGCTTGCTGGGCATCGTATGCCACCACAGTTGATGGGCGTAGTACCTCAGAATGCTGGAGGATTTGGAGACATTGAAAAAGCCGCTAGGGTGTTTTATTACAATGAGATCGTTTACTTACAAAATCTAATGAAACAAATAAATGATCAACTTGGAATAGAAGTAATTCGATTTAAAGAATATGACTTAATTTCTTCGGAATCAAAGCCATAGATACCTGTATTTTATCAAAAAAGCATTAAAAAATATACATTTATTTAATTTTTAAGATGCCAAGTTTAAAGCTTGGCATTTTTTTTTGCTTGTGAATATTAAACAGATCAATAGTGATTGCACTGGATATCAACCAACAGGCAGAGGGGGCAATCGCAGTCTCCTCTCCCGCCTGCGCAGTTCCTAAATGTCTCATTTTTGATGCACAGAGAAATTATGTTCAAACGTTATGTTTTATAAGGTTTAGAGCCCTTTTTAATTTCATATTAGATGCGCTTTGACGCAATCCAATGCACTAAATAAAAAATAGGGAAATTAAAAGATTTTTTAAACCTTAAAACTATAGGTATTTTGAGGTTACAACTTAAAATTAATAGAAGTTACAAGTGTTAAGTATATGATTATTAAATTAATATTTTGTAACCTCATAGAGGTTACATGAGGTTACGGATTTTTTCAAAAAGATAGAATATCTATATAAATCATATATATAAGGGGTTACAGCTTGTAACCTCGAAAAGAGGTTACATGTAACTTCAAAGTAACCTATATGTAACTTTTATATTTTATATATTTATTAATAATAATCATATAGTTAACTATATAAATAAATATCTGTAACTTTTGTAACCTCTATTTTTCATGACCTAAAGTTTGAGAAGAAGGGAATAAAAACCCCCTTAAACCTTTGTTTCTATGTTCCTGATATTTCGCTCATTTATCTGAGATCTGCACACTATTTCCACACTTATGTATCTAACTAATTGAATCATTTACATTACTGTGATCCCGACCCTCGGGACCAAGATTCAAAGACCCCAAGCTGGTATTAAAGGCTTGGGGTTTTTTAATGGGAAAAGATTATAAATAGGTTGCAAAAATATTTTTAAAACTATGACTAATTAAGTATTTTGATTCTTCAGGCAAATCATGATTAATATTCTTGTTTTTAGCTAAAAGATTTTTCGCAAAAAAAGTGCATGATGGATTTTCGCATCTTTTGTGAAAATGCTTTCTATATTCTTACGGCTGCCATAGGTTTTACTGTGATTTAGAAAGTACAATCATATATTTAAAAGCAAGTGTTTTTGGTTTAGGCATTCTTTAATATTTCTAGTTGTTTTTTTACTTATAGATAGAAAGATTAGTTCTTTTTGATACAATGGGTTGGCTCATTGTGAGCTGATGGATTGGGTCAATAAATAGTTATGATAAATGAGCGTTTAAAAAATATATTTGAAATTTTAGATGAGATGCAATCGTTAATTTCTAAATACTTAGACTCGTTAAATGCATCGGATGCAAATTATGAAGAATATGAAATTTTAAATAGGTTTAATAAATCTGTGATTCCTAAATTTAGGCTTACTATTAATACTTACAGCTCTTTATTTGAAAATGAAATATTTTATGAAACTGTAATGAACGATCTAGAGTCTATGGCAGGTTCATTTAGATATAATGTAATGAATCTTGATGGGTTGGAAGCTCATCAAACATTATCTAACATGGTAAATAGTGCAAGAAATATTCAAGAAATAAAAAAAGATTTGCAGATGATGCGAGCTACAAGCTTACGTTTCGAAGAGTTGATTGAGCCTGCAATTGATAAAGCTTTAAACCAAATAAAAAACAAAGTGGATAAAGTTGATGCAGCTATTTTGGCAATTGAACAACATGAAACAGATAAAATATATTTAGGTTTATATAATAAGTATAATAAGGAGTATGTTTTTAATAATATATTTTTTTATACTTCTATTTTTTTTGGAATTTTTTTTACATATTATTCAACGATTGAATTAACTGATATTACAAATCCAACGGTTGCTAATTATCAAAGCTATCAAAATTTTTGGATTAAATTTATTACTATAAAATTTTTAATTCTTTCAGCAACAGTAACCTTTGCGACACTTTTCTTGAGACGTCTTTCACATGCAAAAAAATTAAAAGAACAGGCATATCAGACTCATGTTGAAATATCAGCATTTCCCATACATGTACGATCTTTGAAAGAAGAAGATAAACATGAATTGGTGAAAGAGTTAACTATGAAATACTTCGGAAAAGAACTTGATCAGACTCAGAATGACAAGATTGGCGATCTGATGCAAGATCAGCTTGTAGCAGGAACAGAGTTGATTAAAGCGAGTGCTGAGTTGGTTAAGAGTGTGAAGCCGAGTGCCTTAGCAGATAATCCAAGTGATAGATCAAATAACTAATAATTACATTGAGACAGTAAAATAATGTTAATCAAAATAGAAAAGAAGGTTGGTTAAAATGCTTTCTCCAATTCAAAAAATAATTTTCAATGATTTAAAATTTTTAGTTGAAATTTTTTTACCTATTTTTAAATTTGGCATAGGTTTAGGAGCAGCATGTTTGATTTATTATCTTATAGAAATTCAATATTTACCTAATGAAATATCTTTGGGTGATGGTTTTGTCCTCTTTTTTATCGCAATGGTTTTTGGCTTTTTACTACTGTTTTTTATTTTGTCTGAAATTGTAATAGGAATGATGATTTGGAATGCTATTTCTTCTATTTTTGTTAAGATTTTAAGTAAAAATTTTAGAAAATTATTAGATTCTAAATTTAATAAATGGTTAGGTGTAGAGAAAGGAAGAAATAGGTTTCTCACCCCTAAAGTTAAAAAAAGTACTTATATTTTTCTCGCACCATTAGTTTTAATTCCCCTTATATTTTTTGAATTTGATAAATTTGGAATCATTTGGGCTGTACTAATTGGTCTCTTTTCTTTCCTTTTTTTTAATGTAATTTATACTTTGTCTAAGGAGTATAACTTTTTTTACAGACTTAAAGATCATGTTGATGTTGAAGATGATTCTTCTTTTTATAAAGGTATAATAAATAGAATTAATTTTAAAAATATTGATAATCAAAATACTGTCAGGTTTTCACTTTTGGTGGTTGTGTTTTTCCCATTTTTTTATAGTGCATATCAGTTTAATGTGCCCTTTAAAATGATTTCTTCTTCTATGAATTTAGTTAGTATGAGGAAAGAGAAAACAATTATCTATGTCAAGAAAGAGTATGCAGAAATAATAGTAGGCTCTAAAGCCGCAACCTCAAAAGAAAATTACTATCCTATATCTGAAGTCACAATACTTTTTAAAGGTATTGGGAAAAACACCTATTTGCAATTTGAAAGAAATGACACGATTCAAAGGTTAGAAATTCCTAATGACGCAATACTTAACACGGTCATTATGAAAGAAGACTAAATTGACGCTTCAAGCTGCATGGTCAAGCCACCCATCGAGTATGTGTGAACAGCTTTTTCAACAATCCATTTAAGTTTGGCCAACTGGGGCTTCAATCCTGCCTGTTCAATAAGTGTTTCGATTGAAATGGTCGAGTTATCCCAAATATCAGTAATACTGAAGTTCAAATTATTGAGTTGGATTAGACTCAAGTTAAAATTCAATGAAATTTCACGTTTTGTTGCGAATTGATTGAATCAACAATTGCCTTTTCTGTTAAAGTTTGTTAATACTAAGTGATAGTTTTCACATTTTTTTTATAAAACGTAAAGAACCGTATAACGATAATATTCGAGAGGCGGGAATGACGATTCAATTATTAGAACTACAGCAAGCTGAAAAGTTAAGCGCTTGTAAAATCTCTCTTTCTTTGGGGCTAACTTCAGAGCAGAACCTGCTTGAGCAATTTTTACAGTTTAACCGAAAACTGATGCAAGCCAGTACGGCATTACTGTCATTTCACCAAGAACCTTATCTATGGCACCGTTGCCCTGAAAAACTCAAAGCGATTGATTCTGCAAAAGTTACCAAAAGTTTAAATACCTTATTCGTCAATGGTGATCTGGTCGATAGCGATCATCCGCAATACCAAACACTGTTAGCATTTCTTGCACCATTGAAAAAGAAAATCCAAACTGCGATTGCTCTGCATCTCAGACATCCTGACCAAACCTCACTGGGCTATATCATTCTATTTGATGAAGCTGCTCAAGGTTTTAACGAGTTACAAAAACAACTTCTCCAAGAACATTGTGTCAACTTCATGCAACAACTGGAACTGAAGTTTAACCATGACGAGTTGAAAGAATTATACGAACAAGAATCCGCACTAAATTTTAGTAAAACCAAATTCTTTTCCATTATTTCACATGATTTACGTGCACCATTTCATGGCCTATTAGGCTTCTCAGAAATCTTAGCCAAAGAGCGTGAAACCTTAGACGAATCCAGTATTCAAAATATTGCGGACTATCTCTACGACACTTCACAATCGACCTATAACTTATTGGAAAGTTTACTGAATTGGTCTATGGCAGAAGGCGGGCGCTTTGTCTATCACCCGATTAATTTCAAGTTACGTCAAATCACCAGTATTGTGACCGATATTCTCAAAACCTTGGCAATCAAGAAGAATATTCAACTGATTAATGAAGTGGATGAAAATCTAAAAGTTTATGCCGATATGAATATGATCACTTCGGTGATTCAAAATCTGGTGTCCAATGCACTGAAATTTACTGATGTCGATGGTACGGGTAAGGTCTATATCCAAGCACAACATAAAGGCACCTATGTCGAAATCTATGTCAAAGACACAGGTTTAGGCATGACTCAAGAACAAATCAAAGGCCTATTCCAGCCACGCATTACCATGAGCTATAAAGGTACGGCAGGAGAGAAGGGCGCAGGCTTGGGTTTAAGTTTATGTAAACGCTTTGTGGAAATGAATTTGGGTGAAATCAATGTCAGTTCCAATGAGGGCGAAGGTACGATCTTTACTGTATTGCTGCCGATTGAACGTGAACAGGTTGATTTATGTACCGATCAACAAAAAACTAAAGCGAAATTAGTCTAAAGAGATTTTAAAGATAAGCTTGTAACTGATATAACTAACCAAGATGACATGACATCAGTCGAGCCTTTTTATATGAATGCGCAACAGCTACAAAAAACCTTAGTTGCAAGCCAATATGCTGAACAAGTTTTAAATTTATACAAAACAGAATTAGAACAAGACTATTCCGAAGCTCAATTTGTTGACTCGTTGTCGACTGAAACCATCCATCAAAAAGTCCAATTGGCTGTAGCCGAAGTCACAGACGAACAGGCATGGATGAAAGCCTTGCGTATCTTACGTGCCAAGTTGATGTTCCGCTGGATTTGGCAAGATGCCAATCAACTGACCAATGTGGTGACGCTGACGCGTGAACTGTCTGATTTTGCCGATGCCAGTATTTGTGCAGCCAAAGCCTTTGCAT
This sequence comes from Acinetobacter sp. ANC 3929, assembly GCF_000369405.1. GTDB lineage: Bacteria > Pseudomonadota > Gammaproteobacteria > Pseudomonadales > Moraxellaceae > Acinetobacter. The sequence continues at coordinate 91,575 of NZ_KB849999.1, forward strand.
TACCTCCTTTATTAGCCAAACACGGGGAACCGATTGGTTACTCTGGGCAATTACAAGACCTGATCGTGATTGGCATGGGGAAGTTGGGTGCACAAGAGCTGAATTTATCCAGCGATATTGACTTGATTTTCGCCTTTGATGAACAGGGCGAAACCAATGGGCGTAAATGTATTGATGTACAGCAGTTCTGTATTCTGTGGGGACAGAAATTAATTTACTTATTGGATCACATTACTGCCGATGGTTTTGTATTCCGTGTTGATATGCGTTTACGTCCGTGGGGCGATGGCTCGGCATTGGCGATTAGTCATAGTGGCCTAGAAAAATATTTAAGTCAGCATGGGCGTGAATGGGAACGCTATGCATGGATTAAGGCACGGGTAATCACGGGCGGCAAAGCGGGTGCAGAATTACTGGATATGTCGCGTCCGTTCGTATTCCGCCGTTATGTCGATTATTCCGCTTTCGCAGCCATGCGAGAAATGAAAGCCATGATCGAGCGTGAGGTCATGCGCCGTAATATTGAAGATGACATTAAACTGGGTGCAGGTGGGATTCGTGAAATCGAATTCATCGTGCAGGTGTTCCAGTTGATCTATGGCGGATCGAAGCGTGAATTGCAAGATCGTCAGTGCTTGGTAAATTTGCATCATTTGGGCGAAGCTGAATTATTAGATCAGCAAGCGGTAATCGATCTGGAAGATGCTTATTTATTCCTGAGACGGATTGAGCACGCGATTCAGGCCTTGAATGATCAGCAAACCCAGTCCTTGCCAACCGAACCAGAACTTCGACAACGGATGTTGGATACGCTTGGTTTTGCCGATTGGCCTGCGTTCTTAGCCGTGCTGAATCAGAAGCGTGACAAGGTCAAAGTTCAGTTTAAACAGTTGATTCAGGAAAAAGAGTTTTCGGAACCTGTGGATGATTTTGTCCAGCTTGAACAAAAACTGAATGCGGTATTGGATGATGATGCCAAGAACCTGATTCAAAATTTTTGGCATGGGCAAGCATTGCGCAAAATTCCCGCCAGTGCATTAGAACGCTTAAAGAAATTTTGGCCGCATTTGATTGAGGCGATTTTACAGTCGGAGCAACCGCAAGTGGCCCTGTTGCGGTTGATGCCTTTAATCGAATCTGTACTACGCCGTACGGTCTATCTGGTGATGCTGATGGAAAGTCGCGGTGCATTGCAGCGGCTGGTCAAGATGGCAACTGTCAGCCCGTGGATTTGTGAAGAGTTGGCGCAATATCCAGTGCTTTTAGATGAATTCCTGTCGATGGATTTTGGCTTGCCACAACGTAAAGACCTTGAAGATTCACTGCGTCAGCAATTACTGCGGATTGAGATTGATCAAGTCGAAGACCAGATGCGCGTGCTACGCTTATTTAAAAAGAGCAATGTCCTTACCGTTGCTGCCAGTGATGTGTTGGCAGAAAGTCCGTTGATGAAAGTGTCGGATGCACTGACTGATATTGCTGAGGTGAGTGTGCAAGCGACACTGCGTTTGGCTTATGAGGCTGTTGCAGAACGGCATGGTTATCCTGTAGGTAATGATGGGCAGCGGTGTAGTTTGGATAATAAAGGCTTCGCAGTGATCGCCTATGGCAAATTGGGTGGCATCGAGTTGGGTTATGGCTCAGATTTGGACTTGGTCTTTATTCACGCCTTTGAAGAACAAAGTGAAACGGATGGCCGCAAGGGTATTAGTGGAGCTGAATTCGCGATTCGTGTGGCACAAAAATTTATGTCACTCATGACCACACAAACCCTGGATGGACGCGTTTATGAAATTGATACACGCCTTCGACCTTCGGGTGAAGCAGGGATGCTCGTCACCAGTTTAAAAGCCTATGAGCAATATCAGCAAAAGAGTGCATGGTTGTGGGAACATCAAGCTTTGGTGCGTGCCCGTTCGATTGCAGGTGATATTGGATTATGCAAGCAATTTGAACAGATTCGTTGCCAAATTCTGACTCAAGTTCGTGATGAAAATGAAGTGCGTGAAGAAGTGCTGAAAATGCGCCAAAAGATGAAAGATCATTTGGGATCATCTTCTGAGCAAAAAAAACATGGGATTTTTCATTTAAAACAGGACTCAGGTGGTATCGTTGATATCGAATTTATGGCACAGTATGCTGTGCTTGCATGGAGTGGGACGAATACAGATCTCGCCCATTTTTCCGACAATGTAAGAATTCTAGAAGATGCTGCTAAAGCAGGCTGCTTATCCAGTGAAGATGCCACAGCATTAATACACGCTTATCTCCGTGAACGAGCTGAGAGCCACCGTTTAGCGCTTGCAAATCAATCTATGCAAGTCAATGCTGCGGATTGGCACGATACCCGCGAGATCGTTTGCAAGTTATGGCAAAGATTAATTGATCCAACTGCGCAAGCATTGGAAAGTGAATAATTGTGTAAAAAGAAAATGGAGTATGTGCGATGAGTTTGGCTGATCGTGATGGTTTTATTTGGCAAGATGGAAAGTTAGTTGATTGGCGTGATGCAAAAATTCACGTCTTAACTCACACACTACACTACAGCATGGGTGTCTTTGAAGGCGTCAGAGCTTACGAAACACCGAATGGTACAGCAATCTTCCGTTTGCAAGATCATACTAAGCGCTTATTAAATTCAGCAAAAATTTATCAAATGAATGTTCCATTTGATCAAGCGACACTAGAACAAGCACAGATTGATGTTGTGCGTGAAAATAAATTAGCCTCTTGCTATCTGCGTCCATTGATTTGGATTGGTTCTGAAAAACTCGGTATCGCAGCAACGGATAACACCATTCATGCAGCAGTTGCAGCATGGGGTTGGGGCGCATATCTAGGTGAAGAAGCAATGGCACACGGTATTCGTGTCAAAACTTCTTCATTCACGCACCATCATCCAAACGTGACTATGTGTAAAGCAAAAGCGTGTGGTAACTATACAGTGTCAATCTTGGCACATCAGGAAGTTGCGCGTTCAGGTTATGACGAAGCCATGTTACTTGATCCACAAGGCTTTGTTTGCCAAGGTGCGGGCGAGAACGTGTTCTTGATTAAAGATGGCGTATTGCATACCCCAGATTTAGCGGGTGGTGCATTAGAAGGGATTACGCGTCAAACGGTAATTACCATTGCCAAAGATCTTGGTTATGAAGTGGTTGAGCGCCGTATTACACGTGATGAGTTCTACATTGCAGATGAAGCATTCTTTACCGGTACTGCTGCGGAAGTAACGCCAATTCGTGAATATGATGACCGTGAAATCGGTTGTGGTTCACGTGGTCCAATCACGACTGTAATCCAAAAGACCTTCTTTGATGCGGTACAAGGTCGCAATGACAAGTATGCACACTGGTTAACTTATATTAAATAAGTTGAAATCATTGCAAAGGCGAAGCTTAGGCTTCGCTTTTTTATTGCCTGACTGTCAACAGATTGCAATTAAAGCATCATTAATCTTTCATTTAACTGGACTAGCTTGAGGCTAAGTACAATTAAAAATCGAGAAAGAATGAAAATTACGGTTGTGGGTGCAGGTTATGTCGGCTTATCAAATGCCTTGTTATTTTCAAAACAACATGATGTCATGATTTTGGACATTGATAAAAATAGAGTAAAGAGCATCAACCAAAAAGTGTCACCGATAAGTGATACTTGTATTCAAAGCTATTTATCCGAATCACATATTGAAGCGACTTGCGATAAAGCGTTGGCCTATCAGAACGCCAAACTCATTATTATTGCGACCCCAACCAACTATAATCCTGAAACCAATTATTTTGATACCAGCAGTATTGAAGCGGTGATTGAGGATATTCAGAGTATTAATCCCAAAGCCTTGATGCTGATCAAATCTACGGTTCCAGTCGGTTATACTGCTGAGACTTCGAAAAAATTCGGTCTTAAAAATTTAATCTTTTCGCCTGAGTTTTTGCGTGAAGGGCAAGCTTTGCAAGACAATCTCTACCCCTCACGGATTATTGTGGGTGAAAAATCCAAACGCGCAGAAAAAATTGCCAAGCTCTATCTCAAGGCAACCATCACAAAAGATGCGGTCCTGTTATGTGTCGATTCGACCGAAGCTGAAGCGATTAAACTTTTTTCCAATACTTATTTGGCCATGCGAGTGGCGTTCTTTAATGAGTTAGATACTTATTGTATGAAGCATAAGCTGAGTGCGTTGGATATCATCAATGGTGTGGGCTTGGATCAGCGTATAGGCGATCATTACAACAATCCTTCCTTTGGTTATGGGGGCTATTGCCTGCCCAAAGATACTAAACAGTTATTGGCCAATTATCATGAAACACCGCAAGAGTTGATTTCAGCGATCATCCGTTCTAATCAAACCCGCAAGCAGGCCATTATTGAAGATATTCTGAGTCGTAAGGTCTCGAGTGTTGGTGTTTATCGCCTGACCATGAAAGCGGATTCAGACAATTTCAGAGAGTCGGCAGTACATGATGTGTTACAGGGTTTGGCTGATCAGGGGATTAAAATCATCATTTATGAACCAACCCTCGATGTAAAAGAATATTTGGGTCATCCTGTGGAAGCGAGCTTGCAAAAATTTAAATCAAAATCCGATTTAATTATTGTTAATCGAATGGTGACGATGTTTAGTGATGTGATGGAAAAGATTTATACCCGAGATTTATTCGGGGTAAATTAGTTGTAATTTGAGTGGGATGAAAAATAAATAAGCTGAATACGTTGACGAATTAATACTAAAAAAAATGATCAGCTCTATGCTAAGATGAGAATATATTCAGTGCATATGATTGAACGCTCTTGGATTTTTTATGACAACGCGAACTTCCATATCTCAAGCATTTAAGGTTATCAGATGGTAGATATTCAACAAAATTCGGCAACTCATGAAGACAATGTGATTTTGTGCATGAAGTGGGGAACCAAATATGGTGCTGAGTACGTAAACCGTTTGTATAACATGGTCAAACGTCATCTGACCTTGCCCTTTAAAATGGTATGTCTGACAGATCGTACCGAAGGGATTGACCCGAATATTCAATGTTTCCCAATTCCATCATTAGACTTACCTGCAGGCAGTCCTGAACGTGGTTGGAATAAGCTTTCAACGTTTGAGCCAGATTTGTATGGTCTAAAAGGCAACGCACTGTTTCTCGATCTGGATGTGGTCATCATTGATAATATTGACTGTTTTTTCCAAGCGGAAGGCGAATTCTTGGTGATTCACGATTGGAAACGTCCATGGCGGATCACAGGGAACAGTTCGGTATATCGTTTTAAATTAGGTGCTTTTCCTAAAATTCTGCCATATTTTCGTGCAAACTTTAAGGAGATCAGTCAAAAATTCCGTAATGAACAAGAGTACTTGTCTTGGTTTGTACATAATGAAGGCAAGTTGAGCTATTGGAATAAAGACTGGTGCAAAAGCTATAAATATCACTGCTTAAGACGAGTGCCATTTGCTTATTTCCAGCCGCCAATAAAACCGAAAGGCGCAAAAATTATTATTTTCCATGGCGAGATTAATCCACCTGATGCGATCAGTGGTGGTGGCGGTAAGTGGTATCGCTATGTATTGCCATCGGACTGGATTAAAGAGTCTTGGCAATAATCTTGATGATGCCAAGCACGATAGTGATGTGTTTGGCGCAATAAAAAAATCAGGCGAAATGCCTGATTTTTTATTTTTAATCGATTTGGATGTTGTGATATTGACGATACCAATCGACAAAGTTTTTTACCCCATCGACCACTGATGTAGCTGGCTTGTAGTCCACATAATTTTCCAGTGCAGAGCTATCGGCAAAGGTATCAGGCACATCACCTGGTTGTAATGGAAGTAAATCTAAAATCGCTTCTTTACCCGCTGCTTTTTCAATAGCCTGAATATATTCAATCAGCTTCACTGTGCGGTTGTTGCCAATATTAAAGATTCTAAATGGGGCATTACTGGTTGCAGGATTTGGATGATTGCTGTCCCATGTCTCATCTGGTGTTGCAATTTTATCGCTGGTACGGATAATGCCTTCAACAATATCATCGATATAGGTGAAGTCACGGGTGTGATTGCCGTGATTAAATACAGGAATTGGTTTGCCTTCAAAGATATTCTTGGTGAATTTAAATAAGGCCATATCTGGACGTGTCCACGGTCCATACACGGTGAAAAAACGTAAGCCAGTGGTTGGTAATTTAAATAAGTGGCTGTAGCTGTGTGCCATTAACTCATTGGCGCGTTTGGTCGCGGCATAGAATTGCAGTGGATGATCGACGCCATGCTGTTCGCTAAATGGCATGGTGGTATTAGCCCCATACACACTACTGGTACTGGCATAGGTCAAATGCGGTGTTTCTGCATAACGACAGGCTTCTAAAATATTGGTAAAGGCAATCAGGTTGCTTTCCACATAGCTATGCGGGTTTTCAAGTGAGTAACGTACACCTGCCTGTGCTGCTAAGTGAATCACGCGATCAAATGTGTGATCTTTAAAACATTGATCCACTATGGCTTTATTGGCAAGATTCTCACGAATTAAGCTAAAGTTGCCCGTATCTTTGTTTTCAGCCAAGAGTTGTAATTGCTTTGCACGCGCTTCCTTGAGAGATGGATCATAATAATCATTAAAATTATCAAAACCGACCACATCATCACCACGTTGAAGTAGTTTCTGTGCAACACTAAAGCCGATGAATCCCGCAGCACCTGTGACTAGAACTTTCATTCATCGCCTCCAAAAATATCTCGTGTATAAACTTTATCTTGTACATCTAGCAAATCACTGGAGAGGCGATTGGCAATAATCACATCACTGGACTGCTTGAATTCATTCAGATCTTGAGTCACTTTTGACTTAAAGAAGGTATCTTCATGAAAGGTCGGTTCATAAATAATAACTTCAACACCTTTCGCCTTCAGTCGTTTCATGACGCCCTGAATTGCTGAGGCGCGGTAATTGTCTGAGCCACTTTTCATCACTAGACGATAGATGCCAACCGTTGTTGGATTTCGAGCAAGGATCGAATCGGCAATAAAATCTTTACGTGTCCGATTTGCATCGACAATCGCTTGAATCAAATTGCTTGGGACATTGTTATAGTTTGCCAATAACTGTTTGGTGTCTTTTGGTAGGCAATAGCCGCCGTAACCAAAGGAAGGATTGTTGTAATGACTACCAATACGCGGATCAAGACAGACGCCGTCGATCACTTGCTTCGTGTCTAAGCCAAAGCTTTGTGCGTAAGTATCTAATTCATTGAAGAATGCGACACGCATTGCAAGATAAGTATTGGCAAATAATTTAATTGCTTCGGCTTCGGTTGAGTGGGTCAGCAAGACAGGAATATCTTGTTTTACCGCACCTTCCACAAGCAAATCTGCAAATTGTTGCGCGCGTTCAGACTGTTCCCCAACAATAATACGAGAAGGGTAAAGGTTATCGTGGAGTGCTTTACCTTCACGCAGAAATTCAGGCGAGAAAATAATATTCTGGGTTTGGTACTTCTGTTTGACTTGTTCAGTAAAACCAACAGGAACCGTTGACTTGACGATCATGGTCGCATTTGGATTGACCGCTAGGACATCTTGAATAACACTTTCCACACTTTGAGTATTAAAGTAATTGGTCTGAGGGTCATAATCGGTTGGGGTCGCAATAATAATAAAGTCGGCATTTTGATAAGCGAAATTTTTATCCGTAGTTGCTTTGAAGTTTAAGTTCTTTTCTTTTAAAAAGGTTGAAATATCATGATCTTGAATCGGTGATACTTTGTTGTTGAGTAAGTCTACCTTACTTTCTAAGATATCAAGTGCAATGGTTTCATGGTGTTGTGCAAATAGCATCGCATTTGACAACCCGACATACCCAGTTCCAGCAATCGCTATTTTCATAAATACCTAATAGATTCTAAATACATGATGGATGGTTAATAGGATAGCCAAAGGGAACCTAATTTTAAATCCCATTCCATTGGTGTGATGACCATTCGTCCTGCATTTGGGGTGAGTGTAATTTCACTAAAATAAACGTGATCTCGTGATAATAAGAAGTCTATTCGACTATAACCATACGAAAAACATAGCTTCTCTGACAGTTCAATGATGTCTTTGAATTGTTGCGGTTTTGCCAAAGCGATCGGCGAGTTCTCTTTCAGATCGACCCGAAATGGCTGTAGCTCCCACTCAGTATCATACATATTTGAGTAGTCCTTGCCTTCAGAATCTTGTACATCAATTTCGAGATATGCTGGTTTACCTTCAAAACAGTGCACGCGACAAGTGGTAATTGTCGATTGACTCTTTGGATCAATATATAAATCAACATATTTCTCAATCAGAATTTTAGGGCAGATATCTTTGTAGTGCCATTCTCGCTTTCTAAAATACATGTTCATTTTCAGATGATTTTTGATTTTAGCTGAGGCTGCAGCGACATCAAACTTGCTCTTATCACGACAGATCATGGCACTACCACTGTCATGTGTGCATTTTAAAACAAACTGATTTGGAAGTTGCTCAAAGTCAATTTCATCAAAACATTTGTAAATTCCAATCAGCGGAACAAAATATGAATCACCAATTTTTGCAGAGACCAATTCTCTTACTGCACATTTATCAGCTAATTTTGTAAATAGGGGACTTCGCTCGAAAATCATTCGGGCAGTTACTTTTTCATTAAAGCTTTTTGGGGAGCAAAAATTAGGGGTATAACCTAATTTGCAGATAAACCGTTTAGTGAGATAGGTTTTATCTGAGACAAATTTAGTTCTAATTATTTTTGCTTGATACTCAAAGTAGTTATAGTCGATCATGAGTCAAAAGGTGAAATCGCATCAAAGTAACGGACAATTATAATAAAAACAGCTCGATCCGTCTAATAAAAGTGTAGGAGATATTAGGTGAATTTGATTCCAAAAGGTTTGATTTTGTTAGGGATCGTGGGATTTTAAGTCGATATTAAGGATAGTGTTCGAGTGAAAGAAATCGCTTTCTGAACAATGCATTGTAAGGGGTGGAAATTTAAAAATTATAATATATTGATTTATATGCAATGATTGCCTTTTTAAGCTGAAAAGGCATTACCAAAAGAGACTGTCTGTCGGTAGATGAGTGGTGTTATCATATTGCGTTAAATTAAACATGTTTGGCCATATTGGTGGTTTTTTAATCGTTTAAGAGTGAATTGATGAGTGAAATGATGCAGCCGGTTGATGTGGTGATTGCTTGGGTTGATGGCAATGATCCAAAGTTAAAGCAGAAACGCATGCAATATCAGGGCAAGACACAAGCTTCTGATGCTGTTAGCGACACTCGCTTTGCCAGCAATCATGAAATTTATTACAACGTTGCATCAATTTTGAAATATGTTCCATTTTGCCGACATATTTATATTGTGACCGATGGTCAACAACCGCAATGGATTGATGATTTCGTAACGGATGGCATCTGTGAGGCTGGCAAGATTCGGATCGTTGATCACCGCGAAATTTTTGCGGGTTATGAACAATATTTACCCACCTTTAACACTCGATCAATTGAAACGATGCTTTGGAATATTCAGGGCTTATCCGATTACTTTTTCTACTTGAATGATGACTTTTTCTTTAATGCACCTGCACAGTTGGACGATATTCTTGTCGATCAGAAAATGGTGATTTACGGGCATTGGCAGAGCAGTTTTGCGCTTAAAGCCAAGCTTTGGTACCGCCAATTGTTAAATCAATATTTTAATAAGCCGATTCAGCCTAAACATATGATTGCGCAAATGTTGGGGGCAGATATGCTTGGATTTAAAAAGTTTTTTGAAATTCACCATTATCCGCATGCGGTTGACCGCAACATTCTGCGAGATTATTTGCTTGAGCACCCAGCATTTTTGCAAAAACAAATTCAGTATAAATTTCGCAGTGTAGAGCAGATTAATCCGATTTCATTGATGAATCATTTAAAAATTAAGAACAATGAAGCACTGTTAAAACCAGATATCGAAGTTGCTTATTTGAAAAATGAATCAAGTTTAAGCAATTTCTTGCAAAGTCTGGGCAATGAACAGATTAAGTATGGCTGCATGCAAAGTCTGGATCAGTTGAGTGCTACTGCAGCAAATCAAATTTATACGGCTTTAAATCAAAAGTTGGCTGGCTATTTACCATACGTTTTATTGGCTCAGACAGCCGAAGGATAAATGATGAAAGTAATAACTTATCTGATTAACCTCGATGGCAGTGATCAGCGTTTAGCAAATGCAACAGCTCAATTGCAGCGCGAGGGCTGGCCATTTACACGCTTTGCTGCCTACGATGGTCGTGGTAAGGCTTTATCAGAGTTTACCAATTATGATGATGCAAAAGCGCAGAAAATTTTAGGACGTAGTCTGATTAATTCAGAATTAGGTTGCTATCTGAGCCATTATGGCTGCGCTGAAAAATTTCTTGAAACAGATGCCGATTATTTGCTGGTGCTAGAAGATGATATTCAGGTCCTACCCAATTTTAAGCAGAATCTTGATTCACTTCTCAATTATCTCGATCAGCATAAAGAACTGGATTGGTATCTGGTGAATATGGCAGCGAAAAAGAAAAAATTAGCAAAAGACATTATTCAAATAGATCAATATCAATTGTGGCATGCGTATTATTTTCCAATTCGTGGCGTAGGATTGCTTTGGTCTCGAAAAGGGGCAGAGGAGTTTGTCAAATTGGGCAAACAGATACATGTGCCTGTCGATATCTTCTTCCAAGGTTGGCTCAGTAAAAATGGTAAAGGTCTAGGCGTTTGGCAACCTTTTGTAAAACCTGCAGGGTTAGACAGTGATATTTTAGGTACTGTTGCAACTCAGGGGATTCAGCGTAAGGACTTAGAAAATCGCGATGCTTCTCATGGTCTCAAGAAACAGAAACGGATGTGGCGTGATCGTTTTTATGCTTTTAAGCATCTCTTCTTCTAATGAAAATGGTTTGCGTAAGTCATTGGTGTGAAATGAAAAGCATAAATGATTGGATTTTTACTGAGTTCCCTCTATGAAAATATTTAAAAAAATATTCTATCTCTTAACGTTTTATACGATGTATTCAAATAAAAAGAGAGGGGTGAATGAAGCAATAGACAATGAAGCAGATTTAATTGTTCTGAATCCGATTGTACCAAATGCAGTGATTCCTAAAAAAATCTGGATGTATTGGGAAGGTTCACTTTCAGGTTTTGTTGAAAAATGTGTTGAGCAAGTCAAAAAGACCAATCCAGATTATGAGGTTAACTTTTTAACCCCTGATACGGTTAAGGATTTCTGTGATATTGATTTTGGTCGTTTCCCTCAGGCGACACCGCAGCAAAAGGCTGATCTGCTGCGTTTTGAACTGATTTATCAACATGGTGGAATCTGGTTGGACGCGAGTACGATTGTGTATGAGAGTTTGGACTGGATTCAAGCCTTGGTGGTGAAGAATCAAACCAACAGCTTTGCCTACTATCGAGCGAAGAACACAACGCTTAAAGAGTTTCCCGTATTAGAGAACTGGTTACTGGCCAGTGCTGAGAAAAATATCTTCTTTAAAGATTGGTTCAATGAGCTGGCAAAAGCCATTGAAATGAGTCCTAAGACCTATCTTCAGCAACTCAAGCAAACAGAACCGCAATATCAGGACCTATTTCAGCAGATTGGTCGTTTAGAATATTTAGTTGCTTACGTGGCTTGTCAGAAGGTGATGCGTAACCATTTACCAAGTATGAGCCTGATTAACTGTGATAAAAATGCGTTATCTTTCCAAGTAAAACATCAATGGGTCAAAGAAAAAGTACTGATTGATATGGCGATTCATTATCCACCTGCAGAAATGCCAAGATTGATCAAGCTTGCGGGTAAGGAAAGAAAAACGCTGAGCCATTACTATGAAAAGGGGATGTATCTGGAAGGCTCTCTTCTTGATCTCTCTTAACCATCTGGCAACTGTACTATCGATGAATTGGTGATGAAGGTTAGGCAAAAAGGTAGTAAAATACGACTAATCTTCAGCTTTTTACGACTATGAAAAAATTTGTTATCAGTCTAGCGACAGCCAGTGAACGTAGAGAGCATATTTCTAGTGAGTTTGCTAAAAAAAGTCTAAGTTTTGACTTTTTTGATGCTTTGACCCCTGAGCCAGCAGCACTTTTTGCTAAAGAACTGAATTTAAATGTTGATGCACAATCTTTAACAAAAGGTGAAGTTGCCTGCTTCATGAGTCACGTTTTTTTATGGAATAAAATGATTAGCGAAAATATTCCATATATGGCGATTTTCGAAGATGATATTTATTTGGGTGAGAATGTTAAGGCATTTTTGAGCGATAATTCTTGGATTGATTCTGATTGGCATCTGATTAAAATTGAAGAATTTACGTCAAAAGTTGCATTAGGGCAAAAGATTAAAACGTTTAATGTCGAACCTGAGAGAGCTCTTTTTGATCTTAAAAGTAAGAACCTTGGGACAGCAGGTTATATTCTGTCTTTGCATGGGGCCAAACAATTAATCAGCTACATCCAATCCTTAGATAAATTGATTGCCTTAGATCACTTAATGTTTGAAAAATTGATTCAAGATAAAATTTTATCTGTTTGTCAGATGAAACCAGCCTTGTGTATCCAAGACGTGACGCTCTTCTCTACCAAAGATAGTGTGCGCTTTGCCAGCCATTTATATAAAGAGCGCTTAACCAGAAGACATTATGATAAAAAAACTGGACTGGATAAGATTCTGTTAGAATTAAGTCGAATTTTTCAACAAATCAGAAATCTTATTTTCTTTAAGACTGTTGGATTTAAATAAACATTTTCCCCAAGAATATATCAATACTCTTGGGTGTTTATTTAATAAGTTTGCTTAACTTTCGGGCCAAATAGTGTCCGAAGACGCCAAGATCACGAAATATAAAGAAAAGTTTTTCTCTTTTGGTTTGTATAATGCTGAGATCTGGTTTTAGATTTTTCATTTCTTTTGCAATTTTTCTCCAATTCTTATTGGTAATAAAATAACCTCTACATTTTTTTGATTCATCTAGGTAGATATAAGAAAAATGAAGTAGCGGGATTGCAAATATATCCCTCTTTTTAGTGTTTTTTATGAGCTCTTTAATTAAAAGAGAACAACTATTTAATAATTTATTTTTTGTTGATAGGTTATTCTCACGTGTAGCACTGTTTTCTAAGATTCTATAATTATAAATGCTATCTTTAATTATAAATATATTTTTAATTTCAGTGAGTATCTTGGATACAATAAATGCATCTTCAAAATGGGTCATATTTGTGGGGAATGGATTATTGAGAAGTAATTCTCGTTTATATACTCTTAACCAAGAGAACCAATTGTTTTCATTGAAAATATTGCGAAGTACTTCATCATTCACCTTATGCAGACCAGATGATAGTGATGGTTGAGACAGATGATAATTTTTCTCTGGCGCACTTTCGAAAAAACAATAAGCATTAAACTGAATCAGATCTGGAGATGTCTGTACGGCAGACAGGATTTTAGAAATATAATCATCTGCTATGATGTCATCGGAGTCTATAAAGGTTATATAGTTGCCATTTGCATTCTTTATCCCATTATTTCTCGCATGACTTACGCCCTGATTTTCTTGGTCAATTACAATAAAATTCTGTTTGAGCGAGTTTGGTAAGTTGTGTGTAAATTCATCAATAATTTGTGCTGATTGGTCTGTTGAACCATCGTTGACAATAATAACTTCGATATTATTTTTTATTTGATTGCATATACTTAGCAGACATTCATGAATGTACTTTTCAACATTGTATACAGGAATAATAATACTTAAACAGATCATCGAAGGGATATGGCTAATTTGAGTCATAACCTATTTTATCCTATAATTACTCAAATAACAGTACGTTGTTAGCACGATCCAGAGAAGAGAGTATTGAATGGATATTTCTGTCGTTAGCTTAAAAAATGCACTTGAAAGAAGGGCGCATATAAATAAGCAATTTATGACTCAACAAATTGAATTTCAATATTTTGATGCGATTGAACCTCATCAGATTGATGACGCACTTAAAAGTACAGGAATTGAACTTAAAAATTGTTCTTTAACAAAAGGAGAGATAGGGTGCTTTTTAAGTCATCTCTCTTTGTGGAAAAAAATAATTGATAATAATTTACCCTATATGGCAATTTTTGAAGATGATATTTATTTAGGCTCAGAAGCAAAATCATTTCTGAAAGATAATTCTTGGATACCTGAAAATGTAGAAGTTATTAAACTTGAAGCATTTTCAGATTCAGTTCAGGTCGAGCTTTTTTCTAAAAAAAATCTTATTAATGATCGGTCGCTATTTCTTTTAAAAGGGCGACATTTGGGTACAGCAGGCTATATTATTTCCAACACGGGAGCTAGAAACTTATTTAATTATATACGTGAGCTGGATGTTGTAAAACCGATTGATGATATTATGTTTGATAGCTATATCGCGCAGAAACTGGTATATCAAATGCAACCAGCACTGTGTGTGCAAGATTTTATTTATAATAAGGAAGTTAAATTTGTAAGTTGTCTTCAATCTGATCGATCTCAAAGACATCAGAGCGAAATAATTGCTCCAGTAAAAATAACTAAAATAAGCTTAAAAATAAAAAGAGAAATTTATCGTTTTTTTATTCAAATTTATAATCTACATTATAAGATTTTTGAAAAGAAAATAGAGTTCAAGTAGATTAAACTACTTGAACTTATATTTTAGATAATAGCGAATCAAATTAAATAAACTTGAAATATTGATTTTCTTTGCCAACTCTTTTAAGAAAATTTTATCTGTTGCCACATTTGAGGCTAAAACTTTATTGGTATAGTGTACTGTATGGACTTTTTCTTTATAGCTTTCCTTTTTTTCTTTATCTAACCATGAGCCAATAAAATGATGTGTGGTATAGTTTTGGGGGAGATCTAAACAAAAATAAGAAGAAGAAAAAATATGAATTTTATTAGATCCATCATTGCCAATTTGATTTTCATCTTTATGCGGATCAATTTCGTAAAAGCGGGTTAAAAAATTGCTAATCGTGACTGTATTAGGTGGCTCATCATTGCTATACGTCTTTGAGTCATAATAATCTAGCATTCTTTTGGCTAGCGAATGCTTAGGCATACTTCCCCACACAGCAGAAGTAAAAGGGATACTGTCGATTTCAAAACTGCTAAAAGCTTCTAGTGTTAAAAACTCATCTATAGCATGTTTAATTTCAACATCAGTATCTAGATAAACACCTCCAAACTCATATAACGCAGATGCTCTAACGTAGTCTGAGACAAAAGCATACTTTTTTTCTTCATAGGCTTTTTGGGTAAAGGGGTGG
This sequence comes from Acinetobacter sp. ANC 3929, assembly GCF_000369405.1. Taxonomy (GTDB): domain Bacteria; phylum Pseudomonadota; class Gammaproteobacteria; order Pseudomonadales; family Moraxellaceae; genus Acinetobacter. The sequence continues at coordinate 106,913 of NZ_KB849999.1, forward strand.
CTATTGATGTCGAAATTTTCTTCATTCCATAGCTTGATTTCCCAGTCAGGGCATTTTTCTTGCCAACCATTGATATAGTGTTGTAATGGTTCGGGAATTTTTTTTCCACCAAACCAACAGTAGTGAATAATCTTGGGAATCATGGAACAGAATTTAAGTCTAAGATGTCATCATAATATAGCATTATTTTTTACAATTAGGATTGCCATAGCATTTTTAGTACATAATTTTATATTCAATTTACCTATTTTTATGCATTAACGTGATGCGCTTTTAGGGGGCTGAAGAGGCCAGATCAGACTTTTTAGATTCCTGAGTGTGTAATTATTGAAGTTAAAAATGGCGGATCCCTATAGCTTCTGTATTTTTGCTAAAAATAGTCTATATGTCTTTAACTTTTTATACATATTTTTTATATCAAGAGGTTGTATGTATTTTGATATACAACCTCTTTTGATTTTATTGTTTTTTAAATTTTGAGCGAATGTAATAACGTACTATTATTAATAGTTGAGTTAGATTTATTGTTTTTGCTATTTGCTTTAATTGGTCTTTTCCCCCAAAAAAATCAGTTTCTATTCTGCTTGAGTAGTATTTATTATGCAATTGTTGCTTATATGGCTTTCGATTGTTGTGATCCTCTATCCATGAACCAATAAAATGGTGTGTCGTGTAGTTTATAGGAAGATCTAAGCAGAAATAATTGGATGGGAAAATATGAATGACATTAGTATTATCGCTCCCAATTTGATAGGAATCTATTTCTTTATCTATATGAAAATCAGTAACCAGAATATCTGAAATAAATAGAGTATTAGGCGGGATTTGATTAGAATAAGTTTTATTATGGTAGTAGTCTAAGATTTTTTTTGAAAAACTGTGTTTTGGTATTGATCCCCATACTGCAGTAAATGGTAAATTAATTCCTTCAAAGCCGCTAAATGCTTCATAGTTTAGGAAGTTATTGATTGGTAACTTAATTTCGACATCTGTATCTAAGTAAACACCACCAAATTCATATAATGCCCATGCTCGTACATAATCTGAAACAAAAGCATATTTTTTCTGCTGATATGCAGATTGGGTGAATGGATGACTATTAATATCGAAATTTTCTTCATTCCATAGCTTAATTTCCCAATCTGGACATTTTTCTTTCCAACCGTTGATATAGTGTTGTAAGGGTTCGGGAATATTCTTTTTTCCAAACCAACAATAATGAATAATTTTAGGAATCATTTAGGTAAAGAGTAAGTCAAAACTGAATGATAATATATCATTGTTTTATCAAGTTTTTGTAGTTCTAGCGTTTTAGTGTGAATTGTTTTGAAGTAAGTTGGCGATGGCATTCATAAAAATAAGTTTTGATTATTTATAATAATCTTTATGAGCTGACTCACCTCTAAACCGTTTATAACCCCACATATATTCAGCAGGAAAGCGGTTAATCATATGTTCAACGGCTTGATTGAGTGCAGTTGTCGCAACTTCGATATCCCGATCATACAGTTGCGGATCATTCAGATCATCACAATAGACATCAAAACCTTCACCATCTTCACGGCGGAAACAGCTTAAGCCGACTAGGCGACATTGAGTTTTTTGTGCCATTTTACTGGCAAGTGTGCTGGTTAGACATGGAATTCCAAAAAAAGGAACCACAACACCACCAGACGGATCAGGTACATGGTCGGGCAAAATTACACTAAAGCCACCTTGTTTTAAATTTTTAAACAAGGCCTTTACCCCAGAGGCATCGGTCGGGACTAATGTGGCATTCAAGCGTTGACGCGCATGCAGGGCGAATGTATTAAAACCAGAATCTTTCATGGGTTTGTACATAATAGTTGGAATGCCATATTGATGTACCCAAGCATTCATCATTTCCCATGTACCCAGATGTGGGGTGATAATCAGTGCGCCACGTGGATCTTTTAATGCACTTGTGAGCACTTCAAGATCATGTACGGTATGAATCTGCTGAATGCTCCATTCAGGAGGCATTGCCCAGCATTTTCCAGATTCAATATAACTGAGACATTGCTTGGTGACACTTTCTCTGGCGAGCTGTTCTTTTTTTTCTGGGCTAAGTTGAGGATAGGCGAGTTCTAGATTGACTCTGGTTTTCCACAGCATACTTTTATTGGGGTTTTGATTGATAAAGTAAGCTGCCACTTTTGCAATACTACGCAAAAATGCTAAAGGGAGAATACGAAGCAGAGTAATGTAAAACGACATGATCTTAGTCTTGTTTGTCTACGTTGCCTTTCAGGACCATATAGATTAATGCAACAAAAATCAGTAGAGCGCCTGCTAAGCTACTTACACAGAAATATAGAATACGTTGGTTGGTATCCATATTGAAGAGTTCATTTGCCAAGATGTAACGCATGAAAAACCATTGAGCAAGTGAAAAAATAATAATCACGATTGCATGTCGACGTACATCAGGACGCATTGCCATAAGACGGATCTCTCAATAAAAAAGCAGCCTATTATGCCACTAGCGGGCATCTTCGCAAAGTATAAATTACCTTACCTAAGCGGCCCCTAAAGGAAGAGCACTGTATAGATATAAAAAACCCTGCACGGGGCAGGGTTCTTGTTGAAGCATAAACTCAAGGTTTATTTTTCTTCAGCTTTAGGTTTTTCGCGTAAACGAATACCTAAGTCGCGCAATTGGTTTGCTTCAACTGGCGCTGGTGCTTGAGTCAACGGACATTCAGCAGTCTTGGTTTTCGGGAATGCAATCACATCACGAATCGAAGATGCACCTGTCATCAACATGATCAAACGGTCAAGACCAAATGCCAAACCACCGTGCGGAGGCGCGCCATAACGTAATGCATTGAGTAAGAAGCTGAATTTCTCTTCTGCTTCTTCTTCACCAATCCCTAAAGCTTCAAAGATTGCTTTTTGCATCTCTAAGGTATAGATACGGAGTGAACCGCCACCGATTTCAGTACCGTTCAGTACCATATCGTATGCGACAGAAAGTGCTTCACCTGGGTTGCTCTTCACTTCTTCAACACTTGATTTTGGTAGTGTGAATGGGTGGTGAACAGAAGTCCATTTGCCATCATCAGTTTCTTCGAACATTGGGAAGTCAACAACCCAAAGTGGTGCCCACTCGCAAGTAGTCAGCTTCAAGTCATGACCGATTTTCACACGAAGTGCGCCCATCGCATCATTTACAACTTTAGCTTTATCCGCGCCAAAGAACACGATGTCGCCATTTTCAGCGCCAACACGTTTTAATAGATCGAGTACGATTGGCTCGATGAATTTAACGATAGGAGATTGAAGACCTTCAATGCCTTTTTCAAGTTCGTTGACTTTGATATAAGCCAGGCCCTTTGCACCGTAGATGCCAACGAATTTGGTGTATTCGTCGATTGCACTACGTGGCAATGAACCAGCACCTGGAACGCGTAAAGCAACAATACGGCCTTTAGGATCTTTTGCAGGACCAGCGAAAACCTTGAATTCAACGTCTTGCATCAAGTCCGCAACGTCAACAAGTTTCAATGGAATACGCATATCTGGTTTGTCAGATGCATAATCACGCATTGCGTCAGCGTAAGTCATACGTTCAAACTTATCGAATTTTACATTCAATAATTCGTTGAACATTTTAACTGTTAAGCCTTCCATTAAATCCATGATGTCATCGTCACTCATGAACGATGTTTCAACGTCGATTTGGGTAAATTCAGGCTGACGATCCGCACGTAAATCTTCGTCACGGAAACATTTCGCAATTTGGTAATAACGATCAATACCGCCAACCATCAACAACTGTTTAAACAATTGTGGTGATTGTGGAAGCGCGTAGAAGCTACCATTTGAAACACGGCTTGGTACTAAATAGTCACGTGCACCTTCTGGGGTTGCGCGTGTCAAAATTGGTGTTTCAACGTCAAGGAAACCATGATCTTCAAAATAGTTACGGATCAAGTTAGTGACTTTAGAACGGAAACGTAAGCGCTCTAACATTTCAGGACGACGGATGTCCAAGAAACGGTATTTCAAACGAATTTCTTCTGAAATATTGGTGTTTTCGTCATTCAATGGGAATGGCGGAGTATCAGAAGCTGCAAGAACTTCGATCTCTTTACCTAAAACTTCAATTTGACCACTCACCATGTTGGCATTTTCAGTACCTTCATAGCGACGACGTACACGACCTGTAATTTTTAATACAAATTCTGAACGTGCTTTATCTGCTGTAGCGAATGCTTCAGGTGTATCTGGATCGATCACGACTTGTACGAGACCATCACGGTCACGCATATCAAGAAAAATCACACCGCCATGGTCACGACGACGGTGAACCCATCCGCATAAAGTAACTGTTTGATCGATTTGGGCTTCTGTTAAAGAGCCACAGTAATGAGTGCGCATCATATTGAATTATGTATCCAAACTATATTGGCTGTAGAAGGTGAATGCGTAAACAGCGCACCACCAATGAAGGGGAGATTATGCCTTGTTGAACGTATAGTCTCAAGTCTTAATGTTTTCAAGCGAATTTTAAACAGACGCTTTTGGTGAAAACTATTTTAGATAAGCTGTTCGATCTAAAAACAAGAATAATAGACACGCCATAGTAAAGACCGTTAAGCCAGCTTGGGTAAACTCATTAATCGATTTACCAATAAAAAAATAGCGTTCAGTATTCCAAAGATCAGTATTGATATGACGGTTATAGTCAAACACTGAGAACAGTCCATATAAGATGGAGAAGATGGCACTGATGAGTGCAAGTCCTTTGAGCCGAGTGGGAACGGGATAGTGATGTTTATGCGTCTTATAATAATGCCAGCACATTTTTATCAAAAACGGCAAGGCAATAATTGAAGAACCAATCTGTAAGACAAAATGTAATGGATAACTAAAGCCCCAGAATGAAACGTTATGGGCCAGAATTTCTTTAAAAGCAAATGTCCGAAAATCGAGATGGGTGAGTCCATCCCAGATCAAATGTGTGCTGATCCCCAGTATAAGTGCCAGACAACTGAGAAAGCTGAAAGAAATAAAGTCATCCACTGAGCGAATATTTAAAGGATGTCGGATTTCAAGGCAGCGATAGGTGACAGGGCGATAGATTAAATACCACAAGAGGCAAAAGAATAGTCCAATCGGAAGATTCGGAAATAAGATACCTGACCATTGGTGTGTTAAAGCGATGTTTTCTTGAGTAAATAATCGATAAAGATCGGGTGTCATACATCCAATCGCCAAGGCTGCGACAGGCAAATGACCCTGACTTAATTTAGATAAAGGTGGGGCAAGCACGGCATGTGAAAGTGTAAAAGGCATATCGTTGAAAAACGACCATTCATTGAATCATGGAGAAGTAGTGTAGCAAATGTTCTTTGATGCACTGTTTTTTATTGCAAAATAAATGAAATGTTATAATATAACAAAAATAACGATCGACTGATTCGAGACACGATATGTCATTTCCACAGAATATTTTGACCTTATCTATTTTAGCTATTGTATCTGTATCTACTTTTGCAGCAGAAAATGAGCAAGTTGCAACCTTAGATACCATACGGATTAAAGCACATCCACTAGAGCAAACATCGAAAGATTTTGCTGTTGCTGATAGCGTAGTAGACCAAAAACGCTTACAACAAGGAGCTGTCACGATTGGTGAAGCATTGAGTAGCGAACCAGGAATTTATTCCAATCAATTTGGAGCAGGTTCAAGCCGGCCTGTGATCCGTGGCCAAGATGGGCCGCGCGTTAAGGTTCTGCAAAATTCATCTGAAAACATTGATGTATCAACTTTATCTCCTGACCATGCAGTCACTGTAGATCCTGCATTAGCGCAACAGGTTGAAGTGATTCGTGGGCCTTCTACCTTGTTGTTTGGTGCAGGAACAGTAGGTGGTTTGGTGAATGTAACGGATAGTAAGATTCCGACCAAAATGCCTGAAAATGGCTATGAAGGTAATATCGGTCTACGTTACAACACGGGGAGTGATGAGAAGTTGGCTACGGCTGGGGTAACGGTTGCTTTGGGTGATCAAGTGGCCTTGCGTGTTGAAGGCTTAAATCGTGAAGCGAATGACTATATCGCGCCGAACTATGTGCATGAAGGTGAGAAAGAGCGTCGAGTCGGTAATACATTTGCCAAAGGTGAAACGGTGAATGTTGGTTTGTCTTGGATTTACGATCGCGGTTTTACGGGAATCTCATATAGCAATCGCCAAGATAAATATGGTTTACCTGGGCATAGCCATGAATATGAAAGCTGTAGTGCGCATCTGACGGGTCGTCCACATTTACACTGTGGCGATCATGATCACGCAGATGGCGATGATCATGACCATGGTCATGACGACCACGATCATGCACATGAGGCCGGCCCTTGGATTGATCTGAAATCTGAGCGTTATGATGTTCGTACCGAATTGAATGATCCGTTTGCAGGTTTTAAAAAGCTACGTGCACAAGCTAGCTATACGGATTATAAGCATGATGAAATTGAAGAAGATACCATCGCGACTCGCTTTAAAAATAAGGGGTATGATGGCCGTTTAGAATTGGTACATAATCCACTTGGGCCATGGGAAGGTGTGATTGGGACCCAATATGGGCAACAAAAATTAGAACTCACAGGTGAGGAAGCTTTCTTAGCACCGAATACCACGAAAAAGTGGAGTGTTTTTGCCTTAGAGCATGCGCAATTTGATGATGTGCATGTTGAGCTGGCGGCACGTGCAGATCAGCAAAAAATTGATATTGAAGATTCAACTAAAAAAGATTTCGACGGTTCAGCCTTTTCTATTTCTGGTGCAGCCAATTGGGAGTTTGCACCGAACTATAAACTCTCATTCGTGACCTCTCATCAGGAACGTTTACCATTGGCGCAAGAGCTATATGCAAATGGTGGACATTTCGCGACCAACACTTATGAGTTGGGTAATGATCAATTGAAGAAAGAGAAATCCAATAATGTGGAACTTGGTTTCCATTATGACAATAACAAGTTTGATTATCATGTCCATGTCTACCATAACTGGTTTGATGACTATATCTATGCCCAAACTTTAGATCGTTATAAAGATTTCCGTTTGGTGCAATACACTCAAGATCAGGCACGTTTCTATGGTGCTGAAGCCGAGGCGGGTTATCAGATTTCAGACGTGTACAAAGTCGGTATATTTGGTGATTATGTGCGTGGCAAAATCGACAATGAAAATGCACCACGTGTGCCTGCTGGACGCTTAGGAACAAAAGTAAATGCGGACTTTGGTGATGGTTTTAGCGGTTCGGCTGAATATTATCATGTGTTCCAACAAGACAAGATTGCTGCTTATGAAACCGACACGCAAAGCTATAACATGCTGAATTTAGGTGTGGCATACACAGGTAAATATAGCAAGGCTACTGATTATCGCGTATTCCTGAATGCCAATAACTTACTCGATGACCAAGTTTATCAACATGCATCGTTCTTATCGACGATCCCGCAAGTGGGACGTAACTTTACTGTTGGGGTGAATTTTAACTTCTAACTGAGTTAAAAATAGAATATTGAACAAGCCATTCGCAGACAGTATAAGGTTGTATTATTCTGCGAATGGCTTTTTTATTTAGGATATAAATTACAAGCAAGTGCTTTCGAAATAGATAAATACCGACTGCTATTATCTTGATTTTAGCCATAAGCCAACTTCTTGTAAGGTATTGACCAGTTTATTGAGTTTTTGACCTTCAGCCGTGATGGAATATTCAACTTTAACCGGAACTTGTGCATATACTTCTCTTAAAATTAAGCCTTCTTCTTCTAGAAATCGTAGTTCTAAGGTCAGCATTCTTTGCGATATATTTGGAATCGCTCGGCGTAATTCGTTGAAACGCATTGGTTTCTCTAACAGAAACGAAATAATAAGCATACGCCAACGTCCACCTAATACAGTCATCGCTTCTTCTACAGAGCACCCTGAAATATTATCTTTCATTGTAAATTTAAGTATAAAAAAGTTACCTATATAACAAATTAATGCCTAATTTACAATCTATACCAGATCCTCAATAATGGTTTTTCCTTCTGTATAAGTGATGTCGCGATGGACTATAAAGAAATTGCAAAGAAGACAATTCAGCATTTGTACTCAGCTCATACTTCAATTAGAGCGTCAGGTATAGACCCTAGCTTGATTGCATTGGCTGAGCTATACGTTTCTCAGGTGAATGGTTGTGCTTATTGTTGCGCTTACCATGCACAAGAGTTGAGAGATATGGGGCATGAACAAGGGCTGATTGATAAAATTCCAGGCTATAAACATTCAAATGCTTTTTCAAAAAAGCAAAAGCTGGTGCTTGAATGGGCTGAAGCAACTACGACTTTATCTGACAAAGTTGAATATATTAAAGCTCAGTTAGCGGAGCATTTTAATGAAAGAGAAATTGTTGAGTTGACGACGAGCATTGCATTAATGGGGGCTTTGAATCGACTAAGAATTACTTTGGGTGATCTAGTTTAGTTGTTTTCCATCGATTAACTTTGCGTTGTTGAGAAGTGTGTAGGGTTGAACAAATACCAATAGATTAAGGGAAAGATTAATTCTTTATACAATCACCAAATTAGCATTGAAAAATCAAAGCATAAGCTCTAGCCTTAACCCATTAGGCTAGGGCTTTTTTTGTTTATATGCGTATCTTCCAACGAATTCATCGAAAATTAAACTGGTCAGGTCGACGTTACATGGCAGTCATATTGAGTATTTTTGCGATTGGGTACATTGCTTCGGCAGTCTATCACACCGTAAAACCCCTCCCAAAGGGATTGGATTTTACTGGGCAATTACGTCATGCCAATGTGAAATTCTTAGCCGATCAGACTTATATCGATGCACAAGGTCAACAACAGGTTGATCAGCATATCTTCAAAGAAGTATTCCAGTTGATTGATCAGGCACAAAGTACGATTGTGCTGGATATGTTCCTATTTAATCAGGAAGTGGGAAAGTCAAAGGTTAAGCAGTTTCCTTTGATGCAGGAGTTGACAGATGCACTGATCGTGAAGCGTCGCTTACATCCAAATGTCGAAGTTGTGGTGATTACTGATCCGATTAATTCGGTTTATGGTGGGTTAACTCCAAAGCATTATCTACAACTACGCCAAGCAGGTGTGGATGTTATCGAAACAGATTTAAAACCATTGCGTGCTTCGAATCCACTGTGGTCAGGTCTCTGGTATATCTGCTGTCAAAACTTAGGTAATAATCCAGAAGGTGGCTGGCTTAGCAGTCCATTCGGTAATGATAAAATTACCTTAAGAAGTTATCTGGAATTGTTTAATTTCAAAGCCAATCATCGTAAAACCTTGGTGGTTGATACTGCGGAAGGTTGGAAAAGCTTAGTAACTTCGGCAAATCCGCATGATGGTAGTTCACATCATGGTAATGTGGCCTTGGTAGTAGACGGGCCAACAGCGATTGATGTTTTACAAACTGAACAAGCTGTGGCCAATATGTCAAAAGGCTCTAGCCCATTTGTGATTATGGGGGGATTGGCTGAAGACAAAAGCCTGCCACAAGTACAAGTGCTGACTGAAAAAGCAATTTATGATGCTGTCTTAAAAATGATTCAGACTGCGAAGAGCAAAGAACATTTGGATATGGCGATGTTCTATTTATCGGAGCGCAATATCATTGATGCACTCAAGCAGGCACAGCAAAGAGGTGTCAACATTCGTATTATGATTGACCCGAATAAAGATGCATTTGGTCGTCAAAAGAATGGGATTCCCAATCGTCAAGTGGCTTCGGAATTGAATGCTGTCGGTATTCCAATTCGCTGGTGTGATACCCGTGGCGAACAATGTCATAGCAAAATGCTGCTCAAATACAATGCACAGCAAGCAGAGATCATTCTCGGTTCAGCCAACTTAACTGCACGTAATCTGAAAAACTATAATCTTGAAACCGATATGCGTGTGATTGGCGCAGCACAAGCGCCAGTGTTTAAAGATGCAGGACAGTATTTTGATGCAGCATGGACAAACGCAAACGGCCGTCAAATCTCGGTTGATTATGCAAAATATGCTGATGAATCGAAAGTGAAATACTGGATCTATCGTTTTATGGAATGGTCAGGTTTATCGACATTCTAAGGCAATAAAAAAAGAGGCTTTAAGCCTCTTTTTTTATTGTGGGTTCGGTGGAATCAATTGATCTAAATCCTTATCAGCCATTTGCTCGAGTTCACTGATATCTGTTTTGATTTTCCACTGACTTTCATCATCGACAGGATTCGGTAAACGCGCTTCTAACCAGTCACAGACGATATCAGGGCCGAATTCTGGATGATTACACTGAATTATCCAAGCCAGAAAATCTTTGGCTTCACCGTTCATATAGGGCGGTGGTGATACGGGGAAGAATTGGGTCGGTAAACGTTCATTGGTGGATAAGTAATTGAGAACATGTCCAAGTTCTTGAACGGTTTGCCATGCGAGAGGATGCTCAACATCAATGTTAAATTTAAACCACCATGCGTGTTGACCATCAGCACCATGCGCAACAATTCGTGCTTCTTGTACACTCGGAACTTTGCAAAAGAACTGATAAAGACGATCAAAATTCATTTCAGCCACAGACGTTGTCTCAAAAGCAAAAAAATGATTTTAGCATATCTAGGTAAGGGTACAGATAGATGCAGTTTATCTCAGGAATTGGACAGTTAGTCTGAAAAAATATTATTACAACAGTGGTGTTTGTTTTTTATTCTAAAATGAAGAGATACTCTGATTTTGGGAGACCTCGATGAAGTACACTAAACTTTATAGCTATGGCTTGACTGCTGTGTTGGGCTATCTCCCTATGATGGCTTTTGCAGACAATGCGTGGAGTGGCTATAGCGGGGTAGAGCGTCGTTCCTATCATCAGACCACACCTGCCTATCAGCAGCCCGCACAAGATCCATTTGCTTTTTCGAATCAGCGTTATACACCGACAGCGCCGCCGAAGGGCTACTACTATCAACCCAATCAAAATAACTACTATCCTCATCCGAATCATCGACCGGGTGTTCGTGTCGAATATTATCCAGAGACTCAATATGACCGTAGCTATCGCCGTGAGTCTTTTGTCGTGGGCAATGAATTACCAGGTGAGTTCCGTAATGAGCGTTATGTGGTTCGGGACTGGGACTATTATTCCTTACGAGAACCTCCACGTGGCAGACATTGGGTCGTCGTTGATGGACGTTATCTGTTAGTGACCGATGATAATTTTACCATTGAGATTATTCGCTGATTTTTGATGGGCTTTTAAAATTAAGCCGCTAGTGGATTCTCCATAATTTCTCGCTATTCATTACAAAGCTTTGCAATGTCGTCAGTTTTATTCATGCTTTCTCCTTGAGTTTTTCTTAATCTGATTTCAGATCGAAAAACAGAGGATTAAACAATGAAAAAGACAGTGGTATTGCTTGTATCAACACTTATGTTGGGTGTTTCTGCCTCAGCTATGGCCGATTCAAATCGTTGGAATCATGATCATAAAGATCGCTACGATAACCGCTATGATCGTTATGACCACCGTTATGATCATAGTGAACAGCCGCGCTGGTCGAATGGCGACCGTGGTAATCATTATGGTCAACGTATTAACTTCAAGCGTGGTGAGCGTTTACCATCAGAATTCCGTAGTAACCGCTATGTGGTTTCGAACTATCGTACTCACCGTTTATATGAACCACCGCGAGGCTATAACTGGATGCAGGTACAAGGCAAATATGTTTTAGTCGACTCGAAATATCGTGTTTTCCGAGTTGCATAACAAATGCAATAAAAAAGCAGGCCATGTGCCTGCTTTTTTATTTATGCCAGTTCATCATCTTGTGGTTGAGGTGTTTTGTTGGAAGGCAATTGTTGTTCTTGATCCTTGCCACGGATTACTGAAGGGTAGTTCCACGATGCAAAACGTACCACCAAAATTGCGAACGCCAAAATCAAGATCGAACCTGTGGTAATCACTAAATCCATCGATGCTTTATGATTGTGCTGAATATCGGCAATCAGTAAACGGGTGAGTGCGGTAATCGCGACATAAATCAAAAAGCGCACTGGCATATGATTGGTCTTGAAATAAATCCCGACCATGGCGCCTAGTTCCAGATAGATAAACAGCAATAAGATGTCATCAATGGTGGCGTACTGTTTCACCGTCAGAATTTCAATCACGGTATGCACGGCTGACCATGCAATCATACAGCCAATAATAAACAAGGCTAAGTAATGGAAGGCTTCAACCGCGTAGTGACCGAAGCGGTCTAGTAGACGAGGTAAGCCTTCAAGCTTCTCTTTAGAGTTCGACATAGAGATTTATATTCTCGACAAGATCATTAGAATATTATGCAAGTTTTATGCTGGTTTTATTATAGCCATAAAAAAACTGCCTCAACCAAATGATTGAGGCAGTTTTTATTACCAAGCTAAATTAAGCTTGATTGGTGAAGTAATCTTCGCTGAAGTTCATGATCAAGTCAGAACCCGCTTTGATTTTCGCTAAACGCGCATCTAATTCAGGCAAGATACGGTCTACAAAGTATTGCGCTAATGCAATTTTGTTTTGGTAGAAATCACCAGACTTGTCTTTTGCAGCAGCAGCGATTTTTGCAAACATATAGGCAAAGCTGAGTAAACCAACGGCATGTAAGTAATCAACCGCAGCAGCATTCGGGAAATCGACATTTTCAGCCGCTTGCTCAATGATGAACTGGGTGATCGCTTCAATTTCAGTTGCAGCATCTAAAGTTGCATCTTTAATGAAGTTCAAATCAGTATCTAATGCGTTGGCAAAGTCACGAATTTCACTGATGTACTCGGCAATGAATGCACCACCACATTTAATCGTTTTACGGCCAATTAAATCTTGAGACTGAACGCCATTTGTACCTTCGTAAATCTGAGCAATACGAAGATCGCGGATGCATTGTTCCATACCCCATTCACGGATATAGCCGTGACCACCAAACACCATTTGTGCATCTAAAGTTGCTTGGAATGCAGTATCGGTGAGGTAAGCTTTCGCAATTGGTGTCAAAAGTGCAACGCGATCATTGGCTTTCTTCACAGCTTCAGCATCAGTTGAGAATTTAGTGATGTCCAGTTGTTGACCCACATAGACTGCAAATGCGCGTGATGCTTCGTTATTGGCACGTACGTTCAGTAACATACGACGTACATCACCGTGAACTAAAATGCTGTCCGCTGGTTTATTTGGTGATTGAACGCCTGCTGCGCTACGACCTTGCAAACGGTCAGTCGCGTACTGTGCTGCATTTTGATAAGCAAATTCAGAAGCACCGAGACCTTGAATACCCATCGACAAACGTTCGTAGTTCATCATTACGAACATCGCAGCAAGACCTTCGTTTTCTTTACCCACGAGGTAGCCTTTCGCACCATCAAAGTTCATTACGCAAGTTGCAGAGGCTTTAATCCCCATCTTGTGTTCGATTGAACCTGGGCCAACTGGGTTACGTTCGCCTAAAGAACCATCTGCATTGACCAAGAATTTCGGTACGATGAATAACGAGATACCACGTGAACCCGCAGGTGCATTTGGTGTTTTAGCAAGTACCAAGTGAATAATGTTTTCAGCGAGGTCATTATCACCGCCAGTGATGAAGATTTTCGTACCAGTAATGTTATAGGTACCATCTTCATTAGGTTCAGCTTTCGTCTTGATGATCCCTAAATCTGTACCTGCATGTGGTTCAGTTAAGCACATGGTGCCTGACCATTCGCCAGAGTAGATTTTAGGTAAATAGGTTTCTTTTTGCTCTTGTGATGCATAGCTGTTTAAAGCCATACCTGCACCCACAGAAAGAAGCGGGTAGAGCATGAATGATGGATTGGTTGCGAATAGCATTTCATCAGACAGTACAGTCAGCATTTTTGGCATGGCCTGACCGCCCCATTCTTCGTCTGCACCTAAGCCGATCCAGCCGCCTTCAGCGTATTGACGGAATGCTTCTTTAAAACCTGCTGGGGTGAAAACTTCACCATTTTCCCAACGTGCGCCTTCTTCATCACCCGTACGGTTTAACGGATGTGTCACGTTTTGGGCAAACTTCGCCATTTCTTCTAAAATTGCTTCAGCTGTTGCAGCATCTACATGAGCCAGGTTTTCATTCGCCTGCCAAAATTGTTCTGCTTTAAATACATCATTTAAGATGAATTTCATGTCTGCTAGAGGAGCATTGTAAATTGGCATAATCGTTCCTTTCTACGCACAGCGTCATGTGCAAAATGATCAAATAAAACGAACAAATAAATTGAATCGTATAAATTTAGCATTGATTAAACAAAAAAAGGACGGTCAAAACTGACCAGTCCTTTTTCTGTGATGAACGTTGCATCTCATTCTAAACTATGTTTAGAAAGCGAAGTGTTCCGCATCGAGTTCAAACAATGGCGCAACGCCAGTTGAAAGTACGTCTACATGCGAGCGAACACGTGGCAAGATCTTCTTGAAGTAGAAGCGAGCAGTCGTCACTTTTGCATTGTAGAAGTCAACTTCAGTTGTACCTTCAGCTAATTTTTCTTGTGCAACAAGTGCCATGCGGGCCCATAAGTAGGCAAGCGTTACATAGCCAGAGAAGTATAGGTAGTCAACCGCAGCTGCGCCTACTTCATCCGGGTTTTGCATCGCACGCATACCGATTTGCATGGTGATGTCGCCCCATTCTTTGTTTGCAGCAGCCAATGGCGCAACGAATTCTTGCATCGCAGCATTGTCCTTGTTTGCTTCAACAAATTTGTGGATGATCTTGGTGAAGTCTTTCAACATTGCACCTTGAGTTTGCAAGACTTTACGACCTAACAAGTCAAGTGCTTGAATCTCAGTTGTTCCTTCGTATAAGCAAGCGATACGTGTATCACGTACGATTTGCTCCATACCGTGTTCAGAAATAAAGCCGTGACCACCAAAGACTTGTACGCCGTGTTTCGCAGATTCAGAACCTGTTTCAGTTAAGAATGCTTTTGCAATTGGCGTTAACAAAGACAAAATATTGTCAGCAAATTTACGCTCTTCTTCAGTTTCGCCTTTTTCAACGATGTCTGCATATTGAGCCAATAAGTAAACCAGTGCACGACCGCCTTCAGCAAATGATTTTTGCGTTAAAAGCATGTTGCGAACAGCAGGGTGAACGATAATTGGGTCAGCTTCTTTTTCAGGTGCTTTAGGACCAGAAAGAGAACGCATTGCTAAACGGTCTTTCGCATACGCCAAAGCGCCTTGGAAAGAAGATTCAGATGCAGATAAACCTTGAACCGCTGTACCAATACGTGCAGTGTTCATGAATGTGAACATGCAGTTTAAGCCACGGTTTTCAGGTCCGATCAAATAACCTTTTGCTTGGTCAAAGTTAATGACACAAGTTGCGTTACCATGGATACCCATTTTGTGTTCGATTGAACCACAACGAACCGCATTACGCTCGCCAACTGAACCGTCAGCATTCACGTGGAATTTAGGTACGATGAATAATGAGATCCCTTTAGTGCCTTTTGGTGCGCCAGGTAAACGTGCAAGTACGATATGGATGATGTTCTCAGCCATGTCATGCTCACCAGCAGAGATAAAGATTTTCTCGCCAGAGATTGCATAGCTGCCATCAGCATTTGGTTCTGCTTTAGAACGGATGATACCTAAGTCAGAACCTGCATGAGATTCAGTCAAACACATGGTACCTGTCCAAACACCTGAAACAAGGTTTGGCAAGTAAGTGTTCTTTTGCTCATCAGAACCGTGGTGTTCTAAAGTACGCACAGCACCGTGAGATAGACCAGGGTACATACCCCATGACCAGTTTGCAGTACCCACCATTTCAGAGATTGCGATCCCTAAAGAGTTTGGTAATGCTTGACCGCCAAATTCTTCATCAGCAGATAGAGATGGGAAGCCAAGTTCGATATATTTTTGATACGCTTCTTTAAAGCCTGTAGGTGTCGTTACAACACCATCATTCCAAGTACAACCTTCACGGTCGCCGACTTGGTTTAACGGAGAAAGTTCATTCTCACAGAAATCAGCCGCTGCTTCTAAATATTGATCAACCAATTCACGGCTTACAGTGTCTTGAAATGCAGGAAGTTTCGCGTAATGTGCTTCAGCATTTAATAATTCGTGCAATACGAACTGCATATCACGTAAGGGTGCTTTGTATTGTGGCATAGCGGGTTCCTCAATACTGGTTAAACCAGAGTTATAATCTTAGTCAATGATAAATGTGCCCAACGGCACCATTTTGTACTGCTAATCGTGCAACAAGTTATAGTTCGGTACAAGCTTTTGCAGGTCATTTCTTAGTGACTGCTAAGTCAAAGTTTATGATTCAATCTGCTTAAGCGTATAGATTGTAGGTGGTTTTCATACTTTTGAGTTAAACTGCTGATGTAAAATCGTAAGCAGCTGTGTAATTTAAAATGAACGCTCTTTGGCCATAAAAAAAGGCGCTTTAGAAGCGCCGATGAGGAAGATGGGGAATTAAGTCGATGCGTTGGCTTGACGCTTGAATTGTGATTTGTCTGGGGTAAAACGAACTTCACAGGTGCCTTCAATTACGCGCTTATTCCACTGAATATTCACACGATCACCAATACGTTTCCCTTGGCAAGCTTGTTCAATCTGAGCGCGTTGTGCTTGATGTTCTTGGCGCATTTGTTCACGCTGCTCTAGGCGTTGTTCTCGTTTGGCTTGCCATTCAGCACGTTGTTCTGGTGTCAGGGGGGAACGTTGCATATTATGGCGGTGGTGGTCACGGTTCATCGACTGTTCTGCTGGCGTTGTCGATTGACAGGCAGCTAAGCCTAAAACAGAACCGAGTAAGGTAGTCATCATTACGATTTTTGTCTTGTTCATTGTTTTATCCAGCATTGTCAGTGTTGATTTGATGGTTAAAGATTAGATAATAAAGATGAAGAAACAATGGAGAGTTTTTTTCGACCATGTTGGTTACAATCCATAAATAGAACACTATTGAGAATCTGCTTTTGAATGTTCGTCGCGTGCCTTTAGCCTTACGTTTGTTTTTAACGGTATTACTTACGACCTTGTTGATCGCTACGATTAGCTTGGGAGTCTTGCATTGGACCATGCAAAAGAACTTTGCACGTTATGTGGCTGATGTCGAAATGCAGAAATTGGACCGGTTGATTACGAACTTAGGCAATGTCTATACGGTTTACCATGACTGGGGCAATGCGATTCAGGCACAGATTCTACAAATTGAGGGACATGCGGCTCCTGACGATTATGATCGATTGTCGCAATGGTGGCTACGTCGGCAGTATGATATCGCCTTACAGCAACGTTATTTTAATGACCATACCTTGTTAAGCCTCTCTCCAACATTGGCGCAAAATAATGTCGAAATCAAAAACCGCCAAATCTTTAATGATGAAGAGTTAAAAATTCTCAAACAGAACTTGCCTTCAGAATATCAGCCTTTTGAAGGTTTGCGTTTTCCTTTAAGCCAAAGTCAATTCCGTTTAAAGAAAGAGAGTAATGACGCTAAGCAAGAAAACAAACTCAATACGCCTGCTGAACACGGCAAAAAGCGTTTTGTCTCGATTCCTGACCGTTTGGGCCTAAGCTCGCGTTTGTCTTTATATGATGAAAAACAGCAATTTATTGTGGGTGAACCTGCAACGGATCAAATTGCCTTCCGTCCCATTATCGTCGGGCAAAAGGTGGTTGGCTATTTAGGATTGAAGCCTGTTTTAGATCAAGATGATGCATCGAGTATTAATTTCTTTAGCAATCAGAAACGTTATCTACTTTTGGTCTATGCACTTACGGTACTTTCGAGTCTAGTTGCCGCCTTGCTAATGGCGACTTATTTTAAAAAACCGATTCAGCGTTTGCTGAACGCAACTCGTGAACTTACGCGCGGTAATTATCAACATCAAGTGAAGATCAGACGGAATGATGAATTAGGTGATTTATCCAATCAGCTCAACCATTTGGCTGATATCTTGCATCATCATGAAGAATCACGCCGTCAGTGGGTATCTGATACCTCGCATGAATTAAAAACACCATTGGCGGTCTTGCAGGCGCAGATCGAGGCGATGCAGGATGGCATTCGTAAAGCCACACCTGAACATCTCGATGCGATGATGCGTCAAGTCAGCAGCCTGAAAAAACTAACTCAGGACTTGGCTGATCTGGCACAAGCCGACGCACAACAACTGAAATGCTATTTTGCTGATGTTAACCCGTGGGATGTAGTGCTGCAAGAAGTTGAAAACTTTAGATCTACATTTGAGCAAAACCAACTCGAGGTAGCATTGTCTGGCGAAGGTGCTGTCCTATCTTTAGACCGAGATCGTTTTAAACAGATTATTGTCAATTTATTGGGGAACTGTGTTCGCTATACAGAGCAAGGTGGAAAAATACAGATTCACACTCAACAAAATGAGCAACAATGGATAATGTATGTGGATGATAGTCCATTGGGTGTGAACGATGAGCAGCTTTCACGCTTAGGCGAGCGTTTCTATCGTGTCGATGATTCGCGTACCCGAAGTACGGGTGGTACCGGTTTAGGTTTGGCTTTGTCGTGTAAACTGGCGCAGGCTTTAGGTGGTTCACTGACTTTTGACCATTCACCTTTGGGTGGATTGCGTTGTGTACTGACGTTTCCAAAACAGATTAAATAACTTTTAAGTCCTCTTTGGTGGGGGATGATGGATAGGATGAAGACCATGAAACATATTATGTTGGTTGAAGATGAAGTTGAACTCGCACAGTTGGTTCGTGACTATTTAGAAGCTGCTGGGTTTGAAGTCAGTATGTTCCATGATGGTCAAGATGCTTATGCTCAGTTTCAACAACGTAAACCAAGTTTGATGATTTTAGACTTGATGGTCCCACGTATGGATGGTTTGACCATTTGCCGTAAAGTACGTGAGCAGTCTGATCTGCCGATCATTATGGTCACCGCTCGCACCGAGGAAATTGACCGTGTATTAGGCTTAAATATGGGGGCAGATGACTATATCTGTAAGCCATTTAGTCCAAAAGAATTGGTTGCCCGTGTGCAAGCTGTTTTACGTCGTTTGGAGCGTAAAGCTGAGCCTGAACAAAATGATTTGTTCCGTATTGATAAAGCACAACAACGGATTTGGTATCAACAAAAAGCATTGACATTGACACCAACCGAATTCCGTTTGCTAGAGTTGTTTTTAGAACATTTAGGTCAAGTGTATTCACGTGCACAATTGCTCGATCATATCAATCCAGATAGCTTTGATGTTGCGGACCGTGTGATTGATAGCCATATTAAAAACCTGCGCCGTAAAATTACTGAAGCTGCGGATACAGGTAATCGCCATGAGTGGATTCAAGCAGTTTATGGTGTTGGATATCGCTTCGAATATCCTGATGAGTAATTGAGTTTACGTTATCCTGTGGCTACCCCTTGCGCCGCTACAACGCGGCTCATATCCAAGAAAATGTGGAATAGTTTCTACAGATGAACTTATCTCTTTCCCTTTGGATAGAGAGGCTGATATGAGATGAGTTTTGATGACGATAAAGGGTGAAGCACTGTAAAAAATTTTATCCTGTGGATAACCCTTGCGCCGCTAAAACGCGGCTCATATCCAAGAAAATATGAAATAGTTTCTACAGATGAACTTAGCTTTTTCCCTTCGTATAGAGAGACTGACATGGGATGAGTTCTGATGAGGATAAAGGGTGGAGCACTGCAAAAAGTTTTATCCTGTGGATAACCACAGCGTTATCCACAGAAAATGTGGATAGTTTCGCAAAGATTTTGTAGAAATTATCCGCTGTTAGGTTGTTAATTAAGAAATTGGCATCTTATCCATCCAAAAATATTACATTACTTTACAAAAGGTTGTGATGATCTTGTGAGCCTAATTGAGATCAATTCTCTTTATATAACTTATCCCCTGAATAAGCCTTGCTCGGTTTAATCACCGTCTTTATCCGCAAAGCCAGCCTAAACGTTTAACTTATTATGGATGAATAATAATAGAGGTATGATCAGGGACTAGTTGCCATATTTCATCTATATCTGAGTTGGTCACTGCAATACAGCCTAAGGTCCAGTCTTTGCGTGGCATATAGCTTGCGCTTTTAGGTATCGAGGTTGCTCGTGTCGGAACCGTACCATGAATCATGACATCGCCACCTGCCGAACGCTGATGTTGTTTCGCATAAGCTCTATCTTCTTGGTTGGGATAGGAGATGTGCAAAGACTTGTAATACGCGCTCTGTGGATTGCGCCAATCAATAGAATAAGTTCCCTCAGGTGTTTTACCATCAGCTTCAAACTGCTTATGTCCGATCGGATCAAAGCCTAAGCGCATGGGATAGCTGCGAATGACTTCCTGTTGATGTTTTAATTGCAGAATACGCTGACTCTTAAAGACTTCAATTGAGGTTATAGGTTTATTCTGTTTGAGCTGCTGTATGTCTTCGGCTGAAAGCGGTGTATGTGTTGCTGCAAAGGTTGGGATGAACTTCCCATATTGATAAAAAGTCAGTGCCAATAAAATAATGAGAACAACACATCCAACAATCAATCCAGTTTTCATTATTTTCTTCTTTTAAAATAAATAGCTCACCTGAGCCGCGATAGAGACCCAAGCGAATCACGACAATTCAAAATTAAGATGAACAGCTCACCATCACCTCAGGTACATCACTGGGTAAAGGTGCGGTATCTGATTCATTTTCCAGATCAGGCTGTTTTTGATACGGCTGATTCAATAGCTTAAATAGACGATCAACCTCACCAAAATCACCACGCTCTGCAAGTTCAATGGCCTTCTGTGCCATATGATTGCGTAGAATATATTGTGGATTGACTTGCTGCATGGTTCGATTTAATTCATTGGTATCTTGATGCTGTCGGATATTTTGATAGTGCGTCAGGAAGCCATCAAATTGCTGGACATCAATACAGTCATCTCTTAAAGCTTTGTAATCTTGTTGTTGCAGACGAATAAAGCTTTGAGTGTAATCTAGTTGTTCGGTTTGCAAAATTCTCAGAAAGGCAAAGCTGCAATCCAGACTGTCTTTATGGAAATGCGGTAATCCCATTTTTTCACATAGACCCTGACCATAATGCTGCAAAAAGGTTGGTTCAAATTTTTCTAGGCAGGTCGCCAGATCCATTTTGAACTGTTCTTTATCTTCGGCTGAAGCCAATGGAATCAGATTATTCAGCCATGTCCAAAGATTCCAGTGTCCAATACTTGGCTGGTTCTGATAGGTGTATCGTCCCTTATAATCGGAGTGGTTGTTAATCCAGTTTGGACGGAAACGTTCCATAAAACCATAAGGGCCAAAGTCGAGTGTTGAACCTGTAATATTAAGATTATCGGTATTCATGACACCATGCGCAAAGCCAACCAATTGCCATTTAGCAATCATAATCGCGGTTCTCTCAATCACAGCTTCTGCGAAAGCCAGAATTGGATTTTCGGCGTTCAGGCATTCTGGAGAATGCCATTCAATACATTTCTGGGTGAATTCAGCCAAAAGTTCAGGTGCATATTGATTAATCCACTCAAAATGCCCCAAACGAATATGGCATTCGGAGGTACGTAATAGCATCGCACCTAGCTCTAGGGTTTCGCGCTGTACGCCTTGCGTAGAGCTGGTAAAACCCACTGCATGACTGGATGCAACGCCCAAAGCATTTAAGGCATGTCCCGCTAAATATTCACGAATCACGGAACGTAGCACAGCACGACCATCACCCATGCGCGAATAGGGAGTAGAGCCTGCACCTTTTAGATGGAGATCAATGGTTTTGCCTTGCTGATTCAGGATTTGTCCGATCAACAAGCCTCGACCATCACCGAGTTGTCCCGCCCATTGTCCAAATTGATGCCCTGCATAGACCATGGCGAGGGGAGGAAACTCAGCAAAGGTTTTTTGACCGCTACAGATTTCAACCCAGTTGGCTTTATCTTCGTCGCTCCACTGCAATTCATTGGCGAGTGCTTCATTAAAATGACCTGCTTTAGCACCACACAACGGACTCGGTTGTTGTTGGTGATAGAGCTTGGGGTTGAGGGAAGCATAGCGGGGATTGAATTGCATAACTGAAACATCATGTCGAGCTGAATCATGACTATAGCAAATATAACGATGAAAGAGTGAATCGTCGGAAATAGATAACAAGATCTACAGACATAAAAAATGGCCTCTAAAGAGACCATTTTTCACAAGTATGCTTTATTCAGAAATAGGCGCTTTTTTGATGTTACGCATTAAGGTTTCTAAACATTCACGGTGGTGACTTAAGCGATGTTCAAGCAATTGGAAATCAACTTTAAGTTTGTGATCCATTTGATGGATTTTTTCAGCCATCGCTGCTTTTTTCGCTTGAAGCTCTTGCTCTTTTAACTTTGCCCAATCATTTAAGGTATGGGTGAAAGCTTCATATTCTTGTGCAATACGTTGTTTCATTTGCACGATGTCGGTATTCACATCATGACCATAAATCGCCAAGTCACGTTCAGCATATTTAAACTTCATCGCAAGTTCAGCTTTCTTGATATTAAAGCTTGGAATACGACGTAAATTTTTAGCTAAACCTAGTTTTGAGCTGGTCCAAATTAACCATTTGGTTGGGTCATATTGCCACCATTTCACCCCATTACGATAGTCGTATTGGAAAATGTGGTGGTAGTTATGGTAGCCCTCACCCCAAGTGAAAATAGCCAAGACAAAGTTGTCACGCGCTGTATTTTCATCTGTATAAGGACGTTTGCCCCACATATGACACAGCGAGTTAATGAAGAAGGTGACATGATGGCTGATAATTAAACGTAATAAACCACCGAGCAGGATTACACCCCAGATATCGCCAGTTGCCCAACCAATTAAGCCTAATACACCTACGTGAACAGCGATCACCATTGGTACATAGTAGTTGTGTTGGAACATCACTAATTTGTCATTCAGCAAATCAGGTGCATTTTTAAAATCAGGTTTAGAGGGAGAGTGATCGCGAATCATCCAACCTAAATGCGCATACCAAAAGCCACGTTTGATTGAATACGGGTCTTCATCAACATCATCGACATGACGGTGATGGGTACGGTGACCTGAAGCCCAGAACAAAATACTGTTTTGAACTGCAAAGGTGCCGCCAATCATGAGTAAAATTTTAAGCGGTAATGCCGCTTCATAAGCACGATGTGCCCAAAGACGATGATAACCTGCTGTAATTCCTAGGCTACTAAGTGCCAAAAGGAAAATCATACTTACCCATGCACTTACACTAAAATCATAATAATAGGCGTACAAAGGAATTAATATAGCAGCAAGAATTGGTGTTCCAATTAAGGTAATGCTAGCAGTCCAGTTAATGGGTGCTTTTTTGAGTGGGGCGGAAGTCATATCCGTCAGCGCTCCTAAAAACCTTGTTTGCACAAGATAATAAAACTAAACGAGATAGCAAAACCAATCATGACGATATATTGCTATTTTATCACTGATATTAGCATGTCCAAATCGATTAGCACTAGCATTATTCTACAGTTGTATCGAAAGAACAGTAACAGAATTCATTTGTAAAATTAATCAATGAATTAAAAGGTGAAATAAATCAATGTCTGAGCAAATTACTATGAAAAATCCCATTTTTTCTTTGAAGGCATTTTTTAACAAAACTTTAATATTCTCTGCTGCAGTCATGCTTGCTGCGTGTCAAAGCCAGCCAAAACCTGTGCAAAAAAACACCTTGCAGCCCAAGCGAGTAACTCAGCCACCAGCAATGCAAGTGCGTAAGAGTACAGATGGTGTTCAGGATATCGAATGGCAGATTACAACGATTCAGGGCAAGCGGGCACTGTTTTTTAACCAGTATCCAAGCTTCATGCTTAACTCTGTTTCAAAAATGGTGACAGGGCATACAGGTTGCAACAATATTTATGGTCGTTATAAATACGATTTCACCCAACGTAAACTGGACTTTGATGTAATGGCACAACATCAAAGTTGTAATCGCGCTTTGGCACAAGAAGCTGACTTGATGGATTCGATTCAACGGGTTGAGCGCTTCCAGTTGGATGGCGCAAACTTATATTTATTGGATTCAAAAGGGCAACGTCTTATTCAGGCGCAACGTAAAAAATAGAATAAAAAAAGGCGGAATTTATTCCGCCTTTCGTTTACTTCAAATTCTGCAACATTGTGGTGGGTAGATCGGTAATCAAACCTTGAATGCCTAATTGTTGAAGATGCTTGGCGCGTTCAACTTCATTCACCGTCCAGACACTAATCTCAAGATTGGCCTGTTGGGTACGTTGAATAACTTCATCGGTTGCCAGAGCATCGCCCCAACCAATTTGACCGCAACCATATTGATGCGCCAGTTCAATCGCATATTCTCCAATTGGAATTTCAACCAGCAGCCCACGCTTAAAATGACTTTGATGACGCTGTAATGCAGCCAAAATTTTGACATCAAAACTGGTAATGGTTGCCGTTTTTTCCAAGCCCTTCAAATCTTGATGTAACTGATGAATTATGCGTTCAGCTGCGGCATCATCTGTAACCGCTTTGACTTCTACTTCAATATGCTCAAAGTCAGTAAGGCAATCCAAAACATGCGGCAGGCTCGGTGTGTATTCTTCAAAAGCCCATGCTTGCCATTGATGGCGATGATCGAATTGCTGAGCTTCGAATAAACTACAGCTTTCAACCTGTTGCGACCGGCCAGCGGTACGGACAAAGTCATCATCATGGATGACCACCAATTGACCATCTTTCAGTTGTCGCACATCAAATTCGACTGCACGCACACCTAAATCGTGCAAATAGCGAAAACCACCTAAAGTGTTCTCAGGTGCTTCACCACGTGCACCACGATGACCAATAATTCGCATTCGTTTCTGCCTTATTGAAAAGTTATGCTTGATCGATACTGTCGTTAATATTTTTCTGCCAAAGCACTTCGCTACCACCTTCAGCACGTTGCAGAGCACGTGAGGCAACAAATAACCAGTCTGACAAGCGATTGAGTAATTGTAATGCGGTTGCCTGAATGTTTTGGTCGCGATTATGTACTGATAATAAGGCACGTTCAGCACGACGACAGACGGCACGAGCTTGATGTGCATAGCTGCATGCCAAACTACCTGATGGCAAAATGAAATCTTTCAACATGGGTAAAGATTCATTCATATGATCAATTTCTTTTTCGAGGAACTCGATGCATACAGGTTGAAGTAAGTGATAATTTGGAATACATACTTCGCCGCCTAAGTCGAACAGCCAGTGTTGAATAAGACTTAAGCTTTTATCCCAATCCACTTTATTTTCAACTTGGCTGGTACTGATTTGTGCGCGCAGTACACCAATGGTTGCATTGAGTTCATCGACATCACCTAGCGCCGCAATACGTAAATCATCTTTGGCAACACGTGAGCCATCTCCCAGACCTGTTGTACCTGAGTCACCTGTACGTGTATAGATTTTACTTAAACGATGTCCCATAGTTCTGTTTCTCTGATCCTGAAAATAAAAAGGGGATAATGTCGGTCAGAACATTACCCCGAAACTGGAGTTAAGAAAATATTTTTATTATTTTAGCGCGTGATTAATAACGGAATGTGACACCCGCAGAAGCTAGGCGACCACCGTTGATATAGTAACTACCGCTACCATAGGCTGTACGATATTTTGAATCGCCAACATTTTGAATGTTTGCAAAAACATCTACATTTTTATTCACTTTGTATTGTCCATGCATATCTACACGGAAGTGCCCAGGGATTTGAACATTGTCAAAAGCACTGTTGTCGTAATCACCATTCGCTAACATTGTAGTCGAGAAGGTATATTGTTCATCTGTCCAACCAGCAGTCAACGCAATATTTTGACGAGGACGACGACTTAAATCTTCATCATTTTTCTTGTCTTTAGCGCGAACATAGTTATAGCTTAAATTGGTAAACAGGTTTTCACCTTGCCATTTCACATATAGCTCACTACCTTCCATTTTAGCTTTTTCAAGGTTTCTCATTTGATTGAGAACACCGTCAAAATCAATGAGATTGTCAACTTCAGTGGTATATAAAGATAAACCTGTTGAAATATTGTAGGCCAGTTTTTGGTCTAAACCGATTTCATAAGACAAGCTTTCTTCTGGTTTAAGGTCTGGGTTGCCGCCATAAGCATACATATCATTCAGCGTTGGAGCTTTAAAAGCTGAACCAATATTTGCATAAATGCTAGTTAATGGTAGAACTTGATAACGAACAGATCCCTGAGCAACGGTATGAGTGCCGAACTTTTCATTATCTTCAACACGGACACCAACTTGGGTATTTAACCCAGCTTGGTCATATTTGTGTTGGATATAATAACCTGTTGAGTCAATATCTTCTTGGTATGGTGAGCCATAAGAAAGAACATCACCATCAATATTACGGTGTGTTACACCAACCAAAATCTGTTGATTTGGAGTAAAGCCCCATTGACCATAGATTTCAGATTCTTGTGTTTTACTATGCACAAAATCCGTTGAATTATTTTGATCTATTTCATCTTTGAATTGAGAGAAACGGGCATGTACAGCTAAATTCTCAAGAATATTTAAACGTCCTTTGACGTTAATGATTTCATTTTTAAAATCTTGAGAAACGAGTTTGCCAGAGATATCGTAATCGCTAGAACCTTGGTTCTCACTATAATCAACCGAAGCCGCATATTGTTCTTTATCAACGCCAACTTTTGCACTATAGCCTTTTTGATCAAATGAAGCATCAGTTGCATTTTTGACGTCTTTTACAGGTGTACCATCTGTTTCTAAGCGTTGTCCACGAATTTGTGCATAGAAACCATTTTCAGCCAGATCTGCACCGATTACAGATTTATAGGTTTTATTTTCACCAATTTCGCCTGTCACAAATGCAGAGGTTTTTTCTGGTGTTTTAGAAATAAGTTGAACGACACCTGAGATTGCATCAGTACCATATAAAACTGATGCAGGACCTTTTAATACTTCGATCTGCTTAATATCAGTTGTATCAATAAATGGTAAAGAGGCTGTACCAGAAGTTGCTGAATTCAGGCGAACGCCGTCTCTTAAAACAAGCGTTTGGTTTGAATTACCACCACGTAGGAAGATAGAGGCAGCTTGTCCATAGCCACCGCTTTGTACCATATTAATAGATGCATCTGTTTGTAGTAGTTGTGGTAAAGCAGCAATTGGAGATTGCTCTAGAATTTTTGGTTCAATAATATTAATACGTGCTGGCACGTTTTTAATTGATTCGGGTGTTTTGGATGCCGTCACAACAATCGTATCTAGCGTCGCAGTTTTATCGCTGGATTGATCTTGAGCAAAAGCAGGTGAAGAAAACCCCATCGCAATAGCGATAGCACCAACTAAATGAGTCGGTTGAAAAGCAGTAGACATGATGTCGCTCCAGACATTCACCCTTCGTGAATGATAATGTGGAAATACACAACAAGCAGGTCTCCGGACTCCACTATAATCATCAAACGAATGATGTTACTCATCATCTTCCCACATCATACCGATGCAGTGATTTGGCGTTGAGCTAAGATGAGTGATTCGGTGTTACCGTTGCGAGGGCAGTGTTGGAATTCCACCAACTTCCCTATAAGCAAAAGAATTTGCTTTAGACTTGTTGCAAGATTACGCAAAGTATAAAGTGTTAACGTTTTTTAAACAATTGCATTTCCGAATGAACTTTGCCCAAAGTGGGTCAAATTGCATTACAATGCGAGAGTTTCAAAAATATTCAGTTTAAATTGGACAGCTCATGCGCCAAAGCCAAATGCGAACCCGCGCCAAGATTTGTGGAATTACCCGAGTACAAGATATTCATGCAGTTGTACAATCAGGTGCAGATGCAATCGGTTTTGTATTTTTCCCGCCCAGTCCACGTCATGTCAGCATTGAACACGCTCAAATATTGGCACAACAAGTTCCTCCTTATGTACAGTTGGTCGGCTTATTTGTAAACGCAAGTGCTGAAGAAATTCAAACGGTGCTTGATTCCGTTCCTTTGGATGTATTACAACTACATGGCGATGAAACGCCAGAACAATGTCAATTAATTGCAGCACACTGTAAACGCCGTTGGTATAAGGCCATTCAAGTCAAACCTGATTTAGATGTTGTGGCTGAAATCCAGCGCTATCAAGCAGCGGGAGCCAGTGCAGTTTTATTAGATGCATGGCATCCTGAGCTAAAAGGTGGGACAGGGCATCGCTTTGATTGGGATCAATTCCCTCAACTCGATATTCCACTCATTTTGGCAGGCGGATTAACCCCCGAAAATGTCAGTGAAGCTATTGATACTACAGCTGCTTTTGCTGTGGATGTCAGCGGAGGCGTCGAGTCCGCAAAAGGTATAAAAGACCAACAACTCATTGAAAAATTTATGCAAGGAGTCCAACGTGGATCAGCAAAATAACGTGATTGACTACACCCAGTTTCCTGATGCTCAAGGGCATTTCGGTATTCATGGTGGACGTTTTGTATCAGAAACGCTGATGGCTGCACTTGAAGACCTCGAAAGTCTTTATGGTCGTATGAAGAATGATGCACAGTTTTTAGCAGAGTTTGATCGTGATCTTGCGTTCTATGTTGGTCGTCCTAGTCCGCTTTATTATGCTGAACGATGGTCTCAGCACCTCGGCGGTGCGCAAATTTACCTGAAACGTGAAGACTTGAACCACACGGGTTCGCATAAAGTGAATAACACCATTGGTCAGGCTTTATTGGCAAAGCTTTCAGGTAAGAAGCGCATCATCGCGGAAACAGGAGCAGGTCAGCACGGTGTGGCGACGGCTACCATTGCAGCACGTTTGGGTATGGAATGTGTGGTGTACATGGGCGCTGAAGACGTGAAACGTCAGGCCATGAATGTCTACCGTATGCGCTTGTTAGGCGCGACGGTTGTGCCTGTACAAAGTGGTTCAAAAACTTTGAAAGATGCCATGAACGAGGCAATGCGTGACTGGGTGACCAATGTCGATAGTACTTATTATGTGATTGGTACAGTGGCAGGTCCACATCCATATCCGCAACTCGTTCGTGATTTCCAGTCGATTATTGGTCGTGAAGCTCGCCAGCAGATCCAAGACCAAGCAGGCCGTTTGCCAGATGCTTTAGTGGCGTGTGTGGGCGGTGGTTCAAATGCGATGGGCTTGTTCTATCCATTCCTGAATGATCAAGACGTGAAAATGTATGGTGTTGAAGCGGCAGGTTATGGCATTGAAACGGGCAAACACTCTGCGCCATTAAATGCAGGGCATGTGGGCGTGTTACATGGTAACCGTACTTATTTGATGTCGGATGAACAAGGTCAGATCATTGAAACACATAGTATTTCAGCTGGTTTGGACTATCCAGGAGTAGGCCCTGAGCACAGTTTCTTAAAAGATATGAACCGTGTGGAATATGTGCCGATCAATGATGATGAAGCCTTACAGGGTTTCCGTGATCTCACTCAAATCGAAGGGATTATTCCTGCGCTTGAAAGCTCACATGCGATGGCTTATGTCACTAAACTTGCGCCAACCATGTCAAAGGATCAAATCATTATTGCGACGGTTTCAGGTCGTGGTGATAAAGATTTGATGACGGTTGCGCGTATTGATGGCGTTGAAATGGTCGAGATGTAAGTTTTCACAATGCCAAGTTTGTTTATGGTGATGTTGGGTGGCCGACATGCCAGAGCCAATACCGAAGTCCATGATGTAGTAATGGCAATAGGTGAATCATTGTCTGAAGTCATACCTCAGTTAAAACAGGCTTGGTTTGGTGAATCGAAAGGCTTACATATCGATGCTTGGGCACAGATTTCAGGTGTTCAATCACAAGGCTTGAATTATCAAATTCAGTTTTCCGATGCTGCACCGTCTGCTTTGGATGAAAAATTATATTTGATTAATTTAGGTGGATATACACCGAATACGTTTGGTGAGGTGCATAGTTACCATCTTGTCGTTGCGTCTGATGCTGTGATTGCAAAACAGTTGGGTAAACAATTTATTGAGCAACACTGGGATAAGCCGCATACGGATCGTGTGTTGGATGTTGATGATTGTATTCCAATAGATCATGTTGCAG
This sequence comes from Acinetobacter sp. ANC 3929, assembly GCF_000369405.1. GTDB lineage: Bacteria > Pseudomonadota > Gammaproteobacteria > Pseudomonadales > Moraxellaceae > Acinetobacter. The sequence continues at coordinate 137,054 of NZ_KB849999.1, forward strand.
GGCGTTATATCCATTTGGTTCAAGGCGAGTTTAGGCCCACAATTTGGGAAAATACCTATCTGACTTTGGATTCATCCAATATGAAATGAAAATAGGGAAGCAGTGGCTTCCCTATTTTTTATTATGGATACAGCTTATGGTAGTAATTTGATTCGATCTGTTTTTGGTGCAGTTAATGGAGAATACTGAGACACATATTTTTCTAGTGCATCTATATCTTGTCCACCACCGACAGGATTTTTACCTTCTTTTAATACCGTGAAGTTATCACCGCCATCGGCAAGGAAACTGTTCACCGTAACACGATAAACCTTAGTATCATTTAGAGCTTGTCCTGCCACTAAGATATTGCTGGCACGTGGTGAAGTCGAATTATCCTTTTTATAGGAATAACTGAACTCTTTAGACGGTTGTAAGATACGTACCGTGGCTGTATTGGCGCCAGACCATTGCTGTTCTAACACATCGCGAATCTGTTTGCCTGTTAGGCTAAGAGTCACTATCGAATTGCCGAATGGCTGTACTGTAAATACATCACCAAAAGTGATCTGATTACTGCTGTTCACCAATAAGTCGGCACGAACACCACCCGGATTCATCAGGGTAAAGTCAGAACCTTGATTACTTGCAGTTAATGCCATGGCTTGTTGTGCATCGGCAATCAAATTACCGAGTGCGCTTTCACCACTTTCTGTTGCATTACGATTAATGACACCATTGGCTGTACCCACCACACGTGCCGAAATGGTGGTGACAGCTTGGCGATATTTATTCAGGATCGCTTCAATGCTTGGCGTTTTATTAAACTTCTCATAGAGATCCGTTAAGTTCACTGTGGTTGAGCCAGAGGTATAGGCTTCACTTTGAATCGGAACTTGTTTGGCATCCTTTTTAATGACATTACCCGTTTTGCCATCCAGTTCTAATTGGATATTGGTAATCGCCGTGCCATATTGTCCCGCAGACGTCAATAAAAACGGTTTTTGTGGATTCTTGGTTGAGTAATCACAAATATAAGATTGGTGCGTATGACCAGAAACGACGACATCAACCGCAGGATCTAAACGATCAAGGATACCGAGTAATGGACCGCTGAGACCATCACAGGTTTTTTTATTAAATTTGGTACTTGGTGCAACACCTTCATGCACCACCACCACAATCGCTTCAATGCCTTGTTTCTTTAACTCTGGAATTAAGGCATTTACGGTATCCGCTTCATCATTAAAGTTGACATCTTTGATGCCCGCAGCTGACACAATGCTCGGTGTCGCTTTCAAGGTCATGCCAATAAAGGCAACAGGAATTCCACCATAGGTTTTGACTTTATAAGCAGGAAACAAGGTTTTGTTTGGATCCGCCTTCATCGAGACATTGGCAGCCAAGAAATTGAATTTAGCACCAGGAAATTCTTTATTAATCTGACACGGTTTGGCACTGGTGAATTGCTGACAGCCACCATTTTGCAAACGACGAAGTTCATCGGTTCCACGGTCGAATTCATGATTACCCACCGCATTGAAATCAATCTGGATATCGTTCATGGTTTCGATGGTCGGTTCATCTAAAAACAGCGATGAAGTGAGGGGAGAGGCGCTAATCAAGTCACCTGCTGAAACCACAGCATTGTTGGGGTATTGGGAGCGTAACTTTTTTATCGCATCTGCAAAGTAACTGACCCCACCGACAGGAACACGTACTGTTTTACTACTATCGCTTGGATCATCTGCTTCGATAAAGCGTTTTGGTGGCTCCAGATTACCGTGAAAATCATTGAAGGCGAGGATATTGATACTTTGATTTTTGCGTTCTGGCGTTGGTACTTCGTTATCATTATTGTCATCATTACACGCCGTTAAAGACAGTATCATGAGACAGAGTACATTTGCTTTTAATAATTGTTGAGTCATCATGGTTTTTGATCGAGTGGTATAAGATTGTTTTTAAAATAAAACTTCTGTATGAATTTTTGATGAAATGATGAGCTGAAAAAGTTCGTTAGGGGCTTGGCTTATTCGGATAAAATGTGAAGTACGAGGTATTTTAAAAGATAAAAATAGTAGTAAATTTGATCACTTACCGTCTATTATGAGCATAGATGTGACCTCGCAATCATGGAATATAAAATGGATTTGATACAAGCCAATGGTCAACCTCGTTATGGACGTTTTGAGCAAGTGCCTTCACGGATTAACTTGGAGGACTATATCTATAAAACGCCTTATGGGCAGATACTGAAAGGTTGGCGCAAACAGCTTAAATATAAGAAGTTTAAATTCTGTGGTTTGCAACATGAGCATTACAGTATTGGCGTGGCGATTGTTGATTTATCTTGGGCAGGACATGGTTTCTTTTATGTCTATGATCATCAAACTCAAAAAGTGATTGAGTGGAATGCGATTCAGCCACTGGCATTCAAAACACAACTTGATGAGCAACCGTTATTTAGTCAAAGCCATTTTAAGAAATCAGCCTATCAATTCGATATGCAACATGCCAATGGCGTGCGTTATATCCAAGTCACCAAACATGGCGAAATCCAGTTAAAAGCACGGATTTTTTGTGCGGGCACGGATGTACTCAGTTTATGCAGTCCAACGGGGATTAATGGTTGGACCTATACCCAGAAACAAACCACGCTGGCAGTTGAAGGGTTCTTTATTCGTCCTGATCAACAACAGATTGAATTCAATGCGCATAGCCTTGCAGCATTAGATGATACCTGTGGTTTTCTTCGACCTGAAACGGCTTGGTTCTGGCTATCTTGCCAGTTTCGTGATGCGCAGGATCGGCGTATTGGATTGAACCTTGCATCTGGGGTCAATGAAAGTTTTGGTAATGAAAATGCTTTGTGGGTGAATGGTCGTTTGTATCCACTGACGGATGTCCTATTTGAACAGAAAAATGAAAACACGTGGTCGATTCGTTCTTTGGGGGGATGTTTAAATCTAGTAGTGGAAACAGGTTGGTGTCGTTTTGAGAATATTAACTTGCGTTTGATTGGCAGTCAGTTCAATCAATGGCAGGCCAAAGTCAGCGGTACCATTGCACATGAGCAGGTTGAGTTGGTGACCTTAGATAAGCAATATGGCTTGCTGGAACAACATTACGCGAAGTGGTAACAACGGAAATAAAAAATCCCCTCAATCGAAAGGAGATTTTTTTATGGGTAATGAATTAAAGTCCTGCTTGCCAAAAAGCTTCACCCGCAGCAATAGGATCATTGGTTTTAGCCAAAGTATCAATCCAGACATCGTATTGGCGAATCACTGGGTGTTGATTTGGATGGAAATCTTTTTTAAACCAGTCGCTATATTGTGCTCTTTTCGCAGTCAAAATACCGTTACGACCAAAGAACCACGGTAAACCTTTACGTGCCATATCAAAACGTTGTCTCAAGTTAAAACCATCGGTTTTAAGCATCACATCGGTACGATATAGAGTAAAACCAAACATCATCACTGTGGTAAAGACCAAGGCAAAGCGACGGGTTGCTTCAGGCACTTCACCAACTTCTCGCATCACATCAAATGCGACATCACGATGTTCCATTTCCTCAATCGCATGCCAAGCAAACAATGCACGGACAAAAGGATCTGCTTCTGCCAACGTTTCTTTTTTACTATAAAACGTATCTGCCATCAGTGCGGTTAAATGCTCGGCTGCTGCGGTCATGGCAATGTTGTATTGGGGAGAGCGATTGTTAAGTTCAAATCTAAAAATTTTCTTTAAGCGAGTGGTGAATTGATCCACAGGCATGCCTTGATCTTTCATGACCTGATTCATTTTGTCATGTGCAATGCCATGTTGTGCTTCCTGACGGATAAAATCAGCGACACGTTCCTGCAAGTCTGGATCATCAATTTTGTCACGGAATAAACGGACACATTCAATAAAATAACGCTCGCCATCGGGGAAGGTCAGGCTGAGCGCATCAAACATACGGGTACGGAACGGGTCTCCCCCAAACCAGAAGCGTGGTGCTTGATCGAGATGGAAGTCCAACTTTGTTCTCACCACAGGATCAACTTGATAGGAAACATGTGCATTCATCTTGACTATTCCTTGTTTTTCTTCATGAACTCAGTATGAAAAAACTCCGATGAAATGTTTTGACAGTTACAGCCAAGTTTTATACAAATAACGACAGATCAGGATGAGATTGGCGTATGTCAGTTAAAATAATCATTGGATATTTGCGATTGTTTAATCGTGTTTTACAACAGGAACAAATTGATTTGTCTAAAGTTGTTGCGCCTGAACTTTGGCAAGCCTTTCAAGCCTGTTTAGAAAATCCAGATGAAAAAGACTTTGATGTTGAACGTTATGCCTTATTGCTACAGGCTGCTCAGCCACACTTTACTCGTCCAATTACGTTGGTCCTGGCTGAACATGCCAACCTACAAGATCTGGGGTTAATGGGCTATTTGGCATCGACCAGTATCGATCTACAGCAAGCCCTGCAATTATTACAACGTTATTATTCTCTGGTCTTTAAGCAAACCAATTTAGAGCAGCTCGATGTACAACAATTTTCTGAATATATTCAAATCGTTTGGAGTGCATCCTACAGCGATTATCGGGAAATGTATGAGTTGAATCTGGCCTTGATCTTTAAAATTTCTCAATCGATTGTGCAAGATGCTTTGGTTCCCCCTCAGATGATTCAATTTGGTTATGCACCGCATACTGCGCTTTATCATTTTGAAAAATTTTATGGTTGTCCGATTCAAATTCAGCAGGGGCAATATGCCATCCGCTTTTCCAATCAAATTTTAAAGGCAAAAAGTATTGCCGCAGATCAGCAACTGAACCATGTGCTATCCAATCAGGCACAACAGTCATTGAACAGTGTCAGTTCTTTTGAGGTTCAGCAGCAGCAGTTTCGTCAGAAGATACAGAGCTTTATTGAGCAAGGCTTAGTGCAGCAGGAAGAGGTGTTGCAAAGTTATGTCGCCAAGCGTCTGCATTGTTCGGAGCGAACTTTACAACGTCAGCTTAAAGCCTATGAACTGAATTTTCAGGATGTGTTGGATCAGTATCGTTTGGAGCAAAGTAAGTTGTATTTACAACAAGGGAAGTCTTTTTCTGAGATTGCGGAGCGACTCAATTATGCGGATCAGAGTGCATTTGGACGGGCATTTAAGCGTTGGACAGGGCTTACACCAAAACAGTTTTTAAAATCTCTGTAGATTTAAAATGAATCTTTTCACTAGATCCTTATTTAAATGGGGGAGGCTCAACGGAGTCATGTTGTATTCTCATCTAATTATTGGATAAACCTTCGGTTCGACCTACTTTTGTTTTGGCAAAAGTAGGCAAAACCATTGTCATTCACAAAACCTGTTCACTTCTTATATTTCTTTCATTATTTCGCAGAAACAGCATCTTGCTGAGACCACGCAGGTTGTGAACGACATTTTCGAGTCTCATATTCGTACAGGATTTTAACGTGTTTTTAGGCGTGGATAATTAAAGACGATGGCAAGGACTGCGCAAATCGCAAGAATCCAGCAATAGTAGATATTGCCAATCAATTCAACGGGTGAGAGTTTGGCAATCGAACAGGCAAGTAGTAACTGCGCACCGTAGGGGATCATTCCTTGAACTACACAAGAAAAAATATCGAGCAATGCCGCACTACGCTTGGGGTCAACACCATATTCTTTAGCCACTTCACGTGCCATATCGCCCGATAAAATAATCGCGACAGTGTTATTGGCCACAAACAAATTCGAGAAGACCACCAGAAAGCTAATGCCGAATTCACCTGCACGTTGTTTGCCGAATTTAAATAGGTGAGTAATGGCATAGATGCGTTGAATCAGCCACTGCAAACCACCTTCTTTTTGCATCAAAGTCGATAATCCACCCAATAACATGGAAAGTAATGCCACCTCAAACATGCCGACAAAACCATCATAAATCGCGCTATTTAACTTAAGTAAGTCAAAGTCAGGTTTTTCAATCAGTCCCATCAAGCCCGATAAAATCACACCGATCATCAATACTGCCAGAACATGTAAACGGGTAAAAGCAAGGAAAAATACAGCCAAATAGGGCAGAATCAGCCAGATATCATAAGGTATTGATTGAATCGCTTTCGCTTGGTGGCTCATTGAAATATAAACCATTAAAGTCATGATAGCAGCGGGGAATGCAATCCAGATATTGACTCTAAATTTATCTCGAAGTTCAACATTTTGGCTACGTGTTGCCGCAATCGTGGTGTCGGAGATCATCGATAAATTATCGCCAAACATGGCACCACCAACCACAGCACCAATCGCATAGATAGGCGCAATATCAGTGGCTTGGGCAAAACCAAAGGCAATCGGAGCACACGCTGCAATGGTACCCATAGAGGTCCCCATTGCGGTTGCAATAAATGCTGCAATAATAAACAGCATGGGCAAGACATATTCAGCTGAAATCAGTGAGAGTCCGAGCTGTACAGTTGCATCGACACTGCCAATGGCACTGGAGACACTGGCAAAAGCACCTGCCAGCATAAAGACCATAAACATTAGAATCAGGTTGGGATGACTGGCACCCTGTAAGAACTCTTCAATTGCTGCATTGAGTTTTTGTTTGTATAGCAGCAACGCCAAAATCACGGCTGGAATTGCAGCCACAGGTGCTTTGACCTGATAAAAGGCAAATTCTGTTCCGATTATTGAATGATAGACACCACTCCCGAGAAAGATGATCAAAAATACCAATAGCGGTAGCAAAGCAAGAGCATTACTTTGTACGTTTTCCTGAGTGTGGGCAGACATAAAAATAAAAAGAAAACTTAAAAATTGCGGCTAGTATAAAGGAGCTTGGCGTATTTCTAAAATGCGATGCGATAAGCCTAAAATTAGGAAGCTTTGATCATTGAGAAAAAACTCAAAATATAGATAAATGTAGCAAGGCTGTTGTAAGTAGCAAGATTCACTGTCTCAATCACGTCAAACTCTGTTCAATGAACAAAAAATAGCGTTACAATGCAGTGTTTTTGTATGACTACAAACAACTCCTTAATTTATATAAATCAGGAAAGCATAATCCTATGTCACGTCTTGCCACTCGTTTTGAACAGCTTAAATCTCAGCAACGTAAAGCGCTTGTTTCTTATGTGATGGCAGGTGATCCGCATCCGCAGGTAACTGTTCCATTGCTTCATCAAATGGTGGAAGCAGGTGTCGATGTGATTGAATTGGGTCTCCCATTCTCTGACCCGATGGCGGATGGCCCTGTGATTGCTTTAGCTGCTGAGCGTGCTTTGGCAGGTGGAACCAATACACTTGATGCCTTGGATATGGTGAAAACCTTTCGTGAAAAAGATCAAACAACACCAGTGGTATTGATGGGATATTTAAATCCTGTTGAAGTGATTGGTTATGAAAAGTTTGTTGCTTATGCGAAAGACTGTGGTGTTGATGGTGTGCTTTTGGTGGATTTACCACCAGAAGAATCGAAGCAATTAGGTGAAGTTCTTAAACAAAATGGAATGGATCAGATCTTCTTGCTTGCGCCAACGTCAACCGACCAACGTATTCAACATGTGGTGAATCAAGCCAGTGGCTTTGTTTACTATGTGTCATTAAAGGGTGTGACCGGTGCAGCAACGTTAGATACCTCTGAAGCAGCAGCACGTATTGCCAAAATTAAGTCTAAGACCAATGTGCCAGTGGGCGTCGGTTTTGGAATTAGTGATGCTGCGTCTGCAAAAGCCATGGGTCAAGTTGCCGATGCCGTCATTGTAGGAAGTGCTTTCGTTAAATCTTTTGCGACATTGCCAGCAGATGAAGCTGCGCAACAGACGGTGAATAAAGTGAAGGAGCTTCGAGCGGCGCTCGATGAGTTAGTATGAGTCAAGAGTTAACATCAGGGAAGGTTCTTAACCCTTCAACACCTTGGACCGATCGTCATGTCCCTGGTATTCAGGTTGCAGATCAACAGCAGATATTTAAATCGACTTTTACTGAGCCTACGATTGAATGTCCAGAGTGTCATGCACTGGTGACACGTACTGCCATGTCATTTAATGCCTATGTGTGTCCTCAATGTGATGAACACTTACATATGCGTGCGCGTGATCGTTTGAACTGGTTCTTTGATCAAGTGAATGGTGAGTTAGGTCAAGAATTTAATGCCAAAGATCCATTAAAATTTGTAGATAGCAGACCTTATCCAGATCGCATTCGTGAAGCACAAGACAAAACAGATGAAACCGAAGCACTTGTGGTGATGCAGGGCTCTTTAAAAGGTCTAGATTTGATTGCGTGTGCCTTTGAATTTGATTTTATGGCGGGTTCAATGGGAACTGTTGTTGGTGACCGTTTTGTACAAGCAGCTGAACGCGCAATCGCATTACATCAACCGATGATCTGTTTTGCTGCTTCTGGTGGCGCGCGTATGCAGGAAGGCATGCTGTCTTTGATGCAAATGGCACGTACAGCAGCTGCAATCCAAAAAATGAAAGAAGCACGTGTTCCGTATCTGGTGGTATTAACCCATCCTGTGTATGGCGGTGTGACTGCATCATTGGCGATGCTGGGTGATGTGCATATTGCTGAACCGAAAGCGATGATTGGCTTTGCAGGTAAACGCGTGATTGAACAAACCGTACGTGAAAAACTGGAAGAACCATTCCAGCGCGCAGAATATTTGCTTGATCATGGTGTGGTCGATCAGATCGTTCATCGTCATGCATTACGTGATACTGTATACAGACTTGTCGCTAAGCTGATGAATTTACCTTGAAACCACTCGCTCCACATTCAACAGACACATTAACAACATGGCTCGATTATTGGGGCCATGTTCATGTTACAGGCATTGATTTAGGTTTAGAACGCGTCATTCCCGTTGCTGAAAAGCTTGGTGTGATGCAACCTCAAGCGAAGGTGTTTACCGTCGCTGGCACCAATGGTAAAGGTTCAACCACTACGACCTTGGCTGCGATTTTAAATGCGCAAGGCTACAAGGTTGGCCTATATCAATCACCGCATATTTATCGTTTTAATGAAAGGGTAAAGCTGGCGGGTGTTGAAGTTGATGATCGACGTCTGGTTGATGCTTTTGTTCTAGTAGATCAAGCACGACGTGAATGTGGTTTAAGTTTATCTTTTTTTGAAGCAACCACTTTGGCTGCTTTTTTGATTTTTAAACAGCAACAATGTGATGTTTGGGTACTTGAAGTCGGTCTTGGCGGTCGTCTCGATGTGGTCAATGTCATTGATCCTGATGTCGCAGTAATTACCAATATTGGTTTAGACCATGTGGATTGGCTCGGTGATACGGTCGAAAAAATTGCATTTGAAAAAGCAGGGATTATTCGTCCGAATATTCCCGTGGTTTTTGCAGGTCAACAAACATTACCACAAGCTGTTCAAAATAAAGTGGCTGAAACTCAGGCCCAGTTATATACGTTGAATCGTGATTATTTTTATGAGCTGAATGATGATGGCCAAACTTGGTCCTTTGCGTCTTCTGGAACCACATTGCAACTGCCTATTGGACAGCTTGCACTAGACAATATATCTACCGCAGTTGCCGCTGTATTGGCGAGTGGTGTTGAGGTTTCGCAAGCAGCGATTGCAACGGGTATTCAACAAGCACGTTTACAAGGTCGTTTTGAAATACGACAAATCCAAGATAAAACTGTGATTTTTGATGCTGGGCATAATGCGCATGGTGTCGAATTTTTATTGAAGCAGTTGCGAAAATTCTTAAAATACAATAAACAGTACACAGACGTTGTTGCAGTATTTTCCATGCTGGCAGATAAAGACATTGCTTCTGTCACCGATTTACTAAAAACAACAGTAAAAGATTGGTTTATTGCTAATTTAGATGTGCCTAGAGCCGCACCAGTGCAACAGATACATAATGCATTGCAAGGGCAACAGGTATACGAGTTCGGCAGTATCCAGCAAGCGTTTGAAACTGTGCTGAAACAAAGTAATAACAATCAGCTGATTTTAGTCTGTGGTTCGTTTCATACCTTAGAAGCGGTCTGGGAGTATTTAGAAGAATGTCGATGAATAACAAACAACGTTGGATGGGCGGCGTTGTTCTACTCGGTGGTGGTGTTTTATTAGCTGCATTGCTGTTAAAGGGCAATGATGAAATTGAGCAAGATCACACGCAAGCTCCAGTTACTCATCCGATTCCCAAAACTGAGTCTAAACCGAAAACCGCACAGCCAGCACAAGACAGTGAAATGGTGTCATTACAACCATTGGCTGTCGATGTGGAAACAGAAAAGCGTTTACTGGAAGAGCAGCGTCGTTCACGTGAGAAAGCAGTAGCTGAACAAGAAGCACGTGCAGCTGAGTTCTTAAAGATGCAGCAACAGGCTGAAGCCGCAGCGGCACGTAAAGCCGCGGAAGAATATGCAGCGATTAATGCGCGTCGTACCGCAGCGCAAGAAAGTTCGGATAATATTCCACCAGAATTGGTTGAAGACGAAAAAGCCAAGGCTCAGCGACTTGCGGATGAAAAGCGTAAAGCAGATGAAAAGAAGCGCGCTGAACAGCAAAAAACAGATCAACAAAAATCTGATGCTGATAAGAAATTAGCGGAAGACAAGCGTAAAGCAGAAGCTGACAAAAAAGCAGCCGAAGACAAACGTAAGGCGGAAGCGGATAAGAAAGCAGCGGAAGACAAGCGTAAAGCAGAAGCAGCAGACAAGAAAGCCGCTGAAGATAAACGTAAAGCAGAAGCTGACAAAAAAGCAGCAGAAGATAAGCGTAAAGCAGAAGCTGATAAAAAAGCAGCCGATGAGAAAAAACGTAAAGCTGATGAAGATAGCAAGAAGAAAGCTGAGGCTGAGAAAGCACGTGATCTGATGGAAAATGGCGATAAAAAGTGGATGGTCCAAGTGGCTTTGGCTGCAAACCAAGCCAATGCAGACGCCGTTGTATCGAAATTACGTGCAAAGGGCTACAAGGTAACCACCAGTCAGACCTCGAAAGGGATTCGTATTATGGTTGGACCAGCCAAAGATCGTGATACCGCAGATAACACGCGTAAGAAAATCACAACGGATGAAAGCTTAAATATGAAATCTGCTTGGGTGATTGATTGGGTTCCGCTTGACCAACGATAAACCTTGATCATCCCTTAGATCAAATCAGGAACACATCATAGGCTTTACTCAAGCTGTGAGTGTTCCATTAAAATTAAATAGGGGACTCGCGATCATGAATACAGCGATCAGAATATTAGAACGATTTGTTTTTTCACAAGATTCTGATGTTAGTGCACTGTCTGGTGTCGCCAGTATAGGAGACGATGTTTATTTTGTTGGTGACGATGTCCGTTACTTACTCAAAACCAGTCGAAACAACAACATAGATAGTGCAATAGTTTTTGAAAAAGTTCCGTTATCTGAGTCGTCTGAGCAAATATCACTTAGCGTATTGAGCAAAGCAAAAAAGCCTGATTTTGAAGCATTAAGTTGCATAACCTTAGATGAGCAACAGCAATTACTGGTGATGGGATCAGGTTCTACTGAAAATCGGAAACAAGCATTACTTTATAATCCATCTAATAATCAAATTAGTATTTTTCTGGATGCAGTCGATTATCACTTTTTAGAAAGCAGCGCTGAATTAACGGGTGGGGCTGATCTCAATATAGAAGCCATCTGTTCAGACCATGATCATCTCTATATCTTTCAACGTGGCAATATTAATCGCCATCATGGTGTTCTAGTCTTTGATTTAGCTAGAATTCAAGCAGGAAAATCGTTAGAAAATGCGCTTATCAACTCGCTTAGTCTCAACTTGCCTGAGATTGAGGGGACTGCAAGTGGTATTTCTGATGCCTATTTCTTTGTGGATAAAAATCTAATTGTTGCCACAGCAGCGGTTGAGCAAACATTAAATACCTATGACGATGGTGATGTGTTGGGTAGTTTTATTTTGCTGTTCTCGCCAGATGGTCAAGCGTTATCGAGTTATTTGATTCAGGATAATGAAGGTAAAACGCTCGCTATTAAAGTAGAAGGGTTGACTTGGCTAGAGTCGCGATCTGATGGCGAAGTATTTTTATTGGTCACCGACAGTGATGGTGGTGATTCTGAAGTTTTGAAGGTATTGCTGGCTCATTCGGCTTTTGAAAATCAGACGTTTAAATGAAAATTACTGAATGGTTATGCAATTTTGAGCAATATGCTTTGCAGGCTGCTCGATAATAACAGGATAAGTTCGTTGGTTTAATAAGCTCTATTTCTTAATAAATAGAGCTTCATCTACAATAAATCCAATATTTTAACGAGATGGGTTCGACAGTTGCTGTTGAATCCATTTTACGTTTTCAGGGGTAAATAAGTGATCAATATTTTTCCAGATCACATGAAAGCCATATCCGCCTTGTTTCATCTCTTTTACTGCATCTTCAATCGACCAGTTTTCAAAGATAATACGATACATGGCAATCGTTGCACCAGTACGGTCAGATCCATGATAGCAATGGACTAAAATTTTATGATTCTTTTGTTTGGCAGTTTGAATGGCCTGCATTGTATGTAACAGGTCTTCACGATTAATCGCCCAGGTATAAATCGGAATATGCACAAGATTAAAGGGTTGATCTTTTAAAACCTTAGCATCTTCATTTCTGGCGCGTAAATTAATCACTGTATCGATTTGATATTGTTTTAATGTTGGGATTAATGCATTACTAGGCTGATCACTGCGGAACACATCATTACTGATTTGATAAAAATTGTGCGTGTTGGAGATCAGTGTGCCCCAGTTTTTTGGACGTTGCTCATCATCCAAACTTGGGTGTTTCATACACCCGCCAAGTGTTAAGGTTGAAACAAGAGCAACGGTAATGAGTGTTTTTTTCATAGGCTTGACTGATAACGATTGAATTCGACTGGATCGTGCGCACAAATTAACTCAATGCTTGGCTCATGTTGAGCGAGATATTGTAACTGTTTCAGGTTTTGCAGACGTAGTTGGTTATCCTCGGCCAACAATCGCTCAGTCAGGTCTAGCGCTCTGAGTTTATTTTTCGGATTGAGTTCTAAATGGGTGTAATAAGCATCACCACAGAATAAAACCCAACCATCCGACTTCTTAATGGCAATACCACAATGTCCAGCCGTGTGTCCTATCATGGGAATCATCAGGATTTCATCTTGAAATAGAGCCAATCCTTTAACTTTGTGTAGATTAAACCAAGATTCGCCCTCGCTATGTTCGGCAAAGTTCCAGTATCGATGTTGTTTAAATTGCTCGGTTTTATAACGAAGCCTGCCTTTTGCGGTAAGCGATTGTGTGGCATTAAATTCGGCGGCTAAAAGGTGCACTGTGGCATTGGGAAAATCGGAAATACCACCTGCATGGTCAAAATCCAGATGGGTCACAAAAATATGTTTTACATCATTCGGATTAAATCCGAGTTGTTGAATTTGTTGGATGGCGGTGAGTTTTAAATTCGGGACAATCGAACCAAACTGTTTGAGTAAACGGCCTAAGCGTTGTTCAGTATGCAAATAGTCTTGAAGCCCTAAGCCAGTATCAATTAGGACTAAGCCACGATCAGTTTCAATCAATAGACAATGACAGACCAGATGCGCTTTCCAGCCTTTTTGTCCAAACAATGGCGCGCAGGTCGGGCAGAAACTGCCACAATGCAGATGATGGATATTGTAGATCATGATGCTTTTTTTATTGTGTAGCGGATCGAATTATTTTTATAACCGATTGATTCCGAAATACCAAAACAATTTTAGCTTGGATATAAAAAAGCCTATCTAGTGGATAGGCTGAGATGCATGTTATTCAGTTTAAATATTATTTTATTATGATTCAGTTTTCTCTTATACACAGTTCGTTTGTCTTGCACTGCGATTAAAGCATACGCTTTAATTTCTTAACTCACAGCATAGCTGTTCGACTTCTTACGAAGCTTTAGTTGCTTCTCAGGAACGAGCGTTGCTCGTTTGATCCTCACTCAGGCTGTGGGGTTAGTCTTAAATAAGGTTTGACGGCCTTATAGCCTTTAGGGAAGCGTTGTTTTATTTCTTCCTCATCTTTCAATGAAGGAACAATCACCACATCTTCACCATGTTGCCAGTTCGCCGGTGTTGCCACTTTGTGCTTGTCGGTCAATTGCAGTGAGTCAACTACACGCAACACTTCATTAAAGTTACGACCTGTCGAGGCTGGATAAGTAATAATCAGGCGAACTTTTTTATTTGGATCAATAATTACCAAAGAACGTACGGTTAATGTTTCGCTGGCATTTGGGTGGATGAAATCATAGAGCTCAGATACTTTACGATCTTTATCTGCAATGATTGGAAAATTAACAGTCGTATTCTGTGTTTCGTTAATGTCCTGAATCCAGTTGTGATGTGATTCAACATCATCAACCGAAAGAGCAATGGCTTTGACACCACGCTTGCTAAATTCATCTTTGAGTTTGGCGGTGAAGCCAAGCTCTGTGGTGCAGACAGGCGTAAAGTCTGCTGGGTGTGAAAATAAAATTCCCCAACCATCACCTAAAAATTCATAAAAATCAATGTTACCTTCACTTGATTGTTGTTGGAAATTCGGGGCGATGTCGCCTAAACGTAGTGTCATGATCAGTCCTCAATACATTCTTTATGTTTTTGTCTGTATTCAATATGCAGCATCTACTTTATAAATAAAAAGATTGTTTTTTCATTTTATTATGAGTTTTTGAGATATTGATTGGTGGCTATGCTAAAAAATGATCAGAAATACACATTCAAATCGATGTAAGTTCAGGGCAAATTTGCTACATTAACGCTCTTTGGTTGTGTGATGTCAGAATCGCCTCGCAGATTTTTTTACCTGTTTGGATGCAAAGCACTTGTAGTTCTTATTTCTGACTCCATAATAACAGCTAAGAAAAAATTAACCGACCTAGGGTTTGTTGAAATTGACAAACCTTATAACAAACAGGATTAGAGAGTTTATTCATGTTGGCAAGTCTGATCGGAGGTATCTTCGGTACAAAAAATGAGCGTGAGCTCAAACGCATGCGTAAAATTGTTGAACAAATCAATGCGCTTGAACCGACGATATCTGCTCTTAACGATGCAGACCTCTCTGCAAAAACTCCAGAATTCAAACAACGTTTTAATAATGGCGAAAGTTTAGATAAATTATTACCAGAAGCTTTTGCGGTTTGCCGTGAAGCAGCAAAACGTGTCATGGGCATGCGTCACTATGACGTGCAGCTCATCGGTGGTATTACCTTACACGAAGGTAAAATTGCTGAAATGCGTACAGGTGAAGGTAAAACCCTGATGGGTACTTTGGCTTGTTATCTCAATGCATTAAGTGGTAACGGTGTTCATGTGATTACCGTGAATGATTACTTGGCACAACGTGATGCTGAGTTGAACCGCCCGTTATTCGAATTCTTAGGTCTCAGTATTGGTGTGATTTACTCCATGCAGATGCCTGATGAAAAAGCACAGGCGTATATCGCTGATATCACCTATGGTACCAACAACGAATTTGGTTTCGATTATCTACGCGACAACATGGTGTTTTCTCTACAAGAGAAAAAACAACGTGGTTTAAGCTATGCCATTATTGATGAAGTTGACTCAATTTTAATTGATGAAGCGCGTACACCATTGATCATTTCTGGTCAAAGTGAAGATTCATCGCAGCTTTATCAACTGATTAACAGTATTCCTCCAACGTTGCGCCCTCAAAAAGAAGAGAAAGTGGCTGATGGCGGACATTTCTGGGTGGACGAGAAACAACGTTCAGTTGAAATGACTGAAGTGGGTTATGAAACGGTTGAGCAGAAACTCATTGAAATGGGGCTGTTGGCTGAAGGTGAAAGCCTGTATTCAGCAACCAATTTGAATTTGGTTCACCATGTAACTGCTGCGATTCGTGCGCATTATCTCTATCAAAAGAACGTGCACTACATCATTGGTGTGAATCCACAGACTCAAAAAGAAGAAGTCATTATTGTGGATGAGAGCACGGGGCGTACCATGCCTGGTCGTCGTTGGTCAGAAGGTTTGCACCAAGCGGTTGAAGCCAAAGAAAACATGGAAATTCAACCTGAAAACCAAACGCTTGCAACCACAACTTTCCAGAATTATTTCCGTCTGTATAAAAAGCTTTCAGGTATGACTGGTACTGCCGATACCGAAGCTTCGGAAATGAAAGAAATCTATGGTTTAGATGTCGTGATTATTCCGACACACCGTCCAATGGTACGTGTCGATCATAACGACTTAATTTATTTAAACCGTAATGGTAAATACACTGCGATTATTGAAGAAATTACCAATATTCGTCAGCAAGGTGTTGCACCGATCTTGATTGGTACAGCAACCATTGAAGCAAGTGAAATCCTTTCTTCTAAGTTGTTACAAGCAGGTATCCATCACGAAGTCTTGAATGCGAAGCAGCATGAGCGTGAAGCGGATATTATTGCACAGGCGGGTAGTCCAAATGCCGTGACCATTGCAACCAACATGGCAGGTCGTGGTACGGATATTTTGCTGGGTGGCAACTGGAAAGCTAAACTTGCCAAAATTGAAAACCCAACCCCTGAAGATGAAGCACGTTTACAGGCGCAATGGGAAAAAGATCACGAAGACGTTTTAAGTTCGGGTGGTTTACATATCATTGGTTCTGAGCGCCATGAATCTCGTCGTATTGATAACCAGTTGCGTGGTCGTGCAGGTCGTCAAGGTGATCCTGGTGTATCGCGTTTCTATTTATCACTTGAAGATGATTTGATGCGTATCTTCGCGGGTGATCGTGTGGTTGCCATGATGCGTGCAATGGGCTTGCAAGAAAGTGAAGCCATTGAACATAAAATGGTCAGTCGTTCAATCGAGAATGCACAACGTAAAGTTGAAGCGCGTAACTTTGATATTCGTAAGAACTTATTGAAGTATGATGATGTCAACAACGAGCAACGTAAGATCATTTACTCGCAACGTGATGATGTCTTGGCTGAGAGCTCACTACAAGACTATATCGAAGAAATGCATCATGAAGTGATTAAGGGTTTAATTGCTAACTTTATTCCACCAGAGTCAATCCATGATCAATGGGATATTGAAGGTTTGGAAAATGCCTTGCATGCAGATTTAGGCATTGAATTACCAGTACAACAATGGTTAGACCAAGATCGTCGTTTAGACGAAGAAGGTCTAGTGGCACGTATTTCTGATGAAGTGATTGCGCGTTATCGTCAACGTCGTGAACAAATGGGGGATGAGTCAGCAGCAATGCTTGAGCGTCACTTCATGTTGAATTCACTTGATCGTCATTGGAAAGATCATTTGGCTGCGATGGATTATCTACGCCAAGGGATTCACTTACGTGGCTACGCACAGAAAAATCCTGAGCAAGAATACAAAAAAGAAGCATTCAACTTATTTGTAAATATGTTGGGTGTCATTAAGTCGGATGTTGTGACTGATTTATCTCGTGTGCATGTACCGACTGCGGAAGAGTTAGCTGAGTTAGAAGTACAGCAGCAACGTCAAGCTGAATCGATGCGTTTGTCTTTCGAGCATGATGATGTAGATGGCTTAACGGGTGAAGTCACTGTTTCTGAAGAAATTGTTGACCATACTTTCCCAGTACCAGAAAGTCGTAATGCGCCATGTCCATGTGGCTCTGGTTTAAAGTACAAGCAATGTCACGGTAAAATCTAAGTTTCGACGTAGATTAAGCTGAAATAAAAAAGCAGAGCATTGGTCTCTGCTTTTTTTACGAGAATTTACTTGAGTCCAAGCACGCTTTGTAGTTTCATTATTGGACTTATAGATCTTGATTGAGTTCGCATTAAAAGCGGGAAGACAATGAAAAAACCATTACAACTTTTAATTTTGGCAAGTGCGGCGGTATCTGGTTTTGCATTTGCAAATGATGCCCCACAAACCACGACTGTGGATAAAGTGTTGGCAGCAAAAGGTACAAATACAGCAGAAGCACAAATTAAACGTGAAGTGACTACAGTGATTAGCCCACGTACTGGCATTCGCTATACGCTAGGCGATACAGGTAATCGCCCAATCGTATTGCAAACGGCTGCAATTGCACCTGCAAATTCTGCCAATATCAATCGTATTGTGGCATCAAACCCTGCATTATCTGCACAAAGCCAAGAGAAAGCTAAGATTGCTTTAATTGGTGAAACAGCTGTTCAAGCAGCCAATGCTGCAGCTGCGCAAACAGCAAAAGTAAATTAATTACGATTTGTTTAAAATAAAAAAGAGATGCAATTGCATCTCTTTTTTATGGAAGAATATTTTTATAAAAAACTTGGTAATAAAATTAGGCCAATCAAAATAGCAAATAGCAACCACTTAGACACATAGTAGAGTGGGCGATTACGCTCTTTTAAGCCACGGCCATAATGATGCACTGCATAACCATATTTGAAAATACGGTTAATAAAACCAGTTTTGTCTTGATCATCATTGGGTGAGCTGGCTGCAGACATCACATTACGACCAAACCAATAATTTAACTTTTGTGCCCAACCCCATTTCATCGGGCGTTCAATATCACAGAATAAGATAATACGGGTTTCATCGGTCTTGTTTTCAGCCCAATGCACAAAGGTTTCATCAAACACGGTAGCTTCGCCATCTCGCCAGCTATAACGCTCTTGATCAACCTCAATAAAGCACTCATCGCTATTTGGTGTGACCAAACCCAAGTGATAACGCACTGAACCTGCATAAGGATCACGATGTTTGCCTAAGTAACTGCCAGAAGGGAGTTCAGTAAACATTGCTGCTTTGACTGAAGGAATGCTTTCCAGCAGAGCCACTGTTTTTGGGCAGAGTTGCTGTGCTGAAGGATGGCTGTCTTGATACCATTTTAGATAAAAACGTTTCCATCCACGTTTAAAGAAGGTGTTAAAACCTGCATCATTATTTTTTTCAGACGCTTTAATTTGGTTTTGCAGTTGAATTGCTTCTTCTCGAATCACTTGCCAATTGTCTTGCAATGGTTTCAGTTCTGGAAACTGTGCCACATCGAAGAAGGGCTGGTTCGGCAATTTAGAAAACCCCGTCATGAACATGTTCACGGGTGCTAAAAATGTCGAATGGTCAAATAATTGTCGAGATGCTTTTAATCGTTCTTTACCTCGGAAATAGGTATATAAAAAGCTGATTAAAAATACGGCAACGATAATCACTGCGTACATAACACAATCGTCTAAAGAAAAATGAAGGCGGTTATTTTAGCACAAAAAATATTTGGAAGAATGCTGTTATAAAAGCAACTTTATAAGATAAAAACTATGGAATTAAATGGTATTTCAGATGATCTGAGTCGGTGTTTTGCACAGATCATCTGAAAGAATGACGATTAGATTTGGTTATTCACATCATCATTTTTGGTTTCACGCATCAGTAAGAAGGCGATTAAAGACAGGATTGAAGCCAAGCTAAGATATAGACCGACTGCACCCAGACCATAACTTTCTGCGAGTTTAGTCGCAATATAAGGTGCAAAAGAGGCACCAAAGATACCAGCCAAGTTAAAAGTCAGCGCTGAACCCGTATAGCGAACTGAGGTTGGGAAAATTTCAGACAGGACGGTACCAATTGGTCCATAGGTTAAACCCATAATGGAGAGGCCGATACACAAGAACAAGAACACCAAAATAGGACTACCAGAACCTAATAGCGGTGCAAAACACAATCCGAACAGTGCTGAAAGAATACAAACCGCGATCGAGGTATTTTTACGACCAAACTTCTCGGCAAATATTGCAGACAAGGGAATAAAGGCGGCAAAACAGAGGGTGGCAAACAGTTGTAACACCAAGAAGTCACCACGTGCATAGCCAAGTTTCGTGGTGCCCCAGTTCAAGGCAAATACGGTGGTGAGATAAAACACCACAAAGGTACAGATCGCTGCAACGGTCCCGAGCACCAACATTGGAAAATGTTTAGTCATCACTTCTTTAAAAGGGACATTCACTTCTTTCTGTTTATTTAACACCTTTTGGAAGGCGGGTGTTTCATGCAGCTTTAAACGGATATATAAACCGACCAGCACCAAGACTGCACTTGCAATAAATGGAATACGCCATCCCCAAGTCATAAATGCTTGTTCAGACATAAAGGCATTCAGTAACAGGAATGAGCCAGTCGCAAGAATAAAACCGATTGGTGCACCGAGTTGCGGGAACATGCCATACCAAGCACGTTTCCCTTCTGGTGCGTTCTCAGTCGCCAGTAAGACTGCACCACTCCATTCACCACCTAAGCCCAAACCTTGTCCTAAACGGCATAGGGCAAGCAGCAATGGGGCTGCCAGACCAATTTGTGCATAGGTTGGTAATAGGCCAATACAAACTGTAGAAATACCCATCGTGAGCAAGGCTGCAACTAGTGTGGCTTTACGTCCGATGCGATCACCGAGATGTCCAAAAATTGCTGCGCCAATCGGGCGGGCAATAAAAGCAATTGCAAAGGTTGCAAGTGATTTGAGTACTGCTGCGCCGTCACTACTTTCAGGGAAAAATAAATGTGGAAAAATCAGCACAGCTGCTGTGGCATAAATATAAAAGTCGAAAAACTCAATGGTAGTGCCGACAAGGCTGGCAAATAATACTCGTACTTTTGAATTGCTGGCCACTTCAGTGGTGGCAGTCGTAGTGCTTGACGACATACAAGACCTTCATGTTATTCATTCAAGAAAGTATAGGGGCTGTTGACATTTCACCGATACTTGCGACAGAGGACGTTTTTTAGACGATACAAGGAATGTTTTGCGAAACTTAGTGACGCTAAGTAAGCACGACATAACGCAGTAACGGCAAAAAACAGCCCTGTCCCGCAGGGTTATAGCTAAAACTTCCCTAAACTACGTTATGAAACTTGACAAGGGGAGCACCATTGCCTGCGTTTCATGCCTTGTTTATGTCGTTTTAGCCAATAACGCAATGTATGGATGAAACGTCAAAAGACCCTAAAGACTGTCTTGAAAAATTCCTTTTGAATGTGCAGTCTCACCCTGAAAACTTAATGTTATATATAGATTTATAATACATAACAGTAGATTGCCAAAAAGTGTAATCCTGCCCCTAATAGCACAAAAACATGCCAAATTGCGTGGGTATATCTTACCTTTTTTAAGGCATAAAACAATGTGCCGATGGTATAGGCCAAGCCGCCTGCAATCAGCAACTGCACAGCATCTTTGGAAAGGTAACGCTGCATATCATCCATGACTAAAACAGCTAACCATCCCATGGCCAAATAAGCTGCTAAAGAAATTTTTTGGAAACGGTGAATAAACACCAATTTGAATAGTGTGCCGATCAAGGCGATTGCCCATAATGCAATCAGTAAATAATGTGCTTTGGCCGTTGGAATCGCGATACTCAAAAATGGGGTATAGGTACCTGCGATGAGATAATAGATCGCAGTATGATCCAATTTTTTATACCAATAGCGCTTACGTTCATCCACAGCAAAGTGATACAGCATAGAACTCGCAAGCAAGAGGACTAGACTAAAACCATAGACCCATAAACTGATCCATTGCCCCAACGGCAAATACTGACCTTTAATAATCATGAAGATCGAGGCAATTAAAGCCAGTGCAGCACCAATACCATGACTATAGGCATTAATCAGCTCTTCTTTCGGGTCATAGTCTAGCAATGTTTTTGTGTTCATCAAGCGTTCAGATTGAATAAAAATACAACTGTATCGTAATGCAATTTCCCTTTTAAAGTAAGACGCTTTAAAATTTAGTTTCTATTTGTTAGGTTTTCATTATGTTTGCGCCGAAATTTTCTTTTGAACAAGAACAGCAGTTTTTCTTGGATATCCAGCAATCTATTGAAAATAAAAGCTTTGATCGCCTTATTCTGAGTCAGTATAAAGGTGAAATGGCACAATTAGAAAAGATAACATTTCGTGTGATTGAACTGCAAGGACAAGCCATGTTGTCTGGTTTATATCATCATGCCACGCAAGATGTGACCAAAAACTATACGATTGATGAAGGTCTGGAAAAAATTGCTGAGTTATTGAGCCAGTGTAAACAGGCCAATCTATTTAGCTTGGACCAAGACATTCAGCTCAAGAAAAATAAAAAGAAGGCGATGCTAAATAGCCAGAAAAAACAGGTATCTACCACCAAATCAGAACAACAACAGCATGATCGTGAAAAGCAGCGTTATGTACAGCAGCAGAGTCCATTTTTAAAGTATCTGGGGATTACTGATGAAAAAGGGCAAATCATTCCAAGCATGGCGCGTAAGTGGAAACAGATTAATAAATTTATTGAAATCTTTTCGCATGCTTATGAGCAGATTGATGCTTCACAGCAAGAATTGAATATTGTGGATTTTGGTTCGGGTAAAGGCTATCTCACTTTTGCTCTATATGATTATTTACAAGCCCAGCATAAAACGCCTTTAATTACGGGTGTTGAGTTACGTTCAAACTTGGTTGAGTTTTGCCAGAATGTTGCTGATCAGGCCAGTTTCAGCCATCTCGACTTTTTTGAAGGTGACGTACGTAGTTATCAGCCAGAAAAACTGGATGTGATGATTGCGTTGCATGCGTGTGATATTGCCACTGATTTTGCCATTCATACAGGTATCCGCTTAAATGCGTCGATGATTATGTGCGCACCATGCTGCCATAAAGAACTACGTCCACAATTACAAAGTCCTGAAGTTTTACAGCCGATGCTTCAGTTTGGCATTCACGCAGGGCAGCAGGCAGAAATGTTGACTGATACCTTGCGTGCTTTGTTGCTGAAAGCCTATGGCTATGAAACCAAAGTATTCGAGTTTGTATCTTTGGAACATACCAGCAAAAATAAAATGATTTTGGCGACTAAACGTAAACAGATGCAGCAGCCTGATGCAAAGATTATGCAGCAAATTCAAGCTTTGAAAGCCATGTATGGTATTGAAAAGCAGAGTCTGGAATTATTATTACAAGATCAAATGCCGATCGAAAATATAGGCTGTAAGTGTTAATGATGTCCGAGGAACATATGCTTCGAGTTGAACGAGGAAGTTGGGATCAATTACAGCAACCTGCAAAATTGATTCGAGAAAAGGTTTTATTGCTGAGCAGGGTATTCCAGAAGCGGATGAATGGGATGAGCAAGATGCGATTTCTCTGCATTTTGTCATCTTCGAACAAGATCAGCCGATTGCGACAGCACGCTTATTGCAAAATAATAGTGTTGGGCGTGTTGCTGTGCTGAAAACCTATCGTGGGCAAGGCATTGGTCAAATGATGATGTTAGACATTATTGACTACGCACGACAACAGTCTCGACCTTTCCTGTATTTGTCTTCACAAGTCCATGCGATGTCATTTTATCAGCAGCTTGGTTTTGTGGTGCAAGGCGATGAGTACGATGAATGTGGCATCCCCCATATAGAAATGCAGATGCCAATCAGGGTGGAAATTTAAACCCATGAGGTTGTTTATGGATGCTGTTCAGTAACCACTTCCGATGTTGCTGAATTTGTGTCCTGTTGAGACAGTTCTTTTTGTTGTTGTGCCTTACGCTGTGCGCCTGGCATATAGTCAGGCTCTTGGCTCATAGCCAAATAAAAAAAGCTTAAAAAGATGGTGCTGAGCACCCCGACAATAATCACAAATTTCCATCCCAATACTGTTTCTTCATTTGAATCTTTTTGTGGGGATGGTTGGCTACTCATTATAAATTCCAAAAATAACAAAATATAAAACGAGATTTTGCGCCTTTTTGGCAGAACTTGCCAAGAGGGGATACTGAATTCTTCATTATTTTAAGCTCAAGCATGTTTTGAGTTGAGGGTACGCTCCACTTCGTTTCGACATTGTGAACACAGCCAAGAAGAAACCTACCCATCACTTATTATTTTAATGGTTTAACTGGAACTAGAGCTTGTTCCAGTCTTCAATCGCCTTAAATCCTGTTTCTATCCCGACATCATAGCTATAGCGGATTTTCGCTTTGTTCTTTGAAAGTCGGCCTGCCATGTTTTTTAAATCAGGTGGACAGACCTCCAAAATTTTTTGTTCTGATGCCGATCGCACAAATGCGACAGAATCATTGTAGCGTTGTGTTCGAGTCAATAAACTTTGTGCAAAGCCCCGTTGTTGCTTAAATAGGTATTTTGCAAGGAACTGATCACCTTTGCTGGTGGCTTTATAATAATTTTTAGGACGTGTTCTAAGCACCATTAACTTGGAAACATCATGTTGTTGTGCAGCCCAATGGATGGGTAAAGCATCTGCTACACCGCCATCAAAATAGGGTTCACCAAAGACATCAACCGCTTGGCGAGTAAGTACTGGAATGGAGCTAGATGCTCTTAAACCATCAAGAATGTTATCTCTAGATGCTTTGATATAGGCTGCTTCGCCTGAGAGCGCATGCGTAAGCACCATGTAAAATTCAGGATGATTGGCAAATAAATGCTCTTGATTAAGTGGATTTTCCTGTTCTACAGCGTCCCACATCCATTTTAAATCCAGTAAGTCACCACCTTTAAAAAAGCGGCCATAATGGATGAATTCAGAGCGGAGAGAGTGATCTAAATAAATTTGGAGAATACGACCTTGTTGCGCTGCCAGATAACTTGCAACATTGGTAGAGCCAGAAGAGACACCAACACAAAGGTCAAAGGGATTAAATTGTTGTTGTAAAAATGCATCTAACACACCACAGGTGAACGCACCCCGCATTCCACCGCCTTCAACGACCAGTGCCTGACGATTTTGTTGAAGCATTGAATATCTCGAATAACATGATAAATCCATGTTAAACAGGATTTATCATGTTTGACAATAACACTTTAGTGATTGTGCTGATGAGCTTCTGGAGCGTTTGTTTCTGAGCTCATTGAAGATTGTGACATTTCAGCAGGGGTTGCTGCTTTCTTTTGGTTCATCGGCATATAGTCTGGTTCATTGTTAATCGCCAAATAGAAAATCACCATAAACAGCAAACTAAGAATAGTGGTGATAATTAATGCTTTCCAACCCCAAGGTGAAGTTTCTGGACAGAGTTTTTCAGACATAATAGATTTCCCAATGATGCAAAAAATAAAGCAGAATTCTGCAACTTATAGCATAAATTGTGATGTATTACTCAGATGTTTTGCTGTGATTTTGTCGAGAAAACAAAAAAGCCCGTACAGACAAGGAGTTCCATACGGGCTTCTATGTGAGGCGTTAAAGAAAGTAATTATTGAATAATTTCTTTCTTATCAGCTTTTTCTTTCAATAATTGTGGTGGAGTGAAACGTTCGCCATATTGAGCCGCTAACTGTTGTGCACGTTGCAATGATTTTTCAATCCCATTTTGATTTAGGAATTGAATCGCTCCACCGGTCCAAGGTGCAAAACCAATTCCAAAAATCGAACCGACATTGGCATCAATCACAGACTCTAAAACACCTTCTTCATAGCAGCGTAAAGTATCCAGTGCTTGCACAAATAGGAAGCGGTCAATCATATCCTGTTCAGAAATGCTGTTGTCTTTCTGCCAACGGCTAAGCCCATCCCATAAATGCTTTTTGCCATTTTCAGGATAGTCATAGAAACCCGCACCTGCCGCTTTACCTTTACGGTTCAGCTCGTGAATCATGGTGTGAACGACGTCATCCACAGGGGTTTTTGGCAAATCTTTACCTTCAGCTTGCAGGGCTTTACGGGTTTCGCCAGCCACATGCTCCGTCAAGGTTAAAGAGACTTCATCCTGAATTGCGAGTGGTCCAACTGGCATACCTGCTTTCAATGCTGCCATTTCAATTTTGGCAGGGTGAACGCCTTCTGCAAGTAAACGCATACCTTCCTGAATAAAGGTTCCGAACACACGGCTGGTAAAGAAGCCTCGACTGTCATTGACCACGATTGGTGTCTTGGCAATTTGCTGAACAAAATCATAGGCTTTAGCCAATGTATCAGCAGAAGTTTCTTTGCCTTTGATAATTTCAACCAATTGCATTTTGTCCACTGGGCTAAAGAAGTGTAGTCCAATGAATTTCTTAGCATCTTTACTTGCTGTTGCCAAACCAGTGATTGGTAGGGTTGAGGTATTTGATGCAAAAATTCCACCTTCAGCTAAATATTGTTCAGCTTCTTGTGTCACTTTGGCTTTCAGTTCCTGATTCTCAAATACTGCTTCAATAATCAAATCACAGCCTTGTAGATCTGCGGCATCGGCTGTTGCTGTAATCAGTGATAACACTTGATCACGTTTTTCAGCCGTCATACGACCTTGTGAAACTCGTTTATCGAGAAGCTTTTGCGAATAGGCTTTACCTTTCTCTGCATTTTCAACGGATACATCTTTAAGTACCACAGGGATGCCTTTGATCGCGGTTGAGTAGGCGATACCAGCACCCATCATGCCTGCACCTAATACACCCACTTTGCTGGCTTGCCATTTTGCAACATCCGCAGGACGACTCGCACCTGATTTGATTGCATTCAGACCATGCCAGAAGGTACCGATCATATTCTTGGAAATTTGGCCCACAGTAAGCTGGGTGAAGTAACGCGATTCGATACGCAAAGCGGTATCGACATCAACTTGTGCACCTTCAACAGCGGCAGCCATAATTGCCTCTGGCGCAGGGTAGCAACCTTTGGTCTTGTCGCGCAGCATGGCTGGCGCAATCGCCAGCACTTGCGCAACAGCAGGAGTTTTCGGATCACCACCTGGAATCTTGTAACCTTTGACATCGAATGGTTGTTGCGATTTCGGATTGGCTTTGACCCAAGCAATTGCTTTGTCTAAAAGCGCTTGTTCGTTCTCAGCAGTGTCATGTACCAAACCCAGTGATTTTGCTTTATCGACACCAAACTGCTTGCCTTCCATCAAGAACGGGAACGCATTTTGTAAACCAAGTAGGCGAACCATACGGACGATACCACCACCACCTGGCAACAAACCTAAAGTCACCTCTGGTAAACCAAATTTGGTTTTTGGATCGTTAATGGCAATACGATAATGACAGCCTAAAGCGATTTCCCAACCGCCACCGAGTGCGGTGCCGTTTAATGCGGCAACCACGGGAACACCTAGTGTTTCAATAGCACGTAAATCACCTTTGAGCTCTTCAATCATTTTGAAAAACTCAGTGGCATGTTCTGGTTGAACTTGAATCAACTCATCCAAGTCACCGCCTGCAAAGAAAGTTTTCTTGGCAGAACGGAAAATAATGCCTTTCAGATCCGTTTCAGCTTTGAGCTTTTGACTAACTTCTTGTAGAGAAGTACGGAATTCTGCATTCATGGTGTTGGCAGATTGACCCGACGAATCAAGGGTAAGAATTACAATATTGTCAGCGTTTTTTTCGTATTTAATAGCGCTCATGTTGTTCTCCTTACACCAACTCAATAATGGTGGCGATCCCCATTCCACCACCCACACATAATGTGGCTAAGCCACGTTTTTTTCCTTGACGCTCTAACTCATCAAGTAAAGTTCCTAAAATCATGGCACCCGTAGCACCCAATGGATGACCCATGGCAATTGCACCACCATTGACATTGACTTTCTCGGCAGGAACTTTGAGCTCATTGATAAAACGCATCACGACTGCGGCAAAGGCTTCATTGACTTCAAACAGGTCAATATCATCAATCGTCAGGCCTGCTTTAGCCAAGGCTTTACGAGCAGCGGGGGCAGGGCCTGTGAGCATGATTGTTGGGTCAGTACCCACCAAAGCAGTTGCCAGTACTTTGGCACGTGGTTTTAAGCCTTGCTCTTTGACTGCTTTTTCAGAAGCCAGTAACACCACAGCAGCTCCATCAACGATACCTGATGAATTACCTGCATGATGCACATGGTTAATTTTTTGCGCTTCTGGATATTTTTGTAATGCAACGGCATCGAAGCCCATTTGTCCCATCATTTCGAAGCTAGCATTCAGTTTTGCCAAGCCTTCAACAGTGGTATTACCTTTAATAAATTCATCTTTTTCTAAAATCAGCACCCCTGAATGATCTTTAACAGGCACGACTGATTTGTCGAAATAACCGTTTGCTTGAGCCGCCGCCGCTTTTTGTTGTGAACCGACTGCAAAAGCATCGACATCTTCACGACTATAGCCATCTAAGGTTGCAATCAAGTCTGCACCAACACCTTGTGGCACAAAAGACGATTTTAAGTTGGTTTCAGGATCAAGTGCCCACGGACCACCATCAGAACCCATTGCAATACGTGACATTGATTCAACGCCACCTGCGACAACGACATCTTCCCAACCTGAACGGACTTTTTGTGCCGCCAAGTTGACTGCTTCTAAACCAGATGCACAGAAACGGTTGATTTGAACGCCTGCAACATCATCATTCCAACCTGCTGCAATCGCTGCGGTTTTGGCAATATCACCACCTTGGTCAGCAATCGGCGTGACGCAACCCAAAACGATATCATCCACTTTTGAAGTATCGAGTTGGTGGCGTTGTTGTAATTCATTTAATAATGATGTGAGTAAAGTAATTGGTTTGACTTCATGCAGTGAGCCATCTTTTTTTCCTTTTCCGCGTGGCGTGCGAATGGCATCAATAATGTAGGCCTCGCTCATAGGTTTTCCTTGTATCACCTTAAAATTGTTGTTTATCGAGTGTACTCAATTTAAGTGTCAGCGCAATGATGATAAACATTGGCAAGTTTGATGTTTTTCGCCAATTTGATTGATTTATATATTGAGCAAGCAAATACCTACTTTGGGTGTTTTTCTGTGTGGCTTGTTCTGTCTTCGATTAGACTAGGGCTTAGAAATGATTGACAGAAAAGATGGGCAAAAGTACATGATAAAATTAAAGCGTCACTATGCCGCGATGGCATTGATCTTGTCACTTTTTGGATGTGATTCATCTGGACGGAATGTGGACAATAAAAATGTAGCTGAGGATAAAAATAAGGTGAGTCAAACGTATTCAAATCAAGTTGCGGACGACAAAATGTTATTGGTGTTATCTGCACCTTCTGTGCATGATCCATATTACAAATCTGCGTTTCACCGGATTATCAATTTTCAGATTGACTATGCAAAGTCGATTTTGGGCAATGATAACGTGGTAATTTTAGTGGATAAAGACACCAAGCCTTATTTCGCGGGCAAAGTTCCAGAAGATATTTTATTGGTGGATGATGTGCGTGATATCTGGATGCGTGACTTCACTACGGTCAACCCAATGCAGCCGGTGCAATTTACTTATACTTGGGCTTCAATGACGCAGAAGCAGAGTAAAGACGTACAAAAAAGCTTTAACCGTTTTGCAGATCATTATCAGATTCAAAGAGCTAAGACCGATTTGATGCTGGATGGTGGCAATCTGGTGGATGATTATGCAGGACGTGTGATTACGACCACCCGTTTTATGGAAGATAATGAGCTTAGCTACAATGAAGCTAAACAAGAGTTAAAAGCGACTTTGAGTGCGAAAGAGGTTGCCATTCTAGAGCCTGATGAAGAGGTGCTGGCACATTCAGATGGTATGGTCAGTTGGGTAGATCAAAATACATTGTTGGTCAATGACTATTCCAAAACACCTGCATTTAGAACAACTGTAATGGATGAGTTGAAAGCTTCATTTCCAACTGCGAAAATTGTCGAAGTTCCTGTTGAATATAAAACCAATCCAAAAGGTGAGTGGGAAGGCTTTGAATCGGCATGTGGTGTTAATCTGAATGCTACAGTCACGCATAACAATATTTATGTCCCGACTTTTAATATGCCGCATGATCAAAAAGCACTCACGATCATCAAGCAAAACACCCGCAAGAAAGTGATTCCTGTAAATGCTGAATCCGTTTGTCCAATGGGGGGGAGTGTGCGTTGTCTTACTTGGCAGTTGACAGGGGCCAATGCAGTGAAACTCATCCAAGCAGCGAGAGATAAGTGACAGATGTCTCATTCTTTAAATAGGAAGATAAGAAATGTTGAGTATTTATGAATAATGTCGAGAAACCAATATCCTGTTTATCCAAGAGGAATTGAACACTGGCTATTTAAGTAATCGTTTATCTAGTTTCATGCTGAATTATTCGATAACGATAAGTGAAAAAATTGGTTATAGGGCGATTCAGTATATTCCGCAAACGGCTCACCTTGAACAAAACCAAATTGCTTATAAAGGCCAATCGCGGCATCAAAGTGAGTATCTTTTCCTGTTTCTAAACTGACGCGTTGATATTGACGTTGTTGAGCAACTTTCAATAGATGCACCAGCAATTGCTTTGCGACACCTTGGCGCAAATGGTCGGGATGAGTCCGCATTGATTTGAGCTCAGCATGTTGAGGTGTCAGCTCTTGAATCGCGCCACAACCAAGAAGTTGGTCATTATTCCAAAGAGTATAAAAGCTTATAGAATCATCTTGGAGATGGGAGAGGTCTAACGCAAAACTATGCTCAATAGGTGTGTTTTGATGCAGGCCATGCAAATGAATATGAATCAAATTTTGCACTTGAGGATGGGAGAAGTCGCCTTTTTTAATAATCATGGTCGTTCAAGCTGATTGCTGAATTATGCTTGATTATTACCATATTTAAAAAGCAGTGTTCAACTTATAAAATTGAACACTGCATGCCATGATTAGTTGTGATGACCGTGTAATTGGCGATATAGACCAGGGGTAACACCTGTCCATTTCTTAAAGGCACGGTGGAAAGTACTGGTTTCACTAAAACCCACTTGTTGCGCTACATCTTCAAGCGTCAAGTTTGGTGTGAGTAATAAGTGAATTGCTGCATCACGACGTAACGCATCTTTCACACCTTGATAGCTTTTACCTTCCGCAGCCAAACGACGACGCAAAGTTTGTGGCGATAAATACAACATTGCCGCGACATCGTTGAGTGTTGGCATTTCTTCGCCAATCTGGCTCTTTAATACATCACGAATACGCGAAGTCAATGAGTTGGTGTTTTTGAATTTCACCAAGAGTTGTGCAGGTGCTGCTTTTAAGAATTCTTCTAAAGTCTTTTCGTCTTGACGGATTGGAAGATCAAGATAATCAGCAGCAAAGGTGATTTCGGTACGTGGTGCATCAAACTGCATGACAGGTGCAAAGAACAATGCATCATATTCATCGGCGTGATTTGGACGTTCATAACCAAAATGAACACGCTCCAAAGGTAGACGACGTTCAATTAACCATGAAGCCAAACCATGCCAGATCATCAGCATGCTTTCAGTAATGAAATGGTCTGGATCTAAAGCTTTGGGAATATGTGGCACTAAACGGGCTTCATGCTTGTCACGTTCTAAGCTAACCGACCATTCATCTCCAAACAGTTTGTAGAATTGAGAAGAAAGTTCGAGTGCCTGTCCGAGTGTTTTGGAATGGATAATCAATTGAGACATGATCGCAAATGTACCCAAACGACGTGGCTGTACATCGAAACCGACGTGTTCGTCTTGGGTGACCATCCATAACATTTTTACAAAACGGGTGTACTGCTCTGGGGAGATTCGAGCCTTCGGTTGGCGCAGTAACTCTGCTTCTATGCCGACATGTGAAAGTAATGTTTCAACGTCCATGCCTAGGCGTTTAACACCTGTTAAAGCCGCATTCACGAAGTGGATGCTGATCGTATCACGGCTCATATTGAATCCTTCAGTTTCTTTACTATTCACGATAATTGACCTAAATAACCGTCTAAAATATCAAATTGGGCAATTGACAAGAAAAATAATTGCGCCCTGTATACATGTTAAATTGCCGAAACTATCAAGGTAAATGGCTGAACATGACATTGTTTTTGTGTTTATCCACACCTAGTATAAAAGAAAATTTGAACAAATTGAGTAAAAATTATTATGCCATCTGCATTAAAGGGATTGAAAGTCCTAGATTTTTCGACTTTATTACCAGGACCATTTGCCAGTATGTATCTTGCAGACATGGGTGCAGAAGTTATCCATGTTGAATCACCGACACGTCCAGACCTTGTACGGATTATGCCACCCTATGCCAATGGTCAGGCCACTGCGCATAGTTATCTGAATCGGAATAAGCAGTCGA
Organism: Acinetobacter sp. ANC 3929; assembly: GCF_000369405.1. Taxonomy (GTDB): domain Bacteria; phylum Pseudomonadota; class Gammaproteobacteria; order Pseudomonadales; family Moraxellaceae; genus Acinetobacter. Next base: position 169,055 of record NZ_KB849999.1, read on the forward strand.
TTGCACTCGACCTTAAAGATGCAGCGAATATTGAGCTCATCAAAAATAAAATTTCTGAATTCGATATTGTATTAGAGCAGTTTCGTCCCGATGTCATGCGCCGTTTGGGTTTGGATTATGAAACGTTGGCTGAGATTAACCCACGTTTAATCTATTGCTCCATTACAGGGTATGGGCAGACAGGAGCTTATAAAGATCGGGCAGGGCACGATATTAACTATCTTGCACTTGCAGGCATTTCTGGACATAGCGGTCGTCAAGACAGTGGGCCACCACCTTTAGGGATTCAGATTGCCGATGTGGCGGGCGGTTCTTTACATGCGGTGATTGGTATTCTTGCAGCTGTGGTTGAACGCCAACGCAGCGGTCTAGGTCAATATCTTGATATTTCGATGACGGACTGTGTGGCGAGTTTAAATAGTATGGCCGCTTCAGCTAGTCTGGCTGGGCAAACGCCACAAGCACCTGAAGCTGGCATGCTGAATGGGGCAAGCTTCTATGATTATTATCAAACTAAAGATGGTCGCTATTTTTCAGTGGGCAGTTTGGAGCCTCAATTCATGGCAGGTCTGGCTACGGCTTTAGAACTACCTGTGTTGCTTGCAAAAGGAACCTCATTTGATCCTGAAGATCGCGAAATAGTAAAACAGGCCTTGCAAGAAAAGTTCAAAACTCAAGACTTTGCAGCATGGCAACATTTATTCCAAAGCTTGGATATTTGTGTTGAACCTGTACTCAGTCTGGATGAAGCATTAGTTTCACCGATGGCAAAGCAACGTGGTTGGGTGGTTGATGTACCTGTATCGGAAAATGCATCACAAACTGAACCTCAGTTGGCCTGTCCAATCAAATTTTCCCGTTCGCAAATGAAGTATGAATTTATTGGTCAGGGCTTAGGTGAGGGCAAATGGTAGAAAATATGTGCGACTAATCACTGATTGTTAAAATATTGTACAGATTGTTAACATTTTGAATAAGTTGTAATTTAAAAATGAGAGTAACCTTTTATACACAATAACATAAAAGGTTACGTAAACATGACAATCTCTAAATCTTTGATTGTTTCTTGTTTATCCGTTCTATCATTGAGTCTTTTCACACAACATACTCAAGCAGCATCTTCCGCATTTGACCCAAATGGTCAATGGCTGTTTGGTGATTGGAACGGTCAACGCACAGCGTTGCAAGAACAGGGTTACAAATTTTCTGCTGATTACACAGGTGAATTTGCAGGGGTTTTAGATTCTAAACAATACTCAAGCCATGGCAGTGAATTTACTGGGCAATTGGCTTTAGGTACTAACTTCGATCTAAATAAAATTTTAGGTTGGCAAGATACGGAAGCGCAGATCACGGTGACTTATCGTGATGGGCAGTCTTTGTCACAAACCGCAGATGGCTTACAAGGTCATCAAAGTTCTGTACAAGAAGTTTGGGGCCGTGGTCAAACGTGGCGCTTAACTGACCTGTGGATCAAAAAGAAATTTTTAGATCAAGCTTTAGATATTAAAGTGGGTCGTTTTGGTGAAGGCGAAGACTTCAACAGCTTTAACTGTGATTTCCAGAACTTATCCCTATGCGGTTCTCAGGTGGGTAACTGGGTTGGTGACCAATGGTACAACTGGCCTGTGAGCCAATGGGCATTGCGTGTCAAATATAACCTACAGCCAGATCTTTATGCACAAATTGGGGCATATGAATATAACCCTGCGAACTTACAGCGCGGCAAAGGTTTTAACCTAAGTACAGATGGTTCTCGTGGTGCGATTATTCCAGCAGAAGTGGTCTGGAATCCTAAACTGGGTGCACTTGCTCTGCCAGGTGAATATCGCTTTGGTTATTACTACAGCACAGCGGATGCCGCAGAAATCGAGAATCCTGCCAAGACTGGACATAAACAGGGTGGTTGGTTTACTGCGAAACAACAATTGACTCGTCATGATGGTCAGTCAGATCGTGGTTTGACTGGTTTTGTGAATGTCACAGTGCATGATTCAAAAACCAATGCTGTTAAAGATATGCAAAATGTCGGTTTAGTCTATAAAGGCTTACTTGATCAACGTCCGCAAGATGAACTTGCATTAGGCGTGGCGCGTATTCATGCCAATGACAAAAACAATAGTCTTTTGGATGAAGAATACAACACAGAGTTGTATTACGGCATCCACGCAACCAATTGGTTGACGATTCGTCCAAATATTCAATATGTCCATCATGTGGGTGCATTGAAAGATGGCGATAAGACCTGGGTTGGCGGTATTAAGTTCCAAACGATTTTCTAATTTCGATACTCGAGCAATTTTGCAGATTAAGTTCATCACATGGGCTGCATCTGCAAAGTTGCTGTGATTTGAACTCGGCCATTAAATAGATAAGTCATCTTTTTAGTGGATCCAAAATATAAAAGATGCAAGGTGATCTTATGAATCAATCTGCTTCAAAATCTGGGCTTAGAACCTTGACGGTGGTTATTATCGCCCTCATTGCATTGTTCTTGCTCGTTGGCGGTATCTGGCTCGCAGCAATTGGCGGGTCTTTTTATTATGTAATTGCAGGCATGCTGTTACTCATTGTAGCAGTGCAACTCTATAAACGTGCCTCAGGTCCATTATGGGTTTATGCGGCATTGATGTTAGGTAGTGTGGTTTGGGGTGTTTGGGAAGTTGGGACTGACTTCTGGGCACTGGCACCACGTCTTGATATCCTTGGTATCTTAGGTTTGTGGTTACTCATTCCAGCGGTGACGCGTGGGATTGATAACCTCACTTCAAGTAAAGTGGCATTGTCATCGACTTTAGCTATTGCGATTGTGGTGATGGTGTACTCGATCTTTAATGATCCACAAGAAATCAATGGTGTGATTCAAACGCCACAGCCAGCACAAGCCAAAGCAGTGGATGGCATTGCCCCTGAAGATTGGCCTGCATATGGTCGTAGTCAGGGGGGTGAACGTTACTCTCCATTGACACAGATCAACGATAAGAATGTCAAAGATCTTAAAGTGGCTTGGACATTACGTACTGGTGATTTCCGAACTGAAAATGATTCGGGTGAAACCACCAACCAAGTCACGCCAATCAAGATTGGCAATAACATGTTTATGTGTACGCCACATCAACATTTAATTTCGATTGACCCTGCAACTGGTAAGGAAAAATGGCGTTTTGATCCAAAACTCAAAACCGATAAAACCTTCCAGCATTTAACCTGTCGTGGTGTGATGTACTACGATGCTGCAAATACGACTGAATTTGCAACCAGCTTACAGGCGAAAAAGTCGACCTCTACCGAGTGTCCACGTAAAGTCTTTGTTCCTGTGAATGATGGTCGTTTAGTTGCCGTGAATGCAGATACAGGTAAAGCATGTTCTGACTTTGGTCAAAATGGTGAAGTGAACTTGCAAGAGTTCATGCCGTATGCGTATCCGGGTGGCTATAACCCAACATCTCCAGGTGTGGTCTCAGGTACTACTGTGGTGATTGCGGGTTCAGTGACCGATAACCATTCGAATAAAGAGCCATCAGGCGTGATTCGTGGTTATGATGTGAATACTGGTAAGTTACTGTGGGTGTTTGATACAGGCGCAGCTGATCCAAATGCAATGCCTGGCCAAGACACGCAGTTTGTTCATAACTCACCAAATGCATGGGCACCACTTGCCTATGATCCTAAACTTGATATCGTTTATGTCCCAACGGGTGTGGGTACACCAGATATCTGGGGGGGTGATCGTACCGAGTTGAAAGAGCGTTATGCCAATTCAATGCTAGCGATTAATGCGACCACGGGTAAATTGGTATGGCATTTCCAAACCACACATCATGATTTGTGGGATATGGATGTACCATCACAACCTTCATTGGCGGATATTCAAGATAAATCAGGCCAAACGGTTCCTGCTATTTATGTGTTGACTAAAACGGGGAATGCTTTTGTTTTAGACCGTCGTAATGGTCAGGCGATTGTTCCAATCAATGAAAAACCAGTTCCACAAACGGTGAAATGGGGACCACAAACTAAAGGTGAGTTCTATTCAAAAACTCAACCATTCTCTGATCTTAATTTAGCACCGAAAGATAAATTAACGGATAAAGACATGTGGGGTGCCACAATGTTTGATCAGTTAATGTGTCGTGTGAAATTTAAACGTCTGAACTATGATGGTATTTATACACCACCTTCAGAAAACGGAACTTTAGTTTTCCCTGGTAACCTCGGTGTATTTGAGTGGGGAGGTATGTCGGTAAATGCGGATCGTCAGGTCGCAGTCATGAACCCGATTGGCTTGCCATTTGTGAGCCGTTTAATTCCAGCAGATCCAAACCGCCAACCTGTAGCACGTGGTGCGGGTACTGAGCAGGGCATGCAACCCATGTATGGTACGCCGTATGGTGTTAATATCAGTCCGTTCCTGTCACCATTCGGTTTGCCATGTAAGCAACCGGGTTGGGGTTTTGTTGCCGGTGTAGACTTAAAAACACATGAAGTGGTTTGGAAAAAACGTATTGGTACTATTCGTGACAGCTTGCCACAATTGTTCCAATTACCACCAGTGAAAATTGGTGTACCTGGTCTAGGTGGTTCTATTTCGACTGCGGGTAATGTGATGTTTGTTGGTGCAACACAAGATAACTATATTCGCGCATTTAATGTTTCAAATGGTGACAAGTTATGGGAAGCACGTTTACCTGCGGGTGGACAAGCAACACCAATGACTTATGAAGCCAATGGCAAACAATATGTGGTGATTATGGCGGGTGGACATGGTTCATTCGGTACCAAAATGGGTGATTATCTCGTGGCTTATGCATTGCCTTAAATCCCTCCCAACCTCCCTTTTAGAAAGGGAGGAGTTCCCCTCTTTTATAAAGAGGGGTTAGGGGAGATTAAAAGTCCAGATAGATCTGGGCTTTTTCTTTTTGTGGCAATTAGATAGGCTTATCAATAAAACCGTTATTAAATATGCAAAAAAAGCATTTTGTTGATGAATAAAAGCTCGTTATGCTAGTCGCCTTTATAATGAATGACTAGCCATACGCCATGTATTTATATACGGATTTCGATCAACAACTGATTAACCAACGTGTTGCTCAGTTTCGCGATCAAACAGAACGCTATTTAGCAGGAAAATTAACAGAAGACGAATATCGTCCACTACGTTTGCAAAATGGTTTATACGTGCAACGCTATGCGCCTATGCTTCGTATTGCTGTGCCGTATGGCTTGATGAATACTAAACAACTCAGAAAAATTGCTGAAATTGCGAAAGAGTACGATCGTGGTTATGCTCACGTTTCTACCCGCCAAAATATTCAGTTGAACTGGCCTGCATTAGAAAATGTACCTGATATCCTTGCTGAGCTCGCGACGGTTCAAATGCACGCAGTACAAACCTCAGGTAACTGTATCCGTAATACAACCACTGACCAGTTTGCAGGTGTCGTTGCAGGTGAGATTGCTGATCCACGTCCTACCTGTGAATTGATTCGTCAGTGGAGTACGTTCCACCCTGAATTTGCCTTCTTGCCACGTAAGTTCAAAATTGCAGTTTCTGCATTGGAAGAAAAAGACCGTGCTGCAACGGCATTCCACGACATCGGTGTATATCTGGTTCGTAATGACGCAGGTGAAATGGGTTATAAAATCATGGTTGGTGGTGGTTTGGGCCGTACTCCGATTATTGGTAGTGTGATCCGTGAGTTTTTACCACGCGAAGATTTAATTGCTTATTTAGAAGCGACGTTGCGTGTTTATAACCTGCATGGCCGTCGTGATAATAAATACAAAGCACGTATCAAAATTTTAGTGAAAGCATTAACACCAGCGGTGTTTGCACAAAAAGTGGAAGCTGAATTTGAGCATACGCGTGAAGCATTGAAGATTCAGCCTGAGATCTTGAAAAAATTGGATGAAGAATTTACCCCATTTGATTATCAAGATTTAGAAGATCAGGATTTCACAGACTTATTCGCTGCACATCCGAAATTCAAACAATGGTTCAACGTTAATACCAATGCACATAAAGTAAAAGGCTATCGTATCGTTACGATTTCTTTGAAGCGTGCAGGTATTGCACCAGGTGATGTCACCTCTGAAGAAATGAATTTAATTGCTGACTTAGCCGATAAATATACTTTCGGTGAGTTCCGTACTACGCACGAACAGAACATTTCATTGGTGGATGTACCACAGAAAGATTTATTCGAATTGTGGAAAACGCTTGAACATAGCGACATGGCACGTGCTCATATCGGCTTTATTACCGATATTATCTGCTGCCCAGGTGGTGATTTCTGTTCATTGGCCAATGCGAAATCGATTCCAATTTCAGAAGCAATCAGCCGTCGTTTTGATGATCTAGATACCATCTATAACTTAGGTGAACTGGATTTGAATATTTCGGGTTGTATGAATGCTTGTGGTCACCACCATGTCGGCAATATCGGTATTCTTGGTGTTGATAAGAAAGGCGCAGAATTCTATCAAATTACTTTAGGTGGTCATGCAGATCATGATGCATCTTTGGGTGATATTTTAGGACCGTCATTCGCAGCCGACGTTGTGCCAGATGTGATTGATGAAATCTTGAATACTTACCTTGATTTACGTACAGAAGGTGAACGCTTCATTGATACGTATCGCCGTGTTGGTATTCAACCATTTAAGGAGCGTGCTTATGCTTAATACAACGCTACAAGTGCTCTCTAAAGATGGCACAATTACAGATAATACTTATCAAGTTATTACTGAAGATGGCGTGCTTCCACAAGGTGATGTGGTTGTAACAACTGAACAGTTGGATCAATTGGCAAATGTACAAGGCAAAAAAGCCCTTTACCTCACAGTCAATGATTCTCCTGAAACACATCAATTTCCATTAAATGAGCTAGATGCCATTTTTATTGAATTTGCTGGTTTCAATGATGGCCGTGGTTATTCATTCGCTGCGTTATTACGTCGCCAAGGGTACCAAGGTGAATTGCGTGCGGTGGGTGATATCTTTAAGGATGTTTTAAATTATTTAAAACGTTCTGGCTTTGATACTTTTGTGGTGAAAGAAGGTAAAGATATTCATGAAGCTGCTGCTGGGCTTCAAGATTTCACCAATCCTTATCAAGCTTCAACAGCAGTACCTAAAGCAAGCTATCAGACTGGCGCATAAGTCAGTCGCCAGTGATTAAAACAGCTGAACTACGGTTCAGCTTTTTTATGATTCATGGTTTTAGCCACTTAATTGAAGAATAAAATGTTGAACGTTATTTTAAAAATAAATCCTGGGGTGGTGTGGTTACTCTTTGCGATCGCAACGGATGTACTCTCGACATTTTACTCGGCAAAGGGTAATGGTCTGGTCAATAAGCCTGATCAAGGCATTGCTCTAGTTTTGTATATTATTTCTTTTACCTGTGCTGCCATTGCTTTGAAATATATGCAAGCTGGGATCTTATATGTGCTTTGGTCGGGTATTGGTGTTATTGCAACAGCCGCTTTAGCGAAGCTGTTTTTAGGGCAGCATATTGATTTAGCAGGCTGGGTTGGTATTGGCTTTATTACCATTGGCCTTATGATTATCGCGCAGTATTCCAATATTGATGTGTAATACTTCCTAGAAATAACCATGTACTTCTAGGAAGCCGTGTTTGATTAATTTAGCTTATCCATCTAACTGGCAATTGATCATCCATTTGATACCGAACTGATCCGTGAAAGCACCATAGAGTGCACCCCAGAAGGTTTTTTCTAACGGCATTTCAATTTGACCATTTGCCGATAGGTTGTCAAATAGTCTTTGTGCTTCATCCAATTCATCTGGGTCTAGGTTAATTGAAATATAGTGGTTATTACCTTGCGTAAAGACACTGTTCTGTGCACAAAATTGATCATTGACATCCGACGCCATCAGTACAGTGAACTCATTGATTGGTAAAGAGACATGTAAAATGAGGTTCTTATCTGCATCTGAAAGGGTAACACCTTCGGTTGGTGGCATATCACCATAACGGCTGATCATGGCAAATTCACCACCAAACACAGATTTATAAAAATTAAATGCTTGCTCTGTTTGTCCTTTAAAATTTAGATAATGATTGAGTTGCATGTTGGACTCCTTGTTGTTTTTTTATACACAGCATAACTTATCGATATTTTGACTATAGGTGCATTATTTTTTGTAATCCTAAAAATAAAAAATCCTGCATCGAGCAGGATTTTTTGAACAGATTGAAAAAGATTTAGATCAATTCAATTGCAACAGCTGTTGCTTCGCCACCACCGATACACAATGCAGCAACGCCTTTTTTACCGCCAGTACGTTTAAGTGCATGAATGAGCGTAAGAATGATACGAGAGCCTGTAGAACCCACTGGGTGGCCCAATGCACAAGCACCACCATTGATATTCACTTTTTCAGCGTCTAATTTAAAGTCATCGATAGGGCACATGGTGACCATGGCAAAGGCTTCGTTGATTTCCCAAAGATCAACCTCTTGAGCATCCCAACCTGCCTTTTTCAATACTTTCTCAATTGCGCCTACTGGTGCAATAGTAAATTCAGAAGGGTGTTGTGAGTTTGAAGCAGTTGCAAGAATTTTTGCCAAAGGTTGTAAACCACGTTGCGCAGCAACATCACTTGAGGTTAATACCAGTGCAGAAGCACCATCAGAAATTGAACTCGCGTTTGCAGCGGTAATCGTACCATCTTTTGCAAATGCTGGTTTTAATGATGGAATCTTGTCGATTTTTGCACTTAAAGGTTGTTCATCTTGGTCAACAACCACATCACCTTTACGAGTTGAAACCGTTACAGGAGTGATCTCATCTTTAAAGTAACCTTCAGTAATCGCTTTTTGCGCACGTTGTAATGAACGAATAGCAAAGTCATCCATTTGTTCGCGAGTATAGCTGCGCTTATTTGCCATATCTTGAGCAAATGAACCCATTAACCGACCTGTTTCTGCATCTTCTAAACCATCAAGGAACATGTGGTCTTTAATTTCACCGTGGCCCATACGGTAGCCAGCACGTGCTTTCGGTAACACATATGGCGCATTGGTCATCGATTCCATGCCACCAGCAACAACAATTTCAGCACTTCCTGCTTTAATCATGTCTGCCGCTTGCATCACTGCTTTCATGCCAGAACCACAAAGCTTGTTAATGGTCACAGCACCTGTTGAGTCTGGCAAACCTGCTTTGCGCATGGCTTGACGCGCTGGACCTTGTTTTAAGCCTGCTGGTAAAACACAACCCATGATGACTTCTTCTACATCAGTTGGTTGTAGACCAGAACGCGCAATTGCTTCTTTAATGGTAACCGCACCTAATTCTGGCGCAGTTACGCCAGATAATGCACCTTGGAAGCCGCCCATTGCTGTACGCGCGCCATTCACAATTACGATATCAGTCATTCTGTGTCTCCACACTTATAATTTATAAAAATGTTCCAAACTTAAGCAGTATAGTAAAAAAAGAATCGGAATAAAGGGTTTTAACTGTTTTAGGCTAGACTGAAGAGTTTTTAGCAGGATGAAATCTTCTCTGTACGAGTGTTGCCCATTCTGCTTAAAACGATTTTAGTATGGTGCTGTGGGGATTCTGAACAATAGATAAAACTTCCATTGGAGGCGAAGGGTAAGCCGTTTTCTGCCTGAAATATAAGATAATTAGGTGATCGTCCAAAAGATTTAAAATTGAGGTCACCATATTTGATATTGAGAGAGGTACTAAACAGTAAAATTTCGCCAGAATCACGACGCTGATTCCGGTTGGTATCAATAAATCCGATAAAGCCCTTATTCCAATCTTTATAACAGTTCTCAAAATCTGAACTTGGGCATAGCATCACATTTTTATGATAAAGTTGTGCATCAGTTTTTGCTTTTTGTATATGAATTGTGAGAGTTCTTTTGAGAGAGTTCGCTTCATTTGAAATCAATATTTCACGAAAGTAGGGGACCGCAAGGGTACACAGAATAGTCAAGATTCCAATGGTGATGATGAGTTCAATTAAGGTAAAGCCAGAAGCCTTAAACATATTTCACCTATCTATTTTTATTAACTTTTTTATTAACAATATGTTAAATGCAAATCTTGTTTAGCGAGTGAATCTTTCTAAAGAATAAATTAAGATATACTAAAACATAAGTTCTAGAACAGTAATTCATTCAGATATGTGAAGGGAATTGAAAATTTACTGAACTACAACGGAAATTGTAAGAAATTTTGTCAATAATTTACGAGGTTAAAGTTATCAAGCACTTGGAAAATTCGTCAAGTGTTTGTATGATTCAAAGTGAAGTGAATGGCTTAAAATAATGCTGTAGAACATTATTGTTCTAGGGGCGAAAAATCATAGGCTTAGCTTACACAACAAACAATTGTTATCTCTGGAGGATATCCATGAAATTGAGTCGTATTGCACTTGCTATGCTTGTTGCTGCTCCTTTAGCTGCTGCGAATGCGGGCGTAACAGTAACTCCGTTAATGCTTGGTTACACATTCCAAGACACTAAACATAATAATGGCGATAAGCATTTAACAAATGGTCCTGAGCTTCAGGACGATTTATTTGTTGGTGCTGCGTTAGGTATCGAATTAACCCCATGGTTAGGTTTCGAAGCTGAATATAACCAAGTTAAAGGTGATGTTGATGCTGCAGCTGCAAATGCTGAATACAAGCAACAACAAATCAACGGTAACTTCTATGTTACTTCTGACTTGATCACTAAAAACTATGATAGCAAAATCAAACCGTATGTATTGTTAGGTGCTGGTCACTACAAATATACATTTGATGATGTAAACCGTGGTACTCGTGGTAATAAAGAAGAAGGTACTTTAGGTAATGCTGGTTTTGGTGCTTTCTGGCGCTTAAACGATGCTTTATCTCTTCGTACAGAAGCTCGTGGTACATATAACATCGATGAAGACTTCTGGAACTATACAGCGCTTGCTGGCTTAAACGTAGTTCTTGGTGGTCACTTGAAACCAGCTGCTGCAGTAGTAGAAGTTGCGCCAGTTGAACCAACTCCAGTTGCTCCACAGCCACAAGAGTTGACCGAAGACCTTAACATGGAACTTCGCGTATTCTTCGATACGAACAAGTCTGACATCAAGCCACAGTACAAGTCTGAAATTGCTAAAGTAGCAGAGAAGTTAGCTGAATACCCGAATGCGACAGCTCGTATTGAAGGTCATACAGATAACACTGGTCCACGTAAGTTAAACGAACGTTTATCTTTAGCGCGTGCTAACTCTGTTAAATCTGCACTTGTAAATGAATACAATGTGAACGCAACTCGTTTGACAACTCAAGGTTTTGCTTGGGATCAACCGATTGCAGACAACAAAACTAAAGAAGGTCGTGCTATGAACCGTCGCGTATTTGCTGCGATTTCTGGTAGCCGTACTGTTCTAGTACAACCAGGTCAACAAGCTCAATAATTTGAGTTTTTGAACTGAATAAAAAAGCGACTCGTCAGAGTCGCTTTTTTATCGATATATGTTTTTGTAGCATTGATGTAAAACTCAAATATAATAGCTAAAAACTGGCATAATCTTGCCTTAACTCTAGGTAGATTGTGGGAACTATTTAGTTTTATTGAAAAGATTTTGATAACTTGTTAAAATTTTGATTAAAAAGTGATAAGCTCTCACAGCTTTGTTGGATGCTGTTAAATTAGAGTTTTCTGGCTTTTTGGGCGGGAAATAAGTCAGTTTTAGTTGCTGCTGGCTAAATGTTGTTCAATACTTGGAAAGTTTATCGAGTATTTGTATGATTCAACATAAGGTGAATGGCTGAAAAAGATACAATAAGACTATTTCTCAGTATTCAAAAGCTATTAGAATTTAGAGAACAAACAATTTTTTGTTTTTTTGGAGGATATCCATGAAATTGAGTCGTATTGCACTTGCTATGCTTGTTGCTGCTCCTTTAGCTGCTGCGAACGCGGGCGTGACTGTAACTCCATTAATGCTTGGTTATACAATGTTCGATACTGAACATAACAACCGTGGCGATAAAGGTCAGTTAACTCCAGGTGCTGAACTTGAAGATGATTTATTCGTTGGTGCTGCGCTTGGTGTTGAAATCACGCCATGGTTAGGTGCTGAAGTTGAATATAGTCAAATTAAAGGTGATACAAGTACCAATAACGACTATAAAGGTCGTAATATTGCTGCAAATGCTTATGTAACATCTGATTTGATTACTAAAAACTATGATAGCAAAATCAAGCCATACGTATTAGCTGGTGCTGGTCACTATAAATACGAAGGTGATGACATTTATGGTGGTAAGCAAGAGGGTACATTAGCGAATGCTGGTGGTGGTGTATTCTGGCGTTTAAACGATGCTTTGTCTCTTCGTACAGAAGCTCGTGGTACTTACCATTTTGATGAGAAGTTCTGGAACTATACAGCGCTTGCTGGCTTAAACGTAGTTCTTGGTGGTCATTTGAAACCGGCTGCGCCAGTAGTAGAAGTTGCGCCAGTTGAACCAACTCCAGTTGCTCCACAGCCACAAGAGTTGACCGAAGACCTTAATATGGAACTTCGCGTATTCTTCGATACGAACAAGTCTGACATCAAGCCACAGTACAAGTCTGAAATTGCTAAAGTAGCAGAGAAGTTAGCTGAATACCCGAATGCGACAGCTCGTATTGAAGGTCATACAGATAATACTGGTCCACGTAAGTTAAACGAACGTTTATCTTTAGCGCGTGCTAACTCTGTTAAATCTGCACTTGTAAATGAATACAATGTGAACGCAACTCGTTTGACAACTCAAGGTTTTGCTTGGGATCAACCGATTGCAGACAACAAAACTAAAGAAGGTCGTGCTATGAACCGTCGCGTATTTGCTGCGATCACTGGTAGCCGTACTGTTCTAGTACAACCAGGTCAACAAGCTCAATAATTTGAGTTTTTGAACTGAATAAAAAAAGCGACTCGTCAGAGTCGCTTTTTTTATTTGCATAATTTAGGTGGTTAGACATTTTGATTACTCCTGAATGATGAGGTGTCTACTTAAGCGGTATTGCTTACAAGTTACCAAACTTCCTTTTTAAGCTGCTGTTTCGTGTTTTGTCTTTCACGACGATGCTGTGCTCGAGGCTTCTCAGTTTCATGCACTCCGCCTTTATGCAGTAAGGGGGAGAGTACGACAGGATTACGTACTTTGATTTTAGGCATTTGTTTAAGTTTCATTTGATTATCCTTTGATACATAAAATTTGCTTGAGTGTATGCACGATCTCGATCAAATCTGATTGGTTTGCCATGACTTGATCAATGTCTTTATATGCACTTGGTATTTCATCAATAACGCCACTATCTTTTCGGCATTCGATACCTTGAGTTTGCTGAATCAAGTCATCTTGGTTAAAAAGTAGTTTTGCTTTACTTCGGCTCATTTTTCGCCCTGCGCCATGTGAACATGAGCAGAATGACTCAGGATTGGCTTTACCTTTAACGATATAGGAACGTGCGCCCATTGAACCGGGGATTATTCCTAATTCACCTTGACCCGCACGAATGGCACCTTTGCGTGTGATCAGTAAGTTCTCACCAAAATGATTTTCTCGACTGACATAATTGTGATGACAGTTAATTGCTTCTTTGGTCATTTGAAATGGAGGTAGCAGCGGACGAATCGCTTCTAAAATCAGCCGCATCATTTCACGTCTATTTTCAAAAGCATATTCTTGTGCCCACTCAACCGCTTCAATATAATCATTAAAACTATTCGAACCTTCCGCGAAGTAGCTCAAATCTTTATCTGGTACATGTCCAAAGCGATGTTGAGCTTCTTTCTTTGCAAGTTCAATGAAATAGGTGCCAATTACATTGCCTAAGCCACGACTGCCTGAATGTAGCATCACCCAGATATCTTGATTTTCATCAAGGCAGAGTTCGATAAAGTGATTACCGCCACCTAAAGTTCCCAGTTGTTTTTGCCAAGTTGCATCAAACTTTCTTAACATTCGAACCAAGCCGGGATGTTTTTTAATGATGGGTTGTAAGCGTTTTTCAAGTGGAATGATACTTGAAGCTTTTGCTTTCACCTGTTTGTGTAATTCAAAACCCACAGGGACTTTGCGTTCGATCGCATGACGCAGGGGTGCAAGGTTATCTGGAAGCTGTGAAGCTTTTAGATTAAGCCGTATTGCGTTCATACCACAACCAATATCCACACCTACAGCAGCAGGAATGATTGCATGCTTGGTCGGGATTACGCTGCCTACAGTCGCACCTTTGCCAACGTGTACATCAGGCATCACAGCAATATGTGAATAAACAAATTGTAGTTGTGCCATCTTTTTTAGCTGTTCAATGCTTTCGCTATCAATATCGTTGGTGAAAATTTTCACTGGAACGCCATATTGAGCATCAGCATTAAGTATTTTTTGTATGCCCATTTTCTTGTCTCGGGATATTTTAATTTTTCGTCCGAATAGGCATAAAAAAACCTAGCGAATGCTAGGTTGAATAGAGCATTCGGACAAGTGATCAATCGATTTGTACACTTGTCCGTGAGTCGACAGTGCCAAACCTTATTGTGTAGTTCCTTGTGGTAATAGCATGTTGTCGTCCTCCTATCATGTGGTGCCGTTGAAAATATGAGCGAGATTCTACTCATATTTTCAATTAGGTCAAGTAAAAAGCGGTTTTTTATTCGCCTTCTTTCACATTCATATCTTTATATGCAATCAGTTTGGTCTTGTGTTTCCACTTATAACCCAGCCAGATCACCAAGAATAATGGAATGCTAATATAGGTTGAAATTAAACCTAACCAGTCAATTTTTCCGCCAAGTAAAGCTTGGTAGTTTTGACCTAAGATGATGATTGAACAAAGAATAAATGCAAACCAAGGTGCAAATGGGAAGAATTTGGCACGGTAAGCCAGATCTTCAACTTTATAACCTTGAGCAATATAACCTTTACGGAAACGGTAGTGTGAAATCGCAATACCTAACCAGACGATGAAACCACACATCCCAGACATGTTGAGTAACCAGTTAAAGACCTGTTTCTCCCCAATAAAGGTGGTCAGGAAGCATAGTGCAGCAACAGCAGTGGTCGCATAGAGTGCATTCATTGGTACGCCGCGGCCATCTAGCCTTGAGAACCATTTAGGTGCACGGCCTTGTTTTGCCATATCGAATAGCATACGGGTAGAAGAGTACATGCCCGAGTTACCCGCAGATAAAATCGCACTGAGAATCACTGCGTTCATCAAACTTGCTGCAAAGGCAAAACCTGCTTTTTCATACAATAAAGTGAATGGCGAAAGTGCGATATCTTCACTTTGTGCTGCTTTTAACAATAGTGGATCATCATAGCTCACCAATGTTCCGATGATGAAAATACACAGGATATAGAACAGTAAAATACGCCAGAAAATTTGTTTGATCGCCAATGGAATGGTCTTTTTAGGATCTTTGGATTCACCTGCGGCAACACCCACCATCTCGGTCCCTTGGAATGAGAATCCGGCAATCATGGCAACCCCGATTAAGGCTTGTAAACCACCGACAAAAGGCGCTTCTTTATAAGTCCAGTGCTGAAATACCGATACATTTGGCGTCATCATGATTTTAAAAATCATCCAGATACCAATGATGATAAACACAATAATCGCAATGACTTTGATTAAAGAGAATAAAAATTCACTTTCACCAAAGCCTTTGACCGTTAAAGCGTTAATTCCAAAAATAATGGCAAGGAAAATTGCACTCCAGTAGAAGCCTGGAATATCAGGGAACCAAAACTTCATGATGAACTGAACAGCAACCAGTTCAAAGGCAACGGTAATGGCCCAGTTATACCAATAGTTCCAACCTAAGGCGAAACCAAAGCCATCTTCGACATAGCGGCTGCCATAGGTAAAGAATGCACCTGATGTCGGGTTGTGCGTGGCTAACTCTCCTAAGCTGGTCATCAAGAAATAAATCATGATCCCGATGAGGGCATAGGCCAATAACGCACCACCTGGACCCGCAGTGGCAATGGTTGAACCTGAAGCAAGGAATAAGCCTGTGCCGATCGATCCACCAATGGCAATCATGTTCAGGTGTCGAGCCCCGAGCTTCCGCTGAAGGTGTTGAGGAGCAGATGTATCGCTCATAAAAATTCCTTAAAATGTTTATTTTGCACAGGCATATAACACCTTGAATCCTTGTTGATCGGCTTTCACCAGACATTCACCAAAGTTCTGTTCAATGAGAGGAGAGTAGTTTAGAAAACGATTTGCCACGATCCATAATTCACCTGAATTTTTCAGATGCCTTATCGCACGGTGGCAAAGTTCCTCACTCGCATCGTAATTGGTATGAATTCCTTGATGAAAAGGCGGATTGCTGACGATCGCATCTAAATCATTCGGTGCATCCACAAAACCTGTAACAGCTTGGAGATTTAACTGAGTTAAATTCAAACCATTTCGTTGAAAGGTCATCTCAGTAGACCGTAATGCAAATGCATCAACATCAAGTGCAAAAATTTGCCGATTCGAATCTAGTTTGGCCAAATAAGCACTAATAATTCCAGCGCCACAACCAAAGTCGGCAATCTTACCTGATTTTACTTGACTAAGGTAAGGGACTAATACGGCTGTTCCGACATCTAAATGATCTTGACTAAACACACCAGGTAGCGCGCAAACTTCTAATTGTTCTTGATTTACTTGAACTTTATAGCTTTTTAACCAATATTCAAGAGGTTTCAACTGCTCAGTTTTTTCAATTTTCATTTGCCATAATTGGCAGTGACGTGCACTGTCAAGTTTTAGTGTTTTGCCATATTGCAATAATTGTTTTGCTGCCCGTTCAACGCCGCCTTTTTTCTCACCAACCAGAAAAACGTTTTGATTGAGTTTTAAGTGGCTGACTACAACGTGCAGAAGATAATTTAGTAATTCTTTCGACTTAGGAACGAAAATAATAACTTGATCAAACGTTGCTTGTGGGAATTCCACGGAAAAATGAGAGCTAATTCCAGAGTGGATAAAACCTTGATGATCAGCATAATTCCAAGTCCATACTGAGGCCTGGACTTTATCGGGTAAATTTTTGGCGAGTTGATCATTTGGGGCATTAATCAGTAAAACTTGCCCGGTTAAATAATCTTGCTGTCTGATGACAACTTCACTACGTGGATCCATTTTGATCTCTCATCAAAAACAAAGCCCAGTCGTGAAACTGGGCACTTGTGATGGTTGGATGATTATTTATGTGTTTCAGGTAAAACAATATTCAAAATCAAGGCTGCAATACCGCCTGTTGCGACGCCTGAACTAAAAATATTCTTAAATAATTCTGGGAGATGTTCAAGAATTTGAGGAACTTGTGCAACACCTAAACCCAAAGCGAGCGAAATCGCAATAATTAACAAAGCACGACGGTCGAGGTGAATACTGGAAAGAATATTGATCCCAGACGCAGCGACTGCACCAAACATGACCATGACAGCACCACCAAGCACGGCTTGTGGCACGGCTTGAATAACAGCAGCAACAGCAGGGAACAGTCCTAAAATAATCAATAACACCGCAATCCATATGCCGACATAGCGGCTTGCAACACCAGTGAGTTGAATGACACCATTGTTTTGTGCAAACACTGAGCTCGGGAAGGTGTTGAAGATACCCGCTAAGAAAGAGTTAGCACCATTGACTAGTACGCCACCTTTAATTCGTTGCATCCAGATTGGGCCATCAACAGGCTCATTTGAAATTTTACTGGTTGCCGTAACATCCCCAATCGCTTCAAGTGAGGTGACTAAATAGATAAATGCCATTGGAATGAATAAGCTCCAAGAGAAGCTCAAACCAAAATGCATTGGGGTTGGAATTTGAATTAAAGGCGCATCATTGAGTACTGAAAAGTTTAAATGGCCCATGAACCCAGCAAGAATATAGCCAATCACGAGTGCAATTAAAATTGCTGAACTTTTCACCCAAATAATTTTGATACGATTTAACAGGATAATAATGCCAAGTACGGTGCATGACATAATCAGGTTATCTGCATTGGCAAAAGTATTGTCTTGCATGGCAGTATAGCCGCCACCCATGCTGATCAAGCCTTCTTTAATCAAGGTTAGGCCAATCAGAAGTACAACAATACCCGTCACCAGTGGCGTGATCAGCCTTTTAACCCAAGGTAGAATTCGCGAAACACCCATTTCAATAAACGAACCTGCAATCACAACACCAAAAATGGCTGCCATGACTTGTTCAACAGGTGTACCAGCAGCAACCATTGCACTACCAATACCAATAATTGGACCGATAAAATTAAAACTTGTGCCCTGAACAATTAAAAGTCCTGCACCAAAGGGACCAACTTTCTTACATTGTAAAAAGGTTGCAATTCCTGAGATGATCAAGGACATTGATAAGATCATATTGGTGTCTTCGCGCGACACACCTAATGCCAAACAGATCAGTAAACCTGGGGTGACAATCGGGACTAAAATCGCTAAAAGATGTTGAAGTGCGGCTAAAAATGCAACAAAAGGTTTCGGACGATCATTGAGCCCGTAGACTAGATCAAGCTGTTGCTGAGGTTGTGAATTCGACATGGGAGTATAAAAAGCCAGAAGCATTAGTGGAATATTCTAATAGAGTTAGCTCGCTTTACCAACGATTCTATAACACTTCGTCAGAAAAAAAGTGCTCTGTCAATAAACTGTCACTACTAAAGTTTAGGATTCTTCTGTATAATTTGCCCTCAAATTTAAAGCGTATCGAATTTTACATGTCAGATATTAAAACTCTCCGTAACATTGCCATTATTGCGCACGTCGATCATGGTAAGACGACTCTTGTAGACAAACTTTTACAACAATCAGGTGCTCTTGGTGATCGCGCAGGCGAGATTGAACGTGTTATGGATTCTAACGCGCTTGAGTCTGAACGCGGTATTACCATTCTTGCAAAAAACACTGCAATCAAATGGTTAGATGCCCGTACAAACACCGAATACCGCATTAACATTGTGGACACCCCAGGACACGCCGACTTCGGTGGTGAAGTGGAACGTGTAATGTCGATGGTTGACTGTGTATTGCTCCTTGTAGACTCACAAGAAGGTCCAATGCCACAAACTCGTTTCGTAACGCAAAAAGCGTTCGCACGTGGTTTGAAGCCAATCGTGATTATCAACAAAGTCGACAAGCCAAGCGCTCGTCCAGACTGGGTTATCGATCAAGTTTTTGATTTGTTTGATAATCTTGGTGGTACTGACGAACAGTTAGACTTCCCAATCGTTTATGCTTCAGGCTTACGCGGTGTTGCTGGTCCTTCACCAGAAGAATTAGCGGAAGATATGACGCCGTTGTTCCAAACCATCGTAGATATCGTTGAACCACCAGCAGTTGATGTTGATGGTCCATTCCAAATGCAGATTTCATCACTTGACTATAACAGTTTCGTAGGTGTTATCGGTGTTGGTCGTATCCAACGTGGTTCAGTAAAATTAAACACTCAAGTTACTGTAATTGATAAAGAAGGTAAGACTCGTAACGGTCGTATCTTAAAAATCATGGGTTACCACGGTTTAGAGCGTGTTGATGTTGAAACAGCATCTGCAGGCGATATCGTATGTATTACAGGTATTGATGCATTAAATATTTCTGACACGATTTGTGATCCGAAAAATGTAGAAGCTTTGCCGCCATTGTCTGTAGATGAACCTACAGTTTCGATGACATTCCAGGTAAACAACTCTCCTTTTGCTGGTAAAGAAGGGAAATTTGTAACTTCACGTAACATTCGTGAGCGTCTTGATCGTGAGTTAATTCACAACGTAGCATTACGTGTTGAAGATACTGACAGTCCAGACCGTTTCAAAGTTTCTGGTCGTGGTGAACTTCACCTTTCAGTTCTTATTGAAAATATGCGTCGTGAAGGCTTCGAAATGGGCGTATCACGTCCACAAGTGATCATGAAAGAAATCGATGGCGAAAAACAAGAGCCATTCGAAAACGTAACTTTTGACGTTGAAGAACAACACCAAGGTTCTGTAATGGAACAAATGGGCTTCCGTAAAGGTGAGATGACCAATATGGAAGTTGACGGTAAAGGCCGTATCCGTATTGAAGCAACTGTACCTTCACGTGGTTTGATTGGTTTCCGTTCAGAATTCTTAACCATGACTTCTGGTACAGGGATCATGACATCAAGCTTCTCGCATTACGGTCCAGCAAAAGCAGGTACTGTTGCGAAGCGTCAAAATGGTGTGTTGATCTCTATGGTTCAAGGTACTTGCTTGGGCTATGCTCTTTTCACACTTCAAGACCGTGGTCGTTTATTTGCTAAACCACAGTTAGAAGTATATGAAGGTATGATCATCGGTATTAACTCTCGTTCTGATGATATGGTTGTTAACCCAACTAAAGCGAAACAGTTAACTAACGTTCGTGCATCAGGTACGGATGAAGCCTTGACTTTAACACCTGCAATGGAATATACGCTTGAACAAGCGCTTGAATTCATTGAAGATGATGAGTTAGTAGAAGTTACTCCAAAATCGATTCGTATTCGTAAACGTTACTTGACTGAAAACGAACGTAAGCGTAACCGTGACAAATAATTTTTCTTTATTGAAAAATGAAAAAACCGCTAAATTTATTTAGCGGTTTTTTATTGCATAAAATAAATCACTGTTTCATTCTTAAGTTCATATTTTTATTAAAATAAAATATGTTGTTAAAGTGTGAAATAACTTTCTTTTTTTGATAAAAATATTAAATTATCATCATTATCATGAATAACTGTACCTGTGTAATAAAGAATGCAAAAACAGGCTGCGATCAAGTCAACTCTGGAGAGTTATAGATGAGTATTATTAAAGAATTTAAAGAATTCGCCATCAAAGGCAACATGATGGATTTAGCGATAGGTGTCATCATTGGTGGCGCATTCGGTAAAATCATTGATTCATTAGTGAAAGATATTGTGATGCCAGTGATCTCATGGATCTTGGGTGGCGATGTTGATTATAGTAATTGGTTCCTCGTGCTTGGAGATAATCCAAATAATCTGACAAGCTTAAAGGCAGCTCAGGATGCGGGGTTAAATATCTTCGCTTATGGTAATTTCTTAACCATCTTAATTAACTTCTTGTTATTGGCATGGGTGGTGTTCTTGTTGGTGAAAGTGATGAACCGTATCCGCAAACAAGAACAAGCTGCGCCTGAGCCAGAAGCGACTCCAGAAGATGTTCAATTGTTGCGTGAAATCCGTGATGAATTGAAAAAACAAGGCTAAACCATCTTGAGTTAAAAACGGCATTTTGATGCCGTTTTTTTATTGTCTATTGGAGCAAGACGCTGCTGAATACTGAGGTGAAAATAGTCGTTTTTACGTAGAAAAATTGCTGCTTTCATTTTAAGATGCTGTGCATATTGAGAGGGGATCAATCATGAATCGACTATTTGTTTACGGCACACTTTGCCCAAATCGAGAAAATGCCCATATTTTGGGTGAGATTGGTGGGGAATGGCAGCAGGCTTTTGTACATGGCACGGTTCATATTTTAGATTGGGGTCCAGATCAAGGTTTACCTGCAATCGTATTGAATGATGCAGACCCTCTGGTTGAGGGTTATTTATTTAGCACAAAAAAATTAGAGCAGAACTGGCAGATGCTGGATGATTTTGAAGGGATGCAATACCAAAGAGCGGTTGTAGACGTCAAATTGGCTACAGGTGAGACAATCCAAGCATGGACCTATGTGATGAAAGCCCGTGACTAGAATAATGAGTAAGTAGGCCAAATCGTGTGATTGAGCTTAAATCGAAACTTAAGCTCAAGCTTATTATCTCAGGCTATCCATGCGAAATTTAACTTCGACCAAGTGGAAACCAAATTGACTTTTAATGGGACCGTGTAAAATACGTTCAGCAGCAGTGAATACCAGCTTATCGATCACTGAAACTAGCTGTCCCTTTTTTACTTCGCCAAGTTCACCGCCGCGTTTTGCAGAGTTACAGGTCGAATATTGTTTGGCAACTTTAGCAAAATCAGCACCTGACTGAATGCGCTTTTTCAGTTGCTCAGCTAAATCTTTATCTTTAACTAGAATGTGTCGAACAATCGCTGTTTGCATGATTTGTTCTCCTTGTTACATATCAATTCGCTTACGCTTTCTTTAACTTCAGTGGTTGGCATTGTGGGCAGAATACGCTGGCACGTTGTCCTAGCTTCAAGTTTTCCAAGGTGGTCTCACAATTCACGCACATCTCGCCCGCACGACCATATGCCAAAAGAGTTTGCTGGAAATAACCATTTTCGCCCATGGCATTGCTATAGTCACGTAACGTTGACCCGCCTAAATCAATTGCTTGTTTTAAGATGCGTTTAACCTCAATGACCAACTTTTCCACTTGTGTTTTGCTCAGCGTCGAAGCAGGTTGTGCTGGATGTACTCCGATATTGAATAAACTTTCAGTCGCATAAATATTGCCGACACCAACCACCACATGATTATCCATTAAAGCAATTTTAATGCCGACATTTTTTTTACTGAGCTTTTCGCGTAAATAAGCTGCGTTAAAGTCTTCACTGAGTGGTTCAGGGCCGAGTGTATCGATCAACTTAGTTTGATTCTGTTGGTCTAACCACAAAATACATCCAAAGCGTCGTGGGTCGTGGTAACGAAGTTGCTGATCATCAAAGTCAATGATGAGGTGATCATGTTTTCTCAATTCATCACTCGGTTGGCAAAGACGAAAGCTACCAGACATTCCCAAGTGCCAAAGCATCTGATCTTGTTCAAATTCTGCCAAGATATATTTAGAACGACGTTTAAGATGAATTAAGCGTTGTCCAATTAATTTATCAAGATCATTGGGAATCGGCCAACGTAAGCTTGCATTCAATACTTTAACGGCTTGAACGCGTTGCTCTAACAAAGGGAGTAGGCTGGTTTTAGTAGTTTCAACTTCAGGAAGTTCGGGCATAATGAGCTCAAGTTGTTTCAACAACAATACAATGAGGGTAAATGTTTCACTTACAATTATGACGGTATTTAATTTTATTTGCTAATGCAGATCAGTAACGTGATTGATGGTTTTAGCTAAAGTTAAATGTGTAAGATAAATATAAAATAATCAGACTCTTACTTTTAAAAAGCCTTTCTTTGAAATTTTGAGAAATAAGGAATCTTCATGCCTTCACCGAAAATTAACCTTTTATACGGTTGTGTTGCAATGTGTATGGGGTTAAGCAACTCCCTTGTTTGGGCTGCTGCACCTAATGCAGAACCAGCCATACAGCTTCCAACGATTAAAGTTGAAGCAACACGTACCGATACCACTTATATGGAAACACCTGCATCAATTTTTAGGGTTGATATACCTCAAAATGCTCAATCTACGCAGGTCAATTTAACTGAAGTGGTGAAAGGTATTCCAAGTGTGCAATTACGCAATCGTGAAAACTATGCTCAAGACTTGCAGCTCTCGATGCGTGGTTTTGGTGCGCGTTCTACCTTTGGTGTGCGTGGGATCCGCTTGTATAACGATGGTATTCCAGCCACGATGCCAGATGGTCAGGGCCAAACCTCCAATATTGATTTAAGTAGCTTAAGCCATCTTGAAGTACTAACAGGCCCATTTTCTTCGTTGTATGGCAACTCATCAGGTGGTGCGATTCTCGCAACAACCAGAGAGGGGCAAGGCAAAGATTCAATTGAGATGAGTTATGCGGGTGGCAGCCATAACAAAAATCGTGCAGGTCTGGTGTTACAGGGTGGTGCAAAAAATCAAAATGAACCGAGCTATATCATTAGTTCCTCGTATTTTGATACCGATGGCTATCGTGATCATAGCAGTGCAGAAAAAGTCTTAAACAATGCGAAACTGACGTGGAACTTGGATGACGGCAGTAAAATTAATTGGATCACCAACTATGTCAAGATTCATGCCGATGATCCCCAAGGCTTAAATAGAACCCAATGGCAGCAAAATCCACGTCAGGTGAATGATGCGAAGAATATCTACAATGTTCGTAAAGATATTGAACAAACGCAAACGGGTGTGACTTGGTCTAAACCAATTAGTGATCAGCATGAGCTGTATGCCATGGCTTATTTTGGCAATCGTCAGGTGACTCAATACCAATCAATACCTCAATCTGCACAAAAAAATCCTAATCATGCTGGTGGTGTGATTGATTTTGAACGTAATTATTATGGTGCTGATTTCCGCTGGACAGGTAAAGAACTGTTACCGAATACAACCTTCAGCGCAGGGCTTGCTGTGGATAGCATGGATGAAGACCGTAAAGGTTATGAAAACTTTAATCTACAAAATGGTCAGCCATCTTATGGGGTAAAAGGTACATTGCGTCGTGATGAAGACAATACTTTGTGGAATGTTGATCCCTATTTACAAGCGTCGTGGCAATTCTTACCAGCTTGGCGTATAGATACGGGGGTACGTTATAGCAATGTACATTATAAATCTAAGGATCACTATTTAAGTAACGGGAATGATAGTGATAAAACGGATTACAATAAGGTCTTGCCTTCAGCCGCTTTAAGTTGGCAAATTGCACCTGAGTTATTGGCCTATGCCAGCTATGCCAAAGGTTTTGAAACACCGACTTTCACGGAAATGGCTTATCAAGCCGATCCTAAAAAGTCTGGGTTTAACTTCGATCTAAAACCCTCTACAAGTGATAACTATGAAGTGGGTGTGAAGTCGCAAAACCCATTTGGTGATTTCACTTTGGCTGTTTTTCAGAGCAAGACTCAGAATGATATTGTTTCAGCAGGTACTTCTGATGGTCGTTCAACGTTTAGGAATGCGGATAAAACAACACGTCAAGGTGCTGAATTCGCATGGAATAAAAAGCTTTGGAAAGACTTGGAAATGAATGCCAGTTATGGTTATTTGGATGCCAAATTTGATGCTGCTATTCCAGCAATTGGTGCTGTAAAGGCCGTTGAAAAGGGCAATGCGATTCCTGGTATTGCCAAGAATCAAGCCTTTATTGGATTGGCTTGGAAACCAGAGCAGGGTTTCTATGCAGGACTTGATACTCAATACATGGATAAGGTCTATGTTGATGATATCAATAGTGATGCAGCTGAAAGTTATACGATTGCCTCAGCTTATACAGGCTATGCATGGAAATATGCAGATTGGGGGATTAATGGCTTTGCGCGTGTAGATAACCTTTTTGATAAAAACTATGCCGGTTCTGTTATTGTAAATGATAGCAACAGCCGATTCTTTGAGCCTGCCGATGGGCGTAATTGGAGTGCTGGAATTAAAGTCAGCAAGCAATTCTAGAAAAAGAAAAACAGCAGCTTAATATTGAGCTGCTGTTTACTGGTTTATTTCTTCGGTGTTGGAGCTGGTGCGGCTTTTTTTGCAGCGATTGCTTCCTCAACTTTGGCTAATGATTCTTGTGCATTTGGATAATTTACTTTAGCCAAGCGAGAAAAAATATTTTTCGCCTGCTCTAGGTCCTGATCGATAATTGTTCCATTGGCCAGCATATTACCAAGAATCACGAGAGAAGGCGCATAGTCTTTTTTAGCCAAATCCTTTAAACTTTCAATGGCTTGCTGTTGCATGAATGGATTTTTATTCTTCACTCCAATCCCAAGATCATAAACAGCTTTTAAGTTTTTGGCAGGATAGTAATCTTTACGAAGTAACGGTAAAAGCTTTTGAATAGCCAATTGGTCATATTCAGGTTTTCCTTGTCTGAATAGTAAATCAGCAAATTCAACGGTTGCTTCATCTGAGCCTTGAACAGATGCTTTTTCTAAATACTGTTTATATTTTTGTGGGTCTTTGGCAAGACCTAATGTGCCTTTATGATAGGCTTGAGCCAAGCTATAACTTGCTGGTCCATAGCCTTTATTAGAAGCATCTTGATAATATTGCAGCGCTTTTTTTTCGTCACGTGTAGTGCCTTGCCCAGCTTGAGTCATATAACCGAGGTTATAGATGGCTTGCTTGTTGCCTGTATTGGCCAAACGTTGCATTTCTTGAAAAGCAGCAGGATAGTCCTTTGCTTCATAGAGTTGAGTTGCTTTGGTAAACAGTGGATCTACTTTAGTGGTTGGGGTTTTACTGTCTGCGGCGAATGCTGCATGGCTTGCAATAGTGATTAAACTCGCAATGAGCAATTTTTTCATCTTTCTTTTCCTTTCACGTTGATCTGCTTTCATCCTTTGCATAGCAGAACTCAATATGCTGTTCCCATCATAAAAGCTTACCGTAAAATGTAAATAAGGATTTTGTATAAATCGTGACGAAGCAAGACGGGGCGGGGAATCTTTATTTTTATTAAAACTTTTAAAAATCAATTGAATAATATTGAAATTTAAAAGAAGGGCTTGCGAGTCATTTGTGGCAAAATGGTCAACAAGCCTTTATATTTGATCTATATTTCTAGCGACTGGCTTCTTGTAAGAGCTGCTCAATTTGTTCAGCATTTTGTGGACTGCCAGAGAGGCGCACACCATTTTGCAAGAATAAGGTTGGTGTGCCATCGATCTGTAATTTTTGACCTAGGGCGAGATTCTTCTGTATAGGAGTCTCACACTGTGCCGCATTTTCAGGTGCTTTGCGGTGCAACATATAATCTTCCCAAGCTTCATACTGATTTTTCGAGCACCAAATTTTATTGGCAACTGCTTCAGCTTGTGGGTGTAATTTCTTAAGCGGGAACAAGAACAGATACACGGTGACATTATCAACCGAAGTCATGTGCTGCTCGAGCTTTTGGCAATAAGGACAATCAGGGTCACTAAAGACGTAGAGGGTACGTGCTCCATTGCCTTTTACATATTTAATTGCCTGATCGAGTGGCAGTTGTTTGACATCAATTTTACCAAATTCAGCCAAACGCTCTTCGGTTAGATTTTTCTTGTTTTTGACATCAAGGAGATTGCCAAAAAACAGGTATTTGGCTGTTTCATCTGTATAGATAATTTTACCCGCGGCATAGACTTCATAAATACCAGGTAAAGGAGAGGAGCTGACGGATTTGACTGGAATATCTGGATAATTCTGTTTGAAGTTTCGTTCCAGTGTTTTGCTATCGGCATGTAGGCTTTGTACGCTGAGCAGACTCAAGCTGAGTACAGATAACCAGGTCTTGATCATTATTTTCATTGTGCATTTAGGTTGATGAGAATCATTGAACAATAACGTTCATTTTTGTTTTCGACAAGAATCTAGAGCAAACTTTATTTCAAATAAGGCTGCATTGCCAAGTGCAGCAATTCGATCAGTTCAGGATCCATGTATTGATAGTCATCAGGGATGTCGAGGACAAACACTTTTTTATGCAGCAATTGTTTTGAAAATTTTTCTTTGATCTGTTGTTTATGTCGTGATTCCATCACAAAAATTTGCTCGGCCCAAGCAATATCTTTGAATGAAATTGTATGTTGAGCATGACGACTGGTTCCTGCTGAACGAGTATGTAGACCATACCCTTGAGCGAAAATACGTTCGGCAGTTGGACTGCGCCATTGATTGCGGCTACAAATGAAAAGTGTGTTCAGTATTTTAAATCCAAGAATTGAACTGGGCTTCACGTAAATATCTTGCGTTAGAAATTCGAGGATATTCGATTCCTAATTGTCTGGCACGTGCAAGTTTGTCTTGTCGCGTATACAGATATTTCCATTGTTTAGGGGACTTCCAACACAGAGATGTATGCCTGCAGTCTCGACCACGAAATAGAAATTTTTGCTTACTCCGCCATGCTCGATGACGTTGTTGTGATCAATCATCCATATTAAAAAAACTCATGAGTTGATCAGGTTCAGCAGCCGCGATAACACATGAGTTTTTAATATAAAATCAAAGCCTAACTTTTACAAGTATTTAGCTTGGTCGCGCCACATCGCCATTGAGTGGTTCTGGGAGTTCTAACACCGTCACACCAAGTTCTTCCAGTGCAGCTGGTTTAGCAATGACCAAAGCCAAATAGCCTTCTTCAAAAGCAATACTATTCACTACTTCGATGTCTTTACTAAGTTGCGTTGCAGGCGCTGGTACTGCATCTTTGGCTTGAATTAAATGCAACCAGTGTTTTGGCTTTGCTTTGAACCAAAGACGTGCCACGATTTCTTGACCAAGGTAACAGCCTTTATCAAAATGCACGCCATCACGTTGATGTAAACGTAATTCTTGAGGTTGAAACAAATGCTCCGTGGTTTGGCTGATCCAAGCTTGTCCAGATTGGATTGCTTGAATTTGCCAAGTTGTGATATCTGTAGCTGTTGCAGAGAACTCGGTTTGCGTACCGATAACAGTTGGATAAACTGTTCCAACTTCTTCTAACTTCATTTTAGAAAAAGCACCAAACTTTTTGATGTGTTTAGACAATTCTTCAGCTTGATCTTGAGTGGCTACAAGCTCAAAGCTTTCTGGATTTAATCTTTTAAGCCATAAACCAAAATGAATACGTCCTTTTAAATCACAAATAGCAGTATAGCGACTTTCATTCTCAGGCAAGCGTTCTACATGAACAGTCACTTGACCTTGCAAAAATTTTTGTGCATCGACACCATTTAAACTAAAAGCAGTAAAAGCAAGCTGACTCATAGATCAATCCTAAATCTGCGTTCTGAACACTAAAATATGGACTGTTATTTTGCGCCATTTTTCACAAAAAAGCAGCTTGAGATTCTCGATATTCGTGCTCAAATGGGCGATTGAAGGCATAGCATTTGTACAATAAATCGCTATGATGAATCGATCCAACAGAATAATAGAGATATTGGAGAATAAGAATGACAGGTACAGTTCAATTACATCGTGTATTTAATGCGCCACCTGCACGGGTTTATCAGGCATTTCTTGATCCTGATGCCTTGGTTAAATGGTTGCCACCGCATGGATTTACCGCAAAAGTGCATCATTTAGACCCACAACAGGGTGGGACTTATAAAATGTCATTTACCAATTTCTCAACAGGGAGTTCACATTCCTTTGGTGGCACCTATGTTGAGCTGGTACCCAACGAACTTCTGCGTTATACCGATCGCTTTGACGATCCGAATTTACCAGGTGACATTCAAGTCACAATTCAATTGAAGCAAGTATTGGTCGGTACAGAAATACAGATTACGCAAGCGGGAATCCCTGATGTGATTCCTATTGAGGCCTGTTATCTCGGTTGGCAAGAATCACTTTATTTATTAGGCTTGTTGGTACAAGCACAAATACCAGATCAATAATGCAAACAACTTAATCTTAACTACAGAGTTTATGATGATTACATCGGGGGATGCTATGTCAGAACAAGCGATTGTTGAACGCCGTGAACAACTTGCACGTATTGCCATGCGTGAAGCTTTGGAAAACCAACAAGCCGAAGATAGTGTGGAATTGTTTATTCAACACCATTTGGAAGAAGTGGAGCCAGCGTATTGGAAAAAACACTTTGCAACGTCAACACCAACACCTATGCAGGTGCTAGAATTTTTGGTGCTTGCTCACCAATGGGAAGATGAGGACATAGACTGTCATAACATGTTGGATTTTACCTTGCCAGATGACATTACTAACTATGTGATTTGCGTGAGTTTCGATGCTAAAGGGCAAGTGATCGATATATCAATGGAAAGTTGAACGGAGAAGCTGTAGGAGAATCGCGTGCAAGTTGAGATTAAACGTATTTATGATCCTGTAGAGCCAAGTGACGGGCAACGTGTATTGGTTGATCGTTTGTGGCCAAGGGGAATGTCTAAAGCGCGCGCGCATTTAAATCTATGGGTGAAGGAAATTGCACCATCGACAGAACTACGACAAGCTTTTTGTCACAAGGCTGAGCATTGGCTGAGTTTTCAGGAGGGATATTATCAAGAGCTTAAAGAGAATCCTTCTGTGCAGCAGCTCCGAGAAATGGCACAGCAACAGCAATTGACGCTGATTTATGCCGCCAAAGATCCACAACTTAATCATGCTTTGGTACTTAAAAATTATTTACTTGGCAAAGCGATTCAAACCTAAAATTTTGAAAAACTGCATCTATCCATCATAATAGTCGTTTTGAGTTTCTTTTATGTCTTTTCCACATTGCCCACAATGCCAATCAGAATATACTTACCAAGATGGCGACTTATTGATTTGTCCTGAATGTTCACATGAATGGAAGGAAGGGGAAGCAGCAGCTTCAGAATTACAAGACATCATTAAAGATGCCAATGGTAACGTTTTGGCTGATGGAGATAGCGTTACGGTTGTTAAAGATTTAAAAATTAAAGGCTCTTCATCTGTGGTTAAAGTCGGAACGAAGGTGAAGAGTATTCGTTTGGTACCAGATGCAAGTGATGGCCATAACATTGATTGTAAAATTGATGGTGTGGGTGCAATGAAATTAAAATCTGAATTTGTGAAAAAAGTTTAGTTTATTTTTATTTGGGAGCATGAAAATGCTCCTTTTTATTCATTACATAAATTACCAAAAATGAACAAAATTTAATCTTCTTAAACGGCAATTGCTGATCTATATTGGATGAGATAACAATCAATAGTAACTCCAAAAATAGAGGTCTTTATGTCAGGATGGTTTGAAGTGAGTCAGGCGAGTGATGGGCAATATCGCTTCGTATTAAAAGCAGGAAACAGTGAGACTGTTTTAACAAGTGAATTATATAAAACCAAAGCAGCTGCATTGAACGGGATTGCATCAGTACAAAAAAATAGTCCAGATGATGGCCGTTATGAACGATTAACATCTAAAAATGAGAAGCCGTATTTTAATTTAAAAGCTGCAAACCATCAGGTGATTGGTAACAGTCAGTTATACTCGAGTGAGCAGTCACGTGAGAAGGGGATTGAGTCTGTGAAAAAGAATGGACCATCGGAAACCATTAAAGACCTCACTGTTTAGTCTTCAAATAAAAAAGCCGTTTCATTGAAACGGCTTTTTTAGATTCAGAATTTCAATTAGCGAATAAATTTGGCTAATAGTTCTTCTTTATTCAAGTTGCTGGCTTCAGCATCACGACGGCCTTTGTATTCAAAAGTACCCGCATCCAAACCTTTCTCACCAATCACAATACGATGAGGAATACCCATCAACTCAAGATCAGAGAATTTCACACCTGGACGCTCATTACGATCATCGAGCAATACGTCATAACCTTGTGCTTGTAATTCAGCATAGAGTGCTTCAGCCGCTTCAAGCGTACGTGGTGATTTATGCGCATTCATTGGCACAATTGCAACTTCAAAAGGAGCAATCGCTTGTGGCCAGATAATGCCTTTGTCATCAAAGTTTTGTTCGATTGCTGCTGCAACCACACGCGTAACCCCGATACCATAGCAACCCATGGTGACGGTAAATGGTTTGCCATCTTCACCTAAAACTTTACAGCCTAAAGCTTCAGAATACTTTGTACCCAGTTGGAAAATATGACCGACTTCAATACCACGTTTGATTAAAATCGTCCCTTTACCATCTGGAGATGGATCGCCTTCAACCACATTACGAAGGTCGAAGATTTCTGTAAATTTCGCATCACGATCCCAATTGACACCGATTGCATGCTTGTCGACTTCGTTGGCACCCGCCACAAAGTCAGATAAGACCGATGCAGCACGATCTACAATCACAGTTAAGCCTTTTTCAACCAAGCCTTGAGGACCACAGAAACCTGCAGTTAAGCCATGTTGCTGTAATTGCTCTTCAGTTGCGAACGTTAACGGTGATGCAATCAGTGGATGCTTTTCAGCTTTAATATCATTCAGTTCATGATCACCACGGAGAAACAATGCAACAACTGGTGTATTGCCTTTATCATCGGTTGGACCTTGTACTAATAATGCTTTAACAGACTGTTTCGCATCAGCATTTAAGAACTGGCACACATCAGCAATGGTTTTCTGGTTTGGTGTATCCACCAAGGTCAATGCTTGAGTTGCAGCAGCACGCTCACCGACTAAAAGCGCTTCTGCCATTTCAACGTTTGCGGCAAAGTCAGATTCTGTCGAGAAAGCGATGTCATCTTCACCACTTGATGCAAGTACATGGAATTCGTGCGATGCAGAGCCACCAATTGAACCTGTATCTGCTTGTACTGGACGGAAATCCAAGCCTAAGCGTGTAAAGATACGGCTATAGGTGTCATACATGACATCATAGGTTTCTTGTAATGAGGCTTGGTCAGCATGGAAAGAATAAGCATCTTTCATGATAAATTCACGCGAGCGCATGACACCAAAACGTGGACGAATTTCATCACGGAATTTGGTTTGAATTTGATAGAAATTCAATGGCAGTTGCTTATAGCTTTTTAGCTCATTACGCGCGAGGTCGGTAATGACTTCTTCATGTGTTGGGCCCAACACGAATGGATTGTCATGACGATCTTTAAAACGTAATAACTCTGGGCCATATTGTTCGAAACGACCAGATTCTTCCCAAAGCGCAGCAGGTTGTGTAACAGGCATGAACACTTCTAATGCGCCAGAACGGTTCATTTCTTCGCGAACAATGGCATCCACTTTCTTTAAAACGCGCGTTCCCATGGGCAACCAAGAGTATAAGCCAGAAGCGAGTTTACGAATCATCCCCGCACGTAACATGAGCTGGTGTGAAATGACCTCAGCATCATTTGGGGTTTCTCTTAACGTTGCAAATAAAAAGCGGCTTGCGCGCATGGAAACTGTCCTAAAGTTAAGTGTTATTTAAAAAGTGCTATAAAATGAGCAAAATAATGGGCTCAGTTTTGAGCAATTGGCATTATGACATGAATCATTCAATTTCGCGCAGTATAAAGTACCGCAAAGACTGTAAATATTGGAATTGGTTAAAGATTAATGTCGAGATGGGAAAGCAATTTATTGAATATCGATAGCTTAAGTTGAACCCAGCGCATTTAAACGATTAATAATGTCGCTATATTCTACTTCGGTCTTGTGATAGGCATTGCGTAAGCTTTCAACGGTTTTTTTTACATTTTCAATATTTTGAGCGTTATTTTCCAGATTACTTTTAAGCTGTGCGGGCAGCATTTCGCCTTTACGGTGATATTCCATTTCTTGGCGTTTAAAACCAATTTTGTCCTTCTGTAATTGTTGCAATTGTTCTTGTTGATAGTTCAGCTGTTTTTTTAAGTTTGCTAAAATCTGATCTCGTTTCGCTGCTGCAATTTGCGGACTGCCATAGGCACGTTTTAGTTTCAGATCCTGTTCACGGCGACGAGCAACCGATTCTCGTTGAGAGGATTGCTGAGCATCGACGGTAGCATTATACGGCCGATTACGTTTGATCACTTGCATATTACGATCAAGTGCTTCATAACCATAGCGGATATGTTCTGGTGTGACTGAGGTGCTGACATTGGCAACTTTGTTTTTGTCATAATAACGATACCAAACAGCTTTAGACTGTTCAGTCGTTGCAAAAGATGAACTGCTCATAAATAGCAAAAGGAAAAAACAACAAATGTAAGTACGAGTAAGCGTTGTAAAGTGACGAATGCGGAAACCGCACTTTAACGAACCAGTCATTACATTCCCCGTAAAAAAGTTAATTAAATCACTTATTTTTAAATAATAATCAGTTGTATATTAGTGCTAATTTATACATTTAAAAATAGTTATCCAGCAAAAAAAATAGGAATTTAATTAAAAGTGTGAACTGTTTAGGATTGTTTAGAGAAACTGATAGATTGGTTCAAAAAACTTCATTGATAATGCAAGTAAAGATATGTTAAAAATATCAACTAATCTGTATAAAACAAATTAAACCAACCATAATTTGTATTGAGTATTGGGGCAGGACAATAAATGGAAGATAAATTTCAAAATTTAAAGGTGATGGTGATTGACGATTCAAAAACGATTCGCCGTACAGCTGAGACCTTGTTGCAACGTGAAGGTTGTGAGGTCATTACTGCTGTTGATGGCTTTGAAGCATTATCAAAAATCGCAGAAGCCAATCCAGATATCGTTTTTGTAGACATCATGATGCCTCGTTTAGACGGTTATCAAACCTGTGCATTAATTAAAAATTCTCTAAATTATCAAAATATTCCAGTGATTATGTTATCAAGCAAAGACGGTTTGTTTGATCAGGCTAAAGGGCGTGTTGTGGGGTCGGATGAATATTTAACCAAGCCATTTAGCAAAGATGAGCTGTTAAATGCGATTCGCAACCACGTTAGCGCATAAAATTAAAGATTGAGGAAAAAATGGCTCGTATACTTATTGTAGATGATTCACCTACTGAAACATTTCGCTTTAGAGAAATTTTGACGAAGCACGGTTATGACGTTATAGAAGCGACCAATGGTGCTGATGGGGTGACCATGGCGCAGGCAGAACTTCCTGACTTGGTGCTGATGGATGTAGTCATGCCAGGGATGAATGGTTTTCAGGCGACACGCCAAATCAGTAAAGGCAAAGACACACAGCATATTCCTGTTGTGATCGTTAGTACAAAAGATCAGGCTACAGATCGTGTATGGGGCAAGCGTCAAGGGGCTTGTGATTATTTGACCAAGCCGATTGATGAACAGCAGTTGATCGATGTCATTAAACAATTATTAAGTTAATTTTTTGCTCAAGATGAGCCTTCTCAATACGGGATAGGGTATGGCAGCAAATGGATTTATCGAATTGCTTCGCTTATCCAAGCGAGGTAACAAGCAATACACTGCAACTCAAAATGAAGTCAGCCGTTGGTCTGGTATTGCATTTGAGATGTTGGGGCAATATTTTGTTGCGCCTTTAGGGGAAATTTCAGAGGTCATTTATCCTCCGAAATATACACCTGTACCAAATACTCAGGCGTGGGTACGTGGTTTGGCCAATATTCGTGGACGACTACTTTCGGTTTCTGATTTAACACATTTTATTTCAGGGCAACGAAGTCAGTTTTCCCCGACGCAAAAAGTTATTTGTATTAGCCATCAGGACCATTATGTGGGGTTGGTCGTTGATCAGGTTTTGGGAATTCAGCACTTTAATAAGAAGAGTTTTTTCTCCCAAAATAATGAGTTGGACAATAAATTGAAAGATTATTGCCAAGGTCATTTCCATCAACATAATCAACAATGGCATGTATTTTTATTGAGTCGTTTGTTAAACAATCCTCAGTACATGAATGCATCAATAAAATTTATAAACTAATTTAATACGCTACGGAAGATAAACGCGTATTTGGGGAGAAGCTGATATGGGCTTTAAACTTAAAAAAAAGAACGGCAATGGCGATAGTGCAGGGCTGAAAAAAGGCGGTGTGTTCTTAGATAATATTCGAACACAGCTTGACCAGTTTTCACGCTTATTCGGTGAAACTGAGAAATCAAAACCGATTATCTATCGTGCTTTAATTGCGTTGGCCCTTGCAGTCATCCTCTTAATATACTTATTCGTTAGCGTACCGCGTTCGAATCAATTGACTCGTAGTTTGGGTGAGTTGCGTTTGTTATCGCAAACGATTTCACGTCAAGCGACTGAAGCAACGGCCTCTGGTACGCCAGAAGCAATGAAAAAATTGGTTGAGTCAGAAAAGCAGTTTGCTGAAAACTTAGACACAGTTGAAAGTGTCTATGGTAAAGGCTCAGATGAATATAAAAAGGTGAGTGGGCTTTGGGACAATGTCTCAAAGAATATTGATCTGATTGCATCGCAACAAAAAGTCATTAACCAACTTTACGATACCAACATCTCGATCAGTGAAACGATTCCTGAAATTCAGGCGGAATATAACTTGATGGTCGACCAGATGGTTCGTGAAAACATGCCAAGTAGTCAGGTAATTATCACCAAAAACCAAGTGTTCATTGCAGAACGTATTTTGCGTTCAATCAACTCGGTGCTGGTTGGTACAGACAACTCTAGCGTGTCAGCAAATGACTTTGGTGCCGATATTGATACCTTTGGTGTTTATCTGAATGCACAATTAAACGGTAGCTCTGAGCTTGGTGTAGACCGTATTAGTTCTTCTGCTTTACGTGAATCAGTCGATAGCATCAAATCTGATTATGACGCTGTATTGAAATCTGCGGCAGCAACCGTATTGCAAAACGCCAACCAGATTGTTCGCGTACGTCAGGCATCTTCACAAATTTTCTCTCAGTCTGATGCACTTTTGACATCCTTGAATGATTTGTCGAATAAAGCAGAAGGCGGTTGGGGTAACGTAATCGCAGGTATTGTGCTGATTGGTGCTTTAGGTTTACTTGTATTTTCTGCACTACAATTACTTGCACTACGTAGTAATACTGATAAAGAGCGTGTGACACGCTTACAAGATGAATATGACCGTAACCAGAACGCGATTTTACGTTTACTGGATGAGATTGCCGACTTAGCGGACGGTGACTTGCGTTCATATGCAACGGTATCGGAAGACTTTACGGGTGCGATTGCCGACTCGATTAACTTCGCGATTGACCAGTTACGTGACCTTGTATCTCGAATTACAGATACTTCGCAAGAAGTTGCACGTTATACTCAAGATACGCAAAGCATTACCAACCAGTTGGCGGAAGCTTCTGAACATCAGGCGCAAGAAATTGCAGGCGCATCTGCGGCGATGAACGAAATGGCATTGTCG
Source organism: Acinetobacter sp. ANC 3929 (assembly GCF_000369405.1). Classification (GTDB taxonomy): domain Bacteria; phylum Pseudomonadota; class Gammaproteobacteria; order Pseudomonadales; family Moraxellaceae; genus Acinetobacter. The sequence continues at coordinate 205,612 of NZ_KB849999.1, forward strand.
ATTGACCAAGTATCTGCCAACGCTTCTGAGTCTGCTGATGTAGCACAACGTTCGGTACAAATTGCAACCAATGGTGCGCAAGTGGTAAACCGTTCGATTGAAGGTATGGATCACATTCGTGAACAGATTCAAGAGACTTCAAAACGTATTAAACGTTTGGGTGAATCTTCGCAGGAGATTGGTAACATCGTCTCGTTGATTAACGATATTGCCGACCAAACTAACATCTTGGCATTAAATGCTGCAATTCAAGCATCGATGGCAGGTGAAGCGGGTCGTGGTTTCGCGGTCGTAGCGGATGAAGTACAACGTCTTGCAGAACGTTCTGCATCAGCAACCAAACAGATCGAGAGCTTAGTAAAAACCATTCAAACAGATACCAACGAAGCTGTAATTTCAATGGAACAAACCACGTCGGAAGTTGTACGTGGTGCGAACTTGGCAAAAGATGCGGGGATTGCACTGGATGAAATTCAGACTGTATCGGGTGACTTGGCAAAACTGATTGCAAGCATTTCGGATGCAGCAAAACTTCAGTCTGCTTCTGCCAGTCATATTGCCACAACGATGAATGTCGTGCAGGAAATTACTTCACAAACGACAACTGCAACGTTTGATACAGCGCGCTCAGTTTCTGAGTTGGCAAATATGGCTGAATCATTACGTGAATCAGTAACTGACTTTAAGTTACCTGATTAAACCGAATTGGAAAGGCAGATGGGGGTGTCTCTCTTTCCATTTATTTTAGAGATGTTGGATATCTCAACAAGGTGATGGCGAAATGGAACTACATCTTGTGTGATAGATATACGTAATTTTTACCCACGATTGGTGGATAAAAACGAAAGAAGCAGCTATGAAACAAATATTAAAAACGTTAGTTGAAACGATGACGCTTCCTGAAGACAGTTATCTTGAACAAGATGCAGAGATTCTTGAAATTTTTATTGAAGAATTAGATGAAATCTTTGTTGAGTTAGAACCATTATTAGTTCAATGGACGGAACAGCCACATCAGCAAGATGTGCTTACAGATATTCGTCGCCATTTCCATACGCTGAAAGGCTCTGGAAGAATGGTGGGGGCGAAGTCGTCTGGAGAGTTGGCGTGGACGGTTGAAGATACTTTAAATCGTGTCATTGCAGGTACGATTACCTTAAATACCGATATCCAACGCTATATACAAGCAGTTTTTAATCTTTACCGTTTTAAACTGATTCATGATTTTAAAGCAGTTCAAAGTCATCTGATCGATTTCAGACCACTGGTTTTATTGGGACAACAATTACAACAACAGCAAAGTCCTGAGCCGGCATTGGCCGAGTTATTTAAACTTGCTACTGATCTGACACATGACGATGTACTGACAGGTCTTGAATGGACTGATGCAGAAACAGTTGAAGAAACAGCAACTGACGTCCCTGCAATCGAAGCCCTACCTGCTGATACAATAGTTCATACGGATGATGAGGTACTTGCGAAGGAAACTTTGGCCATCTTCTTGGAAGAAGCCGAAGAACATCTTGCCACGATTGATCAATTCTTGGTGAATGAACGTCCAAGTAATGATCAATATAATACACTGATTCGAGCATTGCATACCCTGCGTGGTAGTTCTGCTATGGCACATGTTGATCATGTATTTGAGGCCAGCTCAAAAGTTGAGAATCTGTTTAAAACATTATTACAAGAAGAATTGGATTCAAGTTCAGATGAAACCGCCTTACTCACGCATTATGCTCAATTCGTGCGTGATTATTTACATACATTGAAACAGCAGGGTACACAGCAGAAATTTGATGAAATCTATGCAACCTTCAATGTTGCGTGGGATAGCTACGATTTCCAATTAGAAGAAAAGAATGGGACGACTGTCCGACCGCAAGGTTTGGTTTCTGAGTTACTCGAGCTCAATATTAATGATCTCTTAGACGTCGAGTTTGATTTTGAAAAACGTGCACGTCATGAGTTTCCTCAATATATTCAGCTACTCAGTCAGCAAACTGAGACCTTGTTGCAGCATACCCATCACCATGCAACCATTGGCATGTATCAATATACCAGTCAGTTGCGTTCTAGCTATCAAGATATTCTCTTTAAGCCAAGCCTACTTAATCTTGATTATGCATTTGAGCTTTATCATCAAGTCCATCAACAGTTTATCCAACTGTTTGATACCTTGGCGGCAGGACAGCGTGTTACCTTAAGCAAAGCGCATGAACTTGTTTTGAATGAATTAAGTTCATTCACGCAACAAAATGTTGAGTCTCTGGAAACACCTGCTGTTGAAGTGACTGAGGCCGTTGAAGAGAAAAATACAGTTGAACTTCAACAACAGGCAACTACGCCTGTTATTGCCAGCACCGATTTAGCCGCTCAATTTGCTTTAGATAAGCAACAGTTACAGTCGGATGATGCGAATCGAGACTTTGATCCTGATCTATTGGATATCTTCCTTGAGGAAGCTGATGAATTACTGGGTGGGATTGATACTGATCTGAATACATGGACTGCGGACCATCAAAATATCAATGCCTTGAAAAATTTGATGCGCTATTTGCACACCTTAAAAGGTGGTTCAAATATGATCCAAGCGCGTCATATTGGTTTGATTGCGCATGAATTAGAAACCATTTATGAAAAGTTGATCAACCAACAGATTCAGGCATCACCACAACTGATTGCTACGATTCGTTCAGTGCAAGATGATATTGCTGATCGAATTCAGACCATTCGTGATCAAAAAATTGATTATCCATCAACGCATACTTTAACTGTTCTAGCTGACTTAGCCCAAACAGTGCCTGCTGCTAATCTGGCTGAAACTGAATCTGAAAGCATAGACGTAGAAGATCAGTTTGAATCCATTCAAGACGATACTATAGAAGCAGAAACGATTGTTTCTGCGGCACCTGTTCAACTTGAAGCATCATCATCTACCACGATTGATGTCACTGCATTCGCTGCTCAGTTGGCTCTGGATAAGCAACAGTTACAATCCAGTGATGCAAACCGAGACTTTGATCCAGACTTATTGGATATCTTCTTAGAAGAAGCCGATGAGTTGATGGGTGGAATTGATGCCGATCTCAATACATGGACTGGTGATCATCAGAATATCAATGCCTTAAAGAATTTGATGCGTTATTTGCACACCCTTAAAGGTGGTTCAAATATGATTCAAGCGCGTCATATTGGTTTGATTGCACATGAATTGGAAACGATTTATGAAAAGCTGATCAACCAACAGATTCAGGCAACGCCACAACTGATTGCGATTATTCGTTTAGTCCAAGATGATATTGCCGATCGTATTCAAACCATTCGTGATCAGCAAATAGATTATCCATCAACCCATGTGGTGCAGCTACTTCAACAGGCAGATCAAGCCGTTGTTTCAGCTACTGTTGAACCTGTACTTGACACTGTAGACAAACTGGAAACGGCTGAAACTGAGACACTCGAGACTCAAACGGAAACTCTTGAACTGGTCGAAGCTGGAATTGAAGTACAGTTGACAGCACTTGAAGAGCAAGTCAACAGCGTTGATGTCGAAGAGGACGTGCTGGAAGATACTACAGCAACTCAAACGGTTGAGACAGAGACAGTATCGGCTGAAGATGATGTTCGCTCTCTGGTTGAACAAACCTTCCTTGAAGAAGCGGAAGAGTTAATAGAGCAGGCCCAAGGCTTATTAAAACAATGGTTTGATCAACGCGGTAACCGTAGTTTACTGTTGCAGTTACAGCGTAATGCCCACAGTCTTAAGGGTGGGGCGCGTATGGCAGAAATGGATGCAATTGCCATTATTGCCTACCACCTAGAAAATGCTTTCGAGCAATTTGGTGTACATCATTTCAACTCGAATGTGTATGACAATCTGCTGAACACTGCATTTGCATGGCTTGAGGATGCAATCTCTAAACGCCAATATGCGAACTTTGATGGTTTAAAACAAAGTTTAGAGAAGATGGAGTTTGTGGACGTTTCTGCACAACTGCCACAGAAGCTTTCTGCGAAAGATATCTTTACCCCTGACTATACAATGGAGTTTGTTCAGGGTGATGGTACTGAGCCACCGTCAATGCTCGGCGAGTGGGAAACTACAGAACGCATTGAACAGAATAATGAAATGATCCGTGTTTCTGCTGACGTCATCGAGAAGATGATTGATTTGTCAGGAGAGAATGCGATCAACCGTTCACGTATCGAGATGGACTTAGGTCAGTTAGGCGGTACCTTGACGGAAATGGAATTGGCGATCAAGCGTTTGGCCGATCAGTTACGCCGAATGGAAGGTGAGCTAGAAAGTCAGATTATTGCGCGCCATGGTGGTGAGAATTCGCGTTATGCAGACTTTGACCCATTGGAAATGGACCAATATTCATCGTTGAATCAATTGTCCAAGTCTTTGGCTGAGTCTGCATCAGATTTGGTTGACTTCAAAACTACACTGTCTGAAAAGATTCGTGATACCGAAGGTTTGTTATTACAGCAGTCTCGTATCCAAGCTGAAATTCAAGAAAGTTTGATGCGGACCCGTCTGGTGCCATTCTCACGCCTATTGCCGCGTTTACAACGGATCGTGCGCCAAACAGCTTCAACGTTAAACCGTCCAACAGAGTTGGTGGTCAATAATACCGAAGGTGAATTAGACCGCAGTATTCTTGAGCGTTTGGTGTCACCATTTGAGCATATGTTACGTAACGCGATTGACCACGGCATTGAAGATCGTGAGCAACGTTTACAGGCACAAAAGCCAGAAACTGGGCATATCGTACTGAACATTGGCCGTCAAGGCACGGATGTTGTCGTGACCTTTAGTGACGATGGTAAAGGGATTGATGTTAACCGCATTAAAGAAAAAGCCTTACAAACGGGTTTGATGACCAAAGATCAGAAGTTGGATCAGGAAGAAATTCTACAATTTATCTTCCATCCAGGCTTTAGTACCGCAGCACAAGTCACTCAAATTTCTGGACGTGGTGTCGGTCTGGATGTGGTGCAAAGTGATATTAAAACCTTGGGTGGTCACGTTAGTGTCGACTCAACTTTAGGCAAAGGAACGACCTTTACCATTCGTGTTCCAACCACCGTGGCAGTAAGCGATGCCTTGATGGTAAAAGCAGGCGACCAACAATTTGCTTTCCCATTGGCACAGATCGATCGTATTGTCCGTATTTCGCCAATGGCATTAGAGCAGTACTTCGATAGTCAAGAAGACTACTTCAGTATTGACCAAGAACGCTATCGTTTACGTTATTTGTCGGAGTTTGTTGCAGGGCAGCCAATTCCACGCTTGAGCGGTGTAGTTCACTCATTACCTGTGCTGTTGATTAAAGGTGCGCAAGGTCAAACCACAGCCTTGCTAGTCGACCAACTGATTGGTTCACGAGGCCAAATTGTGGTTAAACCTGTTGGTCAACAGTTCTCAAGTATTGGGGTCATTGCGGGTGCAACGATTCTCGGTGATGGTCAAGTCTGTTTGATTCTAGATGGTCAAAACATTGCTCGACAAGCACAGTCGACTGCCCGCAGTAAACAAGCGGATGAGACTTATACTAAGCAGCGTTATGATGAGCGTCGTCTGATTATGATTGTCGATGACTCGGTAACGGTACGTAAGGTGACATCACGGTTGCTAGAACGTCAAGGTTATGATGTGGTGACTGCGAAAGATGGTGTTGATGCCATCGAACAACTTGAGACGATTAAGCCAGATCTGATGTTGCTGGATATCGAGATGCCGCGTATGGATGGCTTTGAAGTATCGAATCTGGTACGACACCATGAAATACACCGAGATCTACCAATCATTATGATTACATCACGTACGGGTGAGAAGCATCGTGAACGTGCATTATCGCTCGGTGTAAACCAATATATGGGTAAACCATTCCAAGAAGAGGCACTTTTGGAAAATATTGAAAGCTTACTGGCTGTGCGCTAAGAGGTGAAAAATAATGGCTAAGAAAAGCGCAAATTCGACACTGGGGCAGATTGACCAGCAAGAGTTGCAACATTTAATCACGGTTTCAACGGGATTTATTGATGCATATATTATTCAATGCCATCAAAAAGTGCCGATGCTGTTACCACAAAATATTGTGCTATCAGCAATGGATACACAAACCAATGTAGATCATATCGAATGGCATGATCTCAAACTTCCTGTCTATGCGGTGAATGATCCGAAGCAGAAACAAGGGGTTGCATTGGTGATTGAAGGGGATGATGTTTCTGAGCGATTTGCCCTTGTCTGTAATGAGATGCCTGAATCGATTCGTGTGCGTATTTCGGAGATTGTGGATGAAGAGCGCGAAGCCGATGACGATAAAGTCTTTAAATATGTAAAAATGGGTGAACATGAATTCTATGTTCCCCATCTGCAAAATATACAGACCCAACTTGGGTTGTAATAAAAAAGGAGCTCATTTGAGTTCCTTTTTTATTGATATGTTTTTATTTTTAAGCAAGCAGCTCGATTAAGATCTGTTCATAGATTTCAGCCAATGGTTCAAGCTCTGCCACATTGACATGCTCATTGATCTGATGAATCGTGGCATTCAATACGCCTAATTCAAGCACTTGTGCGCCTGTGGGTGCAATAAAGCGGCCATCTGACGTTCCACCGCTGGTTGAAAGTACAGTATCAATGCCCGTGACACTTTTAATTGCAGTTTTTGCTGCATTCACCAATTCACCGACAGGGGTGAGGAATGGCAAACCCGATAAAGTCCACTGAATATCATAATTCAGTTGATGCTTGTCTAAGGTCTCAAGTACACGCTGTTTTAAGATATCAGCAGTGACTTCGGTTGAATAACGGAAGTTGAAAGTGACTTTTAAGGTGCCGGGAATAACGTTGGTTGCGCCTGTGCCTGCTTGAATATTGGAAATTTGAAATGAAGTTGCAGGGAAATATTCATTGCCATTGTCCCAGAGAGTTTCACACAATTCATTGATGGCTTTAGAAGCAGAGTGAATTGGGTTTTCAGCTAGATGTGGATAGGCAACATGACCTTGCTTACCATGAACAGTAAGTACGGCATTTAAAGAGCCACGACGACCATTCTTGACGATATCACCCAATTGATTTGTGCTCGATGGTTCACCCACCAAACACCAAGTCATCTTTTCATTACGCGCTTCTAATGTTTCCACGACTTTAACGGTACCGTTAATCGATGGGCCTTCTTCATCAGAGGTGATCAGATAGGCGATCGAGCCTTTATGATTTGGATGCTTTGCAACAAAGCGTTCAGATGCAACGACCATTGCAGCCAAAGCTGTTTTCATGTCCGCTGAACCACGACCATACAACTTACCATCGCGAATGCTCGGCAGGAATGGATCTGAATTCCATGCATCTAAATGGCCAGTGGGTACCACATCAGTATGTCCTGCAAAGCAGAATACTGGATTTTCAGTACCGCGACGTGCCCATAAATTATCAACATCTTCAAAACGCATGTGTTCGATATTAAAGCCAATCTTTGCCAATCGTTCAGCCATGATGTTCTGACAATCATGGTCTACAGGAGTAACAGAAGGTTGACGTAGGAGTTGTAAACTAAGTTCAAGCGTATCGGAATGGTTCATGCGAGATGTTGCTAAATCTGGTGAAATGTGAACCGATATAATAGGGGAATATGCAGCAGAAAGGTATGGAAAAATAAACCTTATCTAGGTTTAGATAAGGTTTTGGTAAGTTGCTTTCAGGGATTACATTTTATTTTGTGTTTTCTCCGCAGTTTGTGTGACTTTATCACCTGCCTTAGACACATCTTTACCAATACCTTTGAATGTATTACAGCCAGTTAAAACAAAAGCAGTCATGATTGAAGCAACTAAAATTTTTTTCATCATCGTCTCCATTTCAATTTAATTATGATGTACTTAAGAGGCTAAAAAAGTTAACAGGAAATGACCATGTGGGTTTGATGGTAGATATGTTATAAAATGTTAATTTGTAGAATAATAATTCACTTTATTGCATAAATAAAAGTGAAGGTTGGCGAAACATATAAAAAGTACAGGTGGGAGTCTTTTGATAATAAAGCCCATTGGTCCACCAGACTGCTGTTTCTGATGAAGGCTCTAAATCAGGACAGAGCCATTCATGCCGTTGCAAGCGATAATAAGGTGTTTGCGGGATGAATGTCCCCCATTGCCCTAAACGTCGTGATGCATTGATCCAAGAGGGTAAATTTAAGTTATTTTGCTCTTGGGGGAGATAGAGTTGGCCTTTCATCACGGCAAACTTTCTTTGAATGTGATGATGATTGGCTTCTGAAAACTGGAATTGACGTTCAGTAAAATGTTTTAATTTTCGATGCAGGGTATCTTCTCGGTTTAGGCCGTACCATTCCGCTAAATCTAATTTGTTTTCACCTAGGTAATATTTTAAAGCCACTTCCCAGTGTTCAATTTCATCTGTCTGTGTATTCAGTACAACAAAATCAAGTTCACCTAAGGTCACGGCACCTGCAATTTTTTGGATACTATGCCCTAACAGTTGATAAGGATGGTAAGCATCATCTTGTAGCCAAAACCACAATAAATTTTCAAAACGCAAACCGAGGCGTGTACTTTTTAATTGTGCAAGAAAATCAATCAGTGGCTGGGGCTGCTGATCGAGCTGCTTCAATCTCTGTTCATAGTTTTGGTAATGGCTGTGCCAAATCGAATCGTGATGAAGTTCAAAATGATGCTTTACATTCAGGTCATTGGGAATTTGAGCCAAAATATTAGGACTGGCAATACAAAACGCTAAATGCCGCACGATAGGATGCTTAAACTGTAACCACGGTTCAAAATAACTGGAAGTGGCAATCAGATTAGACATGAATTAACTCAATCATTGAAATAATAAGTGAAGTTTAAGAAAGAACGATAAAAACGCTTTATACTAGCACGGTTGTAAATCGGTGTTGGTTAATTGCTCAATGAAAACATTATTCTGGCGTAGTTTAGTCGTGATTTTTATTACGTTAGGAATTATTGGGGCAATTCTACCGGGGATGCCAACCACTGTATTTCTGATTTTGGCAGCATGGGCTGCTTCGAAAGGCTGGCCTGAAATGGATGCATGGTTATTGAATCATCCTAAATATGGTCCGACCTTACGCAATTGGCGCGAACATGGCACGGTTCCTCGCAAAGCAAAATGGATCGCCAGTATCATGATGTTGATTAGCGGTATCTTAATGCTATTTACCAATGCGCCATTTTGGGTAAAAGTCTTTACTGATGTCACTATGTTTATCGTTGCTGTGTGGTTGTGGTTAAGACCCGAGCCTGAGCGAGGATAAACAAAGCAACGCTTTGTCCGAGTGCAAGACGAGAACTATGTTCGAGTAAATACGTTAAGAAAGTAACGCTCTTGCGGAATATATTCCTCATGCACAAGACCTTACGCCAAATATGGCTCATATGCCGCGAGTGGCGAGTTAAGAAAAGAAATCCTTTGTTCTGAGAGTTGATTAAAGTACTGCTTTTCGCCGATCCAAAAAGGTCTGAGCAAGATCAAATCATGCCGCATTATTTTGTTTCTATATTTAAAACCAGCGAGCAATGAAAACTACCTAAAAATACAAGAAAAAGATTGCGGTCTATGTTGAAATAAAACTGTTCTATCATCTATCGAGATAAAAATGAGCTATACCCTAGATCAGGCAGACATCGTCATTGATTTAGCAAAACAAACCTTACATTTGCCAAAACATAATAAATTTTATGTGATCTCTTCTGGTAAGAACGGTATTGGCGAACAAGAAAATAGTGGTAAGACTCCAAGAGGTTGGCATCAGATTGCACAAAAAATTGGGGGAGATGCGCCTAAAAATGCCGTCTTTATTGCACGTCAGCTTACAGGCGAAGTGTATAACCAACAATTAGCACAACAATTTCCACAACGAGATTGGATTTTATCTCGTATCTTATGGTTGGATGGTTTAGAGAACGGTTTTAATCATGGGGAAGGGTGTGACACTTTTAAGCGTTATATCTATATTCATGGTACACCAGATACAGAACCGATGGGCATCCCGATGTCGCATGGCTGTATTCGGATGAAGAATGATGAAATTCTTGAATTGTATGAACTCGTTTCTGAGCAAGCTGTGGTTTATATTTCTGAACAAGCCTTGGAAAATAATGCATGAAAATGCAAATAAGTGCTTAAATAAAATACGGAAATGTTGATTTTTTCAAAGAATTACTTATTTTTTAATCATTCGTGCGGTTTTTTAGGAAAACAGTGGCAAAAGCGTTTGACAGGCTGTAAAGATTCTCTATAATGCACCTCACAAACGATGAAGACGTTAAGGGCGCTTAGCTCAGTTGGTAGAGCGTCTGCCTTACAAGCAGAATGTCGGCGGTTCGATCCCGTCAGCGCCCACCAGCCTTTACGTTAAAACTCAAGTGCAGCGGTAGTTCAGTTGGTTAGAATATCGGCCTGTCACGCCGAGGGTCGCGGGTTCGAGCCCCGTCCGCTGCGCCACTTAAATTTGCAAGAATGAACACCTTGGGATACAAGATGATAATTTTTATCTTGCGTCATAAAGATTGATAGTTAGTCAGTTTTTATTCCTTAGGGCGCTTAGCTCAGTTGGTAGAGCGTCTGCCTTACAAGCAGAATGTCGGCGGTTCGATCCCGTCAGCGCCCACCATAATTTGTGACATTTACTTCTTACTATGAAGTAATCCAGTGCAGCGGTAGTTCAGTTGGTTAGAATATCGGCCTGTCACGCCGAGGGTCGCGGGTTCGAGCCCCGTCCGCTGCGCCATTCTCTTGATTCCCTGTTCAAGAGGGTGATAATGTAAGACACTACGCACTCCGTTTGTCTTGCGTCATAAAAATTGATATTCAATCAATTTTTATTCCTCAGGGCGCTTAGCTCAGTTGGTAGAGCGTCTGCCTTACAAGCAGAATGTCGGCGGTTCGATCCCGTCAGCGCCCACCATATCTCTCTTCAAATCTTAGATCATTGTAATCCATACAAAGTTATTCTATGATTAGCGTCAATAATGATTCTAATATTGAAGTACTTTATGAGAAATCCATATCAACGCAAGGCTGCGTCGAAATCTCAAACTACACCTTCTGGTTCTTCACTCAAAGACGCTTATCGTCAGTTTATTCAAAATATTATTATGCAACGCCATGTGATTGCGCTTTATCATGAGGGGTGGGCTTTATGCTCAACACCATCAGGACAGCATGCGCTATCAGTCTGGCAGAATAAAAGTCTGGCAAAATTACTGATTAAAGATAATTGGGCACAATACGAAATTCAGGAAGTGCCCTTACTGGCTTTTATTGAAAAGTTGATTCCATTTTTAAAAGAAAATAATACGATTTTATCTTTAGATTTAACCCCAGAGGGAAATAATCTGTTGGTTTCCCCTGATGCGTTATTATTGGATATTAAGAATTTTTTATATCAAGTTTATTTACAACGCCCAGATGTATTTGCTGAGTTAAAACTACCATTACCACGTGATATTCGTTTGCATAACTCAGCATCATCCTGAAATTGAAAGAATAATCTCTCAATCAATACTCATTTAAGAACCAACCACTGGCATAGGCAAAGTATTCTCTTAACCATGCGTTATAACGTGTCGCCAAAGGTGTGGTTGCACCCAGCATGGTGATATTGCGATAGCCTTGTTTCTTGGCAATTGCTGAGGCGCGTAGGGTATGGAAATCACTCGTCACAATTGCAATTGGCTGTTGAATATTGATGTGTTGTGCTTGCAATAAGGTCTGACTATTTTTGAGATTTAGCTCAGTGCTGGTGCTTTTATCTTCCAAAATGATTTGTGATGCAGGAATGCGATAGTGCTGTTGTACGTAACGTGACATCACCACGGCTTCGCTATCAGTTTCACCAAAATCAATACCACCTGTCATGACTAATTTTGCTTGAGGCTGAGCTAAAGCAAGAGGTGCAGCACGATCTAGACGTTTTGCGAGTGTTGCAGATGGTTGTCCTTTTTCCACGCCACTGCCAAGTACGATAATCGCTTTAACTGCAGGGATGTTTTGAGTTTTGGCATTATTATCTGAAAGATAATCAAAGAAATAGCCTAAGCTAATGACCCAAATCCAGAAACACAGCCAACCGAAACGCCAGATTGAATGCAAACGGAAATGATAGAAAAAGAAACGTTCAATATGATAATAGAAATAAGCATAGAGACAGAAAAATAGCCCAAGTAGCAGTGGCAGTACGGTTCCGATATGAATCTTTTTAAAAGCGATCAGAATTGCGCCATCTAAGAACAGCACTGAACCGATAAGGGCTAAAACAATACGAACCCATGAACTTATTTGCATAATCTTAATTGTGTCGATTTGAACCGTGCTAAGTGTATGCAAAATTCTAAGAAAGGCAAATTCTCTTATCGTCTTATGAAAAAAAACGAGTGACTAACACTCGTTTTTAGATTGAAAAGAATTAATACACGTCTCGACGATAACGCCCAGCTTGTCTTAATGCATCAAGTTTTTCTTCACTCAGGATATCAATCAATGCTTGATCAACACCTGAAGCCATATTTTCAATGCTGCCACAGACATAAATCACAGCACCTTGCTCAATCCATTTTATTAGCTCATTGGCATTGTTGCGCAAAATATCTTGAACGTAGATTCGTTGTTCTTGGTCACGAGAGAAAGCCAGATCTAAACGCTGTAGAGTTCCCATGTTTTTCCACGCTTCGATGGTTTCCTGATAGAAGAAATCATGTTCACGTTTGCGTTCACCAAAAATGAGCCAGTTGGCCGTGTAATTTTGTCGATTACGTTGCTGCAACAAGCTCATGAGACCTGCGATACCGGTACCATTACCAATACAGATAATCGGTCGGTTATCGTCAATTAAATGGAAGGATTCATTGGTCCGAATACGTAAAGCAATCGTTTGCTTAAGCTCTGCAAATTCGGTTAACCAACCAGAACCAAGACCGAGCTGATCATTTTCATCGCGTTTTTGTCGAACCACCAATCGTAGTATTTGTTGCGATGGAATACTGGCAATTGAATATTCACGAGTTGGTAGAGTCGGCAACTGTTCAAGTAAGTCTTCAAGTGTACTAAAAGGCTTGATTTCAACTCGCAGATTTCTATCCCAAAGTAGTTGTTCAATATTTTGGTTTAATGATTTTACGATACTATGTGCTGGGGTCTGATGCTTGATCAAGAAATTCTGAATTTCAGCTAAGCTATTGGCTGGTTGAATTTCAGCAATATCGCCGGCATGCCATGTCATGTCAGAAGTTGTGGTGAGTTCGATGTTATAGGCTGCTTGCCCTAAACTGTCTGGATTGAGCAGGGTACGCTCGCTTAGGGTCCATTGATCAAATACTTTCTCAATATTCATTGCATGTAGTTCATGCTTGGTCACTACCGAAAGAGCTTGATTCCATTGCTGAATATCGTTGCTATTGGCATTATCTACTTTGATCAATTCGAACAACGGTTGTGCTTTGCATTGTTTTAGCCATGTATCTACGGCATAACCAAAGCTGCAATAGCTATCTGGATATTCTTTTGATCCGAGTGCCAAGACTGCATAATGCATTTGACTGAGATCAAGGTTTTGTTGCATTAATTTCTTGCTGAAACTTGTGGCGAGATCGGGTGCCTCACCTGTACCATAAGTACTTACAACAAATAGAACGTACTCTGTTTTTAATAGGTCTTGCTCAGTGAGCTGTTGAATGGGTTTAACCGTCGTTGGCTGTTGCGCTTCCTGCAAGCTGGTCGCAGTACGCCATGCTAATTGTTCAGCCACACCTGTTTGCGTCGCATAAGTGATCAGCCAAGGCTTGGCATTTGGATCCATCTGTTGTGCACTGATTGACTGACGTGCAGCTTGGGTCAGCTTCTTCTGCTTGCGACGTTTTAGATATAACATCCAACCTGTTATAAAGAACAGTGGCATTGCCAATGAAGCCAACATGGCAATAAATTGATAAGTTGAACCAAAGAAACTACCACGATGCACCGGTAGCATACTGCTCATGATTTTTTCATTGAGCTTCTTGGTTTCATAAAGTTCGAATTTTTCGAATTTATTGTCTTGATAGTTATAGATCGCTTGGTTGCGTGCGCGCTCATGTTGAGGAATGAGATCGACAAATGAAATTTCAACCTTGGCATCATCACGTTTAGGAATATTTAAAGTCAGGCTAGAATATTCACGGCCAATCTGTGCATTTACCCCTGTCCATGTTTGCGTCAGGATAGTATTGACCTGCGTTTTTTCTAGTGCTGGTTGTTTATCTTTGCCGCGGTCATTATTTTGTTGGTTACGTTGTGGTTGTTCCACTCCCATGACTTTGAACATGCCGGCACGCCACCAGTCATAAGACCAATATAAGCCTGTACATGCAAAGAGTAGATAGAATACAACCACCCAAGTTCCCACCACTGCATGTAGATCCCAAATAAAATTACGACCTTTCAGTTTGGGTTTAATAAAGAACCATTGTTTAAGGCTATGTTTCTTTGGAAAGCGTAGATAGATGCCACTCAATACAAAGAAAATCAGCATTAGGGTCGATGCCCCAGTAATTTGTGCGCCAAACTCACCAGCGGTTAAATTACGGTGTAAACGCTGAATAAATTGTAGCGTGTCGCGACCTTTAACTTCAGGTAAGACTGCCGCTGTATACGGGTTTACCATCATGTTATAACCACGACGCGCACCTTCTTTTTTAATATTGATGGTTGACGATTCGGTTGGATCAGAAGCGATGGTGATGCTATTAATTTCAATCTCGGGTTGTTGTTGATTGAAATGTTGATATAGCTCGGCAGGGGTGAGTTTTGGTGTTTGAGCGACCTCAACCACATAACTGTCTTGGTTGATCCATTTTAGAATCTGTGGTTCGTATGAGTAGATTGCACCAGTGACTCCCATTAAAGAGAGAATGAGCCCCGCGGTAATCCCTAAAAACCAATGGATTTGGAAGAAAACTTTTTTAAGCATGGTCAAAAAATGGAAAGATAATGAAATTCATGTAAAAAATTATAACCTAAGATTAAGTACATAATATGGATTTTGCAGGTAATATTGATTTTGATTCTCATTTATTTAATGGCCATTAAAAAACCTCTCATGAGGAGAGGTTTTTTTAAGTCAGAGACTAAAACTTAGATTGATTTAGGTGCACCAACTGTTTCATTCAGATGTCTACGTACGGTATTGAACGAGAAATTTTTCGAGTCCATACGCTTTGGTAAAATATAGGCACCTTGTTGTTCTTCGCCTTTTGTTTTTACCTTGAAGTTCACCAAAATAAAGTCAGGTGAACTATACCATTCGTAAATATCTTTCCAGCCAATCGTTGCGGTGCCTTCCTGAAGCCCCATTTTTTGGCGCATCACGATACCATGAGGTTGTACACCTAAACGGAGTCCTTTGATTTCTTGAACAGGGAATTCAGTCATCTTGCGTTTGACATACCATTCCAAACCAAATCGTTTGATCAGGTAGAAAAGTGCCACACCGATAATCACCACCCAACAAATCACAGTTGAGTAAGTGGAGTAATATTTAATAAGTCCTGCAGCAACCAAAGAAAGCACCACTAGTGCAATCATAATCATCCATGCTTTGCGGCTGAATTTGTTAGTACTACGCCAAATCATAAGTTGAGCTTGACGTTGTTCAGCTTCAGAAACTTCGTAAGGAACAGGTTGTAGCGTATAAGCGTATAGCGTTTTGGCGGTCATAATATAGAAAACGAGTATATAACTGGGTTAAGTTTAACACCTATTGGCATGCAAAGATATTATGCCAAAGGTGAATCCTGGCGGGCTGCTGCAATCTTAGCAGCCTTTAAAGTGAAGCAAATTCGGTACCATCTTCATTAGGCTCATGACTGAGGCTTTGTTTTAACATGCTTAAACGTGTTAACACACTGAGCATGAGTGAGAGTTGCTGCAAAATAATCAGCGATTTTGGATCATTATCTTCATTGCGGCTGAGACGGTCACGAATGGTTTGCATTAGATTTTGTGCTGATAAATCAGGGACTTCATCTCTGAGCAGCGCACCTTGGATATCATCTAAAGCTTGATCGAGTAAACCCAATACTTCCTGATCTAGGATTTGCTCACGATGCGCGCCTAATGCTGCGATATAGCTTAAAAAAGTATGGCTCAAGCATAAAAACTCAAAAGCTAAACTTTTTTGATTCACGTCAATATTTGGTTCGGTTGCAATGGTTGAAATCAGGGAAGCCACTTCAGCATCGGTATTATGTGCAGCACGTCGAACCACACGATAATTCAGGGCATTATTACGGCCTTGATGGTATTGCTCTACCACCTCGGCAAGATATTTACATTGTGCCTGTAGAGAACGTTGAATCGAACGCGGTAGTCTGCGGAATTTCCAGTCTGGCCAAATAAAGCTGACACCAAACCATGCCAAGGCACAACCAATGACGGTGTCAATAAAACGTGGTAAACCTGCTGCAAATGCAGAACCGTCCAGATTAAAGTTGATTAAAGCAAGAATAGTAATAAAAGCAGTGGCTTGGGCATATTGCTTACTGCGTAGTTCCAGAAACAGTACACCGCTCAGAATTAACATCACCAATTGACCTTCGATTGAAGGAATAAAATAAATGATGGCAAGACCAATGATAATACCGACCAATGTTCCGACGATCCGTAGATATAAACGTCGTTTGGTGGCATTGAAGTTGGGTTGGCATACAAATAATGCGGTGAGTAGAATCCAGTAGCCATACGCAATATTCGTAAGTTGAATAAACAGATAGCCAATAAACAATACGATAGATAAACGTACCGCATGACGGAACAATACTGATTCTGGTGTGAGATGTTGTTTCACTCGCACCATCATGTCATTCCAGCCTTTTAGATCATCATCTTTTAATTGGCTTTCGGTATGTTGTGCATTGATCTTTTGCAGATTTCTTTCTGTTTCAAGATTTTGTAGCTGTGCATCAATCGACTTTAGGTTTTGATAAAGTGCAAATAAGGCATTAATTCTGACTTGATCATAGTATCCATCTTTGCGCAGTTTTTCCAACGATAGACGCAAGTTCTCAAAACTATGTTTAAAGCGCTTGTTATGCACATAACGAGTGCGACTTAAAATAGATTGAGCCAAATCCTGACAGGCTTTACCTTGGATTGATAAGATCCTTTGAAAGCGAAATAAAATATCACTGTGTTGAAACACTTTTGCCAGTTTTTGATAATCGATATGTGCTGAATCGGCACGCTCATGAATATCTTGAGCGACAAAGTAATATTGCAGACTTCGTCGAGTTCCTTTTTGTCCACGGTCGCCTTTTAATCGTGTCAATAGAGACATCCGCATATCGTTAAAGATTGCGACCAATTTGCCATTTTCCATGGCGATATCAATCATACTTTGTTGATAGCTAGAGGGTGTCATATCTACATCAAATAAGTTTGATTTAGCGAATAAGAAACTCCCTAAGGCGGTGTAGGATGCAGCCAGCTGATCTTGAACTTTACGTACAGGGAACAAGAGAAAGCTGATGGTTGAAAGTAAACCATACCAAGCTGCACCAACAACAAGAAGAGCAGGTTGCAGATACCATTGTTCAAATAAATGTACGCCCAACATGGAATAGACTGAAATGACCAGACAACCATAGGCAATGGTGGCATAGCGACGGCCTAAAGAGCCCAATAATATCCAGCCGATACAAGAGGCGATTAATCCAATTGCAAAGGCGATCGGATAGGGGAATAACAGTTGAACCGAAGCCGCTGTAATGAAGAACCCGATATAGGTATAAATCAGGTTCATGATGCGCACAGAAAAGCGGTCATCAATATCACTAATGGCTGCTGCAACGACACCGAGTGTTAAAGGAATCGTTGCCAATTGATAATCTAAAAGATAGGGAACAAAAGCAGTCCCCGTAAAGGCGATTAACATCCGCACGTTGTACATAAACGTGGTGTTATAGGTTGCTTGTCTTAAACGTCCGAACCAAGGATTCAAAGTTTGTCCTTTTTGTATTCTGCAATCAATTTTCTGATTCTTATTATGCACAAATATGTTGAGGATGCTAAGCTTAGAATCTAGTAATAAGTGAAAAGTAGTGCATTATGCAGGCCGAGCAAACCAATCAACGTCAATATTCAACAGCATGGATTTTGTTGCTTGCTTTGTTAACCGCATTAGGACCGCTGTCGATTGATATGTATTTACCCGCTTTGCCTCAAATGGCAGAAGAGTTTGGGGTAAGTACGCAAATGGTGGCGAATACCTTACCCGCGTATTTCTTGGGGTTGGCAATTGGACAACTGATTTATGGGCCTGTCAGTGACCGTATTGGACGTAAAAAGCCTTTATATTTTGGCTTGGGACTTTATGCAATCGCCAGTTTAGCCTGTGTATTTGCAACCAATGAATGGGCTTTGATTGCAGCTCGTATCTTTCAAGCTTTAGGTGGCTGTGTCGGTGTGGTCATGGCGCGAGCAACCATTCGTGATCGTTTGGATATGCACGGTTCTGCACAAGCCTTTTCCAGCATGATGATTGTGATGGGGCTGGCACCGATTCTGGCGCCAATCTTTGGTGCATGGATTCTTAATTTCTTTCCATGGCAAGCGATTTTTATCACTTTATCGATGATTGGTGTGGTGTGTTGGCTCTGTGTACATTTCTTCTTTAAAGAGTCACTGCCTGTTGAACGCCGTTTAAAATTATCGGCTTATCAAGTGACCACACTCTATGCTGCTATTTTCAAAGATGAGAGCTTTAGAGTACCAATGTTTGCAGGTTGTTTAACTGGCGCAGCCTTGTTCTGCTATATCAGCTCTGCTTCCGAAGTGTTCATGGGGCAATATGGACTGTCACAGCAGCATTTCTCCTATGCATTTGCGTTGAATGCAGCAGGGATCATGTTGATGTCCTCGCTTAATAAACATCTGAATACCCGAATGGGAATTTTTCAGCGGTTACGTCTTGGCGGTTTAATTCAGTGTTTTGGGGCATTGATTGTGCTGAGTGCAGGACTTATGGCGGATGCACCGTTATTACTGTTAATGTCAGGCTTATTCTTGGTGGTGTCCGGGATTGGTTTAACTGGTCCGAATGCTATGGCTTTGGCGATGTCTCAACAAGGCGCACGTGCAGGGACGGCTAGTGCGATTATGGGGAGTATGCAATTTGCCTGCGGTTTATTGGCAGGAATTATTTTGAACTTCTTGGTGTGGAAGGCATCTTTGAATATGGGAATCATGATGCTGTTGTTTACCAGTGCGGGATTGTTTGCCATTTTAAAAGTCGGAAAACAGCAAAGCAGTCTCTCGGCTTAGAGAAACTGCTTTATCTACATGCTTAATCGAGAAACACCGTAAAGTTTTCAACGGGCTCGCGTGGTGTAATGAAGGTATTTACAATATGCGCTGGGTCGGCATAACCTAAAGCCACGGCACAGATTAGTTCTTCGTCTTCTGGTGCACCCAAAATATCGAGTACGATTGGATGGAAATGATTCCATGCTGCTTGCGGGCAAGTATCTAAGCCACGCGCTTTGGCAGCAACCATGACATTCTGGATCATCATGGCAATATCCATTTTTGAACCAATCCCCATGACTTTATTGACGGTAAAATATAAGGCAACAGGCGCATCGAACAACTGGAAGTTACGCAGTTGTTGCGCTGCCATCTTTTCTTTTTCGCCTTTTTGAATACCGAGTAGACCGTAGAGTCCCCAACCATTGGCACGACGACGGTCAATAAAAGGGGAAATCCATGTTTCAGGATAATAGGCGAAAGTCTCTTGATATTGTGCTGCAAGCTCAGGTTTTTGTAATAGTTCAATTTGGGCTGTGCAGACACGGTCAATCATCTCTGCGCGTTTTTGCCCTGTAACCACATAGACTTTCCAAGGCTGAACATTGGTGCCAGAAGGCGCACGACTTGCTACCGCTAAAATATCTTTGATGGTTTGTGTTTCGACAGGGGTATCTAAAAATGCACGGACTGAATGACGAGATGTAATCGCTTCATCTACATAGCGGACTTGTTCCGTGTTCATAAAAAAACTCCTCATCATTTTGATCTTTTAATGTGTGCTGACTATAAATCAATAAATAGTTTTTGCAGATAGTTTTTCACATACAATTTTAGCTGTGTTTAAAAAATAAGCATAAAAAGAATGCTTTAAGATAAGTTGTAGTGTGTTTTATGTGTTTTGTTTGGTTTGTGTGAAAAAGAAAACTATTAGTAACATAATGAAATCGAAAAACTATTTTTTTATTCTCGCGAAAATGATGAGAACTCCTTAAATAAAAAGTACACACAATATTCGAAATTTATGCATAATACGCCCTTTTTAAAAAACTGATTGGGCTTTCCTTACTGATAAGGTGAGGGGGATTTTCTATCCTCGGCATAGCAAATTTATCCAATTTTATGCCGCTAGAAAATGTTGAAATATACACAGATACAAGGAGCTTCTCATGAGTGTATCTCTCATCCGTAAGCCGTTCGTACTGCAAGGTTTAGCAATCACTGTTGTAGCCTTAATGATGAACAATGCACACGCTGCTAGTGAGCAAGAACAGATTCAACAACTTCGTGATGAAGTGAAGGAATTAAAAGCTTTATTACAGCAATATGTTCCCCAAGCAAAACAAAAAAATGACCTTGCTCCTGTACAGGAACATTCTAATTTTAAAGAAACACATCCAGATCATCCTGCAAATGTAGCTGTGTCACCCGCTGTCGTCCCTAAAAAGTCGCAATTGGTGTTTAACACGGCTTCTGGTGCAGAAGTTAAATTACACGGTTTCTTACGTGGTGATGCTTCTTATCAATCTAAAGGTGGTGACGGGATATTTAACCGCATCAATAAGGTTGATTTAGAAGGCGCTGAAAAGAACAGTGATCGCTTCTACAGCACTGCAACAGTTACCCGTTTGGGGCTCGATTTTAAAGCACCAGTCGAAGGTGCTGAGGTGGGCGGTAAGTTAGAAGTCGATTTCCGTGGTGGTAGTAGCAATGATACCATTCGTATTCGCCATGCTTATTTAACAATGAATGATTGGCTATTTGGTCAAACCACTTCAACGTTCTTGGCAACTGACTTACAGCCAGAAATGCTTGATTTTAACTCGCCTTTGGGGATCGGTACTTATCGTACGCCAATGGTTCGTTACAGCGGTGCACTTAATCCAGCTACACATTATTTTGTTGCCTTGGAAAAAGGGAATGACGATAACCGAGCACCCGCTTTAACTTCAAAATTAAAATATGATTTTGCAGAAGGTAAGGGTACAAGTTCGGCACGTGCATTGATTACTGAAGCACGCAGTCGAGCTGCTTATAATAATGACAAACAACTCAGTGCTAATGATTCAGAATTGGGTTGGGGTGTCGCTGTTGGTGCAAAATATAAGTTCACTGATGCATTACAAGCCATGATTGACTATTCGCATGTCAAAGGTGATAGCAAATTCTTGCTGTATACCAACAATGCCTACAAGGTAAATCCAAATAATTTCGGTTTAAATCTGAATGAGTTCGATGCTCTAACCCTAGGGGCGACTTATCAAATTAACCCTAAATTGCGCAGTACCTTGGCGTATGGCGCAATGTTTGCTGATGACAGTAATGACTTTGCTAAGCAGGCTGTTATCGCAAAAGATGTTGCACAGAATAAAACTTTGCAACAAGGTTGGTGGAATATCATGTATTCGCCAGTTACACCGATTACGTTTGGTCTAGAGTATATCTATGGCGAGCGTAAAACCTTTGATGGACAAAAAGGTAAGGATAATCGTGTAGGGGCAATGGCCCGCTATAACTTCTAAGCCATCTATCTTGTTGGTGTAATCATCGGGGAAACGGAACAACTGAAATATGGCTAAGGTTCTGGCTTGGAACTGTATGCTTTTTATTAAGTTGATTGAGTTTTCACTCATTTTGAGAGTTACTATTTTATGAGTTTTGAGATGGTGAAAAAGCCATCGGCATAACTGATAAAATAAACGGAAGAAGATATGGAATTTACTTTTAATGGTTTCTATACCCTAATTTCGGCGGTTATCGTTTTGTTATTAGGGCGTTTGCTCGTTAATAAAATTGACTTCTTAAGACGCTATAACATTCCTGAACCTGTTGCAGGTGGTTTAGTTGCGGCAGTACTTTCACTACTTGTACACTCATTTTGGGGATACAGCATTGTCTTTAGTAGTGAATTACAAACCAGTTTTATGTTGATCTTCTTTGCTTCTATTGGTTTAAGTGCCAATTTTATGAAACTCAAGGAAGGTGGTATTGGATTAGTGATTTTCCTGATCTGTGTCGCATCATTCATTGTGGTACAGAACGCTGTCGGTATAAGTCTTGCGACATTGTTGGGTATTGATCCGTTGGTTGGTCTTATTGCAGGTTCAATCACATTGACAGGTGGTCATGGTACCGCAGGTGCGTGGGGTGAAATTCTTGAGACTCAGCATGGGATTCAAGGTGCGTTGGCTTTAGGTATGGCGAGTGCAACTTTTGGTCTGATTATCGGTGGTATTATCGGTGGTCCATTGGCTAAATTGTTGATTAACCGCTATAGCCTTTCTCAAGCACAGACCCCAGCAGAGATCAAGGATCGTGATACACATTTAGATCAACATCCTGACGAGTTGGCACCATTCGAAAATCCACATCAAGTCCGTTTAATCACTGCGGACAATGCCATTACTACTTTGGGTATGTTTGCTGCATGTTTAGCATTTGCAGAATTCATGACCGGTTTTAGTAAAGGTACTTGGTTCGAGTTACCAACATTCGTTTGGGCACTTGGCGGTGGTGTAATTTTACGTAATATCTTAGAAAGCATATTAAAAATTGATATTTTTGATCGTGCGATTGATGTCTTTGGTAATGCATCATTATCACTTTATTTAGCAATGGCATTGCTATCGTTGAAATTATGGCAATTGGCTGATTTAGCTGGTCCGCTTGTCGTAATTTTAGGCGCGCAAACCATTACTATGGCATTGTATGCAGCATTCGTGACCTTCCGCGTCATGGGTAAAAACTACGATGCAGCAGTCCTGGCAGCAGGCCACTGTGGTTTTGGTATGGGGGCAACACCAACTGCAGTTGCAAACATGCAAGCGATTACCAATATGTATGGACCATCTCATAAAGCATTCTTGATTGTTCCGCTTTGTGGTGCGTTCTTCGTTGATTTAATTAACGCAACAGTAATTCAATTAATTTTGAAATTCTTTGCCTAAGTCGGATCAAAAGCCCCAAGTGGGGCTTTTTTGATTCATCCATTGTTATCGTATATGTACGGATGTACATAAAATATTTAAAAGCGAATAAGTGATGAATGAAAAATTAAATGACACCCTGATGGCTTGGGTAAGTTTTTTCAATGATCCTTTATGGGAC
This sequence comes from Acinetobacter sp. ANC 3929, assembly GCF_000369405.1. Lineage (GTDB taxonomy): Bacteria > Pseudomonadota > Gammaproteobacteria > Pseudomonadales > Moraxellaceae > Acinetobacter. The sequence continues at coordinate 229,055 of NZ_KB849999.1, forward strand.
TTCCTTGTTGTTTTCCTGCTTGCTGTAGGTGTTTTCTATACTGTTGCGACCAAAGCTGTACAGATTAGAATGTTCTTCCACAGTATCAAGGTGATGAAGAGCAGTCGCAGCAAAGGTGAAGAGAAAGATTCACATGGACTTACACCTTTTCAGGCTTTTGTAACGGGGTTAGCAAGTCGTGTTGGTGTAGGTAACATTGCGGGTGTTGCAATCGCAATCGCGATTGGTGGACCTGGTGCAGTGTTTTGGATGTGGTTTACTGCGATTCTCGGGATGAGCTCAGCATTTATCGAATCCTCACTCGCGCAATTGTTTAAAGTCAGAGACAGTAACAGTAAGCAATTCCGCGGTGGACCAGCTTATTATATTACTCAAGGATTACGCAGCAAAACCTTTGGTGTGATCTTCGCACTTGCATTGATCTTTACCTATGGTTTTGTATTCAACTCGGTTCAGATCAATGCGATTGCCAATGCATCTTCACATGCATGGGGGTGGGACAAAGCTAATCTCATCGCTCACTTAGGCGGTGTAGATTTAGAAATCTCATGGGTCGGTTTGGCACTTGTTGTCTTGGTTGCTCTCGCTATTTTTGGTGGTATTAAACGTATTGCTAAATTTGCAGAAATGTTTGTACCATTAAAGGCAGGTCTTTATCTCGCAGTTGCTTTGTATATTGCGATCAGTAATTACGAACTTCTACCAGGTATCTTCAAACTGATCTTCACTGAAGCATTCCAGTTTAATGCGGCAGCGGGTGGTTTCTTCGGTGCAATGATCTCGATGGCAATGATGCAAGGGATCAAGCGCGGTTTGTTCTCAAATGAAGCAGGTATGGGTTCTGCACCGAATGCGGCAGCAGCATCTGATGTAAAACATCCAGTGAACCAAGGTTTGGTTCAAATGCTGGGTGTATTCGTCGATACTTTCATTGTGTGTACCAGTACAGCGATCATTATCTTGGTATCAGGGGTCTACCATGATGCGGGCTTCGTTGGTGTTGAACTGACACAACGTGCATTGGAGACACAAGTCGGTAGTTGGGGCGGTGACTTCCTTGCGATCTTGTTATTCTTATTCTGTTACTCAGCTGTTCTAGGCAACTATGCTTATGCAGAAAGTAATGTGCAGTTTATTAATAACAACCCGAAAGTAATGTTCATCTTCCGAATCTTTGTATTGGTGATGGTGTATTTCGGTGCAATCGGCAGCGTTCCATTGGTTTGGTCAATGGCGGACTTGTTCATGGGTATCATGGCAACCATTAACTTGATTGCGATCTTGCTGTTAACGCCGATGGCGCGAACTTTATTGAAAGACTATACCTCGCAGCTTAAGAAAGGTATTAAAGAACCTGAGTTTAAGATTGATAATTACCCAGAGTTGAAGAAAAGAGTTGATTCTGATATTTGGTAATTTGAGTTAACTCAAGCTGAGTTATATTAAAAAGCTCCTTTCGAGGAGCTTTTTTTATGAAGTTTTTATGAAAAATACAAAAAATTGATACAGCATTTAGGCTTGGTAAACGCTAAAATTTAGCCAAGAAATATGGTTAATATGGCAATTGTTGCGTATGAAACAGCTTAAATTATGGATGCTTGGCCTTTCAGTGACGGTTTTGACAGCTTGTCAGACCACATCACAATTAGCACCTGTCATTGACGATGCACAAGCCCATGCTGTCAACCAACCATTTACCTCAATTAAACAACAGCAAAAACGCCCTGTGATTGCATTGGTATTGGGCAGCGGCGGTGCACGTGGCTATGCACATATCGGTGTGATTGAAGTATTGGAGCGACAAGGTATTCGCCCTGACTTTATTGTTGGAACCAGTGCAGGAAGTATTGTTGGCTCAATCTATGCCAGCGGTAAAAGTCCTGCTGAATTACGCGATATTGCGTTAAAACTCAAAGCCAATGATGTTCGTGAAGTGAATGTCAGTTTAAAGGGCTTTTTTGATGGTAAGAAGGTTGAAGACTATATCAATCAACAAGTTCATAACATGCCATTAGAAAAGATGAAAATCCCAATGTATGTGGTCGCGACTGAATTAAAAGATGGCACTAGAACAGTCTTTAACTATGGCAATACAGGTCAGGCAGTACGTGCTTCTGCATCCATCCCAAGCATGTTTGTTCCGACCAAAATTCATGATGTCGAGTATGTCGATGGCGGTTTGGTCAGTCCAGTACCTGTTCAGGTTGCGCGTGAGCTTGGCGCAGATGTGGTGATTGCGGTCGATATTTTGGCTCAGCCAATCCATACCGAGACGAGCAATGTATGGGGATTGTTCAACCAAAACATCAATATCATGCAAGGGCGGTTGGCTGAAGAAGAGCTAAAAGATGCAGATATTGTGATTCAACCTGACCTACGTGAAAAGGCACATATTTTTGATGTGAAAGGGCGTGAGATGACCATGCAGGCTGGTGCGGATGCAGCAAATGAAAAGTTAGCTGAAATCCAATGGGCAATTCAAAGTAAGACTTATCCAACACAAACTGAACGGCAAGATATTGCCTTGAAAATGAGTACGGCATCACCGCGTCAATAAGTCTAGGGTAGGCTTCGAATGGGCTTAACTGATTGAGTCCATTTACTAAACTGATATTCAGGCAAAAAACAAATTGTAAATCATCAACAAAAAGCTATTAAAAAATTGAAAAAACAGGTAAATAACTACAAATCATAAAACTTTTTTATCAGTTAATTTTAAGTTTTAGGTCATAGGATGACCTATACGATTAATTGCAACACGACAAGGATTGTTAAACACGATGTTTAAGTCATTCTTTCCAAGCCCACGCCTGTTTTTTATTTCAGTGCTTGTGTGGTTAGCACTCAATATGCTGATTTGGTATACAGGCGGTCATAGTTGGGGTGAATATCTAGGTTTTCCCAAAGGCTATGCTGAGGCAGAGTTGCCCGTTGGCATTAATCGATTTTGGGAGCCTTCTTCACTCTGGTTCTATCTGTGGTTTATCACAGCAACGGCATTATTTGCCGGGTTTTGGCGGATATTTTCAGACAATAAATGGCAGCGGTGGTCGATTTGGGGCTCTGCATTTATCTTGTTTAATATCTGGTTTGGGGTACAGGTGAGCCTTGCTGTAAATGCGTGGTATGTCCCGTTTTGGGATATGATTCAAAATATGCTTACCAATGGTGGGGGAAGTATTACCGATTTATATAAAGAAACGATGGTGTTTTTATATATTGCTATGGTCGGTGTAACCCTAGCTGTTATAAATGCTTTTTTTACTAGTCATTATGTATTCCGTTGGCGTACGGCAATGAATGAATATTATACCGAACACTGGCCTAAGCTACGCCATGTTGAAGGTGCGGCACAACGTGTGCAGGAAGATACCATGCGTTTTGCAACGATTGTTGAAGACTTGGGTGTTGAGTTGGTCAAAGCAATCATGACACTGATTGCATTTTTGCCTTTATTATTCCAACTTTCAAAGCATGTCCCAGTAATACCTGTGATAGGTGAGCTGCAATATTCGCTGGTTTGGGCTGCAATCTTGTGGGCAATCTTTGGTACGGTGTTGCTCATGGTAGTTGGGATAAAACTACCAGGTCTGCAATTCAATAACCAAAAAGTTGAAGCTGCATTTCGTAAGGAATTGGTTTATGGAGAAGATCATGAAGATCGAGCACAACCCGCAACTTTAAAAGAGCTATTTAGTCGTGTTCGTCAAAATTATTTTCGTCTATATTTTCACTATACCTATTTTAATTTAACGGCAACGTGGTATGGACAACTGGATATTCTTTATAACCTATTTGTGTTATTCCCTGCGATTGCAGCAGGTAAGTTAACCCTTGGTTTAATCAATCAGATTGGTGGGGTTTTTGGAAAGGTTCGTGAATCCTTCCAATACTTAATTAGCTCATGGAAAACAATTATCGAATTATTGTCGATCCATAAACGTCTTAAGGCTTTTGAAAAAATACTAGATTAGTTCAAACGATTTAAATTGAGAAAGCCTTAGTCTGATGCTAAGGCTTTTTCATTTCATTTGTTTCTTACGTGACGTTTGCATATGTATTTCTGTGAAAATTACTTTATTTGAGCGTGTAGTTTCACTATAGTCCCTTGATAAAATTAATGATCTTTTTTCATTTCTCTCTTGCATAGCTTAGAACTTAAATAAATAGGATAAATCATGAAACCTGCATTGCTCAAAAGTGCATTAGCGCTTGCACTGACTGCTTGTACCGTACATGTATGGGCAGACCAAGCAATTAAATCCTCTCCAACTCAAAAAATCTCAGGTATAGACCAACAATATATCGATCCGAGTGTAAGTGCCAATCAGGATTTCTATGATTATGTGAATGGAACATGGCTTAAAAAAACTGAAATTCCAGCCGATAAATCACGTTGGGGCGCATTCAATGAATTACATGAATTATCGACTAATCAGCTGCATGCTATTGTTGAAGAACTCAACACACAAAAATGGGCAATCGGAACAGTTGAGCAAAAAGTTTCAAGTCTGTATGCCAGCTTTATGGATGAAAAAGCGATTGAAGCTCAAGGCATCAAACCTTTGCAACAGGAGTTGGCACGGGTTGATGCACTTCAAAAGAAACAAGATTTTGCTCAATTAATGGGGCATTTCTCTCGCATCGGGGTCAGAACACCATTTGATGTCAGTATCGATCAAGATATGAAACGCTCTGATGTGATGATTGCAGGTCTGGCGCAGCGTCGACTTGGTTTACCAGATCGCGATTATTATTTAAAAGATGATAAAAAGTTTGTCGAAACGCGTGCCAAATATCTCAAGCATATTGAACGAATGCTTCAACTGGCAGGTGATCAGCAAGCCGCTCAGCATGCAAAAGACATTCTAAAGCTTGAAACGGAATTGGCCAAAATCCAGTGGAGCAATGTTCAGAATCGTGATTTATCTAAGCGTTACAATATTTATCCGCTCAAAGACTTAAATAAGTTAAGTCATCGCTTTGATTGGGATACTTATCTAACGACTGTGGGGGTAAAGGATAAAGTTCAGACGATTCAAGTTCATCAGCTCAGCTATTTTAAAGCACTTGACCCTGTGATCAATAAAACCCCTTTAAATGTTTGGAAAGCCTATTTCAAATGGAACTTGATCAGTAATTTTTCGCCGTTCTTAAACAAAGCGTTTGTAGATGAGAGTTTTGAGTTTTACGGTAAAACTTTACGTGATGTCGCAGAGCAAGAGGTTCGCTGGAAGCGTGGTGTACAAACCGTGAATGCAGTATTGGGTGATGGTCTGGGCAAAATCTATGTGGAAAAACATTTTTCTGCAGATAAGAAACAGCGTATGGATACATTGGTTCAGAATCTGATACAGGCTTATGATCAAAGTATTAGCCAACTGGATTGGATGAGTCCTGAAACCAAAGTACAGGCCAAAAAGAAATTAGCCAGCTTATCGATTAAAGTGGGCTATCCAAAGAAATGGCGTGATTATTCAGCACTGGATATTAAAGAGGGTGATTTGATTGGCAACGTGATTCGTGCCAGAGAGTTTGAACATCAAGATGATTTAGATAAGTTAGGGAAGCCTGTAGATCGTGATGAGTGGTTTATGACCCCTCAAACCGTAAACGCTTATTACAATCCATCCTCAAATGAAATTGTATTTCCTGCCGCGATTTTACAACCGCCATTTTTTAATATCGATGCTGATGATGCGGTGAATTATGGTGGAATCGGCAGCGTCATTGGTCATGAGATTAGTCATGGGTTTGATGATCAGGGCAGTCAGTTTGATGAATTGGGCAATATGCGTAATTGGTGGACCGCGCAAGATCACAAACGTTTTAAAGCCAAAACACAGGCTTTGGTGGCGCAGTACAATGCTTATGAACCAATTGCAGGTTATCACGTCAATGGTGAACTGACTTTGGGTGAAAATATTGCAGATAACTCAGGTTTATCGATTGCTTATAAAGCCTATCAGATTTCCTTAGCAAGCAAGCCCGCACCCGTGATTGATGGGCAAACAGGTGAGCAGCGTTTTTATATGGGCTGGGCGCAAGTTTGGCGTGCAAAAACCCGTGAAGCTCAAGCGATTGTGTATTTAAAAACAGATCCACATGCTCCTGATAAAGTTCGTGCCAATGGTGCTTTAGTCAATCAAGCACCATTCTACGATGCTTTCAAAATCAAAGAAGGGGATAAAATGTATTTGGCACCTGAAAAGCGTGTCAGTATTTGGTAGTTCAATTTTTAGCAATAAAAAAACCTGCATCGGGCAGGTTTTTTATTGCTGCTGACTTAAAGGAAGGCGACTCCAAGTCCTGCACCCGCAGCCATCACCCAGAGCGGATGAATCTTTTTAAACATGCCGAGGATTGCAGTAACGATCACGATCATCACTAGCAGCAGGTTTTGTGCAGATGCATCGGCAATCAACCAAGCACTGACCAGAACCAAACCTACGGTAATCGGTTTCAAGGCTTTTTCAAAACGAGCGCGTAACGGATTGGCTTTGAAACGCTCCCAGAATTTAAGTGCATAAATGGTAATAATTGAAGAGGGACCAAACTTGGCTAGAGAGGTGACCAATAATCCTGCCGGCCCTGCAACATGCCAACCAACCAAAGGTACAATCATCATATTAGGACCAGGGGCGGCCTGCGCCATGGCAAACAGTGAACTGAATTGTTCTGCGCTCATCCATTGATGTACGGTCACTACTTGGTGCTGCATCTCAGGCAAAATGGCATTACCACCACCAAAAGCCAGTAGAGAAAGTTGAGTGAATACAATGGCAAGTGTCATTAAAATCATGATTTTTTCACTCCTAAAACCAACATGTTAATTGCCAGTAGAATGGCTAAAGTCAGTGCTAAGGGCAGCTTGATCCAAATCATAAACACGAAGGTTAATCCAATCGTGAAAATAGTCAGATAACTTTTTAAAATGGGTCTGAGCATTTTAAATCCTGTTGCAAACAGTAAGCCTGCTGCCGCTGCAGCTAGACCTTGGATCATATGTTTGACTGCGGGGAGGTATTGAAAATACTCGTAGACTTGGTAGATGATCAGGACGATTGCCGTTGGTGCGGAGATCAAACCAAGCACTGAACTAATTGCACCTTTTACACCTTGGAATTCCATGCCGATTGCAACTGACATGTTGATGATGTTTCCACCCGGTAATAATTGGCAGACACCGAGTAAGTCGGTAAATTTACCTTCATCAATCCATTTGTGTTCTTCAACGATGATACGATGTGCCAAGGGTAAAACACCACCAAAACCCATCAATCCCAATTTCATAAACCCCGTGAATAGTGCCTTACAATCAGGAGCAGTGGTGAGTGGCTCATTCTGTATTGATAGGGCTTGGGTTTTCATTGGACGACCTTTTGTTCAACCTTGTGAGCTATAGAATGGATGATTTGTGGTATATTCACAAATGCTATTTTTGCTGTTATCTATACTTTTAGGGTATGTATGATTGATATTCATAAGCTCAATGCATTTGTTGCTGTGGTCGAGGAAAGTAATATTTCTAAAGCTGCCGTCCGACTGCACATGCAGCAACCGCCACTGACTCGCTTGATTAAAAGTTTGGAAGAGGAGCTGGATACCGCATTGCTGAAACGTTTGCCACGAGGCGTGGAAGTAACGGAAGCGGGTAAAGCTTTATATCAAGAAGCAATCACAATTTTGGCGCATGCCCAGTCGATTCCGAAACGGGTAAAAAACATTGCCCAAGGCTTGGAAGGTCAGATCAATATCGGTTTTACCAACTCCGCAGGCTTGCATCCCTTTCTTCCTGCATTATTGCGTCAATTTAGGGAGAAGTTTCCTGCTGTCGCCATTCATTTAGAAGAGGATAGCAGTACGGCTTTAACTGATGCCGTGATCAATGAAAAACTGGATATCGTATTTTTACGCAAACCCGCGCCCATTCATGCACAAGTACAAAGTATTCATGTCTTGAATGAACCGTTGATTGTGGCTTTGCCGAGTAATCATCCATTAACAGACAAAGGTGGGGTAATCCGCTTAGTCGATTTAGAGCCATATGAGTTCGTGCTGTATCGCCGTATTGCAGGGCAAGATCTGTTTGATAATATTCTTGCAAATTGCTATCAGGCAGGGTTTAGTCCCAATATCGTACAAGAGGCACCACGCTTAACTTCCAGCTTGAATTTGATTGCTGCTGGGATTGGGCTTTCGATTGTGCCAGCTTCGATTCAGGACTTTTGGAATAAACAGATTATCTATCGACCTTTAGAAGCAAAGAAACCTTGTATTGCACCGATTTATGCGATTTGTCGAGCCAAAGAAAATAATATTCGGGTTGAACATTTCTTAAGTTTGCTCAGGGCTAGTCAAGCCGATTAAAAAATAGCGATTGTTAATGGCTAAAGTGATAGAAATTTAAAATTGGTCCAACCAAGTGCTGTTGTGACTGATCCAGTGTCACGATAATTTGTCTAAAATTAAAGGTGTCTTCATCATGGTATTTCGCGACGCCATGGGTTTTATTATTCAAATTTGGAATTTGATAACTAAAGAAAGCCACTTGTTTCGATGGATGAACCACATTGATTAATTTCTGCGAATCTTTATAGCCGCCAAACTCATTTTGAATACTTTCTTTTAACAGGTTAGGAAAATAAAGCGTGGCATAGGGCATGCCGCAACCGACACAGAAAGATGAATCGTATAATTCTATAGCCTGTTTTTGATTTGGGCTCATTAGCAGGGCTGATCCCGTACCATTTGCGCCAGCACTTGCTTCTGCATCACTCCAATTTTTAGGTACAAGTACAAGGCCAATTTCAGGAAGCGCAAATAATTTCAGTTGTTTGGCCTGATGTACATCCAGTTTAAAATCAAAATGACAGCTTTTTGCGGTACAGCTTTTAAAGTCTTTGAGTAGACCGTCATCGGCAGGATTAAGTGCAGTAACCCCATAAAAGGGAACACGGACATCGTTGGCAAAGGACACTTCACCAAGTGCATATATCTGATTTTCGGCTTGGCGTTGCTGTACTGTATTTGAGAATTTGGGAAAGATCGGTTTGAAATTATGTATCTCAGCATGCACCATCGCAGTTGAGCCAGACAGTAAAATAATAGAGACGGTGTAGACTATTTTCATTTTTAATTCAGTGTTTTGAGTTTCAGTTCAAATTAACATATTCTTGAATACAAGAACCTACAACCAGATCAATTGAAAAGATTTAGAATATTTTGAATGAATAATAAATAAATTGCATTGAGAAATACGTCTTATGAACAAGATATTTTCAGCCTGTTGCTTTATTGCGATGAGTTCTAGTGCTTTTGCCCAAGACATCAAAGGAATTTCATTCTCGCATCAAGATTGGGAAATTTATTGCAGCAACACAGGCACTTGTCGTGCCGCAGGTTATCAGAATGAAGAATATCGTAATGAACCTGCTTCTCTACTTTTGACGCGTCAGGCGGGCGCACGACAGCCTGTTCAAGTGGAATTTGCACTGGCGCGATATGAAGAGCCTTCTTTTCCTGCAGCCAAACTTAAAAATATTCATTTCTATGTGAATGGGAAAGATTTTGGTGTGGTCTCATTTGAAGGAACTGAATTTCCGTTAATGGGGCGATTATCTGGGCAACAGGTCAATGCCTTATTGCAGCAATCCAAGAAAAACACCGAAATCATCTTTAAAAATGCGAACTTGCAATGGCAAATATCAGATTTGGGGATGACGGCTGTATTGCTCAAAATGGATGATTTTCAAAAACGTCTTGGTACCGTTGGTGCATTAATTAAAAAGGGCAAAACGGATGAGTCGCATGTCTTAACTGCACAGCCAAAATTCACGGTAAAACAGATCAAAACTCCGAATAAGCCTTATCTGACTTTGCAGCCAAATAATAAACGTTATGCTGCGTTATATCGTAATTTAATGGCAGCTCAGGCTATCCCCAAACAGGAGGGATTTTGTGAAGGAATTTATGATGGTGATGCAACAAAGCCTCAACCGATTGAGTTGTATAAACTGACCAATAAGAAAGTGTTGGCGATGACTTTATGTTGGCGTGGTGCCTATAACGAAGGTTATGGCGCATGGGTTTTGGATGAATCACTCGTAAACAAAGCCAGCTTTGTTACTGAACATGCTTCAGAGTTTTATGCAGGTATTATCAGTAGTTCACAAAAAGGTCGTGGCATTGGTGACTGTTGGTCGAGTGATGAATGGGTGTGGGATGGACTGAAGTTTGTACATACTAAAGATATGTGGACGGGGATGTGTAAAGGACTTGCTGCGGGTGGCGTATGGGAGCTCGATCAAGTTGAAGCGATTATCAAATAATGTGGTAAGTCTATAAAAATAACCTAAGGAAGTACCATGCTTAAAAATAAGATGACTTTGAGAGCAATGATTCTGGTTGGCATATCCACCAGTTTTAGCCCCTCTACTTTTGCTGCTCCTTTACAGATTCTTGAATTTAAAAAGGGACAACTGAGCCAGTCAGAACAAAAACAACTCTGTGAGCAAGTCAAAGATTTTTGTACGCAGCAAGCAAAGTGGCAGAGCCTGAAAACGCCAGATCAAGCTTTATGGTTGTTATCTAAGGGAAATATTGTCCAATTTAATTACTCAAATTCTGGCTTTAAATTATTGAAGCAATGGCATATTCCATTAATGCCAGCGGAAGAGGTGAAAAGATCAGGACAGTATATTTTTCCTAAACTCTTTCCGATGGATCAGAATCGTTATGCCATTGCGGTGATTGATACTTTCTCTGAAATGTATTCAGGTGGTGGGGCTGGGATTGAGCGTGCCAGCTTTTATGAATTAAAGGATTCAGGCAAAACCCATCGCTTTATTGAAAATTATCCTTTTAGTTTTAATCGTATGATTCGGGCCTGTTTTTCTGAACAGGATTATGAAAGCTCAAAAGGTAAGTGCCATGATGAAGATGGTCTGAGTCTGGATATTCGTCCGATCAAGCCGATGGTTTGGCAATTCCGTTATCGCTACAGTTTGGATGTATCACCTGCATCAGATTCGGGTGAGAAATCGTTTAAAGGTAGTCGCAATCTGAATATTGATTTAAATAAAGCGCCTGAGCAGCCAAATATTCCAGCAGAGTGGGATTATGAAGGTGCGGGTTGAGTGATTTGTCATCTTCATGGTTTTTACACTTTGCCAAAGCTTTAACTGCGTGGACTTACGCAATTTACAGCGTCATAACAGATGATCTAGACAGAGCGTGGTACAAAGGGAAAGATTGCAATTTGGAACTGTGCTTATGTCTCGTGTTTATTATACTTCTGCCCGCCGTAAATTTTCTCATTTGAGTCGTTCTGTATTGATGGCTGCGGCTGTGTTGGGTACGACCCAAGTGGCAATGGCAGGACCAACAGTCGATCAACTCAGTGATTGTTTGGTGAAAGCCACCACCGCAGCGGATAAAACCACAGTTTTGCAATGGACTTTTAGTGCTTTGGCAGCACATCCTGATTTAAAGGCGTTTAGTAATGTTACGCCTGAGCAGAAAACGCAGTTGGATCAGAAGTTAGCACAGGTGTTACAGCGTGTGATTGTGGAGCAGTGTTCAACTCAGACCAAAGCTGTGATCCAAGCTGAAGGTGTGAAGGCGGTTGGAGAGGCTTTCCAGCAGTTAGGACAGAGTGCTGGGCAGGATATTGTGAAAGACCCTGCGGTAAGACAGCAGTTGCAAGGTACGTTACGTTATATTGATTTAAATAAGTTGGTCATGACTTTTTTAACGCCTGATATCTGGAATAAGTTGGGTATTACAAGATAAGTTTTTTGAAAAGGAATTGAATAAAAAAGCTGTTTTGTTGTAAATAAAAACAGCTTTTTTTACTTAGTTTTTGAGATTTTCTGTTAGTAGACCCTTTTCACCAAATAATTTTTCTCGGTATTCTGTTTCGAGTTGTTCAGTCTGCATGTGCAGGGGATTGAAATCTCTATCTCGTACATCCAACATCTCAAACATGGCTTTAGTGATAATGCCTACACGATTAATTCCTCCAAAGCCCAGATATACACCATCTTTGAGCTCCCGAAGAGAAAACTGAATATCACTGCGTTTTAATATTTTGATCCAGTAATGAAAAAGTACTGGGGAAAGAAGTTTAGCAACCCTGCTTAGTGCAATCCTTCTGTTTTTAGCTGTATTGCCACCTACAGCATTCAATACATCAAATGCAACAGATTTATGTTCTAACTCTTCTAGTGCATGCCATTCCCAAAGGTTTCTACTTTCTTGCGTCGTTCTCTGTTTAATTAACGGATCAGTTAACAATAAGCGTGCAAGCGTCGCTGTATAGTGTTCCATCACCACTGTTGCAGCTAATTGTTCAACTTTAGGAAGTTTACGAAATTCATCTAACTTCGCTTTGGTCTTGGCTTCTATTTCTACAACTTCTGGATAGTCCGAATGGATAAGATGCTCATTTAGGGATTGATGTTCCCGACTGTGAAAAGCCTCTTGTGCAATAAAATTGCGGATGTCTTCTAGTAATTTTTCATCTTTAATTTGATCACGAACATTTCGAATACTTTCGATAAAAAACATTTCGCCCGGCGGAAACATGGCGGAAAGAACCACAAATAATGAGGTAACAACGAGGTTATCTTCATAATAAAAAGAAAATTTTTTGCTTTTATCAAAAGGAATAATCACATTACGACGAATGATTTTTTGTAGAGATTGTGCCGCTATATTCATTTTCTTTTTCCTCAGTGGTCGATGATAATTTGAACGGTTTTAAGTTTGTCGATATAATCTATCAATGAATTTATACGGAAAAAAGACGGATTTTATAAGGAGAATTTTAAAGTGGTAACTATAAGAAAACCAAAGCAAAGTAGATCAAAAAATACCTATAATTCTATAGTTGATGCAGGATTTATATCAGTAAAAAATAACGGGTTAGATCATACAACTGTGCTGAAAGTCTGTGAGATTGCAGGGGTTGGGTCAGGAAGTTTTTATGAGTATTTCAAAAACAAAGAGGCGCTGTTTATCGAGATGCAGCAACATTTCATTGCTGAGTTGGCGAATGTGATTTATGCAGTCATTCCAGAGATTCAGGATATGCAAATCCCTGACGCGATCAGATCAATTTTTTTGAAAATTGGTGATTTTTTGGCGAAGGATGATAATAAATATTTTTATTGGGTGAGTGTTTCTAGTAAATATAGTACCGAAGCCAGCCATGTGAAGGCAGTCAAAGCTATCAATACCTTAGCGATTGAATATGCGGTAAAACATCCAGAGGTTTTGAGAATAAAAAATCTGAAATTGATGGTTTATATTTTAATTAACTCAAGTGTTGCGCTCACGATGAACTTCTTTTCATCTCAAAATACAGGCTTTACGTTTGAAGACTTAATTGATTGCTTAATTGATATTACGATGTCTTATATTGATGATGATCGCAATAAGTTAAAAATATAAAAAAACCCGCTCTAAAGCGGGTTTTCTTTTAAAATTAGATTAGTTTAACCAATCAATTTCTTCATTAATTCATTCACTTGAGCTGGGTTGGCTTTACCTTTTGCAGCTTTCATGACTTGACCAACGAGACCATTAAAGGCTTTTTCTTTACCAGACTTGTACTCTTCGACCATTTTTTCATTGGCTGCAAGCACGTCTTTGATGATCGCTTCAATCGCACCTGTATCGGTTTCTTGCTTCAAGCCTTTCTCAGCAATAATGTCATCCGCAGATTTTCCTTCTGCTTCCCACATAAATCCAAACACTTGCTTCGCAATTTTGCCGTTAATGGTATTGTCGACAATACGTGCAATCATGCCACCTAATTGCGCAGCTGAAACAGGAGAGTCCGCCAATTCTAGGCCTGCTTTGTTTAAAGCACCTGAAAATTCACCCATCACCCAGTTTGCAGACACTTTACCTTGCTTCGCACCGCCCGCAGCAGCCACAACCGCTTCGTAGAAGTCCGCCATTTCGCGTGACAGCGTCAATACGTGTGCATCGTACTCAGTCACAGCGAAGTCCGCGATAAAACGCGCACGACGTGCTTTAGGCAGTTCTGGAAGGGCAGCGCGTGCCGCTTCGATTTGCTCATCAGCAATGATCACGGGTAATAAGTCTGGATCTGGGAAGTAGCGATAGTCGTTCGCTTCTTCTTTCGAACGCATTGAACGGGTTTCCATCTTGTTCGGGTCGAACAAACGGGTTTCCTGATCGATCGTGCCGCCGTATTCCAAAATTTCCATTTGGCGTTCGATTTCAACATTGATCGCTTGCTCAATGAAACGGAATGAGTTGAGGTTTTTCAACTCGCAGCGTGTACCGAACGGTTGACCTGGACGACGCAATGACACGTTACAGTCGGCACGGAATGAACCTTCTGCCATGTTACCGTCAGAAATACCTAACCAACGCACGAGCGTGTGAATCGACTTGATATAGGCAACCGCTTCTTCAACCGAACGCATATCTGGCTCAGATACGATTTCAAGCAATGGTGTACCTGCACGGTTTAAGTCGATACCCGACATACCTTCGAACTGGTCATGGATCGATTTACCTGCATCTTCTTCAAGATGGGCACGAGTCACGCCAATACGCTTCACCGTGCCATCTTCAAGCTGGATGTCGATATGACCCAAGCCGACAATCGGATTGTCCATCTGGCTGATCTGGTAGCCTTTTGGAGAGTCTGGGTAGAAATAGTTTTTACGCGCGAATACAGAAGCTTGGTCGATATAGGCATCGATACCCAAACCGAAGCGAATCGCAAGATCAACCACTTCCGCATTTAATACAGGCAATACACCCGGCATGGCTAAATCAACAAGGCTGGCTTGTGTATTTGGGTCTTGACCAAATTCAGTCGATGAGCCTGAGAAGATTTTAGACTTGGTCGCCAATTGCGTGTGGATCTCGATCCCGATAACGACTTCCCAACCGTCAATTAACTTTAACTTTTGAGCTTCAGCCATTATGCATTCTCCTCAGCAATTGCCGCACGTTTGGTATGCCAGTCTGTATTTTGTTGATATTGATGCACAATCGAAAGCAATTGTGATTCTGACCAATAGTTACCAATCAACTGTAAGCCTACAGGCAAGCTGTCTTTATCAAAACCAACAGGTGCGTTGATGGCTGGTAGACCTGCCAAGTTCACAGCAAGCGTATAGATATCGCCTAAATACATTTCAGTCGGGCTGAGATTCGCACCGATTTTGTAGGCAGTGGTTGGCGCAGATGGCGCAGCAATCACGTCAACATTTTCAAATGCTTTCAAGAAATCTTGTTGAATCAAACGACGTACTTTTTGTGCCTTGACGTAGTACGCATCGTAATAACCTGCAGAAAGGGCATAGGTCCCGATCAGGATACGACGTTGTACTTCTGCACCAAAACCTTCTGAACGTGAACGTTTGTATAAGTCCATCAGGTCCACTGGATTTTCACAACGGTAGCCATAACGAACGCCATCAAAACGTGACAGGTTTGAAGAGGCTTCCGCAGGTGCAATCAAGTAGTAAGTTGGTACATAGGCTTCAGTCATGTTGAGGTCAATCTCAACCAAGATTGCGCCCATTTCCTCTAACTTTTTCAATGACTCTTCAACGCGTGCTTTCACATCTGCATCTAAACCAGCAACATTGAAATACTGTTTTGGAATACCAATACGTAGGCCTTTCACTGCTGTGCTGTTTAGGTTTGCAATGTAGTCATCGACTTCTTTATTGATCGAAGTCGAGTCTTTGGCGTCATGACCAGCAATCACATTCATCAAATACGCACAGTCTTCCGCTGAGCGTGCCATTGGGCCGCCTTGATCCAATGATGATGCATACGCAATCATACCGAAGCGAGATACACGACCATAGGTCGGTTTTAAGCCTGTTAAGCCGCAGAATGATGCAGGTTGACGAATTGAGCCACCTGTATCGGTACCTGTTGCGATTGGCGCAAGATCAGCCGCAACAGCCGCTGCTGAACCACCAGATGAACCACCTGGAACATGATCCAGTGCCCAAGGGTTAGCCGTTGCACCGACATAAGAGTTTTCAGAAGTTGAACCCATGGCGAATTCATCCATGTTCACCTTACCTAGAGTCACGAGACCCGCAGCTTTCGCTTTTGCAACGACGGTTGCATCGTAAGGAGAAATGAAGTTATCCAGCATTTTTGAACCGGCAGTGGTTTTAATGCCTTGGGTACAAAAAATATCTTTGTGGGCAAGTGGAATACCCGCCAACGCATGTGTATGACCTGCTTTCAGTGCAGCATCGGCAGCATTCGCTTCAGCAAGTGCCTGTTCTGCAGTCACTGTCACATAACTTTTTACTTTTGGGTCAATGTGCGCAATACGCTTTAAATAATGTTCAGTCAATTCGCGTGATGAAAATTGGGCTGTTTTTAAGCCTTCAGAGAGTTCACGGATTGATAAGCGATGTAAATCTGTCATATGAAAAATTTCTTTACATTCTAAATATAAAATATTGACTAATTGAATAAATCTTATTCAATTACGCGAGGTACGAGGTACAAACCTGCTTCTGTAGCAGGCGCGACCGCTTGATATTCATCACGATGGTTGCTTTCAGTTACAACATCAGCGCGTAAGGGTTGCGGGTTGTCAAATGGGCTCTTTAAAGGCTCAACATCATCGGTATTAATGCCTTTCAAGCTTTCCATCATGCCAAGGATTTTATTTAAACTTTGAGCATATTCAGCAGATTGCGTGTCATTGAGAGATAAACGTGCAAGGTGTGCAATTTGCGAGACCGTTTGCGCATTTAAGTCTGTTGTCTGCTGAGCATCTGATGATGTAGACATAACTTTACCTAATTCAGTATTAAAAAATTTCAAAATTCGTGCGTTATAATAAGCGATTGACTTGTTCAAATCATCACATTTAGTTAAAGTTGCCACCTTGTATTCACACAAAGTTTAATTGAGAACGCCCCCGTGATTCTAAAACGACTAATTGGCTTGTTTTCGCCGGATTTAGCCATTGATTTAGGTACTGCAAATACACTTATTTATGCACCAGGCCGTGGCATTATATTAAATGAACCAACTGTTGTGGCAATTCGCCATAGTGGTTCACAAAAAATTGTTGCCGCTGTAGGTATTGATGCTAAACAAATGTTAGGCCGTACACCAGCGAATATTTCAGCAATTCGTCCGATGAAAGACGGTGTGATTGCTGATTTCGAAGTCACTGAGACCATGTTGAATCAGTTTATTGGCAAAGTGCATGAAAAGCGGTTATTCCCGCCAGCGCCGCGTGTGGTTGTCTGCGTACCTTGCAAATCAACCCTGGTTGAGCGTCGTGCGATTCGTGAAGCTGTATTTAATGCAGGTGCGCGAGATGTACGTTTGATCGAAGAGCCAATGGCGGCTGCAATTGGTGCAGGTATGCCAGTTGAGCAAGCATGTGGTTCGATGGTTGTCGATGTCGGTGGTGGTACTACTGAAATCGCAATTATTTCATTACAAGGTTGCGTCTATGCTGATTCATTACGTATCGGTGGTGATGTATTTGATGAGCAAATCATCAATTATGTGCGTAAGGCACACGGTTGTGTGATCGGGGAAACAACAGCCGAAGTCATTAAAAAAGAAGTGGGTATGGCCGTTGCTGACGGCAAGACCCTCGAGATTGAAGTTCGTGGTCGTAACTTGGCAGAGGGTGTACCTCGCGCGATTACCGTGACTTCTGATGAAATCACTCAGGCAATTTCTGATCCGTTACAAAGTATTGTCAGCGCTGTAAAATCTGCACTTGAACAAACACCACCTGAATTATCTTCGGATATTGCAGAGCGTGGTATCGTGTTGACAGGTGGTGGTGCATTATTGCGTAACCTTGATAAATTACTTGCGCAAGAAACAGGTTTGCCTGTAATTGTTGCAGATGATCCTTTAACTTGTGTCACTCGTGGCGGCGGTAAAGTATTAGAGTTCTTTGACAATCCAAACCACGACATGCTTTTCGTTGGTTAAATCATAAGGACTAGGCGGTGCAACCGAATCTTTTTTCAAGACAACCGCCATCTTTTCGCTCATTTGTCATTGCGGTGATTACATGCTTGGTGGTGCTTTTCTTTGATTGGCGCATGCCTTATGTGATTCAACCTGCAAGGGATGTCTTGTACGCCGCGTATAATCCTATTTATGCGCTGGCAAGCTATCCTGTACTATCGCGAGAATGGCTTAACCAACAAACCAAATCTGAAGCGCAATTGCGACGTGAAAACACCGCAATGCAAGCTGAACTGCTACAAGCACAAGTCCGCCTCCAAAAACTTTCAGAACTTTCTGCGGAAAATAATCGTTTGAGAGGGCTTTTGGATACGCCATTAATTATTGATGGACGTATGCAGATCGCGGAAGTGATTGGGACGGATGCTGATCCATTACGCCATATTATTATCATTAACCGTGGTTCAGTGGATCATTTAAGTACGGGACAAACTGTTCTAGATGATAAAGGGATTATGGGGCAGATCATTAATGTCTATCCACATAGTGCCCGTATCATGTTGCTGTCTGATAAAGAGCATTCATTGTCTGTGCGTTTAGAGCGTACTGGAATGCGTGCGATTATTTCGGGTACTGGCGATTTGGGTCAACTCAAAATGGAATATGTGCCAACGAGTGCTAATATTCAGGTTGGGGACAAAGTCTTTAGTTCCGGTTTAGGCGAACATTTCCCGGCAGGTTATTTAGTGGGAACGGTGTCTAAAGTCAGTCGTCATACTTCAGGTGAATTTGCCGAAATTGATGTCACACCTGCGGCTCAACTTGCCAGTGGTCATCATGTTGTGGTGCTCTTCTCTGAATCCTTAGCGCAGGAGCAACCGTATGCCGATCGCTAAGCTTAATTACGAGAAACGCAAAGATCCACTTTGGATGATTATCCTCTCCATCGTGATTGGTTCTGTATTGATGGTTTATCCGATGGCCTATGAGGCCTCAGGTTGGCGACCATCAATCATGCTGATGATTATGCTGTTCTGGATTCTTTATCAGCCTGTATGGTGCGGTGTCTGGTTTGCTTTTGGCATGGGGCTTTTTACTGACTTGCTGTTGGATGCACCCTTTGGCCTAAATGCACTGAGTTTCGTGCTGATCAGTTTTGGCATTCGCTATTTAATTCGTGAGCGCCGTATTCTGACGTTTGGGAATTCGTGGGTCATCGCTGTGATTGCGGTTGTGACACACATTACGTTCCTCTGGATGAGCCAGACCATTTCAGGCACACATTTTTCGATTGCACGCCATTGGCAACCAGTCGTGACAAGTGTACTGATATGGCCACTGGTTTATTATTGCTTACATAAATGGCGCATATAATTCTCGCATCAAGCTCGCCTCGTCGGCAGGAGCTATTGCAGCAACTGGGGCTGGACTTTGAAATTTATAGTCCCGATATCGATGAGGCGGTGCATGATGGAGAGGCAGTTGAGCATTATGTTGAACGCTTGGCGCGAGATAAGGCACAAGTAGTTTTAAATAAATATGCTGACGCAATTGTGATTGCGGCAGATACCAGTTTAAGTTTTGCTGGACAGATCATTGGTAAGCCAGAGTCAAAGCAACACGCTTTTTCAATTTGGTCGATGCTTTCTGGCCAATGGCATGATGTCTATTCCGGAATTTGTGTCGCAAGTTCGGCTCAGATATTGAGTCGCGTGGTGAGAACTCAAGTTGAGTTACAGCAGCTCAGTCATGCGGAAATGGAAAAATATTGGGCAACAGGCGAACCGATAGGTAAAGCAGGTGCTTATGCGATACAAGGAATTGCGGCACAATATATTCCACAAATTCGAGGCAGTTATAGTAATGTCGTCGGTTTACCTTTGCATGAGATCGCACAGTTATTAGAAAGCGTTAAAGCCTAAGTATTTCAATACAGGGAACGACACTTTCGGGTATAAGAATTTTTATAAAATTTTGAGTTTGTTATGGCAGAAGAGTTGCTGATTAACGTCACGCCGATGGAATGTCGTGTGGCCTTGATTGAAAATGGTACGGTCAATGAATTATTCGTTGAGCGGACTGTAAAACGTGGGTTAGTGGGTAATATCTACAAAGGTAAAGTGGTTCGTGTATTGCCAGGTATGCAAGCTGCCTTTGTCGATATTGGTTTGTCTCGAACCGCTTTTTTGCATATTAACGATATGGTGTGGTCGCGTTCTCAACCAACGCCAAACGTTTTTGAGCTGCTACATCCGGGGCAGATGCTCACTGTCCAAGTTATGAAAGATATGTTGGGTACCAAAGGTGCTCGTCTAAGTACTGATCTATCTATCCCATCGCGCTATCTCGTTCTCATGCCTTATGGCAATCACATTGGTGTGTCACAGCGAATTGAGTCAGAAGAAGAGCGCGACCGTTTACGTGGTATTATTGAACATATTCAGGCAGAACATAATTTGCCAGGTAGTGTTATTGTTCGTACTGCGGCAGAAGGCGTCGATGAAGCTGCGATAGCACAAGACATGTGTTATCTCAGTAAACTGTGGGAGTTTATTCAGCGCAAACAAAAAGAAGCGGCAACTGCTGAACTGATCTTTGAGGAACTCCCTTTACCGCAACGTATCATTAGAGATTTAGCTAGTGATGAAACTGCAAAAATCTATGTCGATTCACGCGAGATTCATGGCAAGCTCAGCGAGTTTGTAGATGAGTTTGTTCCGACGATTCAAAATCGATTAATTCATTATCCTGGTGAAAAGCCGCTTTTCGATTTGTATAACGTCGAAGAAGATATTCAAAAAGCGTTGCAGACCCGTGTGGCACTCAAGTCTGGTGGCTATCTGATGATTGATCAGACTGAAGCCATGACTACGATTGATGTCAACACAGGCTCATATGTTGGCGGACGTAGTTTAGAAGACACCGTATTTAAAACCAATATGGAAGCAACCCAAGTGATCGCACGACAACTTCGTCTGCGTAATTTAGGTGGTATTCTGATTATTGATTTTATTGACATGCAAGAAGCTGAGCATCGTGAAGAAGTAATGCGTCAGTTTGAAAGAATGCTGGAACGCGATCATGCAAAAACTAAAATTACCCAAGTTTCGGAGCTGGGCTTAGTTGAAATGACACGTAAAAGGACCCGTGAATCATTGGAGCATTTGCTTTGTGAATCATGTCCAACCTGCCAAGGGCGGGGCTATGTGAA
Source organism: Acinetobacter sp. ANC 3929 (assembly GCF_000369405.1). Lineage (GTDB taxonomy): Bacteria > Pseudomonadota > Gammaproteobacteria > Pseudomonadales > Moraxellaceae > Acinetobacter. Next base: position 250,236 of record NZ_KB849999.1, read on the forward strand.
AACAGCAGAGACAGTGTGTTACGAAATATTTCGAGAGATCATGCGTTATGCGCGTGCATTTGATTCCAAGGGTGGCTTTACTGTCGTTGCCCATCCAGCCGTGATAGATCGGTTATTAACAGCAGAAGCCCCAGCTGTCGCGGATTTAGAACATTTTGTGAATCGTGTGATCAAATTCCAAGTGGAAAATCTATATACGCAAGAGCAATACGATATCATTTTGACCTAAAGTTGTAACAAGATTTCGCTTAATCCTTGTTACAACTGAAATTTTACTTTCTATCATGAATTTTAAATACTAGACCCATAGAATGAGCCATAGGTACTTTTCGGTGCCTTAGCTAATAATATGAGGTATCTAATTATGAATGTAAGTGAAAGATTAGTAAGTCACGGTTTTAAGCATGTATTAGACAGTAACCCTGTAAACACATGTTATATGGTAGATAGCCAAGGTAAAGAAGTTCCAATTACCACGGCAATGATTCGTTCAGCCTGCCATCAGCTTTTACAGCGTTGTCGCACAATTAAAAAATAAGGGGCTATTCGAAGCCCCTTAATTTTTTCTCTACAATTAATTTGCAACTTTGTGTTGTGACAAGTTTTGAATAGCTTGTTCAAAACGTTGAATTTCTTCTTCTAAATGTGTCAGTAAGTTCTGCATTTTAGGCAAAGCATTACGACATGCAATCAAACCCACTTCTAGTTTATCTAAATAACTGGTCATGGTGATATTCAGTGCCTGACCATCCATCACAATTGATGCAGGGTAGAGCGCATCGAGTTTGGCACCATTCCAGTATAGCGGTTCACGTGGACCTGGTACGTTTGAGATGACAAGATTAAATGCCTGACGTTTAGGTAACATGCCCGATGCAATGTTTAAACCAGCTGGGCCATACACAACCGCACTATAATTTAAAATTTCATTGGCAGTCATGCGGCTAAAACGTTGTTTCGAGTTCTGTACGCTACGACGAATAATTTCTAAACGCTCAATTGGATCTTCAATATGAGTCGCAAGATTTGCCAGAATCATGGTAATGCGGTTACTGACATCTGAATCATCTGTCCGAAGTGATGCAGGCACCATCGCAATTAACGGTTTCTTCGGCAAGCTATTGTGACTGATTAAATATTCACGCAAAGCGCCAGAGCATACCGCTAAGATGACGTCATTCAGCGTTACACCCAAAGATTTAGCAATACGACGGAAACGGCCCAGTTCAAAAGATTGCGCTGCAAAACGACGTGAAGAGCTTACACGTTGATTAAGAATTGATGGTGGAGCTTGGAAGGTTGAGACATAATCAGGATTTTTGCCAATCTCTTTGAAGATGGTTTGAGAAAGCTCTTGCATCACTTTCGGTGCAACTTCAAGTTGAGATTTAATCCCTGCCATGACACTCTTAATTTTGCTTACAGTCGGTGGTTTAGGGGCTTTTAAACGCTTGGTCCGTTTTCCTTCAACACACCAAAGTGGGACAACATGCTTTTCATTTGGATCATGAGAGAGTGATTTTTCAATCAGGCGCATACCCGCCACGCCATCTACCATGGCATGATGGATTTTGAAATACATGGCAAAGCGATTACCTTCAATGCCTTCAATAACATCACAGGTCCAGAGCGGCTTGGCACGATCGATTAACGAGCTATGCTGCTGCGAAATATACACAAGTAATTCGCGAATACGTCCTGGATTAGGTAAAGCGATATGACGGAAATGATGGTCGATATCAAACTCGCTATCTTCACCCCAAAACAAACCATTCAACTGATTGTTAAATGGCGGAACAGGAATGCTTTTTGATTGGCGAATTTCATTGACTAGATCATGCACAAATGTGGGTGAAGCGTTCTCTGGAAGCTCGAATAAAAACAATCCACCTACATGCATAGGTTGTTGCCTTTTCTCTAGCGAGAGAAAGATAAAATCAATCGGGTGTAGTGGGCGCATAGCAGATCTAGCCTCTCATCGCATTTTTTCTAAGATACTCTCATGGAGCTCTTGTTAGAATTATTGGAACCGTTCTGCGCAGTATATACTGTTTGTTCTGGTTAAAATATGACTTTAGACAAGCGAGTCAGGAAAAATAAAACCACTGACGAATCAGTGGTTTTAATATACCAAATCTGTAATTGATTATTTTTTGAGGTTGCCTGCGTGCAAGCCACATTCTTTATGTGTAGCCTCTTCCCACCACCAACGACCTTCGCGTTCGTGTTGATTTGGCAGCACTGCACGTGTACATGGTTCGCAACCAATTGAAATAAAGCCTCGTTCGTGCAATGGGTTATATGGAATTTCCATCATGCGGATATAACTCCAAACATCGGCACTGCTCCAATTCGCAAGCGGATTATATTTGATCAACTGTTTGCCTTCACCAGAAAAACCAGCATCAGCTTGAACCACAGGTACCTCGCTACGGGTTGGACTTTGATCCTTGCGTTGGCCAGTAATCCATCCATCCAATGTTGCCAGTTTCTTGCGTAGAGGTTGTACTTTACGGATTCCACAACATTCCTGATGTCCATCTTCAAAAAAGCTAAACAAGCCTTTTTCGGTCACGAATTGCTGAACAGCAGTAGACTCAGGGAAGCAAATTTCAATATCGATCTTATAGTGCTTACGAACAGTTTCAATGAATTGGTAAGTCTCTGCATGTAAACGTCCCGTATCCAAGCTAAAAACACGGAAGGGTTTACCAAGACGTGAAGCAATATCAATTAAAACAACATCTTCTGCACCTGAAAATGAAATTGCAATTTCACCTTCTTGGCTTAATGCAAGTTCTAAAATTTCTCGTGGCGATTTATCTGCATATTCAGCAGCGAGCGCATCTACAAGGTCAATAGTCGGAATAACAGTCATGGATGTTCCTGGCGATAGGCTTGGGCACAATTGTAAATCAATCGAAGCAAAGCAGTGTGCTTGTTATTGATTTTAATCTTGCAGAATAAAATGATTTTATTCAACAACAGAGCAAAAATTGAATAATCTTAGTGCTATGATACAGCAATTTTTAACCAACATTGGACGCATTCATGGAAATCGTATGCCTAGATCTTGAAGGGGTTTTAGTTCCAGAAATCTGGATTAACTTTGCAAAAAAAACAGGGATTAAAGAACTTGAGGCAACCACACGTGATATTCCAGATTACGATGTGTTAATGACTCAACGTTTGAATATCTTAAAACAGCATGGTTTGGGCTTAAATGATATTCAAGCTGTGATTGCAGATATGGGACCTTTTGAAGGGGCAAAAGAGTTTGTTGAATGGGTGCGTACTCATTTTCAACTGATTATTTTATCTGATACTTTCTATGAGTTTGCTCACCCACTCATGAAGCAATTGGGATGGCCAACGATTTTCTGTCATAAACTTGAGACAGATGAAAATGGCATGATTACCGCGTATAAATTGCGTCAACCTGATCAAAAACGTCAGGCAGTAAAAGCATTACATGGCTTGAACTTTCGTGTCATTGCGGCAGGTGATTCTTATAATGATACTACTATGCTGGGTGAAGCTGATCATGGCTTCTTGTTTGATGCGCCAGCAAATGTGATTGCTGAGTTTCCACAATTCCCACCATTACATGGTTATGAAGCGTTAAAACAAGCGATTCGCTCTGTATCACAACGTGATATCCCAGAATAATGAATCCTCTCTAGCCCTCCTTTTCTAAAGGAGGGAGCTACCCCCTCTTTAATAAAGAGGGGGTAGGGGAGATTGCTTAGAACTTATAGCCAATTTTTAAGCCATAAGCGATTGCATTGTTATTTTCAAATTCAGCTACATAGCCTGGCGTATTGAATTGAGAACCTGATTGCGCTTTCGCATCGCCGAGCCAGAAGTATTTCACACCACCCGCAATAAAGGTCGCAGGAGTCGGGCTATATTGAACACCTACACCAACATTCCAGTAACCTTCTGTTGGACCTAATGTAGTGACAGGATTACCCGCACCAGAGTCCCAACCCACTGATAGATTACCTGCCCATTGGTCATTGATTTTACGACCTACACCTGCCGTAATCGAGTATTGGTCTTCGGTATAAGCAACAAGATCAAAACCGTCTTTTTTGCCTGTATTGCTTACAATTGGAGGTAGAGTCGAAGCTGCACCAAATTTATAAGGACGGATAGCAAAGTCTTTCCAATTCACCCAACGTAAGTTTGCAAATGCGACTGTGTTCTCCATAATCCCTGTTTGGAAATCAAGATTAACCGATTGAGGGGTGGTGATTTCAGTTGTGCCTGTTGAATGATTGATTTTATTTAATATTGCATCAAAACCGGCATTGCCTGTCATACCTGCAATGCCATGCGTTTCGTAAGCATTCATTTCATGCTTGATTTTGGCACGATAGGTCAAAGAGGTTTTGAGTGCGATTTCAGGAATTTGATAAGCAACACCAGCTAACCAACCTACAGCTTCATCACGACCTGTTTTAAAATCATAGCCACTGTAAGCACTATAGCTTTGGCCACGTAATAATACGGTGCTGTCTAAAGTTTGATAAACTGCACCTGCATAGAGGTTCCAGTTTTGATTCGGTTGGTAACCAAATAACAGGTTTAAGTTTTCAGTATCAACTGTAACGGATGTACCACCTTTAAATGGAACAGGGCGACTTTCGATAAAATTATTTTTGCCCGTATATTCTGCATCTGCCCCATAAGGCTGGTCATAAATAAGACCAATCGAAAATTTATCCGTTGCTTGAATTTTTAAGGCCGCATTCGGCGAGTAGTAATGATTCGCCATATTCCCAGTATTGTTTTGAGATATGTCCTTACCTGATACATTTGGATCAAGAACTGTGATACCCGCTTCAAAATAATTGTTTGGCTGTAAAAAAGCTGCAATCGATTGACCTGAGCGATCCAGTGCTGCGGCAAATGTTGTCGTTGTTGGGACTAAGCTAAGTAGTAGAGCCGTTTGAATAGCATTCAGCTTCATTAATATGTTCTCTCAAATCACTTTGTAACAGAATGGCGCGGAAAGTAACATAATTTTTATTCGCTTAAATATTTTACAAATGTCAATAAATGAACTGATAAGGTCACGAAAAATAGTTGAGCATTCAAGTTTTATCTTGGTGGCTTTGAGGTTTGAAATGAGCTAAGGGAGTTGAGCTATTATTTTGATTTTATTTATTAAAGCACAATAAAAAAGGTCACCCGAAGATGACCTTTGTTTTATAAATTCTGATTAGAATTTATAACCAATTTTTAAGCCGTATGCGATTGCATTGTTATCTTCAAACTTAGCAACATAGTCATTACTACCTGCTTGAGCACCTGTTTGTGCCTTAGCATCGCCTAACCAGAAGTATTTCACACCACCAGCAATAAATGTTGCAGGAGTAGGGCTATATTGAAGACCTACACCTACGTTCCAATAACCTTCTGTTGGACCAAGTGTAGTTACAGGGTTACCTGCACCTGAATCCCAACCTACAGAAACGTTACCCGCCCATTGCTCGCTCAGTTTACGGCCAACACCTGCGTTTACAGACCATTGGTCATCAGAATATTCAACTAGGTTAAAGCCATTTGCTTTACCTGGTACTAAGCCTGCACCACCTAATACTTTAGATAACTCGCCAAATTTATAAGGTTGGATAGAGAAGTCTTTCCAGTTTACCCAACGGACATTTGCGAATGCAACCGTGTTCGCCATGATCCCAGTTTGGAAATCTAAGTTAACCGATTGAGGGGTTGTAATTTTTGTTTTCTTATCGGCATTTAATCCTGCAAGTTTAGTTGGATCAACGCCTAAACCTGTAAGTACATTTGTTAAACCAGGAAAAGCTAATAAAGATAGATCTTCTTTGATATTTACATCATGATCGATTTCTGAACGATAAGTCACAGATGCTTTTAACGCAATTTCAGGAATTTGGTATGCAGCACCTGCTAACCAACCCACACCAGTTGTTTCTTTAATATTTGCATCATAGCCATTATAAACACTGTATGCTTCACCACGAAGGCTGACATTCCCTTTTACAGTTTGAAGCACTGGACCTGCATAGAAATTTAGGTTTTTATTTGGTTGGAAACCAAAAACAAAAGAAAGGTTTTGAGTGTCGACTTCAACTTGTGTGCTATTTGAACCTGTGCTTGAGCCAAGATAGCCTTTTGCTGCATTTAACGCTGCTTGAGTTTGCTGTAGTTTTTGAAGACCAGCACCTACAGCAACATTACCACCTAGCGCAACTCGTTGTAACGCACCTAAAATTTCTTGTTGAGTAGGATTTTTTGGGTCTTTTGCAACTTGTTGAAGAGCTGGTCCGAATGAAGATCCAGCAGCTTGAACTAACTGACCAACAGATTTGGTTGATAAATCGTTTAGAGATTTTTGATTTAAAACACCATCAGTTGGGCTAGAAACGAATACATTATTACCAGTATATCTTGCATCGGCACCAAATGGTTGGTCATAAAGAAGACCAAAAGAAACATTGTCAGTCAGTTGAAGTTTTAATGCAGCACTTGGGAAGTAATAATCATCACCCATATCACCGATTTTACGTGTTGTTGATGATGTACCCGCTTCTTGACCTTTAACTGTAGGGTCTAAAACCGAAATACCGGCTTCAAAATAATTACCCGGTTGTAAAAATGCAGACATAGATTGACCTGAACGGTCTAACGCGGCTGCAAATACTCCAGTTGCAGGTAGCGTTGCTAAGATCATGGCAGTGCTAAGATGTTTTAATTTCATTGTAATCTTTCCTTGAACTTCAAGATTCTTAAGTGTTAAGAAGCTATGATTTGACAACAAAAAAGTTATCTATCGTGATTGGCTATAACTTCATGTAACAAAAATACCATAATTAAAATAAGAGTAAATGTTCTAAATGAACTAAGCAGTACGCAGGATTAGATGAAAATGGACAAAAATAAATCTTAAAAAATTTATATACATATGTGTTTTTATTTATAAAATAATGATAAATATAGATTATTATTTAAAAATAAGAATCATTATTTTTTGCAATTTTCAAAAAAAGTTTTTTCATATGGTCAAAGATTTTTTGTAAAAAGTAGGATTTATTTCTCCATATTTACTTTTTAGGTATTTTTTTAAACACTTTTGATCTCGCTCAAATAATTTACGCAAAATTTACGCCTTCCGATTCTTTCAATATAGAGAATTTACGTCCCTAATTTCCATACTAAAGCTGACCTATTTTTAAATGGCATTTGCTATGTGGGAATTTATTTCTGTATTTGTCCTTTCCTTGCTGTTGGCTTATCCGCTCGGTGCTTATCTTGCTGATGTGATGCAAGCAAAGCCAATGAAAAGTGACCGATTGTTTAACTGGATCGAGCAGCCAATTTATGCCGTACTTGGCGTAAAGCATCGTGGTATGAACTGGCGTCAATATCTTGCTGCTTTTCTTTTTAGCAATATTTTACTGCTTGGAGCAAGTGTCTCAATCCTGATGACACAGGCATGGCTACCGCTAAATCCAGATCATATCCCCAATATGAACTGGGATTTAGCATTGCATACCACGATTTCATTTCTGACTAATACCAATCAGCAGCATTATTCAGGGCAGGCTCAACTGTCTTATTTATCACAAATGACCGTGATTGTGGGTTTGCAATATTTATCGCCAATTATTGGGCTTGCATTATTAGCAGCAATGCTAAGAGCTTTATTTTTGCAATCAGGTAAAAAAGATGATTCAGATCAAAATAATTGGAATCAGATTAATCTTGGTAATTACTGGATGGATATCATCCGACCATTGTTTAGATTTTTCATCCCATTAGGCCTTATTTTTTCTTTACTGCTCACTTTTCAAGGTGTCCCAGCGACACTTTCAGCAGGTCCAACAGCGCAGGTCTTAGATCAAAGCGCTGAGGTGAAAACACAACATATTCCACTTGGTCCAGTTGCGCCGATGGTTGCCATTAAACAGCTTGGCAGTAACGGCGGTGGTTGGTATGGCCCAAATAGTAGTGTGCCTCTAGAAAACCCAACACCGTTGTCCAATGTGATTGAGATGATTGCGATCTTACTGATCCCGTTGTCAGTGGTGTTTATGGTCGGACGCTTTATCCAGCGTAAAAAACTGATGTGGATGATTTTTGGCAGTATGTTACTGATGTCATTGATTTCTACCTCACTGACTTTCTGGACTGAAAAATCATCTTTGATTGCTAATGCAGCCTTGATGGAAGGCAAGGAAGTCCGTTTTGGTGCGGATGCATCGGCACTTTGGGCAAGTCTCACCACACAAGTGAACAATGGTTCAGTCAACATGATGCATGACTCAGCCTCACCACTGACGGGCTTGGTTGAACTGTGCAATATGCTGATCAATGCCATATGGGGTGGGATTGGCTGTGGTTTATTGCAGTTCTTTATTTATCTATTCTTAGCAGTATTTATCGCGGGCTTAATGACAGGGCGGACCCCTGAACTATTTGGTCGAAAAGTAGAAGTCACTGAAATCAAGCTTTTGGCTTTTGTGATCTTATTACAACCTGTGGTGATTCTTGGTTTGACTGCGATCGCAATCGCATTTCCAACCCTGACAGGCAATTCCAATCCAGCGTTTCATGGCATTAGCCAAGTGTTTTATGAATATGTCTCTGCCTATGCCAACAATGGCTCTGGTTTTGAAGGGTTAGGCGATAACACCTTATGGTGGAATCTGAGTGCCAGTGTGGCTTTATTGGCAGGTCGTTATAGCGTGTTGATTATTCCTGTTTTGATTGCTGTCAGTCTAGCAACCAAACCTCAAGCTGCAGAAAGCAAAGGATCTTTGCACATCGAGTCACCCACATTTGCACTCACCTTAATCGGGATCGTGTTGATTCTCACCTTATTACAATTCATGCCAGTGTTGGTGATCGGACCAATTGCTGACTATCTGTCTATAAAAGTTTAAGTGTGGAGCAAGCACAATGAAACATTCAAATGCGACACAACACATGGATATTTTAAATAAAGAAATCCTGCAACAAACTTTTTATAAGCTGTTACCGCAATATGCCTTTAAGAATCCAGTCATGGCATGTGTATGGGTGGGTACACTCTTAACCATTGCAGCGACCTTAATGGGAAGTACCAGCTTAGGTTTTGGTTTAGTACTGAGCTTGATCCTATTGGTCACCGTATTATTCGCCAATTATGCTGAAGCAGTTGCAGAAGAAAAAGGACGTGGACAGGCAGCATCCTTACGTCAAGCGCGTGAGAACTTAACGGCTAATCGTATCTCCGATTTAAATGCTGTACCGAACACGATTTCCGCCAATCTACTCAAAAAAGATGATTTGGTGATTGTTAAAGCCGGTGAAATTGTCCCTGCTGATGGGGAGATTATTCAAGGTTTCGCTACGATTAATGAGTCTGCGGTTACTGGTGAGTCTGCGCCTGTATTGCGTGAAGCCAATACTGACCGTTCAGGTGTCATTGGTGGGACCAAAGTTTTATCTGATGAAATTATTATTCGGGTGAGTAATGAAGCCGGACATAGCTTTCTAGACCGTATGATTGCATTGGTTGAAGGGGCTAATCGTCAAAAAACACCAAATGAGATTGCACTGAGTATCTTACTCAATATCATGACTATTACTTTTATTGTTGTGGTTGCGACCTTGCCATTCATCGGAGCAATGGTCGGGATCAAAATCAGTCTAGTCTTGTTGATTGCTTTACTAGTGTGTTTGATTCCAACCACGATTGGAGGATTACTGCCTGCGATTGGGATTGCAGGCATGAACCGCGCCTTAAAAGCCAATGTTCTTGCTAAATCAGGCAAAGCCGTCGAAGTTGCTGGTGATATTGATGTGCTGCTCCTAGATAAAACAGGCACGATCACCTATGGCGATCGTCAAGCCACTGCCTTTTATCCTTTGGCAGGCGTAAGCCCAAGTGAGTTGCGCCAAGCCGCCATGTTAACTTCTTTTGCCGACCCAACTCCTGAAGGGAAGTCCGTGGTGAGTCTAGGCAAAGAATTGGGTGAAAGCATTAAAGAACCAGCAGCTGCGGAATTTATCCAGTTTAGTGCTGCAACACGATTGTCTGGAGTGAATTTAGTGATGGGGCAAAGCATTCGTAAAGGTGCTGTGGACGCTATTCTTAAATTTACCAACCAAGACATCAAGGATAACGTTGAGCTTAAAACCCGCGTGGAACAGGTTGCATCGAAAGGTGCAACACCACTCGTGGTTGCTTCGAATCATAGTATTTTAGGGGTGATTGAACTCTCAGATGTGATTAAACAAGGCATTAAAGAACGCTTTGCACTATTACGTGAGATGGGTATTAAAACCATTATGGTCACAGGGGATAACCCATTGACTGCCGCTGCGATTGCAGCTGAAGCAGGGGTGGATGATTATATTGCTGAAGCACGGCCTGAAGATAAACTGGCTTGCATTCGTAAAGAACAAGCGGCTGGTAAATTGGTGGCGATGGTGGGTGACGGAACCAATGATGCGCCTGCTTTGGCTCAAGCAGATATTGGCTTGGCCATGAATTCAGGCACCCAAGCAGCCAAAGAAGCAGGCAATATGGTGGATCTCGACTCAGATCCAACCAAACTGCTCGATGTCGTGGAAATTGGGAAGCAGCAGTTAATCACACGCGGTGCGTTAACCACCTTTTCTTTGGCAAATGATGTATCTAAGTACTTTGTGATTTTACCTGCATTGTTTGCTGTGGCAATTCCTGAACTTGGGGTGCTCAATATTTTGCAGTTGAGCAGTCCAAGCAGTGCTGTGATTTCAGCCTTGATCTTTAATGCGCTAATTATTCCGATGTTGATTCCATTGGCATTAAAAGGGGTGCAGTTTAAGCCTGCCAGTGCCTTGCAATTATTACGCCGTAATATGCTGATCTATGGTGTAGGTGGAGTAATTTTTCCTTTTATTGCGATCAAGTTGATTGACCTTGTTGTGTCATTGTGGATTTAGGAGAGAGAAATGAATACATTAGAAAATCTGCCCTTATCAACCGAAGACCAGTCTGCGCTACGTCCGAGTATTGGGATGATCTTGGTTGGCTTTTTGATTGCAGGCGTGTTGTATAGTGTTGTAAGCGTTTCTATCGCTCAATTGATCTTTCCAAATCAGGCGAATGGTAGTTTGATTGAGCTGAATGGACAGGTTGTCGGTTCGAGTTTAGTTGGGCAGAATTTCGTGAGTGAACAATATTTTCATGCTCGCCCCAGCGCGGTAAGTTACAGTGTAGATGGAATGGCAGGGAGTAATTTGGCGGTCTCTAATCCTGACTTACAAAAACAAATTAAAGAAAGAACACTACAATTTGCACTGCATAATCGGATTGCTGAGCAGCAGGTGCCACTGGACATGATCACTGCATCAGGCAGTGGGATTGACCCAGATATTTCACCTGAAAGTGCCTTATTACAGGTGAAACGCGTAGCACAGCAGCGTCATTTGTCAGAGTCACAGGTTAAAGATTTAGTAGTGCAACAGATTCAGCCTGCACAGTTAGGTTTATATGGACAGGCACGAGTCAATGTTTTACAACTGAATTTGACCCTAGATCAATTGTCATCAACCACACGGTGATAGAGCGTAATTATGCAGATCGACCGTAATAACAAAGCGGATGCATGGCTGGCACATAGTCAGCGTGAACAGTCTGGACGTCTGACCATTTTCTTGGGGGCTGCACCAGGTGTAGGGAAAACCTATGCGATGCTGACACGAGCACATGAGTTGATGCAGCAAGGGCAGCATGTTGTGATTGGATTGGTAGAAACCCACGGTCGATCTGATACAGAACGTTTGATTCAGGGGCTGAATGTTATTCCTAGAAAAATTATGGAATATCAAGGGCGAGACTTGGAAGAGATGGATCTCGACCAAATTCTTAAGTTAAAACCTGAAATTGTGTTGGTTGATGAGCTGGCACATCGGAATGTACCAAATAGTCGGCATGAATATCGCTGGCAGGATGTGAATGAATTATTGGATGCGGGTATCGATGTCTATAGCACCTTAAATATTCAGCATCTGGAAAGTCTCAATGATGTGGTGTATCAGATCACGGGGATTCGGGTTAGCGAAACTGTACCTGATGCGTTGTTAAAACGTTTGAAAGATATTCGTCTGGTCGATCTACCTGTGCCTGAATTATTAGAACGTATGAATCATGGCAAGATTTATTTGGCTGATGTTGCACCGCATGCACTGCAAGGTTTTTTTAAACCTGCACATTTAACCGCCTTACGTGATTTAGCCATTCAAACCGTTGCAGGACAAGTTGAAATTGATTATCGGGAAAAGTTTGTCGCACAAGGACAGATTATCCCGATTCAGAATCATGTCATGTTGGCGATTGATGGGTCAGAGTTTTCGGAGGACTTGGTACGTCGGGCGCATCGTATTGCCGAAAGGCGCAATGCAGCTTGGAGTGTGATTTCGATTCAAAAAAGCCAGAATTCCAATACACAAGTTTTTGCAGTGACCAAAGCCTTTAATCTAGCACGTAAACTGGGTGCGGATACCTATTTGCTCTATAGCAATCATATTGCGTCGACCATTTTACAGGCGGCCTATGATTATGGTGCATCGAATATTCTGCTCGGTAAAAGTCCTCAAAAATCATTATGGCAGCGTTTATTCTCAGATCATATTGCCGATCAATTATTAGAGAAGCAGCATCCTTTTGAAATTACTTTTGTTCAACCTTTAAAAACTAAAAATCATGAAATGAAGCAGCGGGTCGATAGCACTGCTTCATCATGGTCGAAGCAAGTACTGACGTTTCATCCACGTGAAATGATAGAAAGTATTTTGATCGTGTTGTTGGGGTTAATTGCTGCAACGGTGAGCGATCATTTTATTGGTTATAGTGAGTTGGCTTTAATTTTTGTGGTCACGGTACTTGTAGTTGCGATGCGTGCAAGGATGTTTATCACGATTCTAAGTGTCCTGATTTGTTTCTTGCTCTATAACTATTTCTTTATCGAACCTCGTTTTACCTTTCGAATTAGTGCTGAGCGTGGGGTGATGACGATTGTCATCTTTATCGTTTCAGCCCTGCTGGTGGGACGTTTAGCCAATCAGTTACGTGCTCAGGTATTGAGTTTACGCGCGGCGAACTCGCTCTCTTTACAGCTACAAGAATTGGAGCGGAAATTATCCAGCTGTGTTGATATTGAACAAGTCTTAAGTGTCGCCAAACAACATTTGGAAAGTTCTTTAAATGCTGTGGTTTGGCTTCGGATCGGAACACAGGAATTGGGTGATCATTCTGTATTTAATGAAAAAGATCAAATTGCAGCAAATTGGACTCAGAAAAATGCCAAGCCTTGTGGCCGTTTTACCAATACCTTAACCCAGTCTGAATGGTGGTTTAATCCGCTTAATCTCGTCGGTGGGTTTGGGGTGATTGCGATACGTTTTCAGCAAAATGCAGAAAATATCAGTTTTGAACAACAACGTCTGGCTGAGTTGATGATCGATGATATTGCCCAAACGGCTTCTCGAGTACAGTTGTCTTTACAGTTAGAAAATTCACGAGTGGTGGCTGAAACTGAAAAGTTACGTTCTGCGCTATTGTCTTCGGTTTCGCATGACCTACGCTCACCGTTGGCTGCGATGATTGGTTCTGCTGATAGTCTGAAATACTACGGCGAGCAAATGTCAGAACAAGATCGACATGAATTGTTAGATACCATTCATGTTGAAGGTGAACGCTTGGACCGTTATATTCAAAACTTATTGGATATGACCCGACTTGGTCACCAAGGTTTAAGTTTAAGCCGAGACTGGATTGGGGTTGAAGAACTGATTGGTTCTGCCACCCAACGATTGAAACGCTATCAACCTAAGGTCAATATTGATGTGGCTTTGAGTGAGGATTTACCCCAACTCTATGTTCATCCAGCCTTGATTGAACAAGCAGTTTTTAATGTATTAGAAAATGCTGCCAAGTTTTCACCTGATGATGTTCCGATCGAAGTAACAATTAAACAAGAGGGTAGTTTCCTGCAAATTGATATCGTCGATCAAGGTGTCGGGATTCCCGAAGATGAACGTGAGCAAATCTTTGATATGTTTTATACCATGCAACGTGGAGATCGTGGTAAAACAGGAACAGGCTTAGGTCTCGCCATTGTAAAAGCCATTATCGGGGCGCATATGGGCAGTATTGAAGCCTTGGCAGGCACGTATGGTCAGGGCACCTTGATTAGAATACGATTACCACTTCATCAGGATTAAAATCATCATTTATGCCGCAAACATTCAATCAGCATGCTTCTATTCTCATTATTGATGATGAGCCACAAATTCGGAAATTTCTAGATATCGCTTTGCGTGCACAAGGCTATCAAGTGAATGTCGCTGAAAATGGGATGAAAGGGTTGGAGACCTTGGCGACACGTGGTGCTGATCTGTTGATTCTAGATCTGGGTTTACCTGATATTGAAGGACAAGAGGTTTTAACTGAATTGCGACAGTGGTCGGATATTCCTGTCATCGTATTATCGGCACGTCCAGACGAAAATCAAAAAATTAAACTGCTGGATTCAGGTGCCAATGATTATGTCACCAAGCCCTTTAGCATTCAGGAGTTATGTGCTCGTATTCGTGTGATGTTTCGAAATAAACCACAGCACTCAGAGCAAAATACTGTGTTTAATGATGGGCAGCTTTGGGTTGATGTCGCAGAACATGCAGCCAAACTGGCAGATGAAGAAATTGCTTTAACCAAAAAAGAATTTCAGCTATTGGCGTTGCTGATCCGACATCAAGGCAAGATCGTAACACAAAAACAGATCATGACCGAGTTATGGGGGATTAGCCATGAAGAAGATACCCACTATCTGAGAATATTGGTGAAAAAACTCAGAACTAAAATAGGCGATTCCGCAATGACACCAAAGTATATTTTTACCATTGCTGGGGTTGGATTACGCTTTGGCGAATAGTGAGTTTCTTCTGTCGTGGTATTCAGTCATTACGATTTTAGTAAAAAATCACCATATTTTTCGCGTAGTTCAGCTTTAACAATTTTCCCTGTTCCATTGATAGGTAGAGCATCAACAAAAATCACAGCATCTGGAACCTGCCAAGATGCAATTTTATCTGCAAAATATGCAAGCACATCTTGTTCGGTTAAAGAAGCGTGCTCGTGTTTCACAGCAATTAAAATTGGACGTTCATCCCATTTTGGATGGCGCGCTGCAATGGCTGCTGCCATACGAATTTCAGGATGGCCCACGGCAATATTCTCTAATTCAACGGATGAAATCCACTCACCACCAGATTTGATTAAATCTTTGGCACGATCACGAATGGTCATGTATCCATCCGAATCAATGGTTGCAATATCACCTGTATCAAACCAACCGTCTGAAGTAAGAGAACTTTTCGCTTGATTAAAATAGTGATCAACGACCCATGGACCGCGAACTTGAAGGTTTCCTTGGGTGTGCCCATCATTTGCTAGTGGTGTGATGCTATTTTCATCAACAATGCGTAGTTCTATACCAAAAGGTGGACGACCTTGGCTTTGTCGCAATTTCTCAAGTTCTTCTGGATTTAACGCATCATGTTTTGCTTTGGGTTGATTGGCTGTGCCCAGTGGGCTTATTTCTGACATCCCCCATGCATGAATCGTGTCGCAATGATACGTGTTTTTAAATTCACGGATGATTGAAGGTGGGCAAGTCGCACCTCCAACAACATTGCGTTGCATACTTTCCAAGCTACTGCCTATTTTTTTAGCAGCAACCAATAGGCCTTGCCAAATGGTCGGCACACCCAAAGCCACGGTCACTTTATAATCGTCAATCAAGTGAACGAGGCTCTCGCCATCTAAATTTGGTCCAGGCAAAACTAAAGAGCTACCCACCATCGCGGCTGCATAGGGGATGCCCCAGGCATTGACATGGAACATGGGAACCACAGGCATGACAATATCTCGAGCAGAAATATTTAATGAGTCAGGCAGTGCAATCGCCATACTATGTAGTAAGGTCGAACGATGGCTATATAAGACACCCTTAGGATTGCCTGTCGTACCAGAGGTATAGCATAAGGAACTCGGTGTTTCTTCTTTGAATTGTGGCCAATCAAATTCAACCGATTGATCTTGAATTAACGCATCATAGAAAATAATGTTTGGAAGTGCAGCAGTGACGCTTTCCTCATACGCGCTTAAACAGATAAATTTCTCAACTGAAGGTACTTTATCTTTAAGGGCGCTGATTAATGGCAAAAATGTAATGTCGAAGAAGATAATTTTATCTTGAGCATCATTAATAATGAAGGTTAATTGCTCTAGAAATAATCGGGGGTTAATGGTGTGGCAAACATAACCACATCCAGAAATGGCATACCATGATTCTAAATGGCGATGGTTATTCCATGCAATTGTTGCAATACGATCGCCCTCTGTTAAGTTAAATGCCTTGAAAGCATTTGCTAAGCGTTTGGTATTTTGCTGAATATGTTTCCAATCCGTTTTGTACAGTTGACCATCGACTTCACGTGAAAAAATAGCAGTATCTGCATGGTATTTTGCTGCATGCTCAATTAAGTTACTGATCAATAAATCCTGATGTATCATTTTTCCAAACATTTTTTATCCTTTTTCGCGGGTTGGTGTATTGAATTATGAGCTGAGCATGAGGTTGATTATGTTGCTATTTATCGTTACTAACTGAAATAAAATGATATTTAAAAGGCAAGCTCAGGACAAATGCGTGATCTAGAAACCTACCATATTGGTATAGAGAAAATTTGAGGTATGGCAAAATGAAAGTAGCATTGAGAAAAATAGTGGTCAATATGAACGCAAATTTTATTCATATTTATCATACAAACGCTGAAGAGCTTGATGCATTTCAGTTCACTGATTTACAGCAATTTTATCTAGGTGATAAGATTAAAACAGTTAAATAAGATTTTAGGAAATAAAAGAAAATTTAAAATATACCTTTGAAACTCAAATTGTCATTTAATTGATTGAGCTAAGAAATAGGGTTGCATAGCTAGTCCATCACAGCGTATTGAGCGATCATCAGGTACCTATAATGTGTGAAATTGTTGAAGGTATAAAATAAATTTTTATTATAATTAATAGTAGTTTAGCTTTTTTACTGTTATAGGCTATATTCAGTTTTTTAGTATATACTGCCGAGACTTTTTTTATGTCTTGCTGATTAGAGTCAAAATGAAAAAATTATTAGCGATTACTGCATTCAGTACTTTAGGTTTAATGGCCTGTTCAACCACAGAAACTTCAAAATCAATCCAAAGCCCACAAGTGACGGCAGCAGTACAACAAATTAAATATAACGGGGTGAAAGTACCTGTTTCAATTGGCAAGTTTGATAATCGCTCAAGTTATATGAGAGGAATATTTTCAGATAATGTCGATCGTCTTGGCGGACAGGCAAAAACTATTTTAGAAACACATCTACAGCAAACGGGTTATTTCTCGGTTTTAAATCGAGACAATCTTTCTGAACTCAAACAGGAAGTCGGTTATAGCAATTCGACTCAAGCCATTAAAGGCGCACGTTACGTCATTACAGGTGATGTATCTGAGTTCGGTCGAAAAGAAGTCGGTGACCAACAGTTATTCGGTATTTTAGGCCGCGGCAAACAGCAAATTGCCTATGCAAAAGTGAACTTAAATATTGTAGATGTGAAAACCTCAGAGATTGTTCATTCTGTGCAAGGTGCAGGCGAATACGCATTGAGCGCGCGTGAAGTGCTCGGTTTTGGTTCTACAGCATCTTATGATTCTACTTTAAACGGTAAAGTCTTAGACTTGGCGGTACGTGAAGCAGTCAACAATTTGGTTACCGATATTCAGAATAACCGCTGGACTGCACAATAAGACTGGGCCGCTGTAACATGAAAAAAATTCTTTTTGCCAGTCTGATGGCGATTGGATTGGTTGGCTGCGCTGCTGGGCCTCAACCTTTATATAGTTGGGGTTCCTATACACAGCAAACCTATCTGATGTATAACGCGCCTGAAAAAGCAACGCCTAATACACAAATGATCAAGTTGGAAGCAGAAATAGAGAAAGCGAAAGCAAAAAATCTGGCGGTTCCACCAGGATTATATGCACATCTAGGGTTGTTGTCTTTACAGCAAAATAATGCACAAAAGGCAGTTGAATATTTTCAATTGGAGCGACAGGTCTACCCTGAATCTACGATATTGATGGATCGTTTGTTGCAGAAAATGAATGCCAGTGCAGGGGGCCAAAAGCCATGATCAAGGCATTTTTAGTTTCGAGTCTACTGCTCACGGGCGTGCTCATGACGGGATGTGCATCATCTCCTGCGGTGAATAAGGATATGACTGTTTATAAACAGCATATGCCGAAATCCATTTTGGTATTACCCCCTGTAAATGATTCTCCTGATGTTAAGGCCACCTATAGTTATTGGCCCACGGTGATTACGCCAGTTGCTGAAGCAGGATACTATGTCTTTCCAATTTCTGTGGTCGATTCGATGTTCAAAGAGAACGGTGTGACCAATGGTCATGATGCTCAAAGCATTTCACCGCAGAAATTACAGCAAATTTTTGGGGCTGATGCGGCCTTATATATTCGAATCAAAGAATATGGATCAAAATATCAAGTCATTCAAAGTGTTGCTACAGTAAGTGTGGAAGCCAAACTGGTTGATCTAAAGACCAATGAAACTATTTGGACAGGCGAGAAGAAAGCGGTTCAATCGAGTAATAATGGCAACAACGATTTACTGACGTCGTTAGTGGGGGCATTGGTTGAACAAATTGCAGGGAGTGTTAATGATCGCGCTTATCCTTTGGCAACGATTGTAAATACCCAGTTATTTACACCAACACAGCACAATCCTGGATTAGGGTTGCTGTATGGACCTCGCTCACCCAAATATCAGCAAGATGGCATGATGAAGTAAGTTATTTACTTGCATCTAAAAATAAAAAAGCCTCTTCTAGAGGCTTTTTTATTTTCAGTGATTATTTAATATTTGGATCGCCCTGTTTCAAGAAGAAACGTATAGCCAGTTTTTGTACCCAAGTGCCATAAGGAGGGTAGAACAGTTGGGTTGGGAAGAAGCGATGACGGGCAAATACGGTTTTCGCGTGGGAAAGTTCACGGAAACCTTCTTCGCCATGATAAGTTCCCATACCTGAGTTACCAATCCCACCGAATGGGGCATCATGGTTCACCACATGCCAGCCCCAATCATTGACTGTGACTCCACCTGAGTGAGTCCGTTTTAAAATATAATCAAGTTCGTTGGCATCATGGCTAAAGCAATATAAAGCTAATGGCCTTTCGCCTGCTTGAATATATTGAATCGCATCATCTAATGCCTCATATGCGACGATAGGTAAAACAGGACCAAACAGTTCTTCTTTTAAAATACGCATGTCTGGTGTGCAATTCAGTACGATATGCACAGGCATACGACGTGCATCTTGGTTGCGGTCATATTCACCACAGGCAATGACTTGTGCGCCTTTGGCTTTGGCGTCATCCAGAATTTCGAGCAAACGTTTCAGATGGCGGTCATTCACAATCGAGGTGTAATTGTCGTTATTGCGAATACTTTTACCATACATGCTGGTGAAATTTGCTTGGCATTCTGCGACAAATTGATCGATTTTTTCTTTTGGTACCAGTGCATAGTCGGGTGCAACACAGATTTGACCACAGTTCGTTGCTTTACCATGTAAAACGCGTTTTGCAGCATCGGCTAGAGGATAATTACGGCTGATCAATGCAGGAGATTTACCACCCAGTTCCAAGGTGACTGGGGTTAAATTATCTGCTGCCGCGCGCATGACCACACGACCAATTGCTGGCGAACCTGTAAATACAATATGGTTGAATGGAAGTGAGGTGAATTGTGCTGGATCAAGGATTTCTTCACCAAAAACAGCAACTTCATCTTCATGAAAGATTTCAGCCAACATCCGTTTAACCACCGTATTGGTGGCTGGAGTCACTTCAGGTAACTTGATCATCACACGATTGCCTGCTGCTATTGCCGCAACCAATGGACCAAGTGCTAAATAAACAGGGAAGTTCCATGGGACAATGACACCAACGACGCCTTTGGGTTGGTATTGAACGCGTAAACGATTCGATAAAAATAGCAATTCGGTGCTACGTTTGCTTGGTCGCATCCAACGTCTCAAATGACGGATTGCATGTTCTGCTTCAAGCACAGAACCGAGCAAATCAAGCAGTTTGGATTCATCTACAGAGCGTGAACTAAAATCAGTATTAATTGCAGCCGCAATCACATCTTGATAACGGATAATCTGCTTTTTTATTTTCAGTAATTTGGTGCGTCGATCATCGAGATCAGGATAGGGCTGAGCATCAAAAGCAGCACGCTGTTGATTAAATACCGAATACATATGTTCGGTTGCAGGATCACTGAATTGTTGTGAAGTTGAAAGTGTCATTGTTGCTCCTTTCATGCTTATTAGTAGAATAGACTTTATGATTGATGAGATTTGTAGTCGATGTTAAATTGAGACAACAAAAGGTAATTTAGTGCCATTATGCATCATCACTCAAGGGATGAGGTGAAAAAATGCGTAAACAGGATGTGAACTCGAAGACGATTGAAGCACGATATGATCATAATCAATTGGGTCAAGGCACAGCGATCTTAGGTTTGACCAGCCTGCTTGAAGCAATGCAACAACAAGGTTATAGCTTAGCTGAAATATTAAAAGGTACAGGTATCGCCCATGATGCACTGAGCAGCGCAGCTTCCCAGATTTCACCCTATCAAAAATTACAGCTTTTTCAGACGATTCAGCATTTATCAAAAGATCCTTTGATTGGTATGCGAGCAGGACAAAAACAGAAACTCTCAGACTTTGGTGTCTATGGTTATGCACTTTATTCTTCTCGTAACTTTCAACAGGCGGTCGAGTTTGGGATTCGCCATATTAAGCTTGCTGCACCAGTATTAAAGAAATCATTTTCTATTCAGAAGCATGCTGCAGTATTTGAAGGGAGTGAAATTATTGCATTGGGTAAATTATTGCCTTTGGTCTGTGAGTTTTGGTTTAGTTCAATGCAAACTTTGATTGAGTGTGTATTAGAAGCACCGTTTCAAGCTCAAAAATTATTGTTGCCTTATCCTGCACCTGACTATGCCGATGAATACCAAAAGGTATTCCGCTGTCCAGTTGAATTTGATGCAGAGGTAATGCAGTGGCATTTTGATCTTGACTGGCTAGACAAGCCTTGCCCAAATGCCAATCCGATTACGGCGGATATGTGTCAGTCATTCTGTGAGCGAATGTTAGGTACAGATGAGCATGAAGAACCCGAATTGGTTCGTAGTATTCGGCTGCTATTGTTAGATGCAGTAGGCAGCTTTCCTACAGCACAACAGATGGCAGATCAATTGCATTTATCTAAAAGAACACTCTATCGTCGTTTAGCTGATATTGAGGTCAGTTATCAGGACATTCTAGATAGTACCAGAAGGCGACTTGCTGATGAGTATTTAGCTGCTACAACATTAAGTATTGATGAAATTGCAGCAAGATTAGGTTTTTCTGATACCTCGAATTTTAGGAAAGCGTATCGAAATTGGGTGGGGATTTCACCAAATGAATATCGAGTGTATCAAACTAACCGTATTTAGTTTTAACCAGTGCTATTATTCTCAAGATATGAGTTTTTTATTTTATTTTTAATATGAAATAAAAAGCATTGTTGTTATAATTTTTTCGTAATTTCGAATAATGCTATTTTCGCTTGGATTTTAATCAGCTTGGTTGCCTGATAAATAAATGCGATTTATTTTGATTATCATTCCCTTATGTTTGTTAAATTTTAATCAAAAAATGCACCATAATATGACATTCTTTTCTTGAATATAGTTCATTAAAAAAGCTGATTTTGATTGAATGGTATATATATTAAAAATAAAATTAATTATAAATCATAATCTTATATTGAAAGTATATTTGCATACTTTTAAGGTATTTTTCATGTGAATGGGTGCTTTAGACATATAACTAAATTAAATGAATTGACCAAAGTTAAATCGCATAGAATCTGTGCTGGATTAGGGTAGGTCTACCCATTAAAAAAACTTATTATGCTAAGGATTGCTTTAAATGCTGACTTTTTTAGGTATCAGCATGATCATGTGCTTTATGTATTTGATCATGTCAAAACGTCTCAGTGCATTAGTTGCATTAATTTTAATCCCATTCATATTCGCTATTATCGCTTGGGGCTTAGGTTTTTATTTTGAGAGCTTAAGCCATATTCAATTGGCCGAACTTGGCAATACCATGTTAGAGGGGATTAAAAAGTTAGCACCAACAGGCGTAATGCTTCTTTTCGCTATTTTATATTTTGCATTAATGATTGATTCGGGGCTATTTGACCCCTCGGTAAGATGGATTTTAAAGAAAGTAAAAGGCGATCCATTAAAAATCACTTTAGGTACTGTTTTTCTAACATTATTGGTTTCTTTAGATGGTGATGGTTCAACCACGTATATGATTTGTGTGGCAGCAATGATGCCACTGTATAAACGTGTTGGTATGAATCCATTGATCATGACCTGCTTGATGCTGCTTTGTAGTGGGGTCATGAATTTGACACCGTGGGGTGGACCAACAGCACGTGCTGCAAGTGCACTTCAGGTCGATGCCAGTGAAGTCTTCATTCCAATGATCCCATCGATGATGATTGCGGCTGCTTGGTTATTCTTCTTGGCCTATCTGTATGGCATGTATGAACGCAAACGTTTAGGCGTGATTGAACTGGTCGATATTAGCCATGCGGATGACATCTCTATTTCAAAAGATCCTGAAGCACAACGTCCACATTTACGCTGGTTTAACGGTATCTTGACCTTAGTCTTAATGGCTTCTTTGGTAAAAGGGATTTTACCAATGTCGATCCTGTTCATGCTGGGTTTCTGTATTGCTTTAGTCGTGAACTATCCATGCGTCAACATGCAGAAAAAACGTATTGCCATGCATGCAGATAGCGTACTCGCAGTCGTCGGTGTGATCTTTGCTGCAGGTGTTTTTACCGGGATTCTATCTGGAACAGGCATGGTTGAAGCGATGTCTAAAGGTTTCGTGGCTGTGATCCCACCCAGCATGGGACCTTATTTGGCACCAATTACTGGTGTCTTAAGTATGCCTTTGACCTTCTTTATGTCTAATGATGCCTTTTATTTTGGTGTTTTACCGATTCTTGCGGAAGCTGCATCGCATTATGGAATTTCACCTGTTGAAATTGCACGTGCTTCGATTATTGGGCAGCCGATTCACTTGTTATCACCTTTAGTTCCTTCAACTTATTTGTTATGTGGTCTGGCTGCTGTAGAAATGGGTGATCATCAGAAATTCACGTTGAAATGGGCATTTATTACTTGCTGCGTGTTGATGGGCAGTGCCTTAATATTTGGTGTATTTCCATTTTATAATATGTAAATCAATTTGTTATAATGCTTTTATATTCATGAGAATATAAAAGCATACTTATTTACGCATTCCCACTTAATTTAAAATTTTGCTTGAAATACAGCGAAATAGAGACTTTTTTACACTTTTTTAGATGGTTAGGAAATAAAAATGAAGATGAAACTTGCGCTTGCGACAATCATAAGTATTGCAACCAGTTCTGCATTTGCAGCACCAAAATTATATGGAGAAATTGACGCAAGTTTAGATTATTTACCAGAAGTAAATGCCAATTCATCAGACCGTGATGTATGGAAAATAAATAGTAATAGTTCATTTGTTGGGATTAAAGGTGAAGAAAAATTAACCGAAAATTTGAGTGCGGTTTATTTAGCAGAATGGGCATTTTATGCAGATGGCGACAAAACGGATTGGTCGCAACGTAATCGTTTTGTCGGATTAAAAGATGATCGTTTTGGTACAGTCAAAATTGGTAAACATAATACACCGCTAAAAGATTTATCGAGTCCTGTTGATAGTTTTAATAACTATATTAGTAATAAAGCAGATATCACGGGCATTATGACGGGTGAAAACCGTGTGAATAATGCGGTGGTATATGATTCTCCTGAAATTGCGTTGAATGGCGGTAATTTGGAAGCAAGTGTCTTGCTTGCAACAGGGGAAAGCCGAGGGATTGAAGATGATAAACGCGGTGGAGTTAACACCGCAGGACGTGGCTTAGGTGATGCATGGTCTGCATCGCTCAGTTATAGTCATCCATTATTTTTAGTTGGTTTGGGCTACGATAAAGCGATTCCAAGTGACTTCTTGGGGCATGGATTATTGAATTCTACCGATACCGAAACGCAAGTGGATGAAGTGTTTGCTGCTGCGAATACCGTGCGTGTGATTGGTCGCTTGATGCCAATTGAAGGACTGGCATTAAAAACGTTATATCAGACCTCTAAGGTTGCTGATAAAAAAGGAAATGATGACGCTGCGATCAATATTGATGATTCGCAAGGCTGGCTCATTGGTGCTGAATACAAGTTACCGAATCAATCAAAATGGACGCTAAAAGCGCAATATAGCCAAAATAGCACCAGCTTTAAAAGCAATGAGTCCGATTTTGATGCCAAGCAACTTTTGTTAGGTGCAGACTACTCATTTACTAAGCAAGCAAAAGTTTATGGTTACGCAGGTTATTCAACTTTTGAGCAAGCAAGTGCCAAAGATAAACAACCGATTGCGGGTACAGGTTTAGAATTTAAGTTCTAAATTTCCGCCAATTAACATCAATAAATAGGATAAGTTTATTCTATTTATTGATGAGTTTAGTTGATGGATTTTGTTAACCAATTGAGCAATACTTGACTTAATTCCTTTTATAATATGTGAATAATAAAATATAAAAATTATTAATAATTTCTTCATTATTATCCTGTATATTGAGCGCATTGATCTTCATGGATAGTGTGGATAGAAAAGGAAATGATTTTTAAAGAATTAAATATCGCTTTGTTTAATAGTATAAATTCTTTTGCAAGGGAACAGGCAGTTTTAGACAAAGTCGCGATTTTTCTAGCTGAAGATCTCAATACTGTATTTATCAGTTTTCTTGTATTTTTGTTAGTGACACAATGGAAAATCTATAACCTGCTGTTCGCAAAAACATTGGTGATCGTCCTGTTTTCTTTACTGCTCAGCGACATCATTGAGTTTTTTTATCATCATCCACGCCCATTTCAGATTGATTTAGGTCATAAATTGATTGGCCACGGTTCAAGTTCATCCTTCCCAAGTCAACATACGCTAACCATTGTTATTATTGCATTTTCATATTTATTGGCAGGTTTCAAAAAGATTGGGATCATTGGGTTGATCTTGAGTGTGATTGTTGGTTTATCACGGGTTTTTGTTGGAGTACATTTCCCTGATATGTGCTGAATTAGCAGGAGACTTTCACTTGGGATATGCTAGGCAGCTAACCGATAAAAGTTCTCTGCTATTTGATTTGGCGTTTTAAAATCCAAACTCTTTTGAATTCTTCGCTGATTATAAAATAACACAATGTATTTTGTAATATCTGCTTTAGCTTCATCTCTGGTTTTATAGTTGCAATGATGCACTAATTCATTCTTGAGTATGCCCCAGAAACTTTCAATCGGTGCATTATCGTAACAGTCCCCACGTTTGCTCATTGAACCTTGAAAATCACATTTTTCCAGTATCTTTCGATATTCATGGCTGCAATATTGGCTGCCTCTGTCCGAATGAACAATTAAGCCTTTCGTTGGTTTTTGATTACGAATCGCCATAGTCAGTGCATTGCAAACAAGTTGTGCGGTCATACGCTCATTTAAGCTATAGCCAACCACTTGTTTCGTGTACAGGTCTTTTACTGCTGCCAAGTATAACCAACCTTCAGCAGTCCAAATGTATGTAATATCGCTTGACCATGCAAGATTGGGCTTAGTCATTGAAAACTGTTGCTCTAGTAAATTTGCGTAGATCGCTCGATTATGATCACTCTTCGTAGTTCTTTTGAAACGCTTATGACGCTTACAATACAGCTGGTTGAGCTTTTTTATTTGACGTACAGCATACGTACTGATTTTGATACCTTGCGCTTGTAAATGCTTAGTTAATCGAATATAGCCATAGCTTTGTTTAGTTTCCTCATGAGCTATTTTGACCAAAATTGTCTGTTGATTTCGCTGAACCAATCTTTTATTCATGCCTCGTTTTAGCCAATCATAAAATCGTGACACTGAAACGTGAAGTAATCTAGCCATAAAGCTAATCGGGAATAAATGTCTTTGCTGTTTCATATAGGCGTACCTTACTGACTTTCTTTCGCAAAGTACGCTGCTGCCTTTTTTAGAAATTCACGTTCCATTTCAGCTGTTTTGAGCTGTTGTTTGAGCTTTTTATTTTCTTCGAGTAAGGCATTTAGATCAGGTGAATATTGTTTAGTGCCTGCTAAGGTGCCAGTCTTTGCTTTATTATTCCAATTTGAAAGAGTTTGCATTGAAATGCCAAGTTGTCTGGCTGTTTCCGATACATTGCCTTGATTGGCTTCAATCAATTTTATTGCTTCAACTTTAAATTCTGCGGTGTAAGTCTTCTGTTTCTTGCTCATGGTAAACTCCTGATGAGTGTCTATAGTTTACCAAGTTAAAACCTCCTGTTTTCTCAGCACACATCACCCCTTTGATGTGATTGGTTCGTTTGTGATTGGTTTCCTACTAGTTGTTTCGATCAATTATGCATTGAAAGAATTGGCTGTAAGATTAAGACGATTAAAGTCTGTTAGGGTTCTCGACTAAGCATCAAGAATAAATTGATTTATTGTTTTAAAAACGGAGTCTAACTCCGTTTTTTATTGCTCTTTTTTATGAAAAATTTATCTAGTACCACAAGTAGTTTACGCACTGTTTACGTTACTTATATCGAGGCTTGTTCTAAGCTGAATCTATCGAATAACTAGAGTTTTCAGCTATGAGTGCTGTACTTGTTGAGATCAACCGTCCATTTACATTTAAAACGTATATTCATACCACAGCCTCGAAAAATGATGTTGATGGTCATACGCAAAAACAACGATTTATAGAAGAAGTTGAGGCCTATTTACAACAGTATCCAAATACTCAACATGTCGATGTGTACTTATGTGATTTGAATGGGCACTTGCGAGGCAAAAGAATTGATATCGGGTGTCTAAGAAATCTGACCAAAGGCTGTTATTTCCCTTTGTCAATTTACGCTATGAGCTTAGATGGGAAGGTGATTGAAGAGACTGGATTGGGAAAATATATCGGAGAGCCGGATCATTTGTGTGAACCTATTTTAGGGTCTCTACAACCTCATCCCACCGACCCTGAGCATAATGCACAGGTGCTTCTCAGTATGAAAGATGATCATGGAAAAGATTGTATATACGAACCTCGGAATGTGCTGAAAAAGATCCTGTATCAACTGCATGAAAAAAATTATTATCCTTGTATTGCAGCAGAAATAGAGTTTTATTTACATCCTTTAAGCACCGCCAGAGAAGTTGAAGAAACGGTAACGCAATGCTTTGACATTAATACTTCTGACCATTATCAAAATATTCTGAATGAGATTGAATCGGTTGCAAAATTACAGAACATTCAGATTACAGGCATCGTTTCTGAGTCGTCATCGGGGCAATATGAGATTAATCTGCAACATACAACTGATCTTTTGATTTTGTGTGACCAGATTATGTTGTTGAAGAGAACCATCAAACAGATTGCGAATAAGCATGGTCTACGTGCGAACTTCCTTGCTAAGCCTGATATGCATAAAGCGGGTAGTGGCATGCATTTTCATATGAGCATTTTAGATCAGAATCAGAAAAATATTTTTAGCTCATTAGAAGGCAATATAGCTGATGGATTATTAAAAGCAGTAAGTGGATTATTGTTATTGATGCCAGATTCGATGGCAATTTTAGCACCAAACCTAAACTCTTTCCGTCGCTTTAAGTTGGGTAATCATGTACCACTCGAAGCCAATTGGGGGCTGAATAATCGGAATGTTGCGATTCGTATTCCATGCTCAGATCAAGAAAATCAGCGTTTGGAATATCGCGTAGCAGGAGCAGACTGTAATCCTTATTTGGCGGTAACTACAATTTTGATAGGTGCTTTGCATGGTTTGACCCACCAGTTAACACTGCCTAAGCAAGCACATCAATTAAAACTGAAAAGTGAGCATGTGTTATTGCCAACTGAGCAAATTCAAGCACTGAGCTTATTGAAAGCTAATAAATATTTAACTGAATATCTAGGCGAAGCCTTTGTTGAGCTTTGGTGTACGGTGAAACAGGCAGAGTACCAAAGTGTATATAGCCAAATTACCGCCATCGAAAAGAACTGGGATATTTAATTTTCTTTTAGTTTAAATATAAAAGATCTAAGAGAGCATGCGCTCAGCGGGACTCGAACCCACGTCGGTCGCTTAGGAGGCAACTGCTCTATCCAGTTAAGCTATAAGCGCATAATTTTATGATTATAAACAAAAAAGTGATTGCAGAAGCAATCACTTTTTAATGAAACCGATCAGCTGTTAAAGAGAAAATACCAATTCTGAAGAGT
The DNA here is from genome assembly GCF_000369405.1 of Acinetobacter sp. ANC 3929. GTDB lineage: Bacteria > Pseudomonadota > Gammaproteobacteria > Pseudomonadales > Moraxellaceae > Acinetobacter. The sequence continues at coordinate 278,804 of NZ_KB849999.1, forward strand.
TGGTATTTTTTACGCCTTATTTATTTAGGATCTCATCATCAAATGCGGTTTGTAAATTAGATTTAATTTTAGTATCCGATGTAGATTGGATGAGATTTAGCATTTTCTCTTTGTATTCAGGATGGCCTGCTTGATACATGTAGAAGTAATATGACCATTGTGAATATGGATAGTCTGGATTTTTTTTGGCTTCAGGATGGCTAAGCTCTTTTTTTAATAATCCTGCCGCAGTTTCATAACATGTAGGTAGATCTTCTTTTTTATTGAGTTGCTTTAAAAGGAAGCACTGAAATTCTTGCTTATCCGATGATGGATTCTTTTGTAATAGCTTTTCATTAAGATCAAAGGCATCTTGATTCATTTCCAACTGAGTATAAACATTCATTAAAATTAAATTGCGCTGCTTATCATCTGAGATAGTCTTAATTTGGGGTATAAGTGCTTTGATCTGATTATGAAACCCTGCTACATCACCCGTTGTAATAAGATCAGTTGCCTGATTGTACTCATTTACAATTTCTTGATCTTTGGCATTTAGTTTTTCATGTACTTCTAAATTGTCTTTTTTACTTGAGACAGTTGAAGGCTCAATACTATTTGCTGAGTTATTACATGCTAACAGGGCAAAAGAACAGAATATTAATATTGGAAATGTAAACTTTTTAATCATTTTACTCGCCTAGTTGCTGAATTTAGATCAAATTTAAAAGTAGTAGTTGGTGGCATGGGAATAATGAGGCCAACGTCAAATTTTGCTCTGTAGCCAGCCGTCAATTCAACTGTGATAGTTTGTAGGTTAGGTTCGGGTAATTCAATTGTGCATGATCCTACTGGCTGTTTATCTCTTGATGTATCCCAAAAACCTCCACCAACTTTTAATGTCGATTGATTAATTTTCTGTCCTTCGTGATAAAGATTAATAGTTCCAAAAGGAAAAATTGTTGCGTCATTTTTTAAACGTGGTGGAATCATAGAAACACTTATAAACAGTTTCTTTCCAGTTAAATCATAGTCTAAAACAAAATCTGCTGTACCTGAAAGTACTTGAGACATAACGCCCTTGGCGCTTTTTCGGTCTTCATCATAAGGCGTTACGAAAGTCTTAAATTTAATATATTCAGTTTTTTGACGTTCAATATAGTAATTTTCGTATTTTCCTTTGTCTTCATAAAAATTATTTGTTTGTGACTCTGTGATTAATGATCTAGTGTTTTTTGATGTGATAGATCTAACTGAAGCACCATTATCTTGAACAACGAGATTTTGCTTTGGCAATAGTTTACAACCACAAGATAAACTGTCCCCCACACGTGCGGCTAGTTTGCCAAAAATATTCATGTGAGGATCGCCAGTAATGATGGTCGCAAGAACTTTATGTTTAGGGCAGGTTGCTTGATCGCCAGTACAGGCTATTGGGACACCTTCAATCTGAAAAAGGCTGTTTCCAGTCAGTACTTTGCCCCCACCAGTAGTAGGGCAACCAATCGTTATATAAGATGTTGCCATAAATAATTTTACCCTCTTAATTTTTATAGGGGGATAATAGCAACCAATATACAGAACATACTGTTTAGTTTTTTTAACAGATATTTAAAGTTAAATTTTTTAATCTCCTGAAATGTTTTAGCCATCAAAACTAAAATTTTTGATTGCTAAAACAAAAAAGTGATTGCCAAAGCAATCACTTTTTTATCAAACCGATCAACTGTTAATGTTCAGTTTTGCGATTTAAAATTTTATAGAAAATAAACATGCCTACGATCCAAATCGGAATCATCAGTACAGATTCTTTAAAGCCTTGTTGCCACATGATATAGAGTACAACAGCAATGAATGCTAAGACTAAATAGTTGCTGAATGGAGACCATAATGCTGGATAAGAGGTTTTAATTTGAGCTTTTTTGATATGACTTCTATATTTCAAATGGGTCAAGCTGATCATGGCCCAGTTTAAAACCAGAGCCCCAACAACGACATACATCAAATGACCTAAGGCATCTTCAGGCACAAAGTAGTTGAGTAATACACAACCAAAAATCAGGAATGCTGAGAGGAGTACCGCTGGAACAGGGACACCTTGTTTATTGGTTTTGGTAAATACTTTCGGTGCATTACCTTGTTGCGCTAGACCGAACACCATACGGCTGTTGGCATACATACCACTGTTATAAACTGATAATGCTGCCGTCAGGATAATAAAGTTAAGTAGATGTGCTGCCCAAGCAATGCCCATTTGACTGAAAATCATCACGAATGGACTTTTATCTAAGCCACCTAGGTCCAGTTGGTTCCAAGGCACCAGCGACAATAGAATGGTCAGTGAGCCCACGTAGAAAACCAGAATACGAATAACGACTTGGTTAATCGCTTTAGGAATAGTTGTCTTTGGATCCTTGGCTTCTGCTGCGGCCATACCAATCAGTTCGATGCCACCAAAAGCAAACATCAAGAAAGCCAACATATAAAACAGGCCATCAAAGCCATGCGGAAAAAAGCCGCCATGTGACCAGAGGTTGCTAAATGAAGCGGTTGAGTTTGCATCCGCAGTGAAGAGCAGGAATAAACCAAACAAGATCATGGCAACCACGGCAGTGACCTTGATGATCGCTAACCAGAACTCTGACTCACCATAGAATTTAACATTGGTCAGGTTGACTGCTGTAATCACGACAAAGAAAAATAATACAGACTGCCAAGCGGGGATTTGAGGCCACCAGTAATTAATATATTTACCTACCGCCGTTAACTCAGTCATTGCTACGAGGATATAGAGCACCCAATAGTTCCAGCCTGTGATAAAGCCTGGAAATTTACCCCAATACTTATAAGCAAAATGACTAAATGAACCTGCAACAGGCTCTTCGACAATCATTTCACCTAAATGACGCATGATGAGAAAAACAATCAAGCCGCCAATTGCATACCCCAAAATAATAGATGGTCCAGCAGACTGAATAATTTGCGCAGAACCTAAAAATAAGCCCGTACCAATTGCTCCACCCATCGCGATGAGTTGGATATGGCGGTTTTTTAGTCCACGCTGAAGTTGAGAAGAATCGTTGTTCAAAGGACTGAGCTCGACGAGGAATTAACTGGATTATTCTAATAGATTGAAAGATTTTCGCCTAGTAAAAGTACAGCGATGCTATGACTGGAAAGTTGTTTTTAAAAGTTATTTAAAATCTTATATTTATATGAATATTAAAATGAAATATGCTGTAATTTTATACAGTTGGAAAATGTCCCTGCTTTTCCCGACGGATGGATCATTATTTCTACCATGATGAAAGCCTTGAAATCTACTCACTAAAATGCACAGATTCCAGGCATTACGACCAATCCCAAAACAATTGGTCGTATGGTATTTTTGATGGCAGTACAGTACCTTTAAATTCAAAATTTATCTGCATCAAGAACATGATAAAAGGAAGACATTGACATGAGCTCAGTACCGCAAATTAAAGTCCCAGCAACCTATATGCGTGGTGGCACAAGTAAAGGTGTATTTTTCAAACTGGATGATTTACCCGAAGCGGCACAAGTAGCAGGCAAAGCACGTGATCAACTTCTTCTGCGTGTGATTGGTAGTCCAGATCCTTATGGTAAGCAGATTGATGGAATGGGTGCTGCAACTTCAAGTACCAGTAAAACCGTGATTTTGGCAAAAAGTTCACAGCCAGAACACGATGTTGATTATCTATTTGGTCAAGTTTCGATTGATCAACCATTTGTCGACTGGAGTGGTAACTGTGGCAATCTAACTGCGGCAGTGGGTTCATTTGCGATTTCAAATGGTTTGGTGGATGCAGCGCATATTCCTGAAAATGGGATTTGTACAGTACGGATTTGGCAGAAAAATATTGCAAAAACGATTATTGCACATGTTCCTGTGACCAACGGTCAAGTTCAGGAAACAGGTGATTTTGAACTGGATGGCGTGACCTTTCCCGCTGCTGAAGTACAAATTGAATTTTTAGACCCTGCTGATGATGGCGAAGAAGGGGGCGATATGTTCCCGACAGGAAATGTTGTGGATCAGTTGGTTGTTCCTGAGGTGGGGACTTTTCAGGCAACATTTATCAATGCAGGTATTCCAACCATTTTCTTAAATGCTGAAGACATTGGTTATCAAGGGACAGAATTACAAGATCAGATTAATGGTGATGCGGCTGCTTTAGCGCGGTTTGAAAAAATCCGTGCTTATGGCGCAGTACACATGGGTTTGATTAAAGATATTTCAGAAGCTGCTGCACGTCAGCATACGCCTAAAATTGCTTTTGTATCACAGCCAAAGCGTTATAGCTCATCGAGTGGTAAAACAGTTGAAGCGACTGACGTGGATTTATTGGTGCGTGCGTTGTCGATGGGTAAATTGCATCATGCCATGATGGGAACTGCAGCGGTTGCGATTGGTACAGCAGCAGCCATTCCGGGGACCTTGGTAAATTTAGCCGCGGGTGGTGGTGAGCGTGAAGCGGTACGTTTCGGTCATCCTTCTGGAACCTTACGTGTTGGTGCTCAAGCAGAGTTGATTGATGGTAAATGGTCTGTAAAAAAAGCCATCATGAGCCGTAGTGCACGTGTATTGATGGAAGGTTGGGTTCGTGTACCGGGCGATGCCTTCTAATTTATTTTGTTTTTAATTTATGCCTAAAGCCTTCATTTGAAGGCTTTATTATTTTGAATCTATTAAAAATACAAACACAATTTCATGAGATAAATAATGTTATGATGTTGCCATTCTGACAAGTCTTGTCATTTTACTCTTCCATTCAGATTTCCTGAGGCAACAACTGTGTCATCTATTTCTCAAGTTAATGCGGATGTCCTAAAACAAGCTCAACAACGTATTCAACAGGATTTATTGACAGCATTGGCTGCATTTTCAATTCCAGAACCTTTAAAAGCTGCCGTTCACCATACGGTGATGTTGGGGGGGAAACGTGTTCGCCCAGCTTTGTGTTATGCAGCAGCTTCACTGCAAGCCAATCATAACTTTGCAGCGGCACGACGCGCGGCGGTTGCCGTTGAATTGATTCATTGCTATTCGTTGGCACATGATGATTTGCCTTGTATGGATAATGATTTACTGCGTCGTGGGCAACCGACTTGTCATGTGGCATTTGGTGAAGATACTGCTTTATTGGCTGGTGATATTTTACAGTCGATGGCCTTTGAAATTTTGGGCAGCCGTTTGTTTGATGAACAGGGCCAAGGTACGGAAGCAGCTATTGTCTTAAAACAAGTACAAATCTTAGCAACAGCAAGTTCAAGAATGGTTTGCGGTCAGGTATTGGATTTACAGGCTGAAGGGGAAGGAAAGCAAGTTGATCAAGCTGAATTGGAAAATATTCACCGCAATAAAACAGGTGCTTTGATTCAAGCGGCGATTATGATGGGTGCGGTGACCATTTTTAATGGAACTGATCAGGCAATTCCAAAATTACGCCAATTTGGACAAACGATTGGTTTAGCCTTCCAAGTGCAGGATGATATTTTGGATGTGACTGCGAGTACTGAAACTTTAGGCAAGACTGCTGGTAAAGATCAACAAGTTCAGAAATCGACTTATCCATCGTTGATGGGCTTAGCGCAAGCACAAGCTTATGCACAAACTTTACATGATCAAGCCTTTGAAGCCTTGGCGTATTTTGGTGATGATGCCAAAGAGCTGGTGGCAATCTCGCAATTTTTGTTGGCACGTAAAAGTTGATATTTCGTTAACTTTAATCAATTCTTATTAAGTGTTATAAAAGACCATCTTTGTATGGTCTTTATTTTTTTGGGGAGGTGTACACCTGAATATGAGCAATAGAATGGATTTAAGTGGTTTATAAATTATTGTTTTAAGATAAAAGCGAATCTAAGATAAATAAATGATCTATATAGATAACAATAGGGCAGCACTTTATGAATGATGATCAACTAGAACAATGTGCGCTTGAATACGGTCAACAACTGGCTTTTTCTATCCAGTCACAACCTTTTGGTCCAGACTGTGAGGTTTTTAAGGTCTTTGACAAGGTATTCATGTTGATTGGTGCTTATTCAGGTAAGCTGCTGGTGACGATTAAATGTAAGCCTGAGAAAAGTTTGGAATATCAGGAACTGTATTCTTCAATTTCGGCAGGTTACCATATGAATAAGAAACACTGGATTTCGATTGCAAGTGGCCCAGAGATTACCGCTGATTTGCTGCAAGACCTGATTAAAGATTCTTATGATTTGGTGGTGGGGAAATTGCCCGTTAAAGATCGAAAACTGATTCAGAATGCATAAAAAAATAAAGCAGCGATAACGCTGCTTTATTTTGATTTGAAAATGGGTTTAATGTTTGCCCATAATTCCACGAATAGCATTCAGTACATCGGCTGGAAGTACCACAGTTTTTGCATTGCTTGATTTAGAAAGATCCTGCATCGCTTTTACGTACTGCTCACCAAGTAAGTAAGCAACAGGAATTTCTTTATCGCCTACCGCAGTAGTGACCATTTCAATCGCACGTTGTGATGACTCAGCAAGTACAACCTGTGCTTCTGCATCACGACGAGAAGCTTCTAAACGACCATCCGCTTCTAAAATTGCAGCTTGTTTCTCACCATCCGCTTTAGTCACAGTCGCACGACGTTGACGTTCAGCAGCAGCTTGAGCCTCCATTGCTGCTTGCATGGTATGAGATGGTTGAATATCTTGGATTTCAACTGTTTTAAGCGTAATCCCCCAATCTGAAATATCATCAGAAATGGCAGCTTTCAATTTCGCTTTAATATGATCACGTGAAGATAATGCATCATCCAAGTCCATTTCACCCACAATTGAACGGAGTGAGGTTTGAACAAGGTTTTGAATTGCCCACGTATAGTTTTCAATCCCGTACACCGCTTTTTCTGGTGTTGTCAGGTTGATATAAGCTACGGCATTCATCACCAGTACGGCATTGTCTCGGGTAATTACTTCTTGTGAAGGAATATCTAAAACAATATCTTTGGTGGTAATTTTATAAGCAACCTCGTCTACATAAGGAATAACGAAATTGAGACCAGGATTCAACGTGGTATGATATTTACCTAAACGTTGAACAATCCATTTATAACCTTGGGGAACAATACGAACCCCTTTAAAAATGGTTATAGCAATAAAGGCTAAAAGCGCTAAAACAACAATAGTACCGACAGACATTGAAAACCCTCTTTTGTGTTTATGACGTGCTATGCGGTTGAACGACTAAATCATTACCCAAAATATCAATAACTCGAACGCGATCGCCAACTTGTACGGGTACAGTGCAGCGACAATTCCATTCATCATTACCTAAAACAGGCATCGGAAAGCGCACAATAATTTGTCCATGTTCAAGCCCAGTTTGGATGACCATACCGACTTGACCAATGGTTGCTTCACGAGGAAGTCCTGCTTTGGTTTTATCGATGGAGAGAGGTTTGATAAATTTGAACCAAAGAATCGTGCATAAAATAGATAAAATTCCCCAAGTAATCACTTGGGTCGTAAAGCCCATCATCGGGAAAAGCCACAGTAAAATACAGACCATGACTGCTGCTATGCCAAACCATAATGCAGCAAAAGCAGGCAAAATTAACTCTGAAAGAATCAGTAAAATCCCTAATACAAACCAGTGCCAAGGTTCAACTACAAATTCCATAGATTTGCTCGCATCATTAAACGGAGTGGAGGTGAAAAAACATTCACCTTTAGCACTCTAGCAGATCATTATCTTTATGAATATACAAAGATTGTTTTTTTAGAATTTGGGGCTGATGGTCACGAGAAATCGTGCTTAGATTGTAAGTCGTTCTGTAGATCAACAGCCCTTGAAGAGGATTTTTAGAATTTAGATTTTGGCGCGGGCTTAAGGGCAGCGGGAGAGTTTTTAAATGTAGTAATCGCATTTCGAATAGCAGTGATCTTAGCTTGAGCAGCTTTTTCACCTTCCAAAATTGCTTCATTACTTGATTTAAGATCAAGTGCGCCGAGATGACCAACTTTAGGTTGAATCACGACAGTGGCTTGATTAAGCTCCTCATTGATACTTTGTTGCCCCATAATATTAATGGTCTGATCTAATAGGCCCCACATACTGAGGGGTTTACCACCGACTGGACGAGCAGAAATATCGACAGCAATCACAATATCTGCCCCCATATCTTTGGCTGTTTTGACGGGAATTGGGCTGACTAAGCCACCATCTACATATTTGGTATTGCCAATCACAGCAGGGACAAACACGTTTGGAATACTACAGGACGCACGTACCGCTTGGCCTGCATTGCCTTTGATAAACTCTGCTTTTTTCCCACTGTCTAAGCGCGTTGCGACCGCAGCAAAACGAATCGGGAATTGCTCGATCGGTTTATTGCCGACTTGTGTATTCACATAGTTTTGTAGTTTTTGACCGAGGATAATTCCTTGGCTATTGAGGGTTAGATCACGCAAATCAGATTCTTGCAGTTTTAAAGCTAGATTTTGCATTTGATAAGGTGTTTGACCGCTGGCGTAAATGCTGCCCACGAAGCTACCTGCACTGGTACCTGTCACAATTTTGGCTTTAATGCCATGAGATTCTAAAACTTTGATCACACCAATATGCGCGAAGCCCTTGGCACCGCCACCGCCTAAGGCTAGTGCAATCACGGGTTCACGGGCTTTAATTGCCGTTGTGGAGGGGGCTTTCTTTGCTGTTTGATCACAACCAAATAAAGCCAAGCTAAGAATAGCTAGGCAAGACAGTCGAGCAATTTTCATATCAGGTGCAGATAAAATGTACAAAAAGATGGGCACATCAGAGCAGATTTGCCTTCAACTTTCTAGTTTTTTTTCACAAGTTTTTGTAAGGGTTCAGCCAGCCAATCTGGATTCTTTGGTGAGAAGTGTCCCACATAGCATTGCATGATTTGCTCTAGGTCTTGTTGATAGTGACCTGTCGGAGTAAAAGCACCTAAGCAGTAAATGGTTTTATGATCGTAATCAAAGGCAAACATCACAATGGGAATCCCAGCGGCATGCGCGATATGATAAAAGCCACTCTTCATTTTTTCGGCTTTTTTGCGCGTACCTTCTGGGGCCATGCCAATCCAGATTTTATCATGCTGATGAATCGTAGCAACCACTTGCTCAGTTAAACCATGGGCACTATCCCGATGAACAGGAATCAATCCTGCCCAATCTAAAAAAGGCTTAAATGGCGGTTTAAACAAAGTATCTTTGCCTAACACGGTAATTTTTAAACCCAAACCACCAATGGCAAGAAAGCCATACCAACCATCAATATTAGAGGTATGCGGGGAGATAATTGCAACAGCTTTGGGTAAGTTTGGTATTTCACCAACGACCGTCCAGCCTTGCCCAAGAAAAATCTTTTTACACAGTGCACGGCTATAAGCGGTCCCGCGTTGTGGAACCAGCGGAGGTAAATCAGGAAAATGTTGTGGCATAAATCACGATATGTAATGACAACTATAATCATGTTAAACGCTCATTACGGGTACTGCATTGGCAAAAAATAAGATTTTATTGCCATGAAGATGAAAGGATTAGATACTTGAGCGACTTCATCGTATCGCCATGGAAAACGCAAAAATGACTAATCTTAGACAGGTTTACATTTTATTGTTTTCTTTATATTGGGCTCAGGGTTTACCTGTGGGATTTATGACCCATGCTTTACCCGTGATCTTAAGAGCGCAAGGCGTATCTTTGGCGCATATCGGCGGTTTCGGCTTATTGATGTTGCCTTGGTCGATTAAGATTTTTTGGGCAGCTTATGTGGATCGTTTTGCTGTATCAAAGTTAGGGCATTACCGTAGCTGGATCATTCCAACGCAACTTTGCAGCGTTGTTATTTTGATTGTCCTATCATTTTTTCCTATTCATGCTTTGGATCAACCGAGTTATCTGCTGATTTTCTTTGTGTTGCTACTTTTGATGAATTTAACTGGAGCAACCCAAGACATTGCAACTGATGGCTTGGCGGTGAATCTACTCAAAGGTGATCAACAGCATTGGGGCAATACCTTTCAAGTGATTGGATCTCGGTTAGGCTTTATTGTTGGGGGCGGAGCTGTACTCTGGTGCTTGGACTGGCTGCATTGGCAAAATACATTTCTGGCTTTAGCTGTTTTAGTTTTTTTAAATACATTGCCTGTTTTATGCTACCGAGAACCACAACACCAAAGCAAAACCACACCTGATAGAGTTGCTTCACAATCATTTATACACGCGGTGAAGACCTATTTAAATTATTTTCAATCCTCCAAAGAACTAAAAGCATGGTTGTTGGTGCTGATCAGTTTTAAAGTGGCTGATGGCCTCGCTGGTCCATTATTAAAACCTTTAATGGTCGATATGGGACTGGACTTCACTCAGATTGGTGTGTTTATTACCATGTTGGGTGCCGTGGCTGCATTGTTGGGCGCTGCTGTAGCAGGCTTATTATTGAAGCATTATTCCAGAATACATTGCTTACTGGTGTTTTCAGTTCTGAAAATCATCAGTTTAGGAGGATATACAGTTCTCGCTTATTACTATGAGGTTCAGAATCACATCACACCGATCTGGCTTTATGTCGTGAATGCATTCGAAGATGCCTGCTCAGCGATGTTATTGGTGGTGATGCTGACCCTGGTCATGCAGTACAGCCGTAAGAAATTTGCAGGAACAGACTTTACTTTCCAAGTCTCTATTATGGCAACGATAAGCGGATTGCTCTATTTATTCAGTGGCGTGATTGGCGATTGGCTTGGATACTATCGCTATTTGATCGTGATTTGTATCGTTTCGATGCTTTGTTTGGCACCAATTTATTATTGGAAAAATAAAGCAAGATAAAGATCATCTTTTATTACAATTTTTGTATTAAGCAGATACTTTGTGAAACAGAAAGTATTGGCTTAGAAGGGAATAGGATGATATTCGTCGGATTTTTTTGTTTTTTTGAATATAGAAAATAATAAGAAAAAATAGTTAATCGGAGGATATTAATTAATTGATATTGCAATTGATTTATTCATAAATAAAAGCATAAAAATGTTTTGTGCTCATAAAAAGTGAATGTATAAAAATTAAACTTTAGTCGAAATTGGAATAAATTAATAAGATTTTAATCGTTTTGTCATATAAAGTTAATGTGTAGGATTTGTTACAAATTTAACCAGGATGTAAACAATGAAAATCAAAATTGTAACAGCAGCAGTGCTTAGTTTACTTGCAACCACCACTTTTGCCGCACCAACATTTTATGGTGAGATCGATGCTAGTATTGATTATTTACCAGAAAAAAATGCGAAAAAGTCAAATAAAGACGTTTGGGAAATTAGCTCAAACAGCTCATTCCTTGGATTAAAGGGTGATGAAAAGCTGACTGAACGCTTAAGCGCAGTTTATGCGATTGAATGGGGCTTTAGTGCTGATGGCGATAGCAATGATTGGACGCAACGTAACCGTTTTGTCGGTTTAAAAGATGCACAATTAGGTACCCTGAAAATTGGTAAGCATGATACGCCTGTAAAACAATTATCAAGTGTGGTTGATACTTTCAACAACTATGTTGCTAATAAAGCAGATATCACAGGTATTTTTACGGGTGAAAACCGTATTGATAATGCCGTGGTTTATGAATCTCCAGCAGTAAAATTACTAGATGGTGCATTTAAATTTAATGCTTTACTAGCAACAGGTGAGTCTTCTGGTATTAAAGCAACCAGTGGTGGTGCAAAAGTTGCAGGTCGTGGTTTAGGTGATGCATGGTCAGCAACTGTAACTTACGAAAATCCACTCTTTGTTGCTGGTATCGGTTATGACAAAGCGATTCCAAGTAACTTTTTAGGTCGTGGTTTTTTAAATGCCTCAGATAAAGCGATTTCAGGAGATCAATTGTTTGCTGCTGCAAATACCTTACGTGCAATTGGTAAAGTAACGCCAATTGATGGTTTGGCATTAAAAGCTCTCTATCAAACTTCAGAAGTTGAAAAAGCAGAAGGGAACGCTGTTGGTTCAGAAAATATTGATGATACTCAAGGCTGGTTATTGGGTGCGGAATATAATATCCCACAAGCAAAAAACTGGACAGTGAAAGGTCAATATAGCCAGAATGACACCAGCTTTAAAACCAATACTGCTGATTTTAAAGCAAAACAAATTATTGCAGGTGCGGACTATGCTTTTAACAAACAAGTTAAAACCTATGGTTATGCTGGTTATTTGACACTTGAACAAGCAAGCAAAAAAGATAAGCAACCTGTTGCTGGTCTAGGTTTAGAATTCAAATTCTAATTTATTTTTGTTTGAAAACGCCCTTTAAGTTTGCTTAAAGGGCGTTTTTGTTTATATTGTTTTTCTTTAAATAGAATATTTATTCTCGTTAAACTCTAGGCTAGCGGATGGAGGGGTGCTTCGATACGGATTTATAAAAAAAAGACATTACTCATACTTTAATTAATTCAACTCTTAATTAACTCAATTTTTAACCTGTCTTTTTTGGGTTCCTATTGTTTTGTTTAAGTCATTTTTAAGTTTTTATTCTTATCTTTAAAAAAGCTAAGAAATTTATTTTTAGATTGTGATGCTTATGTTGCTAAAAAGACTCAAAACCAAGACCATTTCATTACTCGCCTTCAATGTGCTACTTGCAGTTTGGTTAGGGGTTTTTCTAAATTTTGCATTTTATGAAAAGATGCAGACACTTACACCTTATACAGGGATTAAGGCGGGACTCTTTTTAGCCGCCTCTGTTGCTGTGGTGACTGCTTTATATTTCTTTATTTTCCAAATATTAAACTGGAAGTGGACAGCAAAACCCGTTGCAATTGTTTTGGTGTTTATTGGTGGTTTTGCATCTTATGCTGTCAGTTCTCTAGGGGTCTGGATTACCTCTGATCAGATTCAAAACTTAATGCAAACAGATATCGCAGAAGCAAAAGATACTTGGTCTTGGCATTTGGTTGAATGGACGCTAGGGATGACTATTTTGCCAATCATTGCTATTTTGATGGTTAAAATTAAATCAGAACCTATTGTTAAACAGATATTGACAAAGTTGATTGCCTCTGTTGTTTCTTTAGTTATGATTGGCGGTTTATTATTTGTTTTTTATGTTGATTTTGCTGCAATATTTCGTGAAAATCGTGATTTGAAGGGCATGATTTCCCCTCAAAATATGATTGCCTCATTTGTTTCTTATTATAAAAAGAAAGCACCTAAAGAAAACTTACCTTTAGTTATTTATGGCGAAGATGCCCAAGTGATCCAAACTGCGAAAGGTTTACCGAAACTGATCGTGTTGGTGGTAGGTGAAACTGCACGTGCAGAAAATTTCTCTTTAAATGGTTATGCAAAGAATACAAATCCTAAATTATCCAAACAAGATATTTTGAATTTCTCTCAAGTGAGCTCTTGTGGTACAGCTACGGCGGTTTCAGTCCCGTGTATGTTTTCGGGCATGAAAAGAGAAGATTATGATGAGCGTTTAGCAAGTCATCGTGAAGGACTACTCGATATTGCGAAACGAGCAGGTTATCAAGTGACTTGGATTGATAATAACTCAGGTTGTAAAGGGACTTGCGATCGTGTGGAGTTGTATAAAATTCCTGAACCTATTCAGAAAAAATGGTGTAAGGATGGTGAATGTCTTGATGATATTTTAATTGACAGTTTAAAAGCATATATAACAACGATTCCAAAAGAGGATACACGTCCTCGCTTAGTTGTTTTGCATCAAATGGGCAGCCATGGTCCTGCGTATTATAAACGGATACCACCAGAATATCGTGTTTTTAAGCCGACTTGCGATACCAATGCAATTCAAGGTTGTACTCAACAAGCTTTGGTGAACAGCTATGATAATACTTTGCTTTATACGGATTATGTTTTAGATTCATTGATTGAAACACTAAAAAACACAACGCAATATCAAACGGGTTTGTGGTATTTGTCTGATCATGGCGAGTCGACAGGTGAGCGCGGTATGTATTTGCATGGAGCACCATATGCTATTGCACCTTCTCAGCAAACTCATGTTCCAATGGTGATGTGGTTTTCTCAGGCATGGCAGCAACAAGCGGCTAAGCAAATGAGTTGTTTGGCTCAGCAAAGTAAAAACAAGCTCAGTCAAGATAATTTATTTCCAACCATGCTCAGTTTGCTTGATATAAAAACCAAAGTAATTAACGCTAAAGATGACATGTTGCAAACATGTGCTAACCCATAAGGTGAAATGAAATCATGACCAAGATATTGATGATAGAAGATGATTTTATGATTGCAGAGTCAACATTGACTTTATTGCGATATCATCAGTTTGATGTGGAATGGGTCAATAATGGGGTTGATGGGCTGGCTTTGTTAACCAAGCAATCATTTGATTTGGTGTTGTTAGATTTGGGCCTGCCATTAATGGATGGTATGCAAATACTCAAACAGATCCGCCAACGTAGTACTGTTCCTGTTCTGATTATTTCTGCTCGAGACCAGTTGCAGAATCGGGTTGATGGATTAAACCAAGGGGCAGATGATTATTTGATCAAGCCTTATGAGTTTGACGAGCTGCTTGCGCGGATTAATGCCTTGTTACGCCGTGGTAGTAATGAAGCTGCACAGCTAAAAAGCCAGTCTCAGTTGTTAAAAAGTGGTGAGCTGACTTTGGATGTAGAACAGCATTTAGCGACCTTTAAGGGACAGCAGATCGAGCTTTCTAATCGGGAATGGGCGATTCTGATTCCGATGGTGTCCCATCCAAACAAGATTTTCTCAAAAGCTAATTTGGAAGACAAGTTGTACGATTTTGATAGTGAAGTAACCAGTAATACGATTGAGGTGTATGTGCATCATCTGCGTGCCAAACTTGGTAAGGACTTTATACGTACGATTCGTGGCTTAGGTTATCGTTTGGGGCAAGCTTAAATTGATGAAAACAACAAAGCATTATTCACTCAAAAAAAGACTGATTTGGGGAACATCCATTTTCAGTATTGTGCTGGGTTGTTTTTTAATTTTAGCGGCATATAAGATTTCATTGCATGAAGTCGATGAAATTTTAGATACGCAAATGCAATATATGGCGGAGCGTTCTACGTATAAGCCCTTGACCCCGATTGCCAGTCGGGTTGAGTTACATCGTACCTATCATGAAGAAGATTTACTCATAGATATTTGGGCTTATAAAGATCAAAGTCACTTATGGCATCAGACACATTTATTGGTTCCTCCTGTAAAGCAAGCAGGGTTTTATACCCAAAATACACCGCAAGGTAAGTGGCGTGTTTATGTCATTCCTTTAGAAGATTATCAGATTCAAGTAAGCCAGCAAGAGGACGTTCGCCATGCTTTTGCATGGGAACTCGCGGGGAGTATGTTTGTTCCATATATACTCTTGTTGCCAATTGCAATTATCGTTTTGGCATTTATTATTCGTCTAAGTCTAAAACCTTTGGATGATTTTAAAGAGGAACTCATCCAGCGTGATTCTGATGGATTATCACCTATCGATATTAAAGATTATCCACAAGAATTATTACCTACTATTGAAGAAATGAATCGTTTATTTGAACGAATTCAACATGCGCAGACGGAACAGAAGCAATTCATTGCAGATGCGGCACATGAGCTCAGAACACCTGTGACGGCATTGAATTTGCAAACTCGCATCCTGATTAGCCAATTTCCTGAACATGAAGCTTTACAGAATCTGAGCAAGGGTTTAGCCCGTATTCAACATTTGGTTACTCAACTTTTAGCTTTGGCAAAACAAGATGTTGCGCTGAGCTTAATCGAACCAAATACACATTTTAAACTCAATGATGTAGCTTTAAATTGTGTAGAGCAATTGGTGAATTTAGCCATGCAAAAGGAGATTGATTTAGGTTTTGAGCGTAATGATCCAATTGAGATGCAGAGTCTTGAATCAACCGTACATTCGATTATTTTTAATTTGATTGATAACGCAATTAAATACACACCCAATCAAGGAATTATAAATATTTCAGTATATAGCGATACCGATGATTTTGCTTATATTCAAATTGAGGACAGTGGTACGGGTATTGATCCTGAACAATACGACAAAGTGCTGAAACGTTTTTACCGCGTGCATCATCATTTAGAAGTGGGTAGTGGGTTGGGACTCTCTATTGTGGATAAAGCCACGCAGCGTTTAGGTGGCATTTTAACTTTGTCGAGAAGTATTGAATTGGGTGGCTTGAGTGTATTGGTCAAGCTCCCTAAAAAAATGGCACATCATGAACAGCATTAATAATGATGAAAGCAGCTCATCTAGTTTTTATTCGCTATTCGTGACTTCGGCTTGATCTTTTAAATAACGAAGGAACAGCACACATTTTTGAATGCGTTTGCCATCATTACCCACTTTACTCACATTCAAACGCAATACCCAGTTCAAACGTTTTCCAACTTTACAAATATCTTTGTAAACTTGAGGTTCATCTTGCAAAGCTTGGTAAAGTATCTGACTGGCTTGCTCCAGTTGTTCAAACTCAAAATGATACGCGGTTGAAAAAATAAATAGCAACCAGTCACGCACAAAACAATCATGTAGGCTAAGGACATCTTGTGGATCAGTCTCAAAATCAATAAAAGTGAATTGATTTTGTTGATCAACCAAAATATTCCGAGCGAAGGCTTCGCTTAAATAACCTTGTTGTTGATGTAATTGGCTAATCGATTGAATTGCTTTATAAAAAAGTTTGAATTGTTCTTCGGCATGATCTTTCAAGCTTCCTAACTTTTGATCGAGCTGACTAACAGGACTTTGGCGCTGAGAACCAACATCTTCCAATAAGATGCCTTTTTTAGACAGAGCCAACACATTCGGGGTTGAAATCCCCAACGCTTTGAGCTGTTGGATGCGCTTGAATTCACATTGGATTGCAGCAGATCCCCCTTGGTTGGGAACAGGGGTAATTGAACCTAAATTGAATATTTTTGCTAGCCATTTCAATGGAGTATAAAGCCATAATCCATGACGTTCAGATGCTTTTTTCAGCCAGACTTTACGTGAATCTAGTTCATAAGATTGAATAGAGTCGGATTGAGTCGTTAAAGTGGATTCTAAAAACGTTTGGTAGTCAGACATACGGCAGCAAAAATAATCCTAATGTGAGCGTCGAACGTACTCGTTCAATGAGTACGGGCGTCCACTTTACCACATCAGATGTTGGAAACGGTACTGGAATTGCGATTTGTAACGTCTTGATGATGCTTATAAGTCAATGCATAACAGACCAAGTTAATTGCCACGCAGAACCAAGCGGTCCAGAGGTTATGACTCAGGAAATGTGCGCCGCGCATCATTTGTGCCCAGCCCATGGCGAAACCAATAATCATGGCTGCAATTAGATAAAACCAAGCACGCTGTGTTTGATCTAATCGATAGACAAAATAACCCGTGACCAGTGCAAAACCTGTGCTGGCATGTCCGCCAGGAAAACAATGTCCAGCAGTAGCAGAAAAATCCCAAATAAAACCTGTTGCAGTTTCATGGGTCATGTACCACGGACAAGCATGAGAAGAGTGGGCTTTGAATAGTCCTACAATACAGGTGCAGAGCATACTGACCCAAAACATATAGCCATATTGCCAACGTCGAGCTTTTAGTTTTTCTACTTTAAAAGAAGCACACCATAAAAGGAAAAAACAGACATAAACGATGGTTAATAGTTGTTTGACATAAGTGTGGTTAAGTTTATCGAGGAACCAATCATTTTTATAAGGAAACGATCCATGTATGCTGACCCAAGGCTGAATGAGATGTAAGTCAATTGCGCCACCGACAGGAAATACGAATAACAAGATGAAAAAGCTGATCAATAATATAAAGCTCGTCAATGCGAAAAAAGGTGTTTTCAGAATCATAGAACGTATTATTAAGGTCAGATGAAAATTGTGTTATTTAATGTGAATAAGCTTAATTGGTTCTTAAATAATCATAAAAATGTAATAATAGCTGATAATCAAAAAAAAACATATTTTATTTTAAGTATATGAAATATTTAAATTCATATTGCTATATTTTCAGCCATGAGCGGAATTATTCTATTATTAAAAAAATAAAGCAGCCAAAACGCTGCTATATTTTTTTTAGTGAGTAAGATTGGCTTAATGTAGGATCTTATCCAGAAATTGTTGGGCACGTTCGCCACGTGGTGTGCCAAAGAATTCATCTTTAGAGCAGTCTTCTACAATTTTTCCTTGATCCATGAAAATAATACGATTGGCTACCTGACGGGCAAAGCCCATTTCATGCGTTACACACATCATGGTCATGCCTTCTTTGGCCAGTCCGACCATCACATCGAGTACTTCATTGATCATTTCAGGGTCAAGTGCAGAAGTTGGTTCATCAAACAGCATCGCAATCGGGTCCATACTGAGTGCACGAGCAATTGCAACTCGCTGTTGTTGCCCGCCTGAAAGCTGAGCAGGGTATTTATTTGCATGGGCACTCAACCCAACCCGATCCAGATAGGCTAGTCCTTTCTTATTTGCTTCCGCTTCTGAACGACCAAGCACCTTGATTTGTGCAATAGTCAGGTTTTCGGTAATGCTCAAGTGTGGAAACAGTTCAAAGTGTTGGAAGACCATACCTACTCGGCTACGTAGTTTCGTCATATCGGTTTTGGGTTCGTGAACAGGCACTCCATCCACAAAGATTTTACCTTGTTGAAATGGTTCTAGGCCGTTCACGGTTTTAATTAGGGTTGATTTTCCCGAACCAGATGGACCGCAGACCACCACCACTTCGCCTTGACAGATTTGAGTCGTACATTCAGTTAGTACCTGAAATTGTTCGTACCATTTACTGACATTTTGGAGGTCAATCATTACTTTATTGTCGTTCATACACTTAACCTCCTTTGTAAGCGTTTCACTGTGAATGTTGCTAAAGCACTGATGGTGAAGTACACCAGTCCTGCAAATAAAATATATTGGGTAAGTAAGGACATTAAATCGCCACGAACATAATTTGTTCTGAAAAAATCAAGTAAACCAATGGCATAAACCATGGTTGAATCTTGAAACAGGATAATTGTTTGCTGAAGCAGTAACGGTGTCATTTTTCTGAATGCCTGGGGCAGAATAATCAGTCGCATGGATTGGCCATAACTCATGCCCAATGCAGAAGCCGCAGCAGCTTGACCTTTGGGGATCGACTGAATACCAGCACGTACAATTTCAGAAAAATATGCAGCTTCAAATAGCATGAACGCCACGATACTTGAAACCAAAGCAGTATCAATGGTCAGGTATTGACCTGTGATCGCGGTATAAAGAAACGGAACGGCAAAGTAAAACCACATCAACACCAGCAGTAGGGGAATCGAGCGGAACAGGTCGACATAAGCCTGCGCAATCCAGTTCAGAATTTTGATCGAAGAGAGGCGCATCAGTGCCAGTATTGTACCAATCACAATACCGCCTATCGTTGCGATAACAACGACTTTTAAGGTAATGCTGAAACCATACCAAAGCGCAGGCCCAGACTGCTGTAAATCATTAAGAAAAGAAGTTAACCATTCCATACTACTTTCCTCCTGATATTAAACCAGGAATACGTAGACGTTTTTCCAGCAGGTTCATACTAAAAATAAGACAGACATTGATCACAATGAAAATGATGGTGACGTAGGTGTAAATTTCGATGGTGTTCTGGGTATATTCACTAATGGTTTTCATCTGCGAAATAATTTCTGCTACTCCAACCAAAGAGGCGACTGAGGTATTTTTTACGCAGTTGGTCAACTCTGAACTCAGCGGCGGTAAAATGGTGCGAAAAGACTGTGGCAGAATGATATAGCGATAGAGTTGTGCCGTGGAAAACCCCATGGCATAACCTGCATTAATTTGCCCCTTGGGTAAGGCTTCAATACCTGTCCGCACCTGTTCACATACACGTGCAGCCGTGAATAGTCCGAGCCCAACACTGGCAGAAATCAGGGCAGTGGTATTGGCACCCAGATCATTCATCCACCAGCTTTTGATGGGCGCAGGGAGAAAATTGGGAACCACATAAAACCAGATAAATAACTGAACAAGTAAAGGCACATTCCTGAACAGCGTGACATAGACTGTACCAACGGCTCTGGCGGTTTTATTCGGGAGCGTACGCATAATGCCAAGGATGCTGCCGAGAAGCATGGCAATGCTCCATGCGACAATCGCAATCACCACAAGCCATCCCAGACCCGTTATAATCCAGCTAAGGTAGGTTGTATCCCCGATACCTGTAGATTGCCACAAAACTCCCCAGTTCCAGCTATAATTCATAATAACTCCTGAGAAGAAGCGGGAGAACATCCACTGTTCCCCGGTTCCATAATAAGATTTTGGTTATAAGGACAAATTATTGATCCCGATCATGTGGATTGCTGATTAAGGCTTTGAGTTGATCAGACATGGCAAAGTTCAAATTAATGTTCTTTGGTGGAATCGGTTGCTGGAACCATTTTTCATACATCTTGTTGATTTCACCAGAGGCATAGGTTGCTTTAATAGCATCATCGACGACTTGTTTAAAACCTGTATCACCCTTACGCAGCATACAACCATAGATTTCATGAATCGGCGCAGTACCAACGATGTCCCATTGATTTGGGTCTTTGGCTTTGGATTTTTCACCTGCCAGTAGGATATCGTCCATCATAAAGGCCACAGCACGGCCATTTTGCAGCATCAAGAAAGATTCGGCATGGTCCTTGGCAGAAATGATTTCACCAATACCAAGTTCTTGCTGGTGTTGACGGATATAGCGTTCAGAGGTGGTTCCTGCTGTGGTCACCAGTTTTTTGCCTTTTAAATCTGAAAAATCTTTAATTCCAGAGTTTTTGGCAGTGAGCAATCGAGAGCCGACCTCAAAGAAACCAACAGAAAAATCAACCTGTTGCTGACGCTCTTTATTGTTGGTGGTCGAGCCACATTCCAGATCTACTGTACCATTCGATACTAAGGGAATACGGTTCTGGCTGGTCACAAGGTTGTAGCGGATTTTCAAATCTGGCATGTTGAGCTTTTGCTTCAATGCTTCAACAACTTTAAGTTGCAGATCATGCGCATAACCTACAGGCTGATTGGGGGTAGAGGCAATATAGGAAAATGGAATAGATGAATCACGATAACCGAGCACAATCGTGCCAGAGCTTTTGATTTTGTTTAACGTACCAGAGGTGGAAGCACTGCCTTCAGCAGCTTTTTCACCAGCTGCGGGTGCTTTATTGTCACTACAGGCACTTAAGCCGAGCATCAAGGCGCTTGCACAAAGCAGGGAGGTCATGGTGCGTTTAGGTGTCATATACAAAACTCCTTTTGTATCGTTATGATCGCATTCGTAATTGTTGCGGTTTAACCGTTCATTGTTATGAAAAATAATGTGCTCTTTTTATGCATAAAAAATACATTATTTTTCATCTTAATAGACTTCAATACGATTGCTCAAGCGATATTCTTTACCGTTTTGTTAATAGTAACTGTCGATGAATTAAGCAATTTTTAAATGAATGAATTACATTAAAAATTGCAAGAAACGTAAAGCATAATATGTGCCATGATTGTTATTTTGATTTCAAATGCAACCAAGAGTTGCTGTGTGGCACATGGGCTATCAAATAGTTTCTGGTGCTGACAGAGGCGCATCAATTGCAGTGTAAAAGCACTCATTTTTTAATCAAACATAAAAAAAGCGGCATGGATAGCCGCTTAAATAGACTGAAAAAGACTAGAACATTGATTCTTCAGAGTTGGCTGAAATTTTGTGAATGGAAAGGTCTGCACCACGGTATTCATCCTCTTGAGAAAGGCGAATTCCTATGGTTACTTTGAGTAGACCATACACAATGAAACCGCCTGCAAGTGCAATGCCGATACCTAAGCTGGTGCCAATGATCTGAGAAATGATCGACACGCCACCGAGACCGCCAAGTGCTTGTTGCCCAAAGATTCCTGCAGCAATACCGCCTAATGCGCCACATACGCCGTGTAATGGCCACACCCCAAGTACATCATCTACTTTCAGCTTGTTTTGAGTGTAAGTAAATAAGTAAACAAAGAGTGCACCAGCAGTACCTCCAATTACCAATGCACCAATTGGGTGCACAATATCTGAGCCTGCACAGATCGCCACTAGTCCAGCCAATGGACCATTGTGTAAGAAACCAGGGTCATCTTTACCCATAAAGTTTGCAGCTAAGGTTCCACCGACCATTGCCATCAAAGAATTGATTGCAACGAGACCAGAAATTGCTTCGACACGTTGTGCACTCATCACGTTAAACCCAAACCAACCAACGATCAGAATCCATGAACCTAATGCAAGGAATGGAATCGATGAAGGTGGGTGTGCACTGACACGACCATCATTTTTATAACGGCCATGACGTGCACCGAGTAAAATTACAGCAGCCAAGGCAATCCATCCACCCATTGCATGCACGACAACTGAGCCTGCAAAGTCATGGAAACTTGCACCAAAAGAGCTCTCTAACCATTTTTGCAGACCATAGTTACCATTCCAGATCATGCCTTCGAAAAAAGGATAGATCAATGCAACCAAGATCAGTGTTGCAATCGCTTGAGCGCGCATTTTGGCACGTTCTGCAATGCCACCTGAGATAATGGCTGGAATTGCAGCGGCAAAGGTGAGTAAGAAGAAGCAGCGCATCAGGTTATAGCCATGATCGGCTGCTAAGGTGCTGCCTGCATGGAAAAAGTTTTGACCATATGCAATCCAATAGCCTACAAAGAAATAGGCAATCGCTGAAATGGCAAAATCTGTAAGGATTTTACTCAGTGCATTGACTTGGTTTTTATGGCGGACTGTGCCTAATTCCAAGAACGCAAAGCCAGCGTGCATTGCTAATACCAGTACTGCACCGAGCAGTAAGAAAAATAGATCTACGTTTTGCATAGTGGTGCTCAAAAAAAGTGCTAAATTTAAGTTTGGTGCAAATATTTGATTCATTTTTTGCACCAAAATAGATTTAGTAAATCTAAAAACTCAAGCTGTCTTAAAACAACTCAATTTGATGAGATTTATAAAGCAAAAAACGCACCAATATAGAAACTAAATTGTAATTTTGGTGAAAAGTGGTGCAATTTGCTTGAAAATAGCACAGTTTTTGGGTGTGGATAGAATTCAATACCAGAGTATAGATTTGATTTGTTTAGAGTTATGAACAATCGCGGACCATAATAAAACACCGTAACGTTTCACCCTGATCAGATTAAAGATGAAAGGTTACGGTGGATAATCATGACGTGGCTACATCACGGGTGGGGTATAGGTTAAGGTACGCCCTAAAATCCAAAGCAAGAACAACACCAAAGGAAGATGGAACACCAATTGAGTGACGGTAAAACCAATCACATCTTTGGCCTTGAGTTTCAAAATCCCCAACATCGGAAGCATAAAGAACGGATTGATCAGATTTGGCAATGCTTCAGCAGCATTATAAATTTGTACCGACCAGCCCAAATGTACTTGCAAATCATTGGCTGCTTGCATCACATAAGGTGCTTCAATAATCCATTTACCACCGCCAGATGGCACAAAGAAGCCCAGCACTGCAGAGTAGATACCCATCACAATCGCAAAGGTTTCTTTTGAAGCAATTGAAACAAAAAACTCTGCAATATAGTGCGATAGTGATAAATCCTGACTATTCAATGCTTGGGTCATAATGAAAGCAATACTGCCGTAGAGAGGGAACTGGATTAGAATCCCCGACACCGCAGGCACCGCCTGACTGACGGCATTAAGAAAGTTACGTGGGGTACGATGTAGTGCAAGACCGAGCATCAAGAACACAAAGTTATAGGTATTGAGGCTGGAAATGGCGATGATGGGATTGGTTTTAGAAAACTCGATAAACATCCAGATCAAGCCTAACGCCACCACAATAATGGTTAATAATGGGGAGTTCTCTAACCAATCCCCAGGCCGAGTCGATTTGACTTCGGTTTTTTCTTCTTCATCAAAGTTGAGCTCAAAATCCTGCATGGTTTTGACATTGTCACCTTTCGGTGCAGACCAATAGGCAATCGCAATCGAGACAATGACCAAGATCAAGGTCATGAGCATCGATTGCCATAGGAAGATGGTTTCGGTAAATGGAATCACTCCCGTTAAGTTGTAGATGGACTCGGGCAGGCTGGCTTTATTGGCTTGTAATTGTGCCGCAGACGAACTGATCCCTAGTGCCCAAGTTGCGCCCATACCAATAATTGCAGCAGCAGCGGCAGCACGGTAGTCCATTTGTAGCTCTTTACGCTTAGCCAACGCAATCACCAACAATGCGGTCAAAATGGTACTGACTGCCCAATTGACCAGAGAAATCAATAAACTGACTGTGGCCACCAATACGATCGCACTACGACCTGAGTGCGGAATACGTGCCATCTTCTGAATCAGTTTTTTCACAGGAGCAGAAACAGAAACCACATAACCGACAATAATCAGCATGGTCATTTGTAGGGTGAAGGGGATTAAACTCCAGAAACCATTCCCAAATGAACTGGCGACATCTTGTACAGATGCTCCAATACTGATGGCAGCAAAGGAAACAATAATCACACCGAGGAGGGCAAATATGTAGGAGTCGGGAAACCATTTTTCCGACCAATTACTAATATGCAAGGCAAAACGTTCTAACAAAGCAGGTTGTTTATTCATCTTCAGCATCCATCTTTGATTTTGTTGTATCTCATTCATTTGTCCTAAATGAATTTCTGCTGTTGAAAAGCAGCGAAAAGTGATGCTCCTAAAAAGCATCACTTCAATAAGAAAAATAAGATTGAAAAAGTTTGATTAAGCTTTGGCTTCAATCAAAAGTTCGACGCCCGTTGCAGCTTGAATCTGTTGTTCAGTCACATCAGGTGCTAATTCCACCAGTTTGATGCCGTCAGCAACGACATCCAAAACACCTAAGTCACTAATAATGCGATGCACGACTTTTTGACCTGTTAATGGCAAGCTGCATTGTTTAACGATTTTGGCAGTGCCATCTTTGGCATTGTGTTCCATCAACACCACCACACGCTGTACGCCTGCGACCAAATCCATCGCACCCCCCATACCTTTGACTTTCTTGCCCGGAATCATCCAGTTGGCCAAGTCACCTTGCTCGGAGACTTCCATTGCACCCAAAATGGCAATATTGACGTGTCCGCCACGAATCATGGCAAAGGATTCACTGCTTGAGAAAAATGCCGCACCTGCACGCGCGGTGACGGTTTGTTTGCCTGCATTGATTAAATCGGGGTCGAGTTGCTGTTCGGTTGGAAACTCACCAATGCCGAGTAAGCCATTTTCCGATTGCAGCCACACATCCATATCCTCTGGAATGTAGTTGGCAACTAGAGTTGGCAGGCCAATACCGAGGTTGACGTAGAAACCATCTTGTAATTCTTGTGCGGCACGTTGTGCCATTTGTTCACGTGTCCATGCCATGATTATGCGTCCTGTGCTTTTAGGGTTTTTTGTTCGATCCGTTTTTCTGGCGTGGCATTCAGAACCACACGATTGACATAAATCCCTGCTAAATGGATTTCATCTGGATCCAGTTCGCCAATTTCAACAATGTGTTCAACTTCGGCAATGGTGATTTTTCCAGCCATTGCACATTCTGGGTTAAAGTTTTGTGCAGTTTTACGAAACACTAGATTGCCAGCTTTGTCTGCTTTATAGGCTTTGACCAGTGCCACATCCGCAGTGAGAGATGGTTCCAGAATATAGGTACGGCCATTAAATTCGCGCTGTTCCTTACCTTCAGCGATCAATGTGCCTGCACCTGTTGCGGTATAAAAGGCAGGAATACCTGCGCCGCCAGCACGTAATTTTTCCGCCAATGTGCCTTGCGGGGTGAGTTCAACTTCAAGTTCGCCATTTAGATATTGGCGTTCGAATTCTTTATTTTCGCCCACATAAGAAGAAATCATTTTTTTAATTTGCCGGGTCTTGAGCAAGACACCTAAGCCAAAATCATCAATACCAGCATTATTGGAGATACAGGTCAGGCCCGTGACTCCTGTTTCTTTAAGCGCCTGAATCAAGGCCTCAGGAATACCGCATAAGCCAAAACCGCCAACCGCAAAAGTCTGCTGATCTTGCACCACATCTTGTAGCGCCAGTGCTGCCGTTGAATAGACTTTATTCATTTTTTCACCTGTAAATTCCTTGGTTTCTATTAGTTTTAGCACTCAAGGATTATTTACAGAAGTTTAAATTTTTAAAGGATTAATGAGGGAAACTCATTAATATAAGAAAATTCATATATTTCACTAACGGGACTCTGACGGGATTTAGCCAAAATCATGTTGCAGCAAGATCTCGATAAACTCGGCCGAAATATTGGACAGCTCAAAGTCCTTGTTATACACAATACCAATTGCTTGAGGCAATTTGCCATCCTCAATCTCAATCAGCACATTATGTTCTTTGTCGATGAAGTTCTGAAAATGGCGTGGAATAGCACTAACCCCCATATCTAGGGCAACAAAGCTGGAGAGGGAACTGATCTGATGGCATTCGACTTTTAAATCCAAAGTCAGATGGTTTTTAAGACAGTTTTCTTCAATCAGATGTCGCACAATCGATGGGTGTTGTAAGGTGACAAAGGGATTGGCACATAGTTGTTTCCAACTGATTGAATCTGCACTGGCCAGTGGATGTGTTTTGGGGAGCAAAGCAAGAAAGTCTTCTTTAAATAACGGCTTAAATTCCAGTTGATCATTGCGTGGCGGTTCAAAGCAAATACCAATTTCAAAAATACCATCCTGTACATTTTCTAGGACTTTTTCATTGGGAATATCATGAATGGAAAAGCAGATATTGGGATGCTTGGCTAAAAAGCTATGGATCACCTGCGGCAAAATCGCATGCGTGACAAAAGGCATCGACGCAATGTTCAGGGTGCCGCGATTGAGCTTAAAACGTTGTTTGACGTCTTTTTCCATATCTTCCCAATTGGCCAATAATTTCTTGGCATAGGGAATCAGCGACTTTCCTTCCTGTGTCAGTTCAACCCGACGGGTATTGCGCTTAAACAGCTTGCCACCCAACTCTTCTTCCAGTGATTTAATACTTAGACTTAAAGCAGATTGACTGAGATGCAATTCAGCAGAGGCATTTGCATAATTCAGGGTACGAGTCAAAGCCAGAAATGCTTTGAGTTGCTTTAAAGTCATGGTGGACGACCTATGAGAAAAGTTTTTGATTTATATGATGTAATTTATAAAAAAAACAGCACATTGTGACTGGCATTTTTGTTAATTTGGTATTGCACAGCAAGCTATTTATTTTAAATAAGTCATCGTTAGATTATTGCTTAATTCTCTCTAAATATCGAAAAATGAATTTTAAAATAAAGAGCTAAATATACTTTGAATGGATTGATGAGTATTTTTGAATAGTTAATTTGTTTTATTAATCAATCAAAATAATTAAGCTTTATTTTTATAGGTATTTGATTTTTATTATTAATTTAATTTATTATTTTTGTTTTAATGATATTGTTTTTTATGATTTTAATGCTATTTTAAAATGCGTCTTTGCTTTAGATTCTGTACTGTATTCGCAGTATTTTAATTTTATTTATGGTTAGGATAACCACCACACAGTATAAAAAAAATAATTTGGTTGACCCTGACATATATTCTTTGGAATGGAGTAAAAGAATATGTGGGACTTATTTGTCATTCTGCTGTCTTTAGGCTTGCTGATGTATACCGCCTATCGCGGTTTTTCTGTGATTTTGATGGCACCGTTGTGTGCATTGTTGGCGGTTTTTCTGATTAACCCCGTCAATGTACTGCCGTTTTATTCAGGCGTTTTCATGCCGAAAATGGTCAATTTTATCAAAGATTATTTTCTGGTGTTCTTACTGGGCGCGATCTTTGGCAAAGTGGTGGAAATGTCAGGTATTGCCGAGTCGATTGCCCGTACTATCGTCAATTTGATTGGCGCAAAGAAAGCCATTTTAACCGTGGTTTTACTCGGTGCTATTCTGACGTATAGCGGTGTTAGCCTATTTGTGGCGGTATTTGCGATCTATCCATTTGCTAATCAGTTGTTCCAACAAGCCAATATTCCAAAACGTTTGATTCCCGGTACCATTGCCCTGGGCGCATTTACATTCACCATGGATGCCTTGCCGGGCACACCACAAATTCAGAACGTGATTCCAACCACGTTCTTTGGCACCAATATCTATGCAGCACCGTTTCTCGGTGTGATCGGTGCGATCTTCGTCTTGAGTATGGGCCTTTTGTATCTGGAGTCACGTCGTAAAGCTGCGGCACGTGCAGGTGAAGGCTATGCAGGCTTTGCTACTGCGGATAAAGTCACGCAAGCGACGACCGATGTTGAGGCATCGACTCCGATTCATGGTTCGGCATTACGTCAATGTATGGCCTTTGTTCCATTGATTTTAGTTGCGGTCATGAACCGTTATCTATCTACGGCAATCAAAGAATGGTATCCGAATGGCTTTGATTTTAATGCAATTGGTTTAGCGAATTACAGCGTGGATGTGGCAAAAACAGGCGCAATCTGGGCAGTTGGTTTGGCCTTGATTGTCGGGATTATTGCGGCGATCTTGTTTGACTATCAGCGCGTGGTGACCAACTTTAAAGAAGGTGTAAATGCCAGTATTGGTGGGTCATTGCTGGCAGTGATGAATACCGCTTCTGAATATGGTTTCGGTGCGATCATTGCGGCATTGCCAGGCTTTGCTTTGATTAGCCATGCATTGGGTACTACCTTTACCAATCCGTTGGTGAATGGTGCGGTCACGACGACTGTGCTGGCAGGGATTACAGGTTCGGCTTCTGGCGGGATGAGTATTGCCCTGAGTGCGATGGCCGAAACTTATAACGCTGCCATTGTGGCTGCGGGCATTCCACCCGAAGTAATGCATCGCGTGGTAGCGATGGCGTCAGGTGGCATGGACACGCTTCCACATAATGGTGCCGTGATTACCTTACTCGCGGTGACAGGCTTAACCCATAAACAATCCTATAAAGATATTTTTGCAGTGACCGTGATTAAGACCTTAGCGGTATTTGTAGTGATTGCTGCATTTACATGGTTCGGTATTGTCTAAGACGAATTTTAATTTTAGCTTGCCCATATTGATTGGCGAGCAATCAAGATCATTAAGAATAGGAGTAGTACAGTGACCCAACAACTCGAAGCCAAAGTGGCATTTATTACTGGTTCAGCGAGCGGTATTGGTTTAGAAATTGCGAAAAAATTTGCTCAGGAAGGCGCGAAAGTAGTGATTTCTGATGTCAACGCAGAAAAATGTCAGCAAGCGGTTGAGCAGTTAAAACTGCAAGGTTTTCAGGCTTTGTCTGCGCCTTGTGATGTGACCGATGAACAGGCCTATAAAGCGGCAATTGACTTGACCCTGCAAAGCTTCGGTCGTCTGGATATCCTGATCAATAATGCGGGTTTTCAGCATGTCGCAGCGATTGAGGATTTCTCAACGGATATTTATCAGAAACTGGTACAGGTGATGCTGACAGGTTCATTTATCGGGATTAAACATGCATTTCCGATTATGAAAGCGCAAAAATATGGTCGGATTATCAATATGTCTTCGATCAATGGCTTGATTGGCTTTGCTGGTAAGGCGGGTTATAACAGTGCCAAGCATGGAGTCATTGGCTTAACCAAAGTGGCAGCTTTGGAATGTGCGCGTGACGGGATTACCGTGAATGCATTATGCCCGGGTTATGTCGATACACCGTTGGTACGTGGGCAAATTGCCGACTTGGCGAAAACCCGAAATGTGAGTCTGGAAAGTGCTTTGGAAGATGTGATTTTAGCCATGGTACCGCAGAAGCGTTTACTCAGCGTAGAGGAAATTGCGGATTATGCGATTTTCCTTGCCAGCAGCAAAGGGGCAGGGATTACAGGGCAGGCGGTGGTGATGGATGGTGGTTACACCGCACAGTAACCTGTTTCTGTCATTGAAAAGCCGCCCAATTGAGCGGCTTTATTTTTTGATGCAGTTCATTCATTGTCGAACGCTACTTTCGCCGTCCGATTATTGCTACACTTTTTCTATTTCAGGCGGATGTGTGATGTCTTTTGATCTTAAAGTCAGTTTAAAGCAAAGGGCTGAACCTTCCTCACAGCAGAAAAAGCTGAATCGCCTGATTGATCAAATAGAACAGCAAAAAATCAGCCTTGCTACATGGCAGAGTGCTCAAGCCGAGATTCAACAACATACACGGCAAAAACTGATGCCTGTGTATAGCGAGCTGCATGAAGTCTTGTTTCAGCAGTTAGATCAACTTTGGACGCTATTACAACAGCATGCGTTTTCCAAAACTGATATGCAGCAACTGGATGAAAAAATTGCCCAGCTTGCACAGTTGTTAAAACGCTCCAAAATGTTGAAGGGTGAACAGTTAAAGCTGGTCAAGCAGATCGATACTTTTTATCAGCAACATGCCCAGCAATCGACTAAAAAGAATAAAAAAGTACAGTCAATAAGATTTGAACAGGATGAAAATTTTGAGCAGGATGTAGAACTAGAACAAACTGACTTTGAGCAATATGCGGCTGAACAGCAACAGGCACGGGAACAAGCCAAGCAACTTCGACAACAGCAGAAACGTGAGCAAGCTGAGCAGATGGCAGCGCAGTCGTTGAAAACCGTGTATTTAAAAATTGCTGCCATGATTCATCCTGACCGTGAGCAAGATGAAACCAAGAAAGAAGAAAAAACTGAGTTGTTCCAACAGGCGAGTCAGGCTTATGAGCAGCAGGATTTGTTTTATTTATTGAAACTTCAATTACAGCTTGAACAGAATAAAGGTGTAGGCGCTAAAGAGCTATCGGCAGAGCAAGTGAAGTTTTATAAACTGGCGTTGGATGCACAAAGTCAGCAGCTTGAAAGCCAAATTGACGAAATTTTAGATTCTTTTCAGTTGGCGAAAAAAGTCAAAGCCGAGCATCTGCATATTAGTGATGTATATAAAGCTATAGATACAGATTGTGCTGAGTTAAAGCAGCAGTTGAAGTGGGAAAAGGAACGTTTAAAGCATATGAAAAAAGTGAGTGGGGTGGAGATGTTGTTGGGGCATGGGGCGTTATAAGTTTCCCTCGGCCCCTTGTGGAGTTGTACTCCTCATCCCTTAAGGAGAGGGAATACTGCATATCAGGTATAGGACAACATTTCGCAACTTGAAAGGAATCTAAGAGCCTAAAGCTTGGATTTATTTTTTAATGTATAAAGGGCTGAATAATCAGCCCTTTATATTACAGATTAAATTGTAGCCTTTAAGGATTAAAGCGCAGCAATCTGCTCCATACTTTGCTTAATCTTCATTAATTGATCAGCGAACTCAGCCAGTTTCACTTTTTCACCTTCAACCACGGCTGCTGGTGCTTTCGCTACAAAGCCTTCATTCGAAAGTTTATTGGCAATTTGATCATGTTGCTTTTGAACTTTATCCAAGTCTTTCTGCAAACGGCCCAATTCAGCTTTAGGATCAATCAAGCCTTTCATTGGTACAAATACCGAAGCATGGCTGACAACGCTAGAGCAAGACAACGGTGGCTCTTGCTCATTGCTTAAGAACTCAATGCTTTCAACTTTAGCCAATGCTTTGAATAAAGCTTCGATACGGATGATTTGCTCACGCTCAGCATCAGAAATATTCTTGAGTAATACAGGCAATAAACGCGCATTACCTAAGCCCATTTCACCACGAATATTACGTACTGCACCAATCAAACCTTGTAACCACTGCATATCTGCTTCAGCTTGATCATTCACTTTCGCTTGATCAGGCACAGGGTATTGCGCAGTCATAATCGTCGCACCGCCTTTGCCTAACATCGGCGCAAGCGTTTGCCAGATTTCTTCAGTCAAATACGGCATCAACGGATGTGCCAAACGTAAAGACGCTTCCATTACCGCAAGTAACACACGGCGAACTTCCGCTTTACGCTCTTCAGATACATTGGCATCGTTCAAAACAGGTTTGGTTAACTCAACGTACCAGTCACAGTATTCATTCCAGATAAAGTCATAGATCGCTTGCGCAGCAAGGTCTAAACGATACGTAGCGAATGCTTGATGTACCGCAGCTTCTGCTTTTTGCAAACGGCTCATGATCCATTTTTCTGGAAGTTCCCACAGCTCAGGACGCGCTTCTTGAGCAACCGTTTGACCTTCAACATTCATCAGCACGAAACGGGTCGCGTTCCAGATTTTGTTGGCAAAGTTACGGTAACCTTCAACACGTTTCATATCAAACTTAATGTCACGACCTGTATTCGCCAATGCACAGAACGTGAAACGAACTGCATCGGTACCATAAGCTTGAATGCCTTCTGGAAATTCTTTACGGGTTGATTTTTCAATCTTCGCCGCTTGTTTCGGATTCATTAGACCTGTAGTACGTTTTTGTACCAAAGTCTCAAGGTCAACACCGTCAATCAAGTCCAGTGGATCAAGTACGTTACCCTTAGACTTCGACATTTTTTGACCTTCGCCATCACGAACCAGACCGTGAACATAGACCGTTTTAAACGGGACTTGTGGTGTACCATCTTCATTCTTCATGAAGTGCATCGTAAACATGATCATACGAGCAACCCAGAAGAAGATGATGTCAAAGCCTGTCACCAATACATCAGTTGGGTGGAACGTATTGAGGAAATAGTTTTCCGCATCTTTCTTGGCATCGCCAGTCCAACCTAAAGTTGAGAACGTCCAA
The DNA here is from genome assembly GCF_000369405.1 of Acinetobacter sp. ANC 3929. Lineage (GTDB taxonomy): Bacteria > Pseudomonadota > Gammaproteobacteria > Pseudomonadales > Moraxellaceae > Acinetobacter. The sequence continues at coordinate 311,552 of NZ_KB849999.1, forward strand.
AGCGCAGAAGAGAACCACGTATCCAGTACATCTTCATCTTGGCTTAACACAACATCAGCAGGGATGTTGTTTTTAGCACGGACTTCCGCTTCGTCACGACCAACATAGATGTTACCTTCAGCGTCGTACCAAGCTGGGATACGGTGACCCCACCAAAGCTGACGAGAGATACACCAGTCTTGGATGTTGTTCATCCACGCCATGTACATGTTGCTGTACTGTTCAGGAACAAACTTGATACGACCATCTTGAACTGCTTCAATTGCAGGTTGAGCCAATGGTGCAATTTTTACATACCATTGGTCTGTCAATAACGGCTCAACGATTACACCTGAACGGTCACCGCGAGGTGGCTTCAAGGTATAAGGTTGGATTTGATCTAACCAGCCTTCAGCTTCGGCTTGTTCAACCAGTTTTTTACGTGCGTCAAAACGCTCTAAACCGATATAGTCCGCAGGGGCAGGGATGGTTTTAGAAATTTGTTCGCCTGCTTTCGCGATGTATTCAAACTCAGCCAATACTTCTGCATTTTTATTGAAGATATTGATGATTGGCAATTCACAACGCTTACCGACTTCATAGTCGTTAAAGTCATGTGCAGGAGTGATTTTCACACAGCCTGTACCGAATTCTTTATCGACATATTCGTCTTTAACGATTGGAACAGCACGGCCTGTAATTGGCAGGATAATGTTCTGACCCACAAGGTGTGAATAGCGTTCATCATCAAGTGCCACAGCAACCGCAGTATCACCTAACAAGGTTTCAGGACGAGTTGTAGCGACAACGATATGGTCTTTGCCATCGTGGGTACGTAGGTTTTTATCTTCAAAGAAATATTTGAAGTGCCACAATGAACCTGCTTCTTCTTTATCTGATTCAACTTCTAAGTCGGATAGGGCCGTTTGTAGTTTCGGGTCCCAGTTGACTAAGCGTTTGCCACGATAGATCAAGCCATCTTCATGCAGTTTAACGAAGACTTCTTTGACAGCATTCGACAAACCTTCATCCATAGTGAAGCGTTCACGCGACCAGTCCACTGAAGAACCTAGGCGACGGATCTGACGGGTGATGGTATCGCCCGATTGCTCTTTCCATTCCCAGATCTTTTCGATGAATTTTTCACGACCTAAGTCATGACGGCTGACACCTTGTGCACCCAATTGACGCTCGACCACCATCTGCGTTGCAATCCCCGCATGGTCAGTCCCTGGTTGCCATAAGGTATTTTTACCCATCATACGGTTGTAACGAGTCAATGCATCCATGATGGCATTGTTAAAACCATGCCCCATGTGCAAGCTACCGGTGACGTTCGGTGGCGGAATCATGATACAGAATGATTCACCTTGACCTGAAGGCTTGAAGTAACCTTGTTGTTCCCAGATTTGATACCATTTCTTCTCGATCTCGGTTGGATCGTAAGTGGTTGCAATATTTTGAGCAGATTGAGCGTCAGTCATAGTACAGAAGATTAAAATTGAATAAAAAATTGCATCTATTGTAGCAAAAAATCCTCGCTTCTGTAGGCATTTCAGCCTGACCTGATGTGAATGATAAAAGCCGTCTAAATAATGGCTAAATTGAGGCTTCTTGAGCTTTGATAGATCAGATGTTTAGTACATCTTCATAATCTGGCTTTGATTACTGGTGATCGACTGATCAATCTGGATAAATGCTTTATAGATTTCATTTTTCTCTGAAAAAGCCGATGAAAGGCGTTGGATTTTTATATAAATAGGGTTAGATTTGTGTAATGCATCACATAACTTAAAAATATTGATGCTCAAAACAACAATATAAGAATGCGAAAAACTAAAAAAGGGATACTTCTCATGAGTTATTCAATCCTGTTGAAAATTAATGACGTCACACATGGGCAATTTGAAACGATCCGCCAACAGCTCAACGCAGGTACGCATGAGAGTCAATCCCGTATCTTGGGGGAGGTGCTATCCGAAATTGCCTGCGATATTGTTGAGCAAGTATTTTCTGTACTCTTGATTCAGAATCGTCAGCCAACACAATTGACACATAAGTACACTGTTGAGTCCGAAAAAGTGATTCAACAGATTATTGGTGCGGTACGTAAATATATGCCGTGGTCAATTGCACTGTTTGGTAATGAGCGTCTCTGTCCATTTGCCAATTACTTTTCCAATATGATCAAGTACCACGATGAGCAGGTTTATGTATCTTATCCGATTGATCGACAGTTAGTACAGCAGGTACATGTACTGGTCACGAAACTAAAAAACAATGAAATCAGTGACATGGTTGATGTATTTCAAACCTTGATTCAAATTGTTGATTTGGGGGTAACCAACTTGATTCGTGAACCGAAAAAATGCCTTAACTTTAATAGGGTAGTGGATAAAACCTTAAATGGGGTGATTAATATGACCGCGCATTTAAGTTATAAGCGTTTAGAGAAAATGGGTAACCAAGTCGATACTGGTACTGCGACGGATTGCGTTAATCATTTTTTAGCATTTATGCATGTCGATACAGAATAGAGTGTGATAAATTCGGCGTGTACAATGCCAAAAATGTAGAAAAATAGATTGAATTAAAGGGCTTGTTAAACAAGCTCTTTTTTTATGGAATCTTACAATTAGGGTTATGAAAATGAACACCGCCGTTTTTTTAAATATTCATGCGGATACATACGCAAGGTTTGCGTATATTCGAACGCAATTGTTGCAAGGAACTACGGAAAGCCAAGCCAGTGCACTAGGCAATGTCTTATCAGAAATTGCTTGTGAAGTGATTGAACAAGTATTTATGGTGCTATTACAAGAAAATCAGCACTATTCACAAACAGGTGAATCTGAGAAAGTCATCCAACAAATTTTAGAAGCGATTCGCAAATATATGCCATGGTCGATTTCATTCTTTGGGAATGACCGTTTAATTCCGTTGGTTGAATATCTTTCAAAGACCTTACAGATTGAAGATGAACAGGTGTACATGACCTATCCTGTCGAGCAGCATTTAGCACAGAAAGTCATTGCGTCGAGCCAAAAGTTGGGGGATGGAGATCATCGAGAAATTACCAATGCACTGAAACTTCTCACTGAAGTGATTGATTCAGGCGTGACGCATTTGATTCGCGAACCGAAAAAATGCCTCAAGTTCAATTTTGTGGTCGATAAAACCCTCAATGGCGTAATTAATATGACCACACATTTGGGTTATAAACGTTTGGAAAAACTAGGGACTCAAATTGATCAGCAAGTAGCGGCAACATATGTAGATTACTTCCTGAAATTTATGCGTCATCAAGCATAGGTAGGACATGGAAATGGCAAAACTCAAAACTCTTGAAAATAAAGTGGTCTGGATTACAGGTGCATCTTCTGGTTTAGGTAAAGCTTTAGCCCGCGAATGTGCATTACAAGGTGCACAAGTGGTGCTGACCTCACGTCGTTATGATGAATTAGAAGCAGTGCGTGTCGGTTTACTCAAACCAGAACAGCATATTTCGATTGCTGCGGACATTACCGATGAAGCCCAAGTTCGCCATGCACATGAACAGGTTCTAGCCAGCAAAGGGCGTATTGATTGGCTCATCAATAATGCAGGCTTGAGTCAACGTGCCTTGATCCAAGACACCACCATGCAAACTGAACGTGCCATCATGGAAGTTGACTACTTCTCGCAAGTGTTCTTTACCAAAACCGTGTTGCCGACCTTGTTAAAACAAAAATCAGGTCGGGTGGTCTTTGTTTCCAGTGTGGCGGGTTTGTTAGGTACGCAATATCGCGCTACTTATTCGGCTGCTAAAGGCGCGATTCATTTATGGGCCAACAGCTTGCGTGCTGAAGTATCTAAAGACGGTATTGAAGTCTCTGTGGTGTTCCCAGGGTTTGTGAAAACCAATGTATCTTTCAATGCTTTAAATGGCGAAGGCAAGCCACAAGGACATCAAGATGAAGCCATTGAAAATGGTTTAGATGCCGATGTATTCGCCGAACGTGTGGTGGAGTCGTTGATGGCAGGGGATGAATATATTGTGGTAGGTGGGAAAAAAGAGCAACTGGGTGTGCTGGTTTCTCGTTTGTCGCCAAGCTTGTTGTATAAAATGATCCGAAAAATGAAAGTGAAATGAGTGTGAATAACAGCAAGAAAGCCGTTTTCAATTGGAGTGGTGGTAAAGATTCATCTTTGGCATTGTACAAAGTTTTACAGCAGAGTGAATTCGAGGTGGTTGCCTTATTAACCACGGTGAATGAAGAAACTGAGTTGTCTTCGATGCATGCGATTCCACATAAATTGCTCGAAAAGCAGGCTGAAAGTATTGGTATTCCACTCTATCCAGTGTTTTTGCCAAAGAATCTCCCCGTATATGAACAGCGTATGTTGGATGCTGCCAATCATTTTAGAGCACAGGGTGTTGAGCATTTTATCTTTGGTGATATTTATTTAAGCGATGTGCGCAAATATCGGGAAGACCGTTTACATCCTTTGGGCATTGAAGTGGTTGAGCCAATATGGAATCTGAACTCGACTGAAGTAATGCAGGATTTCTTGGATTCAGGCATTAAAACCAAGATCATCGTGACAGATGCCAGCAAACTGGATCAGTCATTTATTGGCCAAGATATCGATGCGGATCTGATTGAACGGATGCCAAGCGGAGTTGATGTCTGTGGCGAGAACGGTGAATATCACACCTTTGCTTATGCAGGTGGTTTATTTAAGCATCCTGTTGTGTTTGAAATTGCTGAAACGCGTCAGATGTCATACGAGTTTAAGTTAGAAAATGGGGAAGAAAAAAACTATCACTATTGGCAAGCGATTTTTGCCGAGTAGGGTAGAGTTTTTTTAACCTTGATCTCACAAAGTATTTATTTTTGATTTTTGGCTAAAAAATGATACTCGCAAATGTCATCTACAACCTGCGCGGTCTTTATAAAAATGATGTTTTTTCAATACGGATATGAAAATGAAAGGAGTGAACAGTTTTTGTAGATGACGATGGTTTTGCCTACTTTTTCCGGAAGAAAAGTAGGTCCAACCGAAGGTTTATTTTAAAACAGGATGGGCACTCAATATGACTCTGTTGTGATTATTCTTTCAATGTGTTGAAAGAATCGTCGAACTTATGCTACTTATTTAAAATAGCTGTTCGATATGAAAACGCTTAAATTGTCCTATCTTGTCTCACTAAGGTTGTGGTACCTAATCGAATTCTTATAAACTGACCAGCGTATAGAGCATATGTGTTTTCTGCTGGATGGAATGAACAGAGCATAAAGATAAGATGATGAGTTCGTAAAAGCATCAATATTTTTAAAAATCATTAAACCCGTTATTTACTTTTTATTAAAAAAAGCTACTTGATAAAAACCAGACATTTTTTGCACAATCATTCGATTGGTCTTCACTGAAAAATAAGCATAATACAAAGCTCTGGCATTAGCGTGAATCGCTGCCTAGATCCAAATGAATAATACTCACCTCTCTTCGCAGTGAAGGCATGGAGATAGTACATGGAACGACGACTTTCACTTTTGGCAAAGGAACGCACGATTGCCCATTCTGGTTATAACCGTTGGCTATTACCTCCTGCCGCACTCGCGATTCATCTCAGTATTGGTATGGCATATGGTTTTTCCGTATTTTGGTTACCATTATCAAAAGCCTTGGGAATTGATGCGCCAATCGAATGTAAAAATATAGGTCTGCTTGAGCAGTTGTTCACTACAACCTGTGACTGGAGTGTGTCTACATTAAGCATTATGTACACACTATTTTTTGTATTTCTCGGTTCGTCTGCTTTTTTGTTTGGTGGTTGGCTTGAGCATGCTGGACCTCGAAAGGCGGGTGTGGTTGCGGCATTTTGCTGGGCAAGTGGTTTGATTTTGTCTGCGTTAGGTGTTTATACACACCAGCTATGGTTGATGTGGTTAGGCGGAGGTGTGGGCGGAATAGGGCTTGGGCTTGGCTATATTTCACCTGTATCTACCCTGATTAAGTGGTTTCCAGACCGCCGTGGTTTAGCAACAGGTCTTGCCATTATGGGCTTTGGTGGAGGTGCCATGATTGGTGCGCCACTCGCAGATAAATTGATGAAGTTGTTTGCAACAGATACTTCTGTGGGTGTGTGGCAAACGTTTTTGGTACTGGCTGCTGTTTATTTTATTTTTATGATGGGAGGAGCATTTGGTTATCGAATTCCACCTTCAAATTGGAAACCGAGTGGCTGGCAACCAAGCGCAACGCATACGACGGCTTTAGTCACCAATCGGCACGTACATTTAAATAAAGCATGGAAAACCAAACAGTTTTGGCTCATTTGGGGGGTACTCTGCTTAAATGTTTCTGCGGGGATTGGTATTCTAGCCATGGCTTCACCCTTGTTGCAGGAGGTGTTTGGTGGACGTCTTATTGGTTTAGATTTGGGAATCAATGAGTTAAATACCGAGCAGAAAATGCAGATCGCAACTTTTGCAGCAGGTTTCACGGGTTTACTGTCATTATTTAATATTGCAGGGCGTTTCTTTTGGGCATCGGCATCGGACTTTATTGGTCGTAAAACCACATATTTCATTTTTCTGGCATTGGGCTTTTTGTTATATGTCTCGATTCCACAACTTGCTCATGCGGAAAATCTACCTTTATTCGTTTTAGCTTTCTGCGTCATTCTATCAATGTATGGCGGGGGCTTTGCTACGGTTCCTACTTATCTAGCGGATATTTTTGGTACACAAATGGTCGGGGCAATTCATGGCCGTTTGCTGACAGCATGGTCTGTGGCAGGCGTATAGGGGACATTATTGATAACCAATATTCGTGATTATCAACTGGCGCATGGCGTGGCTCAAGCGCAATCTTATGATACGACGATGTATATTTTGGCGGCTATGCTAGCCATTGGATTTGTACTCAATTTAATGGTCAAACCAGTTGATGAAGATAAATACATGACAGAGGCTGAATTGGCTGCTGAAAAGGCTTTGGCACATGAGAAATTACCGCAAGATTTAAGCCTGAATCATGATGTAGCACATGAACCTTCCAAGACAATTACTGTGGTACTGGCTTGGCTGGTTGTCGGCCTACCTTTGCTAGCAGGTATTTGGTTTACCTTACAGAAGGCAGTTGTTTTATTCCATTAACTAAAATATGTCTTACCATAAAAAATGCCTCATTGTGACTGAGGCATTTTTATTCTGTTGTTCTCTATAGTAACTCCAGAATAGGATACTGTTATCAGTGTGGAGCGTTTACTATAGCGGTTCCATAGGCAAAGACTTCAACCATACCACCTTGCATTCCCAATTCTGTGGTACTGAGTCGCACCCCCATAATCTGATTGGCACCCATGGCATGGGCTTCTTGCTTGAGTCGAATCATGGCTTCACGACGTGCACGTTCTACCACGCTTTCATAGCTGACTAAACGACCACCAAAGAAGTTGCGAATGGTTGCCAGTACGTACTTAAAATAATCGTGGGAGATTACCACATTGCTGCTGACCATTTGCCCATAGGCTGAGCTTTCTACAAAGCGATTGGTATCGATACGAATATGGGAAAATTGCTTTTCTTTCTGATCAAGCTCACGTAAGTGCTTTTGCTCGATATGGCGACCAAACCCCCAACCGACTGAAAATAGGATCAGAAACAGGACAATCTGAAAAATTAATCCATCCATAATTTTGCCTATGCGCTGAATGGATCAGGAAGTTTAGGTGCAATGGGTTGAACCACAACCGCTGTACCATAGACAAATAACTCCGATGCGCCTTGGGCAATATTCGAAGTCGAGAAACGAATACCGACAATGGCATTGGCACCTAAAGCTTTTGCCTTATCAATCATCCGTTGTGTCGCTTCTTGGCGAGATTCTTCAAGGAGCTCGGTATAACCTGTTAATTCACCCCCAACAATATTCTTTAAACCTGCCATCAAATCACGACCAACGTGTTTACTACGAACGGTGCTGCCATAAACGACATCCAACTGACGTAAGATTTCATGACCTGGTACAGACTCTAAACTGCTTAATAACATCGTATTTTCTAAATCATCAATATATTGAGTTTGAAGATAAGAAATATTGGCAATGGTTGCAATAAAAAAGCCCACCGAAGTGAGCTTTTTATTCGCAAAAGATGAAATTATTTTTTTGCGTAGTGTTGTTCTGAGCTAGATGGTTGATGAGCTACCGTTTCACTGGTTGAGGCTTTGAGACCACCACCAAGTGTTTTGTACAGCTCAACTTGGTTATTCAAGTTTGCTTGTTGCAGCAGTAATAAGCCTTGTTCAGCTGAATAAGCTGAGCGTTGTGCATCTAATACAGTCAAATAACTATCAATACCAGCACGGAAGCGGGCATTTGAAAGCTTGTATGTTGTATTGGTTGCATCAACCAAACGACGCTGAGCAGTCAAACGATCCCCAATGTTGGCACGTGTTGCCAAAGCATCATTTACTTCACGGAAAGCTGACTGTACTGACTTCTCATAGTTAGCAAGTGCAATTTTCTGATCAGTTTCAGAGATCTTGACATTGGCCTTACGTGTACCCCAATCAAAGATAGGGATATTCAAGCTCGGACCAATTGACCATAACGCATTTCCTGATTTGAATAAGTCACTCAAATCAGTTGATGCATAACCTGCAGAACCAGTCAGGCTAATGGTTGGGAAAAGTTGGGCTTTCGCAGCACCAATATTCGCGCCCGCAGCACTTAACTGGTATTCAGATGCTTTCACATCGGGGCGGTTGTTGAGCAAGTCACTTGGTAAGCCAGCGCTAAACACGTTTTGTTGCGTGATACTCGCTACTTGTTGTTGAGGAAGCAAGTTCTGAGGAACAGGCTGACCAACCAGCAAGTTCAACAAGTTTTGAGCTTGAGCAACTTGAGTTTTGTAGTTCGCGACATCATTACGTGCAGTTTCAACTGAAATTTGTGCTTGGCGCACAGGGATTTCGCTATCAATACCCACATCGAAACGTTTTTTGTTTAAGTTAAACGAGTCTTGTTGAGCTTTTAGCGTTTGATCCGCAAGTTTCAATTGCGCGTTCGCGTATGAGTAGTTTAACCATGCTTGAGTGACTTGGCTGATTAAACTGATCTGCGTTGCATCACGCGAGCTTTGTGTTGCGAGGTAGCTATCTAAAGCTGCATCTTTCAAGCTACGGACACGGCCCCAAAAATCTAACTCATATGCAGTTAGGCCCAAACCGACTTGATAAGTTGAATAAGGGTTATTGGGGTCACGGGTAGGGGTGACTTGACGAACAGCACTACCGCTTGCCCCAATGGTTGGCAATTGGTTGTTTTCCGAAATTTGATATTGCTGTTGCGCTTTTTGAATGTTCAACGTAGCAGTACGTAAATCACGGTTATTTGCAAGTGCTAGATCAAGCACTTGTAGTAAACGTTGGTCAGCAAAGAAGTCTTTGTAACCTTGTTCCGCAATTGATTTTCCAGAAGCATTACCATAAGACGCGAAGCTTTCAGGAACATCTGAACTCACAACAGGCTCTGGCCCGCGCATGCTTTGGCAGGCAGCCAAAGATAGCGCGAGTGCAGAGATTGCAATGCCACGACTGGAAATAGACCATACAGTTTGCATCACGATCAATGCTCCTGAGTATTTAAAGTTTTAGGTTTGTACTTAAAGATACTACGAATCCACACGAAGAATACAGGGATAAAGAAGATACCTAAAAGTGTTGAAGAAATTACACCACCAAGTACACCATAACCGACAGAGTGTTGGCTACCCGCACCCGCACCGCTTGCCAAGGCTAATGGTAATACACCAAAACCAAATGCAAGTGTGGTCATAATAATTGGACGTAAACGCATTTTCGCAGCATGTAATGTTGCTTCAAATAGTTCTTCGCCTTGTTCCTGTAATTCTTTCGCAAATTCGACGATCAAGATCGCATTTTTCGCGGATAGACCAATTACGGCAACAATCGCAACCTGGAAGTAAATGTTAAAGGATAAGTTTGGATCGCCTTTAATAATCATACCTAACCATGTCAATGTAAATGCACCAACGATACCTAAAGGTACAACCAGTAATACCGAAACAGGTACTGACCAGCTTTCATAGAGTGCAGCAAGACACAGGAATACGATTAATAATGAAAGAACCAAGAGTGGAGCCGTTTGGCTACCAGAATCACGTTCTTCTAAAGATAAACCACTCCATTCATAGTCGAAACCGGTTAAGCCCATTGACGGTAACTTACCAATAATTTCTTCCATGGCGATCATTGCATCACCAGAGCTGACGCCCGGTGCAGGTGTACCTTGAATATTGACAGATGATACGCCGTTATAACGCTCTAGACGAGGAGAACCATAAGTCCATTCACCCTTGGCAAAACCAGAGAATGGAACCATTTCGCCTTTGTTATTACGTACATACCACTTGTTTAAATCTTCAGGCATCATGCGAGTATTCGCTTCACCCTGAACATAAACTTTCTTCACGCGACCACGGTCAACGAAGTCATTGATATATGAACCACCCCAAGCCATGCTCATGGTGCTATTAATATCTGCCAGGCTAACACCCATTGCACCTGCTTGCGCTTGATCAATGGTGATCTGGTACTGCGGTGTATCTTCTTGACCATTTGGACGCACACCTGCAAGACGTTTGTCTTGTGATGCCATGCCTAATACCGCATTACGTGCAGCAATCAGTTTCTCATGACCTTGACCGCTTACATCTTTCAACTGGATATCGAAACCAGAAGCGACACCTAATTCAGGCATTGCTGGTAACTGTAATGGCATGATGTACGATGCATCTTTCACAATCATGTTCAATGCCATACCACGTTGAATAATGGCACCGATCTGTGATTCAGGCGATGTACGCTCGCTCCAGTCTTTTAACTTAATAAAGGCAAGACCCGCGTTTTGACCAACCCCTGTGAATGAGAAACCAGCAACTGTAAAGATCGAATCTACATTTTCTTTTTCTTTATTCAAGAAGTAGCCTGTCATGGTGTCAATGACTTTATCGGTACGTTCCAAGCTTGCGCTCGGTGGTAACTGAACTAAGGTCATGACCACACCTTGGTCTTCTTCTGGCAAGAATGAAGATGGCAACATCTTGTAGATGCCGACCAAAGCAGCGATCACCGCAATATAAAGTACCCCAGAGAATAACTTGTGGTGTGTCATGCGATTGACACCACCTTGGTATTTCTCTGCAACTTTTTCGAAGCTACGGTTAAACCAGCGGAAGAAACGCGCAAAAATATTATTGCTTTCTTCTTTGTTTGGATCATGTTGCTTTAACAGGGTTGCACACAGGGCAGGGGTAAAGGTTAATGCCACGATCAAAGAAAGGATCATCGCCGTAACCAACGTGATAGAGAACTGACGGTAAATTACACCAGTCGTACCACTAAAGAATGCCATTGGTACGAATACCGCTGTTAACACACTGGTAATACCGACTAAGGCACCAGAAATCTGATTCATTGATTTTTCAGTCGCAGGAACAGGTTCCAGATGTTCTTCCTGCATGACCCGTTCAACGTTCTCGACCACAACGATGGCATCATCCACCAGAAGACCGATGGCAAGTACCATGGCAAACATGGTCAAGGTGTTAATCGAGAAACCGAAGATATTAATGACCGCAAATGTACCGAGTACAACTACAGGTACTGCCAGCGTTGGAATAATCGTTGCACGCCAGTTCTGCAAGAACAAGAACATGACGAGGAATACTAAGACCACTGCTTCGATCAGGGTATGTACAACACTTTCAATCGATAAACGAATAAATGGAGTGGTGTCATATGCAAGTTTGTCTTTTAAACCGCTTGGATAGTTATGACGTAGCTCAGATAAGCGTTTTTCAACCGCTGCTGCCGTATCAAGCGCGTTGGCACCAGTTGCAAGTTTGATTGCAACACCACCCGCAGGGCTACCATTAAATTTCGAGTCGAATTGGTAGTTATCAGAACCAAGTTCCACACGTGCAACATCACCTAAACGAACTTGAGCACCACCTGAAGTATTTTTCAGGAAGATGTTTTTAAACTGTTCAGGTGTTTGCAACATAGTTTGCGCATTCACGGTTGCGTTGAGTACTTGACCCGCAGTCGCTGGCGCACCACCGAGTTGACCCACTGCGACTTGAGAGTTTTGCGCACGAATCGCAGTTGCTACATCATTAGGTGTCAAGTTAAAGCTAGTCAGCTTTGCTGGATCTAACCAGATACGCATTGCGTATGAACCACCAAACACTTGAAGCTCACCCACACCCGCAACACGACTGAGTGGCTCAGAAATATTTGAGTTCACATAGTCTTTAATGTCAGATGCAGAAAGGCTGTTATCTGGCGAATAAAATGCAATAACTTGTAAGAAGCTTGCACCAGACTTGGTCACCTTTACACCTTGACGTTGTACGTCAGCAGGTAAAAGTGCTGTTGCCGATTGCAGTTTGTTTTGAACTTGAACCTGCGCGATATCTGGATCGATACCTTGTGCGAAGTTCAAATTAATCGATGCTTGACCATTACCCGCACTGTTCGATGAAATGTAACGTAAGCCATCCAAACCATTCATTTGTTGTTCAATGATTTGGGTAACTGTATTTTCAACGGTTTGAGCAGAAGCCCCAGGATAAGTTGCAGAAATGGTTACCGTGGGGGGAGCAATTGTCGGATATTGTGCAACTGGCATTTTTGTTAGCGTGATAATACCCGCCAACATAATGACCAGTGCAATCACCCAAGCGAAAATTGGGCGATGGATAAAAAATTGAGCCATGCAATCTACCCCTTAAGCTTCTGAAGTTGCTTTTTGTTCAGCTTTTGGTGAATTGGCTTGCTTTTGTTGTTCAGCAGCTTTGGGTGCTGCATTTTGACCTTCAGCTGCTTTTGGTTGATAAGGCTTAGCGGAAACTTCTTGTCCTTCTTTTACCTTGGCAACACCATCAACAACAACTTTATCACCAGCCTGTAAGCCTTCAGTGACAATCCAGTCTTGACCCTTTACACCCACAGTTTTAACTGGGCGTGTTTCGATCGCACCTTTAGCATTTACCACTAAAGCAATTGCTTGTCCTGTTGGTAAACGAGACACCGCAGCTTGAGGGATCAGGTAAGCGTTAGGTAAAACTGCTTGCGAAATTTTAGCCGTTGCGTACATACCTGGTAATAGCAAATGGTTTGGATTTGAGAAGACTGCACGTAAAGTCACAGTACCTGTATCTGGATTCACGCTTGCATCAGAGAAAGCGAGTTGGCCTTCCACTGGGTATTCAGAACCATCTTCAAGTGTGATTTTGACACGGGTATTGTTACTGTTATTTAAACTGCCTTTGCTCAATTGTTGGCGTAGACGCAATAACTCAGCACTTGATTGATTGATATCAACATAGATTGGATCTAGTTGTTGAATCGTCACCAAAGGATCAGCTTGGTTTGCAGTCACCAACGCACCAGGCGTTACCGAAGAACGGCTAGACTGACCTGAAATAGGTGCGCGTACAGTTGAGTAACCTAAAGTAATTTCAGCATTTTTTAATGCAGCTTCAGATGCAGCAACATCAGCTTCAGCCAATTTTACTTGAGCATTGATATCATCATATTCTTGTTTTGAAACAGCATTTGTTCCGACAAGCTGACGATAACGGCCTTCTTTCACACGTAACGAATTTAAGTTCGCTTGTTGACGCAATAACGCTGCACGTGCACTGTCTGCCGTTGCTCGGTTAGTATTGGCATCAATTTGATAAAGGGCTTGACCCGCCTGAACGTAGCTTCCTTCAGCAAATAATCGTTTTAAGATGACGCCACCTGTTTGTGGGCGTACTTCCGAAACTTGATATGCTGAGGTTCGTCCTGACAGTTCGACGTTTTGTTCAACGCTTTGTGGTTGAGCAACAATGACACCAACTTCTGGAGGTGGCATTTTTTGAGAAGCAGCAGCTTGCTGTGCATCTTTAGGTTCTTTGCTACAACCAACAAGCGCAATGCTTGTTGCTAATGCGCAAGCAGTTAGGGCAGGAGCCCAAAGCTTAGCCGACATCATTATTCCACCTCAATTTAGATTTCTTATCTAAAAACAAATTGTTGCTGAAATTGCTTTGAAACAGCCAAAACCAAAGCAACGAAGTCCAAATCAACCCAATTCCCCAACCAGCAAGAACGTCAGTTGGATAGTGAACCCCTGCATAAACTCTAGATATCCCCATGGAAATAAACCATAAAGTAGATACTAAAATGACACTATTGCGATGCTTATATTGTCGACATAACAACATCGCTAAACTTGCAAGGATTGCAGCATAAAGGCTATGAGCACTTGGGAAGGATGCACCATAACTTTGAACCAAGTGATAAAACTCTAAAGGTCTTGGCCGATCAATGCTCCATTTCAGAAGCCAACCAATCACAATACTTCCACCCACACTGAATGAGATAAAAATCACATTCTTATAGTTCTTCATCCATATTTGGTAAATACACAAAAATGTAGTCAAAAATAATAAAAATGGCATCCCACCTAAGCGAGAGAGTAAAATTGTCACATGGTTAAGCGTAAATGAACGGTGCTCAAATAAAGCTTGAACACTAAAAAGGTCTAAAGTTGATGCGTTGGAATTCATTAATCCAATCACACCGGATCCTAAAAAAAAGCAACCAATACAAAGTAATAGGTATGGCATGCGGAACTCATTATGTGCTTAACCATTGTTCAGGGTTGTCGAGTGTTTGAAAGTGTACTCGTGAGTACACTTTTGGTCAAGTCTTGAAATTTTATGATAATTTCATTTTTATGTTTTTTTAAGGTCTAGTAAAAAAACATAACAAAATTTGATGTATATCTCATTTTAAATAGATCTATGCATTTAGTAAAAGAAGCTGTTTTCCAGCTGTTCGCCTAATTATGTAAGTCAGAATATCTGCGATATAACATGATTAAGCTAAAGTAAAAAACAAACCATTTATTCAAAATACATCATAAAATTTTTACGTCGTTAGTGATATAGAAGTATTGTTTTGATCTCTATCATTCAAATCGAGATAAGGACTCAGGTCATCGTATCTACTTGTGTAAAGTCGATACCACAGCGGAGAAGTGATCTATTGAATAATAAAAGCTGGGAATACCAACCCATTTGAACTATTTTGGGTAGATTGATTATACGTAAAAATAGTTCAAATGTTAGACTTGTACTTCGCTGTTTTTTCTGTACAAAGTTATTGATGTGAAGATGCGTTTTTAGTTTGCTCTTCAACTTCTACGGGTTGCTTAGGTGGCCAGAAAAAATCACTTGGTCGAGTTAAGAAATGTGTTATCACTAACTTAGCTAAAGGCTTCCATTGTGCAAAACGAACACGACGTGCGCGTAGAGCAACAATAATCGTCAAGGTAAAGCTCACAAATAAGTTTGTTAGGCCTATCAGCATAACACCTAAGAATGACACTAAAATTAAACCAATGTCAGGACCACCAATCGTCATCAAACCTTGAATGAAATTGGCAGAAGCAAAGGCAATATGACGAATATCTAAAGGTAAGCCGAGAATAAATCCGATCGTTCCCATACTTCCCAGCATAATCCCGAACAGGAAATTACCTGCCAATGCACCGAGATTAGTCTCAATATAAGCAGCAAATTTATCTAAGCGTTGTTGTCCCATCCAGCGTTTTAAACGTCGATGTTGCTTTAAGCGCGGACCGACTTTACGGTAAACCGCCAAGTTATCGAAATAACCTGCAATCAATCCAGAAAAGAACAAACAGACGCCTGCAATTGCTGCATGAGGAATTGCTAAAGAGGTAAAGGGATTGAGGCTATGTAACAGTGCAGCTGATTTGGTGTGATTGAGCAGGGGCTCACCTAAGTTATATTGCCATAGAAAGGTAATCAGGGCTGCGGTTGGAATCGCAATCGAGATATTTCCTAAGATCGCAATAAACTGGGTACGGATAATATTAATAATCAATGCAGCGAGTTCTGCAATCTGGGCGGTCTTGCTGCCTTTCTGTTGCTGTACTGTTGAGGCAAGTGCAGCCGCGGTCATCGCAGGCTGTTTGGTTGCAACAGTAAAATGTAGAACATGAATCAACATAAAGCCAAGTGCGTAGTTCATGCTATATAAAAAGGCATGTCCAAATGGTGCGAGTACCAAGCGGGCCGTTAAAATTTTTAGCGTTGCCATAGTGGCAATAATCGCACCTGCACCTGCAGCCGCTTTGTACATGCCAAAGAAGCCAGCTTTGTCGGTACTTACATAATGTTCGCCTGTTTTACTGGCATTTTCGGTCACCTGTAAGGCAATCAGTTCACTGGTTGAAGTGAGTAAATGACGGACACTTTTTTCATTGTAGTGCGCCTTGGTCAAATCAGTGATGAGTTCGCCTAATGCAGTATATCGGGCATCATTTTTACTGGCCAATATGGTGAGTAATAGTTCAATACGGTCAATGGCTTGCTCAAGCAAAGACAATAAGTAGGTTAAACTAATACTGACACCGATACGCTTAGTGGCACGACGAATTTTCAGTACCACTTCACGGCACTGATCCAGCATTACAAATGCTTGAGATGCATCGGGTGGTGGCAATACAACGACTGCGTCTTGATCATCAATTTGTTTTTTATATTTTTCAATGAACTCTACAATTTCTCTGTTTTGTACCAGAAAAGGGGATTCATATTCAGTAATTTCGGGCTGAGCATTAATAAACTCGGGATATAGGCCAATACCACTAATTCGGTAAGAAAGAACCGTAATGGCTTTAATCAGCTCATTTTTTGAAACTTGCTTTTCTCGGGTATTGCTTTGGCTTTCACCCAATAGATTGAAGAGCGTAATCCAGTCTTGATTCTCGATGAGATCTAACCATTCACTGTCATTTTCTTGATGGAACACTTTTCCAATCAAGGTTTTCAGTTGTTGACCATCCTCGACTAAAGGCAGGAAATGTGCACCCAGGCGTTGGCTCAATTGGTTCCAAAAACCATCAAGTGAAAGAATGCCGCTATCGGCATATAAGCTAAGCTGTTTATATTGGCTGATCAGCTTAAGTAAAAAGTTTTGAAGCAGTATTGCCGAAGTCGGAGTGAGCAATAATATTTTGATCAGCGCATGAATACGCTGTTTGACTTCATCTGCATCATTTGGATTTTTTGGTCGTATACGATTGACGAACTCGATCAAGAGGTTTTCATCAAGCACAGCTTGGGGGTGATCCAGCTGTTCCTGCATGTTTGAAAAAAGATCAGATAATGTTAAATGCATAGGCACTCAGAAAATTATTGTAGTCGATGTAAGGCCATTAAGGTCAAATTAACAAGTGCTTGTCGATATTCATTATCTGGTAGCGCTTTTAATGCCTCTAAAGCAGCATCCGTTTCTTGTTGGGCACGTTTTTGACAGTAATCTAAGCCGCCTGAGTGATGAACAATCTCGATCACTTTATCTAAATGTTCAACACCACCTGTTGCAATACTGTGACGAATGATCGCGTGATCCTCACCTGTTGAATGGGCTAATGCTGAAATTAAAGGTAAAGTTGGTTTACCTTCCATTAAATCATCACCGATATTTTTACCTAATGTTTCTGCATCAGAGGTGTAATCTAAAATATCATCGATTATTTGAAAGGCATTGCCAAAATGACCTGCAAAGCGGCGTAACGGTTCACGATATTCTTCGGCTCCCGCTAAAATTGCAGCACCTTCTGTCGCAAGTTCAAATAAACGAGAGGTTTTCCCGTGAATAATTCGGAGATAGGTTTCTTCAGTCGTTTCTGGTTGATGCTGGGACTGCAGTTGGAGTACTTCACCTTCCGCAATTTCACAGGTTCCTGTCGAGAAATCTTTTAATAAGGTCATGTTGTTTAAGTCGACCAATAAATCAAAAGCTCGTGAGATGAGGAAGTCACCAACTAAAACCGCAGTTTGATTGTTCCAAGTTGCATTTGCTGTTGGACGACCACGGCGTAGGCTTGATTCGTCTACGACATCATCATGAACTAAGGTCGCAGTATGCAACATTTCAATGACAGCCGCTAAATGCTGTGCTTGTTGCATATTGGCTAAACCACAGGCGCGCGCTGCAAGTAAGCACATGATCGGGCGCATGCGTTTGCCACCCGCTTCAACAACATGTTTACTCACCGACATAACTAAACCAACTTTAGAGCTAATTCCTTCATTGATCAGGTGATCCATCGCAGCAAAATCTGTCGCAACTGGAGAAAGAATGTCTTGCTTAAAATCGATAACCATATGAAGGAAAACCTCGTACAGGTGAGTAATGTTGCCAAGTGTATCAATTAATCTGTGACTAAACAGTTATACAACCTGTCTAATCTGCCATTTAAAACATAATGCTGAGCTCTTTGGTTTTAAATTAGACAGAAAAAGTAAAGTCCTCATCTTGTATCTTGACTTTACTTATGGCGCTGTAAAAACACAGCTTGTTATATGTCACAATTTGTTTTCAAGAAACGATTTCAAATTCTGATACGAATCAATCAAAACAGTTCGCCATCAATCTAATTGATTTTACTTGAAAATCCAAGCAAGTTATCATTATGTGTGCATTTGTGCAAAATAACTTGTTGTTTGATCAATTTTCACTTAAAATTTGTCCCCTTGAATAACCCCAGTGGCGTTCGTCTTAAGATCGATATATCCCTTTATCGGCACGAAGACACGGGCAAGTTGGAGTACATATGTACGCAGTAATCCAAAGCGGTGGTAAACAGCACCGTGTTGTTGAGGGTGAAACCCTTAAAGTAGAATTATTGAAAGCTGAAACTGGCGCGACTATTACGTTTGATGACGTATTAATGGTTGTTAACGGTGACAACATTCAAATCGGTGCTCCAGTTGTAGCTGGCGCAAAAGTAACTGCAGAAGTAGTTGGCCATGGTCGTCACGACAAAATCCGCATTATCAAAATGCGTCGTCGTAAACATTACCGTAAGCAACAAGGTCACCGTCAATGGTTTACCGAGTTGAAAATTACTGGTATCGCAGGCTAACACGAGGAGTAAATAGACATGGCAACTAAAAAAGCCGGTGGATCGACGAAGAACGGTCGTGATTCGAATCCTAAGATGTTAGGTGTTAAAGTTTACGGTGGTCAAACTGTAACTGCTGGTAACATCATCGTTCGTCAACGTGGTACTGAGTTCCACGCTGGTGCAAATGTTGGTATGGGCCGTGACCATACTTTATTTGCTACTGCTGACGGCGTAGTAAAATTTGAAGTGAAAGGTCAATTTGGCCGTCGCTATGTAACTGTTGAAGCTTAAGTTTTAATAGTTCGAAAAAACCCGCTTTGAGCGGGTTTTTTTATGCCTGCTGGATTTTAAGGTGGGGATTTTTATGGTTTTCCAAATTGCCCTGTTTTCAAATCGTCATAGGCCTGAAGAATTTCCTCATAACTGTTCATCACAAAAAAGCCATGCCCGTTGATCGGCTCTTGTAGTGGCGGGGCGGATAAAAATAATAGATCGCAATTTTCTAAAGCAGTAACTGCTACATCATTGTCGAAACTAGACATGATTGCCAAAGCTTGTTCTTCTAAAATTTCTTCATCAGTAGAGAATTGAAGCTTTCCATTACGTAAATAAATTAAGGTACTGTCACCATGACTGGCGGGGAGTATAAGATGCTGTCCTTTAGCCAGATGGACATCAAATACATTCATTGGGCTAAAGGTTTGAGCGATACCTTGTGTATTCTGAAATTGTCCTGCCACGATACGAACATAGCCTGCATTATCCTTGAGTATGACTTTTGGGATATTGTGATTCAATAAGCTTTGATAATGTGGTGCGGACATTTTATCTTTGGCTGGCAGGTTGACCCATAATTGCACCATTTCAAAGAATCCACCTTGCTCACGAAAGGCAGGACTGAAATGTTCAATATGCTGTATACCCGATGCCGCTGTCATCCACTGCACATCACCTTGGCTAATCACGCTACCACTTCCTGTCGAGTCTTGATGTTGCAGTTCCCCCGCAAAAACAAAGGTGACTGTTTCAAAACCACGATGCGGATGTTCATTGACTCCTTTTTTGGTGCTTTTAGGTGGCAAACGCCCAGGTCCGATATGGTCTAGAAGTAAAAATGGGGAGGTAGTATTGCCAAGTTCCTGATAAGAAAAGACCGAAAGAGCAGGATAAAAATCACCAATGGCAAATCGAGTGTCATTACGATGGATAAAGGCAAGGCTTTTCATGGACGGTGCTTTTTAAAATTATTGGTTTCAGGTTATCAAACTCTTATTTTTCGTCTAGAGCATTGTTGATGAATAATTTCTCTGATCTGGCATTGACGTCCTTAATCGGTGATATGGTCGAAAAGTTGATTTTCATCCTTACAATCTCTACATAAAGCCCGCAACTTCATACATAATGCAGAACTTTGCGACACGAATTACACAAAACCGTTGCTTTTCTTCATTTTTTTAATGATCAAAAACAGTAAGATGTCGTCATACCAGTAGAAATCTGATAGAAGGTTGTTTTTATGAATTTCGTAAAAAAAATGGCTTATGCTGCAACATTAAGTGCAATGACACTTGCTCCAGTTGTGAGTAGTCAGGTATTCGCTGCACCTGTAGCTGCATCGGCTCAGCAAGCAACCACAAGTTTGGTTCAACAGTTATCTGGCTTGCAACGATTCACCGCAGATTTTGAACAAACCACAAAAGTCGCACCTAGCAATAGTAATAAAGTCGCACAGAAAAAGGGCTTAACTGCTCAACATATGAATCAGACATTCAAAGGGACCATGAAAGTTGAACGTCCTGGGAAATTCTATTGGGAAACCACGAGTCCTGCTAAACAAACCATTGTGACCACAGGTAAAGTGGTGTGGATTTATGATCCAGACTTACAACAAGCAGTACGTCAAAGCTTGGACGATCAAATTGCTAATACGCCTGCATTATTGTTATCAGGTAATACCAATCAGATCATGCAATCATATCGTGTGACTCAGCCTGACCGTAGCAAACTGTATTACACTTTATATCCAAAACAGGAAGATGGTGCATTCCAAAGCTTAACCATTAGTTTTGGTAGTAATAAAGCACCAAACTTGATGGTGTTACAAGACTCTTTAGGCCAAACCACTTATGTCCGTTTTAGCAATATTAAAGTGAATCCAACGATTCCTGCCTCGGTGTTTAATTTCACGCCGCCTAAAGGTACGGATATTATTGATCAGTAATTCTTGGTCGAACTTTAAAAAAGCCGCACCTGTTGCGGCTTTTTTTGATGTGAAGCTTGGATACATTTTTTAATTTCATCTCAAGGCAAGGCTTTGTATAGTGAAGAAAAACATCAGAGACTTGCATGACGATGAAGACTTCACAATTATCAAAAATTATTCCACTGCTCCCAATTTTGACGGTTGTTGGATTAGCAGGCTGCCAACCTAAAAAAGAGAGCACTGCGACCACTGAAAAAGTCGATATTCCTCTGATTCAAGCTAAAGTCGTAGCCGTCAAAATCCCAAAACAAAAAGTCTGTTTGGAGGATGGCTGTACCAATTATGATTTACAAACAGTTGAAACCAATCAGAAATGGATTGATGAGTATTTTGTAAACCGGATGAAGAAAGCAGAACCGAATGCATTTTCAAATGTTGCAGATCAAAAAGTAAAAGTTCCTGCGGATGAACCATCACAGAGTGAAAGCAGTACCTATGTACGCTTTATTGGGCAAAACTATAATCTGGCGACGTTTGCGATTCAGACCTATTCTTATTCTGCAGGTGCAGCACATGGCATGTCACATCAAGAATTTGTGAATTTTGACTTGAGCAATAAAAAGCACATCACGGTTAGTGAATTACTCAAACCTGATATGAATATCAAATTACGTGATGAACTGTATGCATCCAATCAAAACTGGTTAGAAGATCATAGTATTAAAAAAGAGCAATTACAGGTCAGCGATAACTATTACTATGGCGTAAATGGCATCGTCTTTGTCTATCCATTGTATGAGTTGGCGTCTTATGCGGAAGGGATGAGTGAATTGACCTTGCCGTACTACGCAGCTAAACAGTTTGTGAAGGCTGAATATTTACCGAGCCTGCCAAAAGATCCGAACTAGTTTCGATACAGCATTTACATATGATGTGTAGATGCTGCGCAATCACTGTATTTTTTTAGGTTAAAGCCTTACACTATAGCCAGTTTTTTTCTCTATTCATGATTGATTATGATCGACCCAAAATTACTTAGAAATAATATTGAAGCAGTCAATGCTGCTTTGGCAAAACGTGGTATTCAGCTCGATGTGCAAGAGTGGGCTGATTTAGAAGCTCGCCGTAAAGATTTGCAATCCAAAGCTGAAAACTTACAAGCAGAGCGTAATGCTGGTGCGAAACAAGTCGGTCAAATCAAAAAGTCGGGTGGAGATGCTTCTGAAATCATGGCGCATATGGCGGCCATTGGTGATGAAATCAAAGCTGCAGAAGTGGCTTTGGCGGAGTTACAAGCTGAGCTTGAACAAAAGTCATTGGCGATTCCAAACCTGCCAGATGAATCTGTTCCATTTGGTAAAGATGAAAGCGATAACCTTGAAATCTTGAAGTGGGGTACACCTCGCCAATTTGATTTTGAGATTAAAGATCATACCGATCTTGGTGAAATGATGGGTGGTCTGGAGTTTGAAACAGCGACCAAACTAACAGGTTCACGTTTCAGCGTATTGAAAGGACCTTTGGCGCGTTTACAACGTGCTTTAGCCCAGTTCATGCTCGATACACACACGCTTAAAAATGGTTATACCGAAGCTTATGTGCCGTATTTGGTCAATGCAGACAGCTTACGTGGTACAGGTCAGCTCCCTAAGTTTGAAGAAGATCTATTCAAGCTACAAGGTGAAAAAGAGTATTACCTGATTCCAACGGCAGAAGTACCAGTAACGAACTTCGTTCGTGATGAAATTATTGATGCGGATCGTTTACCACTGAAATATTCTGCACATACGCCATGTTTCCGTAGTGAAGCGGGTTCTTATGGTCGTGATACCCGTGGTTTGATTCGTCAACATCAATTCGACAAAGTCGAAATGGTGCAAATCGTAAAACCAGAGCACTCTATGCAGGCACTTGAAGAATTGACTGCCCACGCAGAGGGTATTTTGCAGGCATTAGGCTTACCGTATCGTAAAATTTTGCTCTGTGGTGGGGATATGGGCTTTGGCGCAGTCAAAACCTATGACCTAGAAGTCTGGGTGCCAAGCCAAGATACTTATCGTGAAATCTCAAGTTGCTCTAATGTGGGGGATTTCCAAGCACGCCGTATGAAAGCACGCTACCGCGTTGATCAGAAGAAGATCGAATTGGTGCATACTTTGAATGGTTCAGGCTTGGCTGTTGGTCGTACCTTACTTGCGGTGATGGAAAACTATCAACGTGCTGATGGTTCAATCGAGATTCCAGAAGTTTTACGTCCATATATGGGCGGTGTTAGCTACATCGACTAAACTTTGCATCGACTTTGTGCATAGTTTTTGCTTGAGCTCAATCAGATTGAAAATATAGAGGCGTGATGTGGAAATTTTCCCAATCTCTTTAAGGTTGCAGCAGCAACGTTGTCTGATTGTGGGTGGTGGGCATATCGCCTACCGCAAAGCAAACCTGCTCGTCAAAGCTGGTGCAATTGTTGATGTGGTTGCACCAGAGATCATTTTTGAATTACGTCAACTTGTTGAGCAATCAACAGGGCAATATATTCAATCGCCTTTCACTGAAGCCGTTCTGGCAACAGCTTATCGCTTAGTGATTGCGGCAACTGATCAGCCTGACGTCAATAAAAACGTATTTGAACAGTGTGAACAGCGTAATCTACTCGTGAACAGTGTCGATGATATTCCACATTGTCGTTTCATGGTGCCAGCAATTATTGATCGCTCACCCTTGGTGATTTCGGTCGCTTCTAATGGCGCATCGCCTGTTTTATCCAGACAATTACGCACTCAGATTGAAACCATTGTGCCGCATGGTATGGGCAAGCTGGCTGAGTTTTCTGGTCTCTGGCGCAAGCAAGTCAAAGCAAAAATTGCTAATCCCGATGAGCGTCGTATCTTTTGGGAAAACCTGTATGCCAGTCCGCTGAAAGAACAGGTTTTCAATGACAATATTGATGTGGCCAATGATCTGATTCAGCAAGCTTTGACTGAATGGATGGCACCGAAAGGCGAGGTGTATTTGGTCGGTGCAGGGCCGGGTGATCCTGAGCTTTTGACTTTAAAAGCATTACGTTTGATGCAACAAGCGGATGTGGTGATTTATGATCGTCTTGTATCTGCACCTATTTTGGATTTATGCCGTCGCGATGCTGAAAAAATCTATGTCGGTAAGGCACGTTCAAATCACTCCGTTCCACAAGATGGCATCAACGCCTTATTGGTGGAATATGCGCAACAAGGTAAACGTGTTTGCCGCTTAAAAGGTGGTGATCCTTTTATCTTTGGTCGTGGTGGTGAAGAGATTCAGGAATTGGTTGAAGCCAATGTGACCTTTCAGGTCGTTCCTGGTATTACCGCAGCTTCAGGTTGTTCTGCTTATGCAGGTATTCCACTCACGCATCGTGATTATGCACAAAGTGTGCGATTCTTGACGGGTCATTTAAAAGAAGGTTCACCTGAACTACCTTGGAATGAACTGGTCTATGAAAACCAGACCTTGGTGTTATACATGGGCTTGGTCGGTTTGGCGCGTATTTGTGAGCAACTGATTGTACATGGTCAACGTCCAAACATGCCTGTGGCTTTAATTTCAAAAGGCACCACCCCTGAGCAAAAAGTCGTGGTTGGCACATTGGCAGATATCGCGACCAAAGTATCTGAACATCAGATCGTAGCACCAACTTTAACCATTATTGGTGAAGTGGTGAGTCTACGTGAACAGTTAAAATGGCATGAGTGAGGAGAAGCAGCGATTGATTATCGCTGTCCGAACGCAAGACGAAGGCTATGCCTGAGTGAAGCTAATGGCCATATTTTTTAGTAAATTAGGTTCTGTACCAAGCTAGCCAATATATGTATAAGTGAGTAATTAAGTGATTCATGTCGTCCTATACGAGCCTGAGATTCCAGCGAATACAGGTAATATCATTCGTCTATGTGCCAATACTGGTGCGCAACTACATTTGGTCAAACCTTTGGGTTTTGAGCTGGATGACAAAAAGTTGAAACGTGCAGGATTGGATTACCACGAATGGGCGAGAATGCAAATTTGGGACACTATTGAACTCTGCCTTGCTGATTTAAAAGCGAAGGGTGTGGAGCATGTTTTCCCACTCACCACTAAAGGGACAGCAACACCGCATACGGTTGATCTGAATCGTCCAGTTGCCTTGCTGATGGGGCCTGAAACCCGTGGTCTGCCTGAGCAAGTGCGTTTAATGTTCCCGCAAGAGCAATGGATTCGTTTACCGATGGCAGAAAATTCAAGAAGCTTAAACCTCTCTAATGCAACCGCTGTCATTGTATACGAGGCATGGAGACAGCAAGGTTTTAAACAACTCTAATTAAAGATCGCCATATGGACTTGCTACAACCAGCGTATAGCCATTCAGGTCCTTAAACCAAATTTCGCGATGATGCGCGTTAGGGTTATATTTCGGTCCTTCCAAAATTTCGATTTGATGAGTTTGTAGTTTTTCAACAATCTCATCAAATTGATTGCTTTCAAACCACAATAAAACTCCATTCCCAATTAATCGTTTCGGGTCTCCAATATGTGAGTGGTCATGGGCTTGCCATTGATGCAGTTGTAACACCATACGCTGTTCATACAACAACTGTTCGTATTCTTTTCCGCCATGACTGCTTTCTAAACCAAGTATTGTTTGATACCACAGACTGGTTTTCTCAACATCTGCAACTGCAATTAAAGGTTGTGGATACATACGAACCTCACCATATCGTTTTGTTTATTCTTCTTGAATTGAATCAAACCGTTGTTGGGCATAGATGACTTGTTCGATATTACTTTCAGCCCAATCTTTCAATTGATATGCCATTTCCGCTACTTCTAAACCGAGTGCGGTGAGCGAGTAATCAACTCGAATTGGTGCAGTATCTTGTACCTGTCGCTCAATAAAACCATCGCGTTCAAGCATTTTTAGTTTTTGAGACAATACTTTGGGTGAAATGCCTTGAATACTTTTTTTCAATAAATTGAAATGTTGGGTTTCTCGAGCAAGCACATTGATAATCATCAGTACCCATTTGTCTGCAATTTTTTCAAAAAATAACCGAGCAGGGCAATGTTGTTGATAAATATCATATTTTAGTGCCTGATTCATAGCTAAAACCTTAAATTTCCAATTGAATGTCCATAGTTACTTTTTGGTAACTAATTGACACCTAGTTTCTAAAATATATCATTAAATCGAACTTTTTAAAAATTTTGGATGATCTCATGACACAAATTGCAGTTGTTTACTTCTCTGGCTATGGCCATACCAAAGTTGTTGCTGAAACTTTTGCGGGTGCAATAGACGCCTCTTTAATTGAAATTGATCAGAATGGAGAGATTACAGAGCAAGACTGGCAAACTTTAAATGAGGCACAAGGTATTGTTTTTGGAGCGCCAACCTACATGGCAGCAACGCCTTGGCAGTTTAAAAAGTTTGCCGATGCTTCTTCAAAAATCTGGTTTACCCGTGGCTGGCAGGATAAAGTCTTTGCAGGCTTTACCAATAGCGCGAGTTTGAATGGTGATAAGCAAGTTACCTTGATTCAATTACAAACTTTAGCTTCTCAGCATGGTGGAATTTGGGTGAGCTTGGGATTATTGCCTGCTAATACTAAAAATGCTAAACGTGAAGATGTGAATAATTTAGGTGGTTCTGTCGGATTATTGGTTCAATCACCATCAGATGCCAGTACTGATGAGATCCCAACCGGGGACTTGGAAACGGCGAAGCTTTACGCACAAAGAGTGAAAACAATTGTTGAAAAGCTGCATGGTTAAATTAGCAAGTCATAAAAAAAGGCGCATTTAGCGCCTTTTTTTATATCAGGTTGTCAGATTAGTGTCTGTCATCAAATTCATTATGCTGTGGTGCATTGTATTTGAAGCCCTTGGTTTTATAAGCAAGATAACCGACACCGATGACGGCCCAAGCCAAGCCAATCTGTAAAGCCAATTTATCAATTTCTAACCACATCATAAACACGCTGGCGAAACCGAGTGTAGGAATGATGATGTAACTGATAATGTCTTTTGGTGTCTTGTTCTTACCATCTCTCAACGCGTAACGAGAAATTACCGAGAAATTAACAAAGCTAAATGCGGTTAAAGCACCGAAGCTAATCAAGTTCACGATATGCTCAAGATCAAGGAAACCTGCAGACAACGCAACAACACCCACAATCAAGATATTGTAAGTTGGAGTATGCAAGCGTGGGCTAATATGACCGAATAATTTCTTATTGATCACGCCATCACGACCCATCACATACATTAAACGCGATACACCTGCATGTGCCGAAATACCCGATGCCATTACTGCTACGACTGCAAAGTATAAAACCATGGTCTTAAATGCAAGGCTACCAATCGCTGCAACCATGACTGGTTGAGATTCATCCAGTGGGTTGAAGTAGGTATTCGGATTGCTAGGGAAGTAAAGCTGAATAAAGTAGGTGCTGACAATAAAGATGATCCCTGCAAGTAATGCAGTGGTGAAAATTGCACGTGGCAACGTTTTTTCGGCATCTTTGGTTTCTTCTGCAAGTGAAGATAAAGCATCAAAACCAGTAAATGAGAAGCACAGAACAGTTGCACCTGCAATTAATGCCCCGACAGAGGTCATTTCATTCCAGAATGGCGCGAGTGACCATAGTTCAGCTTTGTCTGGATTTAGTGTGCCATCAGCATAGACGCCTTGTGTCAGCAGAACATAGACCTGATATACAAAGTAGAAAATAACACCGAGCTGGATCACTACAATGGTACTGTTAAAACGTGCAACGAAACGTGCACCAAACAGGTTGATCACCGTCATAAGTACGGTTAAACCAATGACCCAAATCCAATTATTTACTTCTGGGAAGAGTGCTCTCAAATAAATATCTGCAAGGATGATATTGACCAGAGGAGAAAGCAGATAATCTAACCACGAAGACCAACCCACCATAAAACCAACATTAGGGTGAATTGACTTTTGGGCATAGGTATATGCAGAACCAGAAGATGGATAACGACGAATCATGTGACCATAACTGATTGACGTTAAAAGGATTGCAACTAAGGCAAATATGTAGGAAGTCGGTACATGACCACCACTTCTTTCAGATACTAAACCAAATGTATCAAATAAAGTTAATGGTTGAATATAAGCTAAGCCAATAATGATAATGTGCCAAAGCACAAGATTCTTTTGCAGCTTCGCTGTTGGTTGAGTCCCGGATGGATTTGTCAACGGCGTTATCCTCATAATCGTTGATCAAAGATCAGCTTTTAGTGTTAAGGATCGTTTGAGACGAAAACGATCCCCCGTACAAAAAACGAAAGTGCGCCAATCTATCCTAAAACGCTATAAATTGTCAGTACTTTTATGCTTTTTTTAGCAATTTTTTTGCCAAAAAGCGAAACAAATCGATGAATAAAGATTCATTTAAAAGCAAAAGATATGGGTAAGCTTACTTATATTAGAAAGTTAGTGATAGTGGTTTGTGTTGAATGGAAAAGAACTGAATTGCGAATGGCTTATTTATTATCATAGGAATCAGGATCTTGATTGCTTCTACGACTCCGATAGGCGGTAAATAGAGTCGTAGAGATGAGACCAAAAGCAATGCCAATCGCAACTTGATTGAACGCCACCCCTAGAGCAGCGCCAAAAGCTATACCTAAGGCGATGTATTTGCCAGATTGTTGTGTATTATTCTCTGCCATGAAAATAACAACCGCCTTAGATGTGCTTAATTAAACTCTTGCATCACTTTTGTTTACTGAGTGAATTACCACGCTTTTTGTAAAATAGCGCGAATATCTTGCAAACTTGCTTCTTTTGGATTGTAAATGATTGAGCCATCATTTAAAGCCTTTTCTGCAACCTCATCTAACTGAGCTTCAGTGATTTTAGCTGTTTCACGTAAAGTACGAGGAAGTTTGGTCAGGCTAAACAAGCGATCACGCATTGCAAGAATCGTGGCAATGGCTTTATCGGCACGTAGGTTAGCAGGTGTTTGTGCATAAATATCTGCGCCAGCGAGTGGAAGTAGCAATTCACCAATCTTATCGCCATTAATCTCTTTGTTATATTCAAGCACGTATGGCAGGAATAAGTTCATGCATAGACCATGGGGAAGGTGGGCAACTGCACCAAGTGCATGGCCAAGTGAATGGACTAAGCCCACCATTGAGTTCGAGAAGGCGATACCAGCCATAGTTGATGCTTGAGCAAGTTCTAGGCGACCTTGTGCATCACTTGGATTGTCTAAAACTTTAAATAAGTTTTCGCTAATTTTTTTGATACCTGCACTAGCATAGGCATCGCTCAAAGGATTGGCTGCCAAGCAAGTATAGGCTTCAACACAGTGTGTCAGTGCATCCATACCTGTCATTGCAGTCAAATGAGGTGGGAGTGTCTGTGTCATGCGTGGATCAAGAATGGCGGCATGCGGCATCAGGTAATACGATGCAAATGCCAGCTTCACATTCTTTTGTGTATCAGAAACCACAGCAACCATGGTTGCTTCAGATCCTGTACCCGATGTCGTTGGAATCACGAAGAATGGTTTAAGTGGTTTTGGTAGGTTATGTGCACCTGAATATTGCAGGAGATCGTCACCACCTTCAGACACCAAAATATTGGTTGCTTTAGAGGTATCAATGACTGAGCCACCGCCAATCGCAATGATCGCATCACATTTCTGTTTGCGGTAAAGCTCTGCCGCTAAGCGAACCACCTCCAAGCTTGAATCTGGTGGAACGTCATCAAAAATCGCGCCAACCACAGCATCAGTGGTACTGAAAGCCGCTTCGATTGGAGCAAGCAAGCCATTGGCACGCACACCTTTATCGGTAATGATCATCGGGCGTTTTGCACCAAGTGTCGCAAGTTCAAAAGGAATGTGCTCTAACGCAGCGTTACCAGCAATGACTTTTACAGGACAGAAAAACTCGTAATAAGGCTTAGCCATGTTATGCGCTCCGTTTGAGATATGATTTTGCGACTTTAAGATAGATATTTTTTGCACCCGTGAATTTTTCTTTGAATGTTAATTCAGCTGGGTAGCGTTTTACGGCAAGTGAAGCAATCAATTTAGGTAAGATCAAGGCTTCCATTTTATTCAGGCAGCGTACAAGACGGATGGCACTTGAGACATCGCCATCGGCGATCATACGGTCATTGGCGAAGGCTTGAGCTGTACTTTCCTGAAATGAAAAAACCAAGAAAGCATGAGTTAGATGCTTGAACGTAATGGTTAAATCAGGCTTACCTTTATAATTTGGCAAAAGCTCTAATTGTTTTTCTTCGGTTACTCGAGCAATAAATGCTGGCCCATTTGGAAAAACATTCATTGAAAGAATAAAACCAATAGGAAACTTTGAGACTTCCTGTTGGACTTCACTGTCTACTTGGCTTGCCATGACTAGGCCACGACCCACGACATCCATCATGAGTTTGACATAGGCAAATTGCAAAGTGGGCTTCACTGCTTTGGTCGAAATCACTTGCGTTTCCCTTGTTAAAATTATGCAAAAGCTAATTTAGAGTATTTACTCTAATTTATTTTATTAGAATTGAAAAGTAAATTATTCAGATTTGACTATAAGGTCATTAAAGAAATCTGTATTTTTTAGATAAGCGACGAAATCATGGTACAGTTGTTCAAAGCTTGGGTAATCTTGTAGCAAGTCTCGTAAGCGCACCATTTCTAAACCTGCATAGCCGCAAGGGTTAATGGTTTGAAAACCTGTTAGGTCGCAGTCGATATTAAGTGCAAGGCCGTGATAGCTACGACCGCGACGGATTTTAAAACCGAGCGAACCAATCTTTCGTCCGTCTACATAAACCCCAGGTGCATCTGGTTTGGCGTATGCATCGATATTGTATTGTTTGAGCAGATCAATCATGGCTTGCTCAGCAAACGTGACTAGAGTACGGACATGCCACTTCAAACGATTGAGATCTAAAAGAAAATAAGCCACCAACTGACCTTTGCCATGCCAAGTAACTTGACCGCCACGATCTGTATGAACAATTGGAAGGTTACTGTGCAGGAGGATATGCTCGGCTTTACCAGCTTGACCTTGAGTCAAAACATCTTGGTGTTGCAATAACCAAACTTCATCAGGTGTAGTTTCATCACGATGTGTTGTAAAGTCTTTCATTGCTTCAAAACGAGCCGTGTAATCTTGTAGATCATTGAAACAACGAATGATTAAGGTGGGTTTCGCAGCACTCATTACAGCAGAACTTCCTTTACAGTTTTTAATGGATCAATAGCTTAATTATGTAATGATTTGGGGAAGATAAATAGCTATTTATCAAAATGTTGAAGCTTATTTTTTAGTGCAAAAAAAATCCAAAACACTTTCGTATTTTGGACTTCTTTATTAAAGCGCTGTCTTAATTAAAGGACAGGCTGCAAGATCAGCGTATAAGGCATGAACTTGTTCCAACTCTTCAAAACGCAATTGTGCAGTTAAAGAGTGGTATTTGCCTGTACGTGATGGCTGAACTTTCACTGTGTCGCCATCAAATTCAGGGAAGTGCTTCTGCAAAATATCAACAACAGCCACTCGAAGTTCATCCCCTGCATTACCAATCAATTTGATCGGATAGTCCATCGGGAAAACCCAAAGATGTTCTTGCAATTCACGAGAAGGAGTGCGGTCTAACATGAGCAACCTCTTAATTTGAAACGCCTGCATCAGTGCAGGCGCTTTTGATCTAATACATAAATGGGGATGAAGTGTTGAACTTCAAGTCTTAAGTCAGGGCTTTAACCCTCACTCAAGATATCCCAAAGATTAGTCATTTTCCAAGAAAGAACGTAAGTGTTCTGAACGAGAAGGGTGGCGAAGTTTACGTAATGCTTTCGCTTCAATCTGACGAATACGTTCACGTGTTACATCAAACTGTTTACCAACTTCTTCTAAAGTATGATCGGTTGGCATATCAATACCAAAACGCATTTTCAATACTTTTGCTTCACGTTCAGTTAAGTTTTCAAGTACTTCACGTGTCGCTTCTTTTAAGCCTTCTGAAGTTGCAGCATCAATTGGAGAAGTGATGTTGCCATCTTCAATGAAGTCACCAAGATGCGAATCTTCATCATCACCGATCGGTGTTTCCATCGAAATTGGTTCTTTTGCGATTTTAAGTACTTTACGAACTTTAACTTCGTCCATTTCCAGACGTTCGCCTAATTCTTCAGGAGTTGGTTCACGGCCCATTTCTTGAAGAAGTTGACGAGAAACACGGTTGATCTTGTTGATTGTCTCAATCATGTGTACTGGAATACGAATGGTACGTGCTTGGTCTGCAATCGAACGTGTAATCGCCTGACGAATCCACCAAGTTGCATACGTCGAGAATTTATAACCACGACGGTATTCAAACTTGTCTACGGCTTTCATCAAACCGATGTTACCTTCTTGAATTAGATCGAGGAATTGCAAGCCACGGTTGGTGTATTTCTTCGCAATCGAAATTACCAAACGTAAGTTTGCTTCAACCATCTCTTTCTTGGCACGACGTGCTTTTGCTTCACCAACTGTCATACGTTTAGAGATATCTTTGATATCTTTAACATTTAGGCCAAGATCTTTCTCAATATCAGCAATCTTTTGTTGGAATGCCAATACATCAGGGCGAACTTTTTCTAAATGACCTTTGGTTTCCGCAGGCGCTTTTGCAATTTGTTCATCTAACCAAGCTAGATTTGATTCTTGCTCAGGGAAGCTAAGACGGAACTGATTACGATCCATACGACCACGACGTACGGCATAACGCATGATTTCACGTTCGTTTGAACGAATTTGCTCATGCGTACCACGAATCATTTCTGAAATGATTTCAAATAAACGAGGTGTGAATTTGAACATCATAAACACAGCAGCAAGCGACTCAAGCGCAGCGTCCGCTTCAGCACTGTTACGGCCGTGTTTTACGATGATTGCTTTGGTCTCATTCCAAGCATTTTCTAGCTCAGTGAAACGTGCTTTTGCAATTTCAGGGTCTGGACCAGAGTCACCTTCAGAATCATCATCACCTTCAGACTCTTCTTCTTCGTCATCATCATCCAGTTTGACATCTTTTGCTTTAGATGGAGATTTTTCATCCTCTTCTTCAAGCTCAGCTTCTTCTTCAAGAACTTCAGGAATTTCTTCATCAGATTCTGGATCTAAATAGCCAGAGAGAATATCGGCAAGACGACGCTCACCTGTTAAAAAGTCATTATATTCTTGTAAAACAACTTCAACCGCATTTGGCCAGTAAGCAATCGAATGTAAAACGTCACGAATGCCTTCTTCGATACGTTTTGCAATGCTAATTTCGCCTTCACGCGTAAGAAGTTCAACCGTACCCATTTCACGCATATACATACGCACAGGGTCAGTGGTACGACCAGGCTCACTTTCAACCGATGCTAATACGGCAGCAGCTTCTTCCTCAGCAACCTCATCGGCTGCTTCAGTTGATTCACCAAACATGGTGTCGTCAGTTTCTGGCGCACGTTCATGCACTGGAATACCAACGTCTTGAAGCATCTGAATGATGTCTTCAATCTGCTCACTTTCCGTAATTGAGTCTGGTAGATGATCGTTAACCTCAGCGTAAGTTAAATAACCTTGCTCTTTGCCTCGGCTAATCAGAGCCGCTACTTGCGAAGTAGGGGAATTCATATCGCTCATCTTTGCTTACTCTTTTGTTGAATCTGGGGCGGTGAAAAACCGTGCATGATAGCACAATTCACGATGAATGTTTTGGATTCGATCCGTTAACTTTAAAATAAAAATAGCTTTGTTTTCACCTTCGTTCCTTGAATATGGGGTTAAGTCATAATTTTTCAAGCTATCGATCTCTATTGCAGGACTTTTTTGATTGCTGTTGTGCTTAGATTATAAATACACAAAAAAACTGATGAAAAAAAGTACAAAACATCATTTTATAGCAAAAAATACAAATAAAACTTGACAAGGTTGGCTAAGACCGATAAATAGCGGCTAGACCCATTTATATTTTTTCATTAGAGGTACTTAGTGTCTTCTACAGATTTTGAATTAGATGATGATAACTATGGTGAAGATGATGCAGGTTTCGATGAGTCATCTGGAAAAATTACTGCCAAAGAATCATTAGAAAAGCGCCGTTTGATCGATGATCTCTTGGCTCAACGTCGTTTAGAGCGAGAATTAAAAGATTTTGATTACGATTTCGACGACGATGACCTTGGTGACGAAGACTAAGCAAAATTGCTGAGATTTTACGCCTGAAAATGTTATGCTGTTGCCGATGTATTTTTGAAATTGGATGAAGAATGAGCACGTTAGATTTAGACTTATTAAGTAATTATCTTGACGGTGATCAAAACGAATATGGTCTAGATTTCGCAGCGACTCATGGCTTTTTGTGTGCGATTGCGGTTGGACCAAAATTTGATCGTTGGTTGGATGAGCTTTTTGAGAGCAACCAAAAGAAATTGCCTGCTGAAATTATTGAGCAAATTCATGCATGGTTAGACTCTATTCGCCAAGATTTAGCGAATGAAAATGGAATCGAATTTCCATTTGAAATCGAAGAGGCGAGTGTAGAGTCTAGTCTTGGTGATTGGAGTGTCGGTTTTGTCGATGCCATGTTCTTAAATGAAGATGCGTGGTTTGCACCCGAGTTCGAAGAGCAGTTGATTGATTTAACACTGCCAGTAATGGTATTCAGCGGCATTGATGAAGAAGATCCACAAATGGAATCATTCCGTCGTAATGGTCAGTTGATGGATGAATTGGCGGAAGAAATTCCAAATAATTTAAATGAACTTTATCTCATGTATCACACACCAGCGTGATTGAAATGTTGAGCTACTGCAAGGGTGGCTCACGTATCGCATAACAGATTCAATATTAAAACGTCCCGCGTGGACGTTTTTTTATATCTGAATCTGTTGCTGCAAGTTTTTGGCTTGAATGGTTTAAAACGTAGTAAATAATAAACTCAGTCCTAATCCAGCTAAGATCATGCCAATACTTTGATTGATGCGGATTTGCTTGGCTAGAATTTTATTTCGAATCATAGGGGTGGAGCAAAACAGAGCAATAAGGGCAAACCAAAGCAGATGAGTTCCCGACATAAAAACGCTGTAGGCGAATAGCTTCACGCTGTTATTTTCTGGTGTCATGATTTGCACAAAAATACTCATCACAAACAGTGTGGTTTTGGGGTTTAAGCTATTGGTGAAAAAGCCCTGTTTGAATGCTTGCCAATGGGTTGTCTTTAAGCTTTTCACATCTAAATTGATTGGGGGTTGGGTAAAGGTCTTATAGCCGATATAAATTAAATAACTGGCACCAAGATATTGGATCAGGTGAATCAAACTCGGCAGATATTGTTGTAAAAAAGTGAGTCCAATCAAACTATAGCTAATGTGGACCCATACACCACAAGCAATACCATAAGCGGTATATAACCCTAGATTTCGACCATAGAGATAGCTGTTTCGGGTCACTAGGGCAAAGTCAGCACCAGGACTGATCACGGCAAGAACAGTGACTAAGCCCACCATTATGATTTCATTCACTCATTTGTTCCTAAACTGATTGCTATAATAATTGTTATATTTTTCATATATTTGTTATATTTAAAATCGAAATTAATTCTTGTTGATGCATGAGTTTTTGGAATGATAGAGCGTTTATCTTTGAATTCACTTAAGTTTTTTTATTATGCGGCGCGTTATGAGAGTATGACGGTTGCTGCTGAAAAACTGTATGTGACTCAAGGAGCGGTGAGTAAGCAACTTAAAAATTTAGAAGAAAGTTTGGGTTTTGCCTTATTTATCCGAGAAACGAGAAAGTTACGCTTAACTCTTGAGGGTGAGGCTTTATTTGATTGCTGTCAGCAGGTTTTTCAGCAGATTGACCAATGTTTATTGCAGTTAACACAACATACACAGGCGCAACGGAATCTGGTTCTTTCCTGTGAGCCGACCATTGCGATGAAATGGCTGATTCCTCGGTTGGTGCATTTTAAGCAGTTATATCCAGAGTTTGAGGTCAGTTTGTTAACGGGTGGCGGTGTTGTAGATTTTAAAGCACAAAACATCGATCTGGCTTTAAGGCGAGATGATTTTGCTTGGGGAGGGGCGATCTATAGCGAAAAAATAGCCGATGAACAGATGCTATGTGTAACAGCCAGCAAACATCAATCTTCAGCCAGCCAAATGTTTATTTCCAAGTCCAGAGCAAAATTATGGCGACAGTTTAGAAGCCGCCACTCAGAACAATTTAATGATTTCAAGCAATCTACGCTTGAGCATTTTTATTTGTGTATAGAGGCGTGTTTGGCAGGCTTAGGTGCGACTGTAGTTTCAGCTTACATGGTTGAAAGGGAGATTCAATATCAAATGTTAACGGCATTAACACCTGTCTATGCAGATGGTTCATCTTATTATCTATTGTCAGCTCACCCCTTTGAAGATGATATAAGAAAATTGCTGCTCAGGGATTGGCTTAGAGATGAAATGAAAAAGAGCCAGTTAGGCTTTACCTCATCAGACCAAAAAAATATTGAATGACAATGCAGTTTGAATAGCCGTAGTTTGTTATTTCTGATCTGATTTCACAAGATAAAACTTTTTCAACGCCCACCATGCAATGTAGAGAATGACAATTGCTAAAATCAGGTAGCTGATACGCTGCATGATTGCGTTCATTAAAGCTTGATTTTCGCTGAAATGAAAGCCGATATAAGCTAAAAAGCTGGTCCAGATCACGGTGCCTGCAATGCTATAAAACATAAACTTTGCAAAAGGCATCTTACTCATGCCGGCAGGAATACTAATTAAAGAACGCACTGCTGGAATCATTCGCCCAAAGAAAACAATGCGATGTCCATGTTTATTAAACCACATTAAGGCTTTTTCTAGGTCGGCTACCTGAATACGTAAGTATTTTCCATAACGCGCTATGAAATTAAATAGACGTTGCTGAGGAACTTTTCGTCCTACCCAGTACAGCAGCATTGCGGCGAGAATCGAACCCGCACTGCCCGCAATAATGACACCAATAAGGGTGAGTTCGCCTTTTGATGCAGTATAACCCGCTGAAGGCATAATGATTTCAGATGGAATAGGAGGGAAGACATTATCCAGAAACATTAAAAATGCGATACCTAAATATCCAAGTTTCTCCATGATCGATAAGACCCACTCTTCCAGTCCCATAATACCCTTATATGATTCATTTGATTGTTGTTTTTAGCATAGTTGTAGTTGATGTTATGCTCAATAGTCGAATCGTTACATCATTTTTATCAGCTCAATAAAAAAGCCATAGTTGAACTATGGCTTTTTTAGTTTTCTTTAGCTTATAGGCGTTTACGTTTTGCTGCTGCAATTTGTGATTGGCGCATACGGAAGCCTGCTTTTTGCTTGTCCGTAGTTTTATCAATACAGTAAACACAAGAAACACCGTGTTCATAGCTTGATAACTCTGCTTCAACTTTGGTCAGTGGCCAACCGCAAGCATGACACTTGATGTTTTCACCTTCTTCAACACCGTGTGTAACCGCAGTACGGCCATCAAAAACGAAGCATTCACCTTCCCACATGCTTTCTTCAGCAGGGGTTTCTTCTAAGTATTTAAGAATGCCACCTTTGAGGTGATAGACCTCATTAAAGCCTTCTTGTAAAAGTAATGAGGTTGATTTTTCACAACGGATACCACCCGTACAGAACATCGCAATTTTTTTATCTTTGTGTTGTTCGAGATTTTGTTTTACATATTCAGGAAATTCACGGAATGATTCTGTTTTAGGATCGACAGCACCCTTAAATGTCCCCGCTTTGTATTCATAATCATTACGGGTATCGATGAGGATTACGTCATCACGACTAATCAGCTCGTTCCATTCTTTAGGATCGAGATAGTGACCGACTAAATCGCGCGGCTTCACTTCTACACCTAAAGTTACAATTTCATTTTTAAGTTTAATTTTCATTTTACGGAACGGTTTTTCAGAGCTTTCAGACTCTTTATATTCCATTGCGTTAAACCCTTCGTTCAAAAGGAATTGATGAACTGAATCAATTGCGGCACGATCGCCTGCAACTGTACCGTTAATTCCTTCAGAGGCTACAATTAGAGTTCCACATAAATTGATGTTCTTCACTAAGTCCAAAAGACGTTGTTGCAGGTCTGCTGCATCTGAAACTTCTTTAAATTGATATAGTGCTGCAACAACCCAATTATTGGTCGCTTGCTGTTCTACAGGTGCAAGCTGTTCTACAGTAGCGTTCATGGATAACTCCAAATGTATTAAGATAGAAAAATAAGGCGCATATTTTAGCGCGAAATCTGAAAATAAGCGAGAAAACCATAAAATAAATATGGTTTTAGAGGAGTTGGTTTTGAGTAATGATCGTCGAATCCCATCATTGACCCCATGTGCAGGGCGTTGTTCAACGGTATTTGGTGATCTGGTCTGCCGTGGCTGTCGCCGCTTTAATCATGAAGTGATTCAGTGGAATACTTATACAGCAGAGCAGCGTTTGATGGTGTGGAAGCGTTTAGATGCGCAACTGGATCAAATTCTGGTGCCTTTGCTGCCTCATGCGAATATACAGCACATCGAGGGCTTTATTCAGAATAAACGGATCCGTGTCTTAGACAGCGCCAGTAAGGGGCGTAAGCTGTACCATGCTTTGAAGATTTGTGAGAAGAATAAACATTTGGCGCATGAGAGTGGTCTTGGAATCACTGATTCACAAGTCAAACCCATCTGGGATGAGTTTGAGCGTCGTGTATTGGCCTTGGCCAAGGCCAGTTACGAATTGGCTTGGTTACGTGCTGATGGCATCAGCAATACCTTATTGCGTGCATTAGAACTTGAAGAAGATGAGATTTAAGCAATCACATGGTGTAAAAAATCTTATCAATAATGAAGTTTGTTGATAAACATCTTGTTCATATTTTGAGATTATTTGATCTCCCTGTTATCAATCAGGTTGGATAGTTTTAAGGCACTTGGATTGCGGGTAAAATACTGAGCCATGATCTGTTGATCTTGTTCACGAATCAGGCTGATTTTAAAACCATGTGTGGTGGTTCCAGAAGAACGTCCTTTCGTTCGATAGAGCTTTTCAGTAATTATGTAACTATGTTGCCCATCACTTAAATGTCGATCAGCTAAAACTTTTAATCGTACAGGCTGCTGAAAATGGTACAGCACTTTAAGTTGTTGATAGAACTCGTCATAGACATAAACGTGTTGCTGATCTACAAAAAGATAGCTGAAATTTCCGGGGTAGGGTTCACTGCTTTGACTGCCAAGCAGTTGCAAATGTGCTGTATCGACTGACGTAGTTCCCCAAAACTTATACTCAGCGATATGTGGTAGCGGATGGTCATTTAAATAAAAAGATTGGCCGTCTGTTGCTAGGTTGAGGTTCTGACTAAAACGATTACTGCCTTTGAAAATTTGAGTCTGTTGTGCGTTTAGCTTGTCCAGCTTCGTATCTTGATAATAAACATAGCGGTGATCGTGAATATATTGGCTGCTATTTGGAAATGCTTGGCTCTGTTGTGGATTTAGATCTGTTAATGCTTTTGTTTTGTAATAGACTTGTTGATCATCTTTGGCATAAAAATATACTAATGCATTGAAAGTGGGGTGCAATATTGCTGCAAAGTCAGCCGCATTCGCGTTGACCAAGTGTTTATCTCGAAAGTAGACCTGTTGATGATCTTTGCTAAAGTCATTACCCAAATAAAGTGTTTGCGCAGGCTTTAGCTGAGACAAGATATGGTTTTGCCAGTAAACATGTTGTGCTGTTTTACCAACATTGCTATACAGCTCATCTGCACGGTTGGGAAGGTTGCTCAAAGCTAAACCAGTAAATTGATCAGCGCTGACTTGAGGCAGTAAAAAAGTACCTTGACCTTGTTTAAAAATATAGACCTGATTCTGGAAAGTTTCAAAATTCGTCCCAGAAATCGACTGTGTTTGTTGATGGGGTAAGTTGATGCTGCCATCGTTAAATTCATGCCAGAGTAAAGAGGCGATAAAAAGGCTGAAGCTGGTTAAAATAACAAGGATGAATCCTGTCGTAATCCATTTCTGTTTTCGTTGAAAAGCAGTTAGCGCTTGTTGATCTGCAATCAGGCTGATGATGTTAATATGAGTTTTCTTGTTAATGTTTGCGTTACTGATACGTTGTAACTGTTGCTGCTTCGCTAGAGCTTCCAGCTTTTTCCAAAAATTTAGAAAATCAGTGTGCTGCTGAGTTAAAGAAACAGGCCACATCCAAGAGTTGAAATAAAAAAATTGTTGATAGGGTTTGGATTTACTCAAAAGATTGAAACTGTGGATTTGAGTATGTCGCTGTTGAAGTTGTATTTGAATCAGCTCTTGCCAACTGAAAAAATTAGCTTCAGTAGAGCTATCCAATGAGATGCCTTGCTGATGCAACTTGAGCGTGATCGAGCGTTTAAAATACTTCTGATAAAACTGGTTATACAGATACACAATCGTTATCAATAAAACTAACATCAAAGCAATATTGAGTAATTGGGCGAAGAAAGGGAGAAATTGATAAAGATAGTACAGGCTTAAATCATAACTAAAGTAAACGAGTAAGAGCCACGTCAGTATGATCATCAATAAAAACAGCATAAAGGAAGCAATTTTCATTTGAAAGACGGGCAATGTGACTTGCATCAAAACAGTAGTTTTTTTGATCATCGGCTCAGTAAATTAGTTCTGTAAAAATGAATGTTGTTTAAGTCTTCTTTTTTGAGCATAACCGATAAAAACAAAAAAAAGGATGCAGAAGCATCCTTTTTTATTAACGTTAATCGAAATTAACGTTTGATGTCGCGCTGCGTCGAGCCTGTGTAAAGCTGACGTGGACGACCGATCTTGTAAGGACCGCTGTGCATTTCTAACCAGTGGCTGATCCAACCAACAGTACGTGCAAGCGCGAAGATCACCGTAAACATACCTGTTGGGATACCAATCGCTTTTAAGATGATACCTGAGTAGAAGTCTACGTTCGGATAAAGTT
This sequence comes from Acinetobacter sp. ANC 3929, assembly GCF_000369405.1. Lineage (GTDB taxonomy): Bacteria > Pseudomonadota > Gammaproteobacteria > Pseudomonadales > Moraxellaceae > Acinetobacter. Next base: position 352,802 of record NZ_KB849999.1, read on the forward strand.
TACGTTCAACGAAGTACGGGTCGTTCAGCGCAATACGCTCAAGTTCCATTGCAAGTTGCAACTGTGGATCGTTGATGCCTAATGCAGCAAGAACTTCGTCACAAGTTTCTTTCATCACTTTCGCGCGTGGATCGAAGTTTTTATAAACACGGTGACCGAAGCCCATGAGTTTAACTTCTTTGCGTTTTACTTTTTCCATGAATTCAGCAACGTTTTCTACGCTACCAATTTCATCTAACATTTTAAGTACAGCTTCGTTTGCACCACCGTGAGCAGGTCCCCAAAGTGCTGAGATACCAGCAGAGATACATGCATACGGGTTTGCACCAGTAGAACCAGCAAGACGAACTGTAGAAGTAGATGCATTTTGTTCGTGGTCAGCATGAAGCGTGAAGATACGATCCATCGCACGAGCAAGAACTGGGTTTACTTTGTAATCACGGTCAGCAGGTGTAGCAAACATCATATGTAAGAAGTTTTCTGCATAACCTAAGTCATTACGTGGGTAAATGAATGGTTGACCTACTGTATATTTGTAGCTCCACGCTGCAAGCGTAGGAATTTTCGCGATTAAGCGAATTGCAGTAATTTCACGGTGGTTTACATCTTCGATGTCTAAACCATTGTGATAAAACGCAGATAACGCACCAACAACACCAACCATTATAGCCATAGGATGAGCATCACGACGGAAACCATTGAAGAAACGGCTTACTTGATCATGAACCATAGTATGGTTGCGTACTTTAGCGTCAAATTCTGCTTTCTGTTCAGCATTTGGAAGCTCGCCATTTAACAATAAATAGCAAGTTTCTAAGTAGTCTGCTTGAGTCGCTAATTGATCAATTGGATAACCACGGTGTAATAACACACCTTTGTCACCATCAATGAATGTGATCTTAGATTCGCAAGCAGCTGTCGCCATAAAACCAGGATCGAAAGTAAAGTGACCTGATGCTAATACATCTTTAACGTCAATTACATCTGGGCCTAATGTGCCGCTGTAAATTGGTAATTCAATTTCTTTGCCATCAAGCTGTAATACGGCTTTTTTGCCAGTTGCTGCAGACATTCAATAGATCTCCTGTCCTGGTGAATGATTATCTGACTCGAAATACTAATCTTGTCATGTGCGAATCAGACGGTGTCAAAATTTGCTATAAGATTAGTGGTTACTAAAATTTTGTCAATTATACTTAGGGATAAAAAATGACGTTGCTACAGTCAATTAGTCATTCAGTATCGAAGAAAAAACTGAGTAAAATCACAGCACCGGTCGAGTATAATATGTCAAATCAAGTTTCAGGTGCATAAAAAAAATGAAGCATCAGTCCAATTGTAAGTAAATTTTTATTTGGGAAGGGGAGCACTACTTATAAAATAAATACTTATCTTGGTTAAAACCCCTATATTTCTCGTTGTTTACTCTTAAACGGTCATTCAAAAATCATTTAAAAACATGATCTGTCACATCATTATTGATTCATTGTGGTGCGATTAATTGTATAAAAAATGACTTGTTGATTTTGGTTAATTGAATGATAAAAATAGATTATCAATTTATGATATTTAAAATAAAAATGAGGGCTATTATTTAAAAGTATGTATCACGTTGCGAAATTGTGCTGATTTAAAGCCGAAAAAGCTGTTTTTTGATAAATATAAAAGAAAAGAATTTATAAAATTAAAAAGTATCTATAAAAAATAGTATTTTATTTTTATCATTACAAAACAATTAGATAGTTGTTTTTGTCTGAATTTGTTGATTTTATCGCCGTTATTATGTGCGTGAATGATTCTTATTTAAAGTTTTTTTCGACTAAAGCGAAAGTTGATTGTTTGTATTTTGATATTTCACGTTTTATAATTCGGTGTCGTTATATAGGTTAGGCATGTGCTGTGTTTGCCTAACAATGCCAGCTTTCCTTTGAATTAAGTCAAACAAACTCCAGATGGAGTTTCTACCTACAGGATGCCCGCTGTGAAAAGCAACAGACCTGTCAATTTGTCCATGGGTCAGGTATTAGCGGTAAATTTACGCTCACCCGTGGCTATTGCCTCAATTCTACACCGTCTATCAGGTGTAATCGTTTTCGTATTAGTTGCAGTTCTTTTATGGATTTTGGATAAGTCTTTATCTTCTCCAGAAGGATTTGACTACGTTAAAAATGTCGTTTTCGGAAATATCATTGTACGTTTCATCGTATGGGTATTTGTAGCTGGCTTGATTTTCCACTTTATCGCAGGTGTGAAGCATTTACTTGCTGACCTCGGTTTTGCTGAAGAACTTCAAAGCGGTCGTATCGCTGCTACAGTTTCATTAATCTTGTCTGCGATTGGTATTGTCGCAGCATTCGTATGGATTATGTTCTGATGAAAAGTGCTACAGGTTTAACAGGTTCAGGTTCTCGCGATTGGTATATCCAACGTGTCAGTGCTGTAGTGTTAGCTGCATACACTGTGGTTTTGTTTGGCTGGATCCTTTGCAATAGCGGATTTGGTTATGAACAGTGGGCTGGCTTTATGCTGACTTTGCCAATGAAGATTTTCTCTTTATTAGCAGTGTTATCGCTCGTTGCACACGCTTGGATTGGTATGTGGCAAGTCTTTACAGATTATGTAACGACTCGTCAAATGGGCCCTTCAGCTTCAGGTTTACGCCTTGTACTCACTTCTGCTGTCATTATTTCAGTGTTCGTGTACGCAATCTGGGGTATCCAGATTTTCTGGGCAAATTGATAGGAAGAGATCATGGGCGCAATTAACCCTAAAGAAGATTATTCAAATATTCAAAACCTCACTTTCGACGCAGTTATCGTTGGTGGTGGTGGTTCTGGTATGCGAGCTGCTTACCAACTTGCTCAAGCGGGTTTAAAAGTTGCTGTATTGACCAAAGTATTCCCAACACGTTCGCATACAGTTGCCGCTCAAGGTGGTATTGGTGCGTCGTTAGGTAACATGCAAGAAGATAATTGGCATTATCACTTCTATGACACGGTTAAAGGTTCTGACTGGTTAGGCGATCAGGACGCAATCGAGTTTATGACCCGTGAAGCGCCAAAAGTTGTGTACGAGCTTGAACACTTGGGTATGCCTTTTGACCGTAACGAAGATGGTACGATTTATCAACGTCCATTTGGTGGTCACTCTGCAAACTACGGTGAAAAAGCAGTTCCACGTGCGTGTGCTGCTGCTGACCGTACAGGCCATGCGTTACTGCATACCTTGTATCAAAGCAACGTGAAAATGGGTACTCAGTTCTACGTTGAATGGATTGCATTAGATTTAATCCGTAACGAGGCAGGTGATGTACTTGGTGTGACTGCAATTGACCAAGAAACAGGTAACATTGCGGTATTCCAGGCGAAAGCAACCTTGTTTGCTACAGGTGGTGCGGGTCGTGTTTATCGCGCATCAACCAATGCTTATATCAATACTGGTGACGGTCTTGGTATGGCGGCTCGTGCAGGCATTCCATTGCAAGATATGGAATTCTGGCAATTCCACCCAACGGGTGTTGCTGGCGCAGGCGTATTGTTGACTGAAGGTTGTCGTGGTGAAGGTGGTATCCTTCGTAACAAAGACGGCGAACCATTCATGGAACGTTATGCACCGACATTAAAAGACTTGGCGCCGCGTGACTTCGTATCACGTTCTATGGACCAAGAAATTAAAGAAGGTCGTGGTTGTGGTCCTAAGGCGGATTATATCTTATTGGATATGACTCACTTGGGTGCCGAAACGATTATGAAACGTCTTCCGTCTGTATTTGAGATTGGTAAGAAGTTTGCAAACGTTGACTGTACGAAAGAACCAATTCCAGTTGTACCTACAATCCATTATCAAATGGGTGGTATTCCGACCAATATTCATGGCCAAGTGGTTGTACCACATGGTGTAGAAGAAGGTGAATTCTCTGCAAGTTACAACAAAGACACTAAAGAGTATCATTATGTCGGTACTCGTGATTACGTAAAACCTGTGAAAGGGTTTTATGCGATTGGTGAATGTTCTTGCGTATCTGTACATGGTGCAAACCGTTTAGGTACAAACTCATTGCTTGACCTTGTGGTATTCGGTAAAGCGGCGGGTGAACACATCATTGACTACGTGACTAAACATCATGGCGATGATTATCAACCGCTTCCGACTGATGTATTGGTAAATACATTAGAGCGTATTCGTAAGCTGGATGATTCAACTACGGGTGAAAACGCGCAAGAAGTTGCTGATGCAATCCGTGACATCGTACAAGATCACGCAGGTGTTTTCCGTACTCAAGCATTGCTTGATAAGGGCGTAAAAGAAATTCTTGCGATTGAACCACGTGTTCGTAACATTCATTTGAAAGACAAATCTAAAGTATTTAACACTGCACGTGTTGAAGCATTAGAAGTTGAAAACTTGTATGAAGTTGCGAAAGCGACTCTGATTTCTGCTGCTGCACGTAAAGAATGTCGTGGTGCGCATACAGTTGTTGACTATGAGTTAGCACCTGATCATCCAACTTATTCTTACGGTCGTCGTGATGATGAATGGATGAAGCATACTTTATGGTATTCATCAGACAACCGTCTTGAATATAAGCCAGTACGTTTCAGCCCGTTAACGGTTGAAGCAATTGAACCTAAACCACGTACATTCTAATCGGGAGAACAAAGATGAGTAGAGGCACTCGTACATTCGAAATCTACCGCTATGATCCTGATAAGGATAAAGCGCCGTACATGCAAACCTTCAAACTTGAGTTAACCGATAAGCACCGTATGTTGCTTGATGCGTTACTTGCGTTGAAAGTGCAAGATGAATCATTAACATTCCGCCGTTCTTGCCGTGAAGGTATTTGTGGTTCGGATGGTGTGAACATCAATGGTAAAAATGGTTTAGCGTGCTTGTGGAACTTGAACGATTTACCAGAGAAGATTGTGATCCGTCCTTTACCTGGTTTACCAGTGGTAAAAGACTTGGTTGTAGACATGAATCAGTTCTATGATCAGTATGACAAGATTCAACCGTTCTTGATCAACAATCAGCCTGCACCTGCGAAAGAACGTTTACAGTCTCAAGCAGAACGTGAACATTTAGATGGTCTATATGAATGTATTCTTTGTGCATGTTGTTCAACTTCATGCCCATCATTCTGGTGGAACCCTGATAAATTCCTTGGACCGTCTGCATTGTTAAATGCATACCGCTTCATCATTGACTCTCGTGATACGGCAACACAAGAGCGTTTGGCTCGTTTAGACGATCCATTCTCTTTGTTCCGTTGTAAGGGAATCATGAACTGTGTATCTGTATGTCCTAAAGGTTTGAACCCGACAAAGGCAATTGGTCACATTCGTAATATGTTGTTAGATCAAGCTGGTTAATCTAGTTTTCTAAGCAACAAAAAAGGAGACTCCGAAAAGGGTCTCCTTTTTGCTTTTGATGTTATTGGTACCAATCGGTTAAAAAATGTTTGCTTAAAAATATTCAAGCTTGAAATTTGGAAATTCGACCTTAAATATTTATAGATTTTACTGTTAAATAAAATCATATAAATCGATATGTTGGTTTGTTTTTGATCGAACTTCGTGGGATTTGTGCAAGATTTGTAGAGAATGTTTATTTTTGATCAATCAGAGTGCAACTTTTATCAAAAGGGCGGTATATTAGAATATAATTTGATGTGTGTATTTCGCTGCTTTATGGATGGTATGTGTCAAAAAAATCAATCCAAGCTTGAGAACATGTTAGGATTTCTGCCACAACTGGAATCAAAAAATAAGCAGATTCTTGAGCTTATCTAAGGATCTAGTCTTAGAGATTTGTACAGGTTTTGTGGAAAAAGTCAATTTAGAAAAGTTAAAAATCGATTTAATTTTTCTAAAATGATTTGCAAAAAATTGCTCGATTTCATCGAGTATGAAGAATGAGTTATATGCCTTGAATTGAAGGTGTATAGCTCATTTGTTACATCAAAGGGAATACTCCTGATGTGTAGTAATAATGTCTCAAGGTTGGATGATCTTGGGTAGTAGTGTCTTGTTACCAATTTGACACTATGAATCATGGGTGTGCTTAAAAGGCAGCCTGTATTATTTTTTGCAATAGGAAATGGGTCCAAAAATGCAAGAAGTTGCTGACGCTTCGCGTCTTGACACTGAACTTTCCGCTGATAGTGCAGCGTATATTGAAGAGCTATACGAACAGTACCTAACTTCTCCAGCCTCAGTGTCAGAGGATTGGCGTGAATATTTCGATAAATACCCTAAAGGTGATCAACCACACGGCAGTGTGCGCGAGCAATTCCTCCTTTTGGGTCGTAATGCAAACCGAGTTCAACCTGTTGTACAAAGCACTGTAAGCACAGAGCATGAGCGTCGTCAAATTGGTGTTTTACAATTAATCGCTGCTTATCGTAACCGTGGTCATCAAAAAGCTAAACTCGATCCATTAGGTCTTGCGAAACGTGAAGACGTTCCTGACCTCGATTTATCTGCGCACGGTTTAACTAAATCAGATCTCGATACTGTATTTAATACAGGCAACCTCGCAATTGGAAAAGCAGAAGCAACATTGTCTGAAATGGTCGAAGCCATGGAAGCAACTTACTGCGGTTCAATTGGTGCAGAATACATGCATATCGTTGATACCAAAGAAAAACGTTGGATTCAGCAACGTTTAGAAGGTGTTCGCGGTAAATTCAATTTCACCAATGATCAGAAAAAAGGCTTTCTAGAGCGCTTAACTGCGGCAGAAGGCTTAGAAAAGTATCTTGGTAATAAATTCGTTGGTGCAAAACGTTTTGGTGTAGAGGGCGGTGAGTCTTTTATTCCAATGATGAACGAAATCATTCAACGTGCTGGTAGCGTCGGTTGTAAAGAAGTTGTGATTGGTATGCCACACCGTGGTCGTCTCAACCTTCTTGTTAACATCATGGGTAAAAACCCAGCTGACCTTTTCGGTGAGTTTGAAGGAAAAAGTATTCATAAGAAAGGTTCTGGTGACGTTAAGTATCACCAAGGCTTCTCTTCAAACGTAATGACTCCAGGTGGCGAAGTTCACTTAGCATTAGCGTTTAACCCATCACACTTGGAAATTGTTGGTCCAGTGGTTGAAGGCTCAGTCCGTGCACGTCAAGTTCGTCGTAGAGACATTGGCGGTGATGACGTTCTTCCAGTGATCGTACATGGTGATGCTGCATTTGCAGGTCAAGGTGTCAACCAAGAAACCTTCCAAATGTCACAAACTCGTGGTTACACAGTGGGTGGTACCGTTCATATTGTGATTAATAACCAAGTGGGTTTCACAACATCTGATCCACGCGATACACGTTCTACAGAATACTGTACTGACGTGGCAAAAATGATTCAGTCTCCGATTTTCCATGTGAATGGTGATGATCCTGAAGCTGTTATTTTTGCAACTCAAATCGCGCACGATTTCCGTCATGAATTCCGTAAAGATGTTATCTTAGATTTGTTCTGCTACCGTCGTCGTGGTCATAACGAAGCGGATGAACCATCTGCAACGCAACCAATGATGTATCAGGTGATCAACAAGAAAGCGACTACGCGTACCTTGTATGCAGATCAATTGGTTCAACAACAAATCCTTGATCGTGCTAGTGCTGATGCAATGGTTGAAGGTTACCGTTCTGACTTAGAAGCGGGTAATCACGTTGCCAATGCGCTTGTTCGTGAACCAAACAAAAAGATGTTTGTTGATTGGGCACCTTATTTGGGTCATGAATACACAGATCTTTGGGATACAACATTCAGCATCGATCGTTTGAAAGAACTTGGTTTGAAAATGAATACATTACCAGAAGGTTTTGTATTACAGCGTCAAGTTCAAAAAGTCATTGATGATCGCGTAAAAATGCAAACAGGCGAAATGCCACTTAACTGGGGTGCTGCAGAGACCTTAGCGTATGCATCTTTACTCGATGATGGTTTCTTGGTTCGTATTACAGGTGAAGACGTAGGGCGTGGTACATTCTCACACCGTCATGCCAAATTACATAACCAAGTTGATGGTTCTGTTTATATTCCGCTTTGCCATATCAAAGAAAATCAGCCACGTACTGCCGTCTATGACTCTTTACTGTCAGAAGAAGCAGTGCTTGCATTTGAATACGGTTACTCAACGACATTGCCAAAAAGCTTGATCGTTTGGGAAGCGCAATTTGGTGACTTTGCAAACTGTGCGCAAGTGGTGATTGACCAGTTTATCGCTTCGGGTGAAACCAAATGGGAGCGTGTTTGTGGTCTAACCATGTTGTTACCGCACGGTTATGAAGGCCAGGGTCCAGAGCATTCATCTGCACGTTTAGAGCGTTTCTTACAGCTATGTGCTGAAGACAACATGCAAGTGATGACACCGACTACACCAGCGCAAATTTTCCATGCGTTACGTCGTCAAGCAGTTCGTCCGATTCGTAAGCCAATGATCGTAATGTCACCAAAATCGTTATTACGTCATAAACTTGCGACTTCAACGTTAGATGAATTAGCAAACGGTTCATTCCAAACTGTGATCGATGAAATTGATCAAATCAACAAAGCTGATGTGACTCGTTTAGTGCTTTGTGGTGGTAAGGTTTATTACGATTTACTCGAAAAACGCCGTGAACTTGGTTTAAACCATATTGCGATCGTTCGTGTAGAACAATTATACCCATACCCAGAGCAACGCCTAGCTGAAGTCATGGCTGCTTATCCAAACATTCAAGAACTTGTTTGGACACAAGAAGAGCCGAAAAACCAAGGCGCTTGGTTATTCATCGTTCCTCGTTTGTATGAAGATGTTCTTAAATCTGGTAAACAAATCCGTATTAGCTATGCTGGTCGTGAAGCATCTGCCGCACCTGCTTGTGGCTCGCCATACTTGCATGCAAAACAACAAGCTCAGCTTATCAATGACGCACTTGCGATTGAAGTTGAACAATCAGGAGATTCTAAATAATGGCAACCGAAATTAAAGCACCGGTATTTCCAGAGTCAGTTGCTGACGGTACGATCGCAACTTGGCACAAGAAAGTAGGTGAACCTGTATCACGTGATGAAGTGATCTGTGACATTGAAACCGATAAAGTTGTTTTAGAAGTGGTTGCTCCAGCTGATGGTAGCTTAGTTGCAATCATCAAAGATGAAGGCGATACGGTTCTTTCTGATGAAGTAATTGCTCAATTCGAAGCTGGTGCTGTTTCTGCAGCTGCTCCTGAAGCTGCTGCACCAGCGGCGGCGGCTCCTGCTGCATCTGCCCCAGCAGCTGCATCAACTCAAGCTGTTGATCAAAACCAAGCGCCTGCGGTTCGCAAAGCATTATCTGAAACAGGTATCAATGCTGCTGACGTACAAGGTACAGGCCGTGGTGGTCGCATCACGAAAGAAGATGTTGCTGGTCATCAAGCTAAACCTGCTGCATCAGCTCAACCATTAAGCGTTGCTGTAGGTGAGCGTGTTGAGAAACGTGTTCCAATGACGCGTTTACGTAAGCGTGTTGCTGAGCGTTTATTGGCAGCTACACAACAAACTGCAATGTTAACAACGTTCAACGAAGTTAACATGAAGCCAATCATGGAAATGCGTAAGCAATATAAAGATGCTTTCGAGAAGCGTCATGGTGCGCGTTTAGGCTTTATGTCTTTCTTTGTTAAAGCGGCTACTGAAGCATTGAAACGCTACCCAGCTGTAAACGCATCTATTGATGGCGAAGATATCGTTTATCACGGTTTCTATGACATCGGTGTGGCAGTGTCTTCTGATCGTGGCTTGGTTGTTCCAATCCTTCGTGATACTGATCGTATGAACTACGCTGAAGTTGAAAATGGTATTGCTGCATATGCTGGTAAAGCACGTGAAGGTAAATTATCAATTGAAGAAATGACTGGCGGTACGTTCACAATCACCAACGGTGGTACTTTCGGTTCATTGCTTTCAACACCAATTTTAAATACACCACAAACGGCAATTTTGGGTATGCATAAAATCCAAGAACGTCCAATGGCTGTAAATGGTCAAGTTGAAATCTTACCAATGATGTATTTAGCGCTTTCTTATGACCATCGTTTAATCGATGGTAAAGAAGCTGTAGGTTTCTTGGTAACAATCAAAGAATTGTTAGAAGAGCCAGCTAAACTTATTCTTGACCTATAACTTATTAATTAAGAATCCCCCTAAATCCCCCTTAACAAAAGGGGGACTTTCACGACTCATATACGTTTTAAGATTTGTGGAAATTCCTATTCTTTTTCAAAGAGAGGTTAGGGGAGATTAAAATGGAGATAAAAATGTCTCAACAGTTTGATCTTGTTGTTATTGGCGGTGGACCAGGTGGTTATGAAGCGGCAATTCGTGCAGCTCAACTTGGTTTTAAAGTTGCTTGTATCGAAAAACGTATTCACAACGGTAAGCCATCTTTAGGTGGTACGTGTTTAAACGTGGGTTGTATCCCTTCTAAAGCCTTGCTTGACTCTTCTCATCGCTACGAAGCCACTATTCACGAACTTGCTGAACACGGTATTACGACGGGCGAAGTTAAATTTGATTTAGACACTTTGTTGGCACGTAAAGACAAAGTTGTAGATCAATTGACTGGTGGCGTTGCTCAATTACTGAAAGGTAATGGTATTGAGTGGTTACAAGGTACTGGTAAATTACTTGCTGGTAAAAAAGTAGAATTTACACCGTTTGAAGGTGATGTGCAGGTTTTAGAACCGAAGTACGTGATTCTTGCAACGGGTTCTGTACCTGTAAATATTCCAGTTGCACCTGTTGATGAAGACTTAATCGTTGACTCTACTGGCGCGTTGAAATTCCAAGAAGTTCCTAAACGTCTTGGTGTGATCGGTGCGGGTGTGATCGGTTTAGAACTTGGTTCAGTATGGCGTCGTCTTGGTTCAGAAGTTGTTGTGTTTGAAGCATTAGATGCGTTCTTACCAATGGCTGATAAAGCTTTGGCGAAGGAATATCAAAAAATCTTGAAGAAACAAGGTTTAGATATCCGTATTGGTGCGAAAGTGTCTGGCGCTGAAACTAATGGTCAAGAAGTAACGGTTAAATACAACCAAGCAGGCGAAGACAAAGAACAAGTTTTTGACAAGCTTATCGTTTGTGTAGGCCGTAAAGCATATGCAGAAGGTTTATTGGCTGACGATTCAGGCATTAAATTGACTGAGCGTGGTTTGGTTGATGTCAATGATCAATGTCAAACATCTGTAGAAGGTGTTTACGCGATTGGTGACTTGGTACGTGGTCCAATGCTTGCACATAAAGCAATGGAAGAGGGCGTAATGGCTGTTGAACGTATCCACGGTCATGCAGCTCAAGTGAACTATGACACAATCATCAGCGTTATTTACACACACCCAGAAGCAGCTTGGGTCGGTTTAACTGAAGAACAAGCAGCTGAAAAAGGTCATGAAGTTAAAGCAGGTCAATTCCCGTTTGCGGTAAATGGTCGTGCCTTGGCTGCTGGTGATACTGCAGGTTTTGTTAAATTCGTTGCAGATGCGAAAACAGATCGTCTTTTAGGTATGCACGTTGTGGGTCCAAATGCATCTGACATCGTACATCAAGGTATGATTGCACTTGAGTTTGTATCTTCTGTTGAAGATTTACAATTGATGACTTTCGGTCACCCGACTTTCTCTGAAGTTGTACATGAAGCAGCGCTTTCTGTTGACGGTCGTGCAATCCACGCGATTCAACGTAAGCGTAAATAAATATAAAGTGTGGTTCGCCACACTTTTTTTGAATGATGATGATTGTCTTATTTAGGCAATCATTTATTCAATATGTAGCAGTCTGATTTTAAGAAGATCAAGACTGTATCACTACAAACAACATAGTAGGTAACTAAATGAACTTACATGAGTATCAAGCTAAAGCGTTATTGAAAGAATATGGCATGCCAGTACAAGAAGGTATCTTGGCAACAAATGCAGACGAAGCAGTTGCTGCATTTGAACAGCTTGGTGGTAAATTCGCTGTAATGAAAGCGCAAGTTCATGCTGGTGGTCGTGGTAAGGCTGGTGGCGTTAAAGTTGCAAAATCTAAAGAAGATGTGATTGAATTTGCAAATAACATCATTGGTACTCGTCTTGTAACGTATCAAACAGATGCAAATGGTCAGCCAGTTAACAGCATTATCGTTGCTGAAGACGTTTACCCAGTTGAGCGTGAGCTTTACTTGGGCGCGGTTGTAGACCGTTCTAGCCGTCGTATTACTTTCATGGCTTCTACCGAAGGTGGTGTAGAAATCGAGAAAGTTGCAGAAGAAACTCCAGAAAAAATTATCAAAGTTGAAGTTGATCCACTCGTTGGCTTACAACCATTCCAAGCACGTGAAGTTGCGTTTGCTTTAGGTTTGAAAGACAAACAAATCAGCCAATTTGTAAAAATTATGGCTGCTGCTTATCAAGCATTTGTTGAAAATGACTTTGCATTATTCGAAATTAACCCACTTTCAGTTCGTGAAAATGGCGATATTTTATGTGTAGATGCGAAAGTAGGTATCGATTCTAACGCGCTTTACCGTTTACCTAAAGTTGCTGCTTTACGTGACAAGTCTCAAGAGAATGAGCGTGAATTAAAAGCATCTGAATTTGACCTTAACTATGTTGCTTTAGAAGGTAACATCGGTTGTATGGTTAACGGTGCTGGTCTTGCAATGGCAACTATGGACATCATTAAACTTTATGGTGGTCAGCCTGCAAACTTCCTTGACGTTGGTGGCGGTGCAACGAAAGAGCGCGTAATCGAAGCGTTCAAAATCATCCTTGCTGATACTTCTGTTCAAGGTGTTTTAATCAACATCTTCGGTGGTATCGTACGTTGTGACATGATTGCTGAAGCAATTATTGCAGCGGTTCAAGAAGTAAATGTAACTGTACCAGTTGTTGTTCGTTTAGAAGGTAACAACGCTGAGTTAGGTGCTAAATTACTTGATGAATCAGGTTTGAAATTAATTTCTGCGAACGGTTTATCTGATGCCGCAGAAAAAGTTGTAGCTGCAGTTAAAGCGTAAGGAGTATCAATCATGAGCGTATTAATTAATAAAGACACTAAAGTATTGGTACAAGGTTTTACTGGTAAAAACGGTACTTTCCACTCTGCACAAGCTTTAGACTACGGTACAAAAGTTGTTGGTGGTGTTACTCCAGGTAAAGGTGGTACAACTCACCTTGACTTACCAGTATTCAACACAATGAAAGAAGCTGTACGTGAAACAAATGCTGATGCGTCTGTAATCTATGTACCAGCTCCATTCGTTTTAGACTCAATCGTTGAAGCGGTTGATTCAGGTGTTGGCCTGATCGTTGTGATCACTGAAGGTGTTCCAACTATCGATATGCTTAAAGCAAAACGCTACTTAGAAACTAACGGTAACGGTACTCGTTTAGTTGGTCCTAACTGCCCAGGCGTGATCACTCCAGGTGAATGTAAGATCGGTATTATGCCTGGTCACATCCACCAACCTGGTCGTATTGGTATCATCTCACGTTCAGGTACATTGACTTATGAAGCTGTTGCTCAAACAACTAAGCTTGGTTTAGGTCAGTCTACTTGTATCGGTATTGGTGGTGACCCAATCCCAGGTATGAACCAGATTGAAGCACTTCAATTGTTCCAAGACGATCCAGATACTGATGCAATCATCATGATCGGTGAGATCGGTGGTACAGCGGAAGAAGAAGCTGCTGAATTCATCAAATCTAACGTGACTAAGCCTGTAGTCGGTTACATCGCTGGTGTAACTGCACCTAAAGGTAAGCGTATGGGTCACGCTGGTGCGATCATCTCTGGTGGTCAAGGTACTGCTGAAGAGAAATTCGCTGCATTTGAACGCGCGGGAATGGCTTACACACGTAGCCCAGCTGAGCTTGGTTCAACAATGTTGCAAGTTTTAAAAGAGAAAGGTTTAGCGTAATACGTTAGATTTTAATCTTTAAAAAACCCCAATGGAGACATTGGGGTTTTTTATTGGAAATATTATTGATGTACCCACAGGCCTTGCTCACCAACAAAGTAGGTATGATATTCTTCTACCTCAAAATTATAGACAGGCCTACGCAATGTAGGGATATCCGCAATATCACCACCTACATTAGCGATAATTTTTTCATAATTTTCTTGAAAGTCTTTATAGAGAGGGTAGTCACTTGGGAAATCTGTATGGCGATAAGGACCAATAAAATAATCAATAAAGATATTTACGCTATGATCATCCTTAATATCTCCTCCAATGATACGATAATGCTCGTCACTTAAATAAACCACCGTATCAAATGGCTTATTGTCATCGACAGTTGAAGCGCTAGTAAAGCCATATTCGCGATTTACATTCTGTACTGGTGCGATGTTTACAATTTCATAGCCTGTTTCATCCCCCTGTTGAGGACTCGAAACAATAATTTGATTATACAACCTTAAATCTTTTACGACTTGCCAACTTCTGCTGCGTGCATTGATTTGGTCAATATGACTTGCATTGTCCCAACCCTCGATAAATACACTATTTTCTACATAAACAGGATGTCTACCTGTGAGATAAATCATCTCATATACATCTCGACGAATATCATTTTCCTCATCATCGGGATAAATACGCTTTCTAATAATCAGTTCATAGACGTCTTCTGATTCAGCCTTAAGGGTATTAATAACTCGTTTATATTCACGAATTAAACCATTCCCGTGTTCAGGACTAGATAACACCAAATCTCCAACTTTAATCTCTTGAATTGGAACTAAACCTTGCTCTGTATGAACAAGTGTCCCTGCACAAAAACCATGTGTACTCATTTTTATTCCTTATTCTGTATAAAAAAAGAGCCTTATGGCTAAGACTCTTTTTGGATCAACAACACTTAGTCTGCTTTAGGTTTTAACCCTTGAGTCAAACCATTGATATCGCCACCTTGTAAGCCTAGTTCATTCATTAAGCTATCAATCAGTGGTGCTTGGGAACGATAGCGTAGGGCACTATTCACCACTTGATCGGATAAAGAGGTCTGGCCATTTTCAACCGTATCACTACCGACAGTACCGCCGCCCGCAAAGCTACTTAAACCATTCACTTGTAAAATCTTGATATCATCAATATTTTCCATTGGTTTAACACTTTCACGAATGATCTCTGGTAAATGCTTTAATAGTGCCAAGCGCACTTGCATTTCCACTTGCTCAGCAGAAAGGGTATTGGCGGCTTCATTGACTGCACGCGCACCTTCCGCATCAACCTGATATTGTTTTTCCAACGCTTGAGCAAGTAGGATTTTTGCATCTGCCTCACCTTTCGCTTTTAAGCGAATCTTTTCAGCATCAGCTTCTGCTGCAATACGTACTGCTTCTGCTTCATCGGCAGCGGCTTTTTTGCCAGCATCCGCAGCAACGGTAATCGCAATCGCTTCTTTCTCCGCTGTTTGCTTTGCTGCAACCAGCTCAACTGCTTTTTGACGTTCAGCACGTTGTGTTTCACGTACAGTCACAACTTCTTCCTCTGCTTTTACCGCTTCGGCACGGGCCTTGTCAGCTTGCGCTTTGGCTTCTGATTCAGCACGAGATTTTTCAGCAATGGCAATGGCGCGGTCTTGCTCAGCCAATTCAATCGTTTTCTTCTGTTCGACCTGGGCTTTTTGAATGAGCTGAGCTTTTTGGATATTTTCATTCTCTACATCACGAGCAGAAGCAATTCGTTTTAGTTCCACTTCACGCTCAGCAGCAATTTGAGCTTCTTCAGCCTCACGTTTTTTACCTGCTTCTTGAGAGGCGATTTCTGCGGTTTGTTCAGCTTTACGAATCGAGATTTCACGCTCTTGCTGTAACTTTGCATATTCTTCTTCACGCGAAATTTCTAAACGAGCACGTTCTGCTTGTAAGTTCTTTGCACGAATCGCAAGATCTGCATCTTGTTCAATGTCATTACGCTTCTTGCGACGGTCTTCAATGGTTTCAGTCAGCTTGGTTAAACCTTCTGCATCAAACGCATTTTGTGGATTAAAGAATTTAAAGCTAGTTTGATCCAGACCTGTTAAGGAAACAGTTTCAAGCTCCAAGCCATTCTTGGATAAATCTTCAGAGACTACTTGCTGAACTTTTTGTACAAAGTCGACACGCTTTTCGTGTAGTTCTTCCATGGCCATTTCTGCGGCAACGGCACGAAGTGAATCGACAAATTTACCTTCAACCAGATCTTTAAGTTCTGGTGGTGACATGGTTTTACGCCCTAGCGTCTGAGCTGCTGTCGCAATCGATTCAGCAATCGGTTTGACACGAACATAGAACTCTGCCATCACATCAACACGCATACGATCCCGTGTAATCAACGCTTGATCCGCAGCACGTTTGACTTCTAAGCGTAAAGTGTTCATGTTGACAGGAATAATTTCATGTAAAACAGGAAGAACAATGGCGCCACCATTTAAAATGACTTTTTCGCCACCAAACCCTGTACGAACAAAAGAAACTTCCTTACTTGAACGTGTATATAAACGCGCGATAATCACGCCAATAAAGATAAGTGCTGCAAAAATAACACCAGTAATAATTAAAATTTCAGTCAATGCTGAATTCAACATCTAAACACCCTCATGTAATAAATATAAAAATTAAGAAGCAACTGCTTGGAATCCAATTTTGGTTCTTTGCGTTAAAATCACTTGTTGCCCTTGATGAAAAACAATATCAAGCTCGGGTTCAACCAAGACGTAATGGGTTTGGCCAAATTGATCTTTGACTTTGGCTTGTGCAGGGGAGTTGGGTTTGGCATCACCTAGAATAATCTGCGCTGTTCTACCAATTAAATCATCTGTCTGAATTGCTGTGGTTTCATCCTTAGGGATAATCTTAGCAATCAGTGCCGCGCTATAGCGTACCAGTGGCATACACAGAAATAAGCAAGCAGGTGCAACAATCCAAGCAGACAGATAGTGTTCAGTCAATTGATAGAACACATCTTGGAGGATTAGGCCTGTAAGTGCATAAACGGTTAAGAAGATGATCAGCCAAATCAGCAACGGCACTTTGCCAAGATAAAGCCATTCTAAAAGCTGAGTTAACAAATGATCAGACTGTTCCAAAGAAACATCGGCATGATCAACATGACTGAGACTCTCAGGTAAAAACTGCTCTAAAAAGCTAGAACTGCCACCCAATAACAGTAAAAAAAGTTCAAGAATGCCGATAAACAGGCACAGCATTAAAGCAATGCTAAAAACAATATTGGAAGGATGTGTTAATAGATCCCAGATCATCTGTATTACTCTTTTATCTTTTAGAGTTAATTAATAAAATTTTTATAAAAATAAAACAGTTATAAGAGTAAAGACAACTCGTCTAAATTTCAACCTAAATCGTTCATATTATTGCAGACGAAAAAAAACGCAATGATTGGGGTGATCACTGCGTTGAACAACGAATCTGTTTAAAACAGTTCCGGTTGAAAGGAGAAATGTCATGAGATTAGTGTGAACTAATCTACAAGGCCATAGTATTAAAAAACCTGACCAAGTTCATCGGTATTCATGTTAACTACTGTTAATAGATGTTAATAAGTGACGAAAATTGTTAGCTTTGTATTTTTTGACAAAGTTCTAAAATTAAACTTAAATCAAACGCTTAATGTAAAAAAGCCCAAAGATGGGCTTTTTTACTGGAAAAGTAACGTAAATTAGAATCTAAATAATCCTAATCCAGCTTTTACTTCATCCAGTGTCTGTTGAGTGATATCACGACATTTGTCTGTACCATGTTTTAAAATATCCATGATGTAATCAGGATCTTTTTCTAACTCAGCACGACGTTCACGAATCGGGGTAATCAATTCTTTCAGTACACCTTCCAATCGTTTTTTCACAGTGCCATCGCCTAAACCACCACGACGATAATGTGCTTTTAATTCTTCCACTTCTTCTTTATTTGGATCGAAAGCATCAAGATAAGTAAATACGATATTGCCTTCAACCTGACCTGGATCTTCGATACGAAGGTGATTAGGATCGGTATACATCGCATTGACTGCTTTTTTGATGTCTTTATCAGAAGCATTTAGCACAATGGTATTGCCCAATGACTTCGACATTTTCGCTTTACCATCAAAGCCTGGTAAACGAGCCATATTCGATAGCAATGCTTTACATTCTGGTAATAGGTCATGACCAATTTGACGATTCACACGACGTACCACTTCGTTGGTTTGTTCGATCATTGGGATCTGATCTTCACCCACAGGAACCACAGTTGCTTTAAATGCAGTGATATCTGCTGCTTGAGCAATTGGATAGCATAAGAAGCCAGCTGGAATGTCGCGTTCAAAACCACGCATTTGAATTTCGGATTTAATCGTTGGATTACGCTCTAAACGTGCAACAGTCACGTAGTTGAGGTAAAGCATGGTCAATTCGTTCAGTGCGGGTAAGCATGACTGTACACAAATTGTCGTTTTGCTCGGGTCAATCCCAACAGCAAGATAGTCGAGTGCAACTTGAAGAATATTGTTGCGGACTTTATCTGGGTTATCTGCATTGTCTGTCATCGCTTGCGCATCAGCCAGTAACAAATGTTGATGGTGACTGTCTTGTAGACCTACACGAGAACGTAATGAACCGACAAAGTGTCCAAGATGAAGTTGTCCAGTTGGACGGTCGCCTGTCAAAATGATTGGACGTTGATCAATATTACTCATGATATGTTCCAAGATTCAGTTATTTCATAGATATAAGATTGATATTATTGTACGAGAAATAAATTTTTTTCGTCAGCGATAATTTTAACTTTTTCTTAAAATCATATTGTGATTTCAACAGGTAATTCTACAATAGCGATATAAATACAAACTAGGAAATAAAAATGGCGAGTGGTTTATTACTATTACTAGATGATATTGCAACAATTTTAGATGATGTTGCTGTGATGAGTAAAATGGCAGCAAAGAAAACAGCAGGCGTCTTGGGGGACGATTTAGCCCTTAATGCACAGCAAGTCAGTGGCGTGCGTTCTGACCGAGAACTACCTGTAGTTTGGAGTGTTGCCAAAGGTTCATTTATTAATAAGTTAATTCTCGTCCCATTAGCACTATTAATTAGTGTTGTTGCACCTTGGCTGATTAATCCATTACTGATGATTGGTGGTCTGTTTCTATGTTATGAAGGTGTCGAAAAGGTCGTTCATACCTTGAAGCATAAAAAAGCCAAAACAACAGAAGAGGCAAGTGAAGATTTACAGGAAGTCGAGGTTGATCTGGCTAAATTTGAAAAAGAGAAAGTTAAAGGTGCGATTCGAACTGACTTTATTCTCTCTGCTGAAATTGTGGTGATTTCGTTAGGTACCGTTGCAACAGCAGCATTTATGACTAAAGTGACAGTATTGAGTATCATTGCAATTGTCATGACGGTCGGGGTTTATGGCCTGGTTGCAATGATTGTAAAAATTGACGATCTAGGTTTATATCTAACACAACAAGCTTCCGAATTTAAAAATAAAATAGGACGTGGTCTACTTGGTTTTGCTCCAATTTTGATGAAAACACTTTCGATTGTTGGAACGGTTGCAATGTTTTTAGTTGGCGGTGGGATAATTACCCATACTATTCCTTTATTGCATCATTTTACGGAAGAAACTGTTGATCATTTAGAGCTCATTCCAAGTTTTGGTTCAATTATTGGTGCTTTAACGCCAACTTTGATTAATCTGGGTATCGGTTTGCTTGCTGGTGCAGTGGTATTGATCATTGTGAGCCTGATCCAAAAACTATGGCCAAAAAAAGCATCGGCTTAAACTGAGATCGTCATCATCAGAATTATGTGAGGTAGTTATGCGTTGGAAAGGTCGTCGAGTCAGTACCAATGTTGAAGACCGTCGCGGTGGTGGCGGTGCTAAAGCGGGTGGGATTAGTATTATTGGGTTAGTGGTTGCTTTCATCGCTTGGAAGTTCTTTGGCGTTGACCCTCAACAAGCTTATCAAGCAACACAAGCGGTCACTGCTCAATCATCTCAACAAGGCGGTGCACCACAAAACTTGACGGCTGAGCAAAAAGAAGCCAGTGATTTTGTTGGAACGGTGTTAGCGGATACAGAAGATACTTGGACACCCATCTTTCAACAGCTCGGAATGACTTATAAGCCACCACGTCTTGTATTATTTAGTGGGGTAGATCGTTCAGGTTGTGGAACCGCGCAAGCTGCAATGGGCCCATTCTATTGTCCAGCAGACCAAAAGGTTTATATTGATACTTCTTTCTTTAAGGATATGCGCCAGCAAATGGGCATTTCAGGAGAGCAAAATCAAACAGAGCTTTCGCGTCAGGATCAGGCGGGTGATTTTGCGCAGGCTTATGTGATTGCGCATGAAGTTGGACACCATATTCAGAACTTATTAGGGATCTCTGGTCAGGTACAGCAGGCACGTGCACAAGCAAGCCAAGCACAAGGCAACCAACTTTCTGTGCGTTTAGAATTACAGGCGGATTGTTTTGCAGGGATATGGGCACACCAGAACCAACAGCGTACACAGTTCTTAGAACAAGGTGATATTGAAGAAGCGATGGATGCAGCCGAGAAAATTGGTGATGACTATTTGCAGCGTCGTGCGACAGGACAAGTTGTACCAGATAGCTTTACCCACGGTACAAGTGAACAGCGGATGCAATGGTTCCAAATCGGATTAAAATCGGGTGACATCAATCAGTGTAATACTTTTAAATAGGATAAAAAAGGAGCGTTGCTCCTTGATTTTTATACGGAAGATATACGAATTAAAAGAAGAATTAACGTAAAATAACGTTGTCTGTGCTGAGTTGAGGATGATTGGTTTATTGTTGTGTTTAAACCATTTGTTGATAAAAATTAAATAATAAGATGAATGAATCACAGCATAGACTGCCACCCTTTCTTCAGTTGAAAATGCTTTAAATTTTATGATTCACTGCAGTTTTTAAAGTTTAAATAGAATCTATGTATTTAAAATTGAATAAATAAAGAGGTCGTATGGGTAATTTTTTTCTTCTACAAGCATTGACGGTTGTTTTTGCCTTATCCATTGCCACGACTATTTTTAATAAACGAATATTAGGTTTCCCTCAGGCGATTGGTGTTCCGATTGTTTCTGCAATCTTTGTCTTTATTTTGCAGTGGGGAGCCAGTCTATTAAATGGTAATCAGTTTATTACCATTAATATTCATAATATTGAAGCAGCTGTAAGAAATATTGATTTTTATGATTTTTTAATTAATGGTGTAATTTGTTTTATTTTAACGTCATCAGCACTTAAATTTAAAATCTCAGATTTAAGAAATCATTGGAAACCGATTAGTATTTTAGCCACGATCGCACTGGTGTTATGTGCAGGATTTTATGCAGGTTTACTATATTTGTTTCAATGGTTGGTTGGCTATCCTGTCCCAATTGGTGTTTTACTATTATTAGGTGCGGCACTGGGGGCGACAGATCCAATTGGGGTAAAAGGGGTGTTAAGTTCGATTCGTGCACCCCATCATTTAATTGTAAAACTAGAAGGTGAGTCGTTATTTAATGATGCTATGTGTATTGCATTATTTATGACTTTATTAAAAGTTCTACAGGGTGAACATTTCTCATTATTGGCGACAATTGAAACTTTATTATATGAAATCTTTGTTGCCGTTATTATTGGTTTTGCTTTTGGATTCGCAATCTTACGTTTACTACGCGGTAAACATGAGATGGAATCACTGATTTTAACCACCGCATTGCTTGCGAGTGGTTCTTATCTGGTTGCCTTATTTGCACATGCATCTGCTCCGATTGCGTGTGTGATTGGTGGTTTGATCGTGGGGAATAAGTGGCAAGAAATTCGTGAACAGCGTGAAATCCGCGAAGTGAACCATTTCTGGCATACTGTTGAAGGAATTATCAATTCTTTCCTTTTTACACTGATCGGTTTAGAACTTTTCATCCTTGATCTAAGTGCTAACCTTATTATTGGCGGAATCATTGCTTTCATTATCTTACATCTCTCACGTTTTGCGGCGAACTTCGCTGCTTTTGCATTGTTTCCATCCTTTCGCAATAAGAGTTATAACGGGAGCTTGGCAATTCTGTCTTGGGGAGGCGTACGTGGAGGCATTTCACTCGCTTTGATTCTCGCCGTGGCGAACATTCCAGAGCTAAGTCAATACAGTAGTATTTTGATTGGCTACACTTTTATTAGTGTATTACTCTCAGGTGTGGTCTGTGGCTTAGGTTTACCTGCAGTGATGAATGCCTTTTACTACAACCCTAGTGAGGAGACTCAAGGCTTTAAAGGCTTTTATCAGCGTATGTGCAATAAGATGAATCGCCGTGGTTTTAAATATATTGTCGGTGAGGATACTTTAGGGCGAGAGACGATCACAATTTACAATCCTGAGATTCTACTGGATCAGAAAACCGAAGATGGCGTGGCAACCATGCATCACCCGAATAAGAGAGAGGAAGTTAAACGTCTAGAGAATCCAGATAACTTCTAGTTATATAGTTTTTCCATTTGTTAAAAAAGCCTTTTTATAAAAAGGCTTTTTTATTTTGTTTTTAAAATATTGTGAATTATTTTTAAACTTAATTTTTAATGATTGGTCTAGTATTTTTTATTCATCTGTTTTATTAAAAAGATTGTTAAATTTAATTTAAATACCTTTTGGGAATTCATAGCTTATTTTCATCTTGTTTGTTTAAAAGTGTAAAAATTATAATTGATTGAAAAAGTTTTTTGCTTTTTAAATTCTTTTAAATCATTGCCTTATTTTATTATTAAAAAATATTCAAATGTAAGTTTATTTTTTTATTTTGTGAGCTATTTAACATTTATTGGGTTTGATTTAAAGTGGTGCTGTGAACTCTATCACTTAGAAACAATAATTTAAACTTAAGTTAATAATGTAATTAAGAATTGATTAAATATTAAAAATTTATAATGAGGAATATAACCATGTCTCAAATACAAATTATTTCCAAGGAAAGTCATCAAACCCTTGTAAATACGACGGGAAAAACAGCAACATTACCCTCTGAACCTTCAGTTGTATTAATTAAGGTCTCTGCAAGTGATATTTCAGTTGTTAAGAGAGATGGTGTAAATGCAGTTGTAGTATTAAAAAATGGCGAAACGATTGTTATTCATAATTTCTTTAATAATAGTGACGTAGCGGATAATAGTCTGGTTCTTCAGGGTGAAGATAATCAACTTGTATGGGCACATTTTAAAGATGCTGAAAGTGATGCAGATGCAGATGCAGATGCGGACGCAGATGCAGACTCTGATGATGATGATCATGAAGGTGCTGTCTTTTTAGAGGAAACACCCGCGCTTGTACCTGAAGCAGCGGCAGCGCCTGTTGAAGCAGCAACATTACAGCCTATTCAAGCAGTGGAACCTTTGCTTTACGCAGGTGAAACATCTAATGGTTTTAGTCCATGGTTATGGGCTTTACCTATACTTGCTATTGGTGGTATTGCCGCTGGTAGCAGTGGTGGTGGAGGCGGTGGCGGGGGTAACAATAATGCAGATACCACACCACCCAATACTGATGCTGTAAAATTTAATATCAATCCAGTGACTGCAGACAATGTGTTAAATGCTGCAGAATCAGCTGGCAATGTGACCTTGACTGGAACGTTGACTGGTATCCCAGCGGATGCAGCGACGACTGTTGTGACCGTTGTTGTCAACGGTGTGACGTACACTGCAATCGTAGATACAGTGGCAGGTACGTGGAGTGTCAGTGTCCCTGGTAGCGGTTTGGTGGCGGATGGCGACAAAACTATTGATGCCAATGTCAAATTTACTGATGCAGCAGGTAATAGCAGTAATGTAACTGATACCCAAGTTTATACCGTGGATGTGACTGCGCCGAATGCGCCAGACATTCACCCAATCAATGCGACAGATCCGATTACCGGTACGGCAGAACCAGGCTCAACCGTAACGGTGACCTTCCCGAATGGAAGCACAGTGCAAGTGCCAACGGACCCAACCACTGGGGTATGGACAACACCGAATCCAGGTAACTTGCCAAATGGCGGTACCGTGACTGCAGTGGCCACTGACCCAGCAGGGAACCCATCATTACCGGGCAGTGAAGTGATAGACAGCTTGCCACCGAACCCAGCAGGTGCAGTGATCAATATTGATGCGGTCACCGCAGACAACGTGATCAATGCAACAGAGGGTGCAGGCAATGTAACGATCAC
>NZ_KB849999.1:377676-378227 GCF_000369405.1 Acinetobacter sp. ANC 3929
ATTGTGAATACAGCAGCAGGTACGTGGAGTGCAGTGGTTGCAGGTAGTGACCTGTTGGCGGATGGTGATAAAACCATTGATGCCAAAGCGACCTTCACCGATGCAGCAGGCAACAGCAGCAACGTGACTGATACGCAAGTATATACAGTCGATACCACAGCACCGAATAACAGCACCACCACGGTGACCATCGATCCGATTGCGGGCGATGGCGTGGTTGACTCTACCGAAGCGGGTGCGAACCAAACCATCAAAGGAACAGTCACAGGTGAATACACTGTGGGTGATGTGGTCACGGTGAACGTCAATGGCGTGAATCTCAGCACCACCGTACAAGCAGGTGGAACCTGGTCAGTGACGGTTGCCGGCGGACAATTGGTCCTTGATGCAGACAAAGTGATTAACGTCAGCATTGCAGCGACAGATGCCGCAGGCAACGTGGGTAATGCGACTGCAGATGCGAGCTACACGGTGAATATCACGACCCCAGTGGTGGTGGTGAATCCAATTACCGGTGACAACATCATCAATGCGGTAGAAGCAGGCGCAAC
>NZ_KB849999.1:378237-379412 GCF_000369405.1 Acinetobacter sp. ANC 3929
GATGCGAGCTACACGGTGAATATCACGACCCCAGTGGTGGTGGTGAATCCAATTACCGGTGACAACATCATCAATGCGGTAGAAGCAGGCGCAACCCAAACCGTGAGTGGTTCAGTGGTGGGCAGCTTCACGGTGGGCGATGCCGTGACTGTGAATGTGAATGGTACGGTATACAACACCACAGTACAGGCGGGTGGTACGTGGAGCGTGAACGTTCCAGGTAGCGACTTGAGTGCCGATGCAGACAGCACGATTAACGTCACCGTGAATGTGACGGGTGTAGGTCCAGTCAGCACTGACCACAGCTATACCGTGGATATTACGCCACCGAACCCAGCGGGTGCGGTACTGAACATTGCCCCTGTGACAGCAGACAACGTCTTGAATGCGGCAGAGTCAGGCAGCAATGTGACCTTGACTGGAACGTTGACTGGTATCCCTGTGGATGCAGCGACGACGGTTGTCACCGTTGTTGTCAACGGTGTGACGTACACTGCGACAGTCGATACAGCAGCAGGAACGTGGAGTGTCAGTGTCCCTGGTAGCGGTTTATTGGCGGATGGTGATAAAACCATTGATGCCAAAGCGACCTTTACCGATACCGCGGGCAACAGCAGCAACATCACGGATACGCAAGTGTATACAGTCGATGTGACTGCACCGAATGCCCCAGACATTGATCCAATCAATGGCACTGATCCAATTACCGGTACAGCAGAACCAGGTTCAACCGTAACGGTGACCTTCCCGAATGGTGCCAGTGTTCAAGTACCAACGGATCCAACCACAGGGGTATGGACCACACCAAACCCAGGTAACTTGCCAGATGGCAGTACTGTGACAGCGATTGCCACTGACCCAGCAGGTAACCCATCGTTACCGGGCAGTGAAGTGGTGGACAGCCTACCACCGAACCCAGCGGGTGCATTACTGAACATCGATGCAGTCACTGCGGATAACGTGATCAATGCAACAGAAGGTGCAGGCAATGTAACGATCACAGGAACCTTGACAGGTATTCCTGCAGATGCAGCAACCACCGTTGTGACCCTGGTCATTAACGGAGTGACCTACACTGCGATTGTAAATACAGCAGCAGGTACGTGGAGTGCAGTGGTTGCAGGCAGTGACCTGTTGGCGGATGGTGATAAAACCATTGATGCCAAAGCGACCTT
>NZ_KB849999.1:379422-379945 GCF_000369405.1 Acinetobacter sp. ANC 3929
GTGCAGTGGTTGCAGGCAGTGACCTGTTGGCGGATGGTGATAAAACCATTGATGCCAAAGCGACCTTTACCGATGCAGCGGGCAACAGCAGCAACATCACTGATACGCAAGTGTATACCGTTGATATCACCCCACCAGACAACAGCACCACGACAATCAGCATTAACCCAATTGCGGGCGATGGTGTGGTTGACTCAACCGAAGCAGGTGCGAACCAAACCATCAGTGGTACAGTCAGCGGTGAATACACCGTTGGTGATGTGGTCACGGTGAATGTCAATGGCGTCAATCTGACCACCACCGTACAAGCGGGGGGTACATGGGCTGTGACAGTTGCCGGCGGGCAATTGGTGCTTGATGCCGACAAAGTGATTAACGTCAGCATTGCAGCGACGGATGCCGCAGGCAACGTGGGCAATGCAACTGCGGATGCGAGCTACACGGTGAATATCACGACCCCAGTGGTGGTGGTGAATCCAATTACCGGTGACAACATCATCAATGCGGTAGAAGCAGGCGCAAC
>NZ_KB849999.1:384840-385339 GCF_000369405.1 Acinetobacter sp. ANC 3929
ATATTGATGCGGTCACCGCAGACAACGTGATCAATGCAACAGAAGGTGCAGGCAATGTGACTGTAACAGGTACCTTGACGGGTATCCCAGCGGATGCAGCGACGACCGTGGTGACCCTGTTGATTAACGGAGTGACCTACACTGCGATTGTGAATACAGCAGCAGGTACGTGGAGTGCAGTGGTTGCGGGAAGTGACTTGTTGGCGGATGGTGATAAAACCATTGAAGCCAAAGCGACCTTCACCGATGCAGCGGGCAACAGCAGCAACGTGACTGATACCCAGGTGTATACAGTAGACCTTACACCACCGAACCCAGCGGGTGCATTACTGAACATCGATGCAGTGACTGCAGACAATGTGATCAATGCAACAGAAGGTGCAGGCAATGTGACGATCACGGGCACCTTAACCGGTGTTCCAGCGGATGCAGCGACGACTGTTGTGACCCTGTTGATTAACGGAGTGACCTACACTGCGATTGTGAATACAGCAGCAGG
>NZ_KB849999.1:385913-471406 GCF_000369405.1 Acinetobacter sp. ANC 3929
TGGACAGCAAGTGTGGCAGGTAGTGACTTGTTAATAGATGCTGACCACACTATCGATGCCAAAGCGACCTTCACCGATGCAGCGGGTAACAGCAGCAACGTGACTGATACCCAGGTGTATACAGTAGACATTACACCGCCGAATCCAGCAGGTGCAGTGATCAATATTAATGCGGTCACCGCAGACAATGTAGTGAATGCAGCTGAATCAGCAACCAATGTGACCATCACAGGAACCTTGACAGGTATTCCTGCGGATGCAGCAACGACTGTGGTGACCCTGTTGATTAACGGAGTGAGCTATACAGCGACGGTTGATCCTGTAACAGGTAACTGGACAGCAAGTGTGGCAGGTAGTGATTTGGTGGCGGATGGTGATAAAACCATTGAAGCCACAGCAACCTTCACCGATACAGCGGGTAACAGCAGCAATATTATTGATACTCAAGTGTATGCGGTGGATCTTACTCCGCCAGATACAACAGGCGCTGCTCTAAACATTAATGTGGTGACAGCAGACAATGTGATCAATGCAACTGAAGCAGCTGCGAATGTTACAGTCACTGGTACTTTGACTGGTATTCCTGCAGATGCAACTAGCACAACGGTCACCTTATTGATCAATGGTGTGCTTTATACCGCAATTGTAAATGCCGTAGCAGGTACATGGACGGCAAGTGTCGCGGGCAGTGACTTATTGGCAGATGCAGATAAGACCATTGCAGCAACGGCAACCTTTACCGATGCAGCAGGCAACAGCAGTACTCTGCTAGATACACAATTGTATGCTGTAGACATTACACCGCCAGATGCTTCAACAACAGGAATCACAATCAACCCGATTACCGGTGATAATGTTATTGATCTCACTGAAGCAGGTCTGAACCAAACTATCAGTGGTACGGTAACAGGTGAATACACTGTTGGTGATGCAGTCACCGTCAATGTAAATGGTGTTAACCTTTCAACGACGGTACAAGCGGGTGGAATCTGGAGTGTAACGGTTGCAGGTTCTGAACTGGTTGCAGATGCAGATAAAACCATTAATGTGTCGGTTAAAGCAACAGATGCAGCAGGTAATATTGGAACGATCAGCTCAAATGTCAGCTACATCGTAAATACAAGTACCATCATTGCGTACGACAACGTTGGCCATGCGGTATTGAGCCCACAACCTGCCTTAGTTCAAGATGATGTGAGTTTAGGCAGTGCATCATATCTGTTATTGACCTCATTAGCTGGAATTGATCTACAGCTTGGTGGGAACTCAATTGGCTTCAATGTCGCTGCTAATCATGAAGGTACGGTGACATTCCAATATAGTGGTTTAATCGATGTTGGTTTACTGTCCGACTATAAATTAGTAGTACAGAAATTTAATACGACAACGAATCAATGGGAATCTATCCATGGTGATAGTGATGCTTCACTTCTTAGCTTACATTTACTCGGACTTGGTATCGGAAATGTACCAGGTGTGGTACTTGAAGGCTTAGATGCGGGTCAATACCGTGGATTCTTAACTTACGATGGTTTATTAGGACTGGGTGTTCTCGGTACTTTATCTGCAACCATGGATGATTATGATCTGACTATCCCAGGTGGGTATGAAGTGGGCAATGCCGAAGGTAATGTGATTCTTGATCCAGATCCAACAGGTCATGTAGATCAAATCACACCAAACACTTATGTTTCTTCAGTCAATGGTCATCCGATTGATGCAAATGGTGAAACCTTCACGGGAACTTATGGAACAATTACTTTCCATCAAGATGGTAGTTATACCTATGTCCCATTCTCGAATGGTTCAGGTGTCGGTCATAACGATGTGTTCACTTATACCTTAACTGATTCAGTCACTGGCGCGACAACACAAGCCAATTTGACCATTGAGTTTGATACGATTCGCGCTGCGGACAATTTGGTTGAAGTCGAGATTAACCCTCAATATCAATTGGTGGGTACAGAAACTGATTCAGCGTTCTACGGTGTGTTGCTGAATGTTGGAAATCTGGTTGATTTACAACTTCTCACAGTGAATACGGTCGACTTTAACGTCGCTGCAGGACAAGAAGGGGTTGCAACATTTAGCTTCAACAGCTTGATCGGTGCTTCAGCACTCGGTAACTATAATGTTGTACTGCAAAAATACAATGAAGTGACAGGACAATGGGAAGCGGTGAACGGTACAGGTGATCGTTCATTACTCAACCTTACCTTGTTGGGAACAACACCAACCGCTCAAATTGCTGGATTGACAGAAGGCGAATATAGAGCATTCTTATCCTTCAACGGTGCGCTCGGTGGTGCGATTGGTGTGACCTTAAACGGTGAAGTTGACCTTTATAACCCAGCTGTTGTAACTGGATACGATGTTGTTGCGGCACATGGTAACTTGATCTCAGATCCAAATACCAATGGCGCAATTGATATCGCTACACCGAACAGTGTGATCAGTGAAATCAATGGTGTTGCAATAACGGCATCTCCAACCACGATTACAGGCACTTACGGTACCTTGGTCATCTATCCAAATGGTGACTATACCTATACACCAAACCCTGCAAGTGCAGGTTTAGGACAAGTGGATCAGTTCACTTATACCTTAAGAGATCCAGTATCTGGTACAACTTCACAAGCGACATTCTATGTTCACCTTGATAGTAAAGTTGTCGATATGAATTGGCCGGCTGATCCATCACAACCTGCAACTGTCAGCATCATTGCTGCAGACGATGCAGTGAATGCTGGAATCACCGCTCAACCTCATCTTATTGATGATGATCGAGCATTGGGCAGTGCAACTTATCTTGCATTGCTTTCATTGGCAGGTATCAACTTACAAGCACCTTTACCATTCGTGAACAGCACAGTGAAC
Organism: Acinetobacter sp. ANC 3929; assembly: GCF_000369405.1. GTDB lineage: Bacteria > Pseudomonadota > Gammaproteobacteria > Pseudomonadales > Moraxellaceae > Acinetobacter. Next base: position 388,791 of record NZ_KB849999.1, read on the forward strand.
TTCAATGTGGCTGCGGGTGAGCAAGGAACAGCAACCTTCAAATACAGCAGTTTAATCAATGAAGGTGCACTGGGTGATTACCAACTTGTGCTCCAAAAATTCAATACGGTCACAGGTCGTTGGGAGTCTGTTACAGGTAGTAGTGAGGCATCCTTACTCAATCTTAGTATCTTAGGTATAGGCTTGAATGCTACACCTGGGGTTGTCATTGAAGGTCTGGAAGCAGGTCAATACCGTGCATTTATGACTTATAACGGTCTATACGGTAAGAGTATCTTAGGCACATTGTCAGGTACGATGGATGTCTATGACCCAACACTAGTGGATTATACGGGTGTTGCGACAGAAGGAAACGTGATTACTGGTTTAGGTGTTGGTACGCATGCTGATTCAGTCACAGGCTATACGGTGGTTGGTTCAGTAACATTCAATGGTGTAACCACTACTGTTGATCTTACCAATGGTGCAACCATTGTGGGTCAATACGGAACACTGAAAATATTTGCAAATGGTGATTACATCTATACACCAAATAATACCAATGCAAATATCGGTCTGGTTGATCACTTCACTTATACCTTATCAGATCCACTTGGCGGTAACCTTGCCAGTGCAAGCCTAGACTTCACAATTGGCAACAGTGCACCAGTGATTGCGGTAGACGATCTTGCGGTTGCGGAAATCAATCCTGAATATCTACAAATTGGCAATGATGTTGCGGTAGGCAGTCATGGTTATCTCGCATTGGTATCATTAACCAATAACTTTGATTTCCAACTGGGTTCAGCGGGTGTGAATTTCACACTATCAAACAGCACATTGAATGATGTTACGTTTAGCTACAGTGCATTGATTAGTGCGAGTCTGCTTGCTGACTATGTACTCGTGGTTCAAAAATTTGATACTGCGACAAATCAATGGGTTGCTGTACATGGAACAGGCAATGCAGATTTACTGAGCCTCGCAGCCTTTGGTGGTAATACCATCACATTAGATGGATTAGGTGCAGGACAATACAGAGCCTTTATGACCTATGCTGGCGGTGGCGTTGGCGTAAGTCTATTAGGTACACTTTCTGTTCAAAAAGATGTGTTTGATGCGACCAACATCACTGGATACAGCGTCCAAGCTGCGGAAGGTAATGTGATCCATGACATTGGCTTGAATGGACATGCTGATACTGCATCTGGATTCAGTAGCATTACAAGTGTGATCTTCAATGGCGTTAGCCATGCTGTGAACGCCACTGGTGTTACAACGATTGTCGGTGATCATGGTACATTATCGATTTACGCAAATGGTAACTACAGTTATCAACCAACAGCCAATCCAAATGGCTTAGGACAAGTTGATCAATTCACTTATACATTGACTGATGGTGTGAATAGTTCACAAGCAACCTTGTACTTCCATATTGATAGCGATGCTGTCGATATGACTTGGAATCCAACTGATCCATCACAACCTGCGAATATTATCGCGACACCTGTAGATGCACTGGATGATGTGGTCTCTGCTGGCATCGATATCGTTCCGCAAGGTCAACTTGGTGTAGCAGTTGGTTCAGCAACATACTTGTTGCTGGTTGGATTAACAGAGAACCTCAATGTTTCCTTGTTAGGCACGCCGAGTGTGAAATTTAATATTGCAGCTGGACATGGCGCGGATGTGACATTTGCTTACGCCCCAACTGTTTCACTATCTTTACTCAATGATTATAAAGTGGTGCTACAAGAAAAAGCTGCAGACGGAACTTGGCATAATATCAGCGGTGGTTCAAGTACCGGAATATTAAACATTGGATTGTTAGGTAGTGGTGGTATCGGGGTAACTGTTCCTGACTTGGGTCAAGGTGAGTACCGTGCATTCATGGTCTACACAGTCGTTGGTATCGGTATCTTAGGTACCATGAGTGTGGTTAAAGATGACTTTGACTACAGTGTGGCTCCAACCAATACCGCAGTTGTTGCAACAGGTAATGTGTTGGCTGATGACTCAATTACATTGACCACACATGTATCCACAGTGACTTCGGAAATTGTGGGTGCACCAGTCCAAACGATTGGCACAAATACAACGATTGTTGGTGCTTATGGTACCTTGGTGATTTCCGCAAATGGTCAATATACTTACACGCCAAATACAACTGACCTCAGTGCAATTGGCAAAGTAGATACATTTACCTATACGGTTCGTGATGTACTTACTGGCGCAACCGATACAGCGAAATTGCATATCCAAGTGGGTTCACCAGATGTCAAAGTGGTTTGGGATACTGCCAACCCTGCGAATGATGGCACCATTGATATCGTTGCCAATGCAGATAATGTTACTGCAACGACAGACTTCTCGAATAGCAAAGATGCAGCAGTTGATGTACTGAGTCCTGATATTACGATTAATGGTCTTGGCTCAACTACGGTTAACTCTAGTACCTTCACTATTGCAGCAGGAACAGTGGGTAGTATCGATCTCGCGGCTGTTTATAAAGTTCAACCATTGGTTGGGCTATTACCAACAGTGAGTTATGTGATCCAGATATGGAATGCAGCAACCAGTCAATGGGTTGATACGGTCTATAAAGGGTCTCAAACAGCTTTAGGTAATTTAGCGACGCTTCAAGTTGGTAGTGTGGCTTTCCAAGATACTGTAGAGAATCTTGCTGCTGGCTTATACCGAGTTCATTACGGATTACAAGGAGTCTCAGTTGGAACCACAACGTTAGACACAAGCGTTACAACAACCACAGTTCATTTGAATCAATATAGTTCAGATTGGATCAACGGTAATGTATTGCTTGGAGACACAATTGGTGGAGTAGCAGATACAGGTCTTCTTTCTCATGAAGGTTATAAACTTCAAGTGTGGAACAGTGTTTCAGGTTCATATGTGGATGCATTAGGACAAACGATTAATACCGGAAACGGTGTGTTAATCATGCAGTCAAATGGTGAGTATGAATATCGTCCAAATGATGTCAATGTGACAACGCATTTAACATCTACAGACAGTATTGAATACAAAATCATTTCTGCAACCGGTGTTGAATCAACTGCAACCTTGAATATTAACTTGACGCATCCTGATTACAACTTGCTTTATTCGAGTACCAGTGGCAATGATACATTTACCAGCGCGATTGTCGGCAGTGGCTCAGATACCTTAATTTATCAAATACTGAATGGTACTGCGGCAACAGCGGGTAATGGCGCAAATACAGGCGGTAATGGTGCTGATCATTGGAATGGCTTCGTGGTCGGAAACACTGATACACATGCCGTTAACTATAATGATCAAGCCGATAAAATTGATATCCGTCATCTTTTAGATGGAGATCAAACAGATGGTAATATCGCTGAATATCTCCGTGTAACTAACGTAGGTGGTAATACGGTGATTGGTATAGACCGTAATGGAGCAACTCCAATTCTTGGAAGTAACTATACTGACTTGATTACTTTAGATGGTGTTACAACGAACTTAACTACCTTGTTAAATAACCATCAAATCCTTTACTAATCCAAATCCTTAACTCAAAAAGAGAACCTTCGGGTTCTCTTTTTCATTTTGCGAAGATCATAAAAATATGTGGTATCGTATTTAAAACACTTAAAAATTCTAAAAATTGAAGCTATGACCATTACAACGATTTCAGCATTCGAGCAATTCAAACAACAACTCAGTGATCATTTTTTTAAACAGGTTCAGCAACATATTGATGTGTCTAACGCTGTTATCTTTTGTTCCTACGGAGAACAAACACAACGTTGCCAAGTCTGGAATTCATCTTGTTCAGACTTTTCTAGCAGTAAGCAGGAATTTTTTGATTTTCTGGCGTATCAATTTACTCTGCAGCCAGAGTTTACGACACTGATTAAAATTGATGTCGCCTTCAATATTCAAAAAGTAAAATGGCAGGATATTGAACAGACTTTAAAGAATCAACTGCATAATAATCATTATCGCAAAGGGATCAGTTTCGATGCCGATTTTAAGCAGTGTTTTTTGGAGCAGGAGCTATACGGTAAGGCGATTATTCGTGCACTCAGCTATAACACACCTAACTTTGTTGATGAAAAGAACTTAAATAGCAGCCTTTTAAAAAAGTATCCAAATCAGCATTGCATGATAAAAACTGAAAACCTTGAACAGGTATGGACTTTTGATACTTTAGCTGTGATTTATGAGGATCGACAGTTGATTCCACTACACAGTCTGTTTAGTGCAAATGGGGTACGTTATCTGCTTGAACCGAAAAAAAAGCATTTCAAAAAAATGATCGAAGCAAATGCTGAATTCCTATCACGGCAAATACACACGGATGGACGTTTTGCCTATGGTTTTTTCCCTGCTTATGATCGTGAAATTCGTAGCTATAACACGGTCCGGCATTGCACTTCAATCTATGCATTAATTGAAGCTTTAGCGATTCAATCGCATCAGGCTGATATCAAAAAAATTCAATCTGCCATTGATTATGCACTACGGCATTTTTATATCGAAAAACAGGCTGAACTGAGTTATATGCTGGATGGCGATGAAGCTAAAGGGCTAGATGAAATTAAGCTGGGTGCCAATGCTGCAGCGATTTTAATGTTGAGCAAATATCAAGAAATGACAGGAGATAATCGCTATCTTGCTTATGCTCGGCATCTGGCGAATGGTATTTTGTCGATGGTCAATGAGGCTGGCGAAACCACACATGTTCTGCATTACCCTGGTTATGAGGTAAAAGAGAAGTTCCGCATTATTTATTATGATGGCGAAGCCGCATTGGCATTATTACGGCTCTATCAATTGCATGCAGACGAAAAATTACTACAAACCGTCAAACAGATGTTTGAACGTTTTATGACACAAAAATATGATCGTTATCATGATCATTGGCTCAGTTATTGTACCAATGAACTGACAAAAATTTGCCCAGAAGAAAAATATTTCCAGTTTGGACTAAATAATTATTTAAAACATATGGTTTTTATCCGTAACCGAAAAACAGTCTATGCCACTTTGTTGGAAATGATGATGGCAGCCTATCAAATGGTTTGTCGAATTCGAGTGCTTGGTTTGGATCAACTTTTTGAAAAAGCACAATTTGAAGAGTTAAAAAAACTGATTGAGTATCGGACCGAATTTCAACGGACAGGATTTTTCTATCCAGAAGTGGCGATGTATATGGCCCGACCAGATAAAATTTTAAATGCTTTTTATGTGCGGCATGATCGTTTTCGTGTACGGATTGATGATCAAGAACATAATCTCTCAGGTTATATTGCTTATGTTCAGCACTTCGAAACTGAAGCCTAAGGAGGAATAAATGAGTCTTCCTCAAGAAATCAAAATCATCAGCCAGATTGGCAATCAAAACTTTCAGCATCCCGTCTGGCAAACTGAAATAGCAGGGGATTGTTCGTATTTGATTTTATTACTTCTTAGTTTAGAACGTATTGCCGATGGATCGTCGCAATTCGATGATATGGTGACTCATCATGTTCTCGCAAGAAAGGGATCGAATCCTGTCTTTGAAGATCACTATTCTATTCTAGAATTATTGCAAGCTTTAACCTTTACTCAAACTCAGGAGACTCAACAGCTTCTCGGCTGCCATTTATTTGGAAATTGGCAACAGGCACAACATGAAGTTGCTCAAGAAGCACAACAGTTTGATTTAAAAATTTATTCTGCCGATAAAAATGTTAAAAACACGCTCCAAAATATTTATCGTTTGGCTGAACGTATTTTTAGCTTACCCATTGAGTTATTGAATCAAGTCTTTGTAAAAGCATTGAATATCAATGGAAAGAAGATTGCTCCAATCCGTTCATTATGGACATGTAGGCAGTTGGATGCTGTACTTTATCTGACCGATCAAACACAAGATTTTTACTTTTCTTATCGACATCATAACCAGAGCATAGGCATTTTCCACTTATTGGATCATATGCATCGGATTGATCATTTAGTGCCGTATTCTCATTATTTTCAGCAGGGTTTATTGCCTGCAAAACAGATTCAAGCCAAAAGTGAGTGGGTCAGTATTATTGGCGATACTTATTTTGGTGAATTTTATACCGCCAAAAGAACACAACAAGGGATCGACGATGCTTTACAGCGTTATGGCTATCAACATTCGTTTGAAGGCATCAAACAGTTTTTTGGTCCAGATGATATCAATATTGCCAATCTAGAGGCAGTTTTTAATCTTGATGAAGACTCAATTTTAGAAGGGAAAAAAGCTTATATTCTTGGTGCACGGTCTGAGCCAACCTTGGCAGAATTTAAACGTAGGCATATCAATACGCTGTGTTTGGCCAATAATCATTTAAAAGACTATGGTGACGCAAGCCTCAAACATACTTTGGAATTGCTAGAGCAAGCAGAGATTAATTTTATCGGGGCGGGGACTGATCAGCAGCAAGCACATCAATACCTAGAAATTCAAACTGATGGGCAGCGTGTGGCAATTTTCAATGGTTATTGGCATCGGGCAATCGCTTATCAAGATTACGATTTTTACGCTCTTGGCAATAGTTCTGGAGTGGCTTGTCTCAATGCGATTTTATTCGAACAAATCATGCAATATCGTGTCAAGCATCCACAGCATAAGATCATTGTCATTGGTCATTGGGGCGTTGATTTTAAATCGATACATCCAGAGCAAGAAAAACTTGCCAAGATACTGACTCAAATCGGGGCAGATCTCGTCATTGGACATGGCGCACATACCATTCAGCCAATACGATCTATTCATCAAAAACCTGTCATTTTCGGCATAGGAAATGGCGTATTTAACAGTAATGGCAATTTTGAAAACTATCAGGCCCTGCCTTATGGGGGAATTATTCGACTCAATTTAAAACAATCTCGATTACGGTTTTATCCAATTTATACTCATAACCGTAAAACCTTTTGGCAACCTCGTCCCGTCGATGAGATACAATTCGAACAAGCTCAATCTGTTTTGACCAGTCAGTTCGATCAAGCCAATTACACGCTAGGGCAGGACCATCTAGGCCATTATATTCAGCTTGATTTTTAAGGATATTGGTTATAATTGTTGAGCATAATATTGAGCTGTTCACGGGTAAAACCAAGGTTGCGTAAGCCACCACTGCCCAAACGACAGTCGTAACTGCTCATGATATTGGTCGGTGTCGTTTTGGTCGCTTTGGGTGAGCACACATGACCTAAGCCGAAAGCATGTCCCATTTCATGGACGCTGGCGGCTTGGGTTTGATAATTCAGTCGTTCCCAATCAATCAAAATAAACGGTTGACCTTGATTGCGGAATCCCCAACTGGTGATATCTGCATATTTCAATTTTTCGCTATAAGAGTCATAAATAATAAACAGTACTTCCTTGCTTTTTCTGCGTGGAAAACAGCTTTTAACAGCAGCTGGAAGATTGTCAGGAATCAGTGCTGTCGGTTGATTTAACTGATTTGCAAGATCACATTTACGTTTATTAAAGTCTTGATATGAATAGTATCGGTGGATTTTAAACTTAAAGATTTTTTGATTATTTTCATCGACAAAATATCGATTCAATATCGCCAGTTCTTTATAGATCTGTGTTTTGTTATCCAGTGCTTTAATTTCAGGGCGATTGCTGGTCACAATAAAACTGACATTGACCACAGGTAAATCATTGGCATCTAGAGGATACTGATAGGGGGGCATTTTGACAGGTGCTTTTTGAGTAGTACAAGATGCACTGAAGATCAGACATAATAGGGTCAGGGCCGTAATTTTTAACCGCATTTTGTTCTCTCAAGTTATTGCGTTTTAATTATTGTGGCTAGCTTTTCGCATGATTTTGATCATCTTAGCAGATTTTTGGAGCTTGTATGGTGCAAGATACCAATGAACTACATCGACAGATTTTAGAAGTGATTGCCTTAATTCCCTATGGAAAAGTGGCAAGTTATGGACAAATTGCCAAGCTGGTGGGTTTGCCTAAACATGCACGTCTAGTCGGCTATGTACTCAAGCATTTAGATATCGAAAGTACCATTCCTTGGTATCGTGTCATTAATTCTCAAGGCAAGATTAGCGTGACTCGAATCAATGAGCGCGGTGAAAATATTCAGCAGAATTTGTTGGAGCAAGAGGGAATCTATTTATTAAATGGCAAGGTCAGTTTAAAAATCTTTGGCTGGCAGCCTTAACTCGGATGTGAGCTTAGAACGCATAATCTGTTATTGCAGAATTCAGCAAATATAGATTATACGTTCTGAGACTTTTAATGATTCAGCGAACAATTAATACAGGAATATGGCTCTCTGCCAAAACTTTCTGCGCTACGCTACCCAGTACAAATTGTTTAAAGCCTGTACGTCCATGTGAACCCATAATAATCAAATCTACCCCAATGTTTTGGGCCGCACCAATAATTTCCTGATGCACTGAAAAGCCTTCCAAGACTTGAGTTGCGACAGTGAGTCCAAGCTCTTCAAACTTTTGTTCAGCCTTAGTTAAATTATCTTGAACATAGCCTCGGACACGTTCAATCAGTTCATTGCTTTGCCCCATACGAACATAGGCATCGGCAAGATAGGGATCTAAAGTCATCACTTCAACCACAGTGATTTCACTATTTAACGCTTTTGCGAGTTGGGCTGCTTCCCGAATGACATTCGCAGCAATTTTAGAGTCATCGATCGCCACTAAGATTTTTTGATAAGCCATGTGCGTTACTCCTTATACTTATGATTTTGCATTGAATTCAGTATTTAAAAATTGTTTAAATTACAAGCTCTATGGTTATAGTAAACCTGTTGGAGGATAAATAAAACCTAGCATTTTTATAGGGATAGTTATTATTTATAGCAGTATGGTTAAGCGCAGGTTTTATTTAAATTACATGAAATTTCCATGAAAAAGGAACATAGGTATAACTCTGATTTATCTATAAAAAAGTTAGATTAACTTTCCTTGAAGTATTGGATAAGGGCTTCTACATCATCCGTCTGTAACTGTTCCCGCATTTTTAAAATCTGCTTTTCATCTAAGTCATAAAGTTTAAGAGCAAGCAGTTTATTAATATCTTGTTCAGAGAAACGGTATTTAATGACTTTGGCAGGCACGCCACCGACAATTGCATAAGGTGGTACATCTTGCGTGACCACAGCACCAGTTGCCACGACTGCACCTTCACCCAGTTTTACCCCTTGCATGATCATGGCACGACTACCAATCCAGCAACCATCTGCAATTACTGTGTCGCCCGCAGGTAGAAAGCTGCGGGTATCAAAAGGGAAGGTCGAGATCCAGTCAGGACGGTGCAGTTGATTACCACCCATCATAATCACGCATTCGGCACCAAAGCAGACAAAGTTGCCAATATGGAGTTGATCAATGGGTTTTTCTGCTGTTGAAGCTTTATCATGTAGATAACGCACAACACAGCGTTCAAAGCCCTGATCCCAGTAAGCTGAATAATAAGAGTAGTTGCCTTTGATATGGATATTCGGATTTTTCACCGTTTTAGCAATAAACTCAAACTCGCACCAATGTTTGACAGGGGAGTTGATCAATGAATCCATATGAAATCCAAAATGAATACAGATATATTGTACTAGGGTGAAGAAATTACGTTTATTTAGTCCTAATACTACTAGGTATCAGGACTAAATATTTACACAGTTTTATTTGCAGTCTAATTATTGAGACCAAATGAAATAAAATGAGCATATCTGGATACACTCATTTTTTTCACGCACAGATATTAGCATGAAGAGTTATTTTTATTTTAGATAATATGAAAATACATTACTTCAGATTGATTGCATAGATCGTGGATGCATTACTAACTAAGAGTACCCCATTTGATGTAATGGCAAGATTCCCAGTTTTTTTGAAGTACCATACTGGAACATGTGTGGTTTTATCAATTGCATAGGTTCCAGCATTTGTTACTACAAAAATAAGATTGGCTGTCACAACTATATTACCTATAAATTGTGTTGTTGATGCATCGTCAGGCAGCCAACTCCAAATAAGCTTGCCATCAACTTCATTTCGCGCTTCTAAACGAAATGGAGAAGCATTGGTGACATAGACAACTTTATTTGCAACAGCGGGGGTGCTTTTAAATTTACCACTAATTGTCCAATTTACATTTCGTTGAGTGATGTTATAACTCAGAAGACTATTATTATTATTTTCTGTACCATTGACAACAAGTACATCACCAAGACTACCGATGACAGGTGCACTATTTATACTATATCCATTCCACTTAAATGTTGAGTCTGGAATTTCAAAGACTTTATGACCATCTTTCGCACTTAAGACACTAAACATATTGCCTGTATAGGCATATACATAATTCGCATCTACCGCTGGAGTCCACATATCATATTGATTTAATACTTGAAACCAAGAGTCTGTGCCATCTGAAATATTGAAGCTATTAACACCACCATTATAACCACCATTGGTATAGACCTTACCATTTTTTATAGTCGGTGCAAGATAATGTTCCCATTGAGAATCAAAGGGGGTTTTTATAAGTTTAGCTCCAGTTGCGGCATCAAATTGCCACATTGCTGTATCTCCATGACCAGAAGATGCTACAAAAACTTTACCATTAGACACGGATGGAGGACTAACTGCAAAGATACTTCCAAAGTTTTGAGTCCATGCCGTGCTCGCATCACTTTCGTTAATTGAATATAGTTTTGAATCTGCAAAAAAACCAGTGGTTGTAACAAACATTTTACCCTGATTAGAGCTAATAGTACTCAAGTCCTGTGCATCTGTTGATGGTTTGACCCAGCTCCATCGACGGGTAATCTTTTTAGGGTCAATAGTGATAGGAACATAGCCAGTATGGGCAGCATTACCTTGGAACATTTCCCAGCCACTAACTCCAGTAACTGGCGTTAATGCTGTTAGATTTACGATAGGTTTAATCTTAATTGTATAAGGAATTTTTTGAGGAGAGCCTGCATAGGTTTTAGAACAACTTTCATCTACACATAAAGAGACATTTACAGTACCAGTATGTGTGCCGACCGCTAGATCACTAGGTACGGTTAGTTCTAAATTGTATTTTTTTGCATCAGTTTGGCTGAATGATTGCGTAAAATGGATATCACCAGATGTTGTAACTTTAGGTAAGACATTTGTAATTCTGTCTGTAACTTGAATTTGTATGACCGATTTTGAGCTATCGTCTACATCTTGTTCAAGTGTAATTGCGGCAGGACTCGTGCTAAAACTAGCAGGAGGTGGCGTGACTGTAAAAGAATATGGGGCTTTTACAGGTGATCCTGGATATTGTTGTTTACACGCACTATCACGGCATAACATAATATCTAGAGTGCCAGTATGTTTTCCTAATGCTAATGATGCTTTGGTGGTCATTCTCACATTATATAAATTAGAACTTTCTGATGAAACCATGATGCTTGGTTCTATCATGCCAGAAGAATCAAGGACCAATACATACACAGATCCATTGACTATTGTTGTATTTACAGTTGCTTTTAGATTTAATTCTTGGGATTCACCTGCGTACAGTGTTTGATTTAGAGTGGTTGGTGTAAGTAATAACGCAGGTGTAGTAGGCGTCGTCGGTGTAGTGGGGGTTGTTGGTGTAGATGAGTTATTATTATCTCCGCTACTACTGCCACCACCACAAGCAACCAATGCCAAAGAAATTGCACTAATGAGTGCAAAACGATTTGTTATGTACATTATTCTCTCTTTTTTTACAAAAATAAACCAATTTGTAATTGTATATAATCTTTGATTTTTAACCTAGTGAATTGTCACTAAAATTTTCTTATTCTATTATTGTGTAGTAGCCGTATAACGTAATATCCCTAATGAAAAAATTGGATGCCTGAAACAAAAGAACTCTTCAATTGATGAAGAGTTCTTTACTCACTTAGTCGAGTGGATTAGATGTATTCCACACTCACGATTTCGTATTCAACTTCACCTTGTGGTGTTTGAATTTTTGCTTCGTCGCCTTCACTTTTACCTAAAAGACCACGTGCGATCGGGGAGTTTACTGAGATTTTATTAATTTTAAAATCTGCTTCGTCATCGCCTACGATTTTATAAGTCTTACGTTCTTCGGTATCCAGGTTTTCAATGGTGACAGTCACGCCAAACACAACACGACCATTTTGCTCGAGTGTTTTAACATCAATTTCTTGAACTGCACCAAGTTTACCTTCGATATCCTGAATACGGCCTTCACAGAAACCTTGCTGTTCACGCGCAGCATGATATTCAGCATTTTCCTTTAAATCACCGTGCTCACGTGCTTCAGCAATCGCTTGAATAATACGTGGGCGATCAACTGTTTTGAGCTGTTGTAATTCTTTCTCTAAGGCAACCTTGCCTTCGGGAGTCATAGGATAACGTTGCATTTCAGTCCCTCTAAATTGGTTGGGAAAATACAGGATTAAAAAAAGAAAAAGCCCGCCACCGATAAGGTGACGGGACTTTATCGGTAGAGAATTAACCTACAGTTTGTAAATCTTGCAAGCGGTATACATCCATTGGCAATTTCACAGCAAATGCTTGGCAAACTGCTTCTGCACCGTTAATTGTCGTAGTGTAATACACCTTGCCTTGCAGGGCAGCACGACGAATCATGGCAGAGTCATACTGAGCTTGTTTGCCTTCAGTTGTGTTGACAATAAGATGAATTTCACCATTTTTCAAGCGGTCAACAATATGTGGGCGACCTTCGGTCACTTTATTGACTGCTTCACATTCAATCCCTGCTTCTTTCAGAACACGATGTGTGCCATTGGTTGCAACAAGCTTAAAGCCATAAGCGATTAACTGTTTTGCAATGTCGGCAATGTATTTCTTATCTGATTCACGAACAGATAGGAATGCATGTTTCACTTCGTCTTCGGTTGGTAAGCCCGGTAAACGTTCATTTGAACCAAGCACTGCTTTGTAGAATGCTTCACCAAATGTTTTACCAACGCCCATCACTTCACCTGTAGATTTCATCTCAGGCCCAAGCATTGGGTCTACGCCAGGGAATTTAGCGAATGGGAATACCGCTTCTTTAACAGCAAAATGTGTTGGAATGATTTCTTTGGTGAAACCTTGTGATTCCAAAGATTGGCCAGCCATACAACGTGCAGCAACTTTTGCTAAAGAATCACCAATACATTTAGATACGAAAGGAACGGTACGTGATGCACGTGGGTTCACTTCAAGAATATAAATGTCATCGCCTTTTACCGCAAACTGCACGTTCATCAAACCGATTACGCCAAGCTCTTTTGCCATTGCAACCGTTTGACGACGCATTTCATCCTGTACTTCTTGAGAAAGAGAGTAAGGAGGAATTGAACATGCCGAGTCACCTGAGTGAATACCTGCTTGTTCAATGTGCTGCATGATACCGCCGATCACAACATCTTTACCGTCAGATACGCAGTCCACGTCAACTTCAGTTGCATCGTCAAGGAAACGGTCAAGCAGGACAGGGGCTTCATTCGATGCTTGTACTGCTTCACGAAGGTAACGTTTCAGTTCTTCTTCGTTATACACGATTTCCATTGCACGACCACCCAATACATATGATGGACGAACAACCAGTGGATAGCCTACTTTCGCTGCTTCAGAAATACCTTCTTCAGCAGATTTTACAATGCTGTTGTTCGGTTGACGAAGCTGTAGACGTTGAATCATTTGTTGGAAACGTTCACGGTCTTCTGCACGGTCAATTGCATCAGGAGATGTACCAATGATTGGTGTACCTGCTTCTTCCAAAGCACGCGCCAATTTCAAAGGAGTTTGACCACCGTACTGTACGATCACGCCTTTAGGCTTCTCGGTACGTACGATTTCAAGTACATCTTCAAGTGTTACTGGTTCGAAGTATAAACGGTCAGATGTATCATAATCGGTTGAAACAGTTTCAGGGTTACAGTTCACCATGATGGTTTCATAACCGTCTTCACGCATTGCAAGCGCAGCGTGTACACAGCAGTAGTCAAACTCGATCCCTTGACCAATACGGTTAGGACCACCACCAATGACCATGATCTTGTCGCGGTTTGATGGATTAGCTTCACATTCTTCATCGTAAGTTGAGTACATGTAAGCAGTACCAGATTCAAACTCTGCTGCACAGGTATCAACACGTTTGTAAACTGGATATACACCCAAGTTCCAACGTTGTTTACGGAATTGCTTTTGTGAAATACCCATCAAGTCAGCAATACGAAGGTCAGATAAACCTTTGCGCTTGAATGAACGGATATTGTCAGCGTTTAGGTCACCAAAACCTAATGCTTTCACTTGTGCTTCAGTTTTAATAATGTCTTCGATTTGGATCAAGAACCAACGGTCGATCTTGGTTGCTTCAAAGACGTCATCTAAAGTGAACCCATGACGGAATGCATCAGCAACGTACCAGATACGCTCTGGACCAGGAACTTTAAGCTCTTTTAAAATGATGTCTTTGGCATTGGCAGTACCAGCTTCAACTTTCTCGTCAAAGCCACTGACACCCACTTCAAGACCACGAAGTGCTTTTTGTACAGATTCTTGGAAGTTACGACCAATCGCCATGACTTCGCCCACAGATTTCATCTGAGTCGTCAATACAGGCTCAGCTTGTGGGAATTTTTCGAAGTTGAAACGTGGAATTTTAGTAACAACATAGTCAATCGATGGTTCGAAAGATGCAGGTGTAATACCGCCAGTGATGTCATTTTTCAATTCATCAAGGGTATAACCTACAGCAAGTTTCGCTGCGATTTTAGCAATCGGGAAACCTGTTGCCTTAGATGCAAGTGCAGATGAACGAGATACGCGAGGGTTCATCTCGATCACAACCATACGACCATCTTTCGGGTTAATACCGAATTGAACGTTCGAACCACCAGTCTCTACACCAATTTCACGAAGAACTGCAACCGATGCATTACGCATCAATTGATATTCTTTGTCTGTCAATGTTTGAGCAGGCGCAACAGTGATTGAGTCACCTGTGTGTACGCCCATTGGGTCAAAGTTTTCGATCGCACAGACGATGATACAGTTGTCGTTTTTGTCACGAACAACTTCCATCTCGTATTCTTTCCAACCAATCAGTGATTCATCAATCAATAATTGTTTGGTTGGAGAAAGATCGAAACCACGTTCACAGATTTCAAGGAATTCTTCGCGGTTATAGGCAATACCACCACCTGAGCCACCCATCGTGAATGATGGACGGATGATGACTGGGAAACCAAAGCCTGCTTGAATTGCCAAAGCCTCTTCCATTGTTTCAGCAATGGCCGCTTTTGGACACTCCAAACCAATTTTACGCATCGCGATATCAAACAGTTTACGATCTTCTGCTTTTTCAATCGCTTCTTTTGATGCGCCAATCAGTTCTACATTATATTTTTCAAGAACGCCGTGCTCGTCTAAAGCAAGGGCACAGTTCAATGCAGTTTGGCCACCCATGGTTGGAAGGACTGCATCTGGACGTTCTTTTTCAATGATTTGTGCAACTGTCTGCCAAGTGATTGGCTCGATATATGTTGCATCAGCCATTGCAGGGTCAGTCATAATGGTCGCTGGATTAGAGTTCACCAAAATAACGCGATAACCTTCTTCACGAAGCGCTTTACATGCTTGCGCACCTGAATAGTCAAATTCGCAGGCTTGACCAATGACAATAGGACCAGCACCAATAATTAAGATGCTTTTAATATCCGTACGTTTAGGCATTATTCGCTCCGTAATTACTTCTTAGCTGCTTCGATAAGTTCGATGAAATGATCGAACAATGGGGCACAGTCATGTGGACCAGGGCTAGCTTCAGGGTGACCCTGAAAACTGAATGCTGGTTTGTCAGTGCGATGAATACCTTGGTTTGTACCATCAAACAGTGAGCGATGTGTCACTTTTAAGTTTGCAGGTAAAGTACTCTCGTCAACAGCAAAGCCGTGGTTTTGAGAAGTAATCATCACTGTACCTTTCTCAAGGTTTTGTACAGGATGGTTAGCGCCGTGGTGACCATGGTTCATTTTCATGGTTTTCGCACCAGAAGCGAGTGCCAAAATTTGGTGACCTAAACAAATACCAAATACAGGTAAGTTGGTTGTATCAACAATGGTTTTCACTGCTTCAATGGCATAATCACATGCTGCTGGATCACCAGGACCATTCGATAAGAACACGCCATCTGGATTGAGTGCGAGTACTTTCTCAGCAGATGTTTGTGCAGGAACAACAGTCAATTTACAACCACGGTCTGCAAGCATACGTAAGATGTTGGTTTTGACACCATAATCGTATGCAACAACATGAAATTTTAATTCTGGTTGAGTGAAACCTTCACCCAAAGTCCAAGAGCCTTCAGTCCATTCAAAACCTGTCGGATCACAGCATTCTTTCGCAAGATCGAGACCGTTTAAACCGCCAAATGCACGTGCTTTTGCAATTGCTTCTTCTTCTGTAATATTTTCGCCAGCAAGGATGCAACCATTTTGTGCACCTTTGTCGCGTAGAATACGAGTCAATTTACGCGTATCAATATCAGCAATCGCAACAACATTATGTTGTTTTAAATATTCACTCAATGATTGTTCAGCACGGAAATTACTATGTAATAAAGGCAGATCACGAATAATTAAACCATTCGCCCATACTTTATGGATACGACCTGATTCAACGTCTTCACTATTACAGCCAGTATTTCCAATATGAGGATAAGTCAACGTCACAATTTGTTGTGCGTAGCTTGGGTCGGTCAAAATTTCTTGATAACCAGTCATGGCAGTGTTAAAAACGACTTCACCAGTCGTACTACCCGATGCACCGATAGACGTTCCTTTAAAGATCGTTCCATCTGCGAGGGCTAAAATGGCGGGGGTGCTCAAACCAAAGCTCCTGAACTAAGACCACAAAAATAGGGCTGTAAAAAAGCGAGAAGACATAAAAAAAGGCAGGCCGTCTTTAAAAAAACATGCCCCTCCTTCCAGTCTGCTCGCTTGTAACTTAACAGCGCATTATACGCATGAGTCCGTGAAAAGTCTATGTGTTTTATTTATTAAAGTCGGGAATTATCGAATTCTTTTTAAACAAGCGGACCAAGGTGTCTATTGCAAAATCGCTCATCTAGATATCGTTATCATGAGATATTATGCAAATTGTTAGACAATTTTTTCCGTGTTTGAGATATAGCCGTTTTATCTTATAGCTAGCCAAAAAATCAACAATCAATAATGAGGGGAATCAAAATGGCTGACAATCAAACAACACCTGCAACTGCTGAAGAAGTGAAAGCTGCTGTAGTTGAAAAAACCACGAAAGCGAAAGAAGTGGTTGCTGAAAAGACTGCTGAAGTGAAAGAAGTGGTTGCTGAGAAAACTGCAAAAGCGAAAGAAGCGGTTGCAGAAAAAACAGCAAAGGCAAAAGAAGTGATTGCTGAAACTCAAGAGCAAGCCAAAGAAGTTCTTGCTGAAACTCAAGGTCAAGTGAAAGAAGCTTTAGCGGAAACTCAAGAAAAAATTGAGACTGAAGCAAAAGAGTTAAACCAAAATATTCAAAATCAGCTTGTACAGATCAAACAAGATCTTTTAGAGCGCATTGAAGTGATTAAAACTCAACTTAATTCATCGCAAGGTAACTTACTTGAATTAAAAAATGCATTAAAAACAGAGTTAAATGCATTGATCGAAGATTTAACTAAAGTGAGCAAAGAATTGAAAGATGACATTAGTCAAATTTCAGTAAAGCATAAAGATACTTTGGTTGTAAGCCTTAAACGCACTAAAGAGCAAGCTGTTGAAGCTTGGAATAAAGTACGCGCAAGCTAATAAATTGTATGCATAAAAAAAGCGAGAATTTTTCTCGCTTTTTTTATGTGCAAAACATTAGAACTGATGTAACCAGTCACGTTTGTTATGAAAGTCAGCTTGAGGGCTACTGTGCTGCATTGCAAAATACTGCATATCTTGCGTGGTATTCAATACCATAGTTAAACCGAGGTATAAGTCAGACCATTTCAATTTATGTTGTTGCATAAATTGAGACAGATCTAAACTGACGTTCAAACCATAGTGGGTCCGCTGTAAATGATTCAGCTCAATGTCATACGCAGCGATTGGCGGCATATTTTCAGGAAAGCGATATTCTTCAAATTGATAGACTTGCCAAGCTTGAGAAGGGGAAAGATTAATTTCACGATAGAAATCTTCACCTTTCACACCAATAAAAATCTCAAAGCAAGTTTGTTCCCATAAAAAGTCTTGACGTGGATGTGCCGCGACTTGATCTGGGTAGATCAAAAATTGATTTGGGTCACGAACCCAAAAACCAACATTTAGGGTTGCTGGCGTTTGTTGCTCAATCGCTCCAACTACGGTAATGGCGCTAAAGCGATCAAAGGCAGACAGTTCATAACTTGCCATTGTAATTATTTATTACTTAAATGAGCAAAACGAACTAGGTTAGAAAGGTGTTGGTTTTGTTTCGCTGCTTTTTTATAGAGCAAAACAATTTTACCAATTTTCTGTACAGACTCTGCACCTGTTGCTTCAACAATCGCGTCAATCACTGCTGCACGCGCATCACGGTCTTCGCCCGCAATTTTCACTTTGATTAACTCGTGATCATTCAGCGCACGATTTGTTTCTTCAATGACGTTTTCTGTAAGACCTTGGCTACCAATCATTACAACTGGATTAAGCGCATGGCCAATTTGACGTAAACGCTTGCGTTCATGGATAGATAAAGCCGCCATTAAAAATACCTGATTGGAAAAACGACCTAGTATAACTTGCATCCTGAATCTAAGATAGATTGAGCAGACCAGCACTTGAAACAAAAATGTGAAAATCGCTAAAAATCATCAATCGTGTTGATCGAAAAAAATCTGTAAAACTTCGTGTGAATGAAGTACATCCGTACTGTAATGAGAGTAATTTTCACGTACAATGACTGATCAGAAGTTTTTTGAAATTTAGTGAGTTATGGCAACACGCATTACCAATCAAAAATTGTCTAAAAGCAGTCGTGTGTGGATGCGAGAGCATTTGGATGACCCTTTTGTCAAAAAAGCACAAAAGGAAGGTTATCGTGCACGGGCCGCATATAAACTACTTGAAATCCAAGAAAAATATAAAATGATCAAGCCTGGTATGACGGTTGTCGACTTAGGTGCGGCACCAGGCAGTTGGTCTCAAATTGCAGGTAAACTGGTGGGATCCAAGGGCTTGGTGATTGCTTCAGATATCCTCGCAATGGATGCACTTCCAGATGTGACCTTTTTACAAGGTGACTTCCGTGAAGAAGAAGTTTTCGAAAAATTGTTAAATATTTTAAATGGACGTCAAGTAGACATTGTAATTTCAGATATGGCCCCCAATACATCAGGTAATAGGGCTGTTGATCAACCGCGTCAAATTTACTTATGTGAATTGGCTTTGGATTTTGCTCAGAAAGTTCTCGGACCAAACGGACAGTTTATTGTTAAAGTGTTCCAAGGGACGGGATTTGATGAATTCCGAAAACAGGTGGTCGATAGTTTTGATGTATTAAAAACAGCCAAACCTGCGGCATCACGTGCTCGATCGAAAGAAGTTTTTTTGATTGGCCAAGGTCGTAAAAAGGCATTGCAATAAAAGTGTACTTGCCAAGTTGTTAAAAATTGTGCATTTTGTACCTTTTAAGTTTTTTGCAACGCAAATTCATTGCTGTTTTTGTGAAGGTCAGCCAAGATTAGGTATGATCAAATTAGATTGATATGGGAATAAAGCCTTGAGCGATTACTTCAAGAATGCCGTATTGTGGCTCATCATACTCGGTGTTCTGATTTTGATTTTTAGCAACGTCAGTGACCGCAATAAGCCTGCAGCGATGAAATATTCTGATTTCGTTGCAGCGGTGAATGCTGGGCAAATTAAACAAGTCACAATTGACGGTTTAAATATTAATGGTGAAAAAACCAATGGTTCTGCCTTTGAGACGGTTCGTCCTCAAGTAGAAGACACTGAGTTGCTACCAAGCTTGAATAAACAAAATGTAGTTGTTGAAGGCACAGCGCCACAACGTCAAGGCATTTTGATGCAACTTCTCATTGCGAGTTTCCCTGTATTGCTCATCATCTTATTATTCATGTTCTTCATGCGTAATATGGGCGGTGGAGCAGGCGGCAAAAACGGTCCTATGAGTTTTGGTAAGTCAAAAGCGAAAATGTTATCTGAAGATCAAATCAAGTTAACATTTAGTGATGTTGCAGGCTGTGACGAAGCAAAACAAGAAGTGGTTGAAATCGTTGATTTCTTAAAAGACCCTGCCAAATTCAAACGTCTTGGTGCGACCATTCCTCGTGGTGTATTGATGGTTGGTCCTCCGGGTACGGGTAAAACGTTGTTGGCGAAAGCGATTGCCGGTGAAGCTAAAGTTCCATTCTTTAGTATCTCGGGTTCTGACTTCGTTGAAATGTTTGTCGGTGTTGGTGCATCTCGTGTCCGTGACATGTTCGAACAAGCAAAACGCCATGCACCATGTATTATCTTTATTGATGAGATTGATGCAGTTGGTCGTCATCGTGGTTCGGGTACAGGTGGTGGTCATGATGAGCGTGAACAGACCCTGAACCAGATGCTTGTTGAAATGGATGGTTTTGAAGGCAATGAAGGTGTAATCGTTATTGCTGCAACCAACCGTGTTGATGTATTGGATAAAGCATTACTTCGTCCAGGTCGTTTTGACCGTCAAGTGATGGTCGGTTTACCAGACATCCGTGGTCGTGAGCAAATCTTGAATGTTCACTTGAAGAAACTTCCTTCTGTGACAGGTGTAGATCTTAAAGTTCTTGCACGTGGTACACCAGGATTCTCAGGTGCGCAACTTGCGAACTTAGTCAATGAAGCTGCATTGTTTGCTGCTCGCCGTAATAAAAACACGGTGGATATGCATGATTTTGAAGATGCCAAAGACAAGATCTATATGGGTCCTGAACGTAAATCGATGGTGATTCGTGAAGAAGAACGTCGTGCAACGGCTTACCATGAAGCGGGTCATGCGATTGTTGCTGAAATCTTACCGGGTACTGACCCTGTGCATAAAGTAACGATTATGCCACGCGGTTGGGCATTGGGTGTGACTTGGCAGCTTCCTGAGCAAGATCAAACCAGCCATTATAAAGATAAGATGTTGAATGAACTTTCGATCTTGTTTGGTGGTCGTATTGCAGAGGAAGTCTTTATTAACCAAATGTCGACAGGTGCATCTAACGACTTTGAACGTGCAACTAAAATGGCGCGTGCAATGGTGACCAAATATGGTATGTCTGATGCGCTTGGTGTAATGGTTTATGAAGATGAAAACCAAAATGGTTTCTTCGGTAATGTGGGTAGTCGTACGATTTCTGAAGCTACACAACAAAAAGTAGATGAGGAAGTTCGTCGTATCTTGGATCAACAGTATAAAGTTGCACGTGATATCTTGGAAAATAACAAAGATATCGCTCATGCAATGGTGAAAGCGTTGATGGATTGGGAAACAATCGATCGTGATCAAATCCGTGACATCATGGAAGGTCGTGAACCACAACCACCTAAAGTTTATGTTGCTGAAAATCCAGTGGCTGCATTTGAACCACCGAAAGATGGTCCATCTACACCACCACCATTACCAGCAATGGGCTAAATCAAGATGAAATAAAAAGAGCGGCTTCGGTCGCTCTTTTTTTGTTTGTATTTTGCCCTAAACTGAAAATAAATCAGCAACGTTCTAGAGGCTGTGTTGTTAAAATAAGCCCGTTAAAGTACCAAGAGTCTTGATCATGCAGTTGATGCCATTACCACAATATCAGTTACAGTGTGGCCGTTTTAAATTAGATCTCTCTCAGCCTCATGTAATGGGCATCTTGAATGTCACTCCTGATTCATTTAGCGATGGTGGGCAGCACCATCAAAAAGATCAAGCGATCAAACATGCTTTACAGATGCTTGAAGAGGGTGCAACCATCATCGATATTGGTGGAGAATCGACACGTCCAAATGCATCACCTGTGGCGCTAGCAGAAGAAATTCGTCGAGTGATTCCTGTGGTTGAAGCCCTCTCAAATTATGATGTAATTATGTCGATTGATACCAGTCAGCCAGAAGTGATGCGTGCTGCCGTACAAGCTGGCGCACATATCTGGAACGATGTTCGTGCATTAACACGTCCACAGGCCTTGGAAACCGCTGCTGAGCTGAATATTCCTGTGGTGCTGATGCATATGCGTGGTGAACCGACCAATATGAATCAGCTCGATCAATATGATGATGTGACGGAAGATGTGATTTTTGAATTGCAGCAACGCTTGGATCAAGCAATTGCAGTGGGAGTGAGAAAAGAAAATATTATTATCGATCCTGGTTTTGGCTTTGCCAAAAATGCGCTGCAAAATTTTCAATTATTGAATGAGTTTTGGAAGCTCAATCGAATGGGCTACCCAATCTTATCGGGCCTTTCACGTAAACGTTTTATCGGTGAAGCCTTAAATGGTGTACCTGCGCAAGAGCGCACTGTCGGCAGTGTGACAGGGCATCTATTCAGTATTCAGCAGGGAGCAAGTATCGTTCGTGCCCATGACGTTAAGGCCACTCGCGATGCGATAAAAGTCTGGAATAGGATGCAAGCTTATTAAGCTTGTATACTTCAATAGGGCTCAAGGGCTCTATTGACTTGCTGAATCAGATTAAATATAACAAATGTATAATGAAGATGAGTGATATTAAAAAATGGAAAATAAAACAATTACATATAAAAGTTTATGGGTGTTTGCCCTGATTCTGAGTCTCGGTTTTATAGTTTCTGCTGCGGTGATGGGTTATGCGCTTAAACAGTTTAATAGCACCAAAAATTCAATTACAGTCAAAGGCTTAGCTGAGAAACCAATTCAAGCAGATTCAGCACGTTGGGAAATCAACTTACAAACCAACCACACTTCAGACACGATCCCAGAAGCTTATCAATTACTCGATCAACAAATGAAAGCATTACAGGCTTTTTTTGTTGAACATGGCTTTAAGGCCGCGGATATGCAACTCGGGAATAAGCGTTCTCAATCTTATTATGAGGAAGTTGATACAGGCGAGGGACGCATCAAGCGTGAGTTTAAAGGCTATATGGCATTACAATCCCTAGTGATCAGTAGTCGCGATATCAAGAAGATTGAACAGGCAGCCAAAGAAGCTTATCTACTGGATGAAAAAGGCATAGCCATTGAACAGAAACCTGAATATCTAGTGTCGAATTTAGAAGAAATCAAAATGTCTCTGATTGCCAATGCAACTAAGAATGCCTATAGCCGTGCCAATGAATTTGCCAAAGTCGGTGGTGTAAAAGTGGGGATGATGCGCTCAGCCAGCCAAGGTGCATTTTATATCCTGCCAGAAAGCGGCTCGGATGATGACAGTGATTATGGTGGTGCTTATGACAAGGCCACCATTAATAAAATTGCCCGTGTGGTAGTCACCATCAATTATGCGATTGAATAGAACTTCAGCTGTAGATCATGAATAACCAATTCTAGAAAGATACATTCGAATACGATGTATCTTTCTTTTTTTGCATACAATTCTCTGTATATCGACTTTATTTGAAAAAACAAAATACAATTGGGAATTGAACAATGCATCAATCAACAAAAATATTAACATTAACTGTGCTGAGTTATATGGTGATGGCGTGTAGTACACCTGTCAAACACTATGATCAGGTTGCAGTTGAAACTTCGATGCCCGTATCGCCAGCACCAATTAACTTCTCAAATCAGGGATTGGCACAAACGCGTAAGATGATTGCACCTGCATCTTATATTGCGGTGATGCCGACTATGGAGAGACCACGTTTAGAACAGAACACTGAAAAATACCAAAAAAATGAGGTCAATCCTGTTCATCGTGTGGCTGTTCAAGCCGTTTCAACTTTTAGTATTGATGTAGATACAGGTAGTTATACTAACACACGCCGTTTCTTGAATGATGGCCGACTACCACCCGTCGATGCAGTCCGTGCCGAGGAAATGATTAACTATTTTGATTATCAATACCCACAACCAAATAGTATTCATCCATTTTCAGTCACCACTGAAACGGTGGATTCGCCGTGGAAAGAAAATGCCAAACTGATCAAAATTGGTATTCAGGCCAAAGATTTAAGCACTAAGCAATTGCCACCTGCCAATCTGGTTTTTTTGGTCGATGTTTCTGGCAGTATGGATGCCGCAGATAAATTACCTTTGGTTAAACAAACTTTGCGCTTACTCACTGAGCAACTTCGTCCACAAGATAAAGTCACCATTATTACTTATGCCAGCGGTGAAAAGCTGGTGCTAGAACCGACTGCTGGTGACCAAAAAGATAAAATATTGGCTGTGATTAATGCATTACAGGCAAGTGGGGCAACCGCAGGTGAGCAAGCCATTCAACTGGCCTATAAGCAGGCTGAAAAAGCCTTTGTGAAAAATGGTATTAACCGCATTTTACTGGCGACGGATGGTGATTTTAATGTCGGTATTACTGATTTTAGTACCTTAAAAGGCATGGTGGCTGAAAAACGCAAAAGTGGGATTTCTTTAACCACATTGGGCTTTGGCACAGGGAACTATAATGAGCAACTCATGGAACAACTGGCGGATGCAGGCGATGGCAATTACAGTTATATCGACAATAAAAATGAAGCGAAAAAAGTAGTACAGCGTCAGCTTTCTTCAACCCTTGCAACTGTTGCTCAGGATGTCAAAATTCAGGTCGAATTTAACCCTGCGACGGTGAAAGAATATCGCTTGGTTGGCTATGAAAACCGAATGTTGAAACAGGAAGATTTTAATAATGACAAGGTTGATGCAGGAGATATTGGGGCAGGTCACAATGTCACAGCAATTTATGAAATCGTTCCAGTCGGTCAACAGGGCTGGCTCAATGATTCACGTTATCAGGAATCTACAAAAACAGAGACAACGAAAAAGTCTGAATATGCCTTTGTAAACTTGCGCTATAAATTGCCAAATCAAGAGAAGAGCATCCTTTTAAACCAAACCGTAAAAGTTGAAAGTAAGCCTCTTGCTCAAGCCAATAACGATACCCGTTTTGCGATTGCGGTTGCATCGTATGCTCAGCAGTTAAAAGGCGGGCAGTACAATGGCGCATTGGGATGGGATCAAATTATCCAATTGGCACAACAATCAGCGAAACCTGATCCTTATCAGATGCGGGAGGAATTTGTCGAGTTAGCGAAGATTGCCAAAAGCTTAAGTGCTAAAAAAGATTAAACATTGCTTTTGGGAAATGGTCGGAAAGTATAATGTTACTGACCATTAAATCAGAATGATTTCAATAATAGAAGAAATGATAGTTAAGATGAAAACACCACTCATTCGATCAAGTCAGTTAAGTGAACTAAATAATTGCAATGTTTGGTTGAAAATGGAATCTGCTCAGCCTACAGGCTCATTTAAGCAGCGTAGTATTGGTAATGCCTGTTTAAAATATGCTGAAAAAGGCGCAAAGAAATTTGTGAGCTCTTCTGGTGGCAATGCAGGGATCTCCGTTGCGTATATGGGCAAGCTGTTAGGTATTACAGTAACGGTCGTTGTCCCGAAAACAACCTCACAAAAAGCAATTGATTTAATGCGGCAGGAAGCTGCTGAAGTGATTGTGCATGGTGATTCCTGGATTGAAGCCAATGAACTCGCACTCTCTTTTGTCAGTGAGGAAGCTATTTATATTCACCCTTTTGATGGTCAATATCTGTGGGATGGCGTCGCTTGTATTATCGATGAAGTGGTTGCAGAGGGAGTACGGCCTTCAGCAGTGGTTTTATCTGTTGGTGGGGGGAGTTTACTTTCTGGTGTTGCGCAAGGTTTGCAAACGCATCAGTTGGATATTCCTATTTATGCAATCGAAACAGAAGGCACAGCATCTTTAAATACCTCAATACAACTTGGGCAGCATATTAGCTTAGAACATGTCACAGGTATTGCAACCACACTTGCAGCAAAAAGGGTCTGTGAGCAAGCATTTAAGATCGCTCAACAGCAAAATGTTCAGGGAATAACGGTTGCTGATCCAGATACAGTAAGTGCATGTTTAAAATTCTTAGATGATCATCGTACCTTGGTCGAGCCTGCCTGTGGAGCAACTTTGTCGATTTTATATGATCAAAAAGTTAACTTTAGTCCATCTGATGATGTACTGGTGATTGTTTGTGGTGGTGCTTCGATTACCTTTGAACAGCTTTCGAAATATGCTGAGCAATTTGCTGAACCGGTCACGATGTAGATCTATTGGTTATATACCATCACTTTTCTCATAGCTAGGATGTATTAGCGCGGTAGATGGTCTAAATAACTTCTAAAAAATGCGGTCGGAAAAACCGCTTTTTTTATGTCTAAATATCGTGATTTTGGTCGGATTATGTTATAAGCATGGCGTTTTATTGGCATATTATTTTTTATGTTTGAAAATTTACTCCTCCCCATGTTTGATGACGAATATTATCCCGATATTCTTGTCGCTGAAGTGAAGCAACATATCCATCGCTTTTCAAAAAAGGTCAGTCGCACAGACTTATCTGATACTGAAATTTATCGTTATGCAAATCAGACCTTGATTGAAATTAACGAAATGAAGCCGCAATTTGAAGACTTAGACTCAAGTTTAGATGACACTGCCGCAGATTACATTGCTGAAGCTATGATGATGGTGGTGCAAGATGTCGGTTACTTCGACATTGAAATGGAAGAATTGATTGCCAATCGAGAGTGGTAGAAATCACTCTCGTTGGTTTTTTATAATAAGAACAACTATTTCGCAGCAGCTTCAGGCCAAAGCTTAGGCAAAACAATTTGCCCCGAAATCCATGCTTCAATTTTAGGCTGTTTGATTCGTTGATAATACTGACTCTCACTCTTGATCAACAAACCTAAAGTATCACCCTGCTTAAGTTGTCCATAGACACTAGGTAACTCGATGGATTGTGCTGTTCCCATTTGATCGTTTAAGCCCAATCGAATCTGATCATAACTTCTTTTTTGAGTTGGATTAAATGGCACAGTCTGATCATTTAAAATTGTATATTTCCCTGTAACTTTTGATTTCACCGCAACAGAAATAAATAGCGTCGCAACTGCATATTCAGGCGCTGTTTCCATCTTGAGAGTGAGTTGGGGAGAGCCTGTCATTGAAGTCGGTTGTGAGGCTGTATGGATTGGAACAAATACAGCTTGAGCCCTAGTCGGAGCAATCCAAGTTTTTTTCAGGTTATATGCTATTACTGGCTTAAGATCAGTAAGCCGATTCACTGGGCTCTGATCGACACATAATTCAGGTAAAGATTCGGTTGGTATTTGATCTTTTAACTTTTGATTAAACCAAGCCAAGATGGTTTTTTGTAAATTATAGTGCTGCTGCTGACCACAACTGACTGATTTACCGATATACCAAAATGGCGTGCTTCCGAGCGGAGAATGTTGGGTAAAAGGCTGCAAATGCCCCCCTTGTACGCCAATTAAATGTACTTCTCGCTGAGCCTGTTGTAGGCATTGTGCAGCTTTGACACCCTCATTAAAAGGGAACAATACATCCCTGAATCCTTGAATGATTAGTGCATCTGCTTGAGGTGCCTGATGATGACTACAAAACCAGCTGGCTTGGTGTGTTTTAAGAAAATCGTAGGTGGATTGCTTTAATTTTCCGTGTTGCGTATCCAGATAAGCCTGCTTGAGTTCAGGATCAAATTTATTCCAGTTCCACCAATCTCCAATCAGATTGAGGAAACTAATCCAGTTACTTTTAGGAATACCATTGGGTGCAAGGCTATGCACAATATCATACCAAGTGGTAATTGGAACAATGGCCTGTAAACGTGGATCTAAAGCAGAAGCAAGATATTGCACCCCGCCTGCATAAGATTCACCAATCATACCAGTACGAACACCATGCTGATTTTTTGTCAGTTGAGGCAAGTTTTTTTCAGCCCAGTTCATGATAGTGATGACATCTTGTGCTTCTTTTGCAGGATCTGTCAGCCGAATTTTGCCTTGACTGTCACCATGTCCCCGTTGATCGTAGCTGATTACCCAATAGCCATTTTGCCAAGCTGTTTTTGCTACCTGTCCTGTAGGTAAGAGAAATCCATACAAGCTGAGTTCAGGTCGTTTCATTCGAGAAAGACCAAAGCCATGGGTATGTAAAAGTAATGGGGCGGTTTGATCTGATCTTAGATGGGGTTGATAAACCGTAAAGGCGAGTACAGTCCCATCAGACGCTATTGTCTTCGCTTGATAATAGCGTTGTTTTAGCTCGGCTGTTTTGCCTGTAATTGTGGCTGATTGTGTTGTTGCGTGGACACAACCCTGCAAAACGAAGACCAGACTGAGGCAAAGCCATAAGACGTAAGAACGCATAGATTATTTCATCCTTGAACAAATCTTTGAGAAGTCACGCGGTGCGTAGACACAGTGTACTTGAGCCTGTGCCTCGATACTATCACTGATAGGCCATGTTGTTTGACCTATCAGTTTTCATGGTTATAACAGACGTGGTTTTTTGCGATAGGCATATAAAAATAAACCTAGACACAGGAACATTAAACCCAACACAAGATGTGAGCTTAATGCTTCGTGGTTGAGCCATACACCCCAAAAAGTGGCCAATACTGGCGTTACAATAGTAATCAGCATTACCGTTGTTGGGTTGAGTTTTTGAATGAGGTGAAAATAGAAAATCATGGCCAATACTGAGGAAAATAATGCGCTATAGAGCAGCGCCAAACTGGTTTGCAGGCTGGGTAACTGATTAGGCATTTCAGATAAGAAAAAAGGCAACAAACACAGATAACCGAACCATGAAACGATAGTTGAACCTGTGGTTTGAATGATCGGATGAATTTCTGCACCTACTTTTGCAACCATAAACATTGACAGCACGTAAAGTAAAACAGCGATGATTTCATAACACACACCAAGCAAATCGAGTTGAATATGCTCTGCTCCTATACCGAGTGTGAGTGATAAACCCAAAATTGCGAGACTAAGTCCATACCATTGGCGTTTTAAAAAATGTTCCCGTTTTAGGATAAATACAGCAATCAGACCAGACCATAGCGGAGCAGTGCCATAAATAATTGAGATCATGCCTGATGAAACACGAGTCGCTCCCATATAACAAAAAGTCATTGAACCCAATAAGCCAATCGCACCTACCGCATAGCTGATGAAGGCTGTATACGTGAAGTCGAGTTTGAGTCGAAAATAAAGCAAGCACATATACGCCAAAGGAATGGCCAAACTGAACCGAAAAAATAATCCCCACGCCCAATGAATTTCATGCACCGTCAAGACTGCTGCCAATGGAGTCAATGACCAAATCAGCACGACTGCAATGAATTGACCGACTGTAGCAAGGCGAGGGTGAATAGGGGCTACAGTCGGTTGGATCTGTGTGCTGGGTATAAAACTCTTTTCTGGTAACTGCGTCATGGTCATGCTCCTGTGATAACAACGGTCGGTTGAATGGTCGTAAATTTAGGCAATAAAAAAGGTCGCTGTTGAGGCGACCTTTGTGTTCATATGATGTTTTTTTTATTTCTCATCGGATGAATCTGTGCAAAGTCTCCTCGCATGAACATACAGACACGTCGCCATGCGGCATTGACAGAAATGCGATGCGAAATGGCAATAAGACGTGAAGAGGAAATTTTGTGGATCAACATATCAAAGAATCTAAATTGGATCAGTTTTTTATAGCACAAGGTTTGGATGAAAAATAGTCATTTTCTCAAATCAAGATAAAAATATCAGTAAAGAAAATAAGTCATTTAGCATTGCTTAAATTGCGGATTTTTCCATAATGATTGCAATCAAATCTTGAAAGAAGTCTGCTCTTGTCTGCTTTAGAAATCGTTGCAGTGATTATTAGTCTGATGGGTGTGACATTGACCATCCGACGCAATATATGGTGCTGGTGGTTTAATTTTCTGGCTTGTGGGTTGTATGCCTATTTTTTCTTTACCATAAAACTGTATGGTGAAACGATCCTGCAATTTTTCTTTATCTTGATGAATGTTTATGGATTCTATTATTGGTTGAAAGGCAAGCGTCAGGATCATGATATTCGGATTGAACCCATTGCCAAGCCCCTTGTGTTGTTCCAAATGTGTTTAGCGGTGGTGTTTGGCTTAATCTTTGGTTTGATTCTTAAACACTTTACCGATGCTGCTGTACCGATGCTCGATTCACAGTTGGTGGCGTTTAGTTTACTGGCGACCTATTGGACCAGCCGTAAGCATATTGCAACATGGATCCTCTGGATTTTTGTCAATATCATCTATGTAGGCATGTTTATCTACAAAGAAGTTTTCCTGACCGCAGGGCTCTATGCCGCCTTTGTCGGGCTGGCTGCTTATGGCTGGTGGCAATGGCAACAGGTCAAGCAAAAACAGCATAGCCATGCATAAATAAGGGCAGCTGAGGCTGCCCTTAAATTTGAAACAAGTCTTATTTTACCGTGGCTTGATAACTTTGTACTGCCTGGCGGCCCAATGCTGGATCATCGGTAAAGATACCATCTACACCTGCTTTGAAATACAGCTGCATTTCCTTTATTGAACCTGCGGCACAACGTTCCGCTTCTTTGGCTTTATCTGCGCTACATTTTAAGCTGGCTGGCAGGAAGTTATTTTCAGGCCGGAAGGTATATGGATGCACCTTTAGCCCCGCCTGATGAGCATCGGTCACAAAAGAAGTGGTTTGCATGGTTTCTTGGTCGATAATATAAGGTTTCCATGGTCCTACACCATTTGCATATTTTGCAACGTCTTTTAATCCCTGTGCAGTTGCCATATTGCCATAGGTAGTCGCGATATTTTGAGCGACATAATCCGCAGGGCGTACTGTTTTTTCATCATAAAGCTGGATCAGTTGGGCATGTTTAACACTCTTATGTAAATCCAGTTGGTTTTTCAAATATTTTAAATTGCCAACTTCGAAAGATTGTAGATAAATTGGTGCAATATCGCGAGTGTATTGATATTTAGACAGCGTTTTAAGTAGCGTGTCTTCCATCGCCAAATTTTGTTTTTGGAAATAGGTCGGATGTTTAGTTTCAATATACAAGCCAATAATCTTGCCGGTTTTTTTATAATGCGCATCAGCAAGTTCAATGATCTGCTCTAAAGTCGGAACAGGATAGAGATCATTATATTTTTGATTGTCTGGTCGAAATTGCGGAATACGTTCACGTGCTTTCAGTTGTTGTAATTCGTTTAAAGTAAAGTCTTCCGTAAACCAACCGTTATCAAAACGTGTCCCATCAATCACTTTAGTTTTTTTACGATCCGCAAATTGAGGTAGGGTAGAAACATTGGTGGTGCCACCAATTTCATTTTCATGTCGAGCGACCAAAACACCATCTTTAGTTGAAACTAAATCTGGTTCGATGAAGTCAGCACCATCATCAATGGCTTTTTGATAAGACGCAAGCGTATGTTCTGGTCGAAGTGCACTGGCACCACGATGTCCAATCACTAAAATTTTTGGCAGTTGATATTCAGGTTGAGTGGTATTACTTTGATTATTATTGTCATCATTACAGCCTGCAAGACTGATCAGGCAGAGACAAAGCGCAGCTTTTTTAAACATGAATAAACTCATCAGTTTTTATCTAAGCGCCTAGTTTGAAAGCTAAAGTTATCAAATCAATGACAGTTGTATGATGGTTTGATGAAATTATGAAGAATTCTACAGTTGAGATTTGAAAAATAAAAAAATCCAATTTAGATAGAAGCCCAAACTGGATTTTTTATTCATGATTGTTAAGACTTATGCTTCCAATACGGCCAATTGATTTCTGGGGTAAATTGATAATTTTCATCTTGCCAATAAGACTGTTTTGGCGATGATTTATCTTTAAGCCCCATGATATGCATGAGATTATTATCAAGTTCTGCGGTATTTAAGGTCTTGTCTTTATTTACCCCAGTCGCCAGCATTTTATCAGACCACATAATTACAGGAACTTGATAACCAGCTTTGGTATTTGGACTATGTCCCGCATAATCGATTTCATGTCCAACTTCATTGCCATGATCCGATACAACGGTGAACGATCTAAAGTCTGGCACTGCATCTGCTCTCAAATCATCTAGAAACTTTGCTAACAGAGAGTCTTCGTATAAAACTGCATTATCGTAATCATTACGCAGTGAGCGAATCCAGGGATCAATATTTCGATTTTTAAGTTCCATTTCAACTTGATCATTACTGGTACTGGTAAATTTATTGAATGCAGATGGATAACGTTCTTTATAATTTGGATGAGCGCCAATCAAATGAAGAATAATTAACTTTTTCGGTTCAGGGTCTGCCAACGCTTGTTGATAATCAGGGATTAAGCTTTCATCCAAAGACGTACTACTTCGCCCGGAACGGGTGTTTTTATACACGGCTTTATCGGCATAGGAACCAAACAGAGAGGACAAATAGGTGTCATCTTGGTTACTGAGCCAATAAATCTTATAACCAGCAGCACGTGCATAGGCCAATACACTTTCGGATGAATATTTATCATGTTCTGCGGCTGGACTTTCGGTCAATAGAACACGTAGTGCATTGATAGTAGATGGTGCTGGAGAAAAGGCATTACAGAAGACATTAATCTCAGCAAGTCGCTTTGTCATTTCAGGTGTGGTATCTCGCGGATAATCGCATACGCCTAAGTTTAGACTGGTGAGACTTTCTGAAAGGATCAAGACATGGGTTTGTTTTCCTTTGGCTTGGTCTGTCAGCACTAAATTATTTTTTGCACTCAGATCCCATTGATGATGCACATCTTTATGTTGCTTAATTCTATCTTTAAAATCCTGAATTTTAGTTTGGAACTCAGACCAAAATATAACAGGGTGAACCTTGCGAGAAGGTTTCATTAAATAGCTGGTAGTGGCTAACAAGATCAGTAGAATAATGCAACTGCGATATACACGACTCTGCCAAAGGCGACTGAAATGAATCGGTTTAACCAGTTTGAATACAGCAAAGCTATACAGCGTGAGCGCGCTGAGCAAACCGAACACCACTGCTGCAATGGTAACGAGATGCAGTTGGATAAAACCCCAGCTTTCTTGTTGATTGGTATTGGCAATTGCTTCGATAATAAAATAGGCTTCATTATCACTATTGAATAAAAACCATGTACTGGAACGAAGTAGGGCATCGAGCCATGCGATGAACCACCAAGTAATGGTAAGAACATACCAATATATCTTTTGTCGCGTGATTGCTAGATAGATAAAAAAAACGCCCGGTAAAGATAAAAAGCCAAGCCTTAAACCATCAGACAAATTACCTGCGCCAATCAGCAAGCCTCCAGTAATGAATGCTGGAAGCAGGATAAGCAACAAGATATTAAAGTTTTTTAAGCTGGCCTTCATATATGACTAATAAAATGGGGGAGAGTTACCGAGCGTGCTAATATCGGTTTAAGTGGGGAATGTGTCAATTCCAAATTAAGAAGTATTTGATTGCACAGTAAATTAAATTAATTAAACAGCTAAACTGTTTACTCAGTGAAGAAATAGATCTTTCATTTATTGAAGCGTTGCAAAATCCATTATTTCTCCTCAATCCTCGCTTTTTGAAATGATATGTTAATAGGGATGGTGTTTGCTGCAAAGCTCGGTAATGATCGTAGATTGAAAGTGCCAAAATT
This sequence comes from Acinetobacter sp. ANC 3929, assembly GCF_000369405.1. Classification (GTDB taxonomy): domain Bacteria; phylum Pseudomonadota; class Gammaproteobacteria; order Pseudomonadales; family Moraxellaceae; genus Acinetobacter. Next base: position 422,483 of record NZ_KB849999.1, read on the forward strand.
TATCTATCTTTTTGAAAAATTGACTGTTTCAATAATGGAATGAGCAGCCATGTTATCTAAGTTTTTTATTCATCGCCCAATTTTTGCTGGAGTACTGGCAATCATTGTCATGGCTGTTGGTCTCTTCTCCATTTTAAATTTACCTGTAGAGCGCTATCCTGATATCGCACCGCCGCGAATCACGGTTGCAGCAAATTATAGTGGTGCAGATGCCCAAGCGGTTGAAGATAGCGTTACCCAAGTTTTAGAGCAACAGATTAAAGGGATTGATCACCTGCTGTATTTCAACTCTAGCAGTGATGCCAGTGGTAATAGCCGAATTAGTCTGTTCTTTGAACAAGGGACTGACCCTGATCAAGCACAGGTACAGGTACAAAATGCAGTAAATGGTGCGATCAACCGTCTCCCAGAAGATGTACAGCGACAAGGTGTTAATGTCCGTAAGTCTTTGAGTGATTCCTTTATGGTCATTGGGCTTGGGGACAAGTCAGGACGTTCAAGTAATCTCGATATTTCAGACTATCTAACTAATAATTTTGAATTGAACCTGAGCCGCATTGAAGGTGTCGGTGAGGTCAGTGTGTTTGGATCACAATATGCGATGCGTATATGGTTGGATCCACAGCGCTTGGAACGTTATCAATTACAAGTCAGTGATGTACGTTCCGCGATTGAAAATCAAAATACCCAAGTTGCTGCTGGTGCAATTGGTGACTTACCCGCAGTCGACAACCAGTATTTAAATGCCAAGGTTACCTCTGGCTCACTTCTGCGTACACCTGAACAGTTTGAAAATATTATTGTTAAAGCCAACAGTGATGGCAGCTTTGTCTATTTAAAAGATGTAGCACGAGTTGAGGTGGGGGCGGAAAATTATCAGGTGTTTAACAGTCTGAATGGATATCCAGCTTCGGGGCTTTCATTATCATTGACTGTCGGTGCCAATGTGATGCAAGTGGCTGATGCCGTTTATAAAGAAGTTGCACGTTTAGAAAAAACCTTGCCCGATGGTTATTTTGTGGTTTATCCACGCGATGATACGCCGTTTGTAAAAGAGTCGATGTCACAAGTGGTTTCGACCTTGATCGAAGCGATTGGACTGGTTGTGTTGGTGATGTTTATCTTTCTGCAAAATTGGCGCGCAACACTTATTCCAGCAGTCACAGTTCCCGTGGTCATCCTCGGGACTTTTGCTGTTTTAGCGGTTCTCGGGATGAGTATTAATACGCTGACCTTATTTGCAATGGTATTGGCGATTGGACTGCTGGTTGATGATGCAATTGTTGTGGTTGAAAACGTTGAACGACTGATGCATGAGCAGCAACTCAGTGCCAAGGAAGCGTCAATCCAATCCATGCAGGAGATCAGTGGGGCTTTGGTCGGGATTACCTTGGTCCTGACCGCTGTTTTTATTCCAATGTCTTTCTTTAGTGGTGCAACAGGGATTATTTATCGACAGTTTTCGATTACTCTGGTTGTAGCAATGGGGCTTTCTTTATTGGTGGCGTTGATTCTAACACCCGCCTTATGTGCAATTTTATTGAAACCTCAACAGAAGCAAGCACGTTGGGCAATCTGGTTTAATCAATGTTTGGATGCAATTAAAAAGCGTTATCTCAATATTTCCAAAAAAGTCATTGCAGTAAAAGCGGTGTCCTTGATTGGCATTGTCGTACTGGTTGTTAGTTTTATCTGGGTGTATCGCGATCTGCCGACAAGTTTCTTGCCGCAAGAAGATCAAGGGATTTTGGGTGTTCAATTCCGGCTACCAGAAGGTACGCCAATGAGTAAGACTGAAGAGGTTGGTAAGCAGATCTCTGATTACTTCCTTGAGCATGAAAAAGCCAATTTGAATGGGGTGATGGTGATTCATGGACGTAACTTTTCAGGTACTGGACAAAACCTTGGTCAAGCCTTTGTGTCGTTAAAACATTGGGATGATCGTAAAGGGACAGAAAATAGTGCACAGCAAATTCGTGCAAGAGCGATGCAATATTTCTCAAAGAATAATCAAGCACGTATTATGGTATTAATGCCTTCGGTGATTCGTGGTTTAGGTAACTCCGATAAAATTGATTTTTGGTTGCAAGATACTCAAGGACTGGGGCGACAAAGCTTGGTGAATTCTTTCCAACAGTTGCAACAGCAAGGTAATGCACTCGATTCCGTCGAAAATGTCGATAAAAAGGGTAATGATGATCAAGCCGTATTAAATATCAAGATTGATCATAAGGCTGCCATGATCCATGGGCTGAATGTAAGTGAAATTAATCGCACCTTATCGACTGCGTGGAGTGGAAGTTATATCAATGACTTTATTGACCGTGGTCGAATTAAGCGAGTGTATTTACAAGGTGATGCGCCATATCGTTCCAAACCTGAAGATTTAAACTATTGGTATGTCAAAAATGCCAATGGTCAAATGGTACCATTTTCACAGTTTAGTCAGATTGCTTGGCAAGGTGCTCCACCGATGCTAGAGCGTTTTATGGGCTATCCAGCAATGAGCATGGAAGCAGACGCATCGAAAGGCTTTAGTAGTGGACAAGGCATGCAAGCAATTGCTGGTTTGGTTGATCAAATGCCAAATGTGGGTCTTGCGTGGAGTGGCTTGTCTTATCAAGAACAGCAATCCAGTAATCAGGCAATTTGGTTATATCTGATTTCTGTCGCCTTTATTTTCCTCTGTCTTGCGGCACTCTATGAAAGTTGGTCCATTCCAACAGTGGTGATTGCAGCAATTCCACTCGGCATTGGTGGAACCATTTTATTTAGTTATTGGTTTGGTTTCGCCAATGATATTTATTTCCAGATTGCACTACTGACTACCATTGGTTTGTCCTGTAAGAACGCCATTTTGATGGTCGAGTTCGCCGCAAGTTTGCAGCAACAAGGCCGTAACGCACTGGACGCTGCTTTAGAAGCAGCTGGGCTTCGTCTCAGACCGATTCTGATGACTTCAATCGCATTTGGTGCAGGTGTGATTCCATTAATGTTCTCGAGTGGGGCAGGGGCTTTAAGTCGACAGGCGATTGGTTATAGCGTATTCGGTGGTGTAGTTTTCGGTACGATTTTGGTCCTGATCTTTATTCCATTTATGTATGTACTGGTCAGAACCCTGTCTAAGTCGAAAGACAATCCAGTTGAAGTGTTAAAATAAGCTTCGGATAAACAACTGAAATGAACAATTCGCTGCGCAAAATAGCATTCGAATTGTTCATTTTTGTTGTCTAAGTTGAGAATATAAAAAAATATTTGTAGTATTGCCGTGCCGTATAAGCGGCTTAATGAGGTTTGATTCCCCAAATGGACACGCAGAGTTGTAGTTTATTCCAAATTACACATTTTTATATTAATCAAAATCTGAATGAAGTTTTCTATTCGATCGTAAAATAATACGCTGCGTTTAGCCCTTCATTGCAGATACTTTGTAGTGAAGAGGCAAATATGAGCTACAACAACTTTTTATATTTATTAAGCGACGCACTTAAAAATAATCATATTGAACTTGCACTTGCATCAGTTGAAACATTTCAAGCAGTCGATATTGCGGATGTATTAACACAGCTCTCACCTGAACAGAGTCAATTACTACTCACGCATTTACCTGATCGTGCCTATGTATTTTCATATCTTCCACCCAATGAACAGGTCAAACTGGCCCAAGCCATGCCCAGAAATATTTTGGCAGAGATTATTGGCGAAATGTCATCGGATAAACGTGCCGATGTCTTTAAATGTTTGGATGAAGAACAACAAAATGCACTATTGCCAGCCCTTGCACAGGCTGAGAGAGAGGATATCCGTCAACTGTCCTCTTATTTAGAGGGAACGGCGGGCGCGATTATGAGTTCCGAATATGCGACTTTGAAACCCAAGATGATGGTCATGGATGCGATCAGAATGTTGCGCCTTGAAGCACCTGATACTGAAATGATTTACTTTGCTTATGTTCTAGATGAAGCACGTAAAATCCTCGGGGTTTTGTCCTTAAAGCAGTTGATACTTGCACCTGAAGATCAGAATATCAATGAACTCATGGAAACCAATGTCTTAACCGCGTTTGTGGATACAGATCAAGACGAAGTGGCAAAAACCATTGCACGGTATGATTTATTAGCACTGCCAATTATTGATCACCAAAACATGATGGTCGGGATTGTGACCTATGATGATGCGATGGACGTTGCCAGCGAAGAAGCCACTGAAGACTTTTTAAAAGTCGGTGCGGTCAATGCATCATCTAAGCTCAGTATTAAGTCTGCACCGATTTTGCAACTGTATCAGAAACGGGTTTTTTGGCTCGTTTTTTTGGTGTTTGGTAGCTTGTTGTCAGGAATTGGTATTGCTCACTATGAAGATGTGATTGCAAAAAATCTGGTATTAGTGTTCTTTTTGCCGTTATTGGTGGGTAGTGGTGGTAATGCTGGTTCGCAATCCTCAACCTTGATGGTTCGTGCCTTAGCCACAGGTGATGTGCAATTCAAAGATTGGTTTCACCTATTGGGGCGAGAAAGCTTAGTGGCTTTATGCTTAGGTGGCACCATGGCAATTGCAGTGTCATTACTGGGGTATTTCCGTGGTGATGAAATGGTGGCTTTAGTACTGGCACTGAGCATGATGGGGATTGTATTGATGGGCTGTTTGATTGGAATGAGCTTACCGTTTATTTTAAACAAGGCTGGACTCGATCCTGCCAGTGCTTCCGCACCGTTGGTAACCTCGATTTGTGATGCGACTGGGGTATTGGTGTATTTATTTATCGCATCGATGATTTTATTCTGAATTCTGATCGGTAATAATAATTGTACCGACAAACAGGAAAATCTGCTTTATTCTCAAGCATAAACATGGTTTTTAGGTTGAGTGAATGACTGCTCCAACAGAACAAAAAAAATTAACCCAGCAACAAGCAATTGCTGTCGAACGTGATTTAGCAAAATTTGCCAATACCATGGACAGTTTGGTTCGGATCCCCTTTACCAAGCAGGGAGTCGGGGCCGATGCTGCGCTGAGTACTATTCCATTTGCGGGTGATATTGCAGGTTTTATTTTGACGCTATATGCCTTTAAAAAGGCCAGAGAGGTCGGTGTACCACAGCACAAGCTCAAGGGCGTGGTCAAACTGGCGATTATGGATATGTTGGTGGGTTTTGTACCCATAGTGGGCACATTATTTGATGTATTTATCCGTCCGAGTCGCAAGACGCTTGAAATTGTGCATGACCATATCCGTGAGGAATATCAAGTGCACAGTGATATTCATGTGGTCCATCCATTCCTACATGAATCGCTAGAGCAGAAGCAAAAAACCTCGGCATTTTGGCGTAATCCGATCGTGAGCTGGATTTGGCTCCGCATTCCAGATCTATTGGGAATTGCAGTGGTGATTTTACTGGTGCTGGCGGTGTGGGCTGGCTTTAGTTATCTGTGGCAATTTTATCAAAATATTATTTCTTAGTGGTTAATATATGAGGCATCTAAAAGAATTGCCAGAAAATTGGGTACTTATACAAGCAGAAAAAGAGTCGATATTTTCTAATGAACTTAAACGTGAGCTTATATTGGGTCATGTGCTTTTTGCTAAAAAAGCGGTAGCTATTGCTCGAAAAGATGGAGAGGATGATGTTTTATTCTTTTTAGAAAATCAGGAAGATCAATATGCTGAAGTCCATTTAACATGGAATAATGAAACTAATCCGAGATGGCCACATACTTCACTTTTTAAAAGTTTCAATGATTGGAAAAAAACAATTGAAGATGCTTGGGAATAAAGTAATTTATACTTATAGTATGATCATATAATCTTTGATTTCTTTACCTTATCAAAATAGGGTGATTCAAACATTAATTTTGATATGGCAAAAAATAAAGCCTCCATTGTGGAGGCTTTATCGTTTATCTGATACTGATTATTGAACGTTTAATTGCTGTAATGCAGCAACACGCTGTTCAATGGTTGGGTGGGTCTGGAATAAAGCCGCTAAGCTAAAGCCTTGTTCCTTACCTTCCGTAATCGCAAATGCTTTCATTTCTTTCGGCATTTGATCTGGCATTTCTGACTCTGTTTGTAAGCGAAGTAGGGCAGAAATCATGGCCTGTTTACCAGCTAAACGTGCGCCAGCTTCGTCTGCGCGATATTCACGTTGACGAGAGAACCACATCACGATGGTAGAAGCCAAAATACCGAATACGATGTCGAGTACAATCGTAATGGCAAAATAAGCAAGACCTGGTGCTTCACCATCTTCACGACCAAATACGTTACGGTCGATGAAGTCACCTGCAATACGTGCAAAGAACATCACGAAGGCGTTCACGACACCTTGGATCAGCGCAAGGGTCACCATGTCACCATTTGCAACGTGTCCGATTTCGTGAGCCAATACAGCACGAAGTTCATCTTTGTTCATACGCTCGAGTAGACCTGTTGAAACAGCTACCAAAGCATCATTTTTATTCCAACCTGTCGCAAATGCATTGGATTGGTAAGAAGGGAAAATACCTACTTCAGGCATGTTAATACCTGCACGTTGAGATAATTGCGCCACTTCTTGTAATAACCAAGCTTCTGCTTGACTACGGGGTGCATTTGGGTCAATTAATTCTGTCCCAGTGGTTTTTTTAGCCATCCACTTCGACATGAACAGGGAAATAATAGAACCCACCATACCAAAGACAAAACAGACGACTAAAAGGTTGCCTAGATTCAAGCCCCCTGCGCCATGGTAACTACCGACACCGAAGAGTGACAAGATAATGCCAGCTACAACCAGTACCGCGAGGTTGGTTAGCAAGAACAAACCAATCCGCATCATTGAGAAAACCCTCTTATAGAGAAAAAGTGATCTGATTTATAAATTATAAATCATAACGCTAATATGCAGGGCGAATTGTAAAAATTCAAGCAAAAAATAGGCGTAGATACATTTAGCCTATAAAACCATGAACTGAATGATAAACAGTAACTTAAAACAATTTCTGTATGAAAACAATCAGCTAAAATCATGCTGTGAGAATCGCATACTTGAATTGTTAATCACTTAAACGGATTCGTGCAGATGCGGTGGCATTGGTGGTGGTATAGGTACCTGAAGGAGCATCGGTAAAGGTGCCATCTGCAAGAGTAATAATTTGACGGTTATATGATTTAGCCGCAGGTGCTGCCACTTCAGCAGCTTCAGTCGATGGCGTGGTGTAATTGCTAGATTGAGCAATTACTTGGGTATTTGAGCTGGATGATGAACCGATACTCGATGCATATAGATTTTGATAGCGACTGGTGACACGACGGACATAATCTTGTGTTTCACGGAAAGGGGGAATGCCACCATACTTATCGACATTACCTTCACCTGCGTTATAGGCAGCGATCACGAGTTGGGTATTGCCGTTAAAGCGTTTCAGAAGCCAACTTAAATATTTTGCGCCCCCAAAAATGTTCTGCTGCGGGTCATAGGCATTATTTACGTTAAAGCGGCGTGCTGTTGCCGGCATCAGTTGCATTAAACCTTGGGCACCGACAGGAGAGCGGGCATTGATATTAAAGCCTGACTCAGTATGCATGACTGCTTTAATGAGCCCTTCAGAGATACCATGTTGCTGTGCTGCTTGGCGAATCAATGAGTCGAATGCATTTTTATTACGACTATAGCTTGGAAGGACGGAGGCCTCACTTGCACCCCAGTTACTATAGCTATGAATATTACTGTCTGGATAGTAGGTCGCTTTAACTACTTTTAAATGGCTATATTCTGCTTTCTTTTTATTGGTCAGCAGCGTTGTACCATTACTGTCTTTAAATTGATAAATCGTCTGACCAGCATAGCTTGTTGCTACACCATTAAAAAAACCGATTGTCCCCAAGCAAAGGGTAAAAAAATATGTTGTTTTGTTCATCGTTATAATATTCACAAAAGGATGAGCATAAGTTCTTCACAGCAGTGTAACAAAAAAAAGTAAAAAAAGAACTTTCGCTACAATTTTTTTATTTTCGGCTGTCAGACAAAAATCAAGTCATTTTGTTCGAATGTTCAGCAAAAAAAATTAAAAAAAAATTTTTAAAAACTAAGTCTTGACTTATGTAAGTCATTGATTTTATTTTTTAAAAATCACTGGTTAAAAAATGATCAATCCAATCGGAAGCCTTATTTTAAGACAAAAAGAGTTTGTCAATAGCGAAGAAATCCACAAATTTATCCACAGCTTTTGTGGACAACTGTGGAAAAGTTTGAAATATAAGCAATCCAGCCGAATCTGAATTATTTTGGTCAGAATTTTACCAGTATGAAACTCAAATATGACGATTGGAAGAAATTGAAAAATTCTTTAGATGCGCATCTTTTCGGAATGAGATAAAATCTTGCGGTATTTTTGTTTATGAGTAAATCACGTCTATGTACGCGCCAGTGGAATCCAACCAAGGATTTAATTTCAAGCCAGAACTTCCGACAAGTTCAGCGTATTATCGCCTGTTGAAAAAGCTTCGTCGTCAGGTTGGGCATGCAATTCGTGATTACAACATGATCGAAGAGGGTGACAAGGTCATGGTTTGTGTGTCTGGTGGTAAAGACAGCTATACCTTGCTGGACATCTTGTTACAGTTTAAACGCATTGCACCGATCAATTTTGATGTTGTGGCTGTGAATCTAGATCAAAAGCAACCTGGCTTTCCAGAAGATATCTTGCCGCGCTATATGGAAGAAAACAACATTCCATATTACATTCTTGAAAAAGATACTTATACCATTACCAAGCGTTTAACGCCTGAAGGGAAGACCTACTGCGCCGTATGCTCTCGTTTACGTCGTGGTTCGCTGTATGGCTTTGCACAAGAAATTGGTGCAACCAAAGTTGCATTGGGTCATCACCGTGATGACATTATGGCGACTTTCTTTTTGAACTTGTTCCATGGTGGTAGTTTGAAAGCGATGCCACCAAAATTACTGTCATCTGATAAAAAGAATATATTGATTCGTCCTTTGGCTTATGTCGAAGAGAAAGACATTATCAAATATGCGGATTTACGTCAGTTCCCGATCATTCCGTGTAATTTATGTGGTTCACAAGAAAATTTACAACGCGCCATTATCAATGACATGTTACGTGAGTGGGATAAGCAGCATCCAAAACGTTTACACAGCATTTTTGGTGCTTTACAAAATGTCTCTCCCTCACAATTGGCGGATCGTGAGCTATTTGATTTTGAAGCGTTGGATGCTCAGCGTGAGTTTGATATGAAAGATCCAGAAGAGCTGAAAAATCGTTTAGCTGTGGTTAATCTGAGTTTCGCGGCTGAGTAAAGTGTAAAAAAATTTGAAAAGGTACTTGTTAAGTACCTTTTTTTTATAAAAATTTTAAAAATTGAATCCCGCGTACAAAAAATCATAGCCTAAAATAAAAATTACATGCTATAACAGGGCACGAGCAAATTGCTTCATGAGATGTCGTCTGGATAGATGGCACAAGAAATTGAACAAATACATTTGAGGAATAATCATGGCTGCATTTTTAACTGATGATTGGTTTGCAACTGTTGAAAAACTTACTGCTGAAGCAGGTGATTTAAACTTGCCACCAGCACTTGCGAATTTAGCGATTAACTTGGTTGTAACAGATGCAGCTGGTAATACAGAGTTGGCTTTAGATGCAGGTAAAATCCAAAAGGGTTTATCTTCAAATGCTAAAACAACTTTGAACATGGATGCTGAAACTTTACGTAAAGTATTCTTGGAATTTGATATGGCTGCTGCGATGCAAGCATTCATGACGGGTAAAATCAAAGTACAAGGCGATATGTCTCAACTTATGGCTTTACAAACCGCGAAGCCAAGCCAAGAGCAAAAAGATTTATTCAAGAAAGTACTTGAGCTTACTGCTTAATTCTTATTGAATAAAAAAAGCTTACCCAGAGGTAAGCTTTTTTTATATCTATTCAGTTATACATCAATACGGCTATTGGTTTTCAGATGTTCTAAATAGGTACGAATACGCGTCACATATTGTACGGCTTGTTTATATCGACCATTCCGTGCTTGGTTACGCTGTAAATAGTCATATAAATTGACCCATTGATTCGGATCTTTGCCTTGAGCACGAATACGTTTCTGAATCTGGCTGACCGCACCAGGGCCCATATTGTAGGCCACTAAGGCATACCAGTTACGATCTGGATAAGGCACATTGCCAAATTGATCTAACATCAGATCAAAGTACTTCGCACCACCTTGGATGCTCTGCAATGGGTCTGAGCGGTTACTAACACCCATTGCTTTAGCTGTACTGTTGGTCAGCATCATTAAACCACGTACGCCAGTGGGAGAAACTGAGCTCGGTTTAAGATAAGACTCTTGATAGCCAATTGCTGCGAGTAAGTGCCAATCTAAATTGTATTTAGATGCGCTTTGTTTAAAACTTGCCTTATAAATCGGTAAGCGTTGATTCAAATCTCTTTGAATCGTAGACCAAGACTCTGGTTTAACCACATTGCGGTTATAGAATGAGGCCAATTGCTGGGTTGTACCCGACTGCTTACTTTGACAGATAAAACCACTCGCTGTGAGTGTGAGGGGATCATCGGCTTGTTTAAACACCCAGTTTAACTGAGGATTTAAACCATTTTTGCTTAAGCTTGCCTGATCACCACAACTTGCCGAAAATGAAACCAGTTGTTTGCTTTCAATTGCTGCCAGATTGGCTGTGGTCATGGCAATGTTGGCTTTGCCTTGAGCAACCCATTTCAATGCCGTGGCATTGTCAGGAACGGTTTTAAAATCAAGTTTTACATTTAAGCTTTGTGCATAATTGCGTGCTAAATCATAGCCAAAACCATGTAGAAACTGACCGTCTTTAAAGACTGTGGTAGGACTTTCAACTGCAACGATAGTTAACACATTGGTGTTCACGACCGTATTGTACTGATGTGATTTTTCAGCATTCAGGCTATTAAAAGGAAGGATTACGACTCCTAACGCTAAAGCCTGAAAAGGAAGTTTGGAAGATAAAGAGTTAAGGCTAGGCCTCGACCCTGAACTTGAATTACTGTGCATGTTGTCTCCGCTACAGATAATTTATGCCCAAAAAGTTCGGCAAAACACTGCCTTAACTTTTAAAAGTTGATAAATTCAATAAGGGGTGGGCAATTCATGAACGTCATTCAAAATGACATTGAGTTAAAAGAAATGATGTAAATGTTTCACAACGTTTACAAAGTGTATAAAAATTGAACAAAAACAAACTTAGGGGCGCATATTAAGCGCCAAAAAGAAGAATGTCAAATTTTGTACAATAAAAAATTGAGAATTACATCACAAACGCATGATTTGAAAAAGAATAAAATTTATACACTTTAGTCGTGGGGAAATAAGGAATACAATGCAAAAACATGTAAATGGAATGTTGTATTAACGTATTTGGGCTTATGAAATCGAATTTAATCACACGTACTGGACATGACCTTTTGGTTGCTGAACTAAAAAAGCTTTGGCACGATGAACGCCCAGAAATAACCAAGAAAGTAAATTGGGCTGCGAGTTTGGGCGATCGCTCAGAGAATGCTGATTATCAATATAATAAACAAATACTTAGGAAGATAGATCGCCGTGTGCGTTATCTGGGAAAGCGCTTAGAAGAATTAAAGATTGTGGACTATGTCCCTGAGCAAGAAGGGAAGGTCTATTTTGGTGCTTGGGTTGAGATTGAAAATGATGCAGGCGAGAAAAAAAGTTTACGTATCGTTGGAGTGGATGAAATTTATGATCATCACCCTCAACACATTTCAATTGAGTCACCGATGGCCCATGCACTCCTGAGTAAACAGGTCGATGACGAAGTTGAAGTACAGACACCATTGGGAAAAAAGTTGTGGTATATCAACTCAATTCGCTATGAAAAATCTGAAAATGTTTAAAATTACAGAGTGTTGTTTTTATTTTGAGCATTTGAAGCATTATTTTAAATAAAAGATTTGCCAAGTCGAACTTTTATTTATATGATAGCCGCCATTGGAAGCGTGGCAGAGCGGTTTAATGCACCGGTCTTGAAAACCGACGAGGGTGTGAGTCCTCCGTGAGTTCGAATCTCACCGCTTCCGCCAAATTCAAGTTTCTGACACTGTTTAACACTATATAAGTTTATGATTTGTAAGGTTAAAGTTGGGAATGTACGATATAACAAGCCGTGACGCACTACGCCAATCGGTGGTTATAAAGTAGTAAAAAATGCAGTAAGATTATTTCTTACTGCATTTTTTTATGTCTGAACTATGGCAACTCGTGGAATCAATAAGCTTAGTGCTTTACAAGTTAAAAAAGCCAAACCTGATCCTGATAAGATGTATAAGCTGTCAGATGGTGGAAATCTTTATCTGCGTATAGATCAGGGCGGTAGCAAATATTGGATATTCAATTACACACGCCCATTCTTAGGCAAGCGTAACGATTTATCTTTAGGCACTTACCCAGAAGTTTCGTTAGACGATGCTCGTACGATTCGTGATGAATATAAAAAACTTATCAAACAGGGCATAGACCCTGCAATGGAAAGGATTGAAACTAAGTCTCAGAAACAGAAAGAAGCAGAAAACACCTTTCGTATTGTTGCTGAAGCATGGTTATATAAACGGGAGTTGGAACAAAAGCAGGATGAAGAAACTGTTCGTCGTTTAAAGCATGATGCTTATCCTTATATTGGTGATTTAACTTTTCCACAACTCACATTAGAGATACTAGAAGCTAAGGTCTTTAAGCGCATCATTGAACGTGGTGCATTGTCAGTAGCCAAGCGTCTTAAATCAGACCTGAACCAAATCTTTAAGTCAGCGCGTAAGAAAAAGCTGATTCAGTATAATCCTATTGAGGATATAGAATTACCAAAGCCACAGGGCGGAAACTTTGCAGCTGTAACAGAAGAACAGGATTTAGCTCCGATGCTGAATAAAATTTGGAACTACTCCAAACTTTATACACGTTGTTTATTGACCACGCAGGTAGCATTGAAAATCTCTGTGCTGACATTTCAGCGACCTGGGGAGATACGCAAGCTGAAAAAGGAGTATTTTTATCGTGAGGAGCGCTGCTTTAAATTTACAGCCAGTAAAACCAAGCAGCTTCATATTGTACCCTTGTCAGATCAGGCTTTTGGTCTAATTGAGTCAATCATTGATCTACATCCATACTGCGAATATATCTTTGTTGGTCGAGATGGCAAAAACATTATTTCTGATAATACCATCAATTCAGCTTTAAAGCGTCTAGGTTACGGTGGTGAACAGACAGCACATGGCTTCAGGGCAACTGCACGTACTATGCTGGATGAAATTCTAGAGCAGCGTGTGGACTTTATTGAGCATCAACTGGCACATAAGGTAAAAGACAACAATGGTACAGCTTATAACCGAACCAAGTTTCTGAATAATCGTCGTGAGATGATGCAGGAGTGGGCAGATTATTTGGGGTCTTTACTTGAATAAAGTGAATTGAAGCGAGAAGAATGTTGATCTTGTAATTAAATTGCTAGTCAAAATATTACCGAGAAGTCTAAGAGAAGCCAATTTGTAATAAATTGGCTCTGTGTACTTTAAATAAATGAGATATTTATGTATAAGTAATTAATTTTATATAATGACCATTGTCTTAAATGGCAGTTGTAATGAGTGCTGAGTGAGTAATTTTTTAAGCTATCTCTTCACAAGAGGATAAAAGACGTTTTGCATATGCGTATGCCCTAACTTTTACCCATGTTTCATTTATCATGAAACACCAAATTAATAAAAAAATAACGTGTAGGATGATTAGAACATAGTATTCAGATGGTAATAAGATTAGAGAGTTTATATCCACATATTTATCTTTAAATTTAACATAGATTATTGAAAGACTTATTAGTAATGAGGCTAAAATAATTATTATAGCTGTGGTTTTAAAAGCTAATAGATTTCTGCTAAATCCATAATTCATGTTTTCTTTAAGAATTAAAGGATATTTTTTACTATCTCTTGTTTTTTCTTTTAGGTAGTTAATTGCTGAAATATAGTATTGATCAGCATTGGCAGGATTAGACCTTTCAGCTCTTTCAGTGACATTTTTAAAGTTTGATACTAATGAAACTAGCTTTTCTCTATATCTTTGTTTTGTATATTTGTCAAGTTCATTGTTTGAGTGGCGTAAAATAAGAGTTGTAGGAGCGCCACCCCATTTAGTAAATAACGTTTGTTGAATTACATTTCCTTTTGATGACATTTGATTGGAAAAAAAATTAACTACTCCACAAGTCAATAAGATTGTTAACAGAGAGCCTAATAGTGTTCTAAGTGGTTCAAACAGTATATATGCCGTTAATATTATTGGTAAAACAATAAAGAGTGCAGGTCTTACTCGTGCAGAAAGTGAGTATTGATCAAAATAGTCTGATAGTTTCACTATATTTTCTCATTCTATAAAGTATATATGGTTTCGGTTGGATGCAGGTTTTCAAGTATTTGGTGCTTAGATATTCCTACATGAACTCTAAAGACTTACCCTCACTCTCCAAGGTTATCAGTAGAAATTATAGCTAACTTCAGGGATGGGGAAATTTAAAAAAAGCCCAATAACGCACAACTTGCTAACTAAAATAAATCATTAAATTTTAATTGAAATATCAAAAATAGCTACCACTTATTATACAAGAATGATTATGGGGTTTTAAGATGATTACAAGTTATGAGATAGAGTTTTTGCCTGTTGGGAGTGGGGAAAAAAGTGGAGATTGCATTCTTTTTCATTACGTTGAAGATAATGTAGGAAAAATCATTGCCTACGATGGTGGCACTCAAACATCTGGCAAAGCTATGGTTGAACATATTAAAAAATACTATGGTATGGATAAGATTGACTATCTTATTAATTCACATCCGGATGGTGACCATGTTTCTGGATTAACTTATGTGTTGGAAAATATGCAAGTTGGTGAAGTTTGGATTCATCAACCGTGGAAATATAGTGCAGAGATTCTAGATCTATTTCATGATGGACGTATGACTGCAAATAGTCTTAGTGAACGTATGAAAACTAAATTGAGACTGGCTCATCGTGTGTATGAACTAGCTATAGAACAATCTATTCCAGTGTATGAACCCTATGCAGGCGCAAAAATTGGACCATTTACAGTTCTGTCTCCTGATGAGGATTGGTATAAAAATACACTAGTACCAGACTTTTCAAAAACTCCACCAAAAGCAAAAATGGTTTTTGAAAATATTATGGATGGCATGGAAAATTTTGTTGAAACAGTTGCTAAGCTACTAGAGGAATCTTGGGGTGATGAGAATCTTCCTAATAACGTTCAAACTTCAGCAGAAAATAATAGTAGTGTAGTGCTATATGCCAATTTATTAGGACGCGGATTCGTACTTACTGGTGATAGTGGTGTCGAAGCTATTGATAGGGCTTGTATTTTTGCTGAACGAAACAATTTAAGACTGAAAGAAGATTTAAAGTTTGTTCAAGTACCACATCACGGTAGTCGGAGAAATGTATCTACTACTGTACTAAACCGTTTATTAGGTGAGCCGATCAATTTTGATGCGCATAATCTTACTTTAAATAAGACGGCATTTGTTTCAGCATCCCAATCCTCTAAAAAGCACCCTAGAGACCGTGTTGTGAATGCTTTTATGCGTAGGGGATTTAAAGTTGTTGCAACTAAAGGAAGTACAAAACGACATTATAATGGAATGCCTGAACGAGCTGGCTGGGGTTCAGTAACCCCATTAGAGTTTTCATATGAAGTAGATGATACTGATAATTAACTTTTTCTAAAATTAGCTACAATACTGCTTAATTATTTTTCTGCTTGAGCTAGGTATTAATTTGACTTTCAGTCCAAGTAGGCTTATTGCAGTTAAGTGGGCTATATAGTAAATGATTTATGTAAAGAAGCCCCAATGCTAAGTTAGGGCTTCTCTTTTATTCGTAGTGATAACGACAAGAAATGATAGTTATCGCTACATCACTTACTTCATAGACTAATCTATTTTTTTCATCTATTCGTCTGCTCCAAAACCCCGCTAAATCACCGAGTAATGGTTCAGGCTTGCCAATACCTTCAAAGGGAGTACGAAGACACTCTTTGATTAGTGTATTGATACGCTTAAGAGTTTTTTTGTCTTGGCTTTGCCAGTACACATAATCCTCCCAAGCTGTTGGAGTAAAACTAGTCTTCCGTTTCATCTAAAAGTTCTCTTTCGATTGCTTTAGATGCCCGTAATTCTGCAATTGATTTCGCTAGGTGTGCTGCGTTACTTGGAGAAGACATGAGGTACAATGTTTCCATTATACTGTTGTAATAGTCTTGGCCCATTACAACTGCATGTTGACCTTCTTTCCTCGTAATTACTGCAACATCTGAATCATCAATAACACGGTCTAAAACCGTTTTCAGATTATTGCGAGCATCGGTATAAGTGAAAATTTGCATAGTCTTAATTTTCCTATTACTCAAGCATTACAAGTCATTAATTACGATATTCATTCGCCACTATATTTTGACATTTCATTTAACACTATTTTTGGTCACTTCTTTAGATACATTGATCATTACATTTGGACACTATGGCTGGCTGTATTTTCGTCATTCAATTTTGGGCATTAAATTTAGATACTTAGATAGACACTAGTTAGCTTATTACTCTTACAATTGCGACTAAGCATACTAACTATAAGTCTCTTTAATTTAAGTGTCAATATTCTGTACAGACAATATTTTGTACATAATGTGAAAGTATAAGAAAAACAGCCTGTCATCGACAGGCTGTTTCCTTTTATGCCGCTTGAAGTACTTTCTGCTCAAGCCAAGCATTGATTTGGCTTTCAGTCCATGTTGGCATACTTGTGGTCAAGTATGTCGGTTCAGGAAAATCACCACGACGAATCATCTTCCAAAAAGTAGATTCTGCGATATTCAACAAACCTTTGCTGGCAGGCTTGTGTGAAACTCTCCGTCTACGACCACTACGATCCACATAGTCCTTTGCTGGGCGTTCAGGGTAGTTCACTAAATCTTTTACACGATAGCGTAACTCTAACATTTTACTGGTTTCCATTAAGCCAAATTCTACTCAATCATCAATTCAATTTCATCAGACTTTTCGTGTGATGCCGACTTAATGACTGTCCATGACCTGATGGTAGTGACTCAGTGAGTTTTTTTTTAGCATACTACAAAGATAATAAAATATTATACTAGAATATGTGTTAAATTTATAATTATTATAATATTTTTATTTTGAGCATGATGAAAGTTACTAATGAAGACATCAATATTCTAGAGGTGGAAATGCTTAATTGTTACCTTTACCATGCAGGTGGTGTAAGGGCTTTGAAAGAGCAGAGGGAATTTGCCTCTGACGAAATTGAGTTTATAAAAAAATGTATGGCTGATGAGATTGCACTCAAAGGAGAAGCTCAACTTTCACAGTTTTATGGGCTGAATCAGTTATTAGATCGTATTGCTCAATTAAAAGAAGAATTATTGGGGGCTAATGATAAGCAAAAAAATAAACATAGTGTTGCTGGCTATAAACCAATACTTTATGCATACCTAGCACTTGATTTTGATCAGCATGTTTTTCAGCATCCTAAGTTACAACGCCGAATCAATGGTATAAAGAATGTGAAAAAGCGCTATGAAGGTAATCTCTATGAAAAGCGAGAGATCATTTATAGGGTATTACGAGAAACTGCAAAAATAAAAGGACGCTGGAAATCTGTTACGGCTGCAATTAATGATGTTTATCCGACACTGGAAAAAGAGCTTAAAGCTTTTGATCAAAATTGGATTAAAAATCGTATAGCAGAAAATACCGGCAAAATTGCAGAATTACAGGATGCTTTAGAAAATAATAAAAAACGATATGAGGGATCTTGTGATATCAAAATTCAGGATCGAACCTATATTAGCTACATTAAAAGTCTGGAAGAAGAAAACAGAGAATTTATACGAGCTTTAAACGCCCATAATGTTGCAGATATTTTGAAGAAAAAAATGGCTTTTAACTCGAATGATCAAGAACAGACACTTCTTAATCATGTACGGAACTGCCCAGAGCTGCTTGCAGAGATTATTGAAAAAGATTCCAAATAGGGAGGAGTGTTGGTAATGGGGTGGTGACGAATAAACGTTTAGGCCAATCGATGGTGCTGATTTAGTAGATGAATTACGATGGATATTACAGAATTTAAGTTACCCTTAGCAGCCGATAGAGACTAGGAATTTACTTATTCAACACTTACATTAGTTAAGCAGTTCAATGTAAGCGAGGTCATATTTAAATAAATGGTGGGTGATGATTCCTATAGATTGGTTCCCATGATTCTTAATCCTGTTTTTACTGCTAATACTCTTTATGTTTTTTTAGGTGAGGGTGGGCGGCGTTCTATGATCAGACCTCTTCTTAATTTTTCTGGGTCTACTTTGGTTGTGGCTTTTGTGCGTGTATATAGAGTTCGTTGACCTGTTTGGCCTTGGGTAGGTGATTGCATGCCAAGAGCATCGTCTTTTTGTTCAATAGCTTCTTTTTTTTGTTCTGTAGATGCAGTCTTTCCACGTTCTGTCTCGGATAAGGTCATTTCATTTTGACGGGGGGCTGTAGGGAGGACGTGGAGACTAATCTCATTTGTAGATTGTATTTCTTCATTGATGCTTTGACACGATTCTGTCGGGGTATGATTTTCGCTCTCGGGCGGCATTCCGTTTAGACAATTTTTATCAATATTGTCTAAATCATTTTCTAGTTCTACTTGTGAATTATTCTCATCTATAAATGGGGTGAGAGATGGTTTCAGGCGTAAACTCTGCCGATAGCTTGCAAGTTCTGCCAAATAGGTTTTTTCACGCTCATAAGCTAAATCTAGCTGTTTCTGTAAGGTGATATTTTGCAAATGCATCATGTTTAATATATGTCTAAAATTTTCTTGATTGTTTATCTTCGTTTTCTTAATTACTAATGAAGTGATAACTTGTAGCGCATCTTCATAATTTATTTTACCATTTAAAATCATTAATTTACCTTTTTTATTGAGATAGTAGATTTTTGATCTAGAGAGACCTGTCAGTTCGCTCAGTTCAATAACAGTCACTTCTTTCATGATTAAATTATGTCTAAAATAAGTATAATTAGACATAATTTTATAAAAAAATTGACCGATTTGCCATAATTAAATTAACTCTTTAAGTGAATTAGAGATTTAAAAAGATGTAGTTATATTACTCACAGTGCATAATGTTTTTATTCATTGTTAATGATGGTAAAATTTGATGTGAATAATAGTGAAAATAACTGTGATTAATGGGATGGAATTTATTGTTTAGTTCGACTCGATCCAGCTAATATAAAGGATATTTACTGGTTTTGGGTATGTTAATGGATAATTATAAGCTAATAATTAAAGATAAAGATCTATTTGATTTATTTTTTAATCAAGTTCCTTATATCTGGCAAGCCTTAGATCGCTCCGTGAAGGAAGATCAGGAGTACCAACCTGCTTGTTTATATAAAGAATCTGTTCAGGTTATTCGGGCAATCGATAAGTTTGTAGATGATTTGAAGTCTGGAAGTTTACCTCGGGCGACTCAGTTGAGAATTAGTGTGACTGGGCATGCTGAATTTGACCCTTCATTCCTTGTTTATTTTAAAGCCCTTCAATTTGAGCGCAAAATGTTCGATATGACTTATCTTGGGCTTGGGTTAAATTGGGTTTATTATCAAAAGTTTTTAGAAGAAGATGCAGTTAAGCTACCAAATAATACTGCTTGTATTGAACAGGTTCTGTCGGGTTCTGGTGGTTTGCAGGAACGAAAGCAACAATGGTCACCTTCAAAATTCCATTATCAAAAAGCATGGAGATTGATGAATTTTTTTTCTGAGTTGCAGAAAAATCCATTATATATCGAAGAAACTAATAAGCAGACTCAGCAGGTTGTAGACGAGATCAATCATGCTTTCGCACATTTTGATACGCTTTTATCAATACATCAGGAAGTGTATATCTTGGTGATTGATGTTCGTTTCTTGCGTATAGTGAGTCAAACTGAGAATGAACCGTTAGTGCAATTGATTGAAAAAGTACTTAGAGATCGGGCTGAGATACAGAATACAATTTTTAAGATGATCCCTGGTTGGCTGCGAGCATATACCAAGCTTGGACATGATTATCAAAATGGTTTAAAGCTTTCATGTGTTTTTATACTAAGAAGTTATAGCATTGATCAGGAAGAAGTGATTGTTACTCGTCTACAAGCATTATTGAGGAATAATTTTAGTCACTATACTGCGATTGATGTCGTTAATGGAAATGAGTTTGTACGAACACATGGTAAGAAACATGCTGTTGGTTCTGTCGGAATAAATACGCCTGTTCGGATTGAACAATTTAAGTATTGGGTACTCAGCTATTTTTTTAAAATGGATTCAATAGCAAAGCTTATACATCCTGAAAAATCTCTTGAGGTGAATAAGGTTTATATGCATCCGAGTGGGCAACAGCCAAAGATAAAGAAGCAGGCTGTGTCATCCAAGATAAGCCCTCCACCTAAAAATTTTGCACAGGTATTGCAGGAATGCAAAGTACTCAAAGGTATCTGGGATGTTAAACATCTTGCGAAGCGCGTAGCTGATCGTCTGCTCGTTAGCCAGATTTACTACAAAGAATTTTGTGCTGAACAAGGTATTTCAAAACAGTATGGTGAGTGGTTGTTCCAAATTGAAGTATTTATTGAGACTTTGTTAAATAATCAACAACCCGTCTTTAATGAGGTGAGATCAGCGCATCAGACCTACTTTTTGAATGCTAAAGATATGCAAGAATCCGCTACACAGCTTGGTCAGCAGTATTTATCGCTTGTGAAGCAGGTTGCAAGTGATTTTAATTTTTTTAGGCAGATTGATCATTTAATTCAAAATTACGGTTTACGTACATGGTGGTTTGGGCATGAAGACAATTTGAACTTGTGGATTGGTTTTCAGCAGATTTTTACAGGATTTATATTCAATCAGCCTGTCGACTCTGTTGTGTTAGGCCAGTTAAATACAAACCTCCAAGCTGTAAGGAATTATTTTCTTGAACAACAAAGACTAGAAGTAAATAAACGTGAACTTCTGGAAAAGCATTATGCTCAAGGTGTACGGAGGTATACAGATACACGAGAATACTTGAATAGCGTATTAGAGCACAATTGTTGGGCTTATCGTATTACTGTCAATGCGAATTCATCAAAGGGGTGTTTGAAACAGTCTGAGCTATCAAAATTATTTACTGAATTCATGCGCTTAGCAAAGCGAGCGAAACCTTGTTATTGGTTGCGTGGCTACGTAGGTATTTGGCAAGAGAAGAACTGGCCGATCGCTTCAGAATTTACAATAGATGTCGTATTGTTTTTTAATGATCGTTGTCAGGCGCAATTACAAACTCTAGTCTATGATCTAGATCAGCGCTGGAACAACTTTCTTGATACTAAAGCTGCTCAGACTTTAAAGCTGCAAGATGCAGAAGATATAAAGTACTATGGCTCCATTAAACCGAAAATATTAATGTGTTCGGTTGATGGATTGAATACAGAAGATAAGACTCAGAGTACGTATCATGTCTGTCTTGAAGCACATGATCGTAAAATGAAAAAAAGAGTCATTGAGCATGTCATACCCTATTTCGCTTATCGGGATGTATTCCACGCTCGGTTTAGTCAGACAGTTCCTAAAGCTTTTATTAAAGGTGTGATACTTAAAAAATAGTTGGCCTTAGCGTTGAGCAAGTTTAGTTTCATCCACTCATTAATTTCAAAGGCGGACCTGCCAACAGGATTTGTGGTTAAGTGAACCTGTTTGTGGAAGGGGGATCATGGTAATCGGATTTATAGTCTAACAAGCTGTAGAACGTGACACGACTTAGGTTTGCAATAAAAACTAATTTCTGCCTTAACTCTCGTAAATGAGATTTTTTCTAAAAATACAGGATTTGTAGGGTGGGGGAAATTGGATAGACCTATGAATCGATTGATTTTGCAACTACTGAGTCTTGTGATAAGTCGGTAAATAATATTATTAATTAAATACTTAATATTAATTAATATTCAATATTCAATCATAAATACTTCACTAAGATACTCATAGTGAAATAATCAATTGATATTAGAGACTTAATAGTGATGTCTACTGAATCTTGATATAGTCAATCAATGTGCTACAATCCCTAAATGCAACTTATAGCTATCAGTCCTGAGATCGATCTGAATCTTGGTGTAGGATTCGCCATATAGGTATCTTCATACATAAAAAAATAATGTTGTCTCCTTAGTTATGTACCAAACATAACGAAGGAGCATCTCAATGCAATATGACTTATCTCATCAAGCTGGCGTCATGACAGCCGTACATGGCTTTGTTGACTGGGTGCTGAATCTGGAGCTAAATCAATCTTCCTTTATCACGCATCTTTGCTCACTGATTCCTGCATTTCAGATCTTTGATCAAGACGGCATTGAGTACAGTGCATCCATTCAGGCTTTTAAAGATATGACTCAAGCCATTGAAGCACTAAGAGGGACTCTATGTCTAGAGGATTACTTGCTACGGCTATCTTCTGTTGAGGTAGTAAAGTTAATGCGAAGTTTGAGAGATTACCGTAGTCTGATTCTAGATGAGATTCGCTTATTCAGGCAGCAGGAATCAGATAATCAAATCAGCTTTTTGACTTATGTTCAGCAAATGATTCAAGATCATTATCAAGTTCTGATTGTCCGTGTGGATTTAGGTTATTTAAAGAAATTTATGTCGAATGTCACAGTTCATGACTTCTATCTCCATATTCAGTTTCTATGCAAGTACCTAAAAGATAAGAATGGCTGTTTTAAGCATATATTGGGTTATGGTTTAGCTTTAGAGCAAGGGTGTTATACAAAGGGCTATCATGCGCATCTGATGTTGGTCTACAACGGTTCAGAACGTTGTCAGGATTGGTTTCTAGGGGATCAGGTCTTACAAAAGTGGCAGACTATTACCCATGGTTGGGGTTATGGGAGGAATGGTAATACTAAAGAAAACAAGGAGCAGTTTGCCAATAAAGGCTTACTGGGTATTGGTTTGATTCACCGTAAGCATCCAAAAGAGCTTCAAAATGCTTTGAATGTTGCCAGATACTTAACCAACCCAGAAAAGTATCTACAACAGATGTTAGTTAAACCGATTAATAAAAGAACATTCTTTAAAGGCATTTACCGAGTGCATGGGCGTAACTATCAACTCATATCCGATTAAGTGCCTGTAAAAAAATATGGATGGAGCAGTTCTATGAAATCCACAACCTTGTAGAACAACCTCCATGGATATTACACACATTGAACACCAAACAGCACCACGCCTAGAGAAAGATGTGCATGACTTTTTTACTCAGGCACGCTATGGGGCTTCAGGTCCCAAGAAAAGCGATGTTGAAAATGAAAAGAATCTGAAACAGGAATGGTCACAGGTTTTTTTAGATTATTTTGGCGACTGGAATTTTTTGATGTATTCGCATCGAGATGCTGAGCTTGGCTTTTGGATTACTCAATTTCGAAATGCTTATTATTGTGTGCTATCACAAGTAAACCCGTATGCACGTTACTTTATACCAGATACGACACATACTAAGAAATGGATGATTGAACAGATTCTTGAAAAACTAAAGACACTATTTAAGACGACAGGCTTTAATGAGCGTTTACATCAGTACAATGACCAATATGACAAGCATATCAATCAAATTCGAGACTCGTATATTGAGGTCAGCAAGACAAGTGTAGATGCACCAGATATCAAATTTTATCTGAGCTTCCCATCAGAGACAGAGAAACTGCAAACGATTGATTGGGTGATTAAATCATTTCGAAAATTTGAAAAAAACTTGAAATGCCAACCTTGGTTTAGAGGCCAAGTCATATTTACCTACTATCACTTAATTCGTGATAGCTACAGAAACTGCTATGTCATCCGTTTTTACTTAACCTTTCAAAAAGTTTTTTATTCTATCGATACGAATTATTCAGCTTTGATACTGCGATTATGGCAGGAAGCAACGGATGGATTAGGAACATTATTGATTGTAGATGAGGAGCCATCTAAGCAACCATCAGGTAATCCTTTTGGTTTAGGTCGTGATGACGTTCTGGCATTTCCTGAGCCACAAGACCCATTAGATGATTTAGATAACGTGCCTGAAGTTGCTTCTAGTGTATCTGAAAAGATGAATAAGATTTGTATCCTAACACGTGGGTTTAAAGCCTTTCATGGAAAAAAATGGTGATTGAATCAAATCAAATGTAAAACAATTGACCTCTGTATCTATTTGATTAGATACGGAGGAGTTTGAGGGCATATATTTTTTTACGGTGATGGACATGATATGTGCAGAAAGAACGCCTTCATACCACATCGGAGTACATCAGATGAACGCGTTAAATTCACAAACATTTCAGATCAATCAAATTTTAAACATCAGGCAACTAGTTGAAATCACAGGGCTGAGTCGTGTCACAATTTATTCACTTCTAGACCCCAAATCAAAATACTACGATGCTAGTTTTCCTCAGTAGATTCATTTAACGATCAATCGAGTAGGTTGGGTTGAGCATGAGGTGAATACGTGGATTAGTCAAAAGATCAGTGAACGTGGAATCAGTACTAATTGAATAAAAGTTATGAATTAAGATTGTTGCCCCATCAGTTGTAATACAAGCGCGTAAGCAAAATAAGGAAAAATTTATTCAGCAATGAAGAATGCTTGAGGTGGGGTAAAATCTAAGATTTGTTTACAATAACGGGGCTGTTCATCTTTTTATTAATCACGAAAGGTGAATTCGTTATATGGATGAGAATATTCTTGCCTATACTTTGGACCACGAATACATTTGGGTCGCAACATTTATCTCCGTCAAGTTTACTACTGGTAAATTATATATCAGAATAGAACACTATGATTTTGGGTATATTAAGTTTATTTGTTATTCAAAATGACAAATATAATCTACGACTTCACTTGTATGAATCTTAAATTGGCTATGGGCTGGGATTTGAAACGACTCACCAGATTTAAAGATTTTTATGTCAGGCACATGACCAATTTGCACACTACATTCCCCAGAGATAATTTCCATACGTTCGGCTAGATGAGTCTTAAAAGTTAGTGGTTCCTCAGATGGAAGAATTACACCTAAAGTTTTTTTAGTTCCGTCTTTTAATACAATAGCATGGCTGATCGATGCGCCATTAAAATGAACATTGGCTTTCTTTTTTATTGAAATAAAATCAAATTGCTCTGACATAGGCTGGTTCCTAATATTTAATGTATTGAGACTATATTAATAAATTATACTAAAAATTCTCAAGGATTTAATGATTGATAAATTCTGACTAGATCATGGTTGATTCACTTACATTATGGCGTGTCGAATAAGCTATAAACAGCTAAACGTATTGACACCCTTTACTTCGCTGATTATCCTTGGCTTGCTGACCTACATTGTCAGTCGGTTTTGACGGACCGTTTTGTAAGACGACATCAGAGTTTTCCCTTCTGAGGGCTGACTTTGTGTGTACTTCTCGTCCTTCTCTCGTTGCGGTAGGGCGAGAGAGGGACACCTTCGGGTGTGCTGGAGTCTTACCCAGTCCGTCAACCCTTTCTCGTTCTGCCACCATAATCTTTGTATTTTGGGCAGAACTCCAAGTTGATAACGGAGTCGACCATGTGCACTACATTCTTAAATTATCATTCTATTTTTACCTCAGTGCTGTGTACGGCTTTGTCATCACTAAACCAATAACAGCATACATAAAACAATAATTTTATCTGGGGTAAACAAATGAAGGATGTCCATCCTCTGTTTGTCTGTGTGCTCGGATCATTTTTACTGATCGGCTGTGGAAATAAAAATTCTTCCACTGAAGTTTTAAGCCCTGACGAAAATGTAGCACTCAGCCAACGACTTGAACCAACACATCGACCTGTTCTGGTCGAAGCTAAAGCATTACAACCTTTCTTAAATCAACAACAACTGCCCGAAGCAGATGTCTCAGGCTTCCGTGACTATCTGCATGCCCAATCAGGCAATCGATCTGCATTGCTACAATTCCGAGAAAAACTGCAACTCAAGCCGAATCAAATTTTGGTCTTAGGGATAGAAAAACCAAGTCAGCAATCCTTACTGGAATTTCCAAAGAATGACCTATTTGCCAGTGCTAATGATCTGGTGATTAACCATGCACGAATGCTGAAGACCCCAGTTACAGGAGAGAGCAAAGGCGAATTTGAAACTACGGAGCAATACCAGCAACGGATTCAGGCAGAACAAGCCACTTTAAAAAAAGCCACAGCCAATCTCAATGTTGACCTTGGACGATTGGAGGATGCCTTAAATTATTTGGCTTACCCAATTGCGATCAATGTACTTAGTCCATCTAGTGAAGACTCAGCTCAGTATGATGCGGATCGGCAAGTCATGCATATACAGGCATCGAGCACCAATGCTGCGGGCTACTACGATTCGACTGTATCCAAGCTCAATCTAGTATTTAGTGCATCACCCAAAAATGCTGAAATTATCCTAGGCAATCTACGTGATGAACGAGATAAGCGAAACTATCTCGGTTTTATTTTGAGTATGCAGCAAGGGCAATTGGTTTTAGAACAAGCCATCCTCTATCAGCACAACAACAATGATCGCTATCTACGCCTTGCAACGATTAATCCGTCACAACTGTATTTGACCACCCGACCATTGAATGCAGATGAGTCCAACAAGAATCTCAATTCAGAACAACCATACTCACTCAAACAAAAGTTGTCCTTCCAGTTTGGGCTTAAGCATTACCGTAATCCTGAACAGCAGCAAGCTGAACCTGAATTAGAAGTCAGACCACCAACTGAGGAAGAAATCACCCAGCTTAACCTCAATGCAGGGTCAAGTGATATCGAGGGGACACTGTAAATGTTAGAGATCTTTAAAAATAAATCCGTTCGAAATATCCAACTCCTGTGTGGTCTGTTGTTACTCGGTAGCTTGTATGGATGTGGCAGTAAGGACATGCCAACGGAACTTCCCAAAGCAGATGCTGTACTTCAGTTATTACATGCTCAAGATGCTTCAGTGATCCAGATCAAGTTACAGCAATGTCAAGTCGGCAATTTATTTGCAGGTCAAGAAGGCACCAGTGCCAAGTACGACATCTATCGCTGTCAGATCACGGTTGAACGCTTTGATGATGAAT
This sequence comes from Acinetobacter sp. ANC 3929, assembly GCF_000369405.1. Lineage (GTDB taxonomy): Bacteria > Pseudomonadota > Gammaproteobacteria > Pseudomonadales > Moraxellaceae > Acinetobacter. The sequence continues at coordinate 449,754 of NZ_KB849999.1, forward strand.
ATAAGCAATCCTTCCTCAAAAATCAGGTCATTGATTTACGTCCTTATGATTCAGAGACAGGCTGGCAATTGGTTGCATCGAACTAAGCACGATCACAAAGATGAAGAGAATAACTAAACATGAAAAAAGAATTTGTAATCCCTTACCTAAGTATCGCTGTGTTGTATTGGTTCAGTCTGCTATGGCGTATTGAGGACAGTGGTCCACTTGCAGCCTATCTATTGGGTCGTGCCCTGATGTGGCCGTTCCAATTATTGAAATTTATTTTTTGATTAAAGCCTTAACTTGCCCAAGAGTGAAAAAATAATGATGGACTTTAATCAATTTAAACAACAGTTTCCGCAGTTGGATTTATTACAGGCTGATCCTGCTATTTTCTTAGCACCCCAAATTCCCATGAATAAGATTCTGGGAGCAATGAGTTATTTGCCTCCCCAAACCAAAACTGAACAGGTATTGATCTTGGTGGATGAAACGGTATTTGGTCATGGCAAGAATGGATTGTGTCTGACGACGCAAGGGATCTATTTCAGGGAAGCCTTTGCCAATGCAAATACCTATCCAATGAAAGCAATCACTTCGGTGGGTTATTCGATGGGGATGCTTAGTAAACAGTTAGTGATCAATGGCACAGTTAAAGTGACCTTGGCTCAGCCTGAGAAAGCTGGGCTACGGCTATTGGCAGATTTCCTAAACCAATATTGTGCGCTTCATAAAACACAGACTGACTCATTGTCATCAGCATCCATACAGCAACAAAGCCAACCCACAACGATCCCAAACCTACAACCGATCATCAAACTGTATGCTTATTTATTACTGGGGTGGAGAGGTGAGTGGAGCAATCAGGTGAGGGCATTGATGCAACAGTTATTTGACCGTGAATTTGTTAATCCAGTGGATCAGGCATTTCTAGAACAGTTGATGCAACAAGATCAGCAGTTTGATTTTTTTGACCTCCTTGATGAAGTCACTGCGATTCAAAACAGCCTGCCACCCCAACTATGTCACAGCCTGCTTGAGGAAGTGCTAGTGTTGATGGAAAAAAGGAACTTTGAAATTGAAACAGCACGGGACCATTTCTTTCAGATCAGTACCGCTTTAAATGTTGATCAAGCAACTGCTACAAGCATTCTTGCACAATTCCCAGCATTTATAGCAGGGAATACTTAATCAGAATAAAGAAATTTCAAATACATATTACCTATGTGAAGACCCAGCACCCAGCCAAGACACAAGCTGACTTGGTGCTGTTTTAACATTCAAGAAGGTAAACCGAATAAAGGAAAAATAATTGTGAAACGATTAATGAAATTGATACTACCTACATTAATTACCCTGCCGCTGATGCTGACTGGATGTGGTTCAGGTTTTAACCCCGATCGTATGGAAGTCAACCTCAATACGGAATACAGCCAAGGAGGATTGTATGACCGTACCTATGTGATTCTAACCTTACGTTCACTGGACTCTGAGCCAATCACACTAAACAAGGTCGATGTAAACAATGGGCGCTGTAGTTATACAGGCAGATACAATGATCCAATCAAGCTGCCTGCCTATTTCCAAATTGGACAATCCCTACAGCTTTACTTGCGATGTTCCTACGATGCTGTAGTGAAGGTTGATATTGAGACTGATCAAGGTGCAGCAAGCTATAGCTTTAAATAAGCAGGCTCAAACCAAAATATAGACTTACCCAACACGCGACAAAGACCATGCCCAATATGGGCATGGTTTTTTTATGCCTGCAAATCTCAAGATTCGGATATCAAAATCAATATTCACCTCCACTGACAGGACTTTCGTGATGAGTACCGTACATTGTCCTTATTGCCATTCAGAACAGGTGATTCTTAGAGAATCTCAATCGAATGGTCCACAGTATTTTGAAAAAATCCTAGACGCATTTTCCCCGCCTGCGATGGCTGCACTGGGTATCAAACTGGCAAAAGAAGCAGGTATCCCTCCGTATATCGGTGGGCTGATTGGGGTGGTGGTCGGTGGAACACTGATCATGGTCAGCCAACATTATTTCTATCGCCATTATAAATCCGCTCAACATTATCACTGTCTGCAATGCGGACAGGACTTTGCTGTAGCTGCTTAAGCTTCATTACTCAATTATTGATTTATACAACCTGACTTCACTCAATTTTATTTTTAAACAACTTCACTTTTATAGAGGAATTATTTCTATGGCACATTTAGTTGAAACCATGGCATTTGTAGGACAAACCCCTTGGCATGGCTTAGGTAATCAACTCACACCAAACCAACCGATTGAGGTCTGGGCAAAACAGGCAGGCATGGACTGGCGGATTGAATCCTCGGATGTCAGTTATATGGCTGAAAACCATAAACAACAAAGCCTGATCTTGCCGTACCAAGAGCAACGGGTCTTATATCGCTCAGACACGCATGAACCTTTATCAGTGGTGAGTCAGCGCTTTCAGGAAGTACAACCCATGGAGATCCTACACTTCTACAAAGACTTGACTGAACAATCGGGCTTTGAACTGGAAACCGCAGGGGTACTGAAAGGTGGGAAGAAATTCTGGGCACTCGCTAAAACAGGACAAACATCTGCCTTAAAAGGAAAGGATGTGAGTAATGGCTATATTTTATTGGCAACAGCCTGTGATGGCACATTGGCAACGACAGCTCAATTCACATCTATTCGAGTAGTGTGTAACAACACTCTAGCCATTGCCCTCAAAGGGCAAAACACCAGTGCAGGTGTAGTTAAAGTTCCGCATAGCACCAAGTTCGATGCCGAGAAAGTTAAACAGCAACTCGGTATTTCGGTTCGTGCGTGGGATGAACATATGTATGAAATGAAGCAACTGAGTCAACGTAAAGTCACCCAGCAGGAAGCAGCAGCCTACTTTGATGCAGTGTTTAATAACACCAACTTGAGTATGGCTGAACAGGATGAAAGCATTATTCAGTTCTATCGCAATGCAGCCATGCCAAATCAAACAAGCTCAACCAAAGCCGACAATAAAACTGAACCGAATGGACGTGCGATGTCGAAAGTCATGACCATGTTTAACGGGCATGGACGTGGTGCTGAACTGAGTTCAGCGAAAGATACGGCGTATGGTTTATTGTGCGCAATTACGGAATTCACTGACCATGAACGTCGAGCGATGAGTACTGACCATCGACTCGATTCTGCATGGTTTGGCGCTGGGGCAGCGATCAAACAGCGCGGTTTAGAACAAGCACTTCGAATGATTGCCTAAATTCAGTTTCAGTTAAGTCTTCTACATTAGCCTAAGCATACGGTAACACCATACAAGTACAGCAGTACCCTTTGCCACATTTCCAGATGTGGCTTTTTTTATGCATAGATTTTGGTTCTGAGCTGAAATAATTTTCAATTCTTGATTGAAAAAATGAATTTTTGCTCAATCATAAAGGAAATAGCTGAGCGACAGCAGGAACTAAAATCACTATGCAGTATTCTAAAAATCTCTTTATCCAGCAAATTTCTGAGACAGAATTTGTGTTACAAGTAAACGATAGTAAATTAGCTGAAGAGCTAGAGCTGCGTTTACCTAATATCTTCGGGCGCTATATATCAGAGCCTAAATCCATCAGTAATGGTCAGGAATTGGAATATCACTTTAGTATTTCAGGCGTGGATTTAAACAGTTTTCAAAGACATTTAACTACTTTAACTCCTGAATTGCTTGATAGTTTATCGAGTCATTAAGCTCAACTATTGAGATTTTTTAAGATAAATCTTTATTGATTTGAAAAGACCACATCACGCGATGTGGTTTTTTTATGCCCAAAATTTAGTTTTTACGATTTTACCCATACAGGAATATTTCTAATGAATAGCAATACTCAAATTCAAAACACATTAAACCATCCACCGCTACAGCCGTATTCACCAAACCTGAATCCAACCACCCAAAACTCACTGACTCAACAGGTTGAAGTCGGAACTCGAACCAAACGAGACCGACTGAATACGCAGCCACGAAAAACTAAAGCTCCAGTAGCAAAACGTCTCGCCAATACCAAGCAGATGAATTACCAGCAATGGCTAGAGGTTAGAAAACAAGGTATTGGCAGTAGCGATGCAGCAACTGCCTGTGGACTTAATCCGTATATGTCGATGCTGGAATTATGGATGATCAAGACAGGGCAGATGCAGCAAAACATTGAAGACGAAAGTGCAGGCTATGCACCTTTGTACTGGGGCAAGCAGCTTGAGCCTTTGGTGGCACAGTACTACAGCATGCACACTAACCATAAAGTACGTCGAGTCAATGCAGTACTGCAACACCCTGATGAAGACAAACATTTTATGCTTGCCAATTTGGACTATGCCGTGGTTGGTAATGGTGAAGTTCAAATATTAGAGTGTAAAACAGTAGGTGAGTACGGTTCAAAACTGTGGCGAGATGGCGTACCACTGTATGTACTGTGCCAAGTGCAACATCAGTTAGCCGTGACAGGAAAACAGGCAGCACATATATGTGCTTTGATCTGTGGGCATGAAACTAAAATCTATAAAGTGACACGTAATGAAACCGTGATTCAGCACATTATCAATGCCGAACGCCACTTTTGGCAATGTGTGGAAACAGGTATTCCACCCAGTGTAGATGCCTCTGATTCAGCAGCCAAAGCCTTGCAACAGCTTTACCCAGAACAGATTCCATTAACAGTGGAAGACCTGACTCAAAATGAACAAGCCAATTACCTATTTAATCAGTTGCTTGAAGAGAGGTATAAGGTTGAGCAGCATCAACAGTATTTTGATGAACTCAAACATCAATTACAAATGATGATGAAAGAGGCAGAACGAGCAGTGTTTACAGGGGGATCAGTGACATGGAAGAAATCACAAGACTCAATCAGCCTAGACAGTAAATCCTTACTGAAACAACATCCTGAATATCTCCAGCAGTTTCCACAGACCAAAGCAGGAACACGAAGATTTCAGATTTATCCGAATGGTGGATAACGAATACCTCCAACCAAACCGATCCCATACCCTAATAGGTATGGGATTTTTTTTATGTCTAATTTTTATTTAAAGGAAATGACCATGATTAAAGGTTTAGCAATTACCCCACCTGTTTTGGGTCGTATCAGCATAGGCAAGATTGTAGAAAAGAATGGCAAACGTCTGCCTGAAAAAGATGACCAATTTACCATTACCAGCCAAATTCAAGGAAAAGACGGATGGATTAAGCATCCCTTGGATGAACAGCTACGCGCCAAGGCACAAAACCAGAAACTCAGAACCATTCCAGTCCGTATGATCTTCAATGATCCTGAACTGAATCTACGGGCAGAGTACAGCTTATTTGATCGACAAACAGGACGTTTAATCTGTTCAGGCAATGGAGAAAGCTGTCAGCGACTCGGACAAAACGGTATTGAACAACATCCATGTCCATCACCTGACTTATGTCCACTGGCTCAAGGTGGGTTGTGCAAAGCCTATGGCAGGCTCTATGTGAATTTGGATGAATCAGATGAGTTTGGCACATTCATCTTTAGAACCACTGGTTTTAATAGTATTCGAACATTGGCAGCAAGGCTTCGGTACTATCATGCTGCGTCGGGTGATCTATTGTCATGTCTACCATTGCAATTGACTTTAAGAGGCAAGAGCACCACCCAAAGCTACCATACTCCGATTTATTACGTGGATTTAACCCTACGAGATGGCATAAATCTGAAAGATGCAATTAGCTCAGCCAAACAGATCAATGAACAGAGCAAGGCAGCAGGATTTTATCAGGAGGTTTTAGATCATGTGGCACGGCAGGGGTATGGTAATGCCAGTTTTGAGGTGGGTGGAGAAGAGGGTTTGGATATTGTTGAGGATTTTTATTCGGATGAATCAAGGCTAGAGCAGCATCAACAATCTCATGATTTGACTCATGTTCAGGATATTCAGAAGGAATTGCAGCAGAGTGTGAAAGCAGTGAACTAAGAATGAGGTTTTAGAAAATTAAATGTGTTGTAGGTGATGCATTTGAAGAAAGTGCAACACTTGCAGCCATTGAAATGATGAAAATTGAGGTTCCAATTATTGTCGCTGAGCATCTGTTGGCTTCATAAATTACTTTTGATAAAGGTTGAACAGTGAAAACAGGGCTAGGATTGTTTACCTTAGTATAAACTGCTTAAAAGATAGATATAAAAAAGACCACTCATGATGTCGATTTTTTATTATACTAATCAAAAATATATGAATTATTTAATATCATAAACTATGAATGAAACTAACATAGCTTTAGCTAATATTACTGATGCAGGTTTATTTGAACGTTTGGCTTCAGATGTACTGAGATTTGCTGAGCCTGAAATTTATAGAAGTATTTCTCATCAAGGTATGAATCCACAAGGTAAAACAATTAAAGCACCTTTGGATAATGTAGGTTGGAGTTATGTGAATGGAGAAAATAGAGTTGTTGCAGTAGCACATACAACGACTTCGCGTAATGACTTAGAAACAAAATGGTTGAGAGATTTAGATAATGTTACGCCTAGAAAAGGGAAAAATCCTACGGGAAGTGATGGTGATTTAGTTAAAGCAATTAAAGAGTTAGTTAAGATTAGACGGGATAATCCTGAGTTAAAAGCAAGATTAGCCTTGATGTGTAATAGTGAAGAACCTCAAGTAATACGTATTCAAGCTCATCAACTAGCTTCGAACCATAATATTGAACTCGAGATATGGTCCAACTCAAGTATTGCATCATTTTTGGATATTGACCCGAATGGACAAACAATTCGGCATAAATATTTTGGTATTTTACCTACAGTTTTATCTTATGAAGAGCTTCTAAGAGTAGGCGGTTTAAGTACTTTACATTTGAATTTTAAACAGGAACTATTTGTTGAACGTGATGACATAAAATTTCAAAGTTTAAATTTAGTCATTGGAACTTCTGGTTCAGGGAAAACTACGATTTGTACAAATCATATACTTAAGAAATTAGGTAAAGTACAGCCAGTTTTAGTACTTCGGGAAGAAAATATACAAAATTCTTTAAACCTAGAAGAGGCTATTGAAAAAGAATTACTCAGATATTCTGATCGTTTAATAAAAGAATGTGGAAGAAAGGCTTTAGAACTATGCACTTCGGAAAAACCTTTAGTTCTCTTAATCGAGGATATTAACAATACAAATAATACTGAACAACTAATTGAAAAAATTAACTCATGGGCAAATAATGAAAAAAGAATAAATATCTTGTGTCCTGTTTGGTATCAAAAGATAAGCACACTTTCACTAAAGCTTAAAGAGGAATTATCTAAAAATGGATTTTCATATCTTTACGTAGATAATTATACAGATGAGCAAGCATTAGAAGCATTGCAAAAGAGGTGTCAATTAGACAAGATTGATATTGATGATTTAACGTTAAATAATATTGCAAAACAAGTCGGTAATGACCCACTTTTACTAGATTTAGTTAATTATAGAGCGGATGGAGCTACTGATAAAATTCTTGAAGACTTTGTTGTAAATACATTAGAAAATATTGCAAATCAAAAAGAAAAATTTCGTGATGATCTAGAAAAAACACTTTTAAAAAGTATTTCATATAGTATTTTTAACAAGGTAAATGTAGTAAATTTGAATCAATTATCCGATTTTTTAAGTCGTGATGAAAAATCAGATCTTAAGAATATACTTGATGATGGAAGAATTATAAGGCTTGATGAAAAGAGAAATATTATTTTTCGTCATGATAAAATAAAATTTCTTATTATGGCCCAAGCTATACAACATGCTTTAGAAGCAGAAGAGTGTTTAGAATTTTTAACGGATCCATATTTTTCAGAGACAGTAGGTTTATCATGTTTCCTAGCAGCATTAGATGCCCAACAACTTGACTTACTGACGCAACATAATTTTCTGATAGGTATATATGCATTTTATTATTCTATTAAAAGTAATTCTAATTATAGTAATACTTGTTTAATTACTATTTCAAATTGGCTAGATAATGAAGAGAATAAAAACTTAGGTAAGAGTGCTTTACGGTTTAAGTCGCTCATAATTTTAAATGAAATAGTACATCCATTAGTTCCAAAAATACTTAATTTATATCCTAGGCAAGATCGACAACATATTTACTATGAGTGTAGTTTTAAAAATGGTAATTTAAGCGATGGTATAAGATGGATAAGATTTTTTCCATTTGAGATGGAGTATTTACAAGTTCAATTAGTTGTTGGTTTTGTTGAAAAAAAATATAAAAACAACTTAAAGATTAAAATATTTGAACTTCTTGAAGATAAGAATACAGACATTAATATTATTAATTCATTATTTGTAATAATTGGGTATATAGGGGACAGTACTTATTTAGAAGCTATAAAAATAGCAATAGATAATATTGAAGAAAAAGATTATCTTTATATATTTTGGGTGTTATCACGAATTTGTGATGAAAGCTCTGTTGAATTATTAGACATGGTTTTAAACTATTGGAATAACTTATCGGAAGAAGAAGATCAGTATCAAAGTTCACCTAAAAGTTCATTCACAATGTACACATTAGATTTTAAATTTAAATACTATTTGCCAACCCAGTCGAGTATCGATTATTTACTAAATCATGAAAATGAGAGTAATTTAAAAAATTACATTCTATGGTTATTAAGATTAGTAGATCATCCTGATGTGTTAGAGGCTCAGGTGAATAAATTAGCAGATAGGGATAAAAAAGGACATCATACTTGGGGATTGATAGCTGATGATGTGGTCCGTGCTTTTGAAGAAGGTAAACCATTATGTCAGCCCTCTAAGAATAGACTAAAAGAAATATTTATAAATGAAAAAAATGACTCTTTTGCACGAAAGCATGCTTTAAGTATCTGGGTTAGTAGTCCTAATGATGGAGATCTAGAAATTCTTCAAACCATCTCAAATGAAGATGAAATTTACGACCGATTCCTAATGGCAAAAGCTCAATATAAAGATTTGAGCATAGTTGATCAGGTAGTAGTAAAAATAAGAGAAAGTAATTCAAGCTATTGGTGGCAAGTAATTCGCCATATCTGGCATGAGAAATTTGAATTAATATTGGAAGAGAAAATTTTAACTATAAATGATAATAATCATTGGATGTTAGGTGAAATTTTTGAAAAGATGTCAGTTCCTAAAGCAGAGCAATTGCTTGAAAAATATTGGGAAAATATTAGCCAACATAATGTTTTTATACATCTTGCACTACTAGTGGCAACAGACAAATTGGTGTCATTAGTAAGTAACTCTTTACAAGGAAGAAATTTGGATGAATGCTTTAAATATTTTAATCATCTTTGGGGATTTAAAACAAAAGGTCGAAAAGGAATTTATCGTTATGAACAGGTAATGGCAATAAAGCCTTATATTCAATATTTAGATGATTTAGCGAAAAGAATTTTATTAAAAATTTGTTTGGAAAATGGGTGGAAAGATTTCGCAATACAATTTATAGATCCTTTAATACCAATTGAGTATCAGTCTTCTTTAAAAATTGATACAACTAAGCTTTCAGAAGAACTCCCAGATGGTAGAGTTATGTGGTCTGATAGATGGTTAGATGATTGTATAAAGCAAGGTTGGAATAGAAATGAGTCTGTAATCGTATTGATTGATTGGCTAAAAACTAATTATAGTGATTTAGCAGTAGATATTGTTTCATCAAATCTTGACTATTTAGGTTCTAGAAGTAATTTTTTAATATTAAAGGAAATATGTGATCTAAAAGGTAAAAATACTAAAATTCAACAAATACTAGAAAGAACATATTGGTCCGTTTATTCAAGGACTTTAGAGTAGACACAGGAGGCGAGTATAAATATTTCTAATTTGTAAAATCTTTTACATTCCCTTTCAATAGCTGTCTGAATAGTCATTAATTTTCTCAGCATAAATACGATTAACGTTGTTTTAAACTTCTTTTATAGTCACAATTTGGATAACGGTTACAAGCCATAAATTCACCATATGGCCCTGTTCTTTTCCACATACGTCCCTGATTGCATTTCGGACATCGCCATTTTTCAGGAATATCATGGTTAATGGACGTATTTTCATCTTGAGGTATATGAATAAATTCCTTGATGCTTGAGTCTTTTGTAATTTCCTCAAGGAATACTGAATTACGTTCACCAATAAGAATGACTTTCTCTTTTGCACGAGTCAATGCTACATAGAACAGACGGCGTTCTTCAGCATAGGCGTGTGTTTCGGGTTGTGGCAAGACTAAGTTGATAAGAGGGTCATCTTCTTTTTCAGAGGGGAATGCGCTACTGCCAGTATTTAAACCTAAAAGAATCACATAGTCTGCCTGTAGGCCTTTGGATGAGTGGATGGTTTTAAACTCAACGCTGCAATTTCTAAGAAAGGGTCGAATACTGTCTAGAGTTGGATTATGGTGTCTGTAGCGGCCCAAAATATAAATGGATTTCTTCTTGCCTGAATTTGAATTGGCATTATTGATTTCCATAATCGTTTTAAACAGGTATTCATGAATTTCCTGAGTCTTTGTTAAAAAGCTTATCTCAACCACTTTACTGCTGGTCTTATCAACGGCATTGACCACTTTTTGAAGCTGGGACTTGTTTTTTTGGATGAAGCCACTGGCGACATTGGCAATACCCTGATTTGAACGGAATGTCTGGGTAAGCTGTGTCTGTTTGGTATAGCCAAAGACCTTTTTAAATTGAGTAAAAATACTGATGTCTGAACCTGCAAAGCGGTATATGGCTTGCCAGTCGTCTCCAACACAAAACAGTTTTGCTTCAGGTACCTGATTTAGTAAGGATAAAATGAGTCTGGCCCTGGCCTGTGAAGTATCCTGAAACTCATCCACGATAATAAGCTTGAATGGGCTCTTGTATTTGTTTTCATTGATTAACTGGGCAGACTCAATTAGCAGGTCATCAAAGTCATGTTCTTTACTGGTTTTTAATAACTGATCGTAGCGTTGGTAAACTTTGGAAAATAGCTGTAAAAAAAGACTCTCTCGTTGGCTAAGTGATGGTTTGGCCAATAGAGCAGCAATGTTGGCTTGATTAGATTTGTAATGGCTTAAAAAACTGACATAAAGTTCATTGGCATCATGTTCATAGATGGACTGTGCTTTAGCGTTGATCTCGGCAAGGCTACGTGGCTTAAATGCTTGTTCCCTTGATTTAAGTTCCTGTTCCAACTTCTGAAAGATGGAACCTGTAATAAACTCATGAAAGGTTGTGGTAATTAAATCCGTCTTATATTTTTGATGGATTCCTGATTTCCACTTCATGTCATCAAGATACTTCTGTCCAAAGTGTGCAGGTGGCTTGCCGTGCTGGTCTACAGCGTAATGTTCCAGATATAGGTTTATTTCAGGCAGGTAAAAGTCAGGCTTATATTGGCGATGGTGTTCATTCGCTGTGTCATGCTCGTAGTTTCTTTCGTACTGGTAGGGAACCCCCTGACTGTATAACCAGTTTGCTATCGCTTTTTCACCATGTGACTTAACAATTTCACCCTGATAGGTTTCAAAGCCATCCTTGAACCTGTCAAATGATCGTCTATGTGCCTTTTCCCACTCACTTTGGGTTTTAAATGCAAAGGGAGACAAAGGTGGTCTTAGGTAGGCTGTTTTAAATAAAAGATATTTTGCCTGAAAGTCTGGATCTGTTTCGATCAGTTGTTGAATAATCCGATTCAGCAGGGATTGAGGTTTTCCTGCATCGCTGGAAACGGAGGGGCTTTTTCCAGTTGCCTTACCAATTACCTTCACGCCAAACTTATGGAAATTAAGTGCTTCGACACGAGTATTAAACTGGGTGAGGATGTCTTTTAATCGAAAGTTAATACGTTCACTGAGTTCATCGCCCGCATTTTTATTGAATGCCAGAACCAGAATCTCTTCAGGTTTGTAGAGTCCAGTTAAGAGGGCATAGCCCACCTTTCCAACAATCGTGGATGTTTTCCCTGAACCAGCCGCAGCAACCAACAGGTTACGGTCCTCAAAGATGATGGAGGAAATGCGCTGTTCATCGGTTAGAGGCGTACTTTCCACCTGATCAAAGAACTGCTTAAATACCTTTAACTCACTTTCAACAAAACGCTTATTCTTTGCATCAATGGCATAGTTTGCCTCAACTGGCAATTCAATAAACTGCCGCAATCGCTCAAACAGATTCTGTAGGGGTGGCTCAAATGCAAAAGAACTATCCCTTTGAATAAGGCTGTTAAACTGTTCAACAGAGACTTTTGATCTTTGTGATAAATCTGACCTAAACAGCTTGCTGAGGCGATGGGATAGGTAAATATTTTGCTGGATAAAATTGTGATATTCCCGTAAGTACGGTTTTAAGGTTTCCTTGATCTGTTCTGCGTTTCTTTTATTTCTCAGGAATTCTGCATCATTCCGGATTTCAGCTTGAAGCTGTTCAGCTTGTGTGTTGAACATACCTTTGAACTGAAAGTTTTGATCAACGGTTTTGAGCGTTAATGATGACCATATCCAGCCTTTCTGGATATGTGTTTCTAGCACTTGTTCAGGATTAAGATTTACCGTTTTGGTATCTAGTTCCAGAACCAGCTCAGGAAATGTATAGCTGAGTCGCCATTTGCTGGAACCTGCAAAAATGAAGCTGAGTAAACTTGGTTGGATATCCATATTGCCCTAAAAATTAAAATGATTTTTTAAGAATTCAAAATTTGTAATTGGTTATAAAGTCTGTAGAAATTTTACTTAGTCATTTTATTACTTTTACAGCTACTCCTTGAATATTTCATTTAATGCTTGCTACACAGCATCTACTCGTGACTTACATGCCTTGTAGACAGGTATTGACTCTTCCACAATCTTCATTAGGTTGTCGATGTCTGGTTCTTCCTGAGATTCCTCTAGGGGCAGCATTCTTTTTCATCAGTTCATAACCCTCTTTAAAGCTTAACTCATTTTACCAATGATTCGTCACCGAGAACTTACATAGACATGAATATAGTCCTACTACATCTCAATTGAAACATTTGAATCGGCCTGTTGTACAGAGCGGATTTTCTAATATTATTTAATATTGAATAGACGTTAATCATTTAAAGGAATGATTCGGTATCCTTTGAATATAGAACAGTATGTTTGAATCGCCTTGGCTGCCAACATTGCCTCTGATGGATCTCTCGCGGTTAAGTGCAAGTAAGCAGCGTAGCCATGTTCCTTTTCTACAGCAACTAGGCCATATCCAGAACGGGTAATATCCGGACTGACAGCGTAGTTATAAACGATACGTAGCGTATTGGGCGTTTTAGAGTTAAATTTTGTGCCCCGTAGATCTGTAATTAAGTTACCAATTTTATTATTTTTTTGACTATTAAAAGAGCTCTGTATGGATTTCAGATATGCTTTAGAATGATGTTCAGGCTCTGAGTACTCATAACTTTTGCTTTTAGGCAGATCAGGATTACTTATTAGGATATTGTAGATTTTTCTGGATGAAATATCTGTACCTGAAAGTTTATCAAGCTCATATTGCAAATCTGCTTTATGAGACTGTAGATCAAGTATTCCAGACTTTAACACTTCCACTTCCTGATTTTTTGTTTCCAGTTGTAGTTTGAATTGATTCTCCATATCTGAAACATACTCCAGATAATCTTTTAACTCAGACTCTTTGTTATCCACCTTACTAATCATCGCATCTTTCTGGGATTCTGAAGTGACCAGCTTATTGTTTAAATTAGACATTTCCTGATTTAGGCCATCCAGTTTTTTAGAGAGCTCTAGTTCTGTGTTTTTACTGGCAGCATAAAGAATTTCCAAAGCAGCCAACTCATTTTTTGCTAAGTTAAACTCTTCCATAAAGCTACTGTTATTAGAGATATTCTGCTCTAAATCCTTATTTTGCTTGTCTAACCTTTCTAGAATATTTCTTTGATGTTCTAGGGACTTTTGTAGCCTTTCTTTCTCTTCAGTGTTAATTCTGTTTTGCGTTTCAAAAGACTGGATTTTATTTAACAAAGCAATCCTATCTTGATGGATTTCATTTAGTTCCAAGCCCAGGGTATTGATTTTATTTGTATATTCTAGCTTTTCATGATTAAGAATTTTAAGATTTTCAGTAGATTCTTTAAGAAGTTTGCTAAAGTCTGTTTTTATCAACTCACTTTCATCATGCATGCTTTTAAGAGTTTTTTCTTTATTGATGATTTCCTCTTGAAGATTTTTAATTGAATGGTTGAATCCGATATTCTTAAACAGGAGGGTAAGGATATAGCCCAGTAAACCTAAGGCAATTATCCAGATTGGGAGTATCGGATAAAAACGCCCCCACGCCACATACTTGGCAAAAGTGTATGGAGTCATTTCACCAAAGGGAGAGGGTAGACCATTAACACGTGCATGGAGTGCTTCAGAATAATCAAGTACTGAGAAGAACATAGCATTAAAGGAAGACTTATATAGATTCTGGTGGCGCGTTAGCTTGGAAAGGGTAACTACAGGCTTGCTATCAAACTCAGTAAAAGTTTTGGATACAGAGATATTTTCCCTATCATCTTTATGCCTTTCGTTGTCCCAGACTTGAATAACTTGGTGTTCGGAATTTGTAAGTTGAACAGAACCTCTTGGATTTAGTTGTTCAAGACTTTTAACGAAATTTTGATAACAGTCCCGTTGGGTAGAGTATTTAAGACAAACTTTATTTGTTTCAGATTTGGCTTCCAATAAAAGTTCAAATCCACCCATCCTATTTTTTTCCTGAATATCGTAATACCGTTGCTGATTAAAGTAGGTCACATAGAAAATTATTAGTAATGTAATGATGAGACACAGTAATGCTATTGAATATTTCTTGATTATTTTTTCTGCGAAAACATTAAATTTTCCTTTATTATAACTTTGTGAAATTTAAAGAATAAAGTAAATTCAGATGAAATATAAATATTCAAGATATCACTTTTAATTTTTTAAAATTACTTCACTATAAAAAAATTTTGTTAGCCTATCTAAAGAATGAATAGTAATAGTTATATTGTTGGTTGATGGGAGAGCTGCTTAATAGCCAGTTATCTGAAAATCTAAAAAAATACCTTTAAAAGAATTTTTTTTATTAAAAGATATTTATATTTGTAAGAAGAAATCAAACAACATGAGTTGTTGTAAGTTTGCTATTTGATAATCATAAAGGGGAAAACGATGTCTCTTATGGACTTGATAAAAAAGAATGAAGAAATAAACGGTAATGGAAAAGATAACACAGGCTATATCGAAGAGATCAGGGCGAGAATTAGAAACAATCCCATATCTGATATTACTGACAAAGATGGAAATCAATATATTGATATTGTCTTAGAGGGCGGAGGTGTTTTAGGCATTGCCTTAATAGGATACACCTATACACTTGAGCAGGCAGGAATACGCTTTTTAAATATTGCTGGAACTTCTGCTGGAGCTATTAATGCTTTATTTTTAGCAGCCTTAGGCAAACCTGACAGTTTGAAGAGCCAAAAGATATTGGAAATATTCAATGAAATGGATATGAAGAGTTTTGTGGATGGCGGAGTGTTTGCAAAAGGATTGGTAGACGATATTAAAACGAAAGATAATATTTGGACTGCCATGTTGCCTAAAATTGGGCTTTTATGGGCAGAGGGTAAATTTTCAAAAGCAAAATTGGGCATTAATCCTGGAAAAGCATTTGAGGAATGGTTGGGAGAAAAGCTAAAGGAGCATGGCGTTACCACTACCAACGATCTTTTACAAAACTTAATCAATCCCGATAATCTTCAAATTAGGGATCCAGCTAGAAAAAGTGATGAGCAAGAATATTTTACTCAAAACTTTAAAAAGAATGAATTAGCAATAGTTTCGGCGGATATCACAACGCAGACAAAAGTGATATTTCCTAAGATGGCTGCTTTATATTGGGAAAACCCGTTAGCAAAAGCTCTTCCAGCAAAATTTGTTAGGGCTTCGATGTCTATACCTTTATTTTTTCAACCTTTGGTCGTACCAGATATTCCAAAAGATAATAAAAATTGTTGGAAGACTTTAACAGGATACGAGGGTGAAATACCCACTTCTGTGCATTTTGTTGATGGTGGCATTGTATCCAACTTTCCAATAGATGTTTTTCATAGAAAAGACAGGATACCTCTATGTCCAACTTTTGGAGTAAAACTTGGTGTCGACCGAAATGAACCTAGAAAAATGGAAAGTATGGGGGATTTTGTTGGGGCACTTTTTGATACAGCACGTCATACATCAGATTATAGTTTTTTATTTCAAAATACTGATTACCAAAAGTTAATTGCCTATATTGATACTTCTGAAAAGTTCGAAAGAAAAAAATTATCATTGATTGAAAAAATTAAGCCTAAGAACTGGTTTTCCAAAAATGATTTGGAGGACTATCATTGGTTAGATTTTGAGATGAGTGATGAAAAGAAAGTTGCCTTATTTACTTTAGGTGCCAAGACTGCTTATGAATTCATAGTTGGAAATGAAAAAACAAGAAAGAATAATCCAGATAAAAGTAAACTAATTAATGAGGTTTCTCCTTTTGAATGGGAGGTGTATAAGAAAATTCGAGAAAAATCTAAGGTTGATTATACACTATCAGAACTATCAAAGCGTAAAGAAATTGAAAATCATTCAATTCATTAATATTCTGAAAGTGAAATTTTTAAAAATAAGAAATTAAATTATAAAAATAGGAGTTTAGGTAATGTTTTATATATTATTTAAGTTTTTTGGTATAGATGAAGAAAAACATAAGTTTTTGATTTTTTTCACAAATGTTTTTGGTTTGATATTTTGTTTTGTTTTGTTTTGTTTGGATTGTGTTACAAGTATTCTTGTAGTGATTTTATATATAAATACGATAGTTTCTTATATTTATATAGTAATCGTTTCTATAGAGATTTATTTAATTCATGTAACAGTGTATCTGAGAATTTTATAATAGTCATTTTTGGTCTTCTTATTGGCTGGTTTATTGCTATGCTTTTTTCACCCTATTCAGAAAAAGATGGAGCAGCTTTTTCTATTATTTTTAAAGGAGTATCAATTTTTTTTAGTGGTTATCTAGTTAATGAGTTAAGTAAACATCCTACTTACTTTGAATTTTTTCTAAATAAACAAAACTTAATGTTGACTTTTTTATTTTTATCATCAATTCTTTTGTCTTGGTTAGTTGTTTTTTCTAATCGAGTCTATATGAAATATAATGATATTATAAATTAAATTAATATTGAGATTAAGAATTGTAAAGCTGAGTTAGAGAAAATAAAAATAATAAGATTGAGTGATGTATTAGTGTTTTATTTGGATAAACAATTAATTTACTTTTAATAAGGTACTTAAAATGGCAGAATTCGTACAAGATACTTCAGGAATCAGGACGCTACCTATTAGTAATAATCTTAAAAAGATATTGTTACTGGCAGCACACGAGGTGAAAGTAGATAAAATTTGTGTTACATCGGGAGGGCAATGTGCTAAAGGAACATGTTCAAAAAGAACAGGCTCTACTCGACATGATCTTGGAAATGCGGCTGACTTACAACTTTGGGTAGGGAATAAAGTATTAAAATTTACAGATAACAGTGACTTGAAAATTTATAAAGCTTTTGTAACTGCCGTTGCAAGATTAGGAGCAACAGGAATTGGCGCTGGTGTAGGTTATATGGGCGCAGATAAAATTCATGTCGGCTTTGGAAGTAAAGCCATTTGGGGAGAGGGAGGCTTATCCAAAAATGCTCCTAAATGGTTAGTTGATGCTGTGGAAAGTGGTTGGGCAACTTCCAAGAAATTGGAAATGAAAACATATAAAATATTAGCGCGGGATGGCCTTTTTTTAAGATCTGGCCCAAGTTTAGATTTTGATGTACTAGAAACACTGAAAGAAGGTACGTTAATTAATATTGATAAATTTGAGGGGGAAAGTTTTGAATGGGGACGTGCGGACTTAGTAGGTGATGGTCAGATAGATGGATTTGTTCATAGTGCATTTGTAGAACCAATTGATTTTTTTGAAGTAGATATGGAAATTGAGCAGGATAATTGCACTGATGGAGAGAGTTCAATTGATTGATAAATCTCAAAGAGACTTTATATAGACTGCAATTTATAGTTTATATCTAATTCACTATTGATAAAATATTTCCAAACTAATAATGAGGAATCTCATTATATTTTATAAAAAGGGCAATATGAAAGTTCTAGGTAATATTTCTAATGAGGGCTACGTCTGTACGATTTATGAGGATGAAGAGGGACGAGTATATTTTACTGCTGATGCAGATATTGATGCTGATGGAGCAAATGGTCAAAATGGTAAACAACCTGCCTACACCATCAACGATTCTGGTAGCGAATTTTTGGCTAATGGTGGGATGAAAATTACCAATGGTAAGGTGATCTGCGCTAAATCATGGGCGCGTAGTATTGTGATATTAGACAGTGACAATGAACCAAAAGTCTTCCCCAATGGAATCATTGCTTCAATGACTTGGTACAGACATAGCGGAAAATCAATGAGTGATCCTACTGCCTATGTGGATGCTGAAACAGTTCCTTATATCGTGGTGCCGCCATTGGTAGTGCAAAAAACGAAAGGCATTGTGCGAGGTTGCCGAGCGAGAGTTACTTATAACGGCAACTCAGTAGATTGTGTGGTTGCGGATCGTGGTCCAAAGAACAGGATTGGAGAGCTTAGTATTGCAGCGGCCCGTGCACTTGGCATTCCAAGTAGTCCTCGTCATGGAGGGCTTACGATGCCGAATGTTTTCTATGAACTCTGGCCTGGTCAGGCAGCAGAGGGGTATGAACTTCAATCAGCATAATATAGTAAAACTAAAAATGACTAGGGATATTCAATACAGAATAATTCCTAGTCATTTACCTTACAGCATGAATAATCTCTAAATTATAATGGTAGTTTGTTTAAGTATATTATCTACAAGTGTGGCTGTATATTGATTGACATGGCAAAGCAAGGTAGCGGGTTTTTATCAATAGGCGTTGGACCATGTTGCTCGGCAAGGCTATGGTAATGCCAGTTTTGAAATTAGAGTAGAGGAAGGATTAGATCTTGTTGAGGAATTTTATGGAAATGAAAACAAGTCAAAACAGATTCATAACTTGAATCAGGTACAGGTTCTTCAGAAATGATTACAGCGATATAGCTTTTTATATTGTTTTTTATGAGGCTAGTACAAATTAATTTTTTTCAGAGGAGTGACTGAAAATTAGAAAATATACTAATTTTCAGTCACTTTTTAATTCTTAGAATGTTTATTTAGTTAAAATGACATCAGCTAACTGGTGAGCAATTTCTTCAATACTATACATAGTAGTGCTTATTGCAACTTTATCAGCTAGATTAGGACTGTACTCTAGAACATCATTTTTAGTAATTTTATGCCAAATTGGCAAAATCATTTTATGCCCATTCATCTCACGAGCAACTAACGCATCAAGCTCATAGTTTGTCCAGTCTTTCTTTATAAAGTCCGTGGAAAGAACTACGGTACCGTATTTGGAATTTCGAAGACCACTATCAATTTTTCTACGTAGACTGTCTCCAACTTTTAAAGTGAATTCGTCATACCAAACTTTAACTCCGAGATCCTGTAATGTCTCAGCTAAGGGCCTAACGAAATCTTCTTTATCTTCTGAAGCATGTGAAATAAACAAATCATATTCTGGCTCAACCTCAGATGCTTTATCAATTGATGACACAGAAACATTGCTAATATATTGAGTTGAAGCTTTAAGAGCATCAATTTCGCGTTTTAATTTCTTTTGATGTTCAATTTCATCTTTTTGCTGCTTTTTAGATAAAGCATCTAATTTTTTTCTTTCAAGAACTTCAGCTTTTATAAGATTCTGTTTCTCTTTCAAAAGTTTGTTATCAATATCAGTTTTCTTTTTTTGTAATTCTGAAAGTTTCGATTGTATACGAGCATTTTCTTGTTCTTTTCTATTAATTTCAGATAGCTTTAATTTGAGGGTGCTAGGACTAGTTGTTTTACCTATAGAATTTTGAATTTGTAAAATTTTGGAAGTGCTATCCGCTGCCTTTTTCTGTTCTAAGCTCATTCGATGAGTAATATCAGCTAACTCTTTGTTTAGTCTAGTTATGGTGCTGCTAATAGTTTGTATCGACATGTTCTCTCTACTATAAATATTTTAAAAGATAAGATTATTATTTGAGCTTATTAAATACAAGTCTTACGTATTGCATCATTCTTTAAGGTAAACAACAATATCCAGCCCAATCAGCCATCAGACCTTTCCGTTTTTCAAGATATGCCCCACGTAGATAAGCAGCTTCAACCTCATCTGGTAATTTATGTGCAAGTACCTCACAGACTTCACGAGGGTAATCAGTTTTATCAGCTGACCAGTCGCGAAATGTTGAACTTAAACTGTGTCTAGTGTTTGCAGGACTTTGTTTAGGCTCAATATAGCCTAGATGAACTTATACTGTACTTTATGGCCAAATGATCTTAGAACAAGTTAAGAGGCAAGTGATGAGTTTTTAATGTACAATCATCAAGTCAATTCATAAAAATAATTTTGATGGATTAAATGCCAAAATTATAAGTTGAATTTTTTGTAGTAAAAATAGTAGTAAAAAATTAAATTTAAAATATTTTATATATATTTATCAGTAAACTACCATTCTAATGTGACTGCCACCGCTTCCGCCAAATATTTAAATAAGCCCTTGTTTTTACAAGGGCTTGTTTTTTATCTATGATTTTACCCCTCAACCTACCCCTCATCAAACATTGGATTAGGTGATATCTAAAGAGACATCTTTTTACTTATTTGGACATCATATTAGTTGAAAGAAAATTTCTAGTAGAATTCCAAACTGATTTTAAGGTGGGGAATTTTGCAAATATCCACTTTGGTCTTATGCTTGAATGGTCTGTTGTATTTGGTTTTTTACTGTTGCTTATCTTTACTTTCATCTTGGATGAGTTTTCTTGATCTTATACATTCTGTTTATGAGATTTTATCGATTCATAATTATGGGCAGACTGTAAAAAAATAAATCTACCCATATTCTTTAGATGCTTGTAAGTGATGTTAAACCCATAAATTTGATGATACTGGTATATCATACGGACTGTTAAGTTGTCTGCATCCTTACAGATTGATGATCTCATATAAATTTTCTGGTGATAAATTTTTCACCATATCATTTAGACCTTTACTTAGACTTGCTTTACTAAATGTATGTTCATAAAGTATGTCCCTCATACCACAAGTGATAAATATTGTTGCTTTTTTAGGCTTTATGGTTTTTATATCTTTATCATTTTCAAGTAATTCATAAAGCGTTTGGAACAAATCGGAAAAATAATCCATGCCTGTATGATTGATTGAGTTGCGACGATCTTGATTGATAGCATTCTCAATTATAGTTTGGTTTGCAGAGCCGTGAATTTCACTTAGCATAAATTTAGAATAATTCGCTGATTCAAACTGCTGGATGTTACCCTTGTTGATCTTTGTTTCAAAAATTTTATCGTAGTAAATCAGGCTGATTAGCGCAGTAAGAATTGCATCAGCTCTTTTGAGTACTTCAAGTGAATTTGCACAATCATCTAAAATGATGCTCAAGTGATGTGTGCTGAAAAAACAGGAGGTTTTAACTTG
>NZ_KB849999.1:476836-477371 GCF_000369405.1 Acinetobacter sp. ANC 3929
ATTAATTATTATATAAATTGACTTAATTAACAAATTGTTAGGTGTAATTACGTACAGAGAAGTTCATTATTATGAATCAATCATCCTATCTTATGAGTAATAATCAAACACCTGCTTTAGCACATGAATACTTAACACAAGTACCTGAACACTTTCTAAATCAGCAGACTGAAATAACTGATACTGATTCATCTAATCAGCCCATTCAGATTACAGCACCATTGGAAGAGCAACAGTCTTTACTCAATTCAATGTATGAAGAATGCTTCAATGCAGCAGACGATCAGCATTCAAGCTCATTGGCATTGGATTACTTATTAGATTTCAACACTGAATATAACCAATATGAAATTCGATCAAATCCTGAAGCTGAGAAAATATTCTCAGAAATTGAATTAGTAAAACAAATCTTAAAACACAACTATGTGCAGGCTTATCGTAAGATCAAAGGCACTCTGTATCATGGATGGTATGAGCCTATTGATAAAAAATTCATTGAATTATTAAAGCAAATACTCATCCAAGGGTTTGATCC
>NZ_KB849999.1:477381-478001 GCF_000369405.1 Acinetobacter sp. ANC 3929
GGTGTAAGTCTTGTGTTTCTTGCTCATGGTAAACTCCTGATGAGTGTGTTTAGTTTACCAAGTTAAAACCTCCTGTTTTTTCAGCACACATCAATTTGTGCCTTTTATATCTTTGCTATTCTTAAAATTATGATATTCAATATAAATTTTAAGATAATCCAAAAATAGAGATTTAATATCCCAGAATGGTAACAAGTCAGGTAAGAAATACTTTTCGTTCAAAATACGTTTGAGGTTTGTCGAAAAATTGGGGAATTGTGTCCATTCTTCATAACTTTTGATGTTTTCCCAAAATATGCAATAAAGTTCTTCAAATATTGATGTTAGTTCATCTGGTTGAAGTAAATGGTTTAACAAAAATATATCTTCATCCACTAATTGCCTTGTTTGACAATATCCCATTACATGGTTGAGTAACTGTCTGCCAAAGACAATTATCTCTACTTCAATCTTGATTTGCTCAATAGGTAGTGACTTTCTTTCTTTATATTTTTCAGTTAGCAGGTTGACCAGTTGCCTCAATATTACATCCCTAATACGTATTAACTCGTTATACAGATTTGGGAAAGTTGCTTGAAACTCTCTTGCTTTTACAGCTTGCTTTACTAATTTTTGCATTA